>NZ_JBFBCD010000011.1:0-273438 GCF_040683015.1 Nocardia sp. NPDC051030 | reverse complement strand
ACTTTTTTAATAAAACATTGTTAAAAAATATTATGGGGGGGGGCCCCTGGGGCGGGCGTTTGGTTTGGGGGGGGGGGCCGGGGGGTTCCCCCGCGCCCCGACGCTCGGTGCGGTACCGCCGGGCTCAGTGACCGGACTCGACGGTCAGGCCCGCCTCGCTCCAATCCTGGATGCCTTCACGGTACTTGCGGACATTGGTGTAGCCCAGGGCTTCCAGCTTGGTGGCCACCTGCTGGCTGTTGCCGCAGGCGGCATTGGAGCAGTAGGTGACGATGGCCGCGGTGCGGTCCGGGAGCAGTTGCGCGGCCCGGGTTTCCACATCGCTTTCGACGAGTTCGAGCGCGCCGGGCAGGTGGGCCTTGGCGTAGTACTCGCCGCCGAGAGCGTCGATCACCGTCACCGTGCCCGCCTTGATCTGCTGCTCGAGTTCATCGCGGGTGATCAGTGCAGTCATGGGATTGCCTTTCTCCGAAATTTGCGTGCGTGCACACGCTACTAGATGCGTGCGCGCGCACGCAAATGGTTACACTGGTCCGATGCCGCACTCCCGCAATGACTCCCCGGCCGCCGCCTGGTCCGCACTGCTGCGGGTGCACGCCCAGGTGGTGCCCGCGCTCGATGCCGACCTGCGCCGCAGCGTCGGCATCCCGCTCGCTTGGTATGACGTGCTGCTGGAACTCGATGGTCTCGATCGGCTGCGCATGAGCGACCTCGGTGAGCGCGTCGTCTTGAGCCGCACCCGAGTGAGCCGACTGGTCACCGAACTCGAATCGCACGGCCTGGTCCGGCGCGAATCCAATCCCGACGACGGGCGTTCGGCATTCGTCGCCATTACCGAGGCCGGGCGGGCGAAGTTCCGCGAGGCCGCGCCGCGATACCTCGCGGGGATCGAGCGAAGGTTCGCCGCGCGGCTCGATCCGGGCGAACTGGCGGCCGTCGCGAGCGCTCTGCGCAAGGTGCTGGGGCCGGAAGAATTACCGTCACCTACGTTCCAATAATGACGTGCAATGTATCACAGATGAGACAGGAGGTCTCGCCTCCGGATAACCGTCAAGACGGTGGTGAGGCGCATGTTTACACTGTTGGATGCCATTTTGCTCGACAAATACGCTCGAGCTGATTCCCGCTTCAGTGCCTTGCTGGGTCGTATCAAGGTCGATACGTTGTGTCTTGTAAACAGAACGTATCGAACGAAAGAGGCAGTCAGACATGATCCCTTTGGGTAGCTCGATCATCGACCTGGGTTCCGCCACCGGCAGCGCGGCCCTCACCGGCATCCTGAACACGCTCTTCACCGGCTCGTTCGGCCGCTAGTCGCAGCCGACACGACCGAAACCGGCCGCGGAACCCCTCTGGGTTCCGCGGCCGATTTTTGCTGTATGTGCTATTCGATTAACCCAGCTGCGCTGCAGTCGGCAGCTATTGGATGTCGTTGACGCAGTAGCCTTCCGAGCCGACGGTCAGGCTGAAAGTCGTTGGCTGCGATACGCCTGAGGAGTTGGTCACCGGGACCGATACTTCGACATCGGAGCGGCTGATCTTTTCCGAGGTCATCTGGGAGGCGGCGAATGCGGTGGTCCCGGTGAGTTTTCCGGGGTTGTTCGCGAGGGTGGAACCGGCGCAGACCAGAGGGTATTTGCCTTCGGTGTCGTTCGCGTTCACCGGTTTGCCGATCCAGCGGGACAGGTAGCGCTGCACCGTGTATCGGGCGTCGGCGTCATTGAAGCCGATGGTGGTTCCGGCCGCGGCGACCCGGGGGCAGGCGTATCCGGAGGTGATCTCGGTGCGCTTGACGCTGACCGTCTGCGCGGGGCCCTTCCAGATGACCGCGAACTGGCCGTCGATACCGGGCTGGGCGAGGGCGGCGAGGATGCCGTCCTGGTCGGCGTACATGTCCCGCGCATTGTCGGGGTCGATGGTCCAGCATTTGCGGACCAGCGCCTCGAGGTCACCGGCGAGCAGGTCGCGCGCCCACGGCTGCAGCGCGGTGGCGGCGTTCGGATTGCCGGGGACCTCGCCGATCGTCACGTTCACGGCCGGGGCCGCACTGGTCGTCGCCGGGACCGGCTGTGCGTTCACGGTCGAACTCGCTTGTGCGGGTGCGGATGTCGTGGCTCGCGGCTTGGGTGAATCCGTGTCGGGGATGCCGACCTGGTCGTCGGTGAGGCCACAGCCGGCCACCAGGGTGCACGCGGCCACGGCGGCCAGCGCACCGGCATTGCGCGCGACGATCTTGATCATGCGCACGACCATAGCGACGAAACCGCCTGCACGACAGTTTCGGAGAGCTCGGCGGGCAATACGCGCCGACGAGGCGGTTTCCCGGGTCTTATGCCGGAGTTCACGCGATGTTGGGGGTGGGGGCGCTGAGGGGCACCCCGTGCCCTGGACGATCAGCGCGTGCGCATAGTTCAGCTGGCTAATTTCTATGGTCCGCGCTCCGGGGGGCTGCGCACCGCACTGCATCATCTCGGCGCGGGGTATGTCGAGGCGGGGCATGAGGTGGTGCTGATCGTGCCTGGTCCACGGCGCGGCGAGGAGATATTGCCATCCGGGGTCGTGCGGATCACGGTGCCCGCTCCGGCGATTCCGTGGACCGGCGGCTATCGGGCGGCTCATCCGCGCCGGGTCGCGGATGTGCTGCGGGGCCTGCGCCCGGATGTGCTCGAGGTGTCGGATCGGTTGACATTGCGTGGCTTCGGACGGTGGGCGCGGCGGCACGATATCGCCGGGGTGATGATCTCCCATGAGCGCCTGGACCGGCTGCTCGGGCAGGTGCTGCCCGGACCGGCCGCGCGCCGGGCCGCCGACGCCGCCAATCGCCGGACTGCGCAGAACTACGACATCGTGGTCTGCACAACAGAATTCGCGCGCGCGGAGTTCCAGCGCATCGATGTGCCGAATGTCGAACTGGTGCCGCTGGGGGTGGACCTGGACATGTTCCGGCCGGACCGCCAGAACCTGCGCCTGCGTACCGATCTGGGGGCCGACGGCTACCCGCTGCTGGTGCACTGTGGCCGGTTGTCGGTGGAGAAGCGGGTGGATCGCAGCATCGAGGCGGTGAGCGCACTGCGCCGCAGCGGGGTCGATGCCCGGCTGGTGGTCGCCGGTGACGGGCCGCGCCGCGAGAACCTGGAGCGGCGGGCGCGCGGCATTCCGCCGCTGCGGGCGGGATTGCCCGCCGTGCACTTCACCGGATTCATCGACGACCGAACCGAATTGGCGACCCTGCTGGCCACGGCGGACGTGTCCCTCGCACCCGGCCCGCACGAGACCTTCGGACTGGCCGCCCTCGAGGCCCTGGCCGCGGGCACCCCGGTGGTGGCCAGTCGATCCTCGGCCCTGGCCGATATCGTCACCGCCGACTGTGGCGCGGTCGCGGCCGATCGTGCCGCGGCCTTCGCCGAGGCCGTCACCGATGTGCTCGCACGTCCCACCGATGCACGCCGTCAGGCCGCGCGTAGCCGAGCCGAGCAATTCACGTGGCCCGCCGCGGTGTCGAGCATGCTGGGGCTGCTGGGCTCGGCGTAAACGACTGCGGCGCAACGGATTGCTGTGGGGGTCCGGTGCGCCGCAGTCACCCGTTGGTCAGTCGCGAGTCGGGTCGGGCTGCCACGGGAGATAATCACGGCCCTCGGTTTCGGCCGCGGTACGTGCCGAATTCAGCTGATACGGGGTGATGCCGCCGGGCTGCCACGGCCCGACCGATCCGGCGGCGACCGCCGTATCGGTCTTGGGCACCAGTCCGATCTCATTGCGCACCACCGTGATCGGACGATCGGCGAGGGTGAACCAGTCCAGGTCGAGGAAGTCGTGGCTGCCCTGGGTGAGCGCCCCGCGCCGCATGGCATCGGCCAGGCGCCCCGCCATGCCCGTCGATTGCAGATGGCCCTCATTGGCTTCGAACAGGCCCGCGCCGGTGCGCAGATACCCCGTCTCGAACAGCGAGATCACCATGGCGAGCAGGCTGAAGGCGCGCGGATCGTCATTGGCGCGCGCCATGAACGCGAACACCTCGATCTCGTTCTCCAGAGTTGTGCCGTAACCGGCCAGCACATGGACCCAATCGTGCTGGGCGAGCAGCGGTGGCGCGGAACCCTCCAGGCCGGGCGTGACGAACCCGCGGTCGCGATAGAAGTCCGCCACCCCGCGCCCGAGCGTGCCGACCGGCAGGTCGCGCAATTGCGCCCAGCGCCCGGCCAATCCGGGGTCATGGGTGACCTCGCCCCACGAGCTGTCCAGTTCCGTGGTGTGCAGCGCGCTGAGCCGACTCACGTCGAGCCCGCCCAGATACCCATTGCGTGCGAAGTCCACCGCCGCCAGATCCACCGCGCCTTCGGCGTAACTCTGCGCCACCGCGATCATGTCGTCGTCCACGCCCAGCGCGTCGGCGAATTCGCGCAGCTTGGTCGCGACCAGCGGCGGCAGCGGCCGCACCACGAGCGCCGAGAGCAGCATGGTCTGCACGATCCGCGACCGGAACACCTGATTACGCCGCGACAGACCCTGCGCGCACTCGGCCGCACTGATCGGCGTCAGCGTCTCGAGCTCCACCCGATGCCCGGTCATCGACAGGAACAGCGCCGGAATCAGCAACTGCTGCAACGGCGTCAGCCCCTCCTCCCCCGCGGCCGCGGCCACCACCCCGCGCGCCAGCAGTTCGACCTCGGCCGCATCGGGCGGAGTGAGCAATACGTCATTCATCTGGGCACCCTCCAGCGCAGCGCATTCCTATCGGATACGGCCATTCTCGACACGAATCACCAACGGTGCGTGCCCGTTTCACTACGGGCTTAAGCTAGCCCCCGTGACTGGCGGCCCGCCATCGGTCATCTGCCCCATTCGAGGCGCCTCGATCCCGGTGCCAGTCGCGGAATCGGGATCTGCGATCGCGCGGGTGATCGGCGGGTCAGTCGAGCAGTGCCGGTGCCAGCTCACGCCACTGGGCGCGCGGGAGCTGCCAGCTGTCCGGGGTGGCGTGCACCATGCCCTCGATGAGCACCGCGACCGCGACGTGATCGGCTCCGGCGTCCAGGTGTTCGTGCACGCGCTTGCGGATGGTGTCCGCATCGCCCCAGGCGACGAGGTAGTCGACCAGGCGGTCGCTGCCGCCATTGCCGAAGTCGTCGGCGGTGAATCCGAGTCGCAGGAGGTTGTTGGTGTAGTTGGGCAGCGCGAGATAGTAGGCGATATTGCCGCGGGCGATGGCGCGCGCCTTGGCCGGGTCGGTTTCCAGAACCACTTTTTGTTCCGGCGCGAGCAGCGGGCCCTCACCGAGGATCTCGCGCGCGGTGGCGGTGTGATCGGGCGTGGTCAGGAACGGGTGCGCGCCCAGGCTGCGCTGTCCGGCCAGGGCCAGCATCTTCGGTCCGAGCGCGGCCAGGATGCGGTTCTCGGTGGGCAGCGCGGCGGCGTCGAGCTGGTCGAGGTAGTCCACGGTCTTGCTGAACGGCTTCTCATAGCGCGTCCCGGAGGTGGGATCCACCGCGGGAGCATGGCTGTTACCGATGCCCAGCAGCGCCCGATTCGGGTGCTGCGCAGCGATTTCCGCGTATCGGGTGGCGAGGGCTCCGGCGGGATTGTTCCAAATATTGACGATGCCGCTGGCGACCGTCATGCGCCGACTGCCGTCCAGCACGGCCGACACCACGTTCAGGTCGCCGCCCTCATTGCCGACCCAGGTGGTGCCGTAGCCGAGTTCATCCAATTCGGCCGCGACCGTGCCGGTGTCCGATCCCGCCTTCGCCCAGACGAAGGACGCCGCCCAGATTCCCACGCGTCCGATGTCGATCGTCATCTCGAGCCTTCTCTCACTGACTGCCGCACGCGGCTAGACTGTTCGTTCAGGATCGAACAATAGCAGAGTGTTCGATGACCATCAAACACTTGGAGGTGTCCGCCCGCCATGCGCACGCTGACCCATACCCACCCGAAGGACGCCTCGCTGCACACCGTGCTCGCGGCACTCGCCGATCCGGTGCGCTTCCAGATCGTGCATGAGCTCGCCGTCGACGAGAACGAACGCGCGTGCGGGACGTTCAATGTGACCGTCGGCAAGGCGACCTTGAGTCATCACTTCGCCGTGCTGCGCGACGCGGGACTCATCGAACAGCGCGATGCGGGGCCGCGCCGGATGAATCGACTGCGCCGCGAAGAGCTCGACGAACGCTTCCCCGGATTGCTCGATCTGATCCTGCGCGAGCCGCGACCCTGACCCGAAGATGCTTCGGTGACACCACTCACAGACTCCTCGATTTCGATGATGTGAGCAATGAACTTACTGCTCAAAGAATTATCTTCAGCAATGTGGCATTGATCTCGCATAATCTTCATACTCACTTCCGAAGCGGCAGCGCGCGCCGAATCCATTCGAGACGATGCTCAGGAGTGTGAAATGAAGATCGGAATCCCCCGCGAGGTCAAGAACCACGAGTACCGGGTCGCCTGCACACCGGCCGGTGTGCACGAACTGGTGGCGCGCGGGCACGAGGCCTATATCGAGACCGGCGCGGGCGTGGGCTCCACCTTCGAGGACACGTCCTACACCTACGCCGGTGCGCGGGTGCTGGGCTCCGCCGACGAGGTCTGGGGCACCGCCGACCTGGTCCTGAAGGTGAAAGAGCCGGTCGCCGAGGAGTATTCGCGCATGCGCTCCGGGCAGGTCCTGTTCACGTACCTGCACCTGGCCGCCTCCAAGGACTGCACCGACGCCCTGCTGAGCTCCGGCATCACCTCGATCGCCTACGAGACGGTCACCGCGCGCGACGGCTCGCTCCCCCTGCTCGCCCCCATGAGCGAGGTCGCCGGACGCCTTGCGCCCCAAGCCGGTTCCTACCACCTGATGCGCAATGGCGGCGGCCGCGGCGTCCTCATGGGCGGCGTTCCCGGCGTGCGCCCCGCCAAGGTCGTCGTCATCGGCGCGGGCGTCTCCGGCCGCAATGCCATCGCCGTCGCCCACGGCATGCACGCCGACGTCACCGTCCTGGACCTGAACATCGCCCGCCTGCGCGAGATCGACGACCTCTACCACGGCCAGGTGCGCACGGTCATGTCCAACAAGCTGGAGCTGGAAAACCTGGTCCGCGAGGCCGATCTCGTCATCGGCGCGGTCCTGGTCCCCGGCGCCAAGGCGCCCACCCTGGTCTCCAATGACCTTGTCGCCCAGATGAAGTCCGGCTCGGTGCTGGTCGATATCGCCATCGACCAGGGCGGCTGCTTCGAAGACTCGCACCCGACCACCCACGCCGACCCGACCTATCGGGTCCACGACTCGATCTTCTACTGCGTGGCCAATATGCCCGGCGCGGTCCCGCACACCTCCACGGTCGCTCTCACCAACGCGACCCTCCCCTACGCCATCGCGTTGGCGGACAAGGGCTGGCGCGCCGCGGTCGACGCCGATCCCGGCCTGGCCGCGGGCCTGAGCACCCACGAGGGCGTCCTGCTCTCCGAATCCGTCGCCGCCGCACACGGTTACGCGGCTCGCAGCCTGGTCGCCTGACACCTGCCCGCACGAGTTCGCACCCCTTCTATTCGGAAGGGGTGCGTTCTGCTTCCGAGGGCCTCAGGCCGTGGGGCGGGCGCTACCGGGACGGACGTGTTCGAAGATGAGGATGGTCTCGGTCGACGCGACCGCCGGGTGGGCGCTCAGGTTTCGCAGGACGAAGTCTCGCAGGCCCGCGGAGTTGGCGGTGGCCACGTGCACCAGGTAGTCGTCCGCGCCTGCGATGAAGTAGACATTTTCTACTTCGGGCAGGGCGGTCATCTGGGAGCCGAATTCGGCCAGGTGCTTACGAGCTTCGGCATGGAGGCGGACCGCGACCATGGCTTGGAGGTCGCGGCCCAGGGCCGCGGGGTCTATGTCGGCATGGAAGCCTCGGATCACGCCTCGTTCGATGAGGGAACGGACCCTGCCCAGGCAGGTGGAGGGGGCTATGCCCGCGGCGGCGGCCAGGGCGTTATTGGTCATGCGGCCGTCGTGGGCCAGCTGGTCCAGCAGGAGACGGTCGATGTCGTCGATCGGGGCGGGGGTTCGCGGTGGTGGGGGTGCGGCCGAAGGAATTTTCGTCACGGTAGGACTGTATCGAATATTGTTCGGCCGATTGTCGAGTCGGATACCATCGTCGCGTGGGTACCTACTGGCACACCGTTACGCCGCCGCCGGCCGCCTGATCGGGCGCATCGGCTGATATTTGTTTCGCGCTCCGGCTGACTCTTTTCGAGGACAGTCCGGATTCGTCGTGCGCCCGTTTCGATTCCTTCCCCCTTCGGAATTCGACGACGGAGTACACGGCTGTGCCGAATCAGACTCTTACCCAATCCCTCTCACCCGCCAAGACCTGGCGGGGGCCCGCACCCATTCTGGTGGCCTCGGTGCTGTGGGGCAGCACGGGCACCGCTGCCTCGTTCGCACCGGACGGGACACCCGCGGCCGCAATCGGATCCGCGGGGCTCGCGCTCGGCGGGTTGCTGCTGTTCGCCTCCACTCGCGGTAATCGGCTCAAATGCACGCGATCCGAGCGGTGGTTGCTGCTGCTCGGCGCGTGTGCGGTCGCGGGATATCCGGTCACGTTCTATCCGGCGGTGGCGCGCAGCGGGGTCGCGGTGGCCACTGTGATCGCCCTGGGGAGTGCACCGGTGTTCGCCGGATTGCTGTCCTGGATCACCGGACACGGGAGGCCGACCGCACGTTGGGTGCTGGCGACCATGGTCGCTGTAACCGGTTGTGCGGTACTAGTTCTCGGTCCTGAGATCAGCGGTGGTGCCAGGCCTGTCGATCTCGTCGGCATTGCGCTCGCGGCGTGTGGCGGGCTCGCCTATGCGGTCTATTCGCTCGTCGGCGGCAAGCTGATCGCCCGGGGGCATGCCTCGGGCACGGTGATGGGCTCCATGTTCGGCATGGCTGCCGTGCTGGTGTTGCCGGTGGTGCTCGGTGCGGGCATCGGCTGGCTGGTGACCCCGCGCGGCGCGGCGGTGGCATTGCATCTGGCGGTGTTCACCACGTTCATCGCTTACACCCTGTTCGGATATGGCTTGCGGCACACCGGTATTGCCACGGCGACCACGCTGACCCTCACCGAATCCGCAGTCGCGGCCGTGCTGGGCGTGGTGGTGGTCGGTGAGCGGCTGCCGCTGATGTCCTGGTGCGGAATGGCGGTGCTGGCGGCGGCGCTGGTCTTGCTCACCGTGCCGACGCGGGAGTGACGCGGCGGCTGGGTGGGTGGCACGAAGGCCCACCCACCCAGCCGATCCGAGGAGAGGTGGCGTCGGGTCCGCTCCCCGGAGTCTGTGCGGCTCAGCGCTTTCGGCCGAGCCATTGTTCGAGCAGCATCAGCCCTTTTCGAGCAGCACCGGATTGGTGCCTTCGAGCTTGGAGTGCGTGCGCGAGTAACCGAAGTAGACGACGAACCCGACCAGCAGCCACGCCACGAACCGCACCCAGGTCTCCCACGGCAGCGACCAGATCAGGTAGATGGAGAATCCGATGCCGACGATCGGGATCACCGGCATGATCGGCATGCGGAATTCGCGGGGTTCCTCGGGCCGGGAGTAGCGCAGCACGATGACCGCGATGCTGACCACGATGAAGGCCATCAGAATGCCGATATTGGTCAGCTCGGCAACGGTATTGATCGGCAGCAGGCCCGCCAGGATCGCGGAACCGACGCCGACGATCCAGGTCACGCGGGTCGGAACCTTGCGTGTGGGATGGGTTTTGGCGAACCAGCCGGGCAGCAGCCCGTCACGGCTCATGGCGTACCAGACGCGGGTCACGGCCAGCATGAAGGCCAGCACCACGGTCGCGATGCCGATGATCGCGCCGATCGCGATGACATTCGCGATATTCGGCATGCCGACGGACTTGAACGCGCTGGAGAAGCCGCTGGTCGGGTTGATATCGCTGTACTTCTGCATACCGGTGAGCACCAGGGTCGCCAGCACATAGAGCACCATGGCGATGCCGAGCGAGTACAGAATCGCCTTGGGCAGATGCTTTTTCGCCTCGACCGACTCCTCGGCCGCGGTACTCATGGCGTCATAGCCGAAGACCGCGAAGAACACCGTCGCCGCACCCGTCCACACCGCGGCCGTGCCGTGCGGGAAGTACGGGTCGTAATTGGCGCTATTGATATGGAAGACGCCCAGCCCGATGATCAGCAGCACCACCGCGACCTTGACCGCGACGAACACCGTCTCGAACCGGCCCACGCTCTTGATTCCGCGCGAGAGCACCCATGCGGTGCCGAGACAGAACAGCATGGCGAACACATCGACCCGATGCCCGTCCCCGGTGCCCGAGGCACCGAGCATCCAGTGCGGCAGGTCTATTCCGACCTGATCGAGCAGGAAGTTGAAGTAGCCCGACACGCCGATGGCGACCACCGCCGCCACGGCCGTGTATTCGAGCAGCAGATCCCAGCCGATGAACCAGCCCGCCAGCTCGCCCATGGACACATACCCGTAGGTGTAGGCCGATCCGGCCTTGGGCACCATGCCCGCGAATTCGGCGTAGCACAGCGCCGCGCACGCGCTGGCCACACCGGCGATGAGGAACGAAATCAGCACCGCGGGCCCGGTGGTCTTATTGGCGACCGATCCGGCCAGCGAGAAGATGCCCGCGCCGATAATGCCGCCCACGCCGATGGCGGTGAGCTGCCAGAGTCCGAGGTGTCTCGCCAACTGCTGATCGGCGGGAGTGCCTTCCTCCAGGTCGGTGATGGGTTTGCGGCGCAATATCTGGCTGCGCAACTCCGCAATGGACATGCGGCATCCTTTCGTTCCTCTGCGTTCCGGCGTCGATGCAGTAACGCAGGTCACACTCGAGCTGGCTCAGCTAATACGACCACGGGTGAGCCTGTGATCGGCTGATTAGTTAAATAAAGTTCAGAAGGTTTGTACGACCGGCCGAAGCGGAGGGCCCAACTCTCGGGACTCTCAGGGGCTCCGCCCCCGAACCCCCTCGAAACCGCGGGGGCTTCGCCCCCACACCCCGGGTGGGAGGAAACCGCTGACGCGGAGTCCCGGGGGCTTCGCCCCCACACCCCCTGAGAGCTCAGGGGGTTCGCCTCCAACCCTGATTTGCTCGGGCGTCCTGCCCCTCATGGCAGGACGCCGGACCCGACTACCGCCGCGCGCCCGGGCGCAGGGAGCGCAGGAAGAAGGCCAGGTTGGCGGGGCGTTCGGCGAGGCGGCGCATGAAGTAGCCGTACCACTGGTCGCCGTAGGGGACGTAGACGCGCAGGTGCTGGCCGTCGGCGACCAGGCGTTGTTGTTCGGCGTCGCGGATGCCGTAGAGCATTTGGAATTCGAAGCGGTCGGGCAGGCGTTCGGCGGCGAGGGCGCTGCGGTGGGCGGCGGCGATCATGGCCGGATCGTGGGTGGCGACCATGGGGTAGCCGTGACCGTGCATGAGGATGTCGAGGCAGCGCAGGTAGGAATTGTCGACCTCGGCGCGGGTTTGGTAGGCGACGGCGGACGGTTCGCGATATGCGCCCTTGCACAGGCGGATTCGTGAGCCCGGGCCCGAGAGGTCGAGGCAGTCGGTTTCGGTGCGGTGCAGGTATGCCTGCAGGACCGTGCCCAGCCAGGGGAAGTCGGCGCGCAGGTCGTGGACGATGCCGAGGGTGGAATCGGTGGTGGTGTGGTCCTCGGCGTCGACGGTGACCCAGATTCCGGCGACCGCGGCGGCGGTGCAGATCTGGTGGGCGTGCTCGCGGGCGATGGCGTCGCCGTCCTTGGGCAGGGACTGGCCCAGCGCGGAGAGTTTGAGTGAAACCTCCAGCGGGCGTATCGATCCCGTGGAGTCGTGCAACTCCCCCAGGGTGCGCAAGAGGTCCAGGTAGTGCGCCACCGTCGCCTGGGCTTGGGAGATATCGGTGGTGTCCTCGCCCAGAAAGTCGATGCTGACGAAGCGGTTCGATTCCAGCAGCGAGCGGGTGGCGGCGGCCGCGTGCGCCTCGGATTCTCCGGCGACGAAGCGGTCCACCAGTTTCCGGGTCGAGGACATGGCGGTGACCTTGCGTTGCACGCGTGGCGAGCGGGACGCGGACAGCAGTGCGGGGCGCAGCACGGTGGTGAACATCAGCGATCCTCCGATTCGATTGCGGCGCTGCCCTGGTGGGGGTACAGGTGCTCGGTCGGCGGGACGAAGGTTTCCTTGATGGTGCGGGCGGAGGTCCAGCGCAGCAGGTTCTGCGGGGATCCGGCCTTGTCATTGGTGCCCGAGGCGCGCGAACCGCCGAAGGGCTGCTGGCCGACCACCGCGCCCGTGGGCTTGTCATTGATGTAGAAGTTCCCGGCGGCGAAGCGCAGCCGCTCGGTGGCGCGGGTGATGGCGGTGCGGTCGTCGGCGATGACCGCACCGGTCAGGCCGTAGGGGGAACCCTTGTCGACCAGGTCCAGGACCTTCTCGAAACCGTCCGGGGTGGCGTCGTCGTAGACGTGCACGGCCAGGATGGGGCCGAAGTATTCGGTGCGGAAGGCCTCATCGGTGGGGTCGTCGCCGAGCAGCACGGTGGGTTCGACGAAGTAGCCGACGCTGTCATCGGCCTTGCCCCCGGCGAGGATGGTGAGGCCGGAGGTGGCCTTGGCGCGGGTGAGCGCCTCGGCATTGCGGTCGAAGGCGCGCTGATCGATCAGCGCCCCACCATAATTCGTGAAATCGCGGACATCGCCGTAGGTGAGCGCCGAGACCTTGTCGATGAAGTCGCCGGACATCTTCTCCCACACCGATTTCGCGACGAACGCGCGGGAGGCGGCCGAGCACTTCTGGCCCTGATAGTCGAACGCGCCGCGAATCAGGGCGGTGGTCAGCACCTGCGGATCGGCCGAGCTGTGCGCGAGGACGAAATCCTTGCCGCCGGTCTCGCCGACCAGGCGCGGGTAGGTGTCGTAGTCGGAGATATTCGTCGCGACCGAGCGCCACAGATGCTGAAAGGTTTTGGTGGAACCGGTGAAATGAATGCCCGCCAGCCGTCGGTCCGCCAGCGCCACATCGGAGATCTTCGGCCCGGGACCGTGCACCAGGTTGATCACGCCGGGCGGCAGTCCCGCGGCTTCGAGCAGTTTCATGGTCCAGTACGCGGCGACCGCCTGGGTCGGTGAGGGCTTCCACAGCACCGTATTGCCCATGAGCGCGGGCGCGGTGGGCAGATTGCCCGCGATGGCGGTGAAATTGAAGGGCGTGATCGCGTAGACGAAGCCTTCGAGGGGGCGGTACTCCACTCGGTTCCACACCCCGGGTGTGGAGATGGGCTGTTCGGCGAGGATGTCGCGGGCGAAGGCCACATTGAAACGCCAGAAGTCGATCAGCTCGCAGGGCGCGTCGATCTCGGCCTGATAGGCGGTCTTGGACTGACCGAGCATGGTTGCGGCGGCAATGGTTTCGCGCCACGGCCCGGACAGCAGATCGGCCGCACGCAGGAATACCGCCGCGCGATCCTCGAAGGACATGGCCCGCCATTCGGGCGCGGCGCTCGCGGCGGCCTCGATGGCGTCGCGCACGTCCTGCGGCCCGGCGTAGGTGAGTGTGCCGAGGACGGCCGAATGCCGGTGCGGCTGCACCACTTCGACGAGGGAACCGGTCCCGCGCCGATGCTTGCCGCCGATGACATGGTGGATCTCGGTCGGCGTTGCCTCGAGTTCGGCCAGTTTTGCTTGCAGCCGAGCCCGTTCCGGGCTCCCCGGCGCGAAGCTGCCGACCGGTTCGTTCACCGGGCGCGGCGGGGTGGTGATGGCGTCCATGCGTCCTCCTATGGACTTGTGGGTCGGGTCACATGTCGATTGGCTCGAAGTCAACTCCGGATCGCGCCGCCGAGATTGAGCCGATCGGCCAAAGTACCTGTGCCGGTGTTGTACGGTCGGCTGAAGCTGGCAGCCGGGTCGGAAAGCGGAGGCGTGACGAATGGCCGCTGAGGATTCGGGAATCGCATTGCGCGAACTATTGGGCGCGCTGGGCAGCACGCTGGTCGAACTCGTGGACGCTCCGGGCGGGGACGGCGTCGCCATTCGCTCGGTGGCGCTGGTGGAGAGCTCGGATCTGGCGCTGGAGCAGGATTCGCGTTCGCCCCTGCCGGATATGTATCTGCATGTGGGGATCGCCGAGTCCGAGGCCGTGCGATGGTTGCGCGAGATCGCCAAGCGTCCGTCGGCGCAGCGCCCGCGCGCGATGCTGTCCAAGACCGCGCTCGAATCCCCCGCCCTGCGCCGGGCCGCGCACCGGGCCGGGGTCGCGGTGGTGGCGGTGCATCCGCAGGCGCGCTGGGATCACGTCTATCCGCTGACCCAGCGCATGCTCGATCGCTCGCGGCGGGCGTGGGAGGGCGAGGATCAGGAGCTGCTCACCACCGATACCGACCTGTTCGGCCTGGCCCGGATCGTGGCGCAGAACGCGGGCGGCATGGTGAGCATCGAGGATCCGCAATCGCATGTGCTGGCCTATTCGGCCTCCAATGAGGCCGCCGATCGGCTGCGCATTCAGTCGATTCTCGGTCGCGAAGGGCCGCGCGAATATCTGCGAGTCCTCCAGCAGTGGGGCGTATTCGACCGATTACGCCAGACCGACGAGGTCATCGATCTGCCGCCGCATGAGGATCTGGATATCAAACATCGTCTGGTGGTGAGCATTCGACGCCCCGGCGAGGGAAGCCATCCCACCTCGACGGTGCTCGGCTCGATCTGGCTGCAAGAGGGTGACCGGCCGTTCAAACCCGCTGCGGCGGAAGTGCTTCGGGGTGCGGCGGCCATTGCCGCACGCATCATCTCCCGTAATCTCGACGCGCCCTCCACCGAAGCGCTGGTGATTCAACGCCTGTTCGGCGCGCGCGGGGGCGGAGTGGACGTGCCGTCCCTGGCCAGCGCTCTCAATATCCCCATGACCGGCCCGGCGGCGGTGATCGGGTTCGCGCTCACCGCCGATTCCCCCGGCAATCAACAGTATTCGGCGCTCGGAAGCACAATGCGCCTGCACGCCAGCGCTTTCCGCCGCGATTCCCTGGCTACCGTGATCGGTGACCGCGCCTATGTGCTGCTCCCCCGCTATCAGTCCGCCCGGGCGGTGACCGCGTGGACCCGCCAGCTGGTCGAGCAGCTCGAATCGACCCGCTCGCTACGGCTGCGTGCCGCCATTGCCATCCCCGTCGCCGACCTCACCGAGGTCGCCCGCGCCCGCGTCGAAGTCGACCGTGTCCTGGACAGCACCGCCGCCACCTATCCCCGGGGCCGGGTCACCACCCTCGCCGAATCCCGGACCGCGGTCCTGCTCGGGGAGATTCTCGACCTGCTCGGTGCGCGGCCGGAACTCCAGGATCCGCGCCTCACCGCGCTCCTCGGCTACGACCGGGACCATTCCGCCGACCTCGGGGCCAGCGTCGAAACCTATCTCCACCGGCACGGGGATGTCCGTGCCGCCGCCGAGGCGCTGCGGATCCATCCCAATACGCTGCGCTACCGCATCCGCCGGGTCGAGCACATCACCGGCATCGACCTCGCCGATCCCGCCGACCGGCTGCTGCTCGAGCTCCAGCTCGCGCTCCGTCGCCGCACCGAGAGCCACGCCGACGAACCGGCCCACCTCGGGTGAATCGACGGATTCGAGTCTGGGGCGCTTGACTTCGCCGAGGGATTCGAGCTCGGCGCGCAGGGCCGCGACCTCGGCGGCCAGCTTGTCGCGCAGTAGTTCACGCTCTCGCAGGCTGGCGCGCAGGCTTTCGATGGTGTCGTCCATGGCGGCCAGGTCCACGTCGGCCCCGCGTAGTCGCCAGCGGATGACGGCTCGGCGGTCCACGTCATAGCTGGCGTTCTCGACCCATTCGACGACGTATTCGAGCCAGTCGGGCTGCTTGGGCATGGGGGTGGAATCCCAGCCCTTACGCGCTGCGGCCTTGAGGGCCAGGACTCGTTCGCCGCCCTGTTCTTCGGTGGGGGCGGTCATTTGCACGAGGCTGAGTTTTCCCGCGCTGGTCACCACGGCCAGGAGTCGATAGCGACCGGCGAGGTGCATGCGCAGTTCCGCGGTGCCGCGGCCGTCGGCGTCCATGGTGCCGAGCCACGGGCCGTCGGCGGAGTCGATAATGGACTCCAGCACGCCGAGCTGCCCGATGCCGCGTCCGAGTCGCGTCGCCCGCCTGCGTAGGTCGTCAGTCGTGGCGGTCATCTGATCCCAGTGCATCGCACTCCTGCTTCCTCGTCGACCGGCTCCCAGGCCCGGGAGCATGAACGAACATATCGCGCCGACGCATGATTCTCCGTATGTCCTCGCAGCGGCTGGTCATTTTCTGGACACGGCGCGAAATCCAGCGGTTGAACAACCAGTGAATAGACATTGGGGCGCGGCCCGGCCGTGCGCGGACGCCTGACACTGAAGCGGTGAGCTCCGAGGTTATTGTTCTCCTGATCGTGATATTCACCGCATTGGCTTTCGATTTCACCAACGGCTTTCACGACACCGCGAATGCGATGGCCACGTCTATCGCCACCGGCGCACTGACTCCCCGTGTGGCAGTAGCGCTTTCGGCCGTGCTGAATCTTGTCGGCGCATTCCTGTCCGTCGAAGTGGCCAAGACCGTCTCCGGTGGGCTGCTCAGTATCGGGAACGTTCACCATATGGCCCTGCTGCACATAGTGTTCGCGGGTTTGGTGGGCGGGATCCTGTGGAATCTTTTCACCTGGCTCTTCGGTATTCCGTCGAGTTCCTCCCATGCCTTGTTCGGTGGTCTGATCGGTGCGGCGCTGGCCGCGCTGGGGACCAGTGGCGTCCTCTGGACCGGGGATCAGAAGACGGGGGTGATCAACAAGATCATCGTTCCGGCGGTGCTGGCACCGTTCGTCGCGGCCCTGGTCGCGGGGCTGGGCACCTACCTGGTGTACCGGCTGACCCGCCGGGCCCGGCCGGACAAGGTGCAGACCGGTTTTCGCTGGGGCCAGATCGGTTCGGCCTCGCTGGTCTCGCTCGCGCACGGCACCAATGACGCGCAGAAGACCATGGGCGTCATCTTCATGGCGCTCGTCGCGCACGGCACCTTCCAAGGCACCGAGGACATTCCGTTGTGGGTCAAGGTCTGTTGCGCGCTGGCGATTGCCGCGGGCACGTACCTGGGCGGGTGGCGCATCATCCGCACCCTCGGCAAGGGCCTGGTCGAGATCGACTCGCCGCAAGGCTTCGCGGCCGAGACCTCGTCGGCCGCCATCATTCTCACCTCGGCGCAGTTCGGCCTGCCGCTCTCGACCACGCAGACCGCGACCGGGTCGATTCTCGGCACCGGACTCGGCAAGCCGGGTGCGGAGGTCCGCTGGGGCGTCATGGGCCGCATGGCCACCGCGTGGCTGTTCACCCTGCCCCTTGCCGGGTTGGTGGGCGCATTGTGCTGGTGGATCGCGGATCTCGCGGGCGGGCTGCTCGGCGTGCTGATCGACTTCTCGGTCCTGGTGGCCCTGTCCGCGTACATGTATCTGCGGTCGCGGCGCAGCCCGGTCGACACCAGCAATGTGAATGCCGAATGGGACGAGGGCGGGCTGACCCCGCCGAGCGCCCGCACCAAGACCGGCGCGTCGGCTTGAGGAGGCCCCTGCCATGCATACCTTCACCGCCCTCGTGAAATCTCTCGCCGAGGTCATGGCGATCGCCCTCGTCCTGGGCGTGGGAGTGCCGCTGATCTTCGCGATCGGCATCCGGTTCTGGTCCATGGAACCCGCGACGGCCGACGGGCGAGCGGTCACCACGCGTTACTCGGTGCCGCAACTCGTCGCCTACCTGTGCTTCGCGGTCGTGGCGATTGTCGTCGGGGTCGGAATCCTCTATGTCGCCAGGGATTTCATCAGCCACACTTTCGACATCCAGTTGCTGGGCGCGAAACCCAAGAAGAAGTGAGCCATGACGACGAACCGCTCGATACTTGCCACGATCCTGCACTGGTTGCGCGCGGGGTATCCGCACGGTGTCCCGCGTGAGGACTATGTGGCGCTGTTCGCGGTCCTGCACCGCAGGCTCACCGACCAGGAGGTCATGGAGATCTTCGAAGAACTCGTCGCGGCCGACACCGACGGGGTGGTGGAACGCGGCGAGATCGAGGCGGCGATCGCCGCTCTCGCGCATGAGAAGGCGGGCGAGGACGATGTGAACCGGGTCGCCGCGCGCCTGGCCTCCGGCGGCTGGCCGCTCGCCCATCCCTCCGATATCTGAAACCCGAACTCACACAAGGGAACCCCGTATCGATGGCGCTATCGGATTTCCTCGGCAAGGTGGTCGAGTGGTTGCGGGCCGGGTACCCGCAGGGCGTGCCGGACACCGACTATGTCCCGCTCGTCGCACTCCTGGCGCGGCGGCTCTCCGAGGACGACGTGCGGCAGATTGCCGCCGCACTGGTCCAACAGGGGTCGCTGCCCGCGGACAAGGCCGATGTCGGAGTGATCATCACCCAGTTGACCGACGAGATGCCCCGCGAAGCCGACCTGGCCCGCGTGCGGGCGCAACTGCGCGCGGGCGGATGGCCGATCGATGACAGCTGGCCCGGGCACGACGGCCAATAGTGCGGCGTGCGCGTGTCGAATCGGGCCGGTAGGTGTGGATTCGGTGGCCTGTCCTGGGCAGGACGGTGAGTAGGCCGGGCGTTCGTGTCGAAGGCGCGGACTGAGTCGAATTCGGTCAGGTCGAGTGGGAGCGATGCGCGGTGCTCGCCTCCCAGCAGTGATCCCGCCGGGCGGTAGCCCACACCCGGGGGCCAGGAATCAGGCCGGGTAGGTGTGGATTTCGGTGGCCTTGAGCGACGCCCACAGGCGTGCGCCGGGGTGTAGACGCAAGTCGGCCACCGCGGCCGTCGTGATGTCCGCCGAGACCGGGGGTAGGCCGTCCAGGCGGACGCGGGTGGTGTTGGCGTACTGCTCGAGGCCGATGACGGTGACGGGCCAGGTGTTTCGGGGGCTGCCATCGGGCCGGTCCGCGTGCAAGCTGACCGCGGTGGGCGGGAAGGCCGCGTACACCGGGCCGGTGGCGGGGTCGGAGACGGTGAGCACGCCACCGTCCTCGAGGGTGACGTGGGTGCCGTCGGCCTTGCCGCGATACAGGTTGAGGCCCACCAGGTTCGCGACATAGTCCGAGCGGGGGCGACGGGCGATCTCGGCGGGCGGCCCCTGTTGGACGACCTTGCCGTTCTCGAGAATGATCAGGCGATCGGCCAGCACCATCGCATCGAGCGGGTCGTGGGTGACAAGCACGGTGTGGCCGGTGTAATCGCGCAGATGATGGGCGAGGTCGGCGCGCACCTGGAGCCGGGTGCCCGCGTCCAGGGCCGACAAGGGTTCATCGAGCAGCAGCAGTTGCGGCTCGGTGGCCAGCGCGCGGGCGAGCGCGACACGCTGGGCTTGGCCGCCGGAGAGCTGGCGGGGGCGGTCATTCGCGAAGTCGGACAGGCCGACTCGGTCCAGCCAGTGCGCGGCGCGGGCGCGGGCGGCCGGGCGGCGCTCGCCACGCGCACGCAGGCCGAAGGCGACATTGTCGAGCGCGGACAGGTGCGCGAAGAGCAGATAATCCTGGAACACGACCCCGGCCGAACGGCGCTCGGGCGGCAGGAATACCGAAGGGGGTGCGTCCCACGTGGTTTCACCGAGCCGGATGGTGCCCTCGGTCAACGGCGTGAGACCCGCGAGCGCCCGCAATGCGGTGGTCTTGCCCGCCCCATTCGGGCCGAGCAGCGCGATCACCTCGCCCGGCGCGGAGGTGAAGTCGAGGTCGAGCGCGAATCGTCCACGGTCGATCCGCAATTCGGCGTGCAGCGTCACACCGCACCTCGAATCCAGCGCTCCCGCAGGGCCACCAACACCACCACCGAGACCAGCAGCAACACCAGGCTGAGCACGATCGCGGCATCCGGATCGGTTTCCAGTGCGAGATACACGGCCAGCGGCATCGTCGTGGTCCTACCGGGGAAATTACCCGCGAAGGTGATGGTCGCGCCGAACTCCCCCAGCGCGCGAGCCCAGCACAACACCGACCCCGCAACGACTCCCGGCAATACCGAAGGCAACGTGACCCGCCGGAAGGTATACCAACGCGAGGCACCCAGCGTCGACGCCGCCTCCTCGAATCGCGGATCCGCCGCGCGCAACGCCCCCTCGACCGAGATCACCAGAAACGGCATGGCCACGAAAGCCTCAGCCACCACCACCCCCGCAGTAGTGAACGGCAGCGAAACCCCGAACCATTCATACAAATGCCGCCCCACCAGCCCCCGCCGCCCGAGCACCAGCAGCAGCGCCACACCACCCACCACCGGCGGCAACACCAGCGGCACCGTCACCAACGCCCGAATCAATCCGCGCCCAGGCAATTCCGCCCGCGCCAGCAACCACGCCAGCGGAATCCCCAGCACCAGACAAATAACCGTCGCCGACGTGGCGCACACCAGCGAAAGCCGCAGCGCCTGACCGACTTCGGCACTGAACAGCCGATCCGGCAGCGTCTCCCAGGGTGCCCGCGTGAGCAGCCCGATCAGCGGCCCGACCAGAAAAATCAGGCCGCCGATCGCGGGGACCATGAGAATGAGCGGCCGCCGCCCACGAACCGCACGCCGCCGGGCGAAGCCCGCACTCCTACGGCCACCCCGGCGCACTGCACCGAGCGAGCCTGCAGGCATGACCTCACGCGACTTCCCCGCTGTGCGCTGAGCATCGGGAGAAGGTTCGGTCTCCTGTGAGCCACCCACGGCGCGTTGAGCTTCGAGTGCGGGGCTGCTTCCGCGCGGGGAATCGGTCCGCTGCCCGGTCCCTACTGGGATATTGGGCAGCGGGCTGTCGTCCCCGCGCGGTAGGTCATTCACGCCGCGTCGAATCCTGCCTGGGTGAAGACGGTCTTGGCCTGGTCGGACTTGATGAAGTCGACGAAAGCGGTCGCCGCGGCGGCATTGGGGGCCTTGGCGAGCGGGGCGATCGGGTAGTCGTTGACGGCCTTGGCGGACTCGGGGAACTCGATGCCCTCGACCTTGTCGCCCGCGGCCTTCACATCGGTCTTGTAGACCAGCGCGGCGTCGACCTCGCCGAGGGTCACCTTGGTGAGCACGGCCTTGACGTCCTGCTCGCGGGTGTCGGGCTGCGGGGTGATTCCGGCGGTCTCGAAGACCGTCTTGGCCGCGGCGCCACAGGGCACCTGCTCGGCGCACAGCGCGATCTTGGGTTCGGCCTTGCCGAAGTCCGCCAGGCCGGTGACGTGTCCCGGATTACCCTTGGGGACAGCGATTTCCAGGCGGTTGTGCACGAAAGTGGCGGGGCTGCCGGTGATATCGCCCGCGTCCACGACCTGCTGCATATTCTTGGGTGCGGCGGAGGCGAAGACGTCGGCGGGGGCGCCCTGTTTGATCTGTTCTGCCAGTGCGGAACTCGCGCCGAAGCTGTAGACCACCTTGACGCCCGGATGCGCGGCCTCGAACTGCTTGCCGAGCATGGTGAATGTCTCGGTGAGCGAGGCGGCGGCGAAGACCGTCACCGTGCCGGAGAGCTTGTCGCCCGCCGGGGCGGACTTGGCGTCATCGGAGCCACAGCCCGCGACCGAGACCGCGACCAGTGCGGCGGCGCCCACGCTCAGCGCGCGAATCATTCTCATTCTCATCAACTTTCCGGTACCTCGACCACTACATGGGTGGACTTGACGGACGCGACGGCAATGCTGCCGACCTCGAGCCCGAGCTCATCGACCGATTCCCGGCTCAGCAGCGAGACCAGCCGGAACGGCCCGGCCTGCATCTCCACCTGTGCCATCACGGTGTCCTTGACGATCCGCGTCACGATCCCGCGCATGCGATTGCGCGCGGACGCGGCCACTGTCACGCCGGGTTCGGGAGTTTCGGCCGTGGCCCGCAAAAACTCGGCCACCTCCCGCCCGCTGACACCCTTGCGCCCGTTCTCGAGCTGGATCGCGGTCAAGCGGCCCTGGTCGATCCAGCGCCGCACCGTGTCATCGCTGACCCCCATGAGCGCGGCCACCTCACTGATCCGCAGATTCGTCACAGCGAGGAGCATATTGCCCGATCTGCGGACCGCAAACCCCGAAGTCTCCGAAAACGCCGAACCACACGATCCGCGATCCTGGACGATCCTCCACACCGGCGGCGACGAGGCTGTCCTCCGAAGTCTGTCGGACCCCCCGCCTACTATCGAAAGTTTGTTCGACTCGAGGTAAATTTCCCGCCATGCCGGAACCGTCCCGCCTCGAATGGGCGCACACGAACCTCGATCAGGTGCGCAGACAACTCCTCGACGCCGCCGCGTGGGGCAAGTACCTCACGCCCGATCAGTTGGAGCATGCGGCGGGCAAGATCGCCGCCGGGCTACGGGTGTACCGCGAGCAGGTCGGCGATGCGCAGCCCGGTAAGCAGCCGGATACGCGGCCGGTGTGCCCGGACCCTCGGCGCTATCGGAGCCGGTGAGGCAGGACCACGGTCTGCTGGTCATTTCACGGAGGTGAGCCAGTGGCCGTATCCATGTTCGGTTCCCTGCTGGGCCAGTGCGTCGAGCGCAGCGAGGACACGTGGGTTGGCGAACCGTGTCCAGGCGACGGTGGCAATGATGATTGCCCCGACGATGGGCATGTCGAGGCCGCCGACGTAGGGGGATTTCAACGCGAGGAGTGCGGAGACGAGTACGCAGTACGACCCGACTGCCAGGGTGAACCAGGACAGTGCGAGTCCGCTGCGGCGGCGGGTGCGTTCATCGATGATCGATCGGTTCCAGCGAATCGCCTCCTCCGCCGTCGTCAACGCAGGCAATTGCCGTGCATGCAAGGCGTCGTAGAACTCGCGCATCCGCTCACGACCACCGTAACGTCGGCGCTCCTGCACCACGGCGATCACGAAAACCGGTGTGCAGCAGGCCGCAAAAAAAACTTCGAACCAACTGAATCCGGTCACCGCCATGTATCCCCACAGCCCCGCCCATACGGCCGGGAGAACAACCCACAACGGGGCGAAGCGCAGCTCTCGCAGTCGCTCCATCGGCACATCCATTCCGGTAGTTAACCAGTAACTTGACCTGCCCACTCGTCCACAAATCGAAGCTGGCTGTTTGCTGCGAGAAGATCCGCGTCGTCAGCTATTTCGGAGCCCCTTATCGGAAGGTGGTTTTCGTGGCATTGATGGCATCCATGTGCAACCGGCCCACGTCATCTGCTTCGAACAACCACGCTGATCTGATGCGGTAACTCGGGTAACTCCTCCTCACCGTGCAACTGGAAGTGGTGGTGCGGGCAGGAGGTGGATTTCGGGGGTTAGCACGATGGGCAGGGGTGCGTGGGTTTCCTACTGTGAATTTCCGACGGGTGTGGTGTCGTGGGAAGGGATCAGGTGAGGACGAAAAGGGTTCGGCTGTGGGTTGTTTCGGTGGTTGCCGCCGCAGTGGGTGTGTGTGCGGTGGCCGCAGAGGGGGCGACCGGGGCGGGACCGGCCGCCTCGGAAACGGGTGATCTGAGCCGATTCACGCAGCAGCGCCTGGACTGGCAGCCGTGCCATGAGGACACGCTGGATAAGGCGGGTGCGCAGTGCGCCGATGTGACGGTGCCGTTGAATTACGCGGATCCAAGGGGGCGCAGCATCACTGTCGCGATCTCACGAGTAGCGGCTGCGGACCCGTCTCATCGGCGCGGGATCATGCTGTCCAACCCGGGTGGACCCGGCGGGGTGGGGCTGGCGTTCACGGTGAATCTGAATCTGGGACTTCCCGATTATCCGTGGAGCCAATATGACCTGATCGGGATGGATCCGCGCGGTATCGGCCGGTCGACGCCGGTCGACTGCAAGTGGCCGGTCGGAACCTATGGGCAGTCGGCGGGTGTGGGGCTCACCGGATTCGAGGAATCCGTGGCGGCGCAAGCTGATTTGGCCGCGCGGTGTCAGGCCGAGGCGGGAGATTTGTTGCCGTACATCACCACTCGCAATACCGCCCGCGATATGGATGTGATCCGCGCGGTTCTCGGCGAGGACCGGATCAACTATTTCGGCCTCTCCTACGGCACGTATCTGGGATCGGTCTTCACGCAGATGTTCCCCGAGCGCAGCGATCGGATCGTGCTGGACAGCGCCGTCGATCCCGAACGCTGGGCCATCGGCACCTTCGCCGATATGGGCGCGGCCGATGAGGCCGTGCTCGACGCCTGGGCCGACTGGACCGCAGCCCGCGACAGCGAATACCACCTCGGCGCAACCCTTTCCGAAGTTCGGGCAGTCGTCACCAACCTGATCGAGCAGGCGGCGCGGCACCCCATCCGGATCGGCACCTACGACCTCGACGACCACTGGCTGCCCACGGTGGTGTTCGACAATCTCGGCCCCCGCTCCTTCGAAACGCTCGCCACCATGATCCGCCAACTCGCCGACGCAGCCGCCGGTGTGCCCGTACAACCCGGCCCGAATCTCGAAGCCGAACTGAGCCATCTACTCAATGCGACGCCGACCGACGAATTCGACGATGCGGGAGCCGCCGTGCGCTGCGGTGATGTCTCGGAATCCCGCGACCCATCCTCGTATTGGCGCGCCATCGAGACCGCCCGCGCCACCCAACCAATATTCGGCCCACTAGCCAACAACATCTCCCCCTGCGCATTCTGGCTCCCGCCCACCGAACCGCCTACCGCCGTCCACAATTCGGTCCCCGCCCTGATCCTGCAAGCCACCGGCGACCCACTGACCGCGTATCAGCAAGGAGTAGGCCTACACCGAGCCATGACCGCCTCCCGGCTGCTCACCCTCCAAGACGTAATCGTGCACGGCGTCGTCACCATCCCCAGCACCTGCGTAACGCAAACCGTCAACGCCTACCTCCGAAACGGAACCCTCCCATCCACCGACCTCACCTGCCACGCGGACTGACTCCGCCCAAATATTCCTGGCTGACATAGCGTTTCGTGCCCGTCACAAGAACCACCTCCGTAAGTTCGTAGCCGCTCGATCAGGGAGAGTTCGAGGCTGTATAGCGCCACTGAGGGGTGAATGCGAACAATGTGATTGTCTGAATATCTGCAGTTCAGATGGTGTTTTCCCTTCTCTGCGTTGATCATTCGCGGTAGAATTAGCACATGAGTTCGAGCAGCGAAGCATTCACCACAGCGGGGGCCAGTGACCTGGCCGCCGCGGTGAACGCCCTGCTCGAAACCTCCCTGGTCGCCGTGCCCGAAGCGGGGATCACCGCGCTGCTGCGCGAGATCGAAACCAGCACACGCCGTTTGGCGGCCGTCGGGCATCGCCTGATCGTCGAGGCCTGTGAGCGCTCGATCCCGCAACGGGTCGGCGCGGGTAGCCCGGTGCGGTACCTGGAGGAAACCCTGCGGCTTTCGCACGCGGATGCGGTGGCGCGGGTGAAGGCCGCCAAGGCGCTGGGGACCTGGCATGATGTCGGTGGTCAGGCCTTGGAGGCGATGCTGGCGCACACGGCGAAAGCCCAAGCCGCAGGGGAGATCTCCGCCGATCACGCGCGTGCGATCGGGAAGGTCACCGATCGGATCCCGCGCGGGGTGTCGCGCGAGGATCGGGAGGCGGCCGAGCAGATCCTGGTCGAACTCGCGCGGTCGGCGACACCCGATGACGTGTCGAAGGTCGGGGAGCGGGTCATCGCGCACCTGGACCCGGACGGGACGCTCACCGACGACACCGATCGCGCGCGGATGCGCGGGCTCGTGCTCGGTCGCCAGCGTGCCGATGGCATGTCCCCGATCACGGGCGAGATCACCCCGACGTTGCGGGCGTTGCTGGATCCGGTGCTCGCCAAGCTGGCGCGCCCGGGCATGTGCAACCCCGACGATCCGCAGAGTCCGTGGACCGCTGATGATTCGGTGCCGCGCGAGCAGGTCGAAGAGGCCGCCGCACGGGACAATCGGTCAGCCGCGCAACGCAATCATGATGCGCTGCTGGGGTTCCTGCGCCCGGAAATGGGGCCGAGTGCACTCGGTTCACATCGGGGTTTGCCGGTGTCGGCGGTGTTCACGATGAGTGTGGCCGAGTTGGAGCAGGCCGCCGGGGTGGTCACCACCGCGTCCGGGGGCACGGTGTCGATCCCGCAGGCATTGCAGCTCGCTGAGCAGGCGATGCCGTTCCTGGCACTCTTCGACCACACCGGGATGCCGCTGCACCTGGGACGCGGACAGCGCCTGGCCAACCCCGCCCAGCGCTTGGCGTTGATCGCGGCCGAGCGGGGCTGCACCCGCCCGGGCTGCAACGCACCTGCCACCTTGACTGCGGTGCACCATGTTTCGGAGTGGGCTGACGGTGGCGCGACGGACATCGACAATCTCACCCTCGCCTGCGATCACTGCCATGCCTTGGTCAATGACGGGCCGGGTGGCTGGAAGACGGTGAAGTTGGGTGCGGACTCGCAGTTCCCCGGCCGGACCGGGTGGATCGCTCCGGCGCATATCGATCCGACCGGTACGCCCCGAGTGAATCACCGCCACCACGCCAAAGAGTTGCTTGCCCAAGCGCAATCGCGGATCCGTGCGCGTAATGAACGCGCGGCGTTGTGCCATCGCCAATGGCTGGGGCAACGCACCACCGTTTGAACACACGTCACCGCCCGTGACGCCGACAGCTGCTGTCGGCGGCACGGGCGTTCGTGTTTCCTGGGTCGGCTCGGCCTGCGGCCATCGCTTTGATCAACCGCGCTGCTCCGGAGGGTCGACTCGGGAAGCGCGGTACGCCAACGGCAGAACAAAAGCTTGTTGCGTGGTGGCGTCGTCTGCCGTACCCGACTTGAGCTCCCCCATCGGGTGCCGTCGACCGGCGATTCCGGCCTGGCTGGAAGGTTGTGGTCCCGTTCCGGGACCAACAACCAAAGAACAAGAAAGACAAGAACAAGACTTGAGGCACTCCAACGGGGGGCCTGTTCATCGAGGGGGGCATGAGCCGGGGTTTTGTCCGGTTAGACCAGTCTCATGTACCCCTGAACGTGTTCTACCCCCGAAATATGCAGCGGCAGGGCCACTTAGGGCCTTCACGGCTGCTCGTTGGTCTTCGTTGTTGTTTTCTTGTCTCTTGTTTGGTTTCTTCTCGTCCAGGCGCTTTTGTCTCTGTCTCTGTCTCTAGTCCGCAGACCAGACCATCGACCGGATTTGCCGCTACTGCAACGGTTGTCGCGCGGTGTTGCTGGCGATGCCGGGGCAAGGTCGCTACCGCCTTGCACGCCGCACAGTCCCCAACGGCGATTGCGGCATTGTCGGGCGGTCTGGTGCAGATCCCGAAGGAGTTGGACCAGACCGCTGCCGCCTACAACGATTGGGCGGGGATCGCTCAATTCCCGGGGCGGTCAGACACTTCGAACCACACGGCGACGACTTCCTTCGGCATGCAGTATGCCGCTGGGAACGGGCCGCCCGGCCACGGCCCCGCCGCATACCAGTCGCTGTGCACCACGGTTCCGTCATCGCACGCACCGGATGCGCGGTAAAATCCGTCCCCACTCCGGCAATATGCCTTGGGGCCGCTGGAACCGACCCCCCACGCCTCGCAGTCGGACGGCAACGCGTTCGCCGCTGGTGCGCCGAGGGTGACCACCCCAGCCGCGAAAATGGTTGCTGCAGCGGACATGGCAAGTTTCTTCATACGTTCCCCCCGATGGTTCAGTTGGCTTGCGTCGCCGATGCTACTCAGGCTGCACGCGGGGGGCGTACCGATTTTCGGGGCGTCGTCCAGGCAGGGGTACCCGCGTATGTGATCCGTACGGCAACCGTGGATCCGCCGTTGGCCGCGGGTTGGCGCTGTTCACAGGCTTGGCCCCGGCAGTGAGTCTTACCATCGAGGTCGTGACCACGCGCTGATCGCCTGCGACTATTGGGCGAACTTCGTAATTACTTGGCTAGTGGATGGTTTCGACCGTGACCTTGGCTGCTGCTGCGACGAGGGGGTTGTCGGCGGGGGCGTTTTGGTCGAGTTTGGTGGATTGGATTGCGATGACGAGGGGGGCGGCTGCGCCGGTGGGCCAGGTTATGGCTACGTCGTTGGCGGTGGCGTAGTCGCCGGTGCCGGTTTTGTCGGCGGTTTTCCAGTCTGTGGGGAGGGCTGCGCGGATTCGGGCGTCGCCGGTTTTGTTGGCGAGGAGCCAGGTGGTGATTTGTTGGCGTTCGGGGGTGGCGAGGACGTCGCCTAGGACGAAGGCTCGGTAGTCGGCGGCTAGGG
The DNA here is from genome assembly GCF_040683015.1 of Nocardia sp. NPDC051030. Taxonomy (NCBI): domain Bacteria; kingdom Bacillati; phylum Actinomycetota; class Actinomycetes; order Mycobacteriales; family Nocardiaceae; genus Nocardia; species Nocardia sp. NPDC051030. The sequence continues at coordinate 245,299 of NZ_JBFBCD010000011.1, read as the reverse complement.
CGGCGGGGGTGGTGGTGTCGCGGTCGTCGCCGGGGATGTTGGTGTTGAGTAGGGGTTCCCAGCGGTCTAGGCGGGTTACCTGGTCGCCTATTGAGCGGGTGAAGGCTGTGAGGGCCTCGGGGCCGCCTAGGAGTTTGAGTAGTTGATTGCCTGCGGTGTTGTCGCTGCGGGTGATGGCTGCGTCGCAGAGTTCGGTGACTGTCATGCCGGTGTCTATGCGGGTTTCGGAGATTGGGGAGTTGGGGATGATGTCGGCTTGGGTGAAGTGGATGGTCTGGGCGAAATAGCCTGTGCTGAGCGGGTGGTCGCGGAGTAGGGCTGCGCAGGCTATGCCCTTGAAGGTGGAGCCGATGCCGAAGCGTTCGTCTTGGCGGTAGCCGAGGGTTTTGCCGGTGCCGGTGTCGATGGCGAATACGCCTAGGCGGGCGTCGTGTTCCTGTTCGAGTGGGCGCAGGCGGTCATCGGCGGACACGGTGATCGTGGCGGCTGGTGCCGTGGAGGATGCGGAGGGCGAGGACTCGGTGGCGTCGGACTTCGTGTCGCAGGCCGCGAGCAGTGGCGCGATGAGCAGCAGTGGGACTAGTGCGCGGTATTTCAGGTACGACAAAATAAACCCTCTCAGTGTTGTACGGGAAAGAGCAGAGCTGTTAGCGCGTGGCGCGGAGCATGCGGCCTGCGGCCTCGACTGCGGGGCCGGAACTGCCTGCGTCGCTGATGAATACCGCGAACGCCAGGTCGCCGTCTATGCCGACGAACCAGCCGTGGGCGTGCTTGTCGTCGATGTATTCCGCGGTGCCGGTTTTGCCCAGCAGACCGGGAATGTCGCGGAGTGCGGTGGCGGTGCCGCCTGTAATCGTTTCTCGCATCATGGTTTTCACCTGGTCGGCGATTCCGGCGGGTAGTGCGGGCGGCTGCTTGTCGGGGGTTCCGGGCTTGCCTTGGACGATGGTCGGCGGTGGGACTGATCCGTGTGCGAGCGAGGCGGCGACCAAGGCCATGCCGAACGGTGTGGCGGTCACCTTGCCTTGGCCGATGCCCTCTTCGACGCGCAGTGCCGGGGTGTCGGCGGTCGGCACCTTGCCGGTGACGGTGGTCAGGCCGGGCGTCACATAGTCGATGCCGAGCCCGAGTTGCGCAGCGGCATTGGTGAGCCCGTCCGGTGCGAGCTGCACCGCCAGCCGGCCCATGGTCGTATTGCAGGACTTGGCGAATGCGGTGTGCAGCGGCACCTGGCCGAGGTCGAATTTGTTCTCGTTAGGGATCTGACGGCCCTCGATGTTCTCCTCACCGGGGCAGGCAAGCACGGTATCGGGGGTGACCTCGCTCGCCTGCAATGCGGCGGACACGGTGACGGTTTTGAAGGTCGAGCCGGGCGGGTACAGGCCGGTCAATCCGATCGGACCCTGGGCGTCACCGGGCGCATTCTGGGCCATGGCCAGCACATTTCCGGTCGAGGGCTGCAAGGCGATGATTGCTGCGGGCGTGGTGATCGGCGCCAGTGCCGACTCGGCCGCGCGTTGCCACGCGATATCGAGGGTGGTCTTGATATCGGTGACGGGCTTGGCGTCGGGTCCGCCGACACGCTGCGTGCCATCGGTCCCCTGGGCCCGAACCGCCCAGCCCGCCGCCGCATCGGCCTGTTGCTGCCACAGATCGCTCAACCCCGAGAAGGTCGGCGACGCGAGGCTTCTATCGCTGGCGAGCAGTCGCGTCTGCGGTGCGAGGGTGACATTCGGTAGCGCCGTGAGGGCCGCCTGAACGGTCGCGATATCGGCTGGGCGCAAGGTCACCGCGGTAATGGACTTGCCTTGCGCCGCAGCCAGATCCGCTTGCAGACTCTGCGCGGTGACATCGGGTGCAACCGGCTGCAAGGCCGCCGCCACGGCCGCGGTATCCGCGCCGGGAGCCACATTCACCAGCGTGACCACCTGCTGCGCAAGCAGTTCCCCGCCGGTGCTGTCGAGCACTCGTGCCGGGTCCGGGTAGACCGTGCTGTAGGACAGCGGACCGATATTCAACCCGGGCGCGATAGCCGCCGGATCCCACCGCACTTTCCAATCGTCGCCGGATTTCTCCGCCTGCCCGGTGGTCGAATACGTCCACTCGTTCTTGCCGTCGGACCCGAGCTTCCAGGTGGCGGCGAGGGTGAAGGTGCCGCCGCTGTCGGTTTTGTCGACCTTGCCGACCTCGAATTTCACGTTCTTACCGAGGCCGTCGTAGAGCTTGCCGAGGGTGTCGGTGGCCTGGGTCGGGTTGGTGGTCGCCGCGGCGGCCGCGCTCACATCGTCGCGATTGAGGGCGTCGGCGAATCCGTTCACCGCCTTGGACAGCGCGTGTGCGGAGTCGGAACTCGAGCAGGCGGTCGCTGTCACCAGCATGACCGCCGCGCAGGCACCGGTGAGCGCTCTCGTGCTGAACTTTGCCATGTAGGCCACCCCAACATGGATGCGCTACCGCTGTCCAAGACCAACACGGGTGGAAACCGATAAGACAATGAATATCGTTGCAGCGTGCGGGCTTGTCCGCCCGACCGGTTTCCTCCGGAACCGCCGGTCGGGAATGCTGGCGGGGTGGACGAAATCTTCCGGAAGGTCGGTACGCGCGGTCGGGTGCACGCCCGGTGCTTCGACTGCGAGGGGGAATTCGGGTCCGGGGCGGATGAACCGGTGGTGCTGTCCTCGGTTGTGAAGGTGCCTCTCGTCTTGGAGTTCGCGCGCCAAGTGGCGGCCGGTCAGCTCGATCCGACCGATCGGGTGCGGGCCACGGCCGCGGACCGGCTCGGCGGGATCGCCACCGCGGGTTGCCTGGACGATGTCGAATTGAGCCTGCGTGATGCCGCGTTCTTCGCGCTCACCATGAGTGACAACACCGCGGCGGACCTGCTGTTCGACCGCGTCGGCGTCGACAATGTGCGTTCCCTCGCGCGCGAGCTCGACCTCACCGAGACGCGAATCGTGGGCTCGCAGCGGCACATTCTGCACACCATGGTGGAGGACATCGGCGCGCGCGATCCCCTCGAATTCGCGCAGCGCTTCCGTGAGGTGAGCGCCGAGGGTGTGTTCGGCATGCGGGCCTTGGATCCGCTGCGGACCACGGCGAGCACTCCCCGCGATATGACCCGCCTGCTCATGCTCATCGGGCAGGACCTGGCAGGCAATCCCGACGCGTGCCGGTGGGTGCGTGATGTCATGCGCCAGCAGATCTTCGGGCATCGTCTGTCCTCTGGCTTCGGGCCCGATGTGCGGACCTGGTCGAAGACCGGCACGCTACCCGGTATTCGCAATGAGATCGGCGTTGTCGAATATCCGGGCGGAAGTCGTTATGCCGTAGCGGTATTCACTGTCTCGGAGAATCTTGCGGAACGGCAGCCCGAGGTGGATCACACCATCGGCGTCGCGGCACGGCAGGCGATCGAACGCATCGATCACGCCCGGCCGTACACCACATTCCAGGGCCGCTGCATGACCTCCTGAATCGGCGCGGGGCGCGACGCGCCATCGCCCTGCACGACTTCGACAATCAGATCGGCGAGCTCCCGGACCAGCGGATGCGGTGCCGCCGCGGGCCAAGCCAACGCGAAACGCCAGCTCAGCGAGCCGGGCGGCAGCGGCCGCCACACCACGCGCGGTTCCTTCTGCGCGACCATGCCCTGATCGAAGGCGACGCCGCGCCCGGAGAGCACCATGCCGAGCACGAATTCGGGATTGCGGGCATGCTGCACCGAGGTGGGCCGGAAACCGTGCTCCCAGCAGGTCCGCAGCGTCGCATCGTAGAGGCCGGGCGCGGCGGCGCGGGGAAAGATCACCAGGCCCTGACCAGCGAGATCGGCCAAGGTCAGCGAGGCGCGCGCGGCGAGCGGTGAATCCCGCGGCAGGACCACGCCGAGCGGCGTGTCCACGGCCGGGCCCGATTCGAGGCCGACCACATCCACCGGATGTTGCAGCAGCCCGGCGTCGAGCTGCCGGTCGGCGAGCAATCGCACCTGCTCGGCGGTGGTCAGCTCCTGAAGATCCACCCGCACCTCACGGCTTTCGAACGCGGTGAGAATGGCGGCCAGCACTCGTCCGGCCAGCTCCGGCGGCACACCCACGCGCAGCGCGTCGATCTCACCCCGATGTGCCTTGCCCACAAGCGATCTCGTGCGTTCCCACCGCGCGATCAGATCCCGCGCCTCGGCCAGGAGGATCTGCCCGGCCTCGGTGAGCTCGACTCGGCGGCTGTCGCGATCCAAAAGCCGCGCGCCGAGATCATTTTCGAGTTTGCGGATCCGCTGGCTCAAGGCGGGCTGCGCAATCCGCAGCCGTTCGGCCGCGCGCCCGAAGTGCAGCTCTTCGGCGACGGCGATGAAGTACCGCAGCTGACGTAGTGGATCCACACGGCGACGATATCGGTTTCGCTATCGCCGACTCGCCGCCTGGTCTGCACCGCAGGTCAGGCTGGGTGCGGGACCTGCCGGGAATGTGGAGGGAACGCCTCAGGTTCCAGTAGCCGAGACCTGCCGCGACGATGCCCGACCCGTGCGTCGCCCGACAATTTCATCGTGTCCGCAGCCCACGAAAGGCGATTTCCTATGCCCCCGGCCCTATCCATCCTCGACCTGGCATCGATCGCACCCGGTCAGACCGCGCGTGACAGTTTCGAGAACAGCGTCGCCCTGGCCCGGGCCGCGGAACGCAGCGGTTATGAGCGCGTCTGGTACGCGGAGCACCACAATATGGGGTCGATCGCGTCCAGCGCGACGAGCGTGCTGATCGGTTATGTCGCCGCCAATACCGACAACATTCGGCTGGGCGCGGGCGGCATCATGCTGCCGAATCATTCGCCGCTGGTGATCGCCGAGCAGTTCGGCACGCTCGAGACCCTGTTCCCCGGCCGCATTGACCTGGGTCTGGGCCGTGCGCCCGGCAGCGACCAGAACACCATGCGCGCCCTGCGCCGCAACCCATCCTCGGCGGACACCTTCCCCCAGGACGTGCTGGAACTCCAGGGCTACCTCAGCGGCAACTCCCGCATCCCGGGTGTGAAAGCGGTCCCGCGCGCGGAAGGCATTGTCCCCCTCTACATTCTGGGCTCCTCCCTCTTCGGCGCCCAGCTCGCCGCCCAGCTCGGCCTCCCCTACGCCTTCGCCTCCCACTTCGCCCCCGACGCCCTGCACCAGGCCACCGCCGTTTACCGCGAGCGATTCCAGCCCTCGGAACAACTGGCCGAGCCCTACGTGATCGCCGGTGCGAATGTCTTCGCCGCCGAATCCCACGACGAAGCCCAAGAGCAAAAGACCATCGCCTACCGTGCCCGCACCCGAGCCTTCATCAAGCGAGGCGCGGCAGGCATCGACTACACCGACGACGAAATCGACGCCTTCCTGGCCTCCCCCAACGGCCGCCACCTCGCCTCGATGACCCAATACACCGCAGTCGGCACCCCCACCGAAGTCCGTGCGTACCTGGAAGATTTCGCCTCCTCCGCCCAGGCCGATGAACTAATCCTCGCTCACCACGCCACCCGCATCGAGGACCGCGTGCGCTCGGTAGAGCTCACCGGCGCGGTAATGGAGGCGGCCGCCGCGACTGTCGAATAGCGCGAGTAGTCGGCGCCGTACAGAGATACGCTCCTAGTTACCTGGCTTCCCGGCGGTGAACAGAAGGGGGACGATCATGAGGGGCATTCGTGGCGGGGCGCTCACGGCACTGTCGGCCATTGTGCTGGCGGTGGCCGGGGCGCCGGCAGCGTCCGCGAATCCGGTGCCGACGGTGGATCTCGGCCTGCACAACGGCTACTGCTCGACAACGTGGGTCACCGCACCGGCGGACACCCCATTCAATATCCGGGTGGATACCGCCTTCCTGTTCACCGACACAGCAAACCTCAGAATCCCGTCGCTGAACATCCGCGTGATCCTGCCGAGCGCCTATTTCAACCCCGTCGCCTGGGTCGCCATCGACCCGCAGCCGCCGGGCCCGATTCCCTTCGAACTCATGACCCCCACCGTGTCGGGCAGCGCAGGCAAGGGCTGCTGGGGGACCATCCAGGTCGGGTGACGTTACGCAGGGGCGGCGAGCGGCGGGTGCTCGAGCACGCGGGGCCTGTACTCGACCAGCTGGATGCGGCCGTCGAATGTGCGGTGCTCGATCATCTCGAGTGCAACGTCCGGATAGCCGTCGTAGATGCGTTCTGAGCCCGTGGCACCGGTGATCACCGGGAACATCACGACCCGGAACCGGTCGACAAGTCCGGCTCGAAGCAGGGACCGGCACAGGCTCAGGCTGCCGATCGTGCTGAGCAGGCCCGAGCCACTCGACTTCATGGCGCGGACCGCCTCGACGGCGTCGTCGCGGACGAGCGTGGAGTTGGCCCACGTCGGTGGGTCCTCGAGTGAGGAGGAGAACACCACCTTGGACGCTTGCGTGAGCTCATCGACGGACGCCTCTTCTTCGGGCCTGAACTCGTCTTGGCCCTTCGGGACCTCGCCGGCGGCGAAGCCCGACATCAGGCGGTAGGTGTTCGCTCCCATCAGGTAGGTGACTTTGGGCTGCTCACCGAGCCATTTGAGGTATTCCGGGCCCTCGAGGCCCCAGAATCCGGGCCATCCCTCTCCCGATGCGTAGCCATCGAGGGAGGTGATGAAGTCGACGAGAAGCTCCGACATGACGGTGTCCTTTCCTAGGGTGTCACGAGCTTTGACCGGCCGGGAGCCACAAATTCATCGGCCGCGCTGCGAGGCGTCATCCAGAGCTGGGGCCGTCTCGGTGTCGTAATTGCTTGGATTATCACGGCATCATGGGTGCGAAGCAGCCATCGGCTCGTAGAACGAATGGTATGGAGACGAGCATGAGTATGAGCGGTGCCGATCTGGTAATCCGCGCCGAGACGGTGCACACCCTGGTGCCGGGCCTGGAACCCCAACGGGCCCTTGCGGTTCTGGGCGATCGCATTGTGGCGGTGTCGCCTGATCCCGATGGTCTCGACCAGTGGATATCCGAGAAGACTCGGGTTCTCGAGGTGCCCGGGTCGACGGTGCTGCCCACGTTCGATGACACCCACACTCACCTGATCTTCGCCGGGCACAGTGCGCACGATGTTCCCGTGCACGAGGCGCATACCCTCGCGGAATTCCTCGACCTCATTCGTGAGCGGGCGCGGATCACGCCGGAGGGACAGTGGATTCGCACCACGACCAACTGGCAGGAACTCAATCTGCGTGAGCGGCGGATGCCGACCGCGGCGGAACTCGATCAAGCCACCGATCGGCACCCGGTGCTCGTCAAGCGGGGCGGCCACAACGATGTGGTGAATACGTACGCCTTGAAGCTGGCCGGTATCACCGAGGACACGCCCGTTCCGGCGGGCGGCGTGATCGGCCGTGACGCCGAGGGCAGGCTCAACGGTCGTCTGATCGATAATGCGATGGGGCTGGTGGAACGCCTGCTGCCCGCTGCCGATCGGGAGCAGGGCATCGAGGGACTGCGGCTGGCCAGTAGTCGTTATGCCGCAACCGGTATCGGTGCCGTCCGGGACTGCATGGTGACGCTCGAGGACTTCCGGACGTTGCGGGCGGCGCGGCGGGCGGGGGCGTTGAGCACGCGGGTTCGGGTGCTGATCGCCGCATTCGGTTTAACCGGGCCGGACGCGCTGGAGAGTTTGCTCGAGGCCATGGAGGAATGGCGGTACCTCGACGATCCGTGGCTGCGGGTGTGGGGCGTGAAGTTCGTCCTCGACGGTGGATTGGAGGCCGGGGCCACCGAGGAGCCCTATGCGTGCGATCACGGTTTCCGCGGGATGCTGACGGCCAATCCCGGCACCCTGACCGAGCAGATCGAGGCCGTGGTCCGGCGGGGCTGGCGGGTCGGCACCCACGCCTATGGCGATCGTGCCGTGCGGATTCTGCTCGACATCTATGAGCGTGTGCTGCAACGCAATCCGGGCTTGCCTGCTGGCAGCCTGGTCATGGAGCATGGCGGCCTCACGGGCGAGGAACAACGCAAGCGGGCTGTGGCGCTCGGTATTCCGGTCACCATTCAGCAGCCGTTGCTGCACGACACCGCCGAAGTCGAGCGGGAGTTCTGGGGACCGGAGCGGGTCGCGGCGCTGTTCCCGGCGCGCGGATGGATCGACCAGGGCGCACTCGTGACCGCCGGGTCGGATTTTCCCGTCGGGCGTTTCGGTGCCATGCGATCGGTGTGGGGTATGACCACCCGCCAGACCGTCATCGGCGTGCAAGGGCCCGAACATGCCGTCACCTATGACGAAGCCATTGCGCTGCATACGACCAATGCCGTGCGACTACTCCGTGAGGAACATCTGCGCGGCACACTGACTCCCGGCCGTCTCGCCGACCTCACGATCTGGGATCAGGATCCGGGCAGCTGCGAGGCCGAGGCCCGTCGGGACCTGAATCCGACGCACACCTTCGTAGGCGGGATTCAGGTGTACGGTCCCTCACCGCACTATGAGCGACGGACCGAACCGACCGGTGTCGCGTAACGAATCCCTCCCATGATCGATTAACCACGAGATTGCCGCGATTCGTCGGGCACAGTTCCCCCGTACCTATAGAAGGGTCTCTCCATGAAGATCGCTCGTAGGCTCGCTCTCGGTGCCGCCATGGTCGCCGTCCCGGGATTGGCGTTTGCCGGTCAGGCCTCTGCGGCCACCACCATTCCGTTCCAATTCAATATCTCGCCGTTCGGAAACCCGAACGGGAGTTTCGACGCGGCGGCCGCGCACTGCGTCGCCGTTGTCGATGAGCAGCCGGGCGTGGCGCTGATCACGGGCGCGGACCAAGGCAATTGGGGCTGCAGCATTTCCGCGAATATCCAGTGGATCAACCTCTCCACCGGTGCGACCGGGGCCGCTCAGATGTCGAATGGTCTGAATGGAATCCCGGCCGCGGCAACGCTGTACACCGGTTCCGGTCAGGTCGCGCTCATCATGACCCCGGCGGGCAGCAGCATCAGCACCCCCGGCCTCGCGTCCTTCTTCGTGCCCTAGAGCTCTCGGGCGATCCTCAGCCGAAGTCGGCGGTCGAATCCGCGCCGCGATAGTCGAGCAGGCGCAGGTCGGGCGGGACCAGGGTGGTGCTTTCCATGAGTACGCGGATCAGGTTGTGGTTCAGCATGTTTCCGACCGGTTCGCCCACCTCTTCGCGGGTCAGGCCGGGCACTCCGCCGGCCGAGAGGCGGGTCCGGACGCGTTCGACCAGGTGCTCCACGCGTTTGGGCGTCCACCCGGCGCCGGGCTGGCGGTCATCGAGGTGAATCGCGGCCTGCCGCCAGGCCATCGGCTGCGGGTAGGCCTCCTGCAAGAGATAGCGCTGGGCGAGCACGACCAGGGCCAGCCGCTCGGCCGGGGCCAGCTGCCAGGTCCGGGGCGGTGCGGTGGGGTCGGCGGGATGGACGGGCCTGCGAGGTTCCTCCGCGCCGGTGACATACAGCTCCAGCAGATGTTCGCGGCGGCCGGATCCGGGGACGAACAGCGGGGTGTATCCGGCGTCGAGCGGGATCGGCTCCTCCTCGGTGAACAGTGTCCGCGAGCCGGGCAATCGCATGGGCAGGCGCCCGGTGTTGGCTACCCACCAGCGGTTCAGGTGATGGGTCAATAGGCCCTGGCAGCGGCTGACCTTGCGATCGTCGCCGCCGACGCACACATCGACCTCGGGGCGATTGCGCCCGAACCGGATTCGCCGTCCCTCCTCGGGGTCCGCGCTGACGCCGCCGGTCACCGCGAGCGCGTAGATGGTGCCGGTCGCGGATTCGGGCACCCCGAAGGCCAGGCTGTCGTGACTCTCCGACAGCCGCCGCAATCCACTCATCCCGACCTCCGTCGTCGACGTCGGAATCCAAGGTAGGCACCGGGTTCGGGACCGGTCCCCGGCCGTGCTGCCACGCTGTGTCGCATGCGGGGTACATCAAGAATAGGCAGGTTGGGTCTCGTATTCTCGATTGCCGCAGTGTCTTTGGGGATGACGGTGGTGGTCGCGTGCGGGGATACCGTCAGTGGGACGGCCTTGCCGAATCTGGTGGTCGCGACGTCGCTTTCCCAGGAGCATGCTTCCTCGTCCGCCGCGGCGACTTCTGTGGCGCGCATGCGGGCGACGCGCGCGGCGTGCATGGCGCTGAGCGCCTATGACGATGCGGCGGTGACGGCATACAACGCGATGGTCGACGCCTTGAACGCGGGCAGCGGCTGGTCCGGAGCCAATGTCGACACCACCGCCGCGGCGGCGGTCACAGCGATCCGGAATGTCGCGGATCGAATCAGCACCGCCCTCGCCCAAGACGCGGATCAAATGATCGCCAACCTGCTACGCGACGTCGCGACCAAGTACCGAGCCGAAGTCGACCTCATCATCGCGCACGGCACGGCCGACACCATGAACGCGGCAAAGGATGCGGCGGCAACGGCACGGGATACGGCGATGGACGCGTGTGACAAGTATTGAGAGCGAACCGGTTTCGCGCGGACCGATCAACGTCATGGCGGCGGCATCGCGGCCGCCACCGAGGTGGCCAGGCTGGTCGCGAGCTGGCAGCGCCGCTCGGGGGCCTGCGGGCCCTGAACCACCACCTGAACGACCTCGACCTTGCGGGTCGAATCGGAGCTGACGTACTCGCGATGCACGATGCCGACCCGGCAGGTGTCCTCGGTGGCATCGAGTTGCAGGTATCCGGTGTGCCCGGGCAGCGTGATGGGCTGCCCGTCGCCCGCGGTCATCGGGTCGCGGCGATCGAAGCCGATACGCAGATAGCCGGGCGCGGTGGTGCTGCGCCAGCGGCATTCCCAATTGCCGAAACCAATTTCGGGTTCCTTGGCATTCACGCCCGGATACTGCGACAGGCCTTCGGGATTCAGGAGATTGCAGGCGTCGGCGTGGAACAGCGAGGCCGTCGGGCGCAGGGCGGATCGGCGCGGCAGGGTGCCACGCGCCGCCACATCGACCGCACCGGCCGCGGCGGCGTCCGCGATCGCGCACAGGTCGAATTGGCCGTCGCGGAACTTCTTGGCTTCCACGCCGATCTGAAATCGATCGGGTAGCAGCACGATTCGGAAGCATCGATCCGCATGCGCGGCGGCACGCAGGAGTCCGAAGGGGCCGGTCTGTTCGATGGAACCGGTCGGGGTCTCCGGCGTCGGATTCTCCAGGCTGAAGGCGATATTCACCACGCCGCCGCCCGGATGCAGCAGGATGTCGCAGCGGTTGAAATCGCCTGCCTCCGGGTCCTGCCGGGAGGAGCCGTCGAATTGGGCGACGGTCTGCGGATCGGCGAGCGCGCAGGGGTCGGCTGAGTGGACGTCGCCGATTACCGAAAGGTGTTGTGGGACATCCGATGTGCGGGTGGGGGTGAATGGGCGGGCGTTCGTGATCCAGACGAGAAGTGTCAGTAGGAGAATCAGGGCCGCGGTGGCTGTCGCCCAGCGAGTGCGGCCGGAAAGCCTTGCCCAGCGAGTATTGCCGGAAGTCTTCGGGTGGCGAGAGGCGGTCGTGGGAAGAGTGGCCAGGTCTTCGAGCCGCTCGCGGACCTGACCTGCGGTGGGACGCTTGGATGGGCTGGTGCGGAGCATGTCGGTCAGCAGTGGGGTGAGCGGCCCGGCCCGGCGGGGTGTGTCGATATCGCCGTCCATGGTCCGGCGCAGGATCGAGGCCGGGTGACCGGAATCGCCGAACGGTGGCTTCCCCTCGACAGTCGCGAAAAGTGTTGCCCCCAGGGAGAACACGTCCGAGCTGGCGGTGGGCTCGCCCTGTTCGGCAGCCATTTCGGGGGCCATATAGCCGAGCGTGCCCGCGAATGAGCCCGTGCCGGTGAGGGTTTCGTCGGCATAGACCGTGCGCGAGATCCCGAAGTCGCCGAGTTTGGCTCGATCATTGTCGGTGACGAGCACATTGCTCGGCTTGATATCGCGGTGTACGACCCCGGCGGCGTGCACCGCCTCCAAGGCCCCGGCCACTTGTGCGCCGAGGTGGGCGGCGCGTTCGGGCGGCAGTGCGCCGAGGTCGCGCAGGCTGTGCCCCGGCACGTATTCCATGACCAGCCACCATTCGCCGTCCTCGGGAACGACGTCGAAGACCGTGACGATGTTTGGGTGGTTGAGCTGGGCGAGCATGCGGGCTTCTCGTTTCAGCGCCGCGATCCGCCCGGTCCCGCCCTCGCCCTCCTCGGACAGTGCGTGTTTGAGGGCGACCGTCCGCCGCAATCGCTCATCGACGGCCCGCCACACCGCCCCGTGCGCGCCGGATCCGACCCGCTGCCGCAGCCGATACCGCCCGGCCACCAGTTGATCGACGCGCATCTATCCCCTCCGATCGACGCGAGTTCGACAATAGAGACATTTCACCTCCATGTGTCGCGCATCGCTCCGACCCGGGGTAGCTGAACATTTCCCCGTAGGATCGGCTCGGCAATCCTGACCGTCGCTAATCAGGTATGGAATACCTTGGTGTGCAATGCATTACCTCACTTCGGAGAGCCTTTCATTGCTGGCGGCCGCCGCCGGTAACAGATACCGTTCGCGGAATGAGCCATGAATTAGCACCGCCGACTCCGGACCTGACGTCGGCCGCCATGGCCCCGCATCCGTCCGAGCCGCATAACGGCGGGCTGTCCGGCCGCCTCAACTGGTTGCGCGCCGCCGTCCTCGGCGCCAACGACGGCATCGTCTCCGTGGCGGGCATCGTCGTAGGCGTCGCCGCCGCCACCGCCGAACGCGGCCCCATCCTCACCGCGGGCATAGCCGGATTGACCGCGGGCGCGGTCTCCATGGCCATGGGTGAATACGTCTCGGTCAGCACCCAACGCGACAGCGAATACGCCCTCCTGGCAAAGGAACGCCGCGAACTGGCCGAACAACCCGACGAAGAATTCGCCGAACTGACCGCCATCTACCGAGCCAAAGGCCTATCCCCCGCCACCGCTCTCGCGGTAGCCGAAGAACTCACCGCCCACGACGCCTTCACCGCCCACGTGGAAGCCGAACTGGGCATAGACCCCGACGACCTCACCAACCCCTGGCAAGCAGCCATCTCCTCCGCCATCTCCTTCACCCTGGGAGCCCTCCTCCCCCTCCTGGCGATTCTCATTGCCTCCCAACCCGTCCGAGTCCCCGTCACGGTCGTCGCCGTCCTGGTCGCCCTGGCCATCACCGGTGCCGCGGGCGCCTGGCTCGGCGGGGCAGCTCCCACCCGAGCGGCCCTGCGCGTAGTGATCGGTGGCGCACTAGCCATGACCGTCACCTTCGCGGTCGGCCACCTGGTCGGCACCGCCCTCTGATCCCCCTGCGGCCCAGCTCGGTTCGTTGATCGAACGCCAATCCAATTGTGATTCGCGGCATCCCGTCGACCGTACGATCGCTCGACGGAGGAAGTATGGCGAAAAAAGCTGTGGCCCTGCTCGCGCGCATCGCGGAGTTGCTGGTAGGGATCATCGCCTACGTGACAGTGATCCTCGGCATCACCGGCGTCCTCGCCATGATCGTGGGGATCGCCAAATTGTCCTCGGACAAGGACGCCTCGACCGGAGCGTTCAAGGCCGGAGGCGTGGCATTGGGTGTAGCCGTGCTCGGCCTCGTCCTGATCGTGTCCATCAGCTCCCGACTCCCTGAACGCCCCCCGAAACCGGCACCGGCACCATCGCGGAAACCGCAGGCGCCGGGCTTTTTGGTCGGCGTCCCGATGCACAGCACCGTGGAGTTGGCCTTGCGCGCGGCCGCTGCGCAAACCATCCCCGAGCCGCTCAACACCCAGCGACTCCTTGTCACGCTGATGCGAGCCGACTCCTCCGGCCAGTGGTACCGACTATGGCTGCACGCGGGCGGAATCAAAGCCATCACCGGCAAATTCGTCCTCGACCCCACCAACTACACCGCCGCCACCTGGGACGGCGTCCCCCTGACCTTCGCCTGCGCCCGAGCCCTCGACATCAGCGCCCGCCTCTCCCACCGCTACGACATCTGGCCCCTCACCGTAGGCATGGTCACCATAGGCCTCATAGCCGACCAATCCTCCGGCGCAGCCCAAGCCCTCACCGACAACCTCGACCGCGAAACCCTCCTGGAAATCCTCCAAACAGACGTCCTAGGAGTCCGCCTAACCAACCTCGACGACACCCTGACAACAATCCTGTCCGAGATGTCCGGCCCAGCCTGGAATCAATAAGCGTCCAGAGTTCAGCGCACCGGACCAATCGTGGTGGCCAACGCACAAAGCAAGATCCGGTACGAGCGTGATACGACGAAGGCCCCGGCTTGGGAGCCGGGGCCTTCGTTTCAAGGTGGGTGTTACGCGGGCAGGCCCGCTTGGATGGCCTCGATTATGCGGGGGCGCATTTCGGCGGTGCTGATGATGGCGTCTACCGAGCCGACTTCGACTGCGCGTTGGATGTTGTGTACGCGGTCGAATTCGGAGGCTACGTCGCCGAGCTTCTCGGTGCGGACCGAGGAGCGGATGTCTTCGAGTTCGGCTGTGAGGGCTACGCGGTCGGCGCCGGTGGCGTTGGCTGCGCGGGACTCGAGGTCGCGGACTCGGGGGTCGGCGGCGGTGCGGGTGCTGACCTCGTTGGAGAAGACGACGGCCGCGGCGGGGGCGCCGCCGAGGACCGACGCGAAGGAGCCTTCGAGGGCGAGCACGGTCATGTTCGGGTTCAGGGCCTTCGAGAAGACTACGAAGGCTCCGCCGTGGTAGCGCGAGATCACGCAGAACACGATGGGGCCCTGGAAGTTCACGATGGCACGGCCGATCTCGGCGCCGTACTCGAGCTGGAGCTCGCGCAGGGACTCCGGGGAGCCGTCGAAGCCGGACAGGTTCGCCAGCACCACCAGGGGGCGGTTGCCGCTGGCGGCGTTGATGGCCCGGGCGGCCTTCTTCGACGACCGCGGGAACAGGGTGCCCGCGGTGTAGGTGTCGGGGCCGTCGGTGGACGGGAACCCGCGGCGCGGCACGCTGCGGGATTCGATGCCCAGCAGACAGACCGGGATGCCGCCGAGGCGCGCGTCCTGAACCACTGCGGTTTCCGCGTCGGCCATGCCCGCCCAACGTTCCAGGACCGGGTGGTCCTGATCCGAGAGCGCCCGCATGACGGTGCGAATATCGAAGGGCTTCTTGCGATCCGGATTACCGGCGGCGGAGAAGATCTCGCCGACGGTCTGGAAATCGCTGTCCGCCATGGCATGCGGGAAACCGGACACGTCACGATCGACGGGGTCGCTCGTTTCGGACCGGCGCGGCGTCTGCTCACCCGGGGCCACATAGGTGTGGTCATAGTGCGACATCAGCACATTCCGGGCGGCGAGCAGGTTCGGCGCCCAGTACTGCGCCTGACCGTTCGGGCCCATCACGCGGTCGTGGCCGCCGATACCGAAGTTGTCCTCGGCCGACACACCACCGGAGAAGTCCAGGGCCTGCTTACCGGTGAGCACCATGGCGGAGTCCGGCGTCATGACCAGAATGCCCTTGGTGTGCATGAGCATGGTGGCCTCGGCGTTCCAATACGGCTGCGCGCCGACATTGATGCCCGCGACGACAATATTGATCTCGCCACCGTCCTGGGTGAATTCGACGATCCGCTTGAGCGCGGCCGCCACCCAGTCCATGTTCTCGGTGCCCGATTCCATCGAGATCCGCGCACCCGAGGACAGCGCGTACCACTCCAGCGGCACCTGCATGCGCTCCGCGAGATCCAGTGCGGCGATCACCCGTCGGCATTCCGGCTCCGACAGTGCGCCAAGGGATTTCGTCGGATCGCCGAGCAACACCACGCGGGTGATGCCATCGGGATGCTGCGCGGTCGGCGTCTTGACCACACCCGCGACGATCGCCGCCGAATTGCGTCCCTTCGGCCGATCCACGCGCACCAGCGCATGCTCGGCGTCGAGGTCGTACTCCGTGAACTGGCCGAGCTGATCGGTCAATTCGTAGGGGTACACCGTGTTCCGGCTCCCGGCGCGCAACACCTTCTGCCGGTACGCGTCGATCGGCTCGACCGACTCGTCGGTGCGCTCCCCGATGGTCACCCGCGTGCCGCCGGTGATATCGAAGGCGACCTGCACGGCGACCTTCTTCAGATCACCGGTCACCGGGTCGCGATGCCGCGCGATGAGCAGGATCTCCTCCAGCCCGGCGCCCGCGGTCGTCGGCTGCACACGATCGACGATCGACTGCAACTCCGCGCGCGTGATATCGGCGGGCGGCCACACATACATGATGATTCGATTGGTGTGGAAGCGTTTCGCCGAAGGCCGCAGCGCCTGCGCCCGCCGGATCGAGTCCAGGCAGGTGGCGATCGTGCTCTCCACCGTCGGCAGCGCGAGCAACCGGCCGTCATGCTCACGCAGCGCGGCCAAGTCCCGCACCTGCGCGAACGCAATGAGCCGATCGTCGGAGGGGTTCTCCTTCGCGACGCAGCGGAACAGGTAGATCTCCTCGTCGTCCGAGGACGACAGGCGGGTGAGATCGAACTTGCGCAGCCGCGTCATCTGCATGCGCTGCGCGATGTACGGGTGCAGGCCGCGGATCAGGCGTTCCTCGGCCATACCGGTCGCGGACGGCCGGAAGGTGAAGTGGTGGTGCATGACCGCGCCGCCACTGCCCGCGACCGTCGCGGTGATCCGGTGCACCTGATTCGGCAGCGGGTGCACATCGAGCACCTCCTGCAAAGCCGCAGCCATGGCATCGAAGTCCTCGGGCTGCCGCTCCCAGCTGAGGTAGATATCCGCCTCGATGGACACCGTGCCGCTCGCCAGATCGGCGAGACCCTTGAGCGCGGTGCTGAGCGCATCGAAACTCACCGCGGCCGAAACCAGGCTGGTGCCTTTACGTTCGGCGATCACGAAGGTGCAGCCCGCGGCTTCGCGGGTGTGCACGCCGGTGAGGCCCTTGTTGCCGTAATACCGGCGGGTCAGCACCTCGAGCATGGCGGTGTTGTCCGCGCTGCCGCGCACCAGCCGCTGACCGAGCAGCCGCACCAGCGGTTCGGTGCTGCGCACCATGTCGGAGATGCGTTCGACGCGATCGGGCGTCTCCGGATGCGCATCGAGGTAGGTCAGCTGCTTGCGGACATTGGTGTACACGCGAGCCCGATTGCGCCGCAACAGCGGAAGGCCGTACCAGGCGTACACCACGCCGCGGGTGAGGTCGGCGACCGCGGGGAAACGCACCTGCGTCGCCGCGACGAGACGCTCCAGCATCAGGCCGACGGGTTCGCGCAACGCACGCTCCGGCACCGGCTCACGCAGCCACTCCCGCAGCAGCGTCGTAATGATCGCGACGGTGTCGGCCGGACGCTGCTGGGCCAGGAAGATGCGGAATACCGCGGCCTCGAGGTCGGGCGTGCGATCCAATTCGGTGACGCCGTAATGCCCGAGCGCCTTGGTGAGCCGCTCCTGATACGACACCGGCAGCCCGGCGCGCTCGACATCGAGGCTCTGCAAATAGGTGTGGAAGTACTCGCGGGCACTGTGCACATGCCCGTGGCCGCCGTCCTCTTCCCAGGAACGGTTGTGGCTGAGTTCGGCGAGATCGGCGAACACCTCCAGCAGTCCGAGTTCCTCGGCGAGGGGACGACGATTGTCGGCGAAGGCGCTCTCGCGCGCGGCCAGGTAGTCATCGACCACACGGCGATCATCGTGCGGATCGACATCGAATCCGAGCAGCAGGCTGCGCAGATCCTGCTGACCGCGAGCCACCCGCACATGCGGTTGCACCGGCACGGTCTCGGCGGGCAGATCCAGCGTGATCGCACCGACCGCCGCGGTATCGGCGGGCTCGTCGTCATCGGCGAGGGGTTCCAGCCGCATGAGCGGTGCACCGGTCTCGACCTGGGTGCCGACCGAAACGGAGCATTCCTTCAAGCGAGCCCGGAACGGCGCGCGCAGCACCGTTTCCATCTTCATGGACTCCAGCACCAGCACGGGCGCGCCCGCCTCGACCTCGTCGCCGACCTGCAATGGCGTGGCGACGACCAGCGCGGGCGCGGGCGAACGGACCACGCCGCCCTCGTCGCGGCTGATGCGATGGGTGACACCGTCCACGTCGACCATGTGGATCGGGCCGTGCGTGCCGGTGATCAGGCGGTAGCGGGTGCCATTGACCACGATCTGCCCGGCGTGCCGATCGAAACGCTGCAGATCGACATCGGCGGTGCGAATATCGCCGCCCGCCTCGACACCGACCCGGAAGCGATGCGCGCCGATGCGGGCCACGCGCACGCGGTAGCCGACGCCGCGCAGCTTGAGGTCGCGCGGACGTCCGCTCTCGTGCTGCACCTGCGGGCGGCCACCGGATGCGGTGGACAGCAAGCGGTTTCGCTCGATCCGCTCTTCCTCCTCGTACGCATCGATGGCGGCGGCCGCCAGCGCGATGGTCGAGTGGCTGTGCGAGATGAGCCGGCCCTCGGTGCGCACGCGATCGATCCAGCCGGTGTCGGCGCTGGCGTCGAGCACCTCGGGCTGGATGAGCAGGTCGAGGACGAAGCTCTTATTGGTCGCGCCGCCCTCGATGACGACCCGGGTCTCCAACAGGGCGCGGCGCAGGCGGCCCAGGGCCTCCTCGCGGTCGCGGCCGTAGGCGATGATCTTGGCGATCATGGAGTCGAAGTCGGCGGGGATGGTGTCACCCTCGCTGACGCCGGTGTCCACGCGAATGCCCGGGCCCGCAGGCAGATCCAGGCGCGCGATGCGGCCGGGGGCGGGCGCGAAGTCCCGGTCCGGATCCTCGGCATTGAGCCGGGCCTCGATGGCGTGCCCGCGTTCGGCCGGGGGCTCGCCCTCGAGCTTGATTCCGGAGGCCACCTGCAACTGCGCCCGGACGAGGTCGAAACCGGTGGTGGACTCGGTGATCGGATGCTCGACCTGCAGGCGGGTATTCACCTCGAGGAACGCGAACAGCTTGTCACCTGGGTGGTAGAGGAATTCGACAGTCGCCGCACCGCAGTAACCGACGGCGATCGCCAGCCGCTCGGCCGACGCCTTGAGATCGGCGGCCTGCTCGGGGCTGAGCACCGGAGACGCCGACTCCTCGATGACCTTCTGATTGCGCCGCTGCACCGAGCAGTCACGCACGCCCAGCGCCCACGCGGTGCCCTGGCCGTCCGCGATCACCTGGACCTCGACGTGCCGCGCACCGGTCACCAGGCGTTCGAGGAACACCACGCCGCTGCCGAACGCGCGCGCGGCTTCCTGCCGGGTGCGCTCATAGGCATCGACCAGCTCGGCCTCATCGGTGACCATGCGGATGCCGCGCCCGCCGCCACCGGCGGTGGCCTTGAGCATCAGCGGATACCCGATCTCGGCCGCCGACGCGATGGCGTCCTCGACGGTGTCTACCCCACCGCGACTCCAGGGCGCGACCGGCACACCGACCTCTTCGGCGATCAGCTTGGCGCCGATCTTGTCGCCGAGCTTGCGCATGGCCTCGGGGCTCGGACCGATGAAGGTCACCCCGATCTGTGCGCATAGTTCCGCGAAGGCGGGGTCTTCGGCGACGAATCCCCAACCGACCCAAGCGGAATCGGCCTCGGTCGCGACCAGGGCGGCCTCGAGGACCTTCAGGTCCAGGTAGGGGCGCGCGGAGGCGGGACCGAGGTCATAGGCGATGTCGGCCTCGCGCACGAAGGTCGCGTTCCGATCGACATCGGTGTACAGGGCGACAGTTTCGATCTGCTGACCGGTTTCGGCTGCCAGGTCTCGGGCAGCGTGGATGAGCCGCATAGCGGCCTCTCCCCGGTTCACGATGGCGATGCGTTTGAACACTCGCCGGCTCCTTTCCACAGCATTCGGCCCGGTCGGGCGAGAACTTCCGACTCCCGATTCCGCGTAAGTGTGCACCGCGGACCCCCGAATGTGCACCGCGAGCGTGGGTTACCGACCCGTATGTTGAGAGTCTTCTGTGGATATCGCGGTATTTCGCCAGGTCATTAATCGGATGGCGGTAGCTTGCGAAAGCTTCGATACACTCGCCGTCGACCAGCCCCGAACGCTCAGCTCCAGTGTGGGAGGTGATTCGTGCCCGACATTCTCGATGTACTGCAGGCGCGTTGCGCCGAGATAGCCGGGGAGGCGATCCTCTCCGGAGACGAGCATCCGAACCTGGCCTTGAGCACCCGCGAGGTGCAGGACCTGCTCGAGCACATCACCGACCTCCGCCGCCGGTACGGCGATCTGGATCTGGCCTACCGTGACCTCGAGGATCGTCACTTGGCGCTGCGGGATGCGGCTGTCGAAACCTCGACTTCACTGGAACGCATTCGTACCGCGCTGGAGCAGCGCACCGCGCATCCGGAGGCCAATACCCGGCAGGCGGCCACCATCGCCCGTTTCGCCGCTGGCAACCTCACCGCCGCGAATCTGAATGCCGAAGGTTTCGAGAACTGACACGCAACATGGAGGCCCCCGGCTATCAGCCGGGGGCCTCCATGTTTGCCGGGATCAGTACTCCCCTACCAGTCCTGGACGACGATCAGGCCGCCATCGCCGGGAGCCACGAACAGGTCGACATGGCCGCCGGGCTGGGTGGTGGTCTCGCCGATGATGTCGCGCAGCGAGGCGTACTTCCACGCGTCATTGGCGGCGAGCTGGGAGCCGGGCGCGAGGGCCACCGAGGTCGCGTCGTAGGGGATCACCTTGTCGGCGAGGGCCAGTACCGGGCCATTGGCCAGCGCCGCGGTCTCACCGGGCGAGAGCTGAACGCCGACCGCACCGGGTGCGGTGAGGGGGGTGGCGGCACTGGCGAATCCATCCCCCAGCAAAGCGGTGGCGACTACGCCGGTGGCGACTGCGGTGAGGGTGAGGGCAATGGTGCGAGTGCGCATGAGAACTCCTCCGGGTGAAAGGTCAGCGTGTGGATCCGACTTGCGGTTGAGCGATGCGGTCGGCGTGCAATGTCAGTAGGTTGGCACGCTGGTCATTCGCCCAGGAATGGAAAGCGACGGCCGCCACACCGTCCGGCCGGTGGTGGTGCAGGCTACATTTCTCCCTTGTCTCAGGTGAAAAATATTGCGGTAGCTGAAAATTCGCTGATGAAGTGAAGTGGATCGCGTCGCGCGAGGCCCTCGGGCTGTCCGGATTGTTACCTTTGGCGAGACCCCGGTCACAGGCAAATCCGCTGTTCGAGCGGCTCGTACGATGGCGATATGCGACCGGTCGAGGTGGTTCCCGGGGCGGTGTGTGACATCGCGGTCCCGGCACTGGCGAGCCGGATGGCGGGGGTCCATATGGCGGGGTTTCAGGGCCGGGCGACGAGCCCGATCGACTTCCGGGTCATTCCATATCCAGCATTGACGGTGTTCCTCACCGTTGGCGACATAACGCTGGTCGACGGCTCCGGAGCACGGGAGGGCGGTGGGGTCGTGGTCGGTCTCGCCTCCGGCGGCGTCCGGGGATGCGGGCGTGGCCAGGTCGACTGCCTGCAACTGCGGTTGTCGCCGGTGGTCGCGCATGCGGTGCTGGGCGTCGGTCCCGAGCTGGGCGGGACCGTGGTTGCCCTGGAACAGCTTTGGGGGCGCGACGCGCTGCGGATCCGGGAGCAGCTGTATGCGGCCGGATCGTGGGAGGACCGGTTCGCGATCGCGAAGGCCGCGCTGACCCGGCGCTCGGAGGCGGGGCACACGGTTGCTCCGGAGGTCGCGTACTGCTGGGAGCGGATGGTGCGGAATCGGGGGCGGGTTCGGGTCGAAGGGCTGGCGGCCGAGATCGGGTGGAGCCGGAAGCGACTGTGGTCGCGGTTCCGCTCCCAGGTCGGCCTCACTCCCAAACAGGCCGCGAATCTGGTTCGTTTCGATCATGCGGTGCACCGCCTCGCCGCAGGTCATGCCGCCGCTCGGGTGGCCGCGGACACCGGTTACGCCGATCAGCCGCACCTGCATCGGGATGTCATGGCCTTTACCGGGCTGACGACCACCGCCGCGGCGGTCGCGCCCTGGCTGGCGGTCGACGATGTCGCCTGGGCGGGCCGGGAGCACATCTCCGCGAGGTAAACGGCACCGGCGCAACGACATTCGCCCGCCGGGAACATTTATTCAAGACGTTGTGCTCGCACGGCTGCAATGCTGCCTCTCAGGACCGCGAGGACGAGGTGGCCGTCAGACCGCCCGACGGTGCGACAGGAGATGGTCCGATGACAAAGCAGATGTCCGGTGAGACGAATACCGGTGACCGGTTCGTCCGGCTCGACGATGGCGACATGCATATAAGGGAGGACGGCAAGAAGGATGCGCCTGCCGTACTGCTGATCCACGGAGCGGCTGGAGGGCTGGCCATCTGGGACCCGGTGGTCCCGCTGCTGGCCGATGCCTTCCGCGTCATCCGAGCCGACCTGCTCGGGCACGGGCGATCGACGACCCCTGCCGGTGGATTCGACATTGCCACGCAGGCCCGGCGGGTCGGTGCGGCGTTGGACCGGCTCGGCGTCGGTCGGTTGATGGTGGTCGGGCATTCCACCGGGTGTGCCGTGGCCACCGCCCTTGCCGAGCAAAGGCCCGGCACGGTGACTGCCCTGGCACTCATCGATATGGGACCTACCCCGGAATCCAAGATCCCGCAGCGCCTGCTCGAGCGTCTCTTGCTGACGCGCTTTCCCGGGCGGGTGCTTTGGCGGCTGTATCGGCTCCAATCCGCCGATGGCATCCGAAAAGCCTTGCGCGCCGCCTGCGTTCGCCCGGCCGAGTTTCCCGATGCCGTGGTCGAAGGCGTGGTCAGGACGACGCATCGCTCCTTCACGGGCACCATGCGCGCGCCCCTTGACTACATTGCCCAGCGCAGCCTGACCGACCGCCTCGCTGCACTGGACCTGCCCGTGCTGGTGGTCTTCGGCGCCGATGACCCGCGCTGGCGGCCCTCCTCGGCCGCGGCCTACCGGACCGTGCCTCGCACCCGCGTCGAGATGCTGCCGGGTGTGGGACACATCCCGATGATGGAAGACCCGCAAGCCACGGGCACTCTGCTGCTGGACTTCGCCGGGAGATGAATACGGTCCCAGGCCACCCAGGCCACCCTGGGTGGTGATCTCTTCCACCTTGGGCGGCGGAGCTCACTCCACGGGGACCTGCTGTCGACGGCGTGTGCGGCGAATAGTTGGAGCAATCCCGCACACGAACAGGAACCCCGATGTCGATCGCAAGCACCATCGCCGCCGCGGCGCACCGTCGTGTCACGGTCCGGACCGAAGATGGTGTGACACTTGCGATTCAGCAGTACGGTCCTCGCCATGCCGAGGTGACGGTTGTGTTGTTGCACGGCCACTGTGGCCGGAGTGAATCCTGGACTCACGTGCGTGACGACTTGCGGCGGCGGTATCCGAGCGCTCGGATCGTTTGTTATGACCACCGGGGTCACGGGGACTCCGCCGCGGCGGCTCGGCGGACCTATAACCTCGAGCAGCTCGGGCATGACCTTCGCGAGGTGCTCGACGCGGTCGCTCCGACCGGCCCCGTGATTCTGATCGGGCATTCGATGGGCGGCATGAGCGTGCTGACCTACATCAGCCAGCATCCGCATGAGATCGGTACGCGTATCGCGGGTGTCGGGCTCATCGCGACGGCCGCGGGCAGCCTCACCGACGCCGGGTTCGGCCGTCTGCTGCGTCACCCGGTCATCTCCCTGTTCCAGGCGGCCGTTCATTTCGCTCCCGGATTCATGCATCACGCGAAACTTATGGCGGGCAAGGCTTTCGCGCCGATCGTGCGGAACGCCGAGCGTGGCAGTCGTAAGGTCGGCCCGCGCGTGCTGGCCCTCGCGAACGCGATCCACAACAAGACGCCGATCGTGACGATGGCCGCCTTCCTCGATGCCTTCGAGACGTATGACCGCACCGACGCACTCGCGATGCTGTCGCAGATCCCCACGCTGATGCTGTGCGGTTCCGCGGATCTGATGACTCCCCCGTCGCACACCATCGCGATGGCGGCGGCCGTCGATTACTCGGATCTGGTGCTGATCGAGGGTGCCGGGCACGCGGTGATCCTCGAGCAGCCGGGCCGGGTCGCGGAAGCCCTCACACGCCTGATCGTTCGGGCGAGCGAACCTGCTCGTGCGCGACTTGCTCTCGTTGCCTAGTTACCAAGTTGCCTAGTAAAACATCACTCCGGCAATAGATTCTGGCTCCATTGCCAAGTTGTCAGATCAATGGCGTTGCCAGAATGGTTGTCTCCCGGCGGGTTCCGCGCGGAAGAAGATTCGAGCCGTGGCTCAGGTGCGCCGATGGCCTTGGGGCACAACGGGTTGCGCGCGTCGGCGGATGTCGAACGTGTGACAGTAAATTAACGACATTTCGGATATTGTTCGCGAAACTCAGCGTAGCCTGTCGTGAATACTCACTGAGGTTCCCCGCTTTGAGAGCCTCGGCAGGCACGTATTAACGCCGACCCCGTGTGGGGCGGCGGGGCTGAGACGCAATGGCGGACAATATGATCGACGATTCGGCAGCGGCTTCGACACCACCCGGCGAGGCGGCGATCCACTCCCCCGCACTGGCTCTGAACGGCGGAGATCCCGTACGGCGGGCGCCCTGGCCGACCTACGACCGGGGCGCTGTCTGTGTGCATGTCGAGGATGAAGAGGCGGCGCTGCGCGCCATTCGCAGTCATCTCTACTTCCGATACGACTACCGTGCGTCGCAGGAGACCGAGTGCGCGCAATTCGAGGCGGAGCTGTGTACCTATTTCGGGTCCAGGCACGCGCTTGCCACCTCCAGTGGCACCACCGCTCTGGCACTCGCGATCATGGCCGCCGGGGTTGAACCGGGGAGTCTGATCGCTTGTCCCGGTTTCACTTTCGCCGCCACACCCAGTGCGATCGTGCTTGCCGGATGCACGCCGTTCCTGGTCGATGTCGACGAGAATCTGCACCTCGACGTGGCTGACCTGCGCAGCCGGTGGACACCGCGGGTCAGGGCGATCGTGGTGGTGCACATGCGCGGCTTCGCCGGGGATATGGGCGCGCTGCTGCGATTCGCCGAGGAGCAGGGCGTGCCGGTGTTCGAGGATGCGGTGCCCGCGCTCGGCGCGGAACTCGACGGGCGCAAACTCGGCACCTTCGGGCTGGCCGGGGCGTTCAGCACGCAGTCGGACAAGTCGCTCAATAGCGGTGAGGGTGGCTTCCTGATCACCGATGACAGTGCCCTGTTCGCCCGTGCGACAGTGCTTTCCGGCGCGTATGAGGGGCGCTTGCGGCGGCACTTTCCCGACGGCGAGCCGCCGCTGGACACCGATCTGGATTTGCCGCTGTTCAGCTTCCGCATGGACGAGATTCGCGCCGCGCTGCTGCGGAGCGAACTGGAGCGGCTACCCATTCGGCTGGCTGCGTTCCGCACCAACTACGACTATGTCGCCGCGGCGCTGGCCGACCTCGACGCCATCAGGATTCGGCGTCCCGTCGCACCCGGCGCCTACCTCGGCGAGGCCTTCATCTTCCAGGTCGCGCATGGCCGTGCGCCGTGGTTCACGCAGGCGCTGCGTCACGAGGGCATCGAGGCGCGCAATATCGGCTCGGATTCCGATCGCAATATCCGGGCCTTCTGGAACTGGCGATTCATGTTCCGTGGCATCGAAACCGACGCCATCAAGCAGCTCTTGCCGAATGCGACCCGCCATCTGCAAGAGGCTGTGGACATTCCGCTGTCCTCCACTCTGACGCGGGCGGATTGCGATGATCTGATCGCCGCGGTGCGGAAGGTCGCGGCCGGTCTCACCGGCGTGGAGACCGGCGCGGATTCCTCCTGGGCCGCACAACGATGACGGCTTCCTCCGAAACGGGCGTGCTCCCGCGGCTCACGCTCACCGCGGTATTCGGCGGATTGTTCTGCGGATATCTGGGGCTGTCCGCGGCCATTCCGGTACTGCCGGACCATGTTCGTGACGAGTTCGGTGCGGGCGATCTCGTGGTCGGGCTCGCGGTCACCGCCACCGCGCTGACCGCCCTGCTCACCCGGCCGGTGTTCGGCGGGCTGGCCGACCGGCACGGGTATCGGCAGGTCATGCGGTTCGGTGCGCTTGCCATCGCGGCCGGGGGGTTGCTCTATTTCCTGCCGCTCGGACTAGCCGGTTTGATCATGGTGCGCTTGCTGGTCGGTGTCGGCGAGGCCGCGCTGTTCGTGGCGGGCGCGGCGTGGACCGTCACGCTCGCGCCGCATAATCGGCGCGGGCAGTTGATCGGGTTGTATGGGGTGGCCATGTGGGGTGGCATCTCGCTGGGGACCGCGCTCGGTGCGGCGCTACGACACTTCGGGATCGGCGCGGTCTGGACACTATGTGCCGCAGCGCCTTTGGTGGGATTCGTATTGATCAGCTCCGTCGCGCCGGAGTCTCGACCGGCGGGCTCCGGTGGGGGGCGTGGGCTCATGCTGCGACCGGCCGCGCTGCCCGGCCTGGCACTCGCGCTCGCCGCCGCGGGCTATGTCGGGCTGGCCGCGTTCATCATCCGTGATCTGCAAGTGCGCGGAATCGGTTCCGGTGCAGTGGTATTGAGTGTATTCAGTGCGGTCTATGCGGGTACGCGGCTGGTCATCGGGCGGCTGCCGGATCAGCTCGGACCGCGACGCGTCGGCACCGTGTCCGGTCTCGGCGAGGCGGCCGGGCTGCTGATCATCGCGTGGTCGCCGAACCTGCCGGTGGCGCTGCTCGGCGTCGTCGTCATGGGAGTCGGGTTCTCGCTGCTGCATCCTTCGCTGGCGCTGATGGTCATGAACAGCACCGAAAGCTCGAAACAGGGTGCGGCACTGGGGGCTTACACCTCGTTCTGGGATCTGGGCCTGTTCGTGTGGGGTCCGGCGACGGGGGCAATCGCGTCCGGATTGGGTTATCCCGCCGTGTATCTCGTCGGCGCGGGGTGCGCGCTCGTCGCCGCGGTCATGGCGTACACGATTCGGCAATCGGTCACCACCAGCTGAGCAGGAGTCGGCAGATGAGCACACCACCGGTCAAGGTCCTGTCCATCACCGGATGGTGCCGCAATGGCAGCACCATCCTCGGCAATATTCTCAATGAGATTCCCGGCGTATTCCACGTCGGAGAACTGCATTTTCTCTGGAAGAACGCGGCGGGCCGCGGGGTGAACGAGCAGTGCGGGTGCGGGCACAAGCTCGTCGATTGCCCGGTCTGGTCGACGATTCTGCCGGTCGGCAGGCCTTCCGGAGCCACGCTGGAAGCCCACGCCGACACCGTCATCCGGAATCAGCTCGGCAGTGCCCGGACTCGGCACACGTGGCAGGTGCTCGCCCGTGGTCTGCACAATGCGCAGCTGCGCGAGCACGCCGGGTTGCTGAGTCAGGTCTATCAGGCCGTCGCCGAGCGCAGTGGTGCGCGTGTGATCGTCGATTCCTCGAAGATGCCCGGGGAAGCCGCGTTGCTGCCACACCTCGAAGGCGTCACTCCGTATTACCTGCATCTGGTTCGTGATCCGCGGGCGGTTGCTCAATCCTGGAGTAAGCCAAAGGATTACGTGTACGCCATGTCGGCGGGGAAAAGCACCGGATACTGGAGCGGCTTCAATCTCGCGTCGCATGCGATCAATCGGCGATACCCGCGGCAGTCGCTGTTTCTGCGCTATGAGGACTTCATCGCCGACCCGGAGGGGACGGTCGACACCGTGCTGCGGCTGTGCGAGATCGATACGGCCGCCAACCCGATGATCGATCGAACGATCGACCTGCATTCCAATCACACGGTCACCGGGAATCCCGACCGCTTCCGTACCGGGGCCACGCTCATCCGCCCGACCGACGATTCCTGGCGCACCGGACTGCCGGAGTCCGCTCAGCGCACGACGACGGCGCTGTCGTGGCCGCTCATGCTGCGGTATGGGTATTCGATCCGCAATGGAAGGGTTTGAGCGGCAATGGATCTGGGGCTGACGAACAAGGTCGCTTTGGTCGCGGGTGGGTCGAGCGGCATCGGGCTGGCGATCGCTCGCGAACTGGCCGCCGAGGGCGCGCACGTTGCGATCGGGGCGCGTGACCCGGGACGGCTCGAGGCGGCCGAACGCACCGTCAAGGCGGTGGCGCGCGCTCGGGTCCACACCACTTGCGTGGATATCACTGACGCCGCAGCGGTCCGGCGGTGGGTCGACGAGGTCGCCGCGGAGTTCGGTGGCCTGCACATTGTCGTCGTCAGCGGTGGTACACCGCCGCCCGGGACCGCGGCGACCTTCGAGTCGTCGGCCTACCGCAAGGCCGTGGAGGTGGTGCTGATGCCCGCCGTCGAGCTCGCCCTGGCGGCATTGCCGCATTTGCGTGAAGCTCGGTGGGGCCGAGTGCTTTTCGTGGCCTCGGAAACCGCGGCGGTTCCGATCAGTGGTCTGGCGCTGTCCGGGGTGACCAGGGCGGCGATCGTGCGGTTCGCTCAGTCGCTCGCCGCGGAGGTCGGTCGTGATGGGGTGACCGTCAATGTGCTCGCACCGGCCGCGACTCGCACGCCATTGCTGGAGCGAGTCCTGGGATCCACGGGCCGCGACGTCGAAGCCGAACTGGCGGCCGTCGGCGGCAAGACAGCGGTGGGGCGCATTGCGCAACCCGGGGAAATCGCCGCTCTGGCAGCGTTTTTGGCCGGTGACCGTGCCGCCTACATCACCGGCACGGTCCAACTCATCGACGGGGGCGCGAGCGTGCTCGGCGCTTCCTCCGCGTACTACGCCGATTCCCAGGAGGGGAAATGTTGAAGACAGACCACGTGAAATCGACCCTGGCGCAGGTCGTCGCGGACCGCAAGCAGGAGTTGTCGCCGGGCCGGATGTTCGTGGAGGCATGCGTGCGGGACGGGCTCGACGCGGCCGTCGAATACGACGTGACCATCACCGATTCGCTGACCAGTTCGCGGCGCAAGCCCCGCAATCCCGCCCGGAACATGCTGCGGGCCGTCGACCTTTCCCGCGATCCGCGTGAGTTCTACTGGCACGAGAGCGCTCCCGCGCCAGGAGACGCGCCGATCGCCGGGGCCGAGGTGCGACGTGAAATGGCCAGCCGATTCCACAAATCGCCGATTCCGGAATTGCTCACCACCACCGCGTGGGTGCAGGTGCCCCCGGACCTGTGGAAGGACCCCGAAACCTTCGAGACCTTCATCAACTACCGCTTGATCGTCCGGCTCTGCACCGCCGAGAACGTCACGATCATCAGCGGCGAAGGCGGGCTGCTGAACATTCCCGGGATCGAACGGATGACCTCACCGGGACCCTACGCTTCGGCAATCCTGCGCGCCTGCAATGAGATCGAGCAGATGGGCGGCACCGCGGACGGCATGATCATCAACCCGAGCGACTACTACCTCGCCATGGGGAACGGGCGGCTGATGGAGGACCTGGAACAGAACGGCGTCTTCATCGTCCGCACCCGCCTGGTCGACCCGGGGCAGGCCATCGTGGGCGATTTCGGGCATGGCGCACAGCTTTTCGATGCCGGGCGTTCGGTGATCCGCTTTGCCGAGCCGCCCGCGGGCACCTTCAGCGAGCCCGGTCTGGCGCTGTGTGCGGAGATCTATGAACGGGTCGTGGTCAATCTGCCGACGAACTTCTTCGTGGTCAGCGTGTAGGCGGCGGTGGTGACACCTGATCAGGGGACTCCTGTGCGTGAGGACCCGGATGTCGTGGTCATCGGCGGTGGAGTCGTCGGACTGTTCTGTGCCTACCAATTGCGCCGCAGCGGGGCCACGGTCACGGTGCTCGAGCGCGGGGCGCTCGGCGGACCGCAATCGTGTTCCTCGGGGAACACGGGATTCGTCGGCACTCACGGGGCCGCGCCCTTGGCCGAACCCGGCATGCTCGCCCTCGCCGTCCCCGGGGCGACGGAGCCGGACGCGCCCTGGTACATCGAGCCGTCGACGGATCCCGGACGGCGGCGCTGGCTGGAGCATTTCCAGCGCGCCTGCACGGCCGAGGCTGCCGCGGCTGGATTCCGGACGCTGATCGAGATGAAGAAGCGCAGCCTGGAGATTCTGCGAGACCTGTGCGCCTCGGAAAGCCTTGCCGCCAGCCTCGAATCACCGGGCATTGTGCTGGCGTTCAAAACGATGGAGGGTTTCGACGATGCGCGGCGAGCCGTCGCGCGCACGGTTGCGGGCGGCGTGCCGCTGCGCGTGCTGCGATCGAGCGACCTCGACGAGCTCGAGCCGAAGACCAAGTTCGATATCCACGGCGCGCTGTACAACCCGGAGGGCGCTTACCTTCACGTCCCCGAGTTCATTCGCGAATTCGGGCGGGTCCTGCGGGATTCGGGCGTGGAGATCCACGAACACACCGCGGTGACCGGATTCGAGATTCGTGAGCGAAAGATTGTGCGGCTCAGTACGACTCGCGGAGATCTGCGTCCCGGCAAGGTAGTCATCGCCGCGGGCGCATGGTCGGCGGAGTGTGCCCGCATGGCAGGTATCGACCTGCTGCTCCAGCCGATCAAGGGCCACAGCGTCACGGTGCCCATGCCGCCGGGCGCACCCAGTCGACCGGTTCTGCTGAGCGAAGCGCGCGTCGCGATGGTCCCGCTCGGCGACCGGCTGCGCATCGGCGGGCAACTCGAGCTGGCCGGAATGAACACGTCCGTCTCCGAACGCCGAATCCAGGCCCTGCTGCGCACCGTCCGCGACTACCTTCCCGACTTGGAGCAACCACCAATCCTGGAGTCGTGGAGCGGATTACGGCCGTGCACCCCCGACAGCCTGCCGCTGATCGGCCCTGCCGGTGACCTCCGTAACCTCCTGATCGCCGCCGGACACGGCCACATCGGCCTGGGACTCGCGGCCGCGACCGGCGAGCTCGTCACCGACCTCCTCACCGGCGAGCATCCCCTCACCGACCCGATCCCATTGCGGCCGAACCGTTTCGGCGCATCCTCCTGAAACGGTGCCCTCATGACAGACCGGCCAGACCCCAGCATCGGTGTCCTATGTCTCGACACCGCCTACCCCAAAATCCCCGGCCACATCCGCAATCCAGCCACCTTCGACTTCCCCATCGTCTACCAGGTGGTCCACGGCGCAACCCCCCGCCGCCTGATCACCGAAGCCGACCCAACCCTCCTCGCCCCCTTCATCGACGCCGCCCGAAAACTCGAATCCGAAGGCGTCGCAGCAATAACCTCCGCCTGCGGCTTCCTGGTCCTCTTCCAACAACAACTGGCCAACGCAGTCCACATCCCCCTCTACAGCTCGAGCCTCATCCAACTCCCGATGGTCCACCGCATGCTCGCCCCTGACCGCAAGGTGGGCCTACTCGTCGCCGCCGAAAACTCCCTCACCCCCCGCCACCTACAAGCAATCGGCGCCGAATCAGTGCCCACCTGCATCGCCGGAATGTCCACCCACCCAGAATTCCGCGACGTAATCCTCGACGGCCGCCGCCCCGACCTGAACCCCGACCGCCTCGGCCAAGAGGTCCTCGCCGAAGTCGACCGCCTGGCCGCCAACAACCCCGACATGGGCGCCCTAGTCATCGAATGCACCGACCTGGTCCCCTACGCCCACACAATCCAATCCCACCTCGGCATCCCAGTCTTCGATATCGTCACCCTCACCGACATGGTCCACCACACCCTGTCCCGCACCCCCTTCCACGGAAGCCCATGAATCTCGGGAGGAACCCAATGCTCGCAGCCTTCTCGATCACCCCCATCGGCTCCGGCGAAGACGTAGGCCAACAGGTAGCCGAAGCCATCCGAATCATCCGAGAAAGCGGCCTCCCCAACCGCACCGCCGCCAGCTTCACCGAAATAGAAGGCGAATGGGACGAAGTCTTCGCCGTAATCAAAAGGGCTACCGACGCCGTAATGACGGTCTCCAGCCGCTGCAGCATCATGATCAAAGCCGACATCCGCCCCGGCCACACCAACACCCTGAACACCAAGGTCGAAACCGTAGAGCGCTACCTCGCCCAACCGTAGCGCTGCGAATTGGCAGAATTCTAGTGCGGTGCGAGTTGTGCAGAAGGTCTGCCCGGTATTAACTATGTGGATGGATATCGCAGCCACCCGGAAAGTGATGCGTCCCTGAGTCTGCCGTGTTTCGAATTCCGATGTCTACCTTGGGAGCTGATATTCGGAAGAACCAATGGAGTCTGCTGGTGGCCGCGGCCGCCGTGGGTTTCGGGCTCGGTGCGATCACCATGTATCCATCGTCACCACCGATTGCGGGCCGGGCAGTTCCCGATGCGACCCAAGTCGGGCTCGGTGCGATCAGCACCATTGATCCGTGTGGGTTCGTGAGCTCCGAGGTACTGGTGGCTCCGGGGATGGAGACACGGTGGATCCTTCCCGTCGAGTTGCGGAAATGCCATGCGATGGTGGGTAAACCCAATGATTCGGGCAACGGGGTCTTCGTCAATGTCGAACTGACGAACAACTTCGACCTCGATCAGTACCGCGATCGCGCATTGACGTTTTGGGATTGGGGTGGCGTCCATAGGGCAGCGGGCCTGGACATCCACACCCCGGGGATCAGCGATGGCATGCTCGATCTGGTCTATCAAGATAATCGGAACGCTGTTGTGGTTCGAGCGTCCTGGTTCGATCCCACGTCTACACCCGATGCGGACATTGACGTCGCTGCTGTTGCTGCCCGTGTCGGTGATGCGGCGTCGCGGGCGATGGCGGCGGGCTCGATCCAGCATCTGACTTACCCTGCGGATTCTGCTGCCTCGGTGAACCTTTGCGAGCGAGTCAACCCTGCGACGCTCGATACCGTCTTGGACGTCCCCGGTCCTCGATCGGCAGAGCTGTCTCGGAATTTCTGTCGTTGGACGATCGGCTCCGCTCCAGTGCGACCGACGGTGGCTATCCGCGTCCGTCTCGAGCAAGGGTTCGTGTTTCAACCAAGCGCGGTGGTGAACGACCGTCCCACACAGGTCTTGACCATGAATTACCCTCGCGGCACCGAGACGTGGGAAGGGTGCAGGTACACGACGCCCACAAAGGTCTGGAACCCGTGGCCCGGCTACCAAGTAATCCCAGGTCCACCCACTCCACCGGACCGGGGATTGATCGAGATGGTCGAGATCAGAGTGGAATGGCCGAGTGGTTCCGCCCAGGTGCCGCTGGCATGCGCGTCCGCCGGACGGATCGCGGAGCAAGTATGGCCGTCTCTCCCGTAGCTGATCGGAAATTGTCACAACAATCACTTGGGTGCGCGAAACCGCAATGTCCACCAGGCCATGAGGGAACCCGCGCGATGACATCCCGACGGATTCTTCCTGGGGGCCTTCGCTGATCCGTCCACGGGTAAGGCCGACGCCCGCGTCAGAACCTCAGTTCGGCCCAGTCGATATCGATGGGAAATGGCAGGTCCAGGTGGAGCTTCTGCTCGTCGAGTGCGACGAACTCGTGGGTCTGGATGTAATTGCGCTGGCGTAGGGGGAGGATGCCGTCGGGCAAATTCGTGGATTCTTCGAGGGCGTAGACGCGGAGCACTGCGATATCGCCCGCGATGAGCGTGATCTGCCAATACCAGGGAATTCCGGCTTCGGCGTACTTGGCCTTCTTGCTCTCGATGTCTTCCTCACCGTTCGAAGGGGAGAGGATCTCTCCGGCGATGACGACATCGTGTACGGCAATGTCGTCATCGATCTCATCCAAGCAGTGGTAGACGACGAAATCCGGTGTGCGGAAGTCGTTCTTGCTGTGGTTGAAGAAGACGTTGCATTCCATGTCGACTTGCCAGCAGCCGGACGGCTCGCCTGTACGCATGGCCGCCTGGGCGTTGCGCTCGAGCATATTGCCGACCCTGCGGCTGAAGCGCTGGTGACGCGGCTTGGGCATGCGGGCCCAGACCACGCGGCCGTCGTGGAGTTCGATCTGCCGGGCGATCTCCTGCGGCAGGCCTTCGAGTTCCTCCCACGTCATACGGTCAGGGATGTCGGACCGGCTTGTCGATGTCATGGCGATCCTCCGGGATCAGGTCGATGCGGCCTGACCCGACGTTACAACAGCGCGGGACCGATGTGATGCGGCCGACCGTGCGCCGATAGCACTCGGGACTCAGTCGAGGCCCTCGTCGAGCTGCTCCCAGGTGAGTTCGATTGGGCGAGGGTGATTCGCAGAAGACTCATTGCCCTGCACCGGATCTACCGGATTACGGCTGGTTCTGGCGAACGTTCCCACCGTGGGCGGAAATACAGCGAAGGCCCCCAGCTTAAGCTGAGGGCCTTCGTAATCTGTGTCGAGAGGGGGACTTGAACCCCCACGTCCCTAAGGACACTAGCACCTCAAGCTAGCGCGTCTGCCATTCCGCCACCCCGACTCGGTGGTGCTCAGCAAGATTATCGGATGATGCCGTCTCGGACCAAATCGGTCGTTTTCGGGCACTTCCGGTGCGATGCGCTGGGAGGTTGGAGCTGATCGGAGCTGGTGGGAGTGTTGCCGCCGGGTCGAAGGGCGACCCGGCAGGCGACTCCCGAGCATCAGGCGTTCAAAGCCTCCAGCAGTGCGGCGCGCTGCCGCGAACCCAGTCCGCCGATGCGGCGGTCGACGGGGATTTCGGCCTCGTCCATGAGCTTGGCGGCCTTGACCGGGCCGATGCCCGGCAGGGCCTTGATCACGGCCGCTACCTTGGTCTTCTTGACCAGGTCTTCGTTGTCTGCGCGCTTCAGCACTTCGGCCAGAGAGACCGAACCCTTCTTGACCTGCGCGATCAGTTCGGAGCGAGCCTTGCGAACCGCGGCAGCCTTGGCCAGCGCCTCGGAGCGTTGTTCGGGGGTCATCGTGGGCAGAGCCATATGTCCTTAACCTTTCACTCGTTCGCTGGTACGTCGGCGTCGATTCAACATGACACCGGCCCGCGCGCCGTAACGACACACCGCGTGGACCGGGCAGACACGTCGAGCGACCGGCGAAAACGCCCACTCTGCGCAGGTCAATCGACCAGGAGTTTGCTGCCGAAGACACCTGGCAAATACGGGGTTCACCGGGCGTTCCTAGTACTACGGTGGGCCGCAACATCACGCGCGCACCGGTGAAAGGCGGGCAATGAGAGGTCCGTATCCGTTGGTCGACCTACCGACCTCCGAACCACCCCTGGCCGACCGATACGACAGCGCGGATCCCGTCACCTGGAACGGGGCCAAGGTGTATCCGATGTACTCGCAGGTGGTGGGCGTCTCCCCCACCACGGTGACGCTGAAAATGCGTTCCTCCGCGCCACGGCCGGGCGTCCGGAGCCTCGGCATGGGTTTGTCCGTCGACGGCGGGCACGTGCTGCTGGGCGGCCGTCAGTTGCGGGGGGTTGACGTGTGGTCGGATGCCATGTTCGGCGGCATCGACCTACAGGTGTGCCCGACCAGTGGTGACGCCGCCATAGCGCTCACGCCCGTGTGGGTGGACCGCACGGACGCCACCGTCTCCTGGTCGGGGAACTACGGCATGCTCATCACCCGCGAACGCTCACTGCTCGTGCTGCATTGCAGCACCGGCGTCGGCCCACCCGATTTCAGCGAGCTGGTCGTCGAAATCACGACCGCCCTCACCCCGCTCCCGCCGGTAGCGCCCGCCGACGCCGGGCGCTACCGCGACGCCCTCTACGAACTGGGCGTGGCCATGCACGGCCGCGGCGAAGAGAGCCAAGCCTGCCAACTCTGGACGCAGGCAGCCACATTCGGCCACCTGGGCGCGGCCTACGACCTGGGCGTGGTCCGCTATCGCCAGGGCGACCTCGCCGCCGCCGAAGACTGCTGGCGCACCGCCGCCGACCACGGCGATATCCGCGCCATGGGCGGACTCGCGGAAGTCCTGGAACGCCGCGGCAATTCGAGCGAAGCCCGAGTCTGGCGAGCCGCCCTGGCCGCCGAATCCGAGTCGTAGCGAGCGGCAGCGCTGTGCCTCAGGCGTGCGCGGTCTTGTAGCGGCGCAGGTATTCGCCGGTCAGTGAGGTTCGGTCGGTCAGCAATTGCGCCGGGGTGCCGGTGAACACGACTTCGCCGCCGTTCTTGCCGCCGTCGGGGCCGAGGTCGATTACCCAGTCCGCGTGCGCGACCACATCCAGGTTGTGTTCGATCACGACGACCGTATTGCCGCGTTCGACCAGGTCGTCCATCAGGCCCAGGAGGGTGTCGACATCGGACATGTGCAGGCCGGTGGTGGGTTCGTCGAGAACGTAGATGCTCCCGGTGTTCTGGAGTTGGGTGGCCAGTTTGATGCGCTGGCGTTCACCGCCGGAGAGGGTGCTCATGGCTTGGCCGAGGCTCAGATAGTTGAGGCCGACTTCATTCATGGTGCGCAACTTGGCATTCAGTGCTTTTTCGGGGAAGAACTCGACTGCTTCCTCGGCCGAGAGTTCCAGGACGTCGGCAATCGACTTGTCGCGCAGGGTGAGTGCGAGTACCTCGTCGGAGAAGCGTCGGCCGTCGCAGGATTCGCAGTGGGTGGTCACCGGATCCATGTAGGCGACCTCGGTGATGATTTGTCCGCGGCCGCCGCATTCCTTGCAGGCGCCGTCGGAGTTGAAGCTGAACAGGCTGGCGGGGCGGCCGGTTTCCTTGGCGAACAACTTGCGGATGGGATCCATCAGCCCGAGGTAGGTGGCGGGTGTCGAGCGCGAGGACGCCGCGATGGCCGACTGGTCGACGAATACCGACTCCGGGTACAGACGCATGAATTCATCGCGGATGAGACTGCTCTTACCCGACCCTGCGACCCCGGTGATAGCGGTGAGAATTCCGGTCGGGATGGCGACGGTGACGTTTTTCAGGTTGTGCACGTTGGCATTCGCGACGGTCAGTTCCCCCGTCGATGTCCGGAATCTGTCCTTCACAGTGAAGGTCCGTCGCAGCCCTTGTCCGGTGAGGGTGTCCGCCGCGCGCAATTCCTCGAAGTTGCCGGTGAACACCACTTCGCCGCCGTGCACGCCCGCGCGCGGCCCGACATCCACGATGTGGTCGGCGATCTGGATGACATCCGGATCGTGCTCGACCACCAGCACCGTATTGCCTTTGTTCCGCAGCGCTTCCAGCATCCGGTTCAACCGCCCCACATCCCGCGGATGCAGCCCGACGCTGGGCTCGTCGAAGATGTAGGTCATCCCGACCAGCGTGCTGCCCAGATGCTTGATCATCTTCAACCGCTGGCCCTCACCGCCGGACAGCGTGGAAGTCGGCCGGTCCAGGCTCAGATACCCGAGTCCGATATCGGCGACTCGTTCGAGCGCGATCCGCGTGGCCTCGGCCAGTCCCTGCGCGGCGGAATCGGTGACCTCGCCGAGCACCTCGATCAGATCGGTGATCTGCAACCCGGTCCACTCGGCGATATTGCGCCCATTGATCTGCGTGGCCAGGGCCTTTGGATTGAGCCGCGCCCCATGGCAAGCCGGGCAGACTCCGTCGGTGAGGAACTTCGCCATCCGCTCCCGGGTCTTCTCCGACAGCGCCGAGGTATCGCGATTGACCTGTGAGCGAGTGAATTTGTCGGCGAGCCCCTCGTAGTTCGCCTTCCAAGTTCCCTTGTTGAAAGTCAGCTCCACTTTGCCTCCACTGCCATGCAGCAGGTCGTGCCATTCCGTCTCGCTGTAGTCGGAGAGCTTCTTGTCCAGGTCGAATCGCCCTGACTTGCCGTACAACTGCCAGTCGCCGCTGCCGACGGCGTAGCCCGGCAAGAGGATTGCGCCTTCATTGAGCGACTTCGATTTGTCCACAAGCTTGTCGGGGTCGGCGGTGACCGTCATCCCCAGCCCGTCGCAGTCCGGGCACATGCCTTGCGGGGTATTGAAGGAGTAGTCGTAGACCAGCCCCGTCGACGGCGATCCGAAGCGCGCGAACATGGCTCGAATGAGCGCGTAGATATCGGTCATGGTCCCGACCGTGGAGCGCGGCCCGCCGCCGACGGCCTTCTGATCGATGATCACCGGCGCGGTCAGGTTCTCGATCGCCTCGGCGTGCGGGCGCTCATAGCGTGGCAGGAAGTTGAGGATGAAGGCCGGGAACGTCGCGTACAGCTGCCGCTGCGATTCGATGGCGATGGTGTCGAAAACAATGGAGGACTTGCCGGAGCCGGAGACTCCCGTGAACACGGTGATCTGGTTCTTGGGGATTTCGATCGAGATGTTGCGCAGATTGTGCTCGCGGGCGCCGAGTACCCGAATCGTGTCGGCGGAGGCAGAACTCATGGGGTCAACGATGCCATCCGAACCCCCGGAAATGGTCGCACGTTTGTGATGTAACTCACATCTGTTTCCCGGGATCTCAGGGTCGAGCCAGGATTGCCGATTGATCGCGTCCATCTACAGTGGCGGTCGATCGCGCCGGTCCCGCCGGCGCACGGAACTCTGAGGACCACACATGAGCACCCTGCGCTGGACGACCGCTCTCGCCGCCGCCGCACTGTCCGTGACGCTGCTATCCGGCTGTAGTGAGGTCGCGACCGCTCTCAACAAGGGTGGCGACACCAAGTGCTCCGATTACATCAAGCAGAACGCCGATGATCAGCGCGTCACGATCACCAAGTTCATCAAGCAGCAGACCGGTGATGACCGCACTCCGTCCGGCACTCAGGTCGATCTGAGCATGGCCGCGGTCCAAGCCCTGTGCCAGGTTCAGGCCAATGGCGATACCCCCATCAAGAACGCCGACATCGCGGGCATCTTCATCAGGAAGTAGCCGGATCCGCCCTGCCGGTGCGGACGTGGACAGGCGCACCAGCGGGAAGCTCTATCCGTTGGTCGCCCAGATGTTCCAGGTATGCCGACCCTCGAGGCGCGGAACCAGATCATCAAAGTATCGTTTGGCCTCGCAGCCGCTGTCGCACTTCGCGTGCTTGCCCCGCCCGTGTAGCGCCGCCTGGAGATTCTGCACCGGATAGTCCGGAACCTCATGGCTGACATAACTTTTCGCGCGCGTCATATGAGCCACCTGCGCGGTGTCGGCGTAGTCCGGTGCTTAGGCGCGGCCGCTGCCCCGGCAGGAATGACCTTCCCGGCCTCGATCAACAGGCATCGCGCCTGAGACTTCGCCCCGCACACTGTGATCGGGCATTCTTGGTGTTCCTGCATGACCCTGTGTGCACGGGCCTCGGTCATCGTTTCCCACGGCACCGGCCCATGGTCGATCGGTGGAAGGCCGAACATTTCCGGTCACCTCCTTTGAGGTTGCTTGTCGGACTTAGTCTTTGGAAGTCCCGCCTGTCGGGCGTAGTCGCAAGTAGACTCCTATTTGCTTGCTCCGGAATCTCCATATGCCCGCTTCCGCCTCAGAAATGCGCCAATTCCGGCACGGACCCATTCGTCGGCAGCTTCCCCATGGCGGGGCTTTCCAAAATTCGATGCATCCGATAGTGAGGCTAACGAGATGTTGACCGGATCTACCCTCGCGCGAAGGGCTTTGGACTGGGAGTTGAAGAAACTGCGAGAGGCGAAAGGACTGAACCAGTCTCAGGGAGGTCGAGTCATCGGCGTCTCACCTCAGACGATCGGCCGCATGGAGGACGGGCTACCTACCAAGGTGTCCGACCTGTATATGAACGCAATGTGTGACGCATACTGCGCTGGTCAAAGCGATATCGCGACGCGTTCGCAGAGATCAGCCGCGTAGCGTTGGACGGTGACGCGACCAGGCAGCTCATTCTGGATATAGCGAAGGAGTGCGGTCAGTGAAGAGCGACATATCAGAGGCCAGATGGTTCAAGTCGAGCCATAGTTCTTCGGGCGGGGAATGCGTGGAGGCCGCACACCTGAGCAGGGGCATGGTTGGCGTACGAGACTCGAAGAACCCACTCGGCGCGGCGCTGGTCTTCGGCCCGTCCGCATGGGATGCCTTCCTGGGGGCCATCACTGAAGGCAAGTTCGACCAAGCCTGACAATAGGCTGGTTGCAGGCGTTCAGGGTGTGACGTCAGCGCGTGACGCTGCCGCCCGGTCCGCGATGTCCAGCAACAGCTTCAGGTACTCGTCCGGGTCGTCGGCGAGCACATTGTGGCTGGTGGGCAGACTATGGGTGCGCCAGGACGGATCCTCGCGCAACCGCTGATAGACCTCGGTGAATGGTGTGCCCTCCCACCCGGAGAGATAGATGTACTCGCGCACGATGCTTTTGGACGCCTGGCCGCTGAGCCGGATCCGCTGCAGGAACGATGCGAGCGGATGGCTGGTGGCGCGTGGATCGAGGCTCTCCAGCGGCTTCACCGCGAATCCATCGTCGCTCGCCCCCTCGAGGAAGATGCGCTGAAAGGCCGCGGAGGTGAGTTCGAAGCAGGACTCCCCGTCGGCGGGCACATAGGCGTCGGAATACACCAACGCGGCCACTCGCTCCGGCGCCCGGTCGGCGACGCCGGTGATGACCATTCCGGCGTAACTGTGGCCGACCAGCACCGCGTCCGTGATCCGCTCGGCTTCGAGTATCGCTGTCACATCATCGATGTGAGTGTCCAGATTGGTTGCGGCAGTGAGCAGATGGTTGCGATCACCCAAGCCGGTAAGCGTCACCGGATAGGCCTCATGCCCGAGCCGCCGCAGTTCCTTGGCCAGCCCCGCATACTGCCAGCCGCCGTGCCATCCCCCGGGAACCAAGACGAAGATCATGTGCCGCCCAACACGCAGCTCTGCTCGAATGTTCCGCAACCGGTCTATCCATGCACTAAATGCCCCCGGGTGGCGGTTTCCTGACGAAATCCCACTGATAGTGCATGAATAGGCCGGATCCCCCGATGTCGTCGCCCGGACCAAGTGCTCCTGCTACAGGAGTTCGGCGCTTCGCCGACCGTTCGCTCGGGAGGTTGTCTGTCCGAGGGGCTTGCTTGGAGTGCACTCCAGGTGATTACCGTCGGGGCATGAGCAAAATTTGGTTCATCACCGGCGTCTCACGAGGATTCGGCCGCGAATGGGCGCTCGCCGCGCTGGAGCGTGGCGACAGCGTCGCCGGGACAGCCCGCGACCTTGGCACCCTGGATGATCTGGTCGCCAAATATCCCGACACCTTCCTTCCCCTCCAGCTCGATGTCACCGATCGCGCGGGCGACTTCGCCGCGGTTCAGCAGGCGGCCGAGCGCTTCGGGCGACTCGACGTGGTTGTGAACAATGCCGGTTACGGGCAATTCGGCATGATCGAAGAACTCACCGAGGACGAGCTGCGAGATCAGCTGGAAACCAATGTCTTCGGGGCCCTTTGGATTACCCAGGCTGCGCTCCCCATCCTGCGAGCGCAGCAGAGTGGCCACATTCTTCAGGTCTCCAGCATCGGCGGCATCTCCGCGTTCATGAATCTGGGCGCGTACCACGCTTCGAAGTGGGCACTGGAAGGCTTCTCTCAGGCTCTCTCGCAGGAGGTGAAGCCCTTCGGGATCCACGTAACCCTCATCGAGCCGGGCGGTTTCAGTACCGACTGGTCCGGCCCCTCGGCTCGTCGCGCCACCCCCAACCCCGCCTACGATGCCCTGCGTGAAGCCCGCGCTGCCCAGCGCTCCGTCATGCGCTCCGGCGACCCGACCGCGACCGCCGGGGCCATCCTCGCTGTAGTCGACGCCCCCGAGCCGCCCCTGCGCATGTTCCTCGGCGAGATCCCGTTGACCATCGCCACCGCCGATTATGAATCCCGCCTGAAGCAGTGGCAGGAATGGCAGCCGATCGCCGCTGCCGCCCAAGGCAATTGACGGCTATGCGAGGTGGGCCTCGATGCCGTCCAGTAGGCGAGTGAGGCCGTACTCGAAGGAACCGGTGGGGTCACCCGGGGCTTGGTAGACCTCGCCCGCTGTCGAGCCGACTCGGCTCGACAGCGGGAATCGGTCGGCGGGCATGACCTTCTCGAGCAGGGGGCCGTGGACTTCCCACCATTGGGCGTCGGTCATGTCGGCGGCGCTGCGGGTGGCGGCCACGGCCATTCGGGCATTGCCGGTGGCGAATTCGGTGAGGATCGCGAGGGTGCGGTCCATGTCGAGGTCGGAGAGGCCGATATTGTCGATGGCTTCGAGCTGGCGTTCGTAGCGGCGGGAGCGACCGGGGCCGAGGACCTGCCGCCATGGAGGGACTTCGAGAAGCCATGGGTGGGTGAGGATTTCGGTTCTGATCTGGTGGGCGATGGCTGACATGCGTTCGCGCGCAGACAGATCCGGGGAGATCGGGGTGTCCTCGTCGGCGACGGCGTCGACCATGAGGACGATGAGGGCTTCCTTGCTGGGCACGTAGGTGTAGAGGCTCATGGGGCGCAGGCCCAGCTCGGCGGCGACGGTGCGGATGGAGATCTTGTCGTAGCCGTCGCGGTCGGCGATGGTCACGGCGGTGCGGACGACGGTGTCGACGTCGAGCGTCTGCTTCGGGCCGCGAACGCCGGGCCGGGGCGGCAGGGCGTGCCGCCAGAGCAGGCTCATCAGCTGTTCCGCCTGCTCGGACGCCGTTTTATCGGCCACGGCAACTCCTTCGGAAATAAAGTACGATGTACGGCGTTACAGTACTCCGTACGCTATACGCCGATTCAAGGGGTGTCGTTCTGCGCGCTGCACACGCAACTTATCTGCCCGACCGCCATATGTTCGCGGCGTGGACGTGGACCGGGCGCGAGCCGGGGCCCGCGCCGGAGATCGGGGATCGGGAGACCATCGAACTGGCCGTACCCGCTGCCGACGGCATTGCCGTGCGCGAGGTGGAGTGCGCGGTGCTCGAGCCGGAGCGGTTCGCCGCCCTCGCGGTGCGCGAGCTCGCGCCGTCGGCGCTCGCCTGGCGGGCCGTCATGCGGGACGAATCCTATGAAATGCCCGCGGCCGGGCATGCGGTGCCCAATGCGACCGGGACCGCCATCGTCTCCGCCGAGCGTGCGGTGCGGGCGTGCACCGACAGCCTTGCCGTGGCCACCGAATTGCGGACGACATTGAAGGCCGAGCTGCGTCCCTATCAGGCGCGCGGGATCGCCTGGCTGCGCGATACTGTCGCGGCGCACGGTGGCGCGGTACTCGCGGATGAGATGGGTCTCGGAAAGACCGTGCAGGCCATCGGGTTTCTGCTCTGCCGGGCCGGGAACGGGCCGCAACTCGTGGTGTGCCCGACCTCGCTGGTGCGCAACTGGGCGCACGAGATCGAGCGATTCGCGCCCGGACTGCGGCCGGTAACGTGGCGTGGCGGCGCATTCGACGGGCCGGTCGAGGCCGGCACGATCGTGATCACTGGCTATCCGACTTTGCGCGGGCACGGCGCGGTGCTGGAGGAACAGCAGTGGGCCACAGCTGTTTTCGATGAGGCGCAGGTGTTGAAGAATCCGCGCACCCTGGTAGCGAAGGCGGCGCGGGCGATCCGGGCCGAGGGGCGGATCGCACTCACCGGCACGCCTGTCGAGAACCACCTCGACGAGCTGTGGGCGTTGCTGCATCTGGTCGTGCCGACCGCCTTCACGCACAAGGCACAGTTCCGCCGCCGTTTCGTACGGCCGATCCATGAGGGTTCGGTGGAGGCCGTGGCCCGGCTGCGTGATGCGCTGGAGCCGATTCTGCTGGGGCGTAAGAAGTCTCAGGTGGCGGCAGCGCTGCCTCCCAAAATCCACACCGATCTGGTGTGCGACCTCACCGCCGAGCAGGAGCGGCTCTACGACGAACTGCTCGCCAAGGCCGAGGCCGAGGGATTCGGCACCGGCGCGCAGCGGCATACCAGGGTGCTCGCCGCGCTCACCGCGCTCAAACAAGTCTGCAATCACCCCGGTCTGGTGAACGGCGATCTCACCGAATTGACCGGCCGCTCCGGCAAATTCGATGTCTGTGCGGATATCATCGCGAATAATCTGGAGTCCGGCGATCCCACCCTCATCTTCACTCAATACCGTAAAACCGGTGAGCTCCTGGTTCGCCACTTCGTCGAG
Organism: Nocardia sp. NPDC051030; assembly: GCF_040683015.1. Taxonomy (NCBI): domain Bacteria; kingdom Bacillati; phylum Actinomycetota; class Actinomycetes; order Mycobacteriales; family Nocardiaceae; genus Nocardia; species Nocardia sp. NPDC051030. Next base: position 201,599 of record NZ_JBFBCD010000011.1, on the reverse strand, counting down.
GAGTTCGGCGTCGAGGCCCCCTTCTTTCATGGCGGCCTGAGTCAATCCGAGCGCAGCGATATCGTCACCGGTTTCCAATCCCCCGACGGCCCACCGGTTCTGGTGCTCAGCCTGCGCGCGGCGGGCACCGGCCTGACCTTGACCCGCGCCGCCGACGTCATCCACTACGACCGCTGGTGGAACCCCGCCGTCGAGGCGCAGGCCTCCGATCGCGTGCACCGCATCGGCCAGACCCGCACCGTCACGGTCACCACCCTGACCTCCGGCACCACAGTCGAAGAACACATAGCCGGTATGCACGACCGCAAGTCGGCCCTCGCCGATCTCACCGACACCGCGGGCATCGCCACCCTGGCCCGCCTGGACGACGACCGCCTCATGGAGATCCTGCGCCGAAAGCGAGGCAACTGATATCGAGGCGGTCGAGTTCGCGGGAGCGTCGGATTCAGTACTGCGGGTAGGGCATGTAGCCCGCCGGTTGTGGCAGCCGCAGCTGTTTGCCGGCGGCGATCCAACGACCGGTGGACGGCACGACCGCAAAGCCGAGAATCGCGACGCAGAGCAGCGCCGCCGCGATCCTGACGAGATTCGGATCGAGACCGAACGCGAGGAAATTGAGTGCCAAACCGGTCGGCGACGCGACGATCAGCAGGACTCGACCGGCGGTCTTGCGCGCGAAAAGCAGTGCCGCACCGGCCAGAAACAACACACCCACTATGGCCGCCATTATGGCGAGCAATCCGAACATCAAGATGATCACCCCGCTGAGATCCGGGAGATCACTGGAGGCGTGCTCACTGGGCGTGACATCGGAGACCACGACGATCGAGACAACAGTGCCGACCCCCGCCGCCGAACCCGCAATGGCGCCCAGCACCGCGGCCGTGCGGGCGGTGAACCCGGAGGATCCCTGATTCGCCGGTGCGCCAGTGCCATAGCCGTATTGGTAATTCACGTTCCAACCTCCCCTGAGTTCGTGAGCACCCTACCGGTCCGACCCGAATGGAATTGACGAGGAACATGGCAGACAACGAATTCGGCTACACCAAGTGGGGCAGGGACTGGGTCCGCCTCGCCGAACCGCTACGCGTCACCAAGCCCGAGTCCCTACTCCCCCGCGCCCGTCTCATCGCCCGCAATGGTGGCGTCCAGACCGAGATCGAGGGCGCGACGGTCCGTGCCCGAATCCACCGTGGCGCACAGGCATCGGTCACTTATCTGGAGGTGGCCCCGCTCCCGGCCGCCACCATCGTCGCCATTGCCGCGCTGATCCCGCCCGGCACCATCCAACTCGACGATGAGCAGCACGCGGCCCTGACCGCGGCCGACCTCACCGTCATCCCGCGACTGACGGCCATCGACTGTTCCTGCCCCGCCCGTACCGAACGTTGCCTGCATGTCCTGGCTACTTACTACGACCTCGCCCGACGAGTAGATGAAAACCCCTGGCTCGCACTCGATCTCCAGGCCTACCGCAGCACTCCCCACGTCGCCGTCAACTCCCCCGATGCACCCCCACCCCGCTGGACTCCCCTCGATGCCCTCGACCCGGCAACCTACTTCGGTTCGGCTCATTAGTGCTGGTCCAGCCCCGATTTCAGTTTCCGGTGAAGCCTCGGCTAATCTAGTCGAGCAACACCGAGTCGGGGTGGCGGAATGGCAGACGCGCTAGCTTGAGGTGCTAGTGTCCTTAGGGACGTGGGGGTTCAAGTCCCCCTCTCGACACAATGAACCAGAGCTCTTCCTGCATATAGGAAGAGCTCTTTTTTTCGTCGTTCTTCGACTTCGCGTAGCCATGTTGGTATTCGGGCCCCAGCGGCCGTATTTGCGTAGACTCCGAACGTGACCGATCTCGCGGATTTTGCCCGGTTGATACCCGGCGATCATGGACTCTGTGTCGTGTCGACACTGAGGGCGGACGGAACGATTCAGTCGACCCTCGTCAATGCCGGTGTGCTGAAACATCCGGAGACCGGTGAGCAGGTGGTCGCGATGGTAGTGCGCGGCGGCACCCGCAAAATGGTCAACTTGCGTGCCCGGGGGCGCATGACCGTGGTTGCCCGGGTCGGCTGGGAATGGGCCGCGGCTGAAGGCCCGGTGTGGATCGTCGGGCCGGACGATCCTGCCCCCGGCATCGACGCCGAACATCTGCGACTCCTGCTTCGTGACGTCTTCACCGCGGCCGGTGGCACCCACGAGGATTGGGACGAGTACGACCGGGTCATGGCCGCCGAACGCCGCGCGGTGGTACTCGTCGTCCCCGATCGGGTTTACGGCAACGGCTGAGATCGCGGGGGTGGCGCGAATTTCCAAGAAATCCGCAGGCAGACGGCCTAGCGTTGTGGATCTTCCTCCAGAAATGAGTAGATCATGACGGAATCCATTCCGGACGCGGTCGCCTCGGTGACCGTTCCGCACTCTCCTGCGCGGGTCTGGGCCGCTTTGACCGACCCGGCCGAGATCGCGCAGTACTTTCTTGGGACTCGGGTCGAGACCGACTGGCAGGTCGGGAGCCCGATCGTGTTCCGCGGCGAATGGCAGGGCAAGCAGTATCGGGACCATGGGGAGGTTCTCGAGTTCGAGCCTGAGCGGACGTGGCGGATCACGCATTACAGTCCGCTCACCGGACTTCCCGACGTGCCGGAGAACTATCACACGCTCAGCTACACCATCGAGTCTGTGGCCGACGGCACCAGCGTGACGATCCGGCAGGGCCGCAACCGCAGCGAGGATGAAGTACAGCACTCGGAGCAGCTCTGGGGCATGGTGCTGGATAACCTCGAAAAGTATCTGGCCCAACACAACTGAGGTCGTGCACGTTCGGCGGCGGTGTCGATAGTCTTGCGTCGGAGGGCATTCGGGCCAGCATTTTAGACAATTGTCTTTGACACTTGTCTAACTTCTGTGTGTATCGTCGGTTCCGGTAAATCTCACGCACGAAAGCTGGAACCCGCATGACCAGAACACGCCCGCTGACTCCCTTCGAGCTCGCCCATTTCGACCGCAACTCGCAGCTGGGCAATGTGCCGAAAGCTGAAGTGTGGCTGTACATCGGGAGCGAGGTGCGCGGTGAGATCGATCTCGACGTGCTGCGCCTGGTGCTGGCCGAACTCGCGGCGGGGCATGCGCTGCTGCGGTCCGTGGTGCTCGGGGAGGGTAGTGACCTGCGCTTCGAAATGCGCGAGGACTACCAGCCGCCGCTCGAGGTCCGCGATGGCGGTGAGGACGAATACCGCAAGGTCGTCAATACCGAACAGGACTGGCGCGGCGGGCTTTTCAAGGGCTACGTGATTCGCGGCGAGGACTCCAGCCGCGTCGTCATCGTCGCCCATCACGGCATCTGCGACGGCCGCTCCATGTTCCCGCTGCTCGGTGAGCTGTGGGAGCGCTACAGCGCGCATCTGGCGGGTTCGCCGCTGCCGCTGTCGGATTCGGATCTCGAGCTGCCGGACGGCGTGGACGCGCAGCTGGCGAACACAGTCGCCGAGGCCGAGGTGGACGCCTTCGTCGGCCAGCTCGCGGCCATGACCCAGGCCACCGATATGGCCATGCCCGCCCCGGCGCAGCTGCCGCTGGACGGCGACGGCGTCGGCGACCCGCGCGGCCGGTTCACCCTGCAGTCCATCGAATTGAACCCCGAGGATTCGGCGGCGGTCGTTGAAGCCGCTCGCGCGCATGGGTTCTCGGTGAACAGCCTGATCTCCGGCGCGGCGCTGATGGCGGTGCGCGGCGAGATCGAGGCGGATGCCGCACCGGCGATGATGCTGATCGGGCATTGCGCGGATGTGCGCTCGGAACTGTCTCCGCCCATCGGCGGAGAGACCTTGCTCAATTGTGTGGGCGGCGTGCCGACACCGGTCTTCGTGAGCGCCGACGCGGACCCGAGCGAGCTGGCCAAGATGGTCGAGGTCGGCGTGCGCGGCGGCATCGACGCCCGCTTCCCCGCCCTGATCCTGCGGGCGCTCTCGCGCGGGCTCGATCCGGTCGCCGCCGGTATGCCGGCCATCCTGCCGACCCTGGGCTTGTCCAATGTCGGCCGGTTGCAGGCCTATCCGATCCCGGCCGAGCTCGAACTCGTGCGCAATTTCGTCTACGCCATGGGCCCCGGCATGCCCCCGGCCATGACCTTCTACACGATCGGCGACCGTCTCACGATCCAGGTCGAGTACGACACCGCCGAGCACAGCCACGCCAAGATGGCGCGAGTCACCGAGGCCCTGCGCGAGCAGCTGCGGGCACTCTGCGGTATCGCCGCGTAATCCTGTCGGACACACCATGAAAGTGGCTGTCAGCCAAGACAAGTGCATCGCGGCGGGTCAATGCACGCTGCATGCCGAAGCAGTCTTCGAGCAGAACGAGGACGATGGTCTCGTCGTGCTGCTCGAACAGCATCCGGCGGCCGAGCACGCCGAAGCCGTGCGCACGGCCGCCAGATTCTGCCCAGCACAAGCAATCCAGATCGACGAATAACGGGGGAAACCGTGTCTGATACATCGACCGAGGCCGCTACCGAAGTTCCGTACTACCCGATGCCGCGCGAGGCGGGCTGTCCGTTCGCCCCCGCCCCGCAAGTGCGGGAAATCGCCGCCGCCGGACCGATTTCCAAGGTCCGGACCTGGGAGGACCGCGAGGCGTGGCTGGTCACCGGATATAACGAGGCGCGCACGCTGTTCGCCGATCCCAGTGTCCACCTGGACAATCTGCACCCCGACTTCCCGCACACCAATGCGGCGATGAAGGGCCTGGCCGCGGTGAGCCCGCGCACCATGTTCAATACCGAAGGCGCGGAACACGCCCGCTTCCGGCGGATGGTGGCCAAGCCCTTCACGCCCAAGCGGCTGGACTCGATGCGCCCGCTCATCCAGAAGCATGTCGATCAGTGCCTGGACATCATGCTGGACTCGGGGAATTCGGCCGATCTGGTGAAGGCGCTGGCCCTGCCGGTGCCGACCGAGGTGATCTGCGATCTGCTCGGTGTCCCGTACGAGGATCACGCGCTCTTCCAGCATCACACCGAGGTCGGGTTCGACAGCAATACCTCCGCCGAGGAGGCCATGCAGAACACGCTGCAACTGCTGGAGTACCTGAACAACCTGATCGCGGTGAAGACGGAGACGCCCGGCGAGGACATGATCTCCGATATGGCCGAGCACATTCGGGCCGGTGAGCTGCAGCCGTGGGAGGCCGCGCTGCAGGCCGTCGGCTTCCTGGCCGCCGGGCATGAGACCACCGCCAATATGATCGGGCTCAGCGTCCTCGCGCTGCTGGAGCGTCCCGACCAGCTGGCGCTGATCCGCGATACCGATGACCAGAAGCTGCTCATCAATGCGGTCGACGAGCTGGTCCGCTACATGAGCATTCCGCACATCGGTCTGCGCCGGGTCACGGTGGAGGACATCGAGATCGCCGGTGAGACCATTCGCGCGGGCGACGGCATCATCTTCGATCTCGGTGCGGCGAACTGGAACGCGGAGATCTTCCCGGAGCCCGAGCGCATCGACGTGCAGCGCCCGAATGCCGCGCAGAACCTGTCCTTCGGCGCGGGCCGCCACAACTGCATCGGCCTGCAGCTGGCCCGGATCGAGCTGGCGATCACCTTGCAGACCCTGTTCCGGCGCGTCCCGGAGCTGCGCCTGGCGACCACGATCGACAAGATCAAGTTCAAGGAAGAGGCCATGGTCTACGGCTTGAGCGGCCTGCCCGTCGAGTGGTGACGCACCCCTGACGCGCGCAGGCCGGTGCCGCACAGTGTGTGGCACCGGCCTGCGCGGTTTCCCGGCCACGAGATCGTTGATCTCGGTTCGGACCCGGGAAACCCTGCCGGACAGTACGATTGGTGTCTTCCGGAGTTTGGTGAAACCGACGGTTCCCTTCGAAACAGGCGGCAGGCACTTCGGCCCTCCGATGCCCTGCCGTAGCGAGAGGCTGGACACGTCATGGGCATCAAGCATGGACATCTCGGAGCAGCGCGAATCGCGATGCTCGCCGCGGTCGCAGCGGCCGGACTCGTCACCGCAGGGCCCGCGCAGGCCGACCCGCTCTGGCCCGGCGGACCGGACATCCCGGGTATCCCGGCCATCATTCCCTCACCCGCGCCCGCGCCGGTGGTAGCGCCGTGTTCCTCGGAAACGCGGCTGTGCCTGAGCTTGTCGCAGAACCAGGCGTGGCTCATGACCGACGGCAAGGTCACTTTCGGGCCCACCGTGATCTCGACCGGCCGGCCGGGCTACGAGACGCCGCCCGGCACCTTCCACGTGGCGTTCAAGCAAGAGGACCACTGGAGCACGATCCACAATGTGCCGATGAAATGGGCGGTCTTCTTCAACGGTGACATCGCCACCCATATCGGTCCCACCGAGGAGCAGTCCCACGGCTGCATCCGAATGACGCCCGAGGGCGCGGAAGCCGCATTCAACCACCTGTCTCCCGGAGATGTGGTGCAAGTGGTGGTGTAACCCGGCCGTGGTGATCGATCAGGAATCGAGAAGCGCCGGGGACCCCGCCGAAATTACCGTTATCAGCATGAACACGACCACAGAGATCAACACCGAAATCAACGTCACCCTCGAGGTTGCCGACGCCGAGGCGGCCGCGGCCACCTACGCCGCCGCCTTCGGACTGGGCGACAAGCTGAGCTTCCGGACCTCGCAGGAACCGTCGAGCGGGTTCCGCGGCTTCATGCTCTCGCTGGTGGTTTCCCAGCCGAGCACCGTGGACAGTCTGGTGGGTACCGCGCTCGAGGCCGGTTTCACCACCTTGCAGGCCCCCAAGAAGAGCTTCTGGGGCTACGGCGCGGTCATCCAGGCCCCCGAGGGCACCATCTGGAAGGTCACTACCTCCAACAAGAAGGACATCGGCCCGGCCACCCGCGACGTGGATGACTTCGTGCTGCTGCTGGGCGTCGATGACGTGAAGGCCACCAAGCGTTTCTATGTGGAGCGCGGACTGGACGTGGCGAAGAGTTTCGGCGGCAAGTACGTCGAGTTCGCGACTCCGGGGTCGGCGTTCAAGCTGGCGCTCTACCCGCGTAAGGCCGCCGCCAAGGATGCGGGCGTGGCGATCGAGGGCACCGGATCGCATCGGTTCGTCATCGGCAGCAATGTGGGTCCCTTCACCGACCCGGACGGGTTCGTGTGGGAGGCCTCGGCCCGCTGAGGCCGGGGCGGGCCGTCCCGCGGCTAGGGTTGCCGCGGGTCGGTGGTGGTTCCGAACCCCGCGATGAAGAGAATCTGATCGCGGTAGTCGACGGAATCATGTTGGAACACACGCAAATCCAGATGATATGTCTCGCCGGAATCCGGGTGCCGCAATGCCATCCAGGCGGGGTCGCGGCCATATCCGGCCTCGCAGGAATTCCAGATCTTCTGGAATTCCCGGCAATCGGAGAGTTCCTCGAGGGTGTCGGCCCACCATTCCGGATGTTCGGACCGGCCCATGAAGCCGTGCACGAGCGACACCGTGAGTTCCGCCTCGTGCTGCCATTGCGCCAATACCTGTTTGGACCGGGGATCGAGGAATACCCAGCGCAGCACGCTGCCATTATCGAGAATTCCGGTAAAGGTGCGTTCGTAGGAGTCGTTGCAGCGCAACACATTCGAACGGGTGTCGAGGTAAGCCGCGGGCCACGGCTCATGGCGGTACAGGGTATCGACGGACCCCGATGACAGCGTGGCGCGTAAGTTTTCGACCGAAGGCCACGCCGTACCTTCCAGTCCGGCCAGGTCGAACAGGTGTCGGCGCTCGGCATTGGTCACGGGCCGCACGTCGTGCAGACATCCGATCAGCGCTTCGACCACCGAGTGGGTGGGCCGCCCGCGCTGGCCGTGCTCCAGATGGGTGATGTAGCTGGCGCTGACATTGGCGGCCTTGGCTAGCCGGTCCCGGGTGATGCCGCGGTCGTCCCGCATGCGGCGCAGGAGCGTCCCGAATGTCGGCTGATGAATCGTTTCCTCATCAAATGGCCCGGATCCGGTGTGTGACAACAGCATTCCTATGCGCGTGGGGCCGACAATTACACCGGACGCGCGATTCGATCCCACGGAACTTCGAGCGTCTACTCGAATTATTGTCGGACGCTCGAGCCGATGGCAAACCGCGCAGTCTCCTGAGCTGCCCGGAACAGTGTGACTGCCTCCGGCGCTCGTATAGGGCGGCTAACCTGACTTCGTGGCAGTTTCGGCCCAGGGGGGCACCGGCGGAGATTTCGGCACGGCGCGAGAGTTGTTCGCGCACAGGCTGTCCGAGCTGTTCGAGGCGGCGGGGAATCCGACCTTGGAACAGGTGGTGCGAGCCACCCGGGGCCGGGTCGGCGGGACGCGCTCGCTGCCGAAAATACAGCGGATCAGCGATTGGCGTTCGGGGAAGAACGTGCCCGCGCGGTTCTCCTCGCTCGAGCCGGTGCTGGCCACGCTGACCTATCTGGCACAGCCGAAGAAGGATGCGGTCCCGCCCGGGCTGCTGAATATCGCCACCTGGCAACGACTATGGAAGGCCGCGGTTGTCGAGGCCGGGCCCAGCACCGGCCCGGCCCGGATCGGCACCGTCGATCAGGAAGCCATGCCGCCGCGCCCCGCCCTCACCGATACGCTGCCGCGCGATGTGGAGACCCTCATCGGCCGCGATGACGAACTCGAACGAATTCTCGAGGTGGCCGGTGCCGAGCGCGTCGTCTCGATCCACACCATCGACGGCATGCCGGGAATCGGCAAGACCGCCTTGGCAACCCGGGTCGCGCACCGGCTGGCGGATCAATTCCCGGACGGGCGCTTCTTCGTCAATCTGCATGCGCACACCGTCGGACACAGCACCGCCAAGCCGACCGACGTGCTGGCCGGACTGCTCACCGATCTGGGCATGGACCCACGCAATATCCCCGACAGCCTCGACAATCGGCGCAGCCTGTGGCGGGATCGCGTGGCGGGCAAGCGCATCCTGCTCGTGCTCGATGACGCGCAGGACCACGCACAGGTCGAACCGCTGCTGCCGAACGGGTCGGATTGCCTCACCTTGATCACCAGTCGGCGGCGATTGGTGGCACTCGATGGCTCGCATCCTTTCGCCTTGGACACCTTGGATCCGGACAAGGCCGCCGAGCTGTTCTGCACGCTGGCCCGCCGCTCCCCCACTGACGGTGAGCGCGCCGCGGTGGACGAGATCGTCCGGCTGTGCGGCTACCTACCGCTGGCGATCGTGCTGCTCGCCGGACGCCTGGCCCATCACGCCACGTGGACCATCGCGCAGATGGCGGCGGATCTGGTTCGGGCACAGAATCGTTTGAGCGAGCTCGAAGCCGGGGAACGGGCGGTGTATGCCGCGTTCACCATGTCCTATCGCGAACTGCCGCCGGATCGGCAGCGCCTGTTCCGTCGCTTGAGCCTGCACCCCGGGCCGGATATCGACGCCTATGCCACCGCCGTCCTGGACGACATCTCGGTCTCCGCGGCCCGCCGCGAGCTGGACGCCCTGTTCACCGATCACTTCCTCGACGAGCCGACCGGCGGGCGCTTCCGCATGCACGACCTGCTGCGCGAATTCGCCCTCGCACTGGCCGATGACGATCCGTCCGAGGATCGGCGCGCGGTATTCGACCGGCTGCTCGATCACTACCAGCACACCGGCGCCCTCGCCGACCGGTACCTGTCGGGTTACATCGGCGGCGAGTCCGCCGACTCCGAGCTTTTCACCACCCCGTACTTCACGAATCGTTCCGAGGCCCTGGCCTGGCTGCGCGCCGAGCGCGGCAATCTGCTCGCCTGCCTGGAATACGCTGCCTCCCACCATCAATCGGCCCGGGTCATCGGGCTGACCCGCATTATCTCCGGCCTGCTGCGGCTGGACGGTCCCTGGCCGCTGGCCATCAAGCTGAACCGTCGCGCGGCCACCATCGCCGAGCACAATGGCGATCGGGTCGGCATGGCGGACGCCCTCAATAACCTGGGCATGGTGCGGTACGCGACCGGCGACTATCCCGGGACCGCGGATGTGGTGCGGCAGGCGCTGGCGATCTATCGGGAGATCGGCGACCAGGTCGGTCAGGCGCACGCGCTCAGCAGCCTCGGGCGGCTGGGCTATGTCACCGCCAATTACCTGGAAACCGGTGATCTGATCCGGCAGGCGCTGGCGATCTATCAACAGATCGGCGACTGGCGCGGACAGGCCTACGCGCTGATCGGGCTGGGCGTCGTGCGGTATATGACCGGCGACTATCCGGGGACGGCGCGTCTGGTGCGGGAAGCCCTGGCCACCTTCCGTGAGATCGGCGATCGGACCGGAGAGGCCTACGCGCTCAACGAATTGGGTGTGGTCAGGGCCGCAGTCGGCGACTATCGGGGCGCGATCGAACTGGTCGAGGAGGCACTGCAGATCTACCGCGATACCGGTGACCGCTACACCGAGGCGTACGCGCTCATCGACGAGGTGTGGATGCGGTATGCGACCGGCGACTATCCGGGCGGCGGCGAACTGATCCTGCGCGCGCTGGCGATCCACCAGGAGGTCGGAGATCGCCTGGGCGAGGCGTACGCTCGGGCCCGGCTGGGCCGAGTCCGGCACGCCATCGGCGACCTGAACGGTGCGAACGAGTATCTGGAGCAGGCACTGACCCTGTTCGAGGAGATCGGCGACCGGGTCGGCCAGGCCTACACCATCAATGATCTGAGCCTGATGCGGTACTCGACCAGCGATTATTGGGGCGCAGCCGATCAGATGCAGGAGGGGCTGGCCATCTTCCGTGAGATCGGTGATCGAGCCGGTGAGGCCTACACGCTGATCATGCTGGGGCTGGTGCGGTACGCGGGCGGCGAATACGACAGTGCCGAAACACATTTGCGACAGGCGCAGGTGATCTTCCAGGCGATCGGTGATCGGGTCGGCACGGCGTACACACTGTGCAGTCTCGGTCGGCTCGGCTATGCGGCGGGAACGCCGCCGTCCGGCGCCGTCGAGCATATTCAGCAGGCCCTGGCGATCTTCCGGGACATCGGCGATCGAGTCGGCGAGGGCTACGCGCTCAGCAGCCTGAGCCGCCTGCGTTTCGCCGCCGGAGACCACGCCGGGGCAGACGACCTGGTGCGCCAGGCATTGACGATCTACCAGGAGATAGGCGACCGTTTCGGCGAGGGATTCGCCCTCGGCGGCATGAGCATATTGCGTTATGCGACAGGTGATTACGCCGGAGCGACCGAACTGGCGGAACAGTCCCGGGAGATCTTCCTCGCCATCGGCGATCGAGTCAGTCAGGCCTACTCCTTCCTGGGCCTGGGAGTGCTGCGCTACCAGGCCGGTGACTATGCCGGTGCGGCCGATCTCGCGGAGAAGGCGCCCGCGATCTTTCGCGAGATCGGCGACCGCCTCGGCGAGGCCTACGCCTTCCTCGGTCTGAGCCTGGTGCGCTACAAGACCGGCGACTATGTGGGCATCGCCGATTTCCTGCAGCGCGTATTGGACATCTTTCAGGAGATGGGCGAACGTCCGGGCAAGGAGGAGATGCTCGAACGCATCAGCGACCTATGGGAATTCAGTTCACCGCAGGACGCGGTGGTGTCCTATATCGATTCGATTCGGTTGATGCGCGAGATTCAGACACGCTGGAAGAAGCGACGGGTCTGGCGGGACCTGCCGGTGCCCGATACGCGGTAGCGCTCACGCCGACCGGATCGGGCTCTCGAGACTCTTGCGCGTGCGCCAATCACGGTGCAGCAGTCCCAATTCCGTGACCGGCTCCGCGCCGAAGAGCCACTCCCGCGCGATCTTATGCCAGTTCGCGGTGGCCCCCAGATGTCCCAGCGTGCCGCAGGTCCAGAACTCGACCCGCCGGGAGAACAGGTGCTCGGGCGGCAGTACCTGACGATGCATCCCGGTGAACTCCGCCAGGCGTGGGTCGAGCGCGTGCAGCAGCGCGGTGCTGGCGAGTTCCGGGGTGAGCGTGATTTCCTCGTCGATCAGCGACCAATCCGAGGCGGACAGCACATAGTTGTATACCTGCTCGGCGCTCACCATCGATTGATCCTCGATCACGCCGCGCTCGATCATGAGCTTGTACAGATCGTCGTAACGATCCTCGGCGGCCGCACGCAGACAGGTGGCTTCGAAGGCGATGTGCTCGGGGGACATTCGCTTGTACAGGCCGAAGTCGAGGAACACCACCTTGCCGTCGGCGCGCAATAGAATGTTTCCCGGATGCGGATCACCGCAGAACTCGGCCAGTTCGAAGAGCGAGCCCACATAGAACCGGTAGATGATCTCCCCGATCCGATTGCGCTCGGCCTCCGGCAGCGCGCGGATGGCGTCGAAATCCAGTCCCGGTGAGTACTCGGTCACCAGCACCCGGCGGCTACTCAACTCCGGAAACGCTTGCGGCACAGTGATGAACGGGTGGTCGGCGTACATGTTCGCCACATGCTGCTGGGTGCGCGCCTCGAGCGGATAGTCCAGCTCCGTCTCCAGACTGCTGCGGAGCTCATCGAAGACCGCGCGGGTGAATCCGGGCAGCGCCTGCTTCATCAATGACCGCAACAGGCCCAGATTCTGAAGGTCGGCGCGTACCGCCAGATCGATTCCGGGGTACTGCACCTTCACCGCGACCTCGGTGCCGTCGGCGAGCTTGGCCCGATACACCTGCCCGATCGATGCTGCCGCAATGGGTTTCGGATCGAACTCGGCGAACGCGTCCTCCAGCGGCTTGCCCAGATCCTCCTCGATGACCCGGCGCATATCCTCGAATCCGACGGCGGGCGCTTGATCGAACAGCGTCGACAGTCGTTCCTGGAACACCTCCCGATGCCGGGGCGGCACCAGACCCAGATCCAGCAGCGACAGCAGCTGGCCCGCCTTCATGACCAGGCCCTTCATATTGCCGAGCACGAACACCACCTGCTCGGCCGCCCGTATCACCGATTCATCGGCCAGCCTGGCCCGGACCTCGGCAGATCTGCCGATCATCGAGAGCTTGGTGCGGCGCTTGCGAATCGCCTGCGCGGCCACCACCGCGCCCACCTTCGATCCCCGTGCCAGCCGCGATGTCGATACCGGCTTCGCCGAATCGGCCATTGCTGATCATCCCCTCTGCAGTGCGTCCAGGAACTCGTGCAGAACCTCCGCGAACTCTCCCGGGTGCAACCGGAATTCATCGAGCTCCGGCCGGTCCACCAAACCCCAGATGAGTCGCGAGCTCTTCTCGCCCTCGATGACGAAGACGTCCCACGGATCGAAGACCTCGGTCCGCGGGCTCACGAAGAACGGCCAATAGTGTGCGCCATCGGCGGCGATCTCCGCATCGGATCGATCATCATCGGAGAACAGGGCCCGGGTGATGATGTGCGCCACCTCCGGCGCGGGCAGGTCCATGAGTTCGGGACTGATCCGGGCGTCCTCGCGTTTGAGCAGCCGCTCGACCACGGCCGCCAGGTCGCCGATCGCTGTCGTCGAGTCATACCGGCCGACCGGCGTACCGCCACACCACCATCGGATTCGACCGAACATCCATCGCCTCAGTTCGACATCGCCGCCGGGCACGGCCTCGAGTTCATACTCGATCGCGAAGCGGTCGCGGTCTCCAACCAACATCATCGCACCTCCTCGAGAGCCCATGAGGAACAACGCAACACCCGGTCGAGCCGCGTGGGTCCGACGCTAGGGGGCGCAGCATGCGTGATGCACAGGTGTCAATCGGCGTGCGGGTCGTTATGGCTGGTCAAGGCCGCGTCACAGTTTTCCGGACCGGAATCCGGAGTGCTCGGGCTCCGCGGGCGTGATGGGGGCCGTCGCGCCGGTCCGGCGCTCGGCGGGCGCTGAAAGGGCCGTCCGGATTCCGGAGCGGATAACCCGAAAACACCCTGTGGACTGCGCATTCGGCGTTCCGGTCCGGTGTGCGGGCGGATCGGGACGGATTCGGCGCGGACTATGGCAAGTGCAAACGAAAGTCTGCTTTGCCGTCTGTTGAAAGGTGTTGGGGGGATGCGACTAGAACCGGGATCCGTCTTCGCGGGCTGCACGATCGAACGGTTGCTCGGCTCCGGAGGTATGGGACGGGTATACCTGGCTCGGCACCCGCGCCTCCCGCATCGGATCGCGCTGAAGGTGCTCAATGAATCGCTCAATGACGATGCCAAGATCCGGGAGCGCTTCCTGCGCGAGGCGGCGCTGGCCGCGCGCCTGGATCATCCCAATATCGTCGCGGGGTACGACCACAGCGGGCCCGAGGACGAGGAGCTCTGGCTGGCAATGAAATTCATCGACGGCGGGGACGTCGCGGCACTCATCGCCGCCACCCACCGCCTTGCGCCCCGCCGCGCCGTGCAGCTGATCGCGGGTGCGGCCCGCGGTCTCGACCACGCGCACCGCGAGGGCATCCTGCATCGCGATGTGAAGCCCGCCAATCTGCTCATCGAATCGGTCGCCGGCGTCGAGCAGGCGGTGGTCAGCGATTTCGGCATCGCACGCACCCTCGACAATGCCGCCACCATCTCCGGTGTCGTGGCCAGCTTCGCCTACGTGGCCCCGGAACGCTTCCGCGACCAGCCCCCGGACCCCCGCACCGACGTCTACTCGCTCGGCTGCACCCTCTTCGAAATGCTCACCGGCCAGCCACCATTTCGCCGCACGGACCCCGCAGCCCTGCTGGCCGCTCACCTGACCGAAGCCCCACCCCGCCCCTCCGACCTGCAACCCACCCTCCCCCGCGGCCTGGACGCCGTGATCGCCACCGCCATGGCCAAAACCCCCGCCGACCGCTACCCCACCTGCACCGCCCTCGCCGACGACGCGGCCGCCATGTCAGGCGGCCGCCCGCGCCGCATCACTCCCCGCCCGCGCCCCTCCGCGGTTCTCACGAAATGCGTTTTCGGAGACAATATTCCGACCGAGGTCCCCGCTTGGCGGCACGCCACCACCAACCTGGCCCGCGCGGTTTAGATTGTTACCGATACCGCTGAGATATCCCGCCACCTGGCCGATTACTGACTGGGTTGCGGAACATTGACATTGCAATCATTCACCTTGGGATTCGCCCCGACATAATTCAGCGGCCCGGCGAGAATGGTCACAGCAATGGTTCCGGTACTTGCGCAGTTAGTGGGAGCGCTATCGTAGTAGTGCCTCTGACCTGCTGCGATCGCACCGATTATGAGCCACACGACCACAATGATCGCAACGATTCCGCCGATTCCGGTCCCGCCGCGCAGTCTACTGCGATATCCATACTCTGCCATGATGATCGTCTCCGTCTTTCGTGTATCCGTCTCTCGGGTGTCGCGGATATGTATCTCGCTTGCCCGCGCAGCGACGAATGAAACACGACTACGAAGAGTGGAGCCAGAGACGGGAGCGGTCCTTGTCGGTGGTGGCCAGGAGCAGACCCGACGGCACGACGGACACTCGGGCATTGGATGCCGCTACCGGTAGTGAGATGTCCTGCCAGTTAGCACAATTCGTGGTCAGCGACACCAGGTGGGCGGTGCCGTCGAGCTTCAGGACCGCGAGCACCTGTTGGTCTCGGACCATGACCTGGAGGGTTTCGACGGCCCCGGCACCCGGACCGGTGACGGCGGGGGCATCGGGGGTGGGCCAGCAGAGGATGTGCGGGGAGGTTCCGATGGTTTGGCCGAATACCGTGCAGTTGTCGGCGGCGCAGCCTACGCGGGTGGCTGTTGCGCCGGTGCCGGGGAGTTCGATTCGCTGCCACGCCGTGCCGTCTCGGGAAGTCCATTCCAGCGGGTGGAGCGCGCCATCGCGCTGGGTCGAGCCTACGATCACGAATCCCGTTGTGCTGGAGGCGACATCGGAGGTGCCGGTTTGTTCGCCCGGGGCCGAGGCCAGGGCCGGATCGTCGGTTCGGCGGTTCCAGGTCGCACCGTCGGTGGAGGTCCAGATCGCGGCTCCGTAGCGGCCTTCGGGGCCGTCCCAGGCGCCTATGAGGAGGTTGGTGTGCTCGCGAGAGGCGGCCGCGGTCACGGCGATCGCATGGATGCCGCCGAACATTTCGACGATCTGGGGATGTTCCTCGAGGCCGTCGGTGCCACCGGCCCAGATTGTCATGCGCGGGTTCGCGTGCGCGCCGCCGAAGGCTTGGCCGAGAGCGACCACCTGGTCGCCTCGTCCGGCCGAAATGAATTCCGCGGCAAGGGCGTAGCCGCTGTGCGGCTGGACGGGGACGGTGTGCCAGCGGCTGCCGTCGGTGGAAGTCCAGGCCGCCGGTGCGCGCCCGTCGCCGGAGGGCACCGATCCCAGCGCCAGCACGCCCTCATCGAGGGGGACGAAATCCAGGATTCGCGCTCCGGCCGCGGGGACGGGCAACTCCCGCCATGGCGAATCCGACGTGGAAACCGTTGTGCCCCCGCTGTATCCGGCCAGCAGGGCGAGGGCCGCCACTACGATGAGAGCCCGTTTCATCCCACCCACTGTGCCAGAATCGGCCCCGGCGTCGGCCGGTTCCGCGGCGATTCGATCAACGCTTGCGCAGACCGAAGCCCGCCGACACCAGACCCACGAGGACGACCAGCGGCCCGATGATCGCCCAGATGCCCTGGCCGTTCATGCCGCCGCTCTGCCCGAGCAGGTCGAGCCCCTGCAGGGTCCAGATCACGCCCATCAGCACGAGCAGTGCTCCGACTATCAACCAGACCCAGCGCATAGCGACTCCTCGGTGTCGAAGTCAGTATGCGATGAACAGGATCTCGTCGCGGGAGTATTCGTGGCCCGGGTGATTCTCCTTCAGGTGGGCCTGGGTCTTGGTGACCAGGTCGTCCTCGTCGGTGCCGACAATGGTTTCGCCGCAGGGGCAGTTCAGGTTTCGCTTCATGAGGTGTCCCTTCTTCTCGTTCGACAGCCTAGGCGGCCCGGGCCGGATGCGGGTTGCGGGCACCACATCGGAGCTCTGAGATCGCAGTCAGCGGTCCCGGCATAAGGTCGGGGTATGACGAGCAACCCGTTCTTCGAGCCCAGCACGCTGCCCTACCAGTTGCCTCCGTTCGCCGACATCCGCGAGGAGCACTATCTGCCCGCGTTCGAGCGTGGGATGGCCGAGCAGCTGGCCGAGATCGCGGCGATCACCGCGCTGGACGGGGAACCCACCTTCGCCGATACCGTGGCGGCGCTGGAGCGTTCCGGGACGCTGCTCACCCGGGTGGCGAATGTCTTCTTCAATATCAGGAGCTCCGACTCCGGACCGGGGACCGATGCCATCGAGACCGAGATCTCGCCCAAGCTCGCCGCGCATGAGGATGCCATTCATCTCGATGCCGCGCTGTTCGCCCGGATCGAATCGCTCTACAACCGCCGGGATGCGCTGGGGCTGGACGCCGAGGAAGCACGGCTGCTGGAGCAGTACCGCACCCGATTCGTCCGGGCCGGTGCCCGGCTGGACGCGGCGGGTCAGGCCCGCCTGCGTGAACTGAATGCGGAACTGGCCACGGCGAGCACCGAATTCGGGCAGAACCTGCTCGCCGCCACCAATGCCGCGACGGTGATCGTGGACAAGCCCGAGGAACTGGCCGGGCTGTCATCGGCCGCGATCGCCGCCGCGAGTGAGAACGCCAAATCGCTCGGGCATCCCGGAGCCTGGGCACTGAGCTTTCAGAACTTCTCCAATCAGCCCGTACTCGCGGAACTGTCCGATCGGGATCTGCGCCGGAGGGTGATGGCGGCCTCGCTGGCGCGCGGGTTCGGTGCGGGCGGCAATGGTGCGCTCGCGGTTCGCATGGCCGCCCTGCGGGCCGAACGCGCCGCACTGCTCGGCTACCCGGATCACGCGACCTACTCCGTCGAGGACCAGACCGCCAAGACCGCCGAGGCCGTGGAAGAGATGCTCGGCCGGGTGGTCGGACCGGCGGTGGCCAATGCCGAGCGCGAGGCCGCCGATCTGACCGCGGCCATGCACGCCGCCGGATCCGACACCGAACTCGAATCCTGGGATTGGCAGTACTGGTCGGAAAAGGTTCGGGCCGAACGCTTCTCGGTCGACGCCGACGCACTGCGCCCCTACTTCGAACTCGATCGGGTCCTGCGCGACGGCGTCTTCTTCGCCGCCGGAAAGGCCTACGGAATCACCCTCGAGGAACGCCCGGATCTGGTCGGCTACCACCCGGAGGTCCGCGTCTTCGAGGTCTTCGACGCCGACGGCACCGCCCTGGGCCTGTTCCTCGGCGACTTCTTCACCCGCCCATCCAAGCGCGGCGGCGCCTGGATGAACCCGCTGGTCAGCCAATCCCGGCTGTTCGACACGCAGGCCGTGGTCGTCAACAACCTCAATATCGTGAAGCCTCCCGCCGGTGAACCCGCCCTGCTCACCTGGGATAACGTCCGCACGCTCTTCCACGAGTTCGGCCACGCCCTGCACGGCCTGTTCTCCGACGTGACGTACCCGTACTTCTCCGGCACCGAGGTCCCCCGCGATTTCGTGGAGTTCCCGTCGCAGGTGAACGAGATGTGGATGGCCCAGCCCGAGGTATTGGCCAACTACGCCAAGCACATCGAGACCGGCGAGGCCATGCCCGCCGAACTCGTCGAGCGCATGGAGGCCGCCGAGCGATTCGGCAATGGCTTCCGCACCGTCGAATACCTCGGTGCGACACTGCTGGATTGGGCGTGGCACCGCGTGCCCGCGCCGGAAGCGCTGACCGGCGTGGACGCCGAGGCCTTCGAGGATGAGGCACTGCGCAAGGCGGGCGTCGCCCTCGCGGCCATCCCACCCCGCTACCGCACCGGCTACTTCGCGCACATCTTCGCGGGCGGCTACGGCGCGGGCTACTACTCCTACATCTGGAGCGAGGTCCTGGACGCGGACACGGTGGACTGGTTCAACGACGGCGCCGCCTCGATCCGCGAAAAGGGCGAGGCCTTCCGCCGCGAATTGCTTTCGCGCGGTGGCTCGGTCGACCCACTCGAGGCCTTCGCGGCCTTCCGAGGCCGCGCCCCCGAGATCGAACCGCTCCTCATCCGCCGGGGCTTGGTGAGCTGACAGATCGCCCGATCGGTCGTGGCGGCCATCGATTCGGTCCATGCTGTGACCATGAAATTCATGGTGCTGATGTATGCGGATCCGGCGGACACTCGAGCCATGTCCAGCGCGGCCCGCGAGGATGTGGCCCGGCGGCACGAGGCATTGCATGCCGATGTGCCCAAGGCGATGCGCAATGGCGCCGGGCTCGCCTATCCGGATGCCACCATGACCCTACGACTTCAGAATGATCGCCCGGTCGCCGTCGCAGCACCGCTGACCAGCAATAAGGAGCAACTGACCGCGTACTACGTCATCGAGTGCGACAACGTCGACGAAGCGGCCGCCATCGCCGGTCGGACCCTCGACTTCCACGTCACCGCCGTGGAAGTCCGTGAAATCCATGACCACTTCGGTATGGAGGTCGCCGAGTAGCGGCCGCTCAGCCGACCGAAGCGCTCCCCGCCTGTGGCAGGTGTGGGAGCGGCTTCGAGTAGAGCCACGAATCCCATAGGGGGCGTAGGGAAATCGCGCTGTGATGGCCTGCCAGGTCGGTGAATTCCTCGGTGGTGACCGAGGAGTGGCGGTAGCGGGCCGTCCAGTCGTGCAGGAGGTCGAAGAACTTCGTGTCGCCGAGTTGCAGGCGTAGCGAGTGCAGGGTGAGTGCGCCGCGCTTGTAGACGCGGTCGTCGAACATGAGTTGCGGGCCGGGGTCGCCGATAATGATGTCGTGGCGATTGCGAGACAGGTTCTGCCAGGCCGCCTTCGCGAGCTGGTCGGCGCTGGGGCCGCCGCCCGCCTCGGACCAGATCCATTCGGCGTAGCAGGCGAAGCCCTCGTGTAGCCAGATGTCGCGCCATTGGCGGACGGTGAGGCTGTTGCCGAACCATTGGTGGGCCAGCTCATGGGCGACCAGGCGTTCTGCGCCGCGATTGCCGTCGCAGTGGTTCGCGCCGAAGATCGACATGCCCTGGGCCTCGATGGGGATCTCCAGCTCGTCGTCGGTGACGACGACGGTGTAGCTCTCGAAGGGGTAGGGGCCGAAGCGCTTCGAGAATTCCGCCATCATCTGCGGCTGGCGGGCGAAATCATGTTCGAAGTTGGTGCGCAGGCGCGGCGGCACCAGGGCGTGCATGGGGACCGGCTGCTGTGCGGAGCCGACCCGGTACTTCTGGTACTGGCCGATCTGAATGGTCGCCAGATAGGTCGCCATCGGCTCGGGCTGTTCGTACACCCAGGTGGTCTGGCTGGCCTTGGTCTGCTTGCGGGTCAGGGTGCCATTGGCGAGCGCGTAGTACGGCGAGTCGGTGGTGATCGAAATCCGGTAGCTCGCCTTGGAACTGGGATGGTCGTCGCACGGGAACCAGGACGCCGCGCCATTGGGCTGGCTGGCCACCAGCGCGCCGTCGGTGAGCTCCTCCCAGCCGACCTCACCCCACGGGCCGCGCACCGGATGCGGTGTGCCCGCGTACTGCACGACGATCGAGAGCACCCCGCCCGCCGGAATCTTCTGCGCCGGAGTGATGGTCAGCTTGCCGTCGCGATGCGTGTAGCGCGCCACCTTGCCGCCATTGACCAAAACCTTTGTGACGCCCAGTGATTGCGACATGTCCAGCGCGAATCGCGGCTGCACTTCGGTGGTGACGGCGGTGATCGCCGCCCGCCCGGCGAGCCGATTGGCCGCCACCTTGTACACCAGCTCGAGCTCATACCGCGAGACCCGATAGCCGCGATTGCCATTCTGCGGCAGATACTCGTCGATCGGGTCCTCGTAGAACTTCCCGGTCATGAGTTGCTCACCTCCGAATCCGGCCACGGTGCAATGGGATTACCCCACCAGCGGGTCGAACGCGGCACCGTATCGCCGCGCATCACGAGCGAGGCGGGGCCCACGGTGGCTCCCGCGCCGATGGTGGACGCGGGCAGCGCGACGCAATGCGGCCCGAGGGTCGCACCCGCTTCGAGGATCACCGTGTCCATGGCCATGATCCGATCATGGAACAGGTGAGTCTGCACGACACAGCCGCGCTCCACGGTCGCCCCGTCACCGAGGGTCACCAGATCGGCCTCCGGCAGCCAATACGACTCGCACCACACCCCGCGCCCGATCTTCGCCCCGAGCGCGCGCAGCCACACATTCATGACCGCGGTCCCGGTCGCGGCGCGCGCGAACCACGGCGCGGCAACGGTTTCCACGAATGCGTCGGACACCTCATTGCGCCACACGAACGAGCTCCACAGCGGATACTCGACCTTCTTGATCCGCCCGACCATCGCCCATTTCGCCGCCACCGCGACCACACCCGCGAACAGACCGGCGGCCATCAGCACCAGCCCGCACACCAGCGCCGCGAACCAGTACCCGACCGATTCGGCCAGCCACGCCAGCGCGAACAGCACACCGAGACCGATACCGAACGTCACCATCACCGGAATCAACCGGCAGGTCTCGACGATCCCGCGAAACACCTTGAGCTTGAGCGGCGGATCGAAGGTGCGCGCGGAATCGGAGCCACCGGCCGTGCGCCGCAAGCGCACCGGCGGACTGCCCAGCCACGACGATCCCGCCTTGGCCTTCTCCGGCGCGGCCGACAGCACCGCGACGAGGCCGTTCTTCGGCACCCGGCGACCGGGCGCGGTCATCCCGGAGTTGCCGAGGAAGGCTCGCTTGCCGACCTTGGCGTCGCCGATGCGCAGCCAGCCGCCGCCGAGTTCATAACTTGCGATCATGGTGTCGTCGGCGAGGAACGCACCGTCGGAGACGGTGGTGAACTTCGGAATCAGCAGCACCGTCGAGGCTTCGACATTCTTGCCGATGCTCGCCCCGAGCAGCCGCAGCCAGACCGGCGTCAGCAGGCTGGCATAGAGCGGGAACAGGAAGGTCCGCGCGGAATCCATCAATCGCTCGGTCGTCCACACCTGCCAGCCGACCCGGCTGCGCACAGGGTAGTAACCCCCGGTGAGCCCGATACTGAGCACCCGCACCGCGAGCAGTGTCGTCACCGCGAACACGACGAGACACAGCAGCGTGGCCACCGGCAGGATCGCGAACGCATGCCCGAGCGCGACCGTCAGCGTCTCATCGCCGCGCACCCACCAGGCGATGAGCCCGCCACCGGCGGCGAGGGCGAGAATCGGCATGGCGGCCAAGAGCATCGAGGTGATACCGAAGATCGCGATCCAGTGCACGGCCCGTGGTGGCGTCCGCGCGGGCCAGGGATGCTCGGCCTTGCCGACCTTCACCGCGGGCGACCCCGCCCACTCCTGGCCCGCCTTGACCTTGCCGCCCACCGCGGAACCCGGGGCGACAACGGCATTCTTGCCGATCACGGTGCCGGGCAGCAGAATCGAACGCGCCCCGATCACCGCGCCGGGACCGATGCGAATGGCACCGATATGCACGCGATCCCCGTCGATCCAATGACCTGACAGGTCGACCTCCGGCTCGATGCTGCACCCGTCGCCGAGTTCGAGCATGCCGGTCACCGGCGGCAGGGAGTGCAGGTCCACGCCCTTACCGATGCGGGCCCCGAGCGCCCGCGCGAATGGCACCATCCACGGTGCGCCGGAAAGGTTTTCCGCACCGCTGGCCTCGGACAGCCGAATCGCCGCCCAGAGTCGCAGATGCACCTGCCCGCCGCGCGGATAGGTGCCGGGTTCGACGCCACTGAGCAGCGTCCGCGCGCCGATCACGCAGATCGCCATGCGGCCGGGCGGGGAGATGAAGACCAGGAATCCCGCGAGCGCCCACCACCAGGACAGGTGCGGCATCCACGGAATCGCGCCGGACCAGCTCGCGATATTGGTGACAATGCCCAGCCAGGTGAGCCACTGCAATCCGGTGAGCGTGGTGAGGGGGATGGTCGCGAGAATCTGCGTCCACTGCGCAAGTCGCGGAGTGGGTGTCACATTGCGGGTTTCGGCGGCGGCGACCGGTGCCGAGGCATCCAGGAAATCGGCCAGCGACCCCAGTCGCGGATGGTCGTACAGGTCGGCGACGGTCACCTGCGAGAAGCGTTCGCGCAGCGCGGTCACCAATTGCGCGGCCGACAGCGAGCCGCCGCCGATATCGAAGAAGTCGATATTCGCACCGCTGATATCGGCTCCGAGAATGGAATTCCACAGTCCGGCAACCCAGGCCGCGGTGCCCTCGAGGCCATGCTCGACCTCGGTCTCGCCGACCGGCAGCGGCCAGGGCAGCGCATCGCGATCGACCTTGCCCGAGGTGCGCGTGGGCAGTTCGGGCAGCACGGCCAGCCGGGGCACCAGGGCGGCGGGCAGCTGTTCGGCGAGCAGCGTGCGGGCCTTGTGCAGATCGAATTCCGGGTCGGCGCTCGCCAGATAGCCGACCAGAATCTTATTGCCCGCCTTGGTGGTTCGCACCGTGGCGGCCGCCCCGCTGACACCGGGCAGGTTCTGCAGCGCAGTATCGATCTCGCCGAGTTCGATGCGCCTGCCCCCGATCTTGACCTGATCGTCGGCGCGACCGAGGAAGAGCAGTCCGGCGCTCTCATTCCGAACCAGGTCGCCACTGCGATACGCGCGCTCCCAACCCAAAGACGGCATGGGCGCGTACTTTTCGGCATCCTTGGCCGGATCCAGGTAGCGGGCCAGGCCGACGCCGCCGATCACGAGTTCCCCGGTCTCGCCCTCCCCCATCGGATTCGACTCCGCATCGACGACGGCGAGATCCCAGCCATCGAGGGGCAGCCCGATCCGCACCGGAGGTTCACCGGTCAATCGCGCCGCACACGCCACCACGGTGGCCTCGGTGGGCCCATAGGTATTCCACACTTCGCGATCGGCCGATCCGGCCAGCCGCTCGGCGAGTTCGGGCGGCACCGCCTCGCCGCCGAAGATCAACAGCCGCACCGCTTCCAGTGCCTCGGCGGGCCACATGGCGGCCAGCGTCGGCACCGTCGACACAATGCTGATCTCGCGGCGCACCAGCCACGGCCCCAGATCCATCCCGCTGCGCACCAGCGCGCGCGGTGCGGGCACCAGGCACGCGCCGTGCCGCCAGGCCAGCCACATCTCCTCGCACGAGGCGTCGAAGGCGACCGACAGCCCCGCCAGCACCCGGTCGCCGGGCCCGATCGGGTTGTCCTGCAAGAAGAGCCGCGCCTCGGCATCCACGAACGCCGCCGCATTGCGATGCGTCACCGCGACACCCTTCGGCGTCCCCGTCGACCCCGAAGTGAAGATGATCCAAGCGTCGTCCTCGAGCGTGGGCGTAGCCGCCGCATCGGACGCGCTCACGCTTCCCTGCTGCGCCGAAATGCCCGCGCCGGTGACGATCGCACCGACCTTGGCCTCGCCGAATACGAGCTGTGCCCGCTCATCCGGATCATCGGCATCCACCGGCACATACGCGGCCCCGGCATGCAGCACCGCGAGAATCGTCACGTACAGCTCGCGCGACCCCGACGGAATCCGCACCCCGACCCGATCACCGGCGCGAATCCCGGCCTCCCGCAAACGCTCCGCGGTCTCGCCGATCTCCTCGAGGAGTTCGCTGTAGCTGAGGCTGACCACGCCGTCATCGATGGCCGCCGCATCGGGATGCGCCGCCGCGGTCTCCGCGAGAATATCGACGAGCGTACGAGGCGGTGGAGCCTCGGCCGAACGCAGCAACGGCAATAGTGCCGGTACCTCCGCCTGGAGTGCCACGTCCTGCCCACCTTTCCATTGGATACCCGGGGTCGTGTGCTGTTCGTTGTCTCACGCCAGGGTTACCAATGCGCAAACGCGGTGCCTACCGTGTGTGACCGTCCCTGTTTGTGCCCATTGTCCCAGTCTCAGGTGTCCGACCTGCACAGGGCACCACGGAACGTCCTCGGTGTCGAATAGCTGAGGGGCCGCTGCTAGACTGAGCGCCAACGTATCGCCCAGCAGGCCGATGCGGAGCGGTGAGAGTATCTGTGACCGCCGGTTACATGTAAATCCCCTAGGCTGACAGGCCGGGGGATTTTTTGTTTTCCAGGTCCGGAACATGTGAGGTCCGGTGCGCCATAGTGGTTCACATGGGCAACGAACCTACGGTCGCCGACGCGTTTCGTCCTCTTCTCCACGCGGCGTTGGGGCCCAAGCCCTCGATCGCCTTCGAATTCTGGGATGGCAGCGGGATCTACCCCGATGGCGAATTCCCGGGGACCATGCGCATTCGATCCAAGGACGCCCTGCGTCATCTGGTGTGGGCTCCGGGCGAACTCGGCTTGGGGCGCGCTTTCGTCTCCGGCGCGGTGGATCTCGACGGTGACATCTTCAAGATCCTTCGCGCCCTGCAATCCACGGCCCCGCGCGATGCGCAACTCGGTGTCGATGCCGCATGGAAGGCGCTGGGCGCGGCCCGGCAGCTCGGCGCGCTCGGCCGTCGGCCGCAGCCGCCCGCCGAGGAATCGCGGCCCCGTCGCGGTGGATTGCACACCAAAAGTCGTGACGCGGCGGCCATCAGCCATCACTATGACGTCGGCAATGAGTTCTACCGGCTGGTGCTCGGGCCGAGTATGACGTACTCGTGCGCGCGGTTCGTCGGCGCTGACGACAATGGGCACCAAGGCGCGAACGCCTCGGTCTCCCTGGAAGACGCGCAGCGCGAGAAGCACGACTTGATCTGCCGCAAGCTGGGTTTGGCCGAGCGGCCGGGCATGCGGCTGCTCGATGTCGGATGTGGCTGGGGATCCATGGCGATGCACGCGGCCTCGACCTATGGCGCGCAGGTGGTCGGTGTGACGATCAGCAAGGCGCAGGCGGATCTCGCCCGGCAGCGGGTCGCCGACGCCGGACTGTCGGCGAGCGTGGAGATCCGGCTGTCCGACTATCGCGAATTGGGCGGCGAGCAGTTCGACGCCATCTCCTCGATCGGCATGTTCGAACATGTCGGAACCAAGCGCAGCGCGGCGTATTTCGAGACCCTGCGCGGGTTGTTACGCACCGAGGGCCGTCTGCTCAATCACGCGATCTCCTCGCGGGGCGGGTCGATCATGCGCAGCGGTTCCTTCATCGGCCGGTATGTCTTCCCCGACGGCGAGCTCCTCGATGTCGGGGAGGTCGCACTGGCCATGGAGCGCGCGGGATTCGAGGTGCGCGATGTGGAATCCCTGCGCGAGCATTACGCTCTGACACTGCGGAACTGGGTCGCCAATCTGGAGAAGGCGTGGGACGAGGCGGTGCCGCTCGTCGGTGCGGGGCGGGCACGCATCTGGCGGCTCTATATGGCCGCTTCCGCGCTCGGGTTCGAGGACGGCGGGCTCGGCCTGCACCAGGTGCTCGGTGTCGTGCCGGACGCGGTGGGCAATGCCGGGATGCCCGCGACCCGCCGTGCGTGGGGGTGACCTGGCGTAATGTGGAGCGCCCGAGGGGAATACGAGCGATCGTCGACGAAGCCGAGTCGAGCGGGATTCTTCCGAGCCTGAGCCGAGGTGCGCGTCATGAGTCCAGCGGAATTGATCTTCGTCGGCGGACCGATCATCACGGTCGATCCGCGCTACCCGAATCCGCAGGCGGTCGCGGTCGCCGATGGGCGGATCACCGCGGTGGGTGCGATCGATGAGGTGATGCCGCTGCGTGTTCCGGACACCCGGATCGTCGGGCTCGGCGGGCGATGTCTGCTGCCCGGATTCATCGATGCCCATGCGCATCCCACGCAGGATCAGTTGCTGTTCATCGAAGCGGTGGTCGATATCCGCCCGGTCACCTGCGCCACCGCGGAGGCCGTGCATGCGGTGATCCACGCGGCCCTGGCGAGCAAACCGGATGGGCAACCACTGGTGTTCAACGGGTTGGATGTGTTGTTGCAGAAGGGATTCCCGGAGCCTACTCGGGCGTGGCTGGATGAGCTCGGGCCGGACCGGCCGATCATGGTCTGGCAGAATTCGGGGCATCTGGCGTGGGCCAACTCGGCCGCGCTGGCCTTCGCGGGGATCGATGACAATACCTACGATCCGGTCGGAGGCCACTTCGATCGCGATGAGGACGGCCATCTCACCGGCAAGGCGTTCGAGACGGCCGCCATCCTGATGATCTTGGGCCCCATTGTCATTCCGGAGCTGTCCACGCCCGGCCCGCTCGCCCTGGAACATACGTACCTGGCCTCGCGCGGGGTCACCATGGTCAGTGACATGGGGTTTTCCGACGCCATGCGACCGCTCACCCAGGCCGTCTACGACCAGGGCCTGGCGAAGGTGCGCACGCGGGCGTACGAAATGTCGGATCGCCGCCTGCATACCGACTGCCCGGTGGAGAACGGCGACGACATGTTCCGCCAGATCGGCATCAAGATCTGGGTCGACGGCTCCCCGTGGGTAGGTAATATCCACACCTCGTTCCCCTACTTGAACACTCCCGAGACCGCCGCCATGGGATTGGGTCCCGACCATCGCGGGCACGCCAACTACACCTCCGATCAACTGCACGAGCTCCTCGGCGCGTACTTCCCGCCGGGCTGGCAGCTGGCCTGTCATGTCCACGGCGATCTCGGGGTGGACACCATCCTCGATGTGTACGAAAAGGCCTTGGCCGCATACCCGCGCGTGGATCATCGGCTGCGGCTCGAGCATTGCGGGACCATGACCGCCGAGCAGTACCGCCGGGCGGCGCGGATCGGCGTGACGTGCAGCCTGTTCATCGATCACCTCTACTACTGGGGTGACGTCCTGGTCGACGGCTTGTTCGGCGAGGACCACGGCGCACATTGGGTCCGAGCCAAATCAGCTCTCGACGCCGGAATGCCCATCTCCTTCCACAACGACAGTCCGGTCACACCCGAAGAGCCGCTACGCAATATGGCGGTGGCCATGAGCCGCATGTCCCGCAGCGGGCGCGTCTTCGCACCCGAGGAACGGATCACCTTCGATCAAGCCCTGCGCGCGCAAACCCTCGACGCCGCCTACCAATTGTTCGCCGACGACATCACCGGCTCCATCTCCCCCGGCAAATACGCCGACCTGGTGGTCCTCGAAACCGATCCGCGCACAGTGGAAGTGGCCGCCCTCCCCGACATCCCCGTGCACTCCACCTACCTGTCCGGCATACAGACCTATTCCGGCGTGGCGAAATGAACCCGTGACCACCGCACTACGTGTCACAGGGATATCTCCACGATAGGAGGAATCATGGTCCTCGAACCCAGCACCCGACGCCGCTTCGCCGCGTTCGCCGGAGCGCTCGCGATCGTCGCCTTCTCCGCCACGGCCTGCACATCCTCGACCTCCACCGAGAACACGACCGCGGCCCCCGCCACCGGCGCTCAAATCACCATCAGCGGCAATAAATTCGACGTCCCGGCCTCGGTCGCGCCCGGCGCGACGATCACCGTCAAGAACAATGACAAGGTCGAGCACAGCGTCACGGCCGACGACGGGAAGACCTTCGGGGTCGACGTCGACGGCAATGAGACGGTCACCCTGACCGCCCCGTCCACCGCCGGCTCGTTCCCCTTCCACTGCAAATACCACTCCAATATGGTTGCGGTGCTTGTAGTCACCTAGGAATCGAACGCTCACCACCAGCTGTCATCGTCGTCGTCGCCGAAGAGGCCTTCGGCGACGCCCTCGATGGCTTCGGCGGCGAGAATGCCGCCGCCCACCCCGAGGGCGATCTGACCCGCGCCGGAGAGGAAGTCGCCGGTCGGGTTCTCCCTGCGGTGCTCAGAGGTGTGCTGGTTGTTCCGGCGTGCGTCGGCGAGTTGCTGCTGAAGCTGGGCGATGGCGCGTTCCTGACCGATCAGCATCTGCGCCATTGTGTAAATGGCACCCGGGGTGCGGGCGGTCCGCTGCTGAATGAGCAGGGCCACGGTCGGATCCTGCGGGCCGGATTGCGCTGCGTGCCGGTCGATCTTGTGGAACAGGGATTCGATGAGGCGCTGCGCCTCGGTGCTGTGTGCGTTCATGCTCGCAACCATGCCCAGCAGCACCGACAGCCCGCTGACAGGTGACTGACAGCGGGCTGGGCTTCCAGACCGGAGGGTCAGGTCGTGGTGATGGGGCCGCCATCGATGACGAAGTCCGCATCGGTGACGTTTCCGGCGTGATCACCGGGGAACGGCGTGGGTGGTGCGGACGGCGGCCGAGATCCATCTGGAAAACCGGGAGGGTTGGCGCACAGGGCGGAAAGCGGGAGTGGAAGTACGCCTTTGATCTGGGCGGCATCGATGGCCACGCGGCGGCGGCGAGGATCATGCCAAGCAGCTTCTGGGCGATCATGCCGCCGAAGGAATGACCGACCAGGATCGGGCGAGCGGGGAGCCCGGCATTAATCACCACCGCGGGTAGCGGGTACCGCGGACGCTTGATCACTCCACAGCCAGCCGTATGTGCCGGGATATGCTGGCTTGAACCATATTTCGGTTGATCATCGCCCGTTCCCACGTAGACTTGCGACATTTCACCCTTGGGCCTTGATCTGGCAGGGAGTGGTCACAGTGTCGTCGGATGTCTGCTGCCCAGGATGCGGATCGAGCGATCTCCTGCAGAGTGTGCCAGCTCTGTCCTCTGCCGGAGCTGAGGTGATCGAAGACCGTGGCCACTTCGACGGAATCGGGTTGACCGCTTCGGGTTTCGTGCCGGTCTTCGGCACGACGTCCACGACGCAAATCCGCCGATCAGCGCTTGCAGTTGCGACCGCTCCCGAACCGGCGCTCCGTTCGACCACTGCGTCGGTCGCGTGGAGCATCGCTCTGTCGCCATTGGTCGTGATGGGTCTTCTGGCGGCCGCAATGAGCGTGCGGTCAGAAATCGCCAGCGGTGAGAGCGTCGGCGTCATGATCGTTACTGCGGCATTCTTCCTCTTCTTTGCCGGTCCCGCCATCATCGCCTTCGCGATCGTGGCGCTGCTCAGCCGCGAAAACCGGAGAATTCGCCGCGGCCGCCCGATCGGCTACCGGCTGTGGCAGGCAGCATGGTTTTGCCACCGGTGCGCGGGATGTTTCTGGGTGTCGGCACCATTGGCCGGACTGCCGGCACAGCAACTGATGGCACCTCATCAGTTTCGAGCGATGGTATGGCGTGCCGCGGGCTATATCGGCGGCCGCCCCAAATAGTTCACGACGGTCAGATTACCGTCGATGTTCTGACTCTGTGAGCGGGCGGGACGCGATGGACTTGAGCGGTGACAGTCGCAACAGGTGAGGCTCGATCAACTGCGAAACCGAAGGAAATCGACGGCCCACGACCAACCTACATGTCGCTTTGATCGTCAGCGCTGCGACCGCAGCAAGCTGCTCTGGAAACGTTCCACCCAGGATCGAGGCAACGACAGTTCTCTCATAATGAGCATCTCGTCCAGAACGAGGACGGGTTTGGAGTCTGGAACGCGAGTTGTACAAGGCTCCCTTACTGCGTGAATCCAACCGCGCATCGCACCGTCATCGCCGACCCCAGCACCTTCGGGAAACCCGGCTTCAGTCGATCGGCGGCCGTACCGTCGCGATCCGGCAATGCCAATCGGCTGGTCCTTTCGCGATCGGGCGGAGGGGCCAGCCGGTGGGCCTTGGCGTGAAATCAGTTGGTGGGACGGGGGTTTCGGAAGGTCAGGGCTACGACGAGGGTCAGGGCGGCTATGGCCGCCGCCGCCGCGAAGGCGGTGGTCATTCCGGCGACCAAGGCGTGCTGGGCGGAGCCGCCCGCGTGCTCGGAGGCGGTGCCGAAGACCGTGACCAGGATGGCGAGGCCGAGGGCGGCTCCGGTTTGCTGGAGGGTTTGCAGGGCGCCGCCCGCGGCACCGGCTTCGGTGGGGGAAACGCTGGACATGATGATGACGTTCAGGGGCGAGAAGGCCAGGCCGATACCGCAACCCATCAGGATCATGGCTATGAAGAGCAGGGGGAAGTAGCCGCTGTCGACGGTCAGCTGGGTCAGCAGGACCAGGCCGGACACCATGGAGACCGCGCCGACCAGGGTGACCGGTTTGGGTCCGAAGCGGGGTAGCAGGCGCGGGATGAGCCGGATCATGGTGAACATGAGCAGGGCGGTGGGCAGGAAGGCGAAACCTGTTGCGAGGGCGCTCAATCCGAGGACTTCCTGGAGGTACTGGGTCAGGAAGAAGAACATGGACATGCCTGCCATGGGGCCGAAGAACATGTTCGTGTAGGCCGCGGCGCGATTGCGATCGGCGAACAGGCGCAGGGGCAGCAGGGGCTGAGCGACCCTGGACTCGATGACGAGGAATGCGGCGATCAGGAGTGCACCCGCGGCGAGGGAGATATCGGTGAT
This sequence comes from Nocardia sp. NPDC051030, assembly GCF_040683015.1. Lineage (NCBI taxonomy): Bacteria > Bacillati > Actinomycetota > Actinomycetes > Mycobacteriales > Nocardiaceae > Nocardia > Nocardia sp. NPDC051030. The sequence continues at coordinate 170,459 of NZ_JBFBCD010000011.1, read as the reverse complement.
CTCATTGCCCCAGCCGTGGGAGGCGGCGCTGATGAAGCCGTAGACCAGGGCGGCCACTCCGGCGGTGGCGGTGACCGCACCGGGCAGGTCGAGGTGTGCGGGCTTGCGCTCGGAGCGCGGCAGATAGCGCACGGCCAGCAGGGAAACCGCAAGTCCGAACGGCACATTGATGAACAGGACCGAACGCCAGCTCAGCCACTGGGTCAGGAATCCGCCGACGATGAGGCCGATCGCGAAGCCCGCGCTGGACATTCCGGAGAACAATGCGAGTACTCGCATGCGCGCCTTGGGTTCACTGAAGATGGTGGTCAGCAGTGCGAGGGTGCTGGGTCCGGCCATGGCCGCGCCGATGCCCTGCACGACGCGGGCGATGAGCAGCAAGGTGGCCGACGGTGCGAGCCCGCCCGCCAGCGAGGCCAGCGTGAATAGGGCGGTACCGGCGATGAAGAGATTGCGGCGGCCGAACAGGTCACCGGCGCGGCCGCCGAGCAGCAGCAATCCGCCGAAGACGAGCGTGTAGGCGTTCATCACCCAGGACAGGCCGGTCGCGCTGAAGTTCAGGTCGGTCCGGATGCGCGGCAGCGCCACATTCATCACGGTGATATCGAGGACGATCATCAATTGGCAGGTCAGCAGCGTGGCGAGCACGATGCCGGAGCGAAGCCGGGGGGCTTCGGGGGTTGCGGAGACACGGGTATCCGCGGTCAAAGTGCTGGACAAGGAATGCTCCATCGAATGGGAATCAAACGGAGGTAACCTCCGTTTCCGATAGAGCTATCATATGGAGGGTTCCTCCACTTCCGCAAGTCTAACCGGAGGATCCATCCGTTTTCTAGTGGAGGGCCAGTGGAAGCACCGCCGACGGGCAAGCCGATGCGCGCCGATGCGCTGCGCAATTACGAGCGAATCATCGCGTCCGCGCGACAGGCATTCGCCGAGCAAGGGCCCGACGCACCGCTGGAAGACATCGCTCGCCGCACCGGGGTCGGCATCGGGACGCTGTATCGGCACTTCCCGAATCGGGACGTGCTGATCGAAGCCGTCTACCGATCCAGCATCGAGGAACTGAGCGCCCGCGCCCACGAACTACTCCAAAAACTCTCCCCCGCCGAAGCTTTCGAGCAGTGGCTGCGTGAGCAGGTGCAGTGGGTGATGGCCAATCGCAGTCTCGCCACCACCTTGAAGGCCGGAATGGACCACGGCTCACCCACCTTCACGCTGTGCCGGTCGGTGATCACCGAAGCGTCGACCGCCCTGCTCGAGGCAGCCCAGGGCGCGGGTGCGATCCGAGCCGATATCGAACCCCGCGACCTGCTCCGGTTCGGCCACGGCATCGGCGTCGCCTGCGAAACCACCCCCGAAGCCGCCGAGCGCCTCCTCGCGGTGACGCTCGACGGCCTGCGGGTCGCCCCCGGCTCCGCGACCCGGAGCTGATCGCGGGTTGCCGGGAACGGCCCTCTTCGGAGAGTCGGTGGGAGTTATCTATCGCGGTAGGCCACCAGGTGGGCCAGAGCGGTCAGATCCGCCGCCGCCACCTCCGGGGGCAGGGCCTCGAGCGCGGCTTCCAGGGCCGCGGTGGCGCGGCCGAGTGTGCGCTGCCTGCCGCCCGCCTCTTCGATGAGGTCGGCGGCGCGGGCCGCCCGGGCGGCCGTAATCGGTTGGCGCGCATGGTAGATGCGCGCGAGTTCACGTCCTGCCCCGGTATTCGAGGTCAGGGCGCAGACCACCGGGAAGGATTGTTTTCGGTGGATGAGATCGCTGTGCGCGGGCTTGCCGGTCAGTGCGGGATCGCCCCAGATGTCGATGGCGTCATCGACGAGCTGGAAGACCAGGCCGATCTCGCAGCCGAAGGTGTGCATGGCCGACACCGTCCGATGGTCGGCCCCTGCGCACAGCGCGCCCAGGGCGCACGCACACCCGAGCAGGGCCCCGGTCTTGCCCGCCGCCATCGACAGATATTCCTCGACGGTGACGTTCTCCCGCGTCTCGAAGGCGCAGTCCGCGTATTGGCCGCGGCACAAAATGACGGTGGCCCGGGCTAATCGGATCACCGCCTCGGATGTCACCCGCTCGGGCACGCCATCGGACAGCACGCCGAGCGCCAAGGCCTGCAAGGCATCTCCGAGCAGGGTCGCATTGGTCTCGCCCCAGATCCGCCACACCGTCGGGCGGCCATGCCGGAACGCGTCGGTATCCATGACGTCGTCGTGCACGAGCGAGAAATTGTGCAGCAGTTCCACCGCCGCGGCGGCATGCACCGCGTGGTCGAGATCGCCGCCGCAGGCGGTGGCGGCGGCGAAGGTGAGGGCCGGGCGTAGGGCCTTGCCCTGCGCGGCTTCGACTTCCGCGCCGTCGGCATCACACCAGCCGAAGTGGTAGCCCGCCATCCGATCCAGCGGATCGGCCAGGGAGGCGACTGCGGCCCGCAGTACGGGTTCGATGCTGCCGCGCGCCTCGGAGAGCTGTCTTCGCGCGCGCCGTTCTATCAGTCCGTCGAGCGTGTGTGGTCCGGATTCCGCTGCCCGGGGGCAGGTTTCGGTATGGCCGACGAGGTTGGTCACCGCGGTTCTGGATAATCCCCAGCGGCGTTTGCCCTCGAGTCGTTGTGGCACTGCGGATCTGGTCGTTTTCGACACTCGCATTGTCGGCCCCGCTCTTTCGGACACGGCCTCCCCCAGCCACCCGGCGGTAGCGGGGCGGCCATGCTTTGGAAGAAGCCCCATGGTCCCATCACGTACCGAAAAACCGGTATTGTGTGGGGGTTTCAGTTCGGCAACAGCCCGTGTGTCGCCGCTCAGGAGAGCGGCGAGCCGTGCTCCAGTGCCTCCTGTGGTGCGCTCGTGTATCTGGCTGCCTGGTAGTGATAGTCGTGATTGGCCCGCACATAGATCGTGTAATTCTGTGCGGTGATCAGCGCGTCGTCACGGTCGGTGCCGGTGATGCCCGCGTCGTCGAGTTCGTCGGGGAGCCGCTTGCGGGCATCGGTCATCTGCTCGATGCACTCGGTCAGCATGGAGTTGACGAGTTCCATCGCCTCGGTGCGACTGTGCCCGTAGTGATATTCGGCCAGCAGCACCGAGTTGTAGAGATAGCCCGAGGCCTCGTCCGAGGGCACCGACAGCACATCGTTGAACAGTCCCATGTGCTCGACCGCGGCCTGCCGCAGTCGGTGCATGGCGGGCAGGTGCCGGGCTCCCGGATGCAGGTCGATGCCATCGGCGATCTCACTGATATCCAGAAATACGAACAGCGCCACGCCGTCTCGCCGATGTGCGCGATAGGTCTCGAGATCCGGCAGATTCCCCGATAGGCGGCCCACGCTTTCGGTGTAATAGGTCCACAACCAGGCGCGCAGTTCCGCGCGCACGCTCTCGCGCCATTCCACGGATCGACCGCGCGAGAGGCGATCCCAGAGATCCGCGAAGGCGATCGCCAGCAGGCCCGAGGGCGGTTCGCCGTCGAGTACCCCGTTCAGGCCGCGCACGATATCCAAACATCGTGATGGCTCGGGGATCTCGATGTCGAACTGATCGTCGACGACGAAAGCCCATGCGGTGTACTGGCTCAGCAGGGTCAGCGACTCCAGGTCGGCCCTTGGACACCACAGCGCATACATGCGTGTGGGCCGTGTGCGCTCCATTCGCCGGCGCGTCAGTTCGGTTGGTACCAGCCCGTAGTTCTCGAGCCAGGTCCACATTCCGGCCTCGGCCTCGACCTCCAGGGGGTTGAGACCCTCTGGATCGAATGGCATGAAGAATTCGGTTACTTCCATCGAAACTACCTATCCCCCAACTATTTTACCCACCACATCGTAACCATTACGACATTTCGGGCAGGTTCCTCATTCCGTTCGCTGGGAAACGGCTGGTAGTCACTCTGGGAGGGGGATGAGGCGCTGGGCCGAATCGAACAGGGTGCGCTCGGCCGCGCGTGCGCTGGCCAGGGCGGCGAGGGTGGTCGCGGCCAGCAGCATGTACATAACGACTATCTGGTAGCGGATCGCTGTCAGCGGGTCCACCCCGGCCAGAATCAGACCGGTCATGGCGCCAGGGAGGCTGATCAGACCGACCACCTTGGTCGAGTCGATGGCGGGGATGAGCGCCGTGCGCAGTGCGGAACGCCGGAACGGAAGAAAGGACTGATGCGAGGACAACCCCAGCGCCAGCCGGGCTTCGATCGAATCCCGCGCCGTCCGGGCATCCTCGACCAACCTGCGCAGGGCGATGCCGGTCGATTGCATTGCCGAAGAAACGATCATCCCGCCCACCGGAACCACCACCCGCGCATGCGTCGAGATAACCCCCAGCAGAATCAGCGCACCCAGCGTGATGGACGACCCGAACGCCACCCCGATCGTCGCCGACAGCTGCGCATGCGGCAGCCCCGCCCCGCGCCGCCCGGCCACGAACCCCGCGATAATGACCATCAGCACCACCCAGCCGAGCGCTCCCGGTAACCCGGTGTGGCGGAACAAGATCAACAGAATCGCGCCCACCGCGATCAATTGCACCCCGGCCCGTGCCGCGGCGATCAGCAGCTCGCGCGTGAGGTGCAGATGCTGCCGATAGGCAATGACCGCCGCCAATGCCACCAAGATCAGCGAAGCACCCACCCCGGTCCAATTCGGCACCGAAAGCTCTTGTGTCATAGCGCTTCCCGCCTGTTCACCCCGGACTGCGGGGATTGCCGGACCAGCCGGTTCCCCGTCACCGTCCACACGTCGTCGGCCACCTCGGCCACGAACCCCGGATCATGACTGACCAGCACGACGCTGCCCCCGGTCCCGACATGCGAACGAATGAGTGCCCCGATCGCGCCCGCCGCCACGCCGTCCAAGGCGGACGTCGGCTCATCCAGCAATAACACCTCGGGCTCGACGGCCAGCGCACGCGCCAGGCAAACCCGTTGTGCCTCACCCCCGGACAGCCCCGCGCAGCGGCGTTCCAGGAACTCTCCGGGCAGCCCGGCCCGGATCAGTAACTCCCGAATCCGATCGGTCCCCAGCTCCCGCCCGACCTGAACCTCGTCGCTCACCGTATTCGTGAGCAGTACCGGCCGCTGCGGCACCAACCCCACCCGTCGCCGGAGTGCCAGCACATCCATCTCCGCAATCGGCGTGCCGTCCAGCAGAATCCGCCCTCGGCCGGGCTCGGCGAAGCGATTGAACAGCCGCAGCAATGAGGTCTTCCCCGCCCCGCTCGGCCCGACCACCGCCGTGCATCGACCGGCCGGGAACGTGGCGTCGATATCGACGAGCAACGCCGTCTCCCCGGGACCGACGCAGACCCCCTCGAACGCGATGGCTGGCACCGGCCCACCCTATGCGCCGAACGCCGCGACGCCCGGGAACCTGGATCGCCCGCCTTATTCGGCTGGTTGCGGGAGTCCGACCATCCGCCGCAATGCCTCGGCGAGTTCGGTTCCGGTGGGGGCGGTTTCGGGATCGATGAGGTACTGGGCGGCGATGCCCACCAGTAGGGCTTGGTAGAGGGCTCCGGTGGCGCGGGCGGCGGCGGGGGTGGGGGGTTCGGTGGGTGCGAGGAGATGGGCCAGCCCGGTGCGGGATTCGGGCATCTCGGCGGCCAGGCGGGCGCGGGTCTCGGGGTGGGAGAGGGCGTCGAAGGTGGCGGACCAGAGGCCTCGGTGGGTGCCGATGGAAGCTCGGACGGTGTCCCAGGTGGCGGCGAAGTGCTGGAAGGGATCTGTGCGCGCGGGCGGGTTCGTAAGGAGTTGGGCCAGTTCGTCTCCCCATTCCCGGGTGGCGTCGGACAGGGCGGCGGTGAGCAGGGCCTCCTTCGAGCCGAAGTGGTAGCCGATGGCGGCCATGCTCACGCCGGAGGCGGTGGCTATGTCGCGGACGGTGGTGCGGGCATAGCCCTTGTCGACGAGGCATTGACGTGCGCCTGCCAGTAGATCCTCGCGGTTTCCCATGGTCAGCACTATAGCGCAATTGCCTAAGACATATGTCTTGCGCATTTGCCCAAATCCGTTGTACGGTTCTGGGCATGCCTCAGATGAAGAACCCGAACATCCTGATCTCCGGTGCGAGTATTGCGGGCCCGGCGCTCGCCTTCTGGCTCAAGCGCTACGGCTTCAATCCGACGATCGTCGAGAAGTCGCCGTCACTGCGCGAGGGTGGACAGGCCATCGACGTGCTCGGTACCGCCACCGAGGTGGTGCGCCGGATGGGGCTGCTCGAGGCGGTTCATGAGGTGAGCACCGGTAAGCGCGGCACGTCGTATGTGGACGCGAACGGCAAGCGGCGCGCCAGCATCAGCAGCGAGGTCTTCAATGGCGTGGGAGCCAATGGGGACACCGAGATCCAGCGCGGCGATCTGGCCCGGGTGCTCTACGAGGCGACTCGTGATGATGTCGAATACCTCTTCGGCGACTCCATCGCCACGCTGGACCAGGACGAGAACGGTGTGCACGTCACCTTCGAGAACTCCCCCGCCCGCACCTTCGACCTGGTGATCGGCGCGGACGGCGTCCATTCCCACACCCGCAAGCTGGTTTTCGGGCCGGAGGCGGATTTCGTGAAGCATATGGGCTACTACATCTGCATCTACACGGTGCCCAACCTGCTGAACCTGGATCACTGGGAGGAGGACTACAACACTCCCGGAACGATCGCCGGAACCTACAGTGCGCGCCACAATACCGAGGCCAAGGCGATTTTCGCGTGGGCGTCGGACCAGTTGGACTACGACTACCGCGATACCGATGCGCAGCGGCGCATTGTCACCGATACCTTCGCCGGTCAGGGCTGGGAGGTGCCGCGACTGCTGGCCGAACTGCCCAAGGCCCAGGACTTCTACTTCGATGCGATGGCCCAGATTCATATGGACAGCTGGTCCGAGGGGCGCGTCAGCTTGGTCGGGGACGCCGGATACTGCGCGTCGCCGCTGTCCGGACAGGGTGCGGACCTCTCACTGGTCGGGGCGTACGTGCTCGCGGGTGAATTGGCGGCGGCGGCAGGCGATCACACCGTCGCGTTCGCGCGCTACGAGCAGGACATGCGGCCCATGGTCGACGCCTGCCAGAAGTTCGCCGAGGGCGTGGGCGGCTGGTACGCCCCGAACAGCAAGGCCATGATCCGGATTCGCGACCTGAATGTCCGGTTGCTGCCGTACCTGCCGTGGCGCGGGCTCATCGGTGGCGCACCGCAGAAGGTCGCGCGCACCATTGCTGCCAAGGATTACGCCGCCTGACTTCCCGTCGTTCCCACTAACGAACCGGTCTGAACGAGATCTATTGCACCCCCGTATATTTCGGAAACGCCAAGATCAACGCCCGCGCCGCCGTACGCTTGCGCACCGTCACTGAACACCATCGGCACGACCCGGAGGCGCGCATGCTGTCCCTGCAGGAGATTTCGGACCGTCTGGAAATAGAGGACCTGATGGTCCGCTACTCCCATGCGGTGGACACCCACCAGTGGGACCTGCTGGACGAAATCTTCACCGCCGACGCGCATATCGACTACACCGCCATGGGCGGCCCGGCCGGTGACCTGGACTCCACCAAGAAATTCCTGGCCACCGTCATGCCGAACTTCTCCGCCTTCCAACACCTGGTCAGCAACTCCTCCATTCGCGTGGAAGGCGACCACGCCACCGCGCGCACCATGTGCCACAACCCCATGCTGGTGGCGGGCGCGGACGGCCACCAGCGCTTGATGCTCTGCGGCCTCTGGTACCACGACACCTTCGTCCGCGTGAACCACCAGTGGCGCATCCACCAGCGTGTGGAGGAGAAGAGCTACCTGTTCGTGGCCACCGACGCCGCACCGCCGACCAACTGATCGAACAGGTGGCGATACCCGCGCAGTGCCTGGCGCAGGGCCTCGGTGTCCGCGTCTTCGCTGCGCGACCACTGGGTTTCGAGCTCCTGGCGGCGCTGCGCACAGGTATCGGCGAGCTGATGAATCGCGCCGTCGACGAGTTCGTTCGCCCGAGTCACCGCATCGCGTGGATCGTCCACGAACAAGGTCTGGACCTCCCGCCACTGTCCGCGCAGCCGCTGCACCTCGGGCTCGGCCAGCAGTTGGTCGCCGCCATTCCCGGTGGTTGATATCGGCTTGTCTGCACTCTGTGCCGAATCGCCTGGGGCTGGTGTCGGCTTGCTTGCAGTCGGTGCCGGATTGTCCGGTGCTGTGCCGACTGAAGTCGATGCGGAATCGCCGGGGTTGCGTGCCGCGCTCTTTGCATCGAATGCTGAATCGGTGTGCACCGGAACGTTTTCGCCCCGCGCGGACCTCTCGGGGGTCTGCGGGAAATCGTCGGCTGTCGATACCGCTTCCGTGGACCGCCGCATCTTCTGGGTACGGTCGTCGTCGGTCTGTTCGGTTTCATTCTTCATGGTTGTGCCTCACTTGTTCTGTGCCGCATGGTGAGCGGGGTTGCCGTCGAGGACATCGATGAACAGCTTTCGGTAATGCACGATGGCGGCGCGCATGTCCTCGGTGGACGCCTCATCGCGCTCGGCTCGCCCGGCGATATCGTGCGCGGTGCGGAACTGGCCCAGCGGTTCGGCGTGCTCCACCGACAGGTCGGCAAGCTGCTGGTCGTAGCTCTCGCTCGGATAGCCGCGATCCTTCATCACCTGGGTGAGCAGCTGGTCGGCGGCGGTCAATGCGCCCGCGGGATCGTCGACGAACTGTTCTTGTACGCGCGCCCACTGCAATTCGTAGCGGCGCTTCTCATCCTCGGGCAGCGTCCGCAGCTCCAGCTGCTGATGGCGCTTCTCCCGTTCGGCGAGTTCACGTTCCGCGACCCGCCGGTTCTGCGACTCCTGCACGGTCCGGTCGTACTCCGGCCCGAATCTATCGCGCAGTCGCCGACTCCGGAATCTGGGCAGCAGGGCCAGCCCGACCACGAGCAGCGCCGCTATCACCAGCAATACGACGATCACAATCGTCACTACACCCGACATCTGAAACCTCCTTGTCGAGTTGGTCATATGTGACGTAATGCCTCGACGTGGCGTTCCCAAACGCGCGGTTACCGCGCGACCGGCGTGTCGGATGCGCTCACGAGTCGGTGAGGTTGCCCAGCGACACAATGACTCTGCCGTCACGGATGGATACATCCGCGCAGCTGCGGTACCGATCGAGCGGCCAGCCCTCCCCGCGACAGCCACCGGTCCAGGAGCCGGAGTCACCCGGTGCCGGGATGCTCGGGGTGAACGACCAACCGTAGGCATCGTGCAGGTGCGTCCGGACTCGCTCGGCGATCTCCTCGGGCGTTCCTCCCGAGCCCGCGATGACGAATTCCCGGTCACAGCCGCTGTTCGACGATCGTTCCGTGCAGCCCTGGTCCACGGTCGAGCTCACCGACAAGCCATCCGGCAGCGGTCCGATCGCGTCCGCGTCGGGAACCCACGCTTTCCCGCCCATCGTCGCGAACACCGCGGCCATCACGACAAGCAGCATCCCGCTCAGTACGCAGTACCCGAAGGTGAGAATGCGCCCGATCATCCTGCGCGCCTTGGCAGCCCCCACCGGTTCGGGATGGTCCACGGCCGCAACCGCTTCCACCGCCGGCGCACCCATCAGCACCACGATGATGAGCGCTTCCATGACGGCCACCCCGGTGAACTGGAAGCCGTGCCCCAGCAACTCCGATGCCAGCACCCACTGCCCCGCGAGCAGCGCCAGCAGAACCAGAACTCCGATGACCCGCCCGCGCATGGTCTCCGCCGCCAGCGCCCAACACACGACCGGTACGACACCGGCAAGCACCAAGTAAACGAGCAACACTCCCCCACCTTGTAACAGCCCCCGCGCCAAGGCTACCGGTGGCCGTGCCGAGCGCTGCGGTTACTCCCCGTGCAGGACTTCGATGAGCGGGGCGAACTTCTCCATATTGTGTTCCAGGACGGTGATGTAGTTGAAGCCGAACTGCTCTCGGCGAGCGCGGAGGGTTTCGGCCATATCGTTCGGGGTGCCGACCAGCATGGTGGGAATGTCCTCGGCCGCGTCGGCGAAGTCGAACGGCAGGTTGGCCGAGATCCACTGCAGGAGGGCATCCCGCTCGTTCGGCCCGGCCAGGCCCTGAACCAGGAGGTTGAATTCGACCTTCTCCGCGCGGGTTCCGAGCAGGGATCGCACATGGTCGGTCTTCTTGGCGGTGGTCGCGACGTCGGCGAGGGTGATCTTGCCGCTGTCGGCCGTGCCGCCGCCGGTGAAGGCGATGACGTCCGCGCGCTCGGCGGCCAGCCGCAGCATGCGGTCGCCCCATCCGGCGAGGAGCAGCGGCGGGCCCGAAGGCTGAGCGGGTTGCGGCTTGTATTCGGGGTCGGTGAAGAGGCGGCGCAGGGTGATGACCGTCTGCTCGAGGTGATCGATGCGCTCGCGGGCGGACGGGAATGGGATTCCGGCGGCTTCGAATTCGGCCTGCACGTAGCCCGCCCCGAGCCCGAGCTCGATGCGGCCGTCGGTGAGCTGGTCGAGTCCGGCCACGTCACGTGCGAGCAGGACGGGGTTGTAGAACGGCGTATTCAGCACGAACGTGTTCAAACGCGGCCGAGTGGTCACATCGGCGGCCAGCATCAGGGCGGGGAACGGCGCGGGCAGGCCGAGATGGTCCGGGACGCCGATGACGTCATAGCCGAGGTTCTCGGCATGCCGGCACTTCTCGATCCAGGAGGCCCGGGAGGTAGGGGCCATCATGTTCACACCGAAACGGAAGGGGAGCACCATATGTCCTGTCTACCAGTCGAATCCGAGCGCATTCCGGCCGGGATCCGCACCTTGGCGAACACTGCGAAGGCAGCTCGAATGAATTAACGCATGGACTGCGCGGAATGGGGTACGCGCGGCCGAACCGCGCGCCATCATGAGGTATCGCATTTCCCATCGCACTGCGAGGAGTTTGCGCGATGACACAGGTGCCCGCCATTTCGCAGCAGCGTGCGGAGCTGGAAAGGCAGTGGGCGCGCTGGGCTACCGGGTTGGGTGTGGTGGCGGGGCGGGCGGCACCGCCGAGTAGGGAGGTCGCGGTTCTGCGCGCCGAGGTGGTCGAATCGTGGGAGCGGTCGTTGCGCACGGTGGATCCCATGCGGGCCGTGGCACCGTCCACCGATCGGGATGAATTCGGCTCGCGCTGGGCCGAATCGCCGCTGCGCAGCCCGGTGACGGAGCTGGCGGGTGAGTTGCGGTCCATTACCGAGGACGCGGGGATGATCGCCGTGGTCACCGATGATGCGGGGATGGTGCTGTTCAGTTGTGGCGACCGGTCGGTTCGGCGACGGGCCGAGCAGGTGAACCTCGCCCCGGGTGGGTGCTGGGACGAGCCTTATATGGGGACCAGCGGTGTGGCGTTGTCGTTGAACAGCGGGCGGCCCAGTTCGGTCTGGGCGGCAGAGCATCTCGTCGAGGCATTGCACAGCTGGGTCTGCTACTGCGCGCCCATTCGGGGGACGGACGGGCGGCAGCTCGGCGTGCTGGATCTGTCGACCTATTGGGATCGGTCGCATCCGATGATCCTGACCACCGTCCGGGCGCTGGTCACCGCGATCGAATCGCGTTTGCATACCGAGCAATACCGCCCGGGCAATCGCACCCGCTTGGAATGTCTGGGCGTGCCGCGGCTGTATAAGGACGGCAAGCAGGTGCCCATGCGGCCGCGGCAGCTGGAGATCCTGACCTTGCTGGCGCTCGAGCCCGAGGGCTTCACCCCGGAACGCTTGCACGAGGCCGTCTATGGCGACCGGTCGGTGTCCTCGAGCACCCTCAAGGCCGATGTCTCCCGCCTGCGCCGCGCCACCGACGGCCAGATCGCCGATCGCCGCTACATGCTCATCGAACCCCTCGCCTGCGATGCCGCCGAACTCCTGACCGCCCTCGAATCCGGGGATCTCACCACCGCGGTCCGGCTCTATCGCGGTCCGCTGCTGCCGGATTCGGATGTGCCCGGTGTGGTGCAGTGGCGCGAGCACCTCGACGTCTGCCTGCGCACCGCGGTGCTCAACGATCACAATCCGGAACACGCGCTGCGCTTCGGACAGCGCTGCCCGGACGATATCGAAATCCACGAACACGCGGCCCGGCTGCTGCCTTACGGTGACAGCCGCCGCGCCCTGGCCACCGCCCGCCTGCACACCGCCCTGCACGCATGATCGAAATCGCCACGCGCACAAACTGACTCACCTACTTTTCGCCAACCGCGCGCCAACCTCACGCCAACCTTTCCGGTTCATAGTGACCCCCGTCACCGCAGATCTGGGATCAGGAGCCGCGCCATGATCTACGCCAAGCCGGGCACAGACGGCAGCATCATCAGCTACAACCGCCGCTATGACAACTTCATCGGCGGCGACTGGAAAGCCCCGATAGAGGGCCGGTATTTCGACAACCCCTCCCCCATCGACGGCGAAACCTTCTGCGAGGTCGCACGTTCCGGCGCCGCCGACATCGATATGGCCCTCGAGGCCGCGCACCGGGCCGCGGACGCCTGGGGTGCCACGTCGGTGACCGAACGTGCCAATATCCTCAATAAGATCGCCGATCGGATCGAGCAGAATCTGGAAAAGCTGGCGGTCGCCGAGACCTGGGAGAACGGCAAACCGGTTCGCGAGACCATAGCCGCCGACCTGCCGCTCGCCGTGGATCACTTCCGCTATTTCGCGGGCGCGGTGCGGGCGCAGGAGGGTTCGCTCGCCGAAATCGATGCCGACACAGTCGCTTACCACTTCCATGAGCCGCTCGGTGTGGTCGGGCAGATCATTCCGTGGAACTTCCCGATCCTGATGGCGACCTGGAAACTGGCCCCCGCGCTGGCCGCGGGCAACTGCGTGGTCATCAAACCGGCCGAGCAGACGCCCGCCTCGCTGCTGCTGGTCATCGAGCTCATCGCCGACCTGCTGCCGCCCGGAGTCGTCAACGTGGTCAATGGATTCGGTGTCGAGGCGGGTAAACCGCTCGCCTCCAGCCCGCGCGTGGCCAAGGTCGCCTTCACCGGCGAGACCACCACGGGTCGTTTGATCATGCAGTACGCCAGCGAGAACATCATTCCGGTCACTCTCGAACTGGGTGGCAAGAGCCCCAATATCTTCCTGCCCGACATCATGGCCGCCGACGACGACTTCCTCGACAAAGCCGTCGAAGGCTTCGTCATGTTCGCGCTGAATCAGGGTGAGGTGTGTACCTGCCCGTCCCGCGCGCTGGTCCACTCATCCATCTACGACGAGTTCCTGGCCCGCTGCATCGAGCGCACCAAGGCCATCAAGGGCGGCAATCCGCTCGACGATTCGACCATGATCGGCGCGCAGGCCAGTAACGACCAGTACGAAAAGATCCTGTCCTACATCGACATCGGCCGCAAAGAGGGCGCGAAGGTGCTCGCCGGCGGCGAGATGCGCAAGGTGGAGGGCTTCCCCAATGGGTACTACATCGAGCCGACCATCTTCGAGGGCCGCAATGACATGCGGATCTTCCAAGAGGAGATCTTCGGCCCGGTGGTCGCGGTGACCCGCTTCGACAGTGAGGCCGAAGCGATCACCATCGCCAATGACACGCTCTACGGCTTGGGCGCGGGCGTCTGGACACGCGACGGCAGCACCGCCTTCCGCATGGGACGCGCCATCAAGGCCGGGCGGGTATGGACCAACTGCTTCCACGCCTACCCCGCGCACGCCGCGTTCGGTGGTTACAAGAAGTCCGGCATCGGCCGCGAGAACCACAAGATGATGCTCGACCACTACCAGCAGACGAAGAACCTATTGGTCAGCTACTCCCCCAAGAAGCTCGGTTTCTTCTGAGTTCGCTTCCAGGTGAATCGAACTCGAGCAACCTGCGAGGAGTGACATGAAATCAGGTGTAGTCAACCGAGTCGGAATCACGGAGGCCGCCACAGCCGTACTAGAGGGCCTGATAGCCCATCACGGCCCGGTCATGTTCCACCAGTCCGGCGGCTGCTGCGACGGCAGCTCGCCAATGTGCTACCCCCTGGGCGAGTTTCGGGTGGGCGCGGCCGATGTCCTGCTCGGCCGCGTCTTCCCGGACACCTCGTTCTGGATGAGCGCCGACCAATACGAATACTGGCGGCACACCCACCTCACCGTCGACGTCGTCCCCGGCAGAGGCGGCGGCTTCTCCCTCGAAGCACCAGAGGGAGTCCGATTCATCATCCGGTCTCGGTTGTTCACCGATGCCGAAGCGGCGGCGTTGGAAGCGGCTCCCGCACCGCCACGAGGTGCCGACTTGACCGGATGATCAGGTGACGCGGCCGGTTTCTCCGGGCCGGCCGCGCCATCGCACTCGGCTAACGGGGTTTACGCCCCGTGCCGAGGTATGCCGTAGTGGAGAGCGGTGTTCCCGGGACGTAGTGAGCAATCAGATACTCGATCATGGTCTGCTCCTGGGCTTTCCACGTGGCCTCGTCGAACCGGCTGCGCATCACATGCACCGGGGCACTCCCCCGAGCCATGCGGTCCCACAGCTGTTCGCCGTTCTCATGGGTATAGGCGACGGTGTGCGGCTGCACGCTGACCTCGTCGAAACCCGCTGCCAGCAATTCGCTTTCGAAGACCTCGGGATTCGCCAGGTTCACGAGGTTGGGCGAGGGCGCGGTGTAGCCAGGGATGCCCGCTTGGTAGGCCCCGGCCATCAGCGTCATGAGTGCGGAGTCCGCGACCGAAGCCCAGCTCGACACGACCGCGAGGCCGCCAGGGCGCAGAACCCGGAACAGCTCGGCGAAACCCCGTGCGCGGTCAGGAAAGAACATCAGCCCGAACATCGAGAACCCCGCATCGAACGCGTCATCCCGATACGGCAGGGCCTGCCCATCGCCGACTTCGGCGTCGATATTGGTGCGCCCAGCCGCCTGTGCGTTCGCGCGCAGCCGATCGATCATGAGCGGCGAGAAATCGATCGCACACACCTCAGCCGTCACTTCAGCGGCAGGCAACGTCAACGTGCCCGGCCCCGCCGCAACATCCACGATGCGCGCATCCCTTGCGAGCGCGGCGATTTCCAAGGCACGCATCGCGAACGGCAACATGATCTCGACGGACGCATCGTCATATCCAGCGGCAATATTGTCCCAAGGTTCGGTCGAAGCGAGGGGATTCTGCGACATTGATGATCCTTTCGACAAGGTCATCGTGCCGGATTCGCGCCATCGGCGACACTAGCTTTCGGGGTAGAAGAGGAACAGGGTGCAGCCGGTTGTGGTTGCGGGGATGTGCCATGAACCGGCCGGGGCGTGCAGGAATGTGCCCGCGGGGTAGTCACGCGCGCCGTCGTTGAATGTGCCCGCGACGACGTAGACCTCCTCCGGGCCGGGCTCGTGGATGTCGCGGTGGGGCCAGGATGTTCCCGGATCCATCTCCAGCACGTTGGCGTGTGCGCCGGATTGGCCTTTCCATAGTGGGCGTAGTCGGATTCCCGGAAAGAGTTCGCGGACAGGGGATTCGGTTACGGAGGCGGACATGTAACCGTCCTGGGTGAGGATCTCGGGTTTCATGCCTCCACGGTGCCGGGGACGGGGCGGGGTGGACAGTGTCAGGAAAGACGCCATGGGGTACTTTTCTGCCATGCATCGTGTGGTGGCGTTGGTGCGACCGGTGCAGTCGACATTCGAACTTGGCTGCGCGGTTGAGGTATTCGGTACGCTGCGGGCGGAGGTGCCGCAGCACTACGAGTTCGAGGTGTGTACGGAGACGCCCGGGGCGGTGGCAACATCGGCCGGGTACTCGATGTCCGTGCCGCGGGACCTTTCGGCGCTAGAGGATGCGGACACTGTGCTCATCCCGGGCTGGACTCCGGTGGATACACCACTGTCGGAAGGTGTGCGGCACGCATTGCTGGGGGCACACGCTCGGGGTGCTCGGCTGGTCACGATCTGTTCCGGGGTGTTCGCGCTGGCCAGTACTGGGCTGTTGGACGGCCGGTCGGCTACCACGCACTGGGCGCGCGCTGCGCGGCTCGCTCGGGAGTTCCCCCGGGTGCGAGTGGAGCCGAACCGGCTGTATGTGGACCACGGTGATGTGGCCACGAGTGCTGGCGCGGGCGCGGGTATCGATCTGTGCCTGCACCTGGTCAGGAAGGACCATGGGGTCGCGCATGCCGCGCTGCTCGCGCGGCACATGGTGATGCCGCATCGAGAAGGCGGTCAGACCCAGTACGTGCCGAACCCGCCGCTGGGAGACGAGCTGGACGGACTTCTCGAGTGGGCTGGCGCACGACTCGGCTCACAGTTGTCGGTGCGCGAGTTGGCCGCGCACCTCAGCGTCTCGCCCCGCACGCTTGCCCGGCGCTTCGCCGACCAACTCGGAACGAGTCCGGGCGCTTGGCTTTTGGCGCGTCGGGTGGCCGAGGCGCGCACCCTGCTCGAGGAGACGGACCTTCCGGTGGAGGCGATCGCGGCCCGCGTGGGCCTAGCCACGGCGGTAAATCTGCGTCGTCGATTCCGTACTCAGGTCGGCACCACGCCCGGTGCGTATCGGCGGGCGTTTCGGGTCTCGTGAACGAATAGGTGTGTGCGGCAACCATGTTGCCGCACACGGATCTCAGCGGCCGGGGAGGAAGCGGAAGGTGCGGGCCAGGGTCATGAGGAGGGGCTGCCACTTGTCTTGGGGGAGGAATGAGGGGGCGTCGAGGTTCATGAAGCGGGTTACCACGACTGTTTGGGGTTCGGTGAATTTCAGGAGGCCGTCGGGGCCGTGGCGGCGGCCTACGCCGGAGATGCCCATGCCGCCCATAGGGGCACCGGTGGTGCCCCAGGCTGGGGCGTAGCCTTCGTCCACGTTGACGGTGCCTGCGTGCAGGCGGAGGGCGATCTGTTCGCCTTCGGATTTGCTGCCTGCCCAGACGCTGGCGTTGAGGCCGTACTCGGTGTCGTTGGCTCGGGTTACGGCCTCGTTGACGTTCTCGACGGGGTAGATGGAGACGAGCGGGCCGAAGGTTTCGTTGCGGCCGCATTCCATGGCGTCGGTGACTTCGCTGAGGACGGTCGGTTCGAAGAACAGGGGGCCCAGGTCGGGGCGGGGATTGCCGCCTGCGAGGACCTTTGCGCCCTTGGAGACCGCGTCGGCGACATGCTTGGTGACGGTCTCGAGCTGGGATTCGGAGATGAGGCTGCCGACATCGGTCGAGAAGTCGTAGCCTGCACCGAGTTTCGCGTCCTTGACGGCGGCGACGAACTTCTTGGTGAATTCGTCGACTACGGCCTTCTCGACGTACATGCGCTCGATCGAGATGCACAGCTGGCCCGCGTTGGAGAAGCAGGCTCGTACTGCGGCCTTGGCGGCCTTGTCCAGGTTCGCGCCGCGCGTCACGATCATCGGGTTCTTGCCGCCCAGTTCGGCGGAGAAGCCGATGAGGCGGCGGCCGCACTGCTCGGCCAGGGTGCGGCCGGTGGCGGAGGATCCGGTGAACATGAGGTAGTCGCAGGCGTCGGTGATGGCCGTACCGACCACGGTGCCCGGCCCGGTGACCACGGCGAACAGATCGCGCGGCAGTCCGGCGCGGGCGAACAGTTCCGCATTGGCCAGCGAGGAGTACGGGGTCTGGCTGTCCGGCTTGACCACGACGGCATTACCCGCGAGCAGGGCCGGAATCGAGTCGCCGACCGATAGGAGCATCGGGTAATTCCACGGCGCGATCACGCCGACGACGCCCTTCGGCACCGCCCGCACGCTCGCCCGGTTCAGGAGCGGAAACGCGCCGGGAACGCCGTGCGATTCCAGCAGTTTCGGTGCGACGCGGGCGAAGTAGCGGGCCGCGAACATCAGCCCCATGATCTCTTCCTGGGCCGCCCACCGCGCCTTACCGGTCTCGGCCTGCACCACATCCATCAGGTATTCGCGGTTCTCCACCACCAGCGCCCGGTACCGCTCCAGCACCTCGGCCCGATCCTTGGGCGAGCGCGCGGCCCATTCGGCCTGCGCGACACGAGCTCTGGCGACGGCCGCCTCCACATCAGCGGCGGTACCCACGGGCACCGACCCCAGCGCATTCCCGCTGAACACCTCGGTGATCGCACGGCTCTCGCGGTCCTGAGTGGTATCGACCGCTGCGAACGTCTTCAGACGTTCGAACACCGCGGCTGCCGGCACCGGCATCGTCGCCTCCTACTTACAAGTTACTAGCGGGTACACACAATCTACCCCGATGCTCCTCCCCCGACCGCCGTCTCCTGAATCCGGGCCGCTCGAGTCGGGTATTGGACCGGAAATGTCGGTCCCGCAACACTGTCCGGATCATCCGGTTTGCCGGACCTCGAAAATAAGCTGTAACCAGCGGCTTCACAGCAACGAAGAACAGCGCAGGTGGCCACCGCCCAGGCGAATGATCCAGGGCCACCGTCAGCTGAGCCCAGCCGCTTGCCTGCACTGAATGCACGATTGCGCTGAATGACGAAATCCCGCCCGCACCTGAGGGGTTGCGGGCGGGATATTCGTATGGTGGGGCGGCGCTACTCGTTCACGAGCACCGGGATCGTCAGCACCGCGGCGGATACGGCCGCATCGGCCGGGGCCGAGGTGATGGCGAAATCGATTCCGGCGTCGGAGGGGATGTGCGGGCCGCCGGTGACGGGCTCCTCGTCGGCGTGCTGGAACGTGCCCGTGCCGACCAGTTTGCCGGTGGCGTCGTAGAAGGCCGCTCGCACCTCCAGCGCCAGCACATCGCTGACATCGCTGGTGATGGCGAGCCGTCCGTGCACGGTGGTCCCGTCGAGTCGCATGCCGGTGACCTGAACCCGGTCGGTGAACGGACCGGGTGTCAGCCGCACTTCACCGGGAGCGGCGGTGATCGAGGCCGCCGCCGGCTCCGCGGTTTTGGGCGCGAGCATCGGGGCCGCCGCCGGTGCCGGGGTGGTGGCATCGGGGGTGGACGCACAGCCCGCCCCGAACGCCGCTACCGCCAGCATTCCGGCGATCAGCCCGCCGCGAGCAACTGAACTCAGCACCACGGCAACGGTTTTCACGTTCATGGTCGCGCCTCTCCGGCTCAAGGCAGCAGGGCCTTGTGCATCTTGGTGTACAGCGAGGTGTTGTCCTGGCTGGCGGCGAACACGTCCGCACCCGGGCCGTAGGCGTAGATCATCACGTCCGCGCCGGTGTGGTTGCCCGACAGGTAGGTCAGCCACAGGCTGGCCTCCGGCGAACCGTCCTTGACCTCGGCGGCATCATCCGGCGTGCGGAAGGTGGCCGGTGCGAAGTTCTTCGGATCCTCCTGGCCGGAGCCATTGATGAAGCCGTTGGACCGCGCCGGGTCCTTCACGTTCTCCTTGCCGTCACGCGAGGGCTTGGAGTTATTGGCCGAGTTGCCCGTATCCACATTGGTGGGCGGCGCGACCGCTTCGGCATTGGTGAAGGTGTTCTTCTCGATGATGTTGAAGCCGGCGCACTCATGGTCGGCGGTCACGATCACCTGGGTGTGGCCGTCCTTCTTGGCGAAGTCCATGGCCGCGGCGACGGCGTCGTCGAACGCCTTCACCTCGTCGAGCGTTTGGGCGGCGTCATTGGCGTGCGAGCGCTTGTCGATCTGCGCGCCCTCCACCTGCAGCAGGAAGCCCTTGCCGTTCTTGCCCTTCGAGGCCAGCAGGTCGATGGCCTTGGTGGTCATATCGGCCAGCGTCGGCTCCTGCTTCTGCGGCGCGGAGTCCGGCAGGGCATTGCGGGCATTGGTGACAGTCAGATTGCCGCGGTTGAACAGGCCGATCACCTTGTCGCCGCTGGCGGTCTTCAGGTCGGCGGCGGTGGCCACCTTCTGGCTGTCTGCGGTCTGCGCCTTCAGCGCCGGATCGCCCATATTGCCGAGCACGTGATAGCCGTTGTCGGTCAGCGCCTTCTGGTCATCGGGCTCGAAGCGAGCCATGCCGCCGCCGAAGATGACGTCCGCGGTGTTATTGCGGGCGATCTGCTCGGCGATCGGGGTGATCAGGGTCTTGTCCGCCGGAGCCGGCTCGAAGGTGCCGTCCGCCTTCTTCACCAGGCAGGTCGCGTCGGTGTAGGTCGGTCCCTGGCAGCCGCGCAGCAGCGCGTGGCTGAACATGGCGGCCGGGGTGGCGTCGGTGATCTCGGCGGTCGAGACATTGCCGGTGGCGTAACCGGCGGTCTTGGCCTGCTCCATGAGGGTCGGCACCGACTTGCCGAAGGCGTCGACGCCGATGGCGGCGTTATAGGTCTTCACACCCGACGACCAGGCGGTCGCGGAGGACGCGGAGTCGGTCACCAGTGACGGCTTCTTGCTGTTGGGCTCCACCGCGTAGGTGGATACAGCGCCCACGTAGGGCAGCTTCTCCATGTTCAGGTGCTCTCCGGCACCCACGAACCGCTGCCGGGCAGCAGTGATATGGGTGCGGCCCATACCGTCACCGAGCAGGTAGATGATGTTGTGCACCTCGTTGTCGGCCTTCTTGTCCGACCCACAACCCGCGACCAGGGTCGAACCGACGAGCGCGGCCGTGATGGCCGCGGCCGCGCCGAACCAGGCGCGTTTCCTGTGCTGCACTTAATCTCCTCCAACTTGCGGCACGGGACTCCGTGCACGTCCCGCTGTACCGGGGCGCGCCGAACGTAACCTTGGACGGTTGCCCAAAACTGACGGGAAGCTGTCGATTCGGTGAACGTCAGCAACTGCAAAGCGCACATGCGGGCGGTGCGGCAGGCTATCCTCTGGACACCAGGAAAGTAACCTGCATCACAGGTGGTGACCCGGGTTGGGCAGACCTTGGGCGGAATATGCTCTTGCGCAACGGATTCAGCGCTTCCCCTCCCCACTGTCTCCCATTTCCCACATACCGAACGACCGGTCGTTTCGTCAAATCCCATCCTGCTCAAAAGGACTCGTGCGGGCGTCTTCACGAATCGATGGCTACGTTCGGGCAATGCTTCGATTGCGGCTCGGTGTCCGTACCCGAATTCTCGCGATCGCCCTCGTGCCGAGCCTGGCGCTGGTCGTGATCGGCGTCGGCGCGACCGGAGTGCTCGCGGATCGCTCCAGCACCGCCCGGAACTGGGCCGATCAGCTCAAGGCGGGCATTGTGCCCACCCGCGAGTTCATCGAAGCCGTTCAGCTGGAGCGTCGGATCACCCTCTGGCGCAACGCCGGAGCCGAAATCGATGTACGCGAGCTGACCGCCGCCCGGCTGAGTGTGGACAATGCGCTGCGGTTACTCGCCCCCGCGCAGTCGAAGCTGTCCAGCATGGGTCCCGAGTCCATGAGCGCCAGGACCACGGCACTCGGGGCACTGAGTGGGCAGCTCGCCACCGTTCGCGCCGGAGTGGACGCGGGTACCCTGCCGCTCGCCGACGCCTTTGTCTTCTACGGCCGCCTGCCCGATCAAGTCGTCGCGGGCATCGAGATCGCCCAGCAGACCGCGCCGGACGCCGCGACCGCTGCCGAACTCGCTGAGGCGGAACAGGTGCTGCGCAGCCTCGAGTCCATGAGCCGCGCCACCGCGCTGGGCGCGGCTCTGGCCACCGACAGCGGCCTGCCCCCCGATCTGGCCAATGATTTCATTCGCCAGATCGGCTACTACCGCACACGTATCGAACAGGTCGCCGCCGATTCCGATCCCGAACAGGCAGCGGTCGCGAAGGCGCTCATCACCGGTCCGGCCTGGCAGCAGCTGGGCACGATGGAAACCGCACTGGCACAACATGCGCTGCCCCGGACGGCGGGCTCGCACGCCACGCCCGCACCGCTGCCCATGTCCATCGCCGAATGGCAGACCGCCGCCGAGGAAGTGGACAAGGCCCTCGCCGGCCTGTGGCAGGCGCAGACCACCGAGGCGCAGCGCCTGGCCGGTGACGCGGCGGCCGAGACCACCCGCAATTCGATCTGGGCGGGTGCGGCCATGCTGGTCGTCGCGGTCGGTGCCATCCTCGTGGCGCTGGCGCTGGCCAACCGGATCATCCGGCGACTCAAGGGATTGCGCGACCGCACCCTGGCGCTCGCCGACGTTCAGCTGCCGGAGACCATGCGGAGACTGGCGGCCGGTGAGGAACTGGAGCCCGCCGCGCAGACGCCCGCGCTGGACTTCGGCCGCGATGAGATCGGCCAGGTGGCAGAGGCTTTCGGTCATGCCCACGCCACGGCGGTGGCCGCCGCGGTCACCGAGGCCCGCACCCGCGAGGGCGTGCGCTCGGTCTTCCTCAATATCGCGCACCGCAGCCAGATCGTCGTGCACAAGCAGTTGGAGCTGCTCGACGAGGCCGAGTCCAAGCAGGAGGATCCGTCGGTCCTGGACACCTTCTTCCGCCTCGACCACCTCGCCACCCGCGAACGCCGCAATGCCGAGAACCTGGTCATCCTGGCGGGCGGGCAGCCGGGCCGCCAATGGCGCAATCCGGTCCCGCTGCTGGAACTGGTGCGCAGCGCCGTCGGCGAAACCGAGGACTACAAGCGAGTCCGAACCGGCCGCATGCCACAGGCTTTCCTCGTCGGCATCGCGGTCGGCGACCTCATCCACCTGCTCGCCGAGCTCATCGACAATGCCACCTCGTTCTCACCTCCGCAGTCGCGTGTCGAGCTCGCAGGCAGCACGGTCGGCCGCGGGGTGGCCGTGGAGATCAGCGATCAAGGCATGGGCGTCCCGGAACCGGAGCTGGACCGCATCAACACCTTGCTCTCAGCCCCCGTCGATTTCGGTGTGACCACGCTGTCCCAGGATTCCCGCCTCGGCCTCTTCGTCGTCTCCCAATTGGCAGCCCGCCACGGCATCTCGGTTCGCCTCTCCGAATCCGACTACGGCGGCATCCGCGCCATCGTCCTGATCCCCGGCGCGCTCCTCGCCGGTGAGCTACTGCCCGCGCCCGTCACCGGCCAATTCCCGATCCAGCCGGGCGGTGAATCCCAGTCGCGGGCAATGGGACCGAAGACGTGGGACTCACTCCCCGAACCGCCACGCGCCGCCCTCGAGCCGGAGGTGAACTCCCGGCCCGCGCTCAGGGCCGAGTCTCAGGCCTGGGCCTCGCCTGCCGCTGAGGCGTATTCGCGGCCCGACGTCGCACGTGAGGTTCCGCCGCGCCCCAATGGGTCCGGCACGCACCCTCGCCGCGAGGTGGACCCCACCAAGCCTTCGCTCCCCCGCCGACATCGGCAGGCCAGCCTCGCACCGGAATTGGCGCATGATCCGACCCCGGCCGAGTCCACGCCGCCCACTCCCGCCGAACGCAGCGCCGAGCAGGCGCGAGACCTCTTCTCCGCCATCGAGACCGGTACGCGACAGGGCCGTCGCACCGATCCCGGGCAACAGTAATCCGCAATAGCCTCTCGACAGGAAGACGACGGTGACAACTTCACATACGGGTGACTTGGACTGGCTCCTCGACGATCTCGTCGAGAAACTGGCCGGGGTCCGGCATGCGGTGGTGCATTCCACCGACGGCCTGCTACTGGGCCGCTCCAAGGGCATGACCCGGGAGGACGCCGAACACTTCGGCGCCATGTCCTCCACGCTGTACGGGCTCTCGCGCAGCGCCGGGCACCGATTCGACGGCGGCGGCGTCCGCCAAGCCGTCATCGAACTCGACCGGGCCGTACTGTTCGTCACCGCCGCGGGCAGCAATGCCTGCTTAGCTCTACAGGCGGGGGCAGATGCCAATCTCGGTATGGTCGCCTAC
Organism: Nocardia sp. NPDC051030; assembly: GCF_040683015.1. NCBI lineage: Bacteria > Bacillati > Actinomycetota > Actinomycetes > Mycobacteriales > Nocardiaceae > Nocardia > Nocardia sp. NPDC051030. The sequence goes on along the minus strand of NZ_JBFBCD010000011.1, from coordinate 146,882 downwards.
GAGATGAATCTGACCGTGCAGCGCGTCGGGTCCTTCCTGTCCACGGCCGCGCGCCGCGGTGAATTCGGCTGAGCCGCGCCATGTTCGGCAGACACGCGGCCGCCGAGGACGAGGACCCCGGCCAGCCGCTCGCGCAATCGGTGAAAATCCTGATCGCGGGCGGTTTCGGCGTCGGCAAGACCACCATGGTCGGCACCATCAGCGAGATCACGCCGCTGCGCACCGAGGAGATCATTACCGAACGCTCCGCGGGCGTGGACGATCTCACCGGCGTCGAGGCCAAGACCACCACCACGGTGGCCCTGGATTTCGGCCGCATCACCATCGACGCCGGACTGGTGCTGTACCTGTTCGGCACGCCCGGTCAGGACCGATTCTGGTTCCTCTGGGACGAATTGGCGCGCGGTGCGCTGGGTGCGGTGATCCTGGCCGATACGAGGAGACTCGATGCCTCCTTCGCCGCCATCGACTTCTTCGAGCGGCGCGGCATCGGATTCACCATCGGCGTCAACCGTTTCGACGATTCGCCCGACTACACCGCGGAGGAAGTACGCGATGCGCTCGATCTCGACGAGCGCGTGCCGATCCTCATGTGTGATGCGCGAGACCGCAATTCGTGCAAGGAAGTACTCACCACGCTCGCCGAATACTTGATCACCCGAGCCCTCAACTGAGGGGATCATGCCGAAGCATGCATCACAAGCCCTGTCAATCATGTTCCCGTTCAACGGGACCCGGATGAAGTTTGTGATGTACGTCCCGTTACGTTGTGCCGATGTTCACTGCGAGGCTCGGTGTCCGGACCCGTGTTCTCGCCATCGCACTGGTTCCGAGCTTGGCGCTGCTCGTAATCGGTGTGGGTGGCGCGGGATACCTGGTCGTCCAGGGCAGAGACGCGCGGGATTGGGCGTCCGCACTGTCGGACGCCACCCCGCTGACGAAGGAACTGGTGGGGGCGGTCCAGCAGGAGCGGCAGCTCACCATGGCGCAGCTCGCCGGTGGCGAACCCAATCCGAAGGTGCTGGCGCAGGCCCGATTGCGGCTCGACAGTGCGTTCCGCGCCATGAACACCACCACCAAGACCATGGAGGACCTCGGTCCCGAGGGCGTCACCGGTGACGTCGGCGGCTTCCAGACCCTCACCAAGCAGATGGCCGCCGTCCGCACCCAGGTCGACGCCAATGCCCTGCCGGTGACCGACGCCTACTCCTTCTACGGTCACCTGCTCGACCTCATCTCGATCGGCACCCGCGCGGTGGAGACCACCGCCCCCAACCCGGAAGTCGCGATCGAGATCGCGGAGACCCTGCAGATCGTCTCGGCCTCCGAAATGCTGTCCCGCAGTGCGGCGCTGGCGGAGGTGCTGGTCAACAACGGCACGCTCGCGCCCGAACTGGCCATCGAATTCTCGCGGCTGGTCGGTAGCTACCGGCTGAGCATCGAGGGGCTCACGGCCGACTCCGACTCCCAGGCCACTGCGGCCAAGGCCGTCACCACCGATCCGTCCTGGCAGAAGCTGGTCATGATGGAGAATTCACTCCTGGCCCGCGCTCTGGACCCGATCACCTCCGCGCCGAAGCCCGGTGGCAAAACCGAAGTCGCGCCGCTGGCGTTCACCCCGCAGGAGTGGGAGGACGCGGTCAACGCCGCCAATAAGGCCCTGCTGGAGTTCTGGGATAGTCAGAGCAAGTACGCCCAGGGCCTGTCCGCCGACGCCGCCGATGACAGCGCGAACAATTCCGCCATCGCCGGTGGAGCCATGCTCGCCGTCTCGGTCGGCGCGTTCCTGCTCTCCCTGGTGCTGGCCAACCGAATCATCCGCCGCCTCAGGCGTTTGCGTGACCAGACCCTGGTGCTGGCCGATGAGCAGCTGCCCCAGCTGATGGCGAAGCTGCGTGACGGCCAGCAGGTCGATCCGGCCACCGAAACCTCCGTGCTGGACTTCGGCAGCGATGAGATCGGCCAGGTCGCCAAGGCGTTCACGCACGCGCACGAGGCCGCCGTGGCCGCCGCGGTCACCGAGGCCCGCACCCGTGAGGGCGTCAAGGCGGTGTTCCTCAATATCGCGCACCGCAGCCAGGTCGTGGTGCACCGGCAGCTCGAGGTGCTCGATGAGGCCGAGTCCAAGCAGGAGGATCCAGCCCTGCTGGAGATCTTCTTCCGGCTGGACCACCTCGCCACCCGCGAACGCCGCAATGCCGAGAACCTGATCGTTCTGGCGGGCGGACGGCCCGGTCGGCAGTGGCGAAACCCGGTGCCGCTGGTCGAACTCGTGCGCTCCGGTGTCGGTGAGGCCCTGGACTACACGCGTGTCAAGATCGCTCGACTACCCGAGGTGGCCGTGGCCGGCAGCGCCGTCGCCGACCTCATCCACCTGCTCGCGGAACTCGTCGACAATGCCTCCCACTTCTCGCCGCCGCAGTCGCAGGTCGAGGTGCGCGGCAATGTGGTCGGCAAGGGCGTGGCCATTGAAATCGTGGACCAGGGTATGGGCATTCCGGAGGCTGATCTGGGCCGGATGAACGACATGCTGCGCAACCCACCGGATTTCGGCGTCAATTCGCTGTCCGGGGATTCGCGCCTGGGCATGTTCGTGGTGGCGCAGCTGGCGGTGCGCAATGGCATCTCGGTGCGGCTGGCCGAATCCGATTACGGCGGGGTGCGGGCCATCGTGCTGGTGCCCTCGAGCCTGACCGTGGCCGTCGGGAACACCGGTGAAATCTCCGCCGTGCCCAGGCAATTGGAGCCCGTGGCGGCCGCCCGGCCCTTGCCCGCGGCACCGGCCCCCGCGCCGCTACCGGCTCCTCCGGTTCCGTCGGCTCCTCCGGCAACCTGGCTCCCGGAGCGGCAGATGTCGTTCGAGCAGCCGGTGGCCTTCGAGCCTCCGACCGATCCTGGTGTGCGGCGGCCGATTTCGCAGCCCGAACCGCAGCCGGAACCGGAAATCTCCTTCCGCCCGCGAGAATTCGGACGCTCCCAGTACACTGGCTCCGACGTCCGGCCCGCGCTCCCGCGTAGGCGCCGGCAGGCAAGTCTCGCACCGGAATTGGCGCAGGATCAGGCGACCGACGAGTCGGCTGATCAGCCCTCCCGCTCGGCCGAGCAGGCCCGAGACCTTTTCTCCGCCATCGAAAACGGAACCAGGCAGGGCCGCCGGGCCGAACCCGGCGCGTCCGCGCCTGAGTCGAAGCAATATCCCGACCGACAGGAAGGCGACGGTGACCACTTCCAACGCTGGTGATCTGAACTGGCTACTCGACGATCTGGTCGACCGGCTCGCGGGCGTCCGCCACGCGGTGGTGCACTCCACCGATGGACTGCTGCTGGGCCGATCCACCGCCATGAGCCGTGAGGACGCCGAACACTTCGGCGCCATGTCCTCGACCCTCTATGGCCTGGCCCGCAGTGCGGGAAGCAGATTCGACGGCGGCGGCGTTCGGCAGGCGGTCATCGAACTGGAACGGGCCGTGCTGTTCGTGACCGCCGCGGGCAGCCACGCCTGCCTCGCGCTCCAGGCCAATGAACACGCCAATCTGGGAATGGTCGCGTACGAGATGAACCTGACCGTGCAGCGCGTCGGCACGTATCTGTCCACCACCCCGCGCCATAACCTGGCCGGACAGGTCAACCCCCGACTGTCATGATGTCGCGGCCGGGGGAACATTGGTTCGATGATGCAGCCGGTCCACTGGTGCGCCCCTACGCCAGGACCGGCGGCCGAACCATGGGCGCGGGGCACGATCTCGACATGCTGACGGTGGTGGTGGTGCCCAATGCCGCCCCGCCGCTGCGGCGTGTCGAACCGGAATACACCGAAATCGTGCGGCTGTGCCGGCTCCCGCTGGCCGTGGCCGAAGTGTCGGCAGCCCTGCGGCTGCCGCTTGCGGTGACCAAAATCCTGGTCGGAGACCTCATCTCCGACGGCATCCTGAACTTCCGGGGACCGGCCTCACCAGAGGCCGTGCCCGGAGACCTCAACATATTGCGAGCAGTCCTCGATGGCATTCGAAAACTTTGATAACGCCACACCCATGGCCGCCTCGGTGAAAATTCTCATCGCGGGCGGCTTCGGGGTGGGCAAGACAACGATGGTGGGGGCGCTCAGCGAGATCACCCCCCTGCGCACCGAAGAACTCATCACCGAGATGTCCGCAGGCGTGGACGATCTCAGAGGAGTGGAAGGCAAGACCACCACCACGGTGGCCTTGGACTTCGGGCGCATCACCATCGACCAGAACCTGGTCCTATACCTGTTCGGGACCCCCGGGCAGGACCGATTCTGGTTCCTGTGGGATGAATTGGCGCGCGGCGCACTCGGCGCGGTGGTCCTCGCGGACACCCGCCGCCTCGAAGGCTCCTTCGCCGCGATCGACTTCTTCGAAAAGCGCGGCGTCGCATTCACAGTCGCAGTCAACTGCTTCGAAGGCGCGCCCGTCTACACGCCCGTCGAAGTCCGCGACGCCCTGGATCTGGACGAGCAGATCCCGGTGCTGCTGTGCGACGCACGTGACCGCGCATCGGCCAAGAACGTCCTCATGACCCTGGTGGAATACCTGATCGGCCGGGCCGCAGCCCGCGTCGGCGGCTGACCTACCTGATCTACCGCTTTACCCCCGACATCATTCGAGCCCGCTCCGGAACCCGGAGCGGGCTCGAATGTTTGTGGGGTGGAGTCCATTCAGCAGGACGGGCTCTGCTCGAAGACGCTGGGACTCAGATCAGTTCGGAGTCGTTGACCGCGAGGTCGGCGAAATCGTTGATGTAGCGGTGTGGGGGGCGGGAGGGGTTGGGTTCGCCTGGGCGGGTTACGCCGATGACTGACCAGCCTGCGGATACTGCGGCATCGAGTTCGTCCGGGTGGTCGGAGAGGAACAGGATGCTTTCGGGTGGGACGCCGATGGTTCCGGCGATCTTCTCGTAGGAGGTCGGCTCACGCTTCGGGCCTGCGGTGGAGAGGTCGAAATGGCCGCTGATGAGGGGGGACAGGTCGCCGCCGCGGGCGAAGGCGAACCAATCCTTCTGGTTGCGAACCGAACCCGAGGAGTAGATGTACAGCTCGAGTCCGGCATCACGCCAGGCCCGCAGCACTGGCGGGACGTCCGGGAAGAATTCGCCGTACAGCGACCCATTGCGGAAGCCCTCCGCGCAGATGATGCCCTGCGCGGCCTTGAGCGGCTCGGACTTCACATCGGTATTGAGCCAGGTGATGAGGATGCTCGCTACTTCGGCGGCATCCGCATCGGGGCGCTCGGCCTGGGCGCGGGTTGCCGCGATGATGGGATCGGCTTGGCCGCCCTGGTTTTCGGCCAGCCAGCCCGGCAGGCGGTCGCGGGTGTACCCGTACAAGTCCTCTCGGACCGAACTGGTCGGGCTGGTGGTGCCCTCGATGTCGAGAACGATGGCCTTGATCATGCGGCCAGCAGCTCGTCGAGGGTGGGAAAGCCGCCGGAGATCTTGTTGCCGGTGAAATCGCCGATCCAGCCGTCTTCTTCCTCGAAGAAGCGCACGGCGACGAACTCCGGCTCGGTGCCCATATCGAACCAGTGCAGGGTGCCCGCCGGGACCGAGACCAGATCGCCCGCGGTGCAGACGGTTGCGAGCACCTCATCGCCGAGATGCAGGTAGAAACAGCCCTGGCCGGCGGCGAAGAAACGCACCTCGTCTTCGGCGTGCCGGTGCTCGTCCAGGAACTTGGTACGCGCGGCGACGGCCTTGGCGGGCCATTCCGGATCGGACTCGTCCGGGTGGATCCGGGCCACATCGATGAACTTGTAGCGGCCATCGGCATTGAGTGCATTGATGCGCTCGGTGTATTCGGCGAGGAGGTCCTCGGTGGGGGTCGCGCCGTTCAGGCCCTCGAACAGCGGCCAGCGCTCGAAAACAATGCCCCGCTTGGCCAGTTCGGCGGCGATCACGGCATCGTCGCTGGTGCGCAGCGTGACATTACCGGCGTCCTTGTCGGACATGATCTGTAGCAGAGTCATAGTTCGGTTCCTCCTCGGAACGCTCTATTCATTTCGGCTGTATTCGGTTGAGCTGTGTCGAGTTCACGCATGGTCGCCCACCGGAATCTCGCGATGCCCGGTCAATGTCGTCAGCTCGCACATGGCCTCGAGGCATTCCGCACGATCCCGCGCCTGTGCCAGATTCGCACCCCACGCGGTGATCCCGTGGCCCGCGATGAACAGCACCGGTGGTGCGTCGGGATGCTCGGTCAGGTACTTCTCGATATCGACGCCGATCTGCGGCACATCGGCGTGATTCGGGAAGACCGGAATCTCAATGACATCCGGCAGATTCCCGCCGAGCCCCTTGATCAGTTCATACCCGGAGAACCGGATGGTCCCGATATCCGCCGCGGCCAACCGCCGGACCGTACCGAGGGACTGTGCGGTGGCGTGCGGTGGATGCACATGCACCACGGCCTCCGCACCACCCCGAGTCCGGTACACCGCGGTGTGAATGGTCGTCTCCGCCGAAGGCTTACGAGCACCGGCGTCAACCGGCTTCGAATCCACGACCGCGACCGACACCATGTCATTCGCCCCGAGCTCACCCTTGGACAGCCCGCTCGCCGTGATCACGGCCGAATCGCCTTGCCGCACCGAGATATTGCCCGCGGTCCCGGGCATCCAGCCATTGGCATACAGCCCGCGCGCGATGGCCGCGATCTCGTGCCCGGCCTGGTGGGCGGCATCGCTCGGAGCCGAGTTCGCGCCCTGCGTCGGCTGATTCACCGATCGCACCGGCGTCCGCGCATCGGCCAGGAGGTGCTCGGCATGTGCGGCCGAGACATCAACCGGGTCGGCGGCCGTTCGAGCGACTCCCGGGGAGTTCAGCACGCCGTATTCGGTGACGACGGCGGTAACCAGTTCAGCCGGGGTGACGTCGAAGGCGGGGTTGAAGGTTTTGGTGCCCTCGGGAGCCGTTGTGACACCGCCGAATCCGGTGACCTCGGCGGCGGCCCGCTGCTCGACCACGATGTCGGTGCCCCGAGCGGTCGTGACGTCACGGGTGGATTCGGGGGCCACCACGATGAAGGGGATGCCGTGGTGGCGGGCGGCGATGGCCAACATGTAGGTGCCGATCTTGTTCGCCACCGCACCATCGGCGGTAATGCGGTCCGCGCCGACGATGACCGCGTCCACGCGCTCGGTGGCCATGGCCCAGGCGGCGGCGGAATCGATGGTGAGGCGGTGCGGGATACCGGCTTCGGCCATTTCCCAGGCGGTGAGGCGAGCGCCCTGAAGCAGAGGGCGAGTCTCATCGACGATCACTTCGGAGACCTTGCCGCGCTGATGCAGCACACGCAGCGCACCGATGGCAGTTCCCCAGGCGGTGGTCGCGAGGCGGCCGGTATTGCAGTGCGTGAGCAGCCGTAGCGGACGATCGCCGCACAGCTGCTGAAGGAGATCGGCGGCCGCGGTGGCGGCGGCCAGATTGGTGCGGCCGTCTTCGGCCTGCATCTCCAGCGCCTCATCGAGCACGGCCTGCACGCCCTGCGGCAGCTTGGCCAGTGCGCGCTGCACACCCCACGCGAGATTCACGGCGGTCGGCCGGGCGTCGGCAATGCGCTGCGCTTCCTGCTCGACCTTGCCGGTGTCCACCACACCGCCGGTGCTGTGCGTGAGCGCCGCGATCACCACACCGAACGCGCCGGAGACGCCGATCGCGGGCGCGCCGCGAATGGCCAGGGTTTTGATGGCGTCGATGAGGTCGTCGACCGTCGTGATCCGCAGCTCCCGCAGCTCATGCGGCAGGGCTCGCTGGTCGATGGTGACAAGCGCACCGTCGGCCCACGCGATCGAACTCTCATCCATCTATGTGCGTCCTCTGGATCGGAATCGGCGCGGCCGTGGACACGGACGCAAGTCAACCGTATCGAACCTGGATCGCCGCGTGACCGGCAGGTTTCGGATCAGTCGAATCCGAATATCCGGACAGACCGGTTCCCTTTCACCGAGCCGGGACATACTCCGCTACCCTTCCGGTATGGCGAGAGAGCGTCGCACCCGAAAGATCACCGTGACGGTGCCGGAAGAGATCGCCGCCACCCTGGATGACTGGCGCAATAAGGGCCGCATCGAATCGGTGTCCGCGTTCGTGGCCGAATCCGTGCGAGCCCGCGTCGACCGCGCCGAATCCCTCTCCCGCATCGAGCAGATCTTCGGCGGCCGCCCGCCCCTCGACCTGATCAATCGCGCCCGAGCAGTGCAGGGACTCCCCCCATTATCCGAGGAGGATGCCACCGGCGACCACGCCGGCGCGGCATGACCTCCGCGGGCGCGACACTGGGTGGCGTCGTCTTCGATACCGCGGCCCTCACGGCCTGGGCCCACCGCGTCGCATACGTTCAATCGGTAGTCTGGGCCACCGCCGACGCCGGTCACACCATCATCATCCCCGCCACCGCCCTGGCGGCCGCCCGCGCGCTGATCCCGCCCGGCCGCCTCGACATCCTCTCGGTCCTCTTGGACCTCCCCAACACAGTTATCCAACCCTTGGACCGCCCAGCCAGCGACACCCTCGGCGCAGCCTTGGCCGACCGCCCCGACGCGGACGCCCTGATCCCCGCCGGCCACGCCACCATGGAAGCCGTCAGCCGCGACTGGCCCTGCCTCACCGACCGCCCGGATACCCTCCGCAAGCTGGATCCGCGCGTGCAGACGGACAAACTGCCCTAGCCGATCCGGCTGTCGCGTGGACGGTCTCAGCCCGGTAATAGCTGGTTCGCACCCAATCTGCTTGGTACGCACCGGCTTCAGGCGACCCACACCGGGTGCGAGCCAAACTGGAAGGGTGCGAACCTGGTGTTGAGCCCGGATGGCCGCCCGTGAGGGTGCAGGTCAGGCGCGGGCGAGGGCGAGGGTCACATTGTGGCCGCCGAAGCCGAAGGAATTGCTGAGGGCGACGTCCAGGATCTGGTGGCGCGGTTTGTCGGCGACGATATCCAGGGCGGTGCCGATGTCCGGGTTCTCGAAATTCAGTGTGGGCGGGATGATCTGCTCGCTCAGGGTGCGCAGGGTCAGGATCGCCTCGAGTGCGCCTACCGCGCCGATGGAGTGGCCGAGGGCTGACTTCGGGGCATAGACGGACGCTTCCGGGGCCACCGCCATGATGGCGTTCGCCTCGGAGGCGTCGCCGATCGGAGTGCCGGTGGCGTGTGCGTTGATATGGCCGATGTCGGCGGGTGAAAGCTGTGCCGTCGCAATGGCTTTGCGCATGGCACGGGCGGCCCCGCCGCCATCCGGTGCCGTACCGGTGATGTGATAGCCGTCGGAAGTGATTCCCGCGCCGAGTACCCGGCCGTGAATGTGTGCGCCTCGTGCCCGGGCATGCTCCTCGGATTCCAGTACCAGCAGTGCGCCCGCCTCACCGAATACGAACCCGTCCCGATCGCGGTCGAAAGGTCGTGAGGCCCGCTCGGGTTCGTCATTGCGCGTGCTCATGGCCCGCATCATGGCGAAACTGGCGATCGGCACCGCATCGATGTGCCCCTCAACCCCGCCCGCGACCACCACGTCCGCCTCGCCGGTGGCGATCAATCGCCAGGCGTGCGCAATGGCCTCGGACCCCGAGGCGCAGGCGGAAACCGGTGCGTACACACCACCTTTCGCCCCGATCTCCAATCCGACGGTCGCCGCGGACCCATTGGGCATCACCATGGGCACGGTCATCGGCGGCACCTTCCGATACCCACCGGCCCGCATCGCATCCACCGCGTGCACCAGAGACTCTCCACCCCCGAGCCCCGTCCCGACCGCCACCGCGAGCCGTTCGGGATCCACGTCCGGCGACCCGGCCGCGGGCCACACCTCCCTCGTCAGCACGACCGCCAACTTTTGCACGAACGACATCCGCCGCTGCTCGATCCGGTTCAACTTCTCCCCCGGCTGTGCCGTCAATCGCCCGCCGATCCGCACCGGCAATTCATTCTCGGTGACGAAATCATCTGTGAGCGTGCCGATCCCACTGTCCCCCGCCAGCAGCCGCTGCCAGGTGGTGTCCAGATCCGCCCCCAAACAGGTAGTAGCCGCCATCCCCGTCACGACCACGGCCCGCCGAGTTTCTGTACCAGTTGTTACACCCATGCGAACATGGATACCTGTACCACCCGCTACAGTCAACCCGTGCCCCGCCCACTCGACCACGCCCGCCGAGAAGACCTCCTCTCCGGCGTAATCAACTACATAGCCGACCACGGCCTGGCCGAACTCTCCCTACGCCCCCTGGCGGACTACCTCGGCACCAGCTCCCGCATGCTCATCCACTACTTCGGCACCAAAGAGCACATGCTCATAGCCGCCCTGGAAACCCAGCGCCCCAACATCTCCGCCATGTTCGCCGACATCCAAGACCCCGAAACCCTCCGCACCCGCCTGACTGCCTCCTACACCCTCAACACCACCGGCCCAGCCCGCACCAGCCTCCGGGTCCTCCTCCAAGTCCTAGGCGCCGCAACAGTCCCCAACTCCCCCTTCCACCCCTATGCCACAGACGCCATCAAAGTCCTCATAACCGCCCTAACCTCAGCCCTAACCCGCATAACCCCCACCCACCCCGACCCCGAAGCCGCAGCCACCCTCCTGATCTCCGGCATCCGAGGCCTGATCCAAGACTTCTGGATAACCGGCGACACCTCCCGCATAGACCGAGCCATCCACATGCTGGCCGATCAGGCTGTCCCACAAGCCTGACGCCACACCGCTGCGCTATTTCCCCTGTGGATCAACCGGTTTCAAGCCCGAATTGATCGTTTACCTGTGGATAACCCGAAGCGCATGTCAGGCGGACCGGTCACAGTTGGTATATGCGACTCGACGAACCGTTTTGTGGCACCGAAGCGGTACGAGCAGGCGTGGTCAGCGAATGGCAGTTGCGCAAGGAGTTTCAGCGCATCCATCCAGACGTCTACGTGCGCAAGGGTGTTGACCTGGATGCCCGCTCTAGAGTCCACGCCGCTGCCTGCTGGGCGAAGGGTCGGGCAATCCTCACCGGATTCTCTGCCAGCGCCCTCCATGGCGTGACTTGGTTCGTCAACGAGCCCGTCGAGCTGGCCGCCCAGGGCATAACCCGCCCACCGGCGGGAATCATTGCCCGGCAATATGATATCCACCCCGGAGAGGTTCAGTGGATCTCCGGAATGCGAGTCACAACTCCGGCAAGAACGGGCTACGACCTCGGCAGACGCCTGCCATTCAACCAGGCTGTCGAGGCACTGGACGCACTCTGCAACGTCACATTCGTTCGCCCGGAAGAGATAGCCGAAATCTGTGGCCACCACAAGCGCGCGCGAGGCAACAACACCCTCCGCACTGTCCTGACCCACGTCGACCCCGGCGCGGAATCGCCCCAGGAATCCCGAACCCGCCTCCTCCTTACCGCGGCCGGCCTCCCACGCCCAGAAACCCAAATCCGAGTGACCCTCCCCGGCGGTCGCACAGTCCGCCTCGACATGGGCTGGCGAAAATGGAAACTGGCAGTCGAATACGACGGTGCCCAACACTGGACCAACAAATCCCAACACTCCTGGGACATAGACCGCCACGCCCTCCTCCACTCCCTCGGCTGGACAATAATCCGAGCCTCCGCAGACCACCTACGCCACCGCCCCCACTCCCTCCTGGCCCGAGTCCAAGCCGCGATCCCCGACGAGCATGCAATGGCTGGGGCAAACGCCGAGAACAGCTCTCGGCCAGTGCATGCTCGTGCGGATAGGGTGCGGGGATGTGGACTGAGCGGGGACAGCAACTGATTGACACTGTGGCTTGGGTGCACATCGTGGAGGGGCAGATTTTGTGTGCTCGGCCTCGGGGGAAGGACGTCTTCTATATCCCCGGGGGGAAGAGGGAGGGGGACGAGACTGATCTGGAGACTCTGGTTCGGGAGATCCTGGAGGAGTTGACGGTTGAGTTGGTGCAGGGGTCCGTGAAGCATGTGGGGACCTATGAGGCTCTGATTCCGGATGCTGTGGTGCGGATGGCCTGCTACACGGCGGAGTACTCGGGGACCATCCAGGCCAGTAGTGAGATTGATGAGATTGCCTGGTTCACCTATGCGGATCGGCCTCGGGTGCCTCCGGTGGATCAGCTGCTCTTTGATGACCTCCTGGCGGACGAGCTGCTCGCACCCCGGTAACTAGAACATGTTGCTTGGATTGAACAACTGACCGGCTTGGCAGGTCTGGTCGAAATGTAGAACATGTTCTAACGTGGTGGCAACGACATTCCAGAGCCGGAAAGTTAGAGGAGCCCACCACACCATGCGTACCGAGATCTGCGATCGCCTGGGCATCGATGTCCCCATCTTCGCCTTCACCCACTGCCGCGACGTGGCCGCCGCGGTCAGCAATGCCGGCGGATTGGGCGTGCTCGGCGCGGTCGGGTTCACCGCCGAGCAGCTGGAAGTGGAGTTGCAGTGGCTGGATGAGCATGTGACCGGTGTCTACGGCGTGGACCTGGTTATTCCGTCCAAGTACGAGGGCAAGGGCGTCGAGGGGCTGTCGCCGGAGGAGCTGGAAGCTCAACTGGCCAAACTGGTTCCGCAGGGGCACCGCGATTTCGCGGAGAAGCTGCTCAATGATCACGGCGTGCCGCATCTGCCGCCGGAGGAGCGCCACAATCAGCTGCTGGGCTGGACCGCCACCACGGTCGCCCCGCAGATCGAGGTGATTCTGAAGCACCCCAAGGCCAAGCTGGTCGCCAATGCCCTGGGCACCCCGCCCGATGACGTGATCAAGCAGATCCAGGACTCCGGTCGCCTCATCGGGGCGCTGTGCGGGTCGGTCAAGCACGCGCTCAATCACAAGGCCGCGGGCCTGGACTTCGTGGTCATGCAGGGCACCGAGGGTGGCGGCCACTGTGGCGAGGTCGCTTCCATGGTGTTGTGGCCGCAGGTCGTGGACGCCATCGGGGATATGCCCGCGCTCGCCGCGGGTGGCATCGGCAATGGCCGTCAGGTTGCCGCGGCGCTGGCCATGGGTGCGGCCGGTGCGTGGACCGGGTCGCTGTGGCTGACGGTGGAGGAGGCCAATGTGCCGCCCGCTCAGATGCAGACCTACATCGACGCGACCAGCTCCGACACCGTGCGCTCACGGTCGTGGACCGGCAAGCCCTGCCGCATGCTCAAGAACGACTGGACCGAAGCCTGGGAGCAGACCGACACCCCGAACCCGCTGGGCATGCCCTTGCAGATGATGGTCGCCCTGGATGGCGTCAAGCGTGGCCACCGCTACCCGGAGCAGGCCAAGGACGTGAACTTCAATCCGGTCGGCCAGGTCGTCGGGATGATGAACAAGGTGGAGCGTTCCACCGATGTGGTGCAGCGGCTGATCACCGAGTACCTCGAATCCTGCGAGCGGCTGAACAAACTCAACAACGCCTGATTCCGCATGGATCGTCGCGCCGATCTTGGTGGCGGCGCGACGATCCCGAGAAGTCCGACGCTATCCCCTCTGCGGGATAGCGTTTTTCATCAGCAGAGCGGGTACTTGGATCCGGTGAAGCTGCCGCCCAGCAGACAGGTGAGGAACTTCAGGGCGTCGCCCGCGTAGGAGGCCGAGCCGCTGGCGGATCCGGTGCCGTCGATCTGCTGCGCTGCGGGGGCTTCTTGAGAAAACACAGTGGCTTGGGCCGGGGCGATCAGGACACTCGCGGGGGCGATCAGTGCGGCCGACACGACCAGGGTGCCCAGCATCTTCTTCGAATTCATATGCGACTCCGTTGTTCTCGATCTTGGCGGCAGTCAGTATGTAGGTAGCGTCGTGTTCGCCGACAGCCCCGATTCCTGGGACCCAGGTTCCATGGGCATGTGAGACCTGTCTCCGAACCGACCGTGTGGCTTGCTGTTTCGGGTAGTGGATTGCGACGGTGGTCGGGATATGTTGCAGAATGAGCCGTCACGCACCCCGCTCACCGCCGATGTGTCCCGGGCGCGAGAGCTATTGGAAACCCTCCCGATTCAGAACTGCGGTGGTGAGTCATGGTGAAGCTGCCGAGTTTCGGTAAGTCCAGCGGGACGAAGAAAGCCCTGGGGGCGTTCGTTTCGATCTGCTTCGTGGTGGCGCTGATCGTCGCTGCGGCAGTGCTCGAACATTGGGGCGGCAGCGGGTCGAGCAGCAAGGATACGAATCGATCGGGCGGGCCGGTGGCCACCGCGCAGGAGATGAACGGTCTGCTGACGAAACTCGTAGTGGCGGACGAATTGCCGATGACCGGCTACAGCCGCGAGAAGTTCCCGCACTGGGACACCAATAAGCCCGAGCACGGATTCGGCGACGCCTTCGCTCAGTACAGCCGCTGCACCACCCGCGAAGTCCTGATGCTGCGTGACTCGGTCGGCTCGGTGAAATTGGATCCCGCTACTTGCAAGCTGACCGTCGGCTCCGACGGTGGGTGGCGTGACCAGTACGGGGTGCCCGACAAGAAGACCAACGCGCTCAAGCCCTACAAGTTCACCACCGACTCGGCGGCCATGGACGTCGACCACATTGTGGCGCTGGCCGAAGCGTGGCGTTCGGGTGCCTCCAACAAGGACGACGACACCCGACGCCGGATTGCCAACGACTCCATGAACCTCGTCGCCTCCGACCCGACGGCGAACCGGTCCAAGGGTGATCAGGACCCGTCGACCTATCTGCCCCCGGGCAATTACCGGTGTGGCTATCTCGGGCAGTACCTGAGGGTCAAAGTAAAGTACGGACTGAACGTTGATTCCAAGGAACAAGCCGCGCTGCGCACCGCAGTGAAGGACTGTATCGACCGAGGAGAGTTCACATAGTCGCCATCGTCGAGATCCAGAGCGAAGCAGCCGTGATGACCCGGGAAGAGGGAACGGTTTCGGGGAATCTCGATGTCACACTGGACTATTCCGGTAAGGGACTGGTCCGCTACCGTGGCACGGCTACTTGGTACACCATCGGGAATCTGGAAGACGGGCAACCACAAACCTGGTCCGCCGTCGAAGACCTGGCGGCAGCGATCGAAAACGAAAGCGGTACCCGCGACGCGTTCGGGAATGTCGTACCGTTCGAGGCATGACATCCGCCGCCATTGCGTCGCGGCGAACCGGACTTCCATGGCGGCGGAACTGCCCGCGAAAGAGCTAGCCGCGCACCAGGGTTTCGGCGCGCTGCTTCAGGCCGTCGGTCATGCCATTGAAACCCTTGTGCAGCGCCTTGCTCATCAGGCCGCCGACCACCACTGACAGCGGGCCGTTCAGCTGGAAGTGCGATTCGTAGCGGGTGCGGCCATCGCCCAGCGGAGTCAGGGTGTGCTGCCGAATGCTGCTCAGCAGGCCCAGCGGCGCGGGCTTCATGCCGTAGCTGAATTCACTGCCCGGCGTGTGGGTCTTGATGTATTCACGCTGCGCGCGCGGCTTCGGACCGACCAGGCGCACCTGCATATCGATCGGGGTGCCCGGTTCCAGGGTGGTCTTGCACTCGGGGACGAATGGGTTCCACTCGCCGTAGTTGTCGACGTCGGTGAGCACCTGCCAGACCAGCTCGGCGGGTGCTTCGATCTCCACGGTGTTGTCGATGACGAAGGCCATGTGGGAACCATACTGAAACTGGTTCTACTCGGTGAGGCGGGTATCGGCCCCAGGCGCATCCATCGCGCCCCCGCTACCGTCGACTCATGACCGTCGCCGACCGCTACCCCCTCCTACACACACCCGCCCGCTGGGAATGGGGCGGCCTGGACGTCCAATTCTCCACCGACCTCCCACCCGACGAACTGGTCACCAACATCCACGTATTCGCCTTCGTGAACGACCGCATAGTCCTGTGCCGAGACGCCCGCGACTTCTGGATAGTCCCCGGCGGCACCCGCGAAGCCTCCGAATCCATCCACGACTGCCTGGTCCGCGAACTCGAGGAAGAAGCCGGAGCCGAATTGTCCGGCCCCATCCACCAATTCGGCGCCCACCACGCAATCTCCGACCGCCCAACCCCCTACCGCCCCTGGCAACCCCACCCCCGCAAAGCCTGGCTCTGGTGCACAGCCGATGTTGTCCTCACCGGCCCACCCACCAATCCGGCCGACGCCGAACAAATCCTGGAGGTCCAGGCGTTCCCCCTGAAGGAAGCCCTCCACCTATCCGCCACAGACGGCCCCCACATGCCCGAACTCCTCACCCTGGCAGTAGAAACCCATCAATTGAGGTGACGAGCATGCAATGGTGGCGGGACCTTCTCGACGTTTGCCCCCACCACTGCATGCTCACGGATTTCTCGGCGGGTTATGGGCGGGCGAAGGTGGGGGCTTTTTCTGGGCGGAGGCCTATGCCGCCTATGTAGGCGGATAAACCGGTTAGGGGTGGGATGCGGTTTATTAGGCGGAGGGGGGTGGGGATCTTGGTTAGGGTGCCGTTCAGGCAGGGGCGGATGAGGGTGTTGTGTTCGTTCAGTTGGGATTTTTGGGTGAAGGTGGTGGGGAATTGGCGGCGGCGTTGGACTTTTGCCAGGTGTGCGGAGTTCAGGGTGCCGGTGCGGAGTGGGGTGGCTAGGAGGCGGGCGGCGGCCACTGCGTCTTGGATGGCTAGGTTGACGCCGACTCCGCCTATTGGGGACATGGTGTGGGCGGCGTCGCCAAGGCAGAGGAGGCCGGGGGTGTGCCAGGTGGGGAGGTGGCCCATGGTTACCTCCAGGAGTTTGACGTCGGACCAGGAGTTCAAGGATTGGAGGAGGGTGGCAGGCCAGTCGAAGAGGGTGGCCAGTTCGTCGCGGAGCCATTGGATTCCGTTGGCGCGGAGGCGCTCATCGGCACCCTTGGGGATGAGGTAGGAGGTTTGGTGGTAGTCGCCCCGGTCGAGGGTGACCGCGGCGCGGCCATTGTCGAAGCGGGCGAAGACCTGGGAGTCGTGGCGGTCGCCCGCTTCTTCTGAGGGGATGCGGAACCACCAGACGTCCATGGGAACCTCGTACATGGTTTGGTGCAGCCCGGCGGCGATGCGAGCGGTGGAGTCGCGGCCGTCGCAGGCCAGGACGAGGTCGGTGGCCAGGGTTTCGCTGGCACCATCGGGGGTGCGGAACTCGACGCCGGTCACGCGGCCGGATTCGGTTCGAAGTCCGGTGAATTCGGTGGCCATGCGGAGGGTGAAGGTGGGTTCGGCGCTGGCCGCGTCGGCGAGCAGATCCAGGAAGTCCCACTGCGGAACCATGGCGATGCAGCGATGCCGACCCGGGATGCGGGTGAAGTCGGCGACCACCACGGTGCGGTCCGCGATGCGCATGTGCATTCGCTCGAGTTTGCGCTGCGGGAGGCGGGCGAAGCGCTCCCCCAATCCGAGCTGGTCGAGCAGACGGAGGGTCGAAGGGTGCACGGTGTCACCACGGAAGTCGCGCAGGAAGTCGGAATGCTTCTCGAGGACGGTAACTTTCACTCCGGCGCGGGCCAGTAGCAGGCCCGCCATCATGCCTGCCGGACCGCCGCCGACGACACAGCATTGGGTGAAATCCATTGTCTCAACTCCATTTCCATCACACGGCAAGCTACTACATTGAGTAGTAGCTTGCCCGGGATGGAGGCGCGAGGCAAGGGTGAAATCCGGTCAGGGGCAGAGGGCGTGGCTGATCAGGTCTTTGATGTTCAGCTCGGAGTCCACGCTGTCGGTGATGGTTATGGTTACTGCTCGGCCTTCCTTGGTGGCGCCGGTTATGGTGCTGAAGCCTGTGATGCCGCCGTTGTGGCCGAAATATTGGGTGGGGCAGGTCAGGTCGGTGGAGGCTATGCCTATTCCGTAGCGGGCCTCGAGTTGGGGGTCTTCTGGTTGGAGGGTGAGCATTTCTTGGAGTTGTGGGGTGGGGACTACCTGGGCGGATAGGAGGGCCAGGTAGAAGCGGTTGAGGTCGGCGCCGGTGGAGACGAGGCCTCCGGCGGCCCAGGGGACGGAGGGTTCTGTGCGGGTTACGTCGGTGCGGACGCCGTTGATGGTGGCGTAGCCCTGGGGGTGGGGGGTGCGGAGGTCGAGTTCGCCGGTGGCGGGGAGGTAGGTGCCGGGCAGTCCGTGTGGGGTGGTTATGCGTGCGGCCAGTTCTTCGGAATAGGGGCGGCCCGTTACTTTTTCGATGAGCATGGCCGCGACTATGTAGTTGGTGTTGGTGTACTTGAACCGCGTGCCGGGGGCGAATTGTGCGGGGAGGGTCAGGGCTAGGGCGACCTCTTGGGCGGGGGTGTAGGTGAGGCCTTGGACACCGGCGCGGTATTCGTCTATGTCGGTATCGGTCAATTCCGGTAGGCCGCTGCGGTGTTGGAGGAGTTGGCGGACGGTGATGTTGCGGCCGTCCACGCCATTGCCGGTGAGGAGGCCGGGGAGGTAGGTGTCCACGGGGTCGTCCAAGTGGACTCGGCCTTCGGCGACCAGTTGCAGGGTGATCGAGGCTACGAAGGTTTTGGCGATGCTGCCGACTCGGACTTCCTGGGGTGGGGCCAGGGGGATGGAGGCGTTGGTGGTGCGGTCGGCTACGCCTGCGGTCAGGGTGACGGTCTGGCCGTTCTCGGTCAGAGTCGCGATGACACCGGTGAAGCCGGAGCGGACGAGGGCGTCGATATCGGAGCGGACCTCGCCTACTCGCTTGGGCGACACCGCAACCGGGGTGCTGGTGATTGTCTTCGGCGTGGTGGTCGCCATGGTCGAGCATCCTGCCGCCGCGCCGAGCGCGAGCACTGTCACCATCGGCATGATTCGCATACTCCGACGGTAGGGATCAGGGGCAGGTGAAACATCCGAACTACCCCTGAATCCCACCCTGGGAAACCCTGAGGGTGACCCAGTCTTTCGGCGGATGTGGTTACGCTACCGCGGTAGCTTGCGCAACGGCGGGGCGCGGCATTCGTGCGGCCAATCCGGTCAGACCGGCGGCCGCCGCGGCAATCGCGATCACGTACCAGCCGCGCTGGAACGCCTCGAGCGTCGCATCAGGCCCGATGGGCGAACCCAGAGCGGCCACGAAAACCGCTACGCCGACAGCCAATCCGAGCTGTCGAGCCATGCTCAGCACCGCCGATCCGGTCGCGAAGCGCTGTGGCGGGAGTCCGGCGGTACCGGCCGCGAAGGTCGTCGGCATGGTGAGGCCCACCCCGAGTCCGGTCACCAGCATGCCGCCGAGCAGCCCGCCCGCGTAATCAGGTGTCAGGGTGACAGCCAGTGCCCACCAAACGATTCCGGCCGCGAAGATCACGCCGCCCGCGGCGATGACCGGGCCCGCACCGATCTTGGCAATGAACCGCCCCGCAAGGACGGCCACGATCGGCACGATCAGGGGCCCGGGTGCGATGGCCAGGCCGGTCTTCAAAGCCGACCAGCCCCAGACGTTCTGGGCCCACAGCACCACCGACAACAGCATCCCCGCGAACGCGATATTGAACAGCACCGCATTGCCGACCATGAGCGCGAAGTTCGGCAGGCGCAGCAGAGCCGGATCCACGACCGGACTGTGGTGCCGCCGCGAGGAAGTCACGAACACCGCCGCCAGCACGGCCGCGACGACGAACGACGTGAGAACACCGGTCGAGGTCCAACCCCAATCCGTACCCTTCACCAGCGCCAGGATCAAAGAGGCGACCGCCCCGATCAGGCTCAGCGCCCCGAGCCCGTCCGGCAGCGCGCCACCGTCACCGCGAGTGGACGGCAGCAACCGCCATCCGATGATCAGCGCGACAATCCCGATCGGCACATTCACCAAAAACACCCAGCGCCAATGCACTTCGACGAGCAGGCCACCGAACACCGGCCCGAGCGCGGCTCCCAGACCACCGAACGCCACCCACAGCCGCACCGCCATGGCCCGCTTCTCGGGCGGGGTCGCGGTCAGCACCAAACCGAGCGAGGCCGGGGTGAGCAGTGCCCCGCCGACCGCCTGCAAGACGCGGAATCCGACCAGCGCACCCGTATTCCACGCGACCGCGCACAGCGCCGACCCGAGCACGAAGACACCCAGCCCGACCAGGAAAGTGGTCCGATTACTCCCCCGGTCACCGAGCCGCCCGGCTGGTACCAGTAGCGCCGCGAACACGATCGCGTACGCATTCAGCACCCACGACAGCCCACTGATCTGCGACCCCGCGAAATCCTCCGCGATCTTCGGCAGCGCCACATTCACGATGAACAAATCCAGGCTCGACAGCAGTACTCCGACGGCCACGATGCCCAGCACCACCCGAGAATCGACGGTTCGCCGATCCTCCTGTACTTCAACGCTATTCACTGTTGTCCCTAACTCGCTGATGATTCGGTTATCCCTCGCCAGGACTCATCGACCGTCGCCTCCCAGGCTCGGTCGGCAGTCTCGGTGAGCGCGAACCGTGTTCGCACCGAGGTCCCAGTGAGTTGTTTCATGCAACGGACGATAGGGGAAGTCAGTCTCTTGACGCAACCGACTATGCTGTGAACATGCGCCGCGTCAGCTTCGAGGACATGAACTGTTCGATCGCCCAATGCCTGGAGGCGGTCGGCGAATGGTGGACGCTGCTGATCATCCGGGACGCACTCTTCGGCGTCACCCGCTTCGACGACTTCCGCTCCCGCCTCGGCATCGCCCGCAACGTCCTCACTCAGCGACTGGAACACCTTGTCGCCCAAGGCATCCTGGAGAAGACCCCCTACCAGGACAACCCGGTCCGCTACGACTACAACCTCACCGAGAAGGGCCGCGCCCTCTGGACAGTCGTCACCGCCATGCGGCAGTGGGGCGACGACTGGGCCGCCCCCGACGGCCCACCCATACAATCCACCCACAAATCCTGCGGCCACACCATGACCGTCCAGCCCGCCTGCTCCGAATGCGGCGACCCCGTCCACCTGAAGGAACTCCGCCTACAACTCGGCCCAGGCGCACACGACCCCGACCTGCTCCCCCCGGCCCGCCACTAAAGAGCCATCCCGAGGCCGAAGGCCGAGTAGAGGATCTGCGGCCGAGATGTCTCTAGTTCTTGGTTCTAACCCGAAGTAACCGTCAGACCCGCCTGTCCCAAGGCCCGGGCGACATGCTGCGCTTCGCGCTTCAACTTCGCCATCGGAGCCGGGACCCCGTCGAACATGGATACAGCCAGGCCCTCACCGCTGCTTTCCCAAGTCCCCGCGATCCGTCCATTGACGAGGACCAATGGCGAGATCCAACCCGCCGCCCGACTCACCTTCGACCGGTGTTCCGCAGGCAATAAGGCCGTGTCCCCAGTCCCAGGCCCCAACACGTACTGATCGAACGGCCCAAGAAGATTGACCGAGGCCACAGGTTTCGTAGCCGCCAGCTCGTCGGCATGCTCAGTGAGAATGAACCCGCTCCGGCCTTCAACTTCAACTTCGGTCAGCCGATCCCCCAGGTTCGAAAACCACCGCCGCACAGTAGCTTTCCGTAGAAAGTTACGAGTCAGCCAGGTATCGAAGATGTCCGGCGTGGCCGGGCCGTAGACGCCCAGGTAAGCCGGGATGAGCACAGCGGCAGCATCGTCCGGATCCGGAATCCCGGGCCACTCGGGAATCAGGTGGGCCGGGTTGGCGAAGGTGACCCGATTGCCTTGTGCGGGGCCATGGCACAGGGCACCTTGCCAGGCCAAGGGCTTGAGCATCGAACCCCAGCCGGAGCGAAGGTGCGCCTCGAGCGGGTGAAAGCGCGGTTCGGCGACGATGGCCGCGACCAGTTCCTCACGGGTGAGGACGGTGCCATCGAGGATTTCGCCGACAGCCTTCACCAGTGCCGCGACGTCTTCGGGTGTCGCACCGGCAGCCCTGGTCCAGGCTGGTTTCTCCCAGGTCCGCGCCGACCCCATCAGCGACAGCGCGGCCACCCCGAGCTCCGGAGTGAGCGCATGCAGAGTCCCGCGCATGGCCCAGGTCTTCACCAACTTCCGATCCGCCAGCGCCCGCACCACCGAGCCCGTCTCCCCCGCCGTGCACCGAAGCGCCACAGCGGTTTCCGCGGCCGAAGTCACCTGTGCCTGCACCCCACACAGCCGTTCCGCGACCCCCACGGCATCCACGTCCCCCCGCGGCAGCACGAATTGTCGCCGCATCCGCCAGGCAAAGACCTGATCCCACGAAACCCGCACCGCGCCTCCAGCATCCATATGATCGAAACTCGCGCCAGTTCACCCTACGGACTGGCACCGACACAGGACGCCGGAGACGCGCCTCAATCCCTCAGAGTCGTTCGATAATGGTGGCGTTCGCCAGCCCGCCCGCCTCGCACATGGTCATGAGGCCATAGCGGCCGCCGGTCTGCTCCAAGTGGTTGACCATGGTCGAGAGAATCCGGATGCCGGACGCGCCCAGCGGATGACCGAGGGCGATGGCACCGCCGCGCGGGTTCAACTTGGCGAGATCCGCCCCGACCTCCTGCGCCCACAGCAGCGGCACCGGCGCGAACGCCTCATTGACTTCGTAGGCGTCGATGTCATTGATGGACAGCCCCGCTCGCGCCAGCACCTTGCGGGTGGCGGGCACGACGGCGGTCAGCATGAGCAGCGGATCATCGCCGATCACCGAGAAGGAGTGGAACCGTGCGCGCGGCTTCAGGCCCAGCTGGGCGGCCTTCTCCTCGCTCATGATCAGCGCGGCGGACGCGCCATCGGTGAGCGGCGAGGAGTTGCCGGGGGTGATGGACCATTCGATTTCCGGGAATCGCGCCTTGAATTCGGCATCGGCGAAGGCGGGCTTCAGCCCGGCCAGCCCCTCGACGGTCGTCGTCGCGCGAATGGTTTCGTCGGCGGTCAAAGTCCCCGCGGCCACGATCTCGTTATCGAATCCACCGTTCGCGGCGGTCTGCGCGGCCAGCCGATGTGACCGTGCCGCAAACTCATCCAGCGCATTCCTGTCGAACTTCCATCGCGCCGAGATGACCTCGGCCGCAATCCCCTGCTGCACCAGCCCATCCGGATACCGATGCGCGATCGGCCCGCGATTGGCGTCCTTACCCTGCGCATTCGAGAACATGGGCGCCCGCGACATGGATTCCACACCGCACGCGATGGCAATGTCATAAGCCCCCGACATCACCCCCTGCGCGGCGAAGTGCGCGGCCTGCTGGCTCGATCCGCACTGCCGATCCACTGTGGTGGCCGGCACAGACTCCGGGAATCCCGCCGCCAGCACCGCGGTACGCGAGATATTGAACGCCTGCTCGCCACTTTGCGTGACGCAACCGCCGATCACATCATCGACCAGCGCGGGATCGATTCCGGTGCGTTCGACCAGCGATTCGAGCACCCCGGAGAGCAGTGTCGCGGGATGCACTTCAGACAGTCCACCACCAATTTTGCCCTTGCCCGAGGGTGTGCGGACGACGTCGACAATGACGGCGGAGGTCATGGCTTCTCCTTGTTCGCGCTACCTGACCGGATGAGAATTCCGGTTAACATATGCACTGTACCGCACCCTCGGCGTGAGGTCAGCCGTCGCTTTTCACCTCCCTGATCGATAGCTGATCCATTGCTAGCCTGGTCGTCATGACCTCCACCGATGTCGATTCCCCGAGCCCCTTCTGGGATCTGGAGGCGCGTCTGTCCACGGCGCTCCTGATGCTGGCGGGCTTCGTCGGCGCTGCCGCCTATGCGCATTCGGCCGGTTACTTCGTCACCTTCATGACCGGCAATACCGAGCGCGCGATCATCGGCAGCTTCGTCGGCGACCACACCATCGCGAAGAGCGCCGCGCTGCTCATTGTCTGCTTCCTGGCCGGTGTCTTCTTCGCCTCGCTGTGCCGGCGCTTCTGGTGGCACAACCATCCGCACGGCGCGACCATGCTCACGACCGCTGCCCTCATCTGCGCGGTCATCGCCGACACCATTCAGGAGAGGCACGAGGTCGGCATCGGTCTCGCGCCAATCCTGTTCGTGGCCTTCGGAATGGGCGCGCTCAATACCTCGTTCGTGAAGAACGGCGAGGTGGCGATTCCGGTGTCGTATGTGACGGGCACGCTGGTCAAGTTCATGCAGGGCGTCGAGCGGCATGTGGCGGGCGGCGGCACCGTGCGCGATTGGCTGGGTTACGCCGTGCAATACGCCTCGTTCGCGTGTGGCGCGCTCATCGGCGGTTTGGTGAGCCTGGTGGTGGATGGCCCATTCATGCTGGATGCCGCGGTGATCGGATCGGCCCTGGTCGCGGTGTATACCTGGCGTGCGGACATTCGCTGGGTTCGACGGCAGCAATCGCGGAAAGTGAAGGCGGTCGACGCGGATCACAACCCCGCAACACCGAGCAAATAAACCGCAAAGCCCTCTAACTGGGCATATTCTCCAAATCATGACAACCAGCAAAGAGGAAGTTTTCGAAGGGCCGGTTCATGCTCTGGCCCGGAGTGCTTGGCAGTCGATCCTGGTCACCGGCGTCCTGTCCATCGTTCTCGGAATCCTGATCCTCGCGTGGCCAGGTAAGACCATCCTGGTTGCGGGCATCCTCTTCGGCGTCTACCTGGTCGTGTCCGGTGTACTCCAGCTCATCGCCGCATTCGGGATGCACCTCAGCCCCGGGATGCGGATTCTCTTTTTCGTGAGCGCCATTCTTTCGCTGATCCTGGGCTTTCTGTGTTTCCACGATTGGCATGAGAAGGGCGAGGCCACGGCGGTTCTGCTGCTGGCCATCTGGATCGGCATCAGCTGGATCTTCCGCGGTGTGAGTTCGCTACTCGTC
Source organism: Nocardia sp. NPDC051030 (assembly GCF_040683015.1). Classification (NCBI taxonomy): domain Bacteria; kingdom Bacillati; phylum Actinomycetota; class Actinomycetes; order Mycobacteriales; family Nocardiaceae; genus Nocardia; species Nocardia sp. NPDC051030. Next base: position 122,258 of record NZ_JBFBCD010000011.1, on the reverse strand, counting down.
GGGATATCGGCGGACGGCGTGCCGGGCCGCGGCTGGATGATCTTCTTCGGCATCGTGCTGGTGGCCGGCGGCGGCATCCTGATCGCCTCGCCGTTCACCTCGATCGTCGCGTTGACGCTGGTGGCGGGCTGGTGGCTGATCGTCATCGGCATCATGGAGATCGTCTCCGCGTTCCAGGTGAAGAGTGCGGCCAAGGATGTTCCGGCCGACGCCTGATTCCAGTACCCCATCCGGCGGCTGCCTCGACTCGAGGCGGTCGCCGGTTTTCTTTTGGGCGGACCAGCTTTCAGCGCAGCCGCTTCGGCCGCTTATCCATCAGCCGCAGGATCAGTGGCGTGAAGATGAGCTGCATGGCCAAGTCCATCTTGCCGCCAGGCACGACAATGCTGTTGGGCCGCGACATGAACGAATCATGCAGCATGGACAGCAGATACGGGAAGTCGATCACCTTCGGGTCGGCGAATCGGATCACCACGAAACTCTCGTCCGCGGTCGGAATGGTCCGGGCGGTAAACGGATTCGAGGTGTCCACCGTTGGTACACGCTGGAAATTCACATAGGTCCGGGAGAACTGTGGACAGATATGCTTCACGTAGTCGGGCATGCGCCGCAGAATGGTGTCGATGATGGCTTCGCTGGAGTAGCCGCGTTCGGTCTTGTCGCGGTGCACCTTCTGAATCCACTCGAGATTCACGATGGGCACCACGCCGACCAGCAGATCGGTATAGCGGCCGCAATCGACGCCATCGGTCACCCCGGCACCGTGCAGGCCCTCATAGAACAGCAGGTCACTGCCCGGTGACAGCTCCTCCCACGGCGTGAATGTCCCCGGCGGCTGCCCGTACGGTTTCGCTTCCCCGTCATCGTGCAGATATCGGCGCACCGTGCCGACCCCGGTTTCCCCGTAGTCGCGGAACAAGGCCTCCAGCTCCTTCAGCAGATTCGCCTCCGGCCCGAAATGCGAGAAGTGCAGATTCCGAGTCTGTTCGGCTTCGGCCATGGCCAGCTGCATCTCGTTGCGGTCGTAGCGATGGAACGAATCCCCTTCCACGATGGCCGCGGTGATTCCCTCGCGGCGGAATATCTCCTGGAAGGTTCGCGTGACACTGGTCGTCCCCGCACCGGACGACCCGGTGATCGCGACCACGGGATGTTTGACCGACATGGCACCTCCTCGATTGTCGGACAACGAATTACGACATCACTCAGCGCCCCGCCGAACGGAACAGCGAGCGCGTCCCGAACAGCGAGGCGTCGAATACGGGCCCCTCCTCCGGCTCCCGGTGATAGCGCTCGATGCGCTGAACTTCGTTCCGGGAACCGAAGATGAATGGAATCTTCTGATGCAGCGCCTCCGGCTGCACCTGAAGCACCCGCTCATGCCCGGTAATGGCCGCTCCCCCAGCCTGTTCGACAATGAAGGCGATCGGATTCGCCCCGTACAGCAATGACACCCGTCCGGGCCGCGCCGGATGCCGGGTATCGCGCGGATACATGTACAGCCCGCCGCGCGTCAGAATGTGGAATGTATCGGCCACCAGCGAGGCGACCCACCGCATATTGAAATCCCGCCCCCGAGGCCCCTCCACGCCCTCCAGGCATTCGTGCACATACCGCCGCACGGGCCGCTCCCAGAATCGCTCATTGGCGGCATTGATCGCGAATCCCGAAGTGTCCTCGGGAATCCGCATGCGCGGATGCGTGAGCACGAACGCCCCCACTTCGCGGTCGAGAGTGAACCCATCCACGCCATTCCCGGTCGTGAGCACCAGCATGGTCGCGGGACCGTACAGCGTGAACCCCGCACACACCTGCTGCATGCCCGGCTGCAGGAAGTCGTCCCCCTCCGGCTCCCGCCCATCCTCGGGTGCCCGCAGCACACTGAATATCGTTCCCACCGGCAAATTCACGTCGATATTGCTCGAGCCGTCCAGCGGATCGAATGCCAGCAGATACTTGCCCCGCCGATACTCCGTCGGCACCGCGTGAATCCCACTCATCTGCTCGGACAGCAGCGCCGACAAGGGCCCGGTCCACTGACTTTCGGCCACCATCACGTCGTGTGCGATGGCATCCATCTTGCGATGCACGGTGATAGGCAGATTGTCGGCCTCGGCCGCGCCCAGCGATCCCACGATCGCGCCCCGGGTCACCTGGTTGGCAATGATTTTGGTGGCGGTGGCGAGCACGTTCAGCAAGGCCGAGAACTCCCCGGACGATCCGGGATGGCGATGCTCCTGCTCAATGGTGTACCGGGTGAGGGTCTTCAATCCTTCGGGCATACGCCTGCTCATTTCCTCACTGGGAAGCCCCCTCCGCTGCGGGGGCGTCGCCGAACACACTGCTGCCGTAGACGTCGCTGTCCGTCAGGGTGATCAGATCGGTGCGGCTGACCGGCCGGTGCAGTTCGACCAGGCGTTTGGCTTGGCGCAGCCGGCAGCGGTCGAGGGCATTGCGCACGCTGCGGGCATTGGCGAAGCGCGGGCGGGTCATGCGCAGTTGGAGGTAGTGCGAGAACGCGTGGGCCGCAGGCTCATCGAAGCGGAAGTTCTCCTGGCGAACCATGAGATCGGCGATGGCCACGAGTTCGGCGTGGGTGTAGTCGGGGAACTCGATGTGGTGGGCGACGCGCGAGGACAGGCCGGGATTGGCGGAGAAGAAAGTCTCCATGCGATCCGGGTAGCCCGCGAAGATGACCACCAGGCTGGTGCGCTCGTTCTCCATTTCCTGGAGCAGGATTTCGATGACCTCCTGCCCGTAGTCGCGCTCGTTCTCCGGGCGGAACAGGTAGTACGCCTCATCGATGAACAGGACGCCCCCGGCGGCTTTGGCGAGGGCTTCCTTGGTCTTGGGCGCGGTGTGGCCGATGAACTGGCCGACCAGGTCGTCACGGGTGACCGTGTGCACCTTGGGTTTGCGGATGTAGCCGAGGGCGTGCAGCATCTCGGCCATGCGCAGGGCGACGGTGGTTTTGCCGGTGCCAGGGCCGCCGGTGAAGCTCATGTGCATGGTGGGGCGAGTGGCCTGCAGGCCGAATCGCTGGCGGGCGCGGTCGATGAGCAATAGCGCGGCGATCTCGCGCACGCGGCGCTTCACATTGGCCAGGCCGACCAGTTCGGCATCGAGCCGAGTCAGGGTGTCTTCGACATCCTTGCCCGCGATATCCGTGGACAGGTCGAGCAGCGCATCGTCGGCCAAAGGAGTCAGGTGGTCGGCCGCCGCCGAATCCCCTGGTCGGGGATCCTCGGCGGCCGTACCGTGCAACGGGCCGGGGCTCGTGGCCCCGGGCCGATGCATCTGGAAGCCACCGCCCGGGCGACCGGGTGCAGGTTCCCGGCCGTTCGGTGTCGCGGGGCGTTCCGCGCTCACAATAGACCTTCCGTTACCAAAGGCATTCAGCCGCCGTACCTTTCACCAGGACGAGCGTCCAGTGCATAGGGATGAAAGCCGTAATTCTGGCGTCGGTCATTGGTGTCGGTGCGGTCCAGCCGGAAGCCGGGTTCCTCGGCGGGCCGCTGCACCAGGAAGCTCAATGCCGTGGTCTGCCTGCCATAGGAGGCGTCGTAGGCATTGACCCGAATGTAGTGCCGCGGGAATGTGGCCCGGCAGGCGTTGATCTCGGCGACCACGCCATCGGGCTCGTCCAGATCGAACAGCGGCAGGCCCCACATCTCCCAGTACACATTGCGCGGATGCGGATCGTCGGTGTACTCGATGGACACCGGCCAGTTATTGAGCAGCGCATACCTGACCTGGGCGGCGATATCGGCATCGCTGAAGTCGGGCAGATGCGAGAAGGTGCCGTGACGCAGATGCATTGCGGTTCCTCGTCTTTCAGTGCGTGACCGTGGGCACGGCGTCGGGGGCGTCGGTCGATGTGTACTCGAAGGTGACATCGCCCCAGACGGCGAGGGCGGCCTCGAGCGGCTTGCAGAGTTCGGCCGCGCGGCGCAGCACGTCAGGGCCTTCCTTGAGGAGATCGCGGCCTTCATTGCGGGCCTTCACGACTGCCTCCAGGGCGACGCGGTTGGCTTCCGCGCCCGCGGCGATGCCCATCGGGTGCCCGATGGTGCCGCCGCCGAATTGCAGGCACACATCGTCGCCGAACAGGTCGAGCAGTTGATGCATCTGCCCGGCGTGAATGCCGCCCGAGGCCACCGGCAGGACGCCGGGCAGGCTGGCCCAGTCCTGGTCGAAGAAGATGCCATTGCGCGGGTTCATCGGAATGTGGTTGTCGCGCAAGGTGTCATAGAAGCCCTTGACCGTGTGCGGATCGCCCTCGAGCTTGCCGATGACAGTGCCCGCGTGCAGGTGATCGACGCCGATCAACCGGCACCACTTGGCCAACACCCGGAAGCTCACGCCGTGCGTCTTCTGCCGCGTGTAGGTGGAATGCCCGGCCCGATGCAGGTGCAGCAGCATGCCATTGCGGCGCGCCCACTTCGACATGGACTGCATGGCCGTGTAGCCGACGGTCAGATCCATCATGATGATCACGCTGCCGAGGGATTTCGCGAACTCGGCGCGCTCGTACATGTCCTCCATGTCGGCGGCGGTGACATTGAGGTAATGCCCCTTCAGCTCACCGGTTTCCGCGGTCGCGCGATTGACGCCCTCCATGGCGTACAGGTAGCGGTCGCGCCAGCGCATGAACGGCTGCGAATTGATGTTCTCGTCATCCTTGGTGAAATCGAGGCCGCCCTTGCAGGCCTCGTACACCACGCGGCCGTAGTTGCGCGCCGAGAGACCGAGTTTCGGTTTCACCGTCGCACCGAGCAGTGGGCGGCCGTATTTGTTCAGGTATTCCCGTTCCATGACGATTCCGTGCGGCGGACCCTGAAAGGTCTTCACATACGCCACGGGAATTCGCATATCCTCCAGGCGCAAAGCCTGTAATGGCTTGAAACCGAATACATTTCCGATGACCGAGGAGGTCAGATTGGTGATCGAACCCTCCTCGAAGAGGTCGATATCATAAGCCACATAGGCGAAGTACTCCCCCGCCCGGCCCGGCACCTCCTCGACCCGGTAGCACTTTGCCTGGTAACGGTCGTGAGCGGTCAACCGGTCGGTCCACACGACCGTCCAGGTGGCCGTGGAGGATTCGCCCGCGACGGCAGCCGACGCCTCGATCGGGTCCACGCCCGGCTGCGGCGTCACCCGGAACACGGCCAGGACATCGGTGTCCCTGGGCTGATAGTCGGGGGCGTAGTATCCCATCGAGGCATACGAGTGCACGCCCGGATCCCACCGGCCGCGCGCGCCATCCTGGTCATCGGCAGCTCCGGCCATCTTTCCTCCTGCGAACGGGGTTGGGCCACTTGTGTTTCCCAGGATGACGGCGGTGTTATCGACAAACAATTCGATTGTTCCTGGTCTCACTCAACTATTTCGTCGTGTTTGATACCGTTTGAAGATGGGTACGGTGAGCGCGGTGCGAATGGAAACCTTTCTCGCCGTAGCCCGGCACAGCAGCATCCGGCGTGCGGCCGCGCAGTTGCACATCACCGAAGCGGCCGCTTCCGCGGCAGTTGCGCACATAGAAAAACAGTTGGGTGCCAAACTGATTGCGAAATCCGGTCGCGGTATTGCGCTCACAGAAGCCGGGCGCGTCTACGCCGACTACTGCCGCAGCATCCTCGGGCTGATGAAGGAAGCGCATGCGGCCGTGCGGGAGGCCGAAACGGGGCGGCTGCGCATCGGGGTGGTGGCCACGGCGGGCGAATACGTGCTGCTGCGGCTGCTGGCGACCTTCCGGAACCGCTACCCGGAGATCGAACTGGGCCTGTCCATCCAGCCTCGGGACGTGCTGTTCCTCGAATTGACCCACCACGAAACGGATCTCGTCGTAGCCGGTCGTCCACCGCGCGATGGCGGCCTGGTCACCCGCGCCCGCCGCCCCAGCCAGCTGGTCGTGGTCGGCGCACCCGGCCGCTGGCCTGACCCCTGCGAGGCGACCTGGCTGCTGCGCGGCACCGGCTCTGGCACTCGGGACACCACACTCGCCCTGTTCGACCGGCTACAGATCCGCCCGCCGACCCTCACCCTCGGCACCCACGGCGCGGCCCTGGCGGCTGCCCGGGAAGGCCTGGGCATCACCCTGATTCACTCCGATGCGATCGAATCGGACGTGGCCGATCACTACCTGGAGGTCGTCCCGGTGGAAGGCACCCCCTTGAACCGTCCCTGGCACGCCGTGACCACCCGGACACCGACGCCCGCCGCGCGCCTGTTCCTCTCCCATATCACCGACCCTGATCGAGTGGGAGACAAAGCGTTTCGTGCCGCCTGATCCGCTCAACGCGGGGTAAGCCGAGTGACCGTACCCAGGTAGCTGCTGACATACAGGGAATTCCGATCCCAACCCGGACCACTCCCGAACTGCACCCCGGTGCTCAATGGCAGGTTTTCCGCGACCGTGCACCACCGCCCGGCGTCCGGGTCCACCCGAACCACCTTGCCGCCCACACTGAATGCGATATACACCTTGCCGTCCGGCCCGATGGTGAGGCCATCGGCCGCATTCAAGGGTCCGAATCCAGGCAGCTCGAACCGCGTAGGCTCCTCCGGCCGAGCCGTATCGACCATCGCGAGCACCGTCACCGAATCGAAGGTCGTCGACACGTAAAGGCGTTGCCGCGCAGCATCATAGGCAATCCCATTGGTGGAGGTCACCGCCGAGGAGTACGGCCCCGCCGAGACTCCGCCCCGCACCCGCATCAGCCGGGTGTCGTCCCCCATATCGCTGGTGACCACGAAATCACCATCCGGCAATTGCGCCAGCCCATTGGGCACCCGCAGACCACCGGCAATGGTCCGCACCGCCCCACTGTCCAAATCGACGGACTGAATGCCACCGGGACTCCCGGAGAACTTCGCCTGCAAACTCAGCCCTGTAGTGAAAAACGCGGTATCCCCGACAATGCTGATTTTTCCCGCCCCATTCACATCCGCCAGCACGGTGCTGCGCTCCCCTTCAGCCCCCAACCGCCGTATGCCGCCCCCGGTTCCGCTGACAGCCTGCTCGGACAGCAGCATCCCGCCCCGCCCGTCGAACCCCAGGCTCTCCAACATCCCGTATCCGCTGGCAACCTGACTGGCCGTCCACACGCCACACTGATCCGCACCGGCAGGCGCGGCATGTCCCGCCCCCGCGAACGCCGTGAGCGCGACCCCCATCGAAGCCGTCACCAGTACGCGAACTGTCGATCTCCGAACTCCCACGTGGGCACGCTAACCGACAATTCCGACCACCTGCGTCAATTTCCCGTCGAATTGTCAAACAGCACAACACATCACCCGAATGATTCGCCCCGAATCATCCCATTCCACATGACCGGTCCCCCCGTTTCGAACTTGGCACGATCCGTCACACCCTCGACAGTCGCGTATGCCCGAATTGCCTGATCAGGCCCCATTACAGTGGTCGACGGTCCGGGGGGTGTGGGCACTGCCCGGACCAGATCGAGGGGTGGAGGTCTCGCCCGAACTCCCGGTGGCTAGCTCTTGGTCCGGGCGTGACCTTCACTACCGCAACACCCCGGTCGACACCGGGCGCAGGGTGGTGGCGAGAGGCGGGGGAAGGGTGACGAGCGCGCAGCAACTGCTGGCCGAGATCCTGCGGCGCTACGGAACCGTGGACGCCTTCTGCGCCCAACTCCGCCGTACCCTGACCGACCCCGAAGACCCGACCCCCGAACTCCCCCCAACGGTCGCCGCCTGCACCGACTTCAGCAGCCCCTGGCCCGAACCCACCCCCGGCGGCCGCCACCGCCGCCCGGAATCGGACTGACACCTACCCGATCGACCCGTAACAAACCAAAGCGACCTCCCGACAACCGTTTTCGACAGGGAGGAAACAAAAATGGCACAAACCCCGGAGCAGTTCCGCCGGAAGGTCGCGAAATTCAACAAAGTGATCGTCGGATTGCACAGGATGGGAATCGCCCTGGGCCCGCAGGCCTTGATCACCGTGCCCGGCCGCCACAGCGGCCAAATGCGCACCGCACCCATCGCGGTGGTCCCCATCGCCGGACAGCGCTACATCTTCCAGGCCTATCCGAAAGCCGCCTGGGTCGCGAATGTCCGTGCGGCAGAGTCGGTCACCCTCTCCCGAGGCCGCCGATCCTCAACGGTCCGCCTGGTCGAACTCCCGCTGGAGGAGCGCCGGGTGATCCTGCACCAGCACATTACGAACAGCCCCGCCCGAGTCGGCAAGATGCTGGTCACCACCGGCCTCGTCGATACCCCGACCCCCGAGGCAGTGGCCGCCGCGGCGGAGCGCATCGCGGTGTTCAGGATCGAATCATGAGCGAGCAGAAGGCGGACCTGTCCGCGCTCCCCTCGGACCTACCCGCCCCGATCGACGATGGCGCGGCGGCGCATCTGTCGGGGCGACAGATGCCTGATCTTGTTCTGGACAGCACGGACGGGACGGCAGTCGATCTTGCTGCGTTGGGGGCGGGTCGGACGGTGCTGTATCTGTATCCGATGACTGGCAGACCGGGTGCTGAGCTCCCCGAGGGCTGGAATGACATTCCGGGAGCTCGGGGGTGTACCGCGCAGGCCTGTGATTTCCGGAATCACCACGGAGAGTTGCTGGCGGCCGGGGCTCGGCATGTGTTCGGGTTGTCTACGCAGGAGTCGGATTACCAGCGGGAAGCGGTTGAGCGGCTGCATCTTCCGTTCGCGATGCTGTCCGACGCGGAGTTGCGGCTGGCTGGTGCGCTGGCGGTGCCGACCTTCGAGGTTGATGGGGAGAGGCTGTACCGGCGGATGACGCTTGTGGTTCGTGACGGGGTGATCGAGTACGTCTTCTATCCGGTGTTTCCGCCGGATCGGCACGCGGATGAAGTGCTCGGGTGGCTGCGTGACAATCCGGCGGAAGGCTCAGCTGCGGACTAGGTGCGGGGAGCGGGCTCGCCGTCGACCAGGCGGAGGCGGCGGGCCAGGTCCGAGACGAAAATGTGTTCCGGGTCTGCGGCGTCGCGGATTTTGCGCCATTCCTCGAGGCGGGGGTACATGGCGCGGATCATTTCGGGGGTGGTTCGGGAGTCCTTGGCGAAGTAGAGGCGGCCACCGGCGTCGAGGACTCGGTGGTCGAGGTCGGTGCAGAAGTCGCCGAGGCCTCGTTTGAGCGGGAAGTCGAGACTCAGCATGTAGCCGGGGTGCGGCCAGGACAGCGGGGCCTGGTTGCCGGGGCCCATGCGTTTGAACACATTGAGGAACGAGCGGTGGCCGGAGTGGGCGATCGCCCGGACCGCCTCGGCCAGTTGCTGTTCCGCGCCGAACGGCATCGAGAACTGGTATTGCATGAAACCGCGACGGCCGTAGGCGCGATTCCATTCTCCGAGCAGGTCGAGCGGGTGGTAGAACTGCGTCAGGTTCTGGATGTGGCCTCGGGCCTGTTTGGGGTAGAAGCGGTAGGCCACTTCGGAGGCGAGGCGGGTGGTGAAGTTATTGACCATGCCGTTGGGGAAGATGTCCGGCACGGTGAACAGTTGCGGCGCATCGAATTTGAGGGGATCGCCGCGCAGTTCGGCCGGGAGTTCATCCAACTTGGCCAAGGAGCCGCGGCTGAAGCCCGCGCGGCCCAGCTTGGAGCCGGTGCTGATGGTGTCGGGCACCGACATCGAGTACTCGTAACCGTCATCGGAACCGCCGGTGAGCAGTTCCATGGTCTCTTCGAGATTATTGGTGCGGTCATTGTCGACAATGAAGTACGCGGACTCGGTGTGCTTCATGCGAACCCGTGCGCGCACGATGATGCCGGTCAACCCCATGCCACCCACTGTGGCCCAGAACAGTTGGGCGTCAACGCCTTCCGGAGTGAGCGTGCGCAACGAACCATCGGCCATGAGCAGATCCATCGACAGCACGTGATTGCCGAAACTGCCATGCGAGTGATGATTCTTGCCGTGAATATCGGAGGCGATCGCGCCCCCGACGGTGACCTGACGGGTGCCCGGCAGAACCGGCACCCACAACCCGTGCGGCAGCACCGCCCGCATCAGCCGATCCAGGCTCACCCCGGCATCCACATCGACCACGCCGCTATCCGGATCGATCACGTGGATCCGCCCGAACGCGGTCATATCCACCACGAGCCCGCCGCCATTCTGCGCCGGATCCCCATAACTGCGCCCAAGCCCCCGCGCAATAACCCCGCGCGGCCCCGCCTGCCTGAGCGCCTGTGCGACCGTGTCGATATCGGGTGTGGAAAGCACATCCGCGGTGGTAGCCGCGGTGCGACTCCAGCCGGTCAGCCGCCGTTGTTGGATCGCCACTGATCCCCCTTTAGTGAAATTCACTCTCGCCACCGTAGCGCCGGATCGGCTCCACCGCAGGGAGCGAGCGCGGCAGCCCGAACCACGGCAGCGCACTGTTCTCGAAACGAGTCATGGCGCTGATCCGGTCACCGGCCAGGGTGAGCACCATGAGACCGGTGCCGTGCCGAATGCCATTGGGGGCAGTCAGATATGCCCCGAACGCGGGCTGACCATTGGCCCGGGTCGGCACCAGGCTGAGCGTCCGTCCCGAGGCGAAGAGCAGGGCGCAGAAGCGGGCGACCGCATCGCGGCCTTCGTACTCGAAGGGCATGGGCGGCATAGACACGAAGGCGTCATCGGTCAGCAATGCCACCAGCGCGTCCAGATCGGCCGACTCGTACGCGGTGACGAACCTCGCCACGATCGCATCCTCGGCGGGTGACTCGGGTGTGGGCGGGCGTTCCCGGTCGAGCGGTGGAAGCCGGTGTCGCAAGCTGGTGCGCGCCCGCTTCAATGCGCTATTGACCGATTCGACAGTCGAATCCAGCATCCCCGCCACCTCGCTCGCACGAAATCCGAGCACGTCGCGCAGGATCAGGACGGCCAGCTGACGAGGCGGCAGCACTTGCAGGGCGGTCACGAAGGCGAGGGAAATGGATTCGGTCTGCTCATAGCGCGCCTCCGGGCCCGGCGGCATATCGACCGCACCGGTCAGCAGCGCATCGGGAAACGGCTGGAGCCAGACGATTTCGCCGAGCCGGGTCGGCTCCGGCGGTTCGATTCCGGCAATATCCCACTCCTTGGCGATTCGCCGACCCGCCGCACGACGCACATTGAGACACCGATTGGTGGCAATCCGGTACAGCCAGGTCCGCAGCGAGGCCCTTCCCTCGAACCCGTCGAGTCCCTGCCATGCGGTGAGCAGCGTGTCCTGTAGCGCGTCCTCGGCATCCTGAAACGATCCGAGCATCCGATAGCAGTGCACCTGTAGCTCGCGCAGATGCGGCGCGGTCGCCGCCCGGAACGCCTCGCCGTCCCCGGCTCGCGCCTTCGAAAGCAGTTCCGCTGTCGCGCTTCTCGCGGTAGCATTCACGTCTTCGCTCACGTCGTCCTCGTCTTCCTGCGGCTGGTCACACCTTCCATCGGTATAGACACCGCCCGCGGCCCGAACTGGGCGCTCGCCGAACGCCCATTTCCTCGACGGCCCGGTGTCTACCTCATCATGAGAAAGCTGATCGTTTCGACCTATATGACTCTGGACGGGAAAGTGGACGGGATCCAGGATTGGGCACCCGCCTTCAACACGGACGAGGCGGTGAAGTACCACACCGAATTGCTCGCGGACAGCGATGGATTGCTCTTGGGCCGCAAGACCTATGACATTTTCGCCGCCGTGTGGCCTTCGCGTGCAGGGCAGCTGGCCTACGCCGACCAGCTCAACACCATGCCCAAGTACGTAGCCTCGACCACGCTCGAGCAGCCCGCGTGGGAGAACTCCCATCTGCTCGAAGGCGATATCCCGAAAGCCGTCGCCGAACTCAAGGAGCAACCCGGCCGGAACCTGATCCTCTACGGCTGCCACGACCTCATGCACAGCCTCCTGCCTCACGACCTCATCGACGAATACCGCATCTTGGTCTGCCCGGTCCTGCTCGGGCAGGGGCGAAGCTTCCTCGATAATGGTTCGGAGCGGGTGAATCTCGAACTGGTCGACAGCGTTTCGACTGCTTCGGGAATGGCGATCAACGCGTACCGGCCCGTGCGGTAGCCGGATGTCACCCAGCGCTTGAATCATGTTCTGCCGGAACATGATTCAAGCGCGTGTATACAATCTCGCCATGCCCGGAACTGAGTTTGCCACTCTGCGTGATCAGGTGGCCGCATTGCAGGCGAGGGCCGTTTCGGCCGTCGAACTGCTGGAGCAGACAATCGCGCGGATCGAAACGTACGACGACAAGGTGAACGCTGTCGTGGTGCGGGATTTCGACCGCGCACGTACCGCCGCGAAGGAGGCCGACGCGGCGTTGGCCCGCGGCGAGCGCGCACCACTGCTCGGCGTGCCGATCGCAGTGAAGGAATCCTTCAATGTCGCCGGTCTGCCGACCACCTGGGGATTTCCCGATGCCGAGGGCTGGCAGCCCGCCGAGGATGCGGCGCTGGTGACGCGGGTCAAGGCCGCGGGCGCGGTCGTGGTCGGCAAGACCAATGTGCCGCGGGCACTGCATGACTGGCAGTCCTATAACGACATCTATGGCACTACGAACAATCCGTGGGACCTGACGCGCTCGCCCGGTGGCTCATCGGGCGGCTCGGCGGCGGCGCTTGCGGCCGGGTATGTCTCGCTTGCGCTCGGTTCCGATATCGGCGGATCGCTGCGGGTTCCGGCGCATTTCTGCGGCGTCTACTCGCACAAACCGTCACGGACACTGCTGCCCGGCCGGGGACATATACCGCCCCGGACGCCCGCGACGTCCGCTCCGCAAGACCTCCCGGTGGTCGGGCCCATGACGCGAAGCGCTGCCGATCTGACATTGGCGACCCTGCTGCTGGCAGGCCCCGACGAGGTGGAGGCGGTCGCATACAAGCTGGCGCTGCCACCACCGCGCGCCGCCGAGCTGGAGAACTTCCGGGTGTTGGTGATCGACACTCATCCGCTCTTGCCGACGTCGACCGTCATCCGAGACGGCTTCGATCGGATCGTGCAGGGACTCGAGAAGGCCGGTGCCACGGTCGCCCGGGAAAGTGACCTGCTGCCCGATCTCACACTGACCGCGAACACCTACGCGACGCTGCTCATGTCGCAGTTCGGCGCGGATGTGCCAGCCGAGGCCTACCGAGCGCTGCAAGCCGTCGAAATTCCGCCGGAGGACAACACGCTGGAGGCGGTCACCCGTCGAGCGTTCGCCGCCACGCACGCGGACTGGATCCGGGCGGATCGCGTCCGCATCGATCTAACCAGCCAGTGGCGGCGTCTCTTCCGCGACTTCGATGTGGTGCTGTGCCCGATCACGCCCACGGTGGCCTTCCCACATGACCATTCGGACGTGAACACCCGCACGATCGAAATCGATGGCACCCCACACCCATACGGCCGCCACCTGGTCTGGGCGAGTATCGCGACACTGCTCGGGTTGCCCGCGACCGCGGCACCGATCGGGCGCTCTCCGGAAGGGCTGCCCTTCGGCATGCAGATCATCGGCCCGTTCCTCGAGGATCACACCACCCTGAGGTTCGCGGAATTGATCGAGCAGGAGTTCGGAGGATTCACCCCACCGCCCGGGTTCGCATAAAGCGCCTGAGAACAACGAAGGGAAAGGAGTAATCACTCCTTTCCCTTTTCAATATATAACGCACCCGGGGACTTGCGGCAAGGCCCCCGTGGTGCCGCATACTCGCTGATTCAAGCCTGAACCTGCGGCTGATTTCTTCAAGTAAATGGGAGTTACGAGTTGCGACACGATCCGTACCGAAACGAGGGGCGCATGACGGCTCAGGGGTTCGACGGCGAGTTGCGGTCCGAGCGGACCTACGTGGAGGGGCTGTACGCGCGGCTGGATGCCGAGCGGGCGCGAGCGAAGGGACTGTACGGCGAGGCTCTCAAGAGTAAGGGCGGGGCACTCGTCGATCGAGATGTCGAGGTCCGGGCGCTGAACAAGGAAGTCAGGCGGCTCGACGTAGCCGATAATGGGCTGTGCTTCGGGCGGCTCGACACGCTCGACGGCGAGGCCTCCTACATCGGGCGCATCGGGCTCTTCGACGAAGCGAACGAGTACGAACCCTTGCTGCTGGATTGGCGGGCACCGGCCTCGCGGGCGTTCTATACCGCCACCGCCGCCAACCCGGAGAACATGAGCCGACGCCGCCAATTCCACTCTCGCGGGCGGACTGTGGTCGATTTCACCGATGAAGTGCTCGGCCGCCCGAGTGGTGACGAACACGGCGGGGATGCGGCGCTGCTGGCGGCGGTCAACGCACCGCGCGGCGAGGGCATGCGCGATATCGTCGCCACGATCCAGGCCGAGCAGGACCAGATCATCCGGCTCGACCACCCCGGCGTGCTGGTGATCGAAGGCGGTCCCGGCACCGGCAAGACCGTGGTGGCGCTGCACCGGGTCGCATACCTGCTCTACACCCAGCGCGAGCGGATCGAACGCCACGGTGTGCTCGTGGTCGGCCCGAATCCGGCCTTCCTGAACCACATCGGACGCGTACTGCCATCGCTGGGCGAGTCCGACGTGGTGTTCATGACCACCGGTGACATCGTGCCCGGCATGCATGTCACCGCCGATGACGCTCCGGAAGCCGCGCGGCTCAAGGGATCTCTGAAGATTCTGGATGTGTTGAAGGCCGCGATCGCGGACCGGCAGCGCCTGCCGGAGGTGCCGATCGAGATCGACCTGGCCGATATCACGGTGCGGATCGACGCTGCCACGGCCGAGTGGGCTCGCGACGAGGCGCGTGCCAGCGGGCGGGCGCACAATGAGGCCCGCCCGGCATTCATCGAGATCATCACCTATGTCCTCACCGAGCGTGCGATCGCCAAGATCGGCAAGGGCTGGCTGAGCCGGTCGGACAAGGAAGCCTGGGAGGAGATGCGCACGGATCTGCTCCAGGAGCTCGCGGAGAACGAGAGGTTCCTCGCCGCACTCGACGAGCTCTGGCCGATCCTGACTCCAGAAACTCTTCTCGCAGAACTGTATTCGTCGCCCGAACGGCTGCGTGCCGCCGGTGCCGACCAGGCGCTGTGGCGCGCCGATGGCGAAGCCTGGACGGTATCGGACACTCCGCTCCTCGATGAACTCGTCGACCTGCTGGGCCGCGACAAGGCGGCGGACCGTGCCGCCGAACAAGCCGCCGAGCGCGAACGTAAGGCCGAGGCAGAATACGCCGCCGGTGTCATGGACATCCTGGTCGACCGCGCCGACATGATGGACGACGAAGACCATCTCTTCGCCACCGACCTCCTGTACGCCGAGGATCTCGCCGACCGCTTCGTCGAACGCGACACTCGCGAACTCGCCGAACGCGCCGCCGCGGACCGTGATTGGACCTATCGTCACGTCGTCGTGGACGAGGCCCAGGAACTCTCCGAAATGGACTGGCGAGTCCTCATGCGCCGCTGCCCCAGCCGATCCTTCACGGTCGTAGGCGATCTCGCCCAACGCCGGACTTCGGCCGGAGCGACCTCGTGGGCCACCATGCTCGACCCGTACGTCCCCAACCGCTGGGTTTACCGCTCGCTCACGGTGAACTACCGCACCCCGGCGGAAATCATGTCCGTCGCCGCAGCGGTTCTCGCCGAGTTCGCCCCCGACGTCAAGCCTCCGGAGTCGGTTCGTTCCTGCGGTGTGCAGCCTTGGTCGCGTGAGGTCACCGAGAACGAACTGTCCACTGCCATTGAGGAATTCGTCCGGGATGAAGCCGGTCGCGAGGGCACCAGCGTGGTGATCGGCCCACCCGGCATGCCCGGAACCGTCCCCGCGTCGGAAACCAAGGGGCTCGAGTTCGACGCCGTCATGCTGGTCGACCCGGACCGAATCCTCGACGGCCCCCGTGGCGCGGCCGAACTCTATGTGGCCCTGACCCGCGCCACCCAGCGCCTCGGCGTCCTGCACCAGAACCCACTGCCCCAGGTCCTGTCCGGCCTCACCGAAGTCGGAACCCCGGTCCAGGCATAGCGCTTCGTGCACGGCCTCCGGCTACATGCCGGAGGCCGGTCCCGCTTTCCACCGCTAACGAACTATCTGTTACGCTCTGTAACATCTTTGACCAGGGGTGTAGCGCGAAATGGGGCTGCGCGACCACGTGGAGGGACTGACATCCGCATGACATCAGCACGGCTCGCACACGGCAGGCGGTACGCCCGATGATTCCCGGCACCCTGCCCCTCGCGCTGCGCAACAGCTGGGCGCTGACCTTCGGCGGCGGCGTGGAAGCGCCCGTCAGAACACCCTCGACGGTCCTCTACGACCGCCCGCATCAGCAGCTCCGGCGATTCGACCGCGGCACCCCCGCCATCGGCAATCCGGTCCTGCTGGTCCCGCCGCTCGCGGTCGACGCCTCCTGCTACGACCTGCGCCCCGGCCAAAGCCTGGCCCAATTCCTGCTCGACACCGGCAGACAGCCCTACGTGATCGACTACGGCCGCATGACCGAGGCAGACCGCGACCTAGGCTTCGAGCACTGGATCGACGAAATCCTCCCCACCGCAATCGAATCCGTCAGCGCCGAGCATGAGGGCGCACCCGTCGACATCATCTCCTGGTCCCTGGGCGGCATCCTCTCCCTCCTGACCGCCGCCGACCGCGCCGACCTCCCCCTGGCCTCAGTCACCGCCCTCGGCACCCCGATCAACTTCGCGAAGAACATCCCACTCGCACCCGTCCGTCTATTCGGAAAACTCACAGGCGGCCGCGAAATCGACTATGCCACCGCCCTATTCGGCGGCATCCCCGCCTTCGCCGTCCAAGCCGGATTCCGCGCATCGGCCTTCACCCGCGAACTCACCCGCCCCTGGTTCATCGCCCGCAATATCACCGGCACCGAAGCCCTCGCCCGCATGGAAGCGATCGACCGATTCATCGACGCCATGCCCGGCTACCCCGGCCGCGTCTACCGCCAGCTCTACAAACAGGTGATCCTCCGCAACCAGCTAGCCTCCGGAACCATCCAGCTCAACAAAGACCGGGCAATAGAACTAGCCAAACTCACCTGCCGAGTCCACCTGATAGCCAGCCGCACAGACCATCTCGCCCCCGCCCCCACCGTCTCCTCCGGCACCGGCGTCTTCCCCTCAGCCAAAGAAGTCGTCTACAACGAGGTAACCGACACCAACCACCTAGCCCTCATCGCCGGTTCCGACGCCGCCACCACCACCTGGCCCTTCATCGACCAATTCCTCAGCGGTACGCGCTGAGTAGCCCAACCCCAGTCATTCGATTGCCGGAAGGTAGCCATACAGTGGGTGACGCCTAGTTCCGGAGTTTCCCCAGGGAAGGTGCCGAAATGAATGCTCGGGTAATCAGCGCTTTGATGGTCGCAACGGGGGCTGTCGCGGTCTCGCTCACCGGCGTCGGAGTGGCACAGGCGCAGGAATTCGCGGCTGGCGTGAATTGCACCGGGATGACCTGCACGAACGACAACGATGAGCCATACACGGTCTCAGGTGTCGCCTTCTGCCTGACCAACCCATACACAGCCCCCACCGTCCCCGGCCAGCCCCCCGCAGCCCAAACCCAGTACACCAACGGCTTCAGCGGCGTAGTCGGCCCACATTCAACCCTCACCTTCAACCCAGGATGCCGCGGCGGCGACAGCCTGACCGGCTTCGCAATCAACGGCGCCGCCCCCGGCGCCGCGGTACCCCCGTCCGGCTCTGGAGGCTGAGCTTCCTGTCTCCACTCGATGCGGCGAGGGCTGGAATTTCATCCAGACCCCGCCGGGCATCGATGCGGCGTCTCCAGGATGTCTATGCGACGCGGCAAGGCGAGACGTTGCTCTCGGCGTGCTCGGGCCGACCTATTGACGGGCCTACTGCCCGTCGCCGAACGGATGCGGGTGCGGATGCTTAGCGCGGCAAGGGGTTCGGGTGTCGGCTCAGGTGGCCGTCGAGCCAGGTGTGGATGTCGTCGAGTGCGGCCTGGGCCATCGGGGTCGGGTGGCCGGTGAACCCGTGGGGCGAGTCAGGGTAGACGCGGAGATCAACGTCCGCACCGCAGGCTGATAGTCGAGCGGCCATGGCCAGGTTGTCCTGAAGCAGGATGTCGGCGGTGCCGACGACCATGAGGATCGGGGGCAGGTTGGACAGGTCGGCGTAGATCGGCGACAGGTCCGGGTCTGTCCGGTCCGGTGCCGCCCCGGCATAGGCGTCGAGGAAATACTCGTCGGCGATCAGGCGTCCCGCCGGTGTTTGTGCGCTCAGGTCATAGGTTCCGAACTGCAGCACAGCACAGTTGAACTCGGTGATTCCCCGATTACGCAGGCGCAGCAGTGTCTTCATCGCCAGTGTTGCGCCAGCTGACGCGCCGCCGACAGCGAGCTTCGTTGTGCCGAAACGCTCCTGGGCATGCTCAACGAGCCAGAGTGCGGCGGTTTCGCAATCGTCGGGAGCGGCCGGCCACGGGTGCTCGGGCGCGAGCCGATAGTCCACGCTCACCACCGCGATGCCGAGTGTGTCGGCGAGTCGACGGTTGCGGACGTCGCCGGCGGCGGCCGAACCCATGTAGAAACCGCCCCCGTGGATCTCCAAGAACACCCCTTTCACCGTCGTGTCCACTGGAGTGTGGATCCGCAGCGTGGCGCTGCGTCCATCGACAGTGACGAACTCTTCGACGGCTGGCGGGTTCGCTGGGGCAGGGCTGGCGACAGCGGCTCGGAATGCGCGAAGTTCCTCCGAACTGTTCGGACCTCGTCCGGCCGGACGCTTTTCGTAGAACGCGCGCGACTGGTCAGCAAGAAGCCGTCGGCGAGGGTCGATCAGATTTGTCAGTCCGAGGTCCACGGATACCCACCATACGGATCGCTGGTTTTCGCCCGAGGATCTGCGGAACGAGGGCGATGACATCTGACCTGTTGCGGCCCAGTAGATCTGGTGAGCGCTGATAGACATGGCGGCGTGGACATTCACGAACTTCAGACGCAGGCGATCACAATCCATGACCTCTACGACGCGTTGAACCTCGCCGAGCGGGGCCGGACTTGGACCCGCGCGGACTTCATGCTCGGTTTCGTCGGCGATGTCGGCGACCTCGCGAAGCTGGTCATGGCCGCCGAAGGCACCCGTGAAATGCCCGGGGGCCGCGGCGCATTGGAACACGAACTCGCCGACTGCCTTTGGTCCGTACTGATCCTTGCCCACCGCTACGAGGTGGACCTCGAAGCGGTGTTCACCAAAACCATGAACGAACTCCAGGACAACATCACAGCCAGGCTGGCCGACCAACCGAGTCCGCAACCGTAGGGCCGCGCAACCGCTGCGTCTCAATGCTGAATCAAGACGCCAACTGGTACGTGAGCGACACGGTCGGTTGCCGACAGAGATCGGCATTGCGATCTGGCTTCGCCGGTTCAGCTGGGTCAAGACACGCAGTCCCAGTACTACCGCCACTGAAGGCCACTTCGAACGTCAATGCAGTCGACTTCGAACATCAACACCTCAGGTCTCGGTGAGTGGGGCCCGTCACTGTTTCTTTAGTTAGCAACATGCAACTATATTGGGGAGCTGTTTGCACGTTCGTTTCGCTTCTGGGAGGCAAAGTTGGCTGCGGCCCCCACCACCGATCTCGATGACGGTGATGTTCAGACCATTCGGCGACGGTTGCGCGTCGATCGCGATCATCCGCACTACAAGTGGGTGGCGCTGTCCAATACGACCCTGGGCATGCTCATGGTCACCATCAACTCGTCGATCGTGATCATCTCGCTGCCTGCGATCTTTCGGGGGATCGATCTGAATCCGCTGGAACCTGGGAATGTGAGCTACCTGTTGTGGCTGCTCATGGGGTTTCTGTTGACCTCTGCGGTGCTGGTGGTGCTGTTCGGGCGGCTGGGCGACATGTTCGGGCGGGTGCGGATCTACAACCTCGGGTTCGTGGTGTTCACGGTGTGCGCGGTGGCGTTGACATTCGATCCGTTCGATCACGGGAGCGGGGCGCTGTGGTTGATCGGGTGGCGAGTGGTTCAGGGCGTCGGCGGGGCGATGTTGATGGCCAACTCGGCGGCCATCCTGACCGATGCGTTCCCGGCCAACCAGCGCGGTGTGGCGCTGGGGATCAATCAGGTTGCGGCCGTGGCGGGTTCATTCCTGGGGCTGCTGGTCGGTGGGTTGTTGTCGGAGTGGGATTGGAAGGCGATCTTCTGGGTGAGCGTGCCGTTCGGCATTCTCGGTACCATCTGGTCGTACCGGTCGCTGCATGACTCCGGCGTGCGCACTCCGGGGTCGCTCGATCTGCCGGGAACCGTGACCTTCGCGCTCGGACTCACCGCCCTGCTCACCGGCATCACGTATGGCATTCAGCCGCACGGTGATTCGAAGACCGGGTGGGACAATCCGTGGGTGCTGGCGGCCGTGTTCGGCGGCATCGCGCTGCTGATCCTGTTCTGCTACATCGAATCCAAGGTGGAGCAGCCGATGTTCCATCTGGCGCTGTTCAAGAACCGCGCGTTCGGGCTGGGCAACCTCGCGAGCCTGATGGCGTCGGTGAGCCGCGGCGGCATGCAGTTCATGCTGATCATCTGGTTGCAGGGCATCTGGTTGCCGTTGCACGGGTACGACTTCGAATCCACTCCCCTATGGGCCGGTATCTACATGCTGCCGTTAACCCTGGGCTTCCTGGTGTCGGGCCCGCTCTCAGGCTGGCTGAGCGACCGGTTCGGCGGGCGTTGGTTCACCACCGGCGGGCTCACGCTGGCCGCGGTCACCTTCGTACTGCTGGTGATCATCCCGGTCGACTTCAACTACTGGCTGTTCGCGCTGCTCATCCTGCTCAATGGCCTCGGCACCGGCATCTTCACCTCGCCGAACACCGCCGAGATCATGTCCGCGGTCCCGGCCTCGCAGCGTGGCGTCGCCTCCGGCATGCGGGCCACGCTGATGAACGGCGGCATGGCGCTGTCGATCGGCGTGTTCTTCTCGCTCATGATCGTCGGCCTGTCCGGAACCCTGCCCGGCGCAATGGATTCCGGCCTGCGCGAGCAGGGCGTGCCCGCGAATGTGGCGGGCCAGATCGCGGATATGCCGCCCGTGGGCAGCCTGTTCGCCACGTTCCTCGGCTACAACCCGTTCAAGGAACTGCTCGGCCCCAGCGGCACGCTCGACAAGCCGGGCGTCAAGGCCGACGTGCTGACCGGGCAGGAGTTCTTCCCGCACTTGATTTCCGGCCCCTTCCACTCGGGTCTGGTGGTCGTGTTCCTCGCGGCCGCGATTATGATGCTGGTCGGAGCGGTGGCGTCGTGGTTCGCCGGCGGCGGGAAGGCACCCGACGAGGCCGAGGAACTGCGTGAGGCTGCCCGCGCCGGAATCTGATCCGATAAGCCAGGAGGCAGCGCTACCCGTGAGCTACGAGCCGACGAGTCTCGCCGACAGGTCCGCGGAGGTGCCGGCCCCCGGCCAGCTCACCGAGGCGGCCGAGCTCTACCACGCGATCGGCAGACTGCTTCGGTTACTGCGCCACGCAGGCGACCTCGGGGCCCTGAGCCCCGGGGCCGCCTCGGCGCTCGCCTCCCTGGCTCGGACCGGCCCCATGCGCCTGAGCGATCTCGCGAACATCGAACGAGTCAGCGCCCCCACCATGTCGCGCATGGTCACCGGCCTCGAGAAGGCGGGCTACCTCGTCCGCGACGCCGACCCCGAAGACGGCCGAGCCCAACTCCTCAGCGCCACAACACAGGCGCACGACCTCGTCAACGGCCTCACCTCCGCCCGCATCCAACGCTTCGCCGCGGCAATCGAACACCTCGACGGCCAGCAACGCGAAACCCTCATGACCTCCCTGAGCACCTTGATCACCGCACTGGACCAAGACCCGGCCTGATCACTGGGCCCGGCGGTAGTCGAATGTCGGTGCCTGCCGGTAACTTTCGACACATACTGATCGAATCAGTAGCTCATAGTGATCGATCGCCTTGTGGGCTGGTCGGGAGCGGGTCAGGCGGCGGATCGGCCGGATAGGGCCGAGCCCAGGCGGCGGGCCTGGTTGTGCGACTCGAGCATGGACGTCTCGTGCAGCGGCAGTAGCGGCGTCATCCCAGGCACATGCGGAGCCATGGTGAGTTCGGGAGTGATGACAGTGAGGTCGAGACCCAGGATGGGTTCTCCCAGAATGTGTTCCAGCGTCGGTACTAGATGGTCCATGCCTTCCTTCGGGGTGCCCGGTCCATAGCCGCCGCCACGGGCGGAGATCACCACGGCGGGGCGACCGGCCGTCGACACGGGCTCTGTGAGGCTCATGGTGCGGCCGACGACCAGGATCTGGTCGAGCCACGCCTTGAACACCGATGGCACGGTGAGGTTGTACAGCGGCACGGTGAACAGGTAAGCGTCGGCGCCGAGGAACTCCTCGATCAGCTCGTCCTGGATTGCCAGCGCCTCGGCCTCCTCGGCGGTGCGGTCGGCGGGGTCGGTGACGCGAGCGGTGACGCCCGCCGCGCTCAGATGTGGCACGGGGGTAAGGGCCAGGTCGCGGTGAACGACCGGCCCCTGCCACTCGTCACGGAAGGACTGGGCGACCTGACGGGAGATGGATCCCTCGCCGAGTGCGGAAGCATCGATGTGGAGCAGGTACGACATGAGAGGTTCCTCCAATTCATACTTTTTGTTCGTGGCGCCATACTGGACCAGTATTGGAGGCGATACAAAAGGCACAGCGGTGTGCGTGACGGAGAGGAATGTGTGCCATGGAGGTCAGCGACAGTTCGGGAGCGGCGGCCGCGGCAGGCCCGTGCGCGAACATCCCCGCCGAGCAGATGGATTTCATTCGCACGGTCCTCGACCGCGTCGGAGACAAGTGGAGTCTCCTCGTCATCGCCACGCTCGACGCCGGACCCCTGCGCTACACCGACGTGCATTATCGAGTCCCCGGCATCTCCCAGCGCATGCTCACCCTCACCCTGCGCCAACTCCAGCAGGACGGCCTGATCACGCGCACCGCCTACGCCGAAGTCCCCCCGCGCGTGGAGTACACCCTCACCCCCCTCGGGCGCGGTCTCCACGAGATCGTCGCCTCCCTGATCGGCTGGGCCACCGCCCATCACGACGAGATTCGTGACCACCGCGCACACGCCACCGCCACACCCTGAGGGATCGTGTCAGCGATGCCCTCGGTGATCGGGAAATTCGAGTCCGCGGATCGCGGTGGCGTACTTGATCATGCGGGTCGCAGGTTGTTCATGAGTTGGCCGAGGGCGAAATTGAAGCGGTCGTGGCTGGTGCCGGAGATCAGGGCGGCGGCGTGGCGGCGAGTGTGCGGGAATTGGTCGGCGGGGAGTGCGGTGAAGCGGTCCAGGAGTTCCTCGTGGGTGAGTACCCAGTCCTGGTCCGGGTTGCGGCGGCGTTGCTGGACCAGGGACTGCTCCAATGCGTAGCCACTGACGTAGAGGGACAGGGCGTCGCGGGCCCATCCGGCGGTCTTGGGTTCGACGCCGCCTGCGAGCAGGATTGCCAGGATTCCTTCGCCGACGCGCAGGGTTTCCAGGTTGGTCGAGACCATGGCCAGGGCGGCGCGGGAGATTCCGGGGTATTTCAGGTATAGGTCGCGGATCTGCGTGTACACATCGAGCAGCTGCTCGCGCCAAGCGGCCGGGTTCGGTTCGGGGAGAACGACTTCGGCGTAGAGCCTGCCGATCAGTAGATCGTCGATGTCGTTCTTGTTGACAATGTGCGCGTAGAGCGATGACGGACCGGTGCCGAGCAGGGTGGCGACACGGCGGATGGTCAGCGCGTCGTATCCCTCGGTGGCGACGACTTCCAGGGCCGCGTCGGTGATGCGGTCGGTAGTGATCGGCTTCTTGCGTGGTGCCGATGCGGCGGCCTCCGTTGCGGGTTGGGCGTGGCGAGCTGCGCGACGTTGGCGGGGATCGGCGGACATGTCGGCCACTATAGCTTGATACGAACTTAGTTCGTTGCGTAGAACTTAGATCGTCATAACGAACTAAGTTCGTGTCGATGTTTCGGAGGTGCGTGATGCGAGTTTCCGTTGTCGGAGCCGGTCTGGGAGGTCTGGCTCTCGCGCAGGGGCTGCGTGGGGCCGGGATCGAGGCCGAGGTGTTCGAGCGCGATCCGGGGATCGTCGCCCGTTTCCAGGGCTATCGGCTCGTGTTGAACCCGATCGGTTTTCAGGCGGTGCGCGATTGCCTGCCGACGCGCTGGCATTCGCTGCTGGACGAGATCGTCATGGAGGCTTCCGCCGAACAGCTGATCCTGGACCCGCAGCTGAACGAGATCGGCAGGCTCGGCGCGAGCCGGACCGGCATCGTGGTCGACCGCCAGGTGCTGCGGCACCTCTTGTTAACCGGCCTCACCGTGCACACCGATGCCGCGTTGACCGGCTATGGCTTGCTGGCCGACGGCAGTGTTCAGGCCCGTTTCGCCCGCCGCGACCCGGTCACCTCCGACCTGCTCGTCGGCGCGGACGGCGTCACCTCCCCGGTGCGCGGACAGTTGTCGCCGCAGACCACTCCGACCGACACCGGCGTCCGGTTCGTCATCGGCCGTACCCCGCTGACCGACGAGTTCGCCGTGCTGTCCAAGGCTTTCGGCTCGAAGATCGCGGGCGATGGCGTCAGCCTGCTGCTCGGCGCGATGCGCTTCCGCACTCCGCCCAAGCAGGCCGCCGAACAACTGGCCCCCGAGATCACGCTGCCGGATATCGGCGACTACGTGCGCTGGGCCATGATCCTGCCGCCGAATGGCTCGCTGGAGAACCTGACCGCGCAGGACGCCGTGCTGTCCAGGATGGAAGGTTGGCACCCGGAGTTGCGCGCGCTGATCGAACAGGCCGACCCGGACAATAGTGCGCTGCTGTCGATCCGGGTGGTCAAGCCCGGCGCGCGCTGGGCTTCCGGCCCGGTCACGCTGCTCGGCGACGCGATCCACGCCACCTCCCCGACCGGTGGCAATGGCGCGAATACCGCGCTGCGCGATGCCGACCTGCTGCGCCGCTGCCTCATCGAGGCCAACGAAGGCCGCCGGGATCTGCTCGGCGCGGTCGACGATTACGAGCGGCAGATGTTCGAGTACGGCGCGGAGGCCGTGCGCAGCAGCCTGGAGAGGCTGCCCGCGTTCGCCCCCGGAGCGACACTGTCCTGAGGCCGAAACTGCACCTTGTGCAATCGAATTGGCAGCCGGAGACCCGGGGCTCAGCTTTGGATGTAGCGGACCAGTTGTTCGCGTTCGGTTTCCAGCTCGGAGATCTGGCTCTTCACTACGTCGCCGATGCTGACTATGCCGATCATGCGGCCGTCCTCCATGACGGGGAGGTGCCGGATGCGGTGTTTGGTCATCGTTGCATTGAGTGTCGCGACGTGATCTTCGGGTGAGCAGGTGTGGACTATCGCGGTCATGATGTCGGAGACCGGGGCGTCCAGGACTGCCGCACCGTCTCTGTGGAGACATCGGACGATGTCTCGTTCGGAGACTATGCCGGACATGATCGCCGCATCGGGTGAGACCACCACCGCGCCGACATTGTGTGCCGCCAGCACTCTCAGCAACTCACGCACTGTTGCATTCGGTGCAATCGTGACTATGTCCGAGCCCTTACGCCGCAAGATTTCCGAGATTCGCAATATGCCCACCGCCCAACCGATCGGGTTTATCGATGTCTCTCAGGATCTCGCGATTTCGAGCGTATGACCAGCAATGATTACGATCCGATACTTAATCAATTCGTCTGTGTCATATATCCGGTAGGGGTTGCGTCGGGGGTGAAGGGGCGGTGTCCCAGGGTTTGCCGGGGTTCGGTTCACGATGGTTTCAACCCGGGACTTTCCGGGTTTCTCGAGTTCCGATGGTGTCTGCTGCCGGATAACCGGATCCCGCACCAATCGAAGGACGCCCCATGGGTCGGAACTCTTATCGGATTTTCGCCGCGTTCGCCGTTCTCGGCCTGTCGGCGCTTGCCGCGCCGCCCGCTTCCGCCGAGCCCGCGGCGTTGAACGGGCTGTTCGCACTCTCGCCGGGGGTTTGCTCAGGGGGCTCGGTGACGGGCAGTTTCTTCAGGATGATTCTGCCGACCGGGGATGCGGGTGGGCCGTATCTGCAGAACAGTGACTCGCGATGCAGTGATCAGACGGTGACGCCGCTGTCGGCGGGCAGTGACGGCGGGTTGGTCAGTGGCGGGTATCAGCCGCAGCCCGCGGCGGCATTCGATGCCGCGGGGAATGCGCAGTCGGGGCGGGTGACCACGCCGGTGCGGTTCTATGGCGTCGATTTCGCGACCGCGACGAATCCGACCGATCCGCAGACTGGGGGCGGTACCGGGGTGCCGCAGCTCTACTCCGACGGCGGGAACATCTCGGGTGATCTGAGCAGTCTTGGAGTCACCTGGAACAACCAGGTGTTCAATCAGGGCTCGCCCAAGCCGGGCGGCGGACTGCCCGGGAAGACCAGTCCGATCAGCGGAAGCATCGACGGGGCGGGCAATTTCGTCATCGAATGGACGAGTCAGATCGTGGGCGGGCCGTTCAATAACTTCACCGGGTTGTGGCATTTGGCGGGGCAGTATCGGGGCGGATCGGTGCCGCAGGCGGCTCCGGCGGCCTCGCCGTTGGCGACCACGCCGGGCGCTCCCGCGGCCGCTGTACCTGCGGCTCCGGTACCCGGTGCGTCGACGGACAGTGCGCCGGGCGCGGCGGTGGCTGCACCCGTTGCACAGTCGCAGCCGGTGCAGGCAGACCCGGTGCTCGCCACGAAAACCGTCGAAATCGCACGTGGACATGACTATCCGGGCTGGCTGGTGCCCGGACTGGTCGTGCTCGCCGTGGTGGCGGTCGGCGCGTTCTTCGGGGCGGACCGCTTAGCGAACCGAAAACGATGACCGCCGTGACGTCGCCACGCAGTTCGGCGTCGGAGAGCTCGGGGCTGCCCGCGTATTCGGATTTCGTCTCGAATCGCGAAGCGCCGCCGCCACCTCCGGCGACGAGGTGGCCATTCGTGGTGCTCATCGTGGTCGGCACGCTGCTGGTCCTGGCGCCCATTGTGACCGGGATGTTCCCGCGAGCGGTCAAGGGCGAAGCCATGATCGACTCGTTCGCGCCGCACGTCACGCAGTCGCGCATCGAGGACTATCGAACCGATCTGCGGGTGCTCGATGACGCCAGAACCAACGTGATCGCGCTGCGGGCCGCCGGTCAGGAGCAGGGCCGATCCGGTCGCGTCGACCAGTTCGTCAATGACTACCCGGGGATCCGGTCGGACATGTCCGAGATGGTCGATGCGATCGACGCCAATCGGGGCAACTACGAAAAGCTCGCCGGAATACCGCCGTTCGGTGATCTCCCGTGGCTGCTCGCCCTGCCGGGCCTGGTGTTGATCGTGGCCGGGGCGTTCGGCCTACGTCGTGCGCAGGCAGGTAATCGCGCGCTCGCGTGGCGATCGACGGCCGCGGTCGCCGCCCTCGCGCTGATAGCGGTTCCCCTTGTGGGAGGCCTGTTCCCCGCCGCGCCCGCCGCGCAACCGCTGATCGACGGCTTCCGGCCGATCCTCACCCACGACGAGGTACGCAAGGTCCAAGGCTATTTCGTCACGTTGGTCGCGGCCGACGGCGAATTGAACAGCACCTACACCGGCGCGGTCCGCACCGCACACCCCGACGCCGACCTGACCGGCATCACCGCCCTCGAATCCCGATGGCAGCCGATGACGTCCCGATTCGCGGGATTGATCGGCGTCATGAACGACAACATCGTCAACTTCGATGCCGTCGTCGCACTGAACGACTCGACGAAACCGCTCGGCTTCACCGCATTCCGCGGATTGGGCTGGTTCTTCCTGTTGCCCGGCGTGCTGGCCTTGGTCGCCGCGGCATCCGCGATCCGCTCGCCGAGTCGGCCGAAACCAGGAGGTGGCTCGTTATGAGGGCACGTATGACGATCGCGGCGACCGTGGTGGCCGCCTTGACCCTGGTGTTGCCCGGATGTTCCAGCAGCGAGGGCGATACCGCGAAATCGGGCGCGCCCGAACAGCTCATCGGATTGCTGCGGTTCACACCGGGTGCGGTCAGCGGCGACACCGTCACCGGCACCTGGTTCCGGATGGCGCAGCCGGGCGGGACGCCGGAGCAGGGCCCGTACATGCCCAATGGCGATTCGCCCGCCCAAGGCGGCGCGACCACGCTGCTCGAGCCGGGCACCGCCGGCGGGCTGCGCGTCGGAGCATTCCAGAGCGAGCCCAAGCCCGGTTTCGCGCACGGCAATTCACTGTCCGCGTCGATCACCAAGCCGACCAAGTTCTTCGCCGTCGAGTTCGGCATCTCCACCAACCCGGTCGATCCGCAGACCCAGCGCGAGGTGTCACCGCCGACCGTCACCCGTGAGGGCGACAAGCTCACGGCGAACCTCGCCTCCTGGGCGGCGTCCTGGAACGACCAGGAGTTCAATCAGGGCGCGCCGAAGCCACCGGAACGTCAGGGCGCGCAGGTCGCGGGTGCCGAACAGGTGCAGAAGGTTTGGGATTTCGTCGCCCACGAATGGTTCGACCGCCCGAAATCCGACGCTACGCAAGGCCCCTCCGCGACCGGCACCTACGACCCCGGCACCCGCCACTTCACCTTGCAATGGACCAGCCTGATCGTGGGCGGCCCATTCAATGGTTTCACCGGCGTCTGGCATCTGGAAGGCGTCTTCGAACCCGACGCCGCCGCACCGTCCGCGCCACCCACATCGCCTGCGGCACAGCCGAAATAGCCCCGAGAAGGACACGATCTCGATGAATTCCCGCCCGAACACCAGGCCCGCCCTGTCCAGCGCGATCCGAGCCGTTGCCGCGGTCACCGTGATCGGCAGCGCGGTCGCGGTGACCGCACTGACGGTCCGCGAAAACGAAGACGTCGCCACCGTGGTGGTCTCCCAGAACCAGCCCGCCGCAGCGCCGCTGGCCGCGCCCCAGACGCAGACGCCCCCTTCGACACTCGACTCTGTGCCACCCGCAACCGGAGGTGCACCCGTCGCAGCGGTTCCGCTCGCGAGTGTCCCGGCTGCCGTCGCACTCGGTCCGGCCAGCTCGCCGGGCACGAATCCCCAGCCCGCAGGCCCGGATTCGGCGGTTCCCCTTGGGACCAGCCCATTCGCCGCCGCACCGGTCAACACTCAGCCCGCCTGCCCGCTCGGCTGGCCCGCACCGAAACAACAGGGCGGCCTCGCTTCCCTGATCGGTCTAGCGCCCCTGGCGGGCCCGTTCTCCTCGGAGGCCTTTGCCCTGGGCTCGGTCTACCAGCCGATCCTGCAACTGGTCGGTCCGGTACTCGCCGAAATAGCCCCGGTGATCACCCAATTCCAGCCGCAGATCGACCCCTTGATCACCCAGGTGCAAGCCGTGGAAACGGTTGTCCTGCAAGCAATCCTCCCCTACTACGGCCCTTACCGTGACCAGCTCATCGCCGCCGAGGGGGAGTTCGCCAAAACCTTGACCCCCATCCTCACCCGCGCCTACAACAGCGAAATCGCGTCCTGCTTCACCGCCTGGCAGGGCCAGATCATCGACCAGGCCAAGGGTGGCCGCATTACCGTCGCCTCCCTCGCCCGCCCCGGCACGGTGGTGGAGCTCGGTCCGGAGTCCTAGCGTTCCGCGGCGTTCTCCTGCCCCATGCGGGTGAGCGCGGTGAGTGCGGAGAGGTGTTCGCGATAGGCCTTGCGACCGTCGGTGGTGAGGGCGAGCCAGGTTCTCGGTCTGCGGCCCACATACCCCTTGGTGACGGTGACGTACCCGGCGGCTTCCAGGGTGGTCATCGCCTTCGACAGGGTGGATTTATTGAGGTCGCAGAGCTCGGTGATCGCACCGAATTCGGCCTCCTGGCAACCCTCCAGGAATGCGACCAGCTTCAGGCGCGGCACCGAGGCGAACGCCTCGTTCAGTTCGGGCATGCCCTGGCCCGCTTACGCGCCAGCTGATACCAAACCCAGCCCGCGATAAGCACTCCGCCCAGAATGCTCATCCAGCCATTGAGGCTCGCGCACAACCCGCCCAGCAAGAGCGGCGGCAGCTCGAACGCCACGAGCTGCTTCCATGGCTGGACGGGTTCCTGGAAATAGGCTCGGGGCATGACGCCGCCGCTTCGCCAGGTCTGCATCACCCGCCCGACGAGAATGAAGTAGGCGGCCCCCGTGACGGTTCCGGCCACCAGGAGAAGAAGATTCGCCGGGATGTCCGGGATCGCAGTGACGATCAGGGGCACGGTGAGCCCGGCCAGCAGCCCTCCGACCGGTGGGGCCCACCAATGCGTAGCCGGAGCGGCTTGGGCTCGCTGTGTGGTGTTCGAGGCGATGTCCAGCGCTTCTTGTGGTGTCAGTGCTTCACTCACCTCTGCCACAGTACAGAAACTAGTTTCCATGCGCGAACCTAAATTCGATCGAGTATCCGAGCCTCACCCCTCGGTGAGTGCGTCGAGGGCGGCTTCGATGGCTCGATGAAAAGTGGGATAGGCGAAGATCATTCCTCGCAATGTCGCAGTCGGTACCTGGGCGTGCACGGCTACAGCAAGGGCGCTGAGGACTTCGCCGCCGACCGGCCCCATGGAGGTGGCACCGACCAGGACGCCGCGATCGGCGTCTTCGATGAGCTTGATCAGACCCTCGTTGCCCGCTTTGTGAATCCAGCCGCGCGTCGAGGAGGGGATATCAACCTTGCCGATGCGGAGGGTGAGGCCTGCGGCTCGGGCTTGCTCTTCGGTCAGGCCTACGGCACCGACCTCGGGATCGGTGAAGGTCACGCGCGGGACCGCGTGGTAGGCAGCGGGTTCGGTGGATGAGCCGAGGATGTCTTGTGCCGCGAGTCGAGCCTGGTACATCGACATGTGGGTGAATGCGCCCGTGCCGGTGATGTCACCGATCGCCCAGACGCCGTCGGCGGCCCGCAGGTGGTCGTCGACGGGAATCGATTTCGCGGACTCGTCCAGGCCGATCGCACCGATTCCCAAGGCGGACAGGTCGGTTCGGCGGCCGGTGGCGACCAGGAGGCGCTGGGCGCGGAGGGATTCGCCATTGTCGAGTTCGACGGTGAAGCCGGAATCGTCGTATTCGACCCGGGTGCCGCGCACGCCTGCGCGAACGGTGATTCCTTCAGCGGCAAATACTTCGGCCAGCAGCTCCCCGGCCTCGGGTTCATCCTGCGGCAGGAGACGGCGAGGCACCACGACCGTGACTTCGGCCCCGAACCGTGCGAAGACCTGCGCGAACTCCACACCCACCGGACCGCCACCCAGCACGATCAGCGATTCCGGCGCTTGGGTGGCGGTGACGGCATCCCGATTGGTCCAGTAGGGCGTGTCCGCCAGACCGGGCAGCGGCGGGATCGCCGGAGCCGTACCGGGATTGAGGACAATAGCGCGTCCGGCTCGGAACACCCGGTCGCCATCCGCGGTCGCCACGGTCACCTCACCCGGTGCGGTGATCCGGCCCCAGCCGCGCACGAAGCGACCGCCTGCCTTCTCGAACCGCTCCACCGCGACGGCATCGTCCCAATTGTCGGTGGCCTCATCGCGAATGCGGGTCGCGACCGTACTCCAATCCGCTTGCACCGTCGCCGATCCCGCGAGCTCCTCGACCCGCCGCGCCTCAGCGAGCGTACCGGCCGCGCGCACCATCATTTTGGTCGGAATGCAGGCGTAGTACGGGCATTCACCGCCGACCAAGCGCCCCTCGACGCCGATGACCGACAATCCGGCCTGCGCCAATCGCGTCGCCGCGTCCTCGCCTCCCGGACCCATTCCGATCACCACGACATCCACGGCCTCGCTCGGCACAGTCTCTCCTTCGATCGTCGGTAGCTGACTCGAACGCTATCCGACCAGCCGTCCAGGACAGCTCCCCGGCGGTGCGGCATCACCGGAATGTCACAACTGCCCGCCTACCACTGGGCGTCGAGGGTGAATATGCGCCCGCCCAGCAGGATCTGACAGCCTGCCGTGACGATCACCGGATGGCCCGGCGTCGCGCGCATCCACTCGGGTCGCCCGGGTGTGCGGATGTGGGTGCCGTTGGCGGATCCTCGGTCCAGGACCAGGACGTCCCAATCCACCAGGCGGACTTCGGCATGCACGCGGGACATACCGCCGGAGGAATCCTCGATTCGAATCGGCCTGGCCCCGTGCCGGACCTGTGTGGATCTGTCCGGTTCACGGCCGATGACCAGATCCGCATCCAGGGTGAAGCAGTTGCCGTCGTCGAGCCGTAGTACGCCCAGCGGCGGCCGGACGCCCTCGGTCAGCACCCCGGAGAGCTGATCGATGCGATAACCACAGACCGCGCAGGACATCACGCGCGGATCGTTGAGGTGATGCCTCGGGCATTCGTATCCGCGAACGATCACGCCTCGTCCGGGACGCGGGGGCTTCTCCCATTGCATCCCCGCCAGCCCCGCCGCTGCCCTGGTCTCCCCTGGTCCCTCGTCCGCTGTTCTCGTCTCCTCGCTTGTCTGCCCGGTGCCAGCCTCCTCGGCGCTTGTCTCGCCGGTTCCCTTTGTCCCGGTCTGGTCCTTGCCATTGCCCGGTGTCGGCCGGTGCCCTTCGCCCGATTCGGTGCCTTTCCCCTTACCGGACGTCGCACCCCGCGTTCGCGTATCGCGGACCTTGGCTGCCCCACTGCCGGAAGGCTTCTCGGCCTCCGCGCCCAGCCATACCACCGCCCCCGCCCCCGGCATCCGTCCCTCGCTCAGCGCCCACACCCCCGGCTCCGGCAACTCCTCCCGTGGTGCCTGTTCATCCACGAAGATTGCCGCCGCCCGCGCGGGTGGCGGCACGACCATCCGGTCCACGCTGAATCCGGCATCGCGCCCATGCAGGATTTCCTTGCGGTCCCCGCCATCCAGTACGGCCGTCACCCCGCCGTGCAGAAACACCGCCAGTCCCCGGCCCCCGGGTGTGAGCACCCCGAACTCGATTCGCTCCTCATCGTCGCGACTCATCACCCAGTCGCTCACCAAGCGCGCGAAAGTTCGCCCGGTTCGCCGGGTTTCCCGCGAGGCTGCCTCTCCCACCAGTCGCAGCACCGTCTCCAGCACGCTCAGTGCGGCCGAGTCGGCCGTCACCGGCTCCGGATCGCGGTGTGCGACAACCACGACGACCCCGTCCACGGTGGCCACCAGATGCCCGCCGGGCACCACCTCGACCCGCCCTGTCATTCGAAGCCTGCGGCGCATGGCCGACACCGCGGCCTGCTCCTCGTGTTGCGCGCCTGCACCCACATCGGCCAGCTTTCCTCCGGGAACGGGGACGCGCCGGGGTCCGAAGGCCCCGCATCCCCCACCCGCACATCGGTCGGCACGTCGGTTTCGATAACTCCCCGGACGACGTGTCCGCTCATTTGCCGGATGCTACCGCTCACCCCTGCCGATTAGACAGCCATCAACCCATTGGGCGGCAGTCCTTTCCGCGACGCGCGGACGTGTTCGGCCGAACCTGCTCCCGAGAGTCCTATCAGCGACGTAGCATGCGAACCGTGGCCGATGCGAACCGTTCCACCGCTTTGCGGGTGCTGGTCTACAGCAACGATGCCGATACTCGGAGCCAGGTGATGCTGGCGCTGGGTAGGAGGCCGCATCCGGATCTACCGCCCATCGAGTACCTCGAGGTGGCGACCGCGCCGATCGTGATCGAGCACATGGACGCCGCGGAGCTCGATCTGGCCATTCTGGACGGCGAATCCGCGCCGACCGGCGGGCTCGGGCTGGCCAAGCAGTTGAAGGACGAGATCGCCGACTGCCCACCGATCGTCGTGCTGACCGGTCGCCCGGACGATGTGTGGCTGGCGAATTGGTCGCGCGCGGAGGCCGCGGTGTCGCATCCGATTGATCCGATTCGCCTCACCGATGCGGTGCTCGGCGTGCTCCGGAGTCGTTCCGCCGCTTGATACCGGGCCCGTTTCGGTCCGCAATTACACCACCCCCTCACCTGGGGAAACCCATGTCACGTGACGCTCGCGATTGCGTCCAATCGGTCATAAAAGACCGTTCCGAATTCGATCAAACGCGGTCGCGAAACGTCATGTATCTTCTCCTCTGAGTTGTAGGCTGTGCCGTAGCTCACAGAGCGCGGGCATCGGTATCAATGACGCCGCCGCCTCAGTTCCCGAAGTCCACGCTGTCGTCGAGCGGTGCCCGGGGAACGAGACTGGCCGGCGGACGACGATGTCAGCCCGCGCCTCGGCAGCTGCCGTCCGTATTGCGTCGTCCAGCTCGCAGGAGGGGTAGTGCTGTTGTGAATATCGAGGTGCCGACCCTTGTGCTCGGCGCGGTGGCTGCCGCGTTCGGGCTGTTTTCCATTGGCCTGGCGGCCCTCATCGGTCCCAAACGCTATAACCGCGCCAAGCTCGAAGCCTATGAATGCGGTATCGAACCCACCCCGCACGCCGTCGGCGGCGGTCCGGGAAATGCTGCGGGACAGCGCTTTCCGGTGAAGTACTACCTCACCGCGATGCTGTTCATCATCTTCGACATCGAGATCGTCTTCCTCTATCCGTGGGCGGTGCACTTCGACTCGCTCGGGCTGTTCGGCCTGGCCGCGATGGCGTTGTTCATCTTCAACGTCTCGGTGGCGTACGCCTACGAGTGGAGGCGAGGCGGGCTCAGCTGGGATTGATTGCGCCAGGGGGAATTCCGACCAGTACCCCCGCGCGTGCGGGGTTGAGTCACGGGAGATGTAGTCCGACATGGGTCTCGAGGAAAAACTGCCCAGTGGGTTCCTGCTGAGCACGGTGGAAGATTTTGCCGGCTATCTGCGCAAGAGTTCGCTCTGGCCGGCCACGTTCGGCTTGGCATGCTGCGCGATCGAGATGATGGCCACCGGCGGCGGGCGATTCGATATCGCCCGCTTCGGCATGGAGGCGTTCCGCGCCTCGCCGCGCCAGGCCGATCTGATGATCGTCGCGGGCCGGGTAAGCCAGAAGATGGCCCCGGTGCTGCGCCAGGTCTACGACCAGATGACCGAACCGAAATGGGTGCTGGCCATGGGCGTCTGCGCGTCCTCGGGCGGCATGTTCAACAACTACGCCATCGTGCAGGGCGTCGACCACATCGTGCCGGTCGACATCTACCTGCCCGGCTGCCCGCCGCGGCCGGAGATGCTGTTGAACGCGATCCTGAAGCTGCACGAGAAGATTCAGGAAATGCCGCTCGGCGTCAATCGCGAGGAGGCCGTGCGCGCGGCCGAAGCCGCCGCGCTCGCCAGCACCCCGACCATTCAGCTGAAGGGGATGCTGCGATGACCTTCGATGTCCCCACCGGCACGGAATCTCCTCCGGAGGATGCCGTGAAATCACACGGTGAAGCCAACCCGACCAATCCGTACGAGCCGGACGAAACCCCCGCTGCCGCACCGGAATCCCCGGCTGCGGCCGCTCCCGTCGATGAGGTCATCGGCGTGCGGCACGGCATGTTCGGCGTCTCGGGCACGGGCGACACCTCCGGCTACGGCCGCCTGGTGCGCACCATCAAGCTGCCCGGCGGCACCCCGCCACCCTATGGCGGCTACCTCGATGCGATTGTCGTCGAACTGCGAAACGCCTTGACCCCGCCCCGTTTCGAGGAGGCGATCGAGCGGATCGTCGTCTTCCGCGACGAGTTGACACTGCACGTGCGACGCGAACATCTGCTCGAGGTGGCGAAGACGTTGCGCAATAGCGAGGCCCTGCGCTTCGAGCTGTGCCTGGGCGTCAACGGGGCGCACTACCCCGACGACAAGGATCGCGAATTGCACGCGGTCTACCCCCTCAACTCCATCACCCACAACCGGCGCGTGCGCCTGGAAGTGTCGGTGCCGGACGCCGATCCGCACATCCCATCCCTGTATTCGGTCTACCCGACCAATGACTGGCACGAGCGGGAGACCTATGACTTCTTCGGCATCCTGTTCGACGGTCACCCCTCGCTGACCCGTATCGCCATGCCGGACGACTGGCGCGGACACCCGCAGCGCAAGGACTATCCGCTCGGCGGAATCCCGGTCGAATACAAGGGTGCGCGCATCCCGCCGCCCGACGAGCGGAGGTCTTACTCGTAATGAACGACATCGACATCGAAACCCCGCCGGATACCGCCCAACGCCCGGAACGTGACGTCACCGTCGTCGGGAATGACTGGGACGAGTTCACCGCCTCCCTCGATGGCGCGGCCGAAGAACGCATCGTCGTGAATATGGGCCCGCAGCACCCCTCCACACACGGGGTGCTGCGCCTGATCCTCGAGATCGAGGGTGAGACCGTCACCGAGGCTCGGTGCGGCATCGGCTATCTGCACACCGGTATCGAGAAGAATCTCGAATACCGCAACTGGATCCAGGGCGTCACCTTCGTCACCCGCATGGACTATCTGTCGCCGTTCTTCAATGAGACGGCGTACTGCCTCGGGGTCGAGAAACTCCTGGACATCACCGACGATATTCCCGAGCGGGCCAGCGTCATTCGCGTCATGCTCATGGAGCTCAACCGCATCTCCTCGCATCTGGTGGCCCTGGCCACCGGCGGCATGGAATTGGGTGCGCTCACCCCGATGCTGTTCGGCTTCCGCGAGCGCGAGCTGATCCTGGACGTGTTCGAGAACATCACCGGCCTGCGCATGAACCACGCGTACATCCGGCCCGGCGGCGTCTCGCAGGACCTGGCCGACGACAGCGTCGACAAGGTCCGTGACTTGTTGCAGCTCATGCCGAAACGGCTGCGCGATATGGAGCTGCTGCTCAACGAGAACCCCATCTGGAAGGCCCGCACCCGCAATGTCGGGTACCTGGACCTCACTGGCTGCATGGCGCTCGGCATCACCGGCCCGATGCTCCGCTCCACCGGTCTGCCGCACGACCTGCGTAAGTCTCAGCCGTACTGCGGTTACGAGAACTACGAATTCGATGTCATGACCGATACCGGCTGCGACTGCTACGGCCGCTACCTCATTCGTGTGAACGAGATGAAGGAGTCGCTCAAGATCGTCGAGCAGTGCCTGGACAAGCTGCGACCGGGCCCGATCATGGTCGAGGACAAGAAAATTGCATGGCCTGCGGACTTGCAGCTCGGGCCGGATGGACTCGGCAACTCCCCCAAGCACATCTCCAAGATCATGGGGACGTCCATGGAGTCGCTCATCCACCACTTCAAGCTGGTGACCGAGGGCCTGCGGGTCCCGCCCGGCCAGGTGTATGTGGCGGTGGAGTCCCCACGCGGTGAGCTGGGCGTGCACATGATCAGCGATGGCGGCACCCGGCCCTACCGGGTGCACTATCGCGATCCTTCCTTCACGAATCTGCAAGCGGTGGCGGCGACCTGCGAGGGCGGCCTGGTGGCCGATGTCATCGCCGCCGTGGCCAGCATCGACCCGGTGATGGGTGGAGTCGACCGATGACAGAGATCATGCTGAACCTGACCGTGCGGCCGATTCCGTATCCGCAGGAGGTGCACGACCGGCTTCAACTCGAGGCCAAGGAGATCATCGAGCGGTATCCGCATCCGCGTTCTGCACTGCTTCCCATGTTGCACCTCGTGCAATCGGTGGAGAGCTATGTGTCTGGCACCGGCATCGAATTCTGTGCCGAGCAGCTGGGATTGACCGATGCCGAGGTGACCGCGGTGGCCACCTTCTACTCCATGTACCGACGCAGTCGCACCGGTGATTACCACGTCGGCGTGTGTACGAACACGCTGTGCGCGGTCATGGGCGGCGACCAGATCATGGCGGATCTCAAGCAGCACTTGGGCATCAAGCACGGGGAGACCACCGCCGATGGCGCGGTCACCTTGGAGCACATCGAGTGCAATGCTGCATGCGATTACGCCCCTGTGGTGATG
This sequence comes from Nocardia sp. NPDC051030, assembly GCF_040683015.1. NCBI lineage: Bacteria > Bacillati > Actinomycetota > Actinomycetes > Mycobacteriales > Nocardiaceae > Nocardia > Nocardia sp. NPDC051030. Next base: position 84,513 of record NZ_JBFBCD010000011.1, on the reverse strand, counting down.
GTCAATTGGGAGTTCTTCGATAACCAGACGCCGGAATCGGCGCGCGGGCTGGTGGATTCGCTGCGCAGGGGCGAGCAGGTCACGCCGTCGCGCAGTGGCATCCCGCCGTGCACCTTCCGGGAGACCGCCCGCATTCTCGCCGGATATCCGGACCAGCGTCCGGGCGCGACCGACGGCGTCGCGGGCCCGGCGACCCTCGCGGGCCTGGAAGTGGCCGACAAGGATTCGACCGACGGAGGCGCTCAGTGACCACTGCCCTCACCCCCGTCCTGAGCAAGCACTGGGCGGAACCCGACGGCTGGACTCTGGCGGCCTATCGCCGTCAGGGCGGCTACCGGGCCCTGCCCAAGGCGTTGCGCATGAACCCGGACGAGGTCATCGCCACCGTCAAGGACTCCGGTCTGCGCGGTCGCGGCGGCGCGGGCTTCCCGACCGGTATGAAGTGGGGCTTCATCCCGCAGGGCCCCGGCCCGGACGGCACCACCAAACCGCACTACCTGGTGGTCAATGCCGACGAGTCGGAACCGGGTACCTGCAAGGACATTCCGCTCATGCTGGCGACCCCGCACACCCTCATCGAGGGCGTCATCATCGCCTCCTTCGCCATTCGCGCCTCGCACGCGTTCATCTATGTGCGTGGCGAAGTGGTTCCGGTTTTGCGTCGACTGCAAGCAGCGGTCCAGCAGGCCTATGAGTCCGGCTATCTGGGCCGCAATATTCTCGGCTCCGGCTATGACCTGGAGGTCGTGGTGCACGCCGGTGCGGGTGCCTATATCTGCGGTGAGGAAACCGCGCTGCTGGATTCACTGGAGGGCCGTCGCGGTCAGCCGCGCCTGCGTCCGCCGTTCCCCGCTGTCGCCGGGCTCTACGCCTGCCCGACGGTGGTCAACAATGTGGAATCCATTGCGTCCGTTCCGGCCATCCTCGCCAATGGCGTGAATTGGTTCCGGTCCTTCGGCAGCGAGAAGTCGCCGGGCTTCACCCTCTACTCGCTCTCCGGTCACGTGACGCGACCGGGCCAGTATGAAGCGCCCCTGGGAATCACCTTGCGGGAGTTGCTGGAACACGCGGGCGGCGTCCGAGCCGGGCACACCCTCAAGTTCTGGACCCCGGGCGGCTCGTCGACTCCGATCTTCACCGACGAGCACCTCGATGTGGCCCTCGACTACGAGGGTGTCGCCGCCGCCGGATCCATGCTGGGCACCAAGGCCCTCCAGATCTTCGACGACACCACGTGTGTGGTGCGCGCCGTGCTGCGCTGGACCGAGTTCTACGCCCACGAATCCTGCGGCAAATGCACCCCCTGCCGCGAGGGCACGTACTGGCTCGTCCAACTCCTGGAACGCCTGGAGAACGGCCAGGGACACGAGACCGACCTCGACAAGCTCCTGGACATTGCCGACAACATCAATGGCAAATCCTTCTGCGCTCTCGGCGACGGTGCGGCCAGCCCGATCTTCTCCTCACTGAAGTACTTCCGCGACGAGTACGCCGAGCACATCCGTCTCGGCGCGTGCCCGTTCGACCCGGCCCGGTCCACCGCCTGGGCTGAAGGAGTGCGATGACCGCAATAGCCAACTCCGATACCAGCGGCGACACCGCGACCAATATGGTCAGCGTAACCATCGACGGCACAACGGTTTCCGTGCCCGAAGGGACGCTGGTGATCCGCGCTGCCGAACTCATCGGCATTCAGATTCCGCGCTTCTGCGACCATCCGCTGCTGGATCCGGTGGGCGCGTGCCGTCAGTGCATCGTCGAGGTCGAGGGGCAGCGCAAGCCGGTTGCGTCCTGCACCCAGACGGTCGCGGACGGCATGGTGGTGACCACGCAGCTGACCTCGCCCGTCGCCGCCAAGGCACAAGAGGGTGTGATGGAGCTGCTGCTCATCAATCACCCCCTGGACTGCCCGGTGTGCGATAAGGGCGGCGAGTGTCCGCTGCAGAACCAGGCCATGTCCACCGGGCGCGCCGAATCCCGGTTCGAGGGTGAGAAGCGCACCTATCCCAAGCCGATTCCGCTGTCCTCGGCGATCCTGCTGGATCGCGAACGCTGCGTGCTGTGTGCGCGGTGCACCCGGTTCTCGCAGCAGGTCGCGGGTGATCCGTTCATCGAATTGATGGATCGCGGTGCGCTGCAACAGGTCGGGATCGCCGCCGGGGAGCCGATGGACTCCTACTTCTCCGGCAATACCGTGCAGATCTGCCCGGTGGGCGCGCTGACCGGCAGCACCTACCGGTTCCGGGCGCGGCCCTTCGACCTGGTGTCCAGCCCTGCGGTGTGTGAGCATTGCGCCTCGGGCTGCGCCCAGCGCACCGATCACCGGCGTGGCAAGGTCATGCGCCGTCTGGCCGGTGACGACCCGCAGGTCAATGAGGAATGGAACTGCGACAAGGGGCGATTCGCCTTCGCGTATGCCACCGAGCGGGACCGGCTCACCACGCCGCTGGTACGCAGCTGGGATGGGACGTTGCAGCCTGCGTCGTGGTCGGAGGCGATTACCGCTGCGGCGCGGGGACTCGCGTCCGCACACGGCAATGCGGGTGTGCTGGTCGGCGGACGCGTGACCTTGGAAGACGCCTACGCCTACTCCAAGTTCGCGCGAGTGGCCTTGGGCACCAATGACATCGACTTCCGGGCCCGCGAGCATTCGGCCGAGGAAGCCGACTTCCTCGCCGCTCGCATTGCCGGGCAGGGCGTCACCGTCGATTACGCGGCCCTGGAACGTGCCCCGATCGTGCTGCTCGTCGGGTTCGAGGCCGAAGAGGAATCGCCGATCGTGTATCTGCGGCTGCGCAAGGCGGCTCGCAAGAATGGCACGGTCATCCACGCCCTCGCGCCCTATGCGACGCGGGGGCTGGAACGCATGTCCGGCCGCCTGCTGCCGACCGCACCCGGTGCGGAACCGCATCTGCTCGAGGCCCTGCGCACCGGCGAGATCGATTCCACGGCACTGGATTCCGAGCAGCTTCGCGAGATCGCGGTCATGCTGCGCGAGCCGGGTGCGCTGATTCTGGTCGGGGAACGGCTCGGCGGCATCCCCGGTGGTCTGTCGTCCGCCGCACGGCTCGCCGATGACACCGGAGCCGGTCTGGCGTGGATTCCGCGTCGTGCCGGTGAGCGCGGCGCATTGGAAGCGGGCGCACTGCCCGTGCTGCTGCCGGGTGGTCGCCCGGTCGCGGATGCCGCTGCCCGCCATCAGGTTCGGGATGCCTGGAATGTCGAGGATCTGCCGGTCACCCCCGGCCGGGATACCGCGGCCATCCTGGCTGCCGCGCCGACACTGGGTGCGATCCTGGTCGGCGGTGTCGAGGTCGGCGATATGCCCGACCCGCATGCCGCCCTCGCCGCGATCGATGCGGCGGGCTTCGTGGTCTGTATGGAACTGCGGCGCAGCGATATCAGCGATCGGGCGGATGTGGTGTTCCCGGTGGCCTCGGCCATGGAGAAGACTGGCACCTTCCTCACCTGGGAAGGCCGCCACCGCCAGTTCGATGCCGCATTGAAGGATTCCACCGTGCGCCGCGAGGCCGCGCCGCTGGCGGAATACCGCGTGCTCGATGCCATCGCGCAGGAGATGGGCGTCCGTCTCGGCCTGCCCGATGCGGCAAGTGCCCGTGCGGAATTGGCGGATCTCGGGACGTGGGACGGCCCGGCCGCGGGCACCCCGGTGCATCGGCCGCATCCGCTCGTGCAGCCGTCGTCGGGCACCGCCATTCTCGCCTCGTGGCGCATGCTCATCGACCGCGGTCGGCTCCAGGACGGTGAACCGAACCTGGCGGGCACCGCTACCGCCCCCGTGGTGCGGCTCTCGCATCGCACCGCCGCCGAAATCGGTGCCACCACAGGCGATCCCGTCACGGTCGGCAATGACCACGGCCACATCACCCTGCCCTTGGTCATCACCGTGATGCCTGATCGCGTGGTGTGGCTGCCCATGAACTCCCCCGGCTCCGATGTGCTGGTGCAGCTCGGCACCACACCCGGCCACCTCGTGCGCATCCGAAGGGAAGACCACCGTGAGTGAGCTCATTCCAATTTGGGAGTCCGCGGGGCCCTCCGTGGTGACGCAGGCAAGCGCAGGGAGGTGGAGCGGCGCCTCCGGGCCTGACGCGAACCCCCTGAGCATGTTCGGCCACGACCCTTGGTGGCTGATCCTGGTGAAATCCGTCGGCATCTTCATCTTCTTGCTGCTGATTCCGATGCTTGCGGTATACGCCGAACGCAAGATCGTGGCATTCATGCAGATGCGCGTCGGTCCCAACCGAGTCGGTCCGCGCGGCAGCCTCCAGTCCATCGCCGATGGCGTGAAGATGCTGCTCAAGGAAGACATCGTCCCGGCCATCGTGGACAAGCCGATCTTCATTCTCGCGCCGGTGATTTCGCTGATTCCGGCCGTGATGGCGTTCGCGGTTATCCCGTTCGGGCCCGAAGTATCGATGTTCGGGCATCGCACCATGCTTCAGCTGACCGATCTGCCGGTGGGTGTGCTCTACATCCTCGCCATGGCCTCGGTCGGCGTGTACGGCATCGTGCTGGCGGGCTGGGCGTCCGGATCGACCTATCCGCTGCTGGGTGGTCTGCGCTCCACCGCGCAGGTGATCTCCTATGAGATCGCCATGGCGCTGTGCTTCGCGGCGGTATTCCTGCTCTCGGGCACCATGGCCACCTCCGGAATCGTGAAGGCGCAGTACGGAACCTGGTACGTCTTCCTGTTGCTGCCGTCGTTCCTCATCTACGCCATCTCCATGGTCGGTGAGACCAATCGCGCCCCCTTCGACCTTCCCGAGGCCGAGGGCGAGCTGGTCGGCGGATTCCACACCGAGTACTCCTCGCTCAAGTTCGCCATGTTCATGATGGCCGAATACATCAATATGGCAACGGTTTCCGCGCTCGCCACCACGCTGTTCTTCGGCGGCTGGCACGCGCCGTTCCCGATCAGCCTGTGGGCGGGCGCGAACTCGGGCTGGTGGCCCATGCTGTGGTTCGTCGCCAAGGTGTGGGCGTTCCTGTTCGTGTTCATCTGGCTGCGCGGCACGCTGCCGCGACTGCGCTACGACCAGTTCATGAATCTCGGCTGGAAGCTGCTGATTCCGGTATCGCTGGCGTGGGTCATGTATGTGGCGACGCTGCGGGCCTTGCAGAACGACGGCATCAAAATTCAGACACCGGGCATGGTGATCGGCGGGCTGGTCGTCTCGGCGCTGATAGTCGGCATGTTCCTGCGCGCCGGGCATGCGGGCGACGATCGCACCAAGGCCGCACCGGACGAGCATGCGACATCGCAGTACTCGGACTTCCCGGTGCCGCCCATGCCGACCGAACCGGCAAAGGCCACAGCGAAACCCGGTCTGCTGGAACCGCTCGGCGGCTTCATGGTCACCGGGGCGACGATGTTCAAGAAGCCGAACACCGAGATGTACCCGGAGGTCAAGACGCCGACCGCGCCGCGCTATCACGGGCGGCATCAGCTCAACCGGCATCCGGACGGACTCGAGAAGTGCATCGGCTGCGAGCTGTGCGCCTGGGCCTGCCCCGCCGACGCCATCTATGTCGAGGGAGCGGATAACACCGAGGAAGAGCGCTTCTCCCCCGGTGAGCGTTATGGCCAGGTCTATCAGATCAACTACCTGCGCTGCATCGGCTGCGGCCTGTGCATCGAGGCCTGCCCGACCCGGGCGCTGACCATGACCAATGAGTACGAGATGGCCGATGACAATCGCGCCGACCTCATCTTCGAGAAGGATGATCTGCTCGCCCCGCTGCGGAACGGCATGCTGGCCCCGCCGCACGCCATGTACCCGGGCGCGGACGAGGGCTCCTACTACCGCGGTGAAGTCCCCGGTGCCGCAACCGAAATGGTCGAAGGAGGGAAGCGGTGATCGATCTCGCCAACGTACAAGCGGCGCAGGAGGTGGTCACCCACACCTCTACCGGTGAGGCCGTGCAGTTCTGGGTGCTGGCGGTAGTCGCGGTGGTGGGCGCGCTCGGGATGGTGTGCGCTCGCAAGGCCGTGCACTCCGCACTGTGCCTGGCCGCCACCATGATCACGCTGTCGGCGTTCTACATCGCGCAGAGCGCACTGTTCCTCGGCATCGTGCAGATCGTCGTCTACACCGGCGCGGTCATGATGCTGTTCCTGTTCGTGCTCATGCTGGTCGGTGTGGACTCGGCGGAGTCGCTGCGGGAAACCCTGCGCGGACAGCGGCTTTCGGTGGTGTTCGTCGGCATCGGTTTCGGCATGCTGGTGATCGCCGCCATCGCGCGCGGCATGAACGAGACCAGCGTCGCCAATACCGGGCCCGGCCTGGGCGGCAATTACGCCATCGGCGCACTGGCCGAGCTGATCTTCGTGCGCTACGTGTGGGCGTTCGAACTCACGGGCGCACTGCTGATTACGGCCACCATCGGCGCGATGGTCCTCGCACACCGCGAGAAGTTCGGTCCGCCGACCGGTCAGCGCGCCCAGGCCATTCGCCGATTCAAGGACGGCACGCGGGTCACGCCGTTGCCGACCCCCGGCGTGTACGCCCGCCACAATGCCGTCGACGCCCCGGCGCGACTGCCGGACGGCTCCTTCGAGGAGCTCTCGGTCAGCACCATCCTGCGGCACCGCCGCAATCGTGCCCACACCGAAGCGGTGGTGCGGACCGTCGGCCACAACGGCAATAACGGCGGCGGCAATGGCAATAACGGCAACGACTCCCATGAGGAAGGCTTGCGGTGAACCCGGACAACTATCTGTACCTCTCGGCACTGCTGTTCACCATCGGCGCGGCCGGAGTTCTGGTGCGGCGCAATGCCATTGTGGTGTTCATGTGCATCGAGCTCATGCTCAATGCGGTCAACCTCGCATTCGTCACCTTCGCCCGTCTGCACGGCAATCTCGACGGGCAGGTGTTCGCGTTCTTCACCATGGTGGTCGCCGCGGCCGAGGTCGTGGTCGGGCTGGCCATCATCATGACCATCTTCCGTGCCCGCCGCTCGACCTCGGTCGACGACGCGAATCTGCTGCGGTACTGACATGGATACCGCACAGATGATGCTGTGGCTGCTGCCTGCGCTGCCCCTCGGTGGGGCTGTAATCCTGTTGCTGTTGGGCAAGGTCAGCGATAAGTGGGGGCACCTGCTGGGCTGCGTGATGGCGTTGGCCTCGTTCGGGGTGGCCGCGTGGGCGTTCTCGGCGATGCTGGATCGGTCGAATGCCGAACGGGGCGTGCACTACAACCTGTTCAGTTGGTTGCCGGTCACCGGGTTGAAGGTGGACTTCGCGCTGCAACTCGATCAGTTGTCGATGTGCTTCGCGTTGTTGATCACCGGGGTCGGGTCGCTGATCCATATCTACTCGATCGGCTACATGTCCGACGATCCGGAGCGGCGGCGATTCTTCGCCTATCTCAACCTGTTCCTGGCCGCCATGTTGGTGCTGGTGCTCGCGGACAACTACCTGGTGCTGTATCTCGGGTGGGAAGGCGTGGGTCTGGCGTCGTATCTGCTGATCGGGTTCTGGTACCACAAGCCCACGGCCGCAACGGCTGCAAAGAAGGCGTTCGTGGTCAACCGGGTCGGTGATATGGGGTTGGCCATCGCGCTGATGGTCATGTTCGCGACCTTCGGCAGCGTGGACTTCGCGACCGTGTTCGGGGAGGCGGGGCAGGCGAGCACCGGAACCATCACGGCCATCGGGCTTTTGCTGCTGCTCGGGGCGTGCGGTAAATCGGCGCAGGTGCCGCTGCAAGCCTGGCTCGGGGATGCCATGGAGGGTCCGACTCCCGTGTCGGCGCTCATCCACGCGGCCACCATGGTCACCGCCGGTGTGTATTTGATCGCGCGATCGAATGCGATCTTCGATCTGGCTCCGGGCGCGCAGGCCGCGGTCATGGCGGTGGGTGCGATCACGCTGCTGTACGGCGCGATCATCGGTTGCGCCAAGGACGACATCAAGAAGGCTTTGGCCGCTTCCACCATGAGTCAGATCGGGTACATGTTCCTCGCGGTCGGACTCGGGCCGGTCGGGTATGCGGCGGCGATCATGCATCTGCTCACCCACGGGTTCTTCAAGGCCGGGCTGTTCCTCGGCGCGGGCTCGGTCATGCATGCCATGAACGATGAGACCGATATGCGGCGCTATGGCGCGCTGCGGAAGGTTCTGCCCGTCACGTACGCGACCTTCGGGCTCGGATATCTTGCGATTCTTGGGGTTCCGCCGTTCGCGGGATTCTTCTCCAAGGACCGCATTATCGAGGCGGCCTTCGCGCACGGTGGGTTCGGCGGGATCATTACCGGATTGGCCGCGCTGGCCGGTGCGGGCATTACCGCCTTCTACATGACTCGGGTCATGATCTTCACCTTCTTCGGTGAGAAGCGGTGGAAGGAAGGCACGCACCCGCACGAGTCGCCTGCCTCGATGACCGGGCCGATGATTCTGCTGGCTTTCGGTTCCGTGTTCTCCGGCTTCCTGCTGGCATACGGTTCGGCATTGCAGAACTGGCTGGCACCGGTGGTCGGTGAACATCACGGTGAGCCGATCATTCCGGCTTGGGCCGTCACGTTCTTCGCCCTCGCGGTGGTCGCCGCGGGTGTGTGGGTGGCCTACGACCAGTACGCCCGGCAGGCCATCCCCGAAACCGCCGCTGCCGGAACGCCGCTCACCGAAGCCGCACGCCAGGACCTCTACGGCGACGCTTTCAATGAGGCCGCGTTCATGCGTCCCGGCCAGCATGTGACCCGCTCGCTGGTGTTTGTCGACAATCGCGGCATCGACGGTTTGGTCAATACGACCGCCGCCGTCATCGGCGGTCTGTCGGCCCGAATCCGGCGCGTGCAAACCGGTTTCGTGCGCTCCTACGCCCTGTCCATGTTCACCGGCGCGGCCCTGGTGGCCGCCGCCCTGCTGGCGGTGAGGTTGTTTTGAGTGACTTTCCCTGGCTGACAACACTGTGGGTGGTTCCGCTGGTCGGAGCCGCGCTGGTGCTCATGTTCCCGGCGAGCTGGCGGACGGGGGCGCGGTCGTTCGCGCTGTTCGTCTCGCTCGGCACCCTCGGGATCGGGATCTGGCTGGCTACCCAGTTCGAGCCCGGTAGCGAGCAGTACCAGTTTGTCGAGAAGCATGAGTGGATCCCGGCTTTCGGGGCGGGCTACACGCTCGGCATGGATGGCATCGCACTGGTGCTGGTGCTCTTGACCGCCGGTCTGGTGCCGCTGCTCATTCTCGCCGGGTGGCAGGACGAGCGTGAGGTCGGTAGCGGACGGCGAGTGTCGCACTACTACATGGCCCTGACCCTGGTGGTCGAAGGCATGGTGCTGATCTCGTTCACCGCCTTGGACATTCTGCTGTTCTACATTTTCTTCGAGGTCATGCTCATCCCGATGTACTTCCTCATCGGAGGGTTCGGGCCGCGCACCACGGATCTGGCGGTGCGGCAGCAGCGCTCGCGCGCGGCGGTGAAGTTCCTGCTGTACAACCTGTTCGGCGGGCTGATCATGCTGGCAGCGGTGATCGGGCTGTATGTGATCACCGCGCGGGAGAAGCTCGGCACGGACGGGGCCGGGACCTTCGATTTCCGGGTCGTCATGGAGGCCGCCAATTCCGGGCAGCTCGGGGCCGCGCCCGCGGTGTTGAACGCCGTGTTCCTCGGCTTCATGTTCGCGTTCGCGGTGAAGGCTCCGCTGTGGCCGCTGCACACCTGGCTGCCGGATGCGGCCGTCGCGGCCACGCCCGCCAGTGCGGTGCTCATGATGGCGGTCGTCGACAAGGTCGGCACCTTCGGCATGCTGCGGTACTGCCTGCTGCTGTTCCCTTCGGCGTCTTCGACTTACGCGCCGGTGATCAGTGTGCTCGCGGTGATCGGCATCATCTACGGAGCGCTGCTGGCGATCGGGCAGACCGATGTCATGCGGCTGATCGCCTACACCTCGATCTCGCACTTCGGGTTCATCATCCTGGGCATCTTCGCCATGACCACCCAGGGCGGGACCGGGGCGACGCTGTACATGGTCAATCACGGCATCTCCACGGCGGCACTGTTCCTGATCGCCGGATTCCTGGTGTCGCGCCGGGGAACTCGCCTCATCGCCGAATACGGCGGGGTGCAGAATGTCGCGCCGATTCTGGCGGGCACCTTCCTCATCTCCGGTCTGGCCACGCTGTCGCTGCCGGGGCTCGCGCCGTTCATCAGTGAATTCATGGTGCTCATCGGCACATTCACCCGCTACCCGGTCGCGGCCGTCTTCGCCTCCACGGCGCTGGTGCTCGCCGCGCTGTATGTGCTGTGGATGTACCAGCGGATGATGACCGGGCCGGTGAAGCAGGGCAATGAGAAGCTCTACGACCTGTTGCCACGGGAACTTGTGGTGGTGGTTCCGCTCATCGCGGCGCTGCTGTTCCTCGGCGCGTACCCCAAGCCCGCGCTGGATCGGATCGATCCGGCCGTGGCCAACACACTCACGAAGATCGGCCAGCATGACCCGGCACCGGCCGTGAAACCCGAAGCCGGGCAGACGACTAACGGAGGTGCTCACAAGTGAGTGGAACACCCCTTGTGATTCACGCGAGCACCACGCTTGCCGCTTCGGTGCCCGCGCCGAGCATCGAATACCGGGATCTCGCACCGATGCTCATCGTTTTCGGTGTGGCGGTCGCGGGAGTGCTGGTGGAGGCGTTCGCGCCGCGGAGCTCGCGGTATGTGATCCAGTTGATTCTCGGGCTGGGCGGGATGGGGGTCGCGCTGGGCGCGGTCATCGGGCTGCGCGGGACCAATGAGACCGCGGTCGTCGGCGCGGTGGCTGTCGATGGCGTGACCTTGTTCTTGCAGGGCACGATTCTGGTGGTCTCCATGCTCGGGTTGCTGTTCATCGCGGAACGTCGGGCGGATCGCATGCCCGTTCATCGTGAGGGCCCCGGTACCTGGAGTCTCACCGCCTCGCGAGGCGTGGACGCGTTCGCCCCGCAGGCGGCGTCCATGCCCGGCAGCTCGGATGAAATCGCCGCTACCAAAGCGGGAGTCGCGACCACCGAGGTCTTCCCACTCACGCTGTTCGCGGTCGCCGGTCTCATGCTCTTCCCGGCATCCAATGATCTGCTGACCATGTTCGTGGCCCTGGAAGTCCTGTCGCTCCCGCTCTACCTGCTCTGCGGGCTGGCTCGGCGGCGGCGGTTGCTCTCCCAGGAAGCCGCGCTCAAGTACTTCCTGCTCGGAGCGTTCTCCTCCGCGTTCTTCCTCTACGGCATGGCCCTGCTCTACGGCTACGCCGGAACGGTCCACATGGCCGGTATCGCCGATGCCGTCGCCCGCGACACCAGCAAGTCGCACACTCTCGCCATCCTCGGCGTGGCCATGCTCGCCGTGGGCCTGCTGTTCAAGATCGGCGCGGTGCCGTTCCAGTCCTGGGTGCCCGACGTCTACCAGGGCGCGCCCACCGCGGTAACCGCATTCATGGCCGCCGCCACCAAGATTGCCGCAGTCGGTGCATTGTTGCGCGTGCTGTACGTAGCCGTGCCGAACCTCCGCAACGACTGGCGACCAGTACTGGCGGCCATAGCCATCGCCACCATGGTGGTCGGCGCGATCCTCGCCATCACCCAAACGGATATGAAGCGCATGCTCGCGTATTCGTCCGTGGCGCACGCCGGTTTCATCCTGGTGGCGCTGGTGGCAGCCAACAACTCCGGCGTCTCCTCAGTCCTGTTCTACCTCGCCGCCTACGGCCTCGGCACCCTCGGCGCGTTCGCCATAGTCAGCCTGGTCCGAGACGAAAACGGCGACGAAGCAACGGCGCTGTCCCACTGGGCCGGAATGGGCCGCCGCTCCCCTTGGCTCGCCTGCATCTTCTCTTTGTTCCTCTTGTCCTTCGCGGGTATCCCCCTGACAAGCGGCTTCATAGCCAAATTCGCAGTCTTCGAAGCGGCTTCCTCCGGCCGCATGACCCCCCTCGTCATAGTCGGCGTAATCACCAGCGCCATCGCCGCCTTCTTCTACATCCGCGTGATCGTCCTCATGTTCTTCACCGACCCCCCCACCACCCCACCCACCCTGGTCTCCCCCACCCTCACCACCACCGTCGTAGCCCTCACCGCCGCAACAACTCTCGCCCTCGGCATCTTCCCCCAACCCCTCCTGGACCTCGCCAAAAACGCAGCCACCTTCGCCCGCTAACCCTCCCCAACCCCCTTCGGGCCCGTCGCGACACCGCGCCGGGCCCGAACTCATGACGAAGTTGATTGGTTCAATCAGATCCTTCATCTGGCGACAGAGCTGACGGGATACACCTGTGGAACCCCGACCACGACCCTGGAGGACGAGCCCTTCGAGATTCTCGTTCCGAGCGTAGGCCGCGGAGCATCGGCAGATTAATGATCCGTATACATCAGGGAGACCCCGGTGCACTCGCTCTCGCTCCCGCCGGGGCCGACATCGATTCCGATGGTCCGCTCACTGCCGTCCTGCACGGCGTGCAGCGTGTGCAAACCAGGGGTGTGCGGTGTCCACGTGACGAGGACATCGCCGGTGCCGCTCGATGGATTGAATTCGCCGTCCTGGCTGTCGTAGAAACTGATCTGGGAGCCAGACTCGGTGGTCGCCCGAGTGATGTAGGCACAGTCCGTGACGAAGGCCGGATCCAGCAGCTTCACAGTGAAATCGGTGATCGCGGCAGGCGCGGCGGGCGCAGTCAGCACGAGCGTGGCCGCCAGCGCGCCCATCGTCGATATCGCGGCCGCGGTGGACCTGTGCGATCGGAGCATGAGAGGCCTTTCGAGTCATCGTGAATTGCGCCGACACGAGCCTAGCGATCGGACCGTACTCCGGGGAGCACCATTTCTGGGGCCATCCCCAGGTCTATGACGAGGCAGTCGCGAGAATCAGCTGCCAGGGTTGACCCATTCCCATATCAGAGTATGAATTCTGTTATGGGAGTTAGTTTTACGGCGCAGACCATGGCATTGCAGCGCGCGCTGGAGACCGCTCGCCCGGCGGGATCTCGGCTGTTCGCCGACCCGCTGGCCGTCTCGTTCCTGTCCGGGGGTCTGCGGATCGCGGCACAGTTGGCGCGTGTGCCGATGGCGGGGCGGCTGGTGTCGCGGGCCTATGACGCGGTGTGGCCGGGACCGCGTCCATCCGCGGTGGTGCGAACCCGATTGATCGACGACACGGTGACGGCGTTGGTGGCCGACGGGGTGCGGCGGGTTGTTCTGCTCGGCGCTGGATTCGACAGTCGCGCTTGGCGGTTGGATGCCCTCCGCGAGGCAACAGTGGTGGAGATCGACTTGCCCGCGACGCAATCGGCGAAGCGAATCGCGGTCGAGCGCGCGGGTGCCGATCCCGACAGGGTCCGTTTCCTGCCGGTCGACCTGGAGACCGCCGACTTGGAGAAAGCCATCCGGGCAACGGGTTTCGAGCCAGATGTGCCGACATTGGTGGTGTGGGAAGGGGTGACGAACTACCTGACGGCCGAGGCCGTGGATCGCACGCTCGCAGCGATCTCCGCTCTCGTCGGCCCCGACGGTTTGCTGCTCTTCACCTTCGTGCACGCGGGCGCGCTGGACGGCTCGACATACTTTCCCGAGGCCGAGCAGTGGGTGCGCAGCGTGGCACGGGTAGGCGAGCCGTGGACCTTCGGGCTGGACCCAAACCGACTCGCTGCCTTTCTCACCGACCGCGGCTACGAACTGGTGTGGGAGCAATCCACGGCCACCGCCGGTCACGACTACTTCACGCCGTTGGGACGGAGCGAACGGGCCTCGGAGCTGTATCGGGTGGCACTTGCGACGGTCTCGCGCCCCGAGTGACCGGGCGGGGACTACCTGCTGACACACCGACTTGTGGCGCGACCAGTCGGCTAGTCGTCGGACGACGCGCGGCGGTTGCGTTTGGTGATGCCACGCCGCTTCTTCGCGGCGATGCGACGTTCCTTAGCTCCGCGCGAAGGCTTGGTGGCGCGGCGATCAGGTGGCGGTGCCGCAGCAGCGTCACGCAGCAGCGAGGCCAAACGATCACGAGCGGCCGCGCGGTTCTGCAGCTGTGCACGCTGCCCCGACGCGGCAATCGTGAGCACCCCGTCAACCAAGCGGGTAGCCAACCGATCCAGCATCCGAGTGCGCAGCGACTCCGGCACAGACGGCGAATTGGCCAGATCGAACGACAGCTCCACCCGACTGTCGGTGGTATTGACGTGCTGCCCTCCCGGCCCGGACGACCGCGAAAACCGCTCACGCAACTCCGACGCCGGTATAACCAGCCCCCGAGTCACGATCAAGTCCTCCGCCACGATCCGACGCCACTCTCTCCGACCCACGAGTTGGGCCACGCCGGTCCAGCTGCGACTCGAGGGTGACCTTGTCGTCCACGATAGCGACCGCCATGTCGACGTATAACAAGCAGGCCGTCCGCACATACCGGGGTCCGGATTACCGGTCTATTCATGCACTAACCTCTGTTGCCGGTCAGTTTTCTGACTGATCATGGGTCTAAGTGCATGTTCAGGCCGGCTGGCCACGAACGTCCACGGCCTGTCCCCCTCGACCATTCGTGTACTCAGGTATAGACATTTCGCCCGTACTCACCGTGCGGCAGCGTGAAATCGTCCGGCCGTTCCGCGCGCAGACGGTTATAGCGTCGCTCAAACTCATCGATGGCCTCGTGGAGGCTGCAACCCATCTCGGTCATGATGGCTCGCAGCGCCAGGACAACCTTCTCCCTGACGATCAGGTCGTCCACCGAGGTCTCGTCATTCACGTGAGCAGTGTGTCGGTGCGCCGAGAGGATCGGCAACCGAATTTCGATCAGTCAGGAGTGGGACGGTGCGGTGTGGCTGAGCTGCATGGCGTGGTTGGCGATATTGCCGCCGATGAAGGAAGGGACCGGTACCAGCAGCAGGGTTGCCACTGCCCAGATGGCAAGCCGGGTTCGGGTGATCGCCGCGATGAGCATGCAGACTGATCCGATCACCAGGGTCCCGACCATTCCCAGCAGCGAGATGTTGATGCCACGGCCGACCTCGTCCATGCAGGGACTCGTGGGTGCACAGGAATCGCCCGCCATCACGAACATCCCGGTCAACCCTGTAAGGAAGATCGCGGTCATGAAAGCGAGAACGAGGCACAGGATTGCGATGCCCTTGTCCCACTTGGGAATCGGTCGCCGTAGCGTTGGCAGGCTCGGGGCCGGGGCGGATGTCGTTGTCACGCATACGAGCATCGCCGCAACGTGCCTCTCGACAAATGCGTAGAACTACCCGGACGTTCTGGGTGCTGTTGCGGCCACCTCGCCGATGACTGGTTCGTTCACCCACCCGAAGCGGCCAGGAACGGCAGCACGAGGGTGAGCAGTTCCTGGGGCCGGTCCAGCGGGATGATGTGACCGCAGTCGGGGATGACGTGGCCTGTGAGATCGTCGGTGATGGGGCGTAGTTGCCGTTCGAGTGCGTTGCCGACCGGGTGGGCGCCGATCGCCAGGGTGGGGGTGGTGAGCCGACGGGTCGCTGCGGCGTCGTTGAGTTGCTGGGCGCTTGTGGGTAGTGCGCGGTAGTAGGAGAAGGCGGAGCGTAGGGCATCGGGTTCGGTGTAGGCATTTATGAAGGCGTCGTGGATGTCCGCCCGAATGCCTCGGCCGCGGGTGCCGGTGCTGAGGAACCATTCGATATATCGCGCCTCCTGGCCGAACAGGACCGTTTCGGCGAGGCCGGGGACGGCATGGAATCCGAACCACCATGGCGGACCTGCGGCGAGGAAGTCTTCTGCGCCGGGCAGGGTGCCCAGTAGGGCTTCCATGACCACCAGCTGTCGTACTCGGTCGGGATGGCGTAGGGCGAGCAGGACTGCGACGGGGGTGCCCGCGTCGATCGCGACCACGGCTGCGGCGGGTTCGGCGAGGGCATCGAGGATCCCGGCTAGATCGGTGGCCAGGGTGTCGGCGTCGTAGCCGTTCGAGGCACGGGTGGTGGCGCCGAATCCGCGGAGGTCCGGGGCGATGACCCGGTAGTGCGCGGACAGCGGGCCGATGATCTCGCTCCACAGGCGCCAAGTGTGTGGAAAGCCGTGCAGCAGAACGACTGCGGGGCCACTACCGGCGATGGCGACGTTGGCGCAGATGCCGTTGGTCTCTATGCGGCGCAACTCGATCGCCGGGGTATGGGGCAGCGGCGTGCAGGACATCGAGCCTCCCAGATATGGTTACCATCGGTTACCAGGCAACGGTAGGTAACCCCAGTTAGGCTGCCAAGACGGCACTTTGGCTACAGGTGGTGAGGTTCAGGTGACTACTCGATCGGTGCGTACGAAGACCACGGATCGTGGTGATCTGTTCGATCGCGAATGTCCGACACGTCAGTTGCTGGACCGCATCGGCACAAAATGGACGTCGATGGCGGTCAAGGTCCTCGCGCAGGCCGCTCCGGGGGAGGTCAGGTTCGCCGAGTTGCGGCGGCGAATGCCCGGCGTTTCCCAGAAGATGCTTTCGGTAACCCTGCACAGCCTGGTTCGAGACGGGCTGGTCACTCGCCGAGTGGAGCCGACCGTGCCACCTCGCGTGCACTATCGGCTCACCGAACTGGGCTTGTCCCTGGAGATTCCGTTGGCAGCACTGCGGATCTGGGCCGAGGAGCACATGGCCGCGATCGACCGCACCAATGCCGTCCACGACGCACAAGCCGCGATCAGCGAATAATGCTCCTACATAAGGCTTTAAGGCTTCCCAACGACCCCTCATGTCGCTGACCGCTCGGCGACAGACGAGGCCCGGCAGTACAGTGCCGGGATGGCTGTCACCGTGGAATCACTGACCGAGGTCAACGACGAGATCGTGGAAGCTTTCGACCGGCTACTGCCCCAGCTGTCGAGCACTGCGAAGCGGTTGAGTCGAGAAGCGTTGGCAGAGTTGCTCTCTGCGGAGTCGACCACGATTCTGGTCGCACGAAGTGGCGGAAAGAGCGTCGGGACACTGAGTTTGGTGATGTTCCCGATCCCCTCCGGACTTCGAGCGCGGGTCGAGGATGTGGTGGTTGACGATTCGGCGCGCGGGAAAGGCATCGGAGCGAGCCTGATCGAAGAGGCCAAGGCTCAAGCCTCGGCAGCTGGTGCGCGGACAGTGGATCTGACCTCGCGAGTGTCGCGGGAGGCGGCCAATCGCCTCTATGAGCGTCTCGAATTCCAACCGCGCGAATCGCGCGTCTATCGCTACACGCCAACCGACTGACCACCGTGGGCGGCGGGCTGGGTGAAGTCGACGTAGCCTTTCAGTCGCCGAGTGCCTGCTCTTCCCGAGGCCGTGGGCGTGCCTTGGCGGCGGCTCCGGGCCGTGTCGTGCCCTCGACAGTGGTGCAGATGCCGAACACTCGGGAGTGAGTCGTCCATCCATTCACTCGCCCGCGATTGTTCGCAATCTGGACCCGGGAACGACCAGGGTCCAGTGCTGAAACACGGTGTAGGTAAACGGTTCCGGAAACCCGGGCGAGCACGATGTCGCCAACCTCGAGCTTGGTGGCATCCACCGGGACGACCGTCACCAGATCACGGCTCCGGATCAGTGGAATCATCGAGGAGCCTGCGGGCCGGAACTGCACGGTGGCACCGGCAGCGACCCGCGCGGCGATGGCGTCCAGTTTCCCCATGATCTTCAGTGTCCGGCGGCCGCACCGCCAAGTCCACCGAATTACTGTGGGAGCGAGGCGATCTAGTTCGCCAGGTACGCGAACTCCGGGCAGAACGCACTGATGGACGCGCCGATAATCACGCCGGTCTGCTTCATTTCGAACTCCGTGCCCTTTGTTATCCGGCGCGAAATGCGATCCAGCACTCTCGAATCCACGTCAGCGCCCAGGACCGCATTCCGCTGCAACGAGGCGCACACTGTCCGGCCCATTTCCGCCGTGACGTCCCTGTCTTTGAACTCGACGCCCTCCTTCTGCAACGTGGCGATGAATACATCTTTCGAGCCGGGACCATCCGGAATGTATTCGATATCGGACTTCACCAGTTTGATCGGCATGCGGGAGGTCGTACCCGGAATCGACTGCGCATCATCCGACATCTGGCACCCCGAAATAAGCAGCAGCAGCGCAATTCCGGCAACAATCTTGTGCATGGTCCGGACGTTAGTTCGGGCCCGTCATGATCCGATCATGTGATGATCCATTGCATCTCATCAAACAAGCCGTCTACCCGGAGCCGATCTCCGCCTACTATCGGACGTATGGGAGGAAGTGTCGACGCTGTCGTCGTGGGAGCCGGGCACAATGGGCTGGTGGCCGCGAATCTGCTGGCCGATGCCGGATGGGATGTCCTGGTACTCGAACAAGAGGCCGATTTCGGCGGGGCGGTGCGGTCCGCGGAGCTGTTCGAGGGTTTTCAATCCGATTTGTTCAGTGCGAATCATCCACTGGCCCTCGTCTCTCCGGTCCTGCGCGGCCTGGCCCTGGCCGACCACGGGCTACGGTGGGCACACGCGCCCACGGTGCTCGCCTCGGCGCGGACCCCGAATGACGGGGTGGGGCTGTACCCGGATCCGCAGCGCACCGCGGACGAGTTAGGTCGCCACCATCCCGACGATGCGCGGGCCTGGCTGGAACTGCTCGCGCAGTGGCGGCGGCTTCGAGATCCCTTGCTGGAAGCCGGATTCGGCGGTCCGCATCCGATTCGGCAGACATTGCGCCTGGTGCGCGATATGGGCATACCGGAGCTGACCCGGCTGGCGCGATTCCTAACGCTGCCTGCCGACACCATGGCCCGGGAACTGTTCCGCAGCGAGCACGCCCGGCTATTGCTGCTGGGCAACTGCGGTCATGGCGACCTCGCGGTCAACGTCCCACTCTCGGGTGCCACGGGCTGGTTGCTGACCATGCTCGCGCAGGACAGCGGATTTCCCTGCCCGGTCGGCGGCGCGAGCGGATTGACCGACGCCCTGGTCGCCCGTGCCCGCGCGGGCGGTGTCGAATTGCGGAGTGGCATAGAGGTTTCGGGCCTGGACGTTCGCAATGGCCGGGTCGTCGCGGTGCGTACGGCTGCCGGGGAGACCATCACGGTGCGACGCGCGGTCATCGCCAATGCGCCCGCACCGACCCTGTATGGACGGCTGCTACCGGCCGATGTAGTGCCGCAACGGGTGCGGGAGGATCTGCGCCGATTCGAACCCGACAGTGCCGTGGTGAAGGTGAATTACGCCGTATCGCAGTCGATTCCATGGAATTCGCCGGAACTGCACGGCGCGGGCACCGTGCATCTGGGTGCGGACCGGCACGGCATGATCCGCTGGGGTGCCGAACTGGCCTGCGGCGCGGTCCCCTCACAGCCGTTCATGCTGTTCGGCCAAATGACCACCTGTGACCCCACCCGGTCTCCCGCCGGAACCGAATCCGCGTGGGCGTACACCCTCATGCCCCGCGGCGTCACCGACGACACCGCGGCCGAACTGCTCGCGAAGAACATCGACGCCGTGATCGAGGATCATGCGCCGGGGTTCGCGAACGCCCTGATAGGCCGGAAAGTGCAGCGGCCCAGCGATATGACCTCGATCGGCACCCGCATCGGCGGCACCATGGCGCTGCATCAGCAGCTCGTCTTCCGGCCCATCCCCGGCCTGGGCGGTCCGGAAACCTTCGTGCGTGGCCTGTATCTCGGCAGTTCGGCCGCCCATCCGGGTGCGGCCGTACACGGTGCCTGCGGTGCCTTCGCCGCACGCGCCGCCCTACACCGGAACGGTATCCGAGGCCGTGCCCGCCGCCGCCTGCATGCGGCGATCACCGGTCGCTGACCACCGCGGGCGGGCCCTTTGCGAGGATGCTCGGGTGCGCGTACTAGTCACCGGAGCAGGCGGATACCTCGGCCGTGCGGTCGTCGCCGCCCTGAACACGGCGGGACACACCCCCATCGCCATGGTTCACACCCCAGGTGACCCGATCTCCGGTGCGACGGAAACGCGGATCGCCGACCTGCTCGACGTCCATACCCTCGCACGCACGGTCGACGGCATGGACGCGGTTTGTCACCTCGCGGGCCTGACTCGCGCCCGTGAATCCCTCACCGATCCCCTTCGCTACTTCCGCGTGAATACCAGCGGCACAATCACTCTCCTCGAGGCCATGGCCGAAGCCGGTGTCCCCCGGCTCGTCTTCGCCTCCACCGCATCGATCTACGCACCTTCCGAGGGGGAACCCCTCACCGAGGACGCGCCCGATGCACCGCCGCACCCCTACGCGGCGAGCAAACTGGCCGCCGAACACGTCATCGAGGCGCAAGCCCGCACCGGCGCGCTCGCCGCGACGATCCTCCGCGTGTTCAACCTGACCGGAGGTTCCGGCGCGGACCCGACCGGCCTGACCCCCCGCACTCTCGCCGCCACTGCGGCTTCCCCGCTTCAGATCAATGGTTCCGGCACCGCTATCCGCGACTACCTGCATGTCAGCGATGCGGCCGACGCCTTCGCCGCGGCGATCTCAGTTCCCCAGATCACCGGCGTCGTCGACCGCTACAACATTGGAAGCGGCACCGGCACAAGCCTTCTCGACATAGTCGCCATGGTCGAACGGGTCACCGGCCGCCCAGTCCCCCGCACCCACAAACCCCCCGTCCCGGAACCCGCCGCGCTGGTGAGCGCCCCGGGAAAGGCCTCCGCCAACCTTTCCTGGTCCCCTACCCGCTCCAACCTGGAATCCATCATCCGAGACGCTCCTCGGTAGAGAACAGTCACGATCGAGCACCTCACCGCACAGGACGATTCCGTGGCAATGAGCAAGCGTGCAACAACATCTGTGCGATGTCTTCGAGAAGCCACTTGCGCATTCACGCCGTCCCTGGTCGGCGTGCCGCACCCTGTTAGGCGGGGTTGACACGCGATTGGTGGCAAACGTTTGGTGCGTCGGCTACGAATCCCCTGTGTGGCGCTCAATATGCCCGTAGCGTTGACAGTCAGTGCGTGCCCGACCCAGTAGGAGAACGGCGAGATGCGGCCACAACCGGCAGCTATCGGATTCCTCCGACACGACGTGTCCGGAGCGCAACAGCAGTGGGACGAGGCGCAGATACAGCACCTCGCCCGAAGACTCGGGTATGACCTGTGTAAAACGCTGATCTTCGGCCCGGAGACGGACCGGCCGCTGCTGCGGGTGCGGACGGCGGTATCGCGGCTCGACGCCGATGCGGTGATCACGCCGAGTCTCGAGCATTTCGACGGCCAGGTGCCCGACGATGTGGTCGAGGTCGCGGATGTGATCACGGTCAGTCCCGAGAACACCTATGCGCGCTGGGTGTTGCCACCACCTCCGGAGTGACGAGCGGCTACCCCCTACCTCGAGCACGAATTCGAGCGATGAATTCCGTCGCGGCATGGCGTCTGCACTCCAGGGCTATTCATATCCGGAGGTAGGAAACATGACCAGAACCGAATCCATCACGCCCACCGTGCTGTTGGAAGGACTCGGGCTCGGTGAATCCCCGCGCTGGCACGACGGCAAGCTCTGGCTGTCGGACTGGCTGGCCGGACAGATTCTGACCGTAGACGAGCAAGGTTGTCGCCAGGTTGCACTCGAAATGACCGGGATTCCCTTCTGCTTCGACTGGCTGCCCGACGGCCGTTTGCTGGTGCTCTCCAATGGTGAGGGCCGCAAACTCCTGCGCCGCGAACCCGACGGCACCCTCGTCGCCCACGCCGATCTCACCCACATCTCCGAATACCCTTGGAACGAAATAGTCGTCGACGCCCAAGGCAATGCCTACGTCAACAGCATTGGCTACGACATGATGGCCGGCGAAGACCCCCGACCCGGCGTCCTGGCCCTCGTCACCCCAGACGGCACCGCCCGCCAGCTCGCCGACGACCTCTACTTCCCCAACGGCATGGCGATAACCCCCGACGGCTCCACTCTCATAGTCGCCGAATCCCATGCAAAACGCTTGAGCGCCTTCACCATCGACTCCGATGCCACTCTCTCCGACCGCCGCATCTGGGCCGAGGTGGACGGCTACCCCGACGGCATCTGCGTCGACGCCGACAATGCGGTCTGGACCGCCGCCATGGACCGCTGCCTGCGCATCGCCGACGGTGGCGAAGTCCTCGCCGAAGTCCCCCTCGACCGCAGCGCCTTCGCCTGCATGCTCGGCGGCCCCGACGGCACCACCTTGTTCGTCGTAGCGGCGGAATGGAAAGGCACGGAAGGCATGGCCCCGGACACCCGCACTGGCCAGGTCCTCACAGCCAAGGCCCCCACTCCGCACGCCGGTCGCCCCTGAAACCGCCCGGCGCAAGCGCTGATTCGACCCGCTTTCCGACCACTTCACCCGTGTAGCTATGTGCTGCTACACGGGTGAAGTGTGTGATCGGTGGATCGATTCGACTATGCCCGTGTCCGAGTCGGCGTCCGTCAGATCACCGCTCCACCTGGTCGGGCGTGATCTTCACGTCTCCGTGGCCTCCTGATTTGTGTTCTTGCTCCTGCGCCCAGGTGATCGCCCATTCGTCGAGCGGATTGAGGGCGTCACGGAGTGCTGTCCCCAGCCGAGTCAGATCGTAGCCATCGGCCGAGGGGGCGATGATCCCGCTCGATGCGAGTTCGCGGAGCCGCTGGTAGAGGACGCTGGATGATAGCCCTTCGCACCGCGTCAGCAACGCGCGCGCACCGAGCGGACCTGCACGCAGTTCCCAGAGAATTCGCAGCGCCCACCGACGGCCGAACAGGTCCATCGCGGCCATGAGGGGACGGCCGGTAGTCGATCCACGAACCGGTGTTCCTGGGCGCGGTGTCGGCATGACCCTCCTTGCGTTTCGTTATTGCGTTTCGTTATTCGAAACACTAGCATTCATCTAGTGTTTTCTGATTTCGAAACAAACTCGACAGGAGAGCCGATGTCGCGGATAGCGCTGCTGGAACCGCTGTCTCTGGACGGAGGCCGTCTTGCATAAGCTTGTTGTCCTGTATTCCAAGCCAGCTGACCCTGACCACTTCCGCGACTACTACGTGACCAACCACCTTCCGTTGGTCAAGAATTGGCCCGGCCCACTTGCGTGGCGCTACAGCTTCGATGTGGCGGCGATCGAGGGAACCACGACCGAGGGAGAAGCGCCGTATTTCGCGGTCTTTGAAGCCGACTTCGCTGACCGCGCCGCCATGGACGCGGCGCTGACATCAGCGCACGGAGAGCGGCTGTCCGCCGATGTCGCCAACTACGCCACCGGCGGTGCGGTCATCATCCACTATCCGGTACAGGACGGCATCGGCTGAGGCAGGCCGGTACGCATTCGGGTCGGCCGGTTAAAGCCAGGTCCGGCTAGGACGTGTTGATGGGCGGGCATCGCACAGCAGTGCCCGCCCATCGGCATGTTCGGTAGAGGTCAAGTCCCGGGGTTGTGGCGTAACCGAGGTGGTCGCCGCATGATCTGAAACATGTCGAAAGAGATTGGGGGCGTGTGGAATCGGGGTTTCGGCCAGCGGATGATGCTGTGCCAATTGGACCCCGACGCGCTGACGACGTAGCAGGAATCGGCGCACGCCACGGCCCGGCTGTTCACCACGGGTGATCCCCGCATCGATACTGCCGTCGGCGACCGCGGCAGAGATCTCCGGTATCGCCATCGGGACCGCGCCGACCTCGAGTCCTGGGCTGCTGCGAATGCGCCTGTCCACCAACGCCGGTGCCGTTTCGGCCCCTGCGCTGAGGCTGTATCCGATGCGCAGTGTGCCCAGTTCATCGGCCGTTTCGGGCGGTGTCCCATGCCCGGTCCAGTGCTGCCAGCGCGGGCGGCGCGGACTCCGCCAAAGCCGCACCGGCCGTGGTCAATACGACGCTGCGCGTGTTACGAACCAGCAGTCTCGTACCGAGTTCCGCCTCCAACCGGCGCATACGGGCACTGAGCGCGGGCTGCGCGATACCGATTCGTGCGGCCGCGCGGGTGAAGTTCAACTCCTGCGCCAGCACCAGAAAGTACCGCAGGCTCACCGTATCCGGCGCCACATGCCCTCCCCGATTAATAACGATCCGCTCTGAGCCTGACCCGTCGGTCTTTCCCTCGACCACACATCAAGCCCAAGGTGGTGGGTTCTGGGACTTTCCGCATCACACCTGCATTCAACTCTCCTGCGCCATACAGCCTTCGATGCTCACCGGAGCCTCGAGCGGATAGCAACAGCCGTGGCGAGCCGATCTAGTTGTGCCGCAGTAGCTTCCCAGTCCAGGCAGGCATCGGTGATGGACCTGCCGTACGCCAGATCGGCACTGCGACCCAGCGTCAGGTCCTGACGGCCCGCGAGCAGAAAGCTCTCCATCATCAAGCCCACCACGCTACGATCCCCGGCGGCGATCCGCTCGACAATCTCGGTGATCACATCGACCTGCCGGTTGTGGTCCTTATTGCTGTTGCCGTGGCTGGCATCGACCACCACCCGCTGCGGCAGCGTCGCCTTCTCCAACCGCAGGCACGCCTCGGCGACGGAGGCCGCGTCGTAGTTGGTCCCGTTGGTACCGCCGCGCAAGATGACGTGGCAGTCCGGGTTGCCGATCGTGCGGATCAGCGCGGACCGGCCATCCAGGTCGGTGCCGGGGAACACATGGCTGGCGGCCGCGGCCCGCACCCCGTCGACGGCCACCTGCACGTCGCCGTCGGTGCCGTTCTTGATCCCGACCGGCATCGACAGCGCGCTGGCCAGCTGCCGGTGCACCTGGCTGGCCGCAGTACGGGCGCCGATCGCGCCGTAGGAGACCAGGTCCGCGATGTACTGCGGGGTGATCGGGTCGAGGAACTCGCACGCTATCGGCAGTCCGAGTGCGGTTATGTCGACCAGCAGTCCCCGGCCCAGTCCGAGACCGGTGTTGATGTCGAAGGTCCCGTTCAGGTGCGGGTCGTTGATCAGACCCTTCCAGCCCAAGCTGGTGCGCGGCTTCTCGAAATATACCCGCATCACCACGTGCAGGCGGTCCGACAGCTGTTCGGCCTTGGCGGCCAGACGACGGGCGTAGTCCAAGGCGGCGTCGGGATCGTGCACCGAGCACGGGCCGACCACCACCATCAGGCGGTCGTCGTCGCCATTGAGCACCTCGACGGTGGTCCTGCGACCGGCACGAACTACACCAGTGTTCGCCTCGTTGATCGGGTGTGTGGAGCGGACCTCGGCGGGCGAGAGCAGCGGGCTGATACACAGCGTGCGCTGATTATCCAAATCTGCCGTGTCGACGAAGTCGCAAGTATCAACACTCGATGTAACTGTCACAAGGTTCCTTTCGCAGCCCAACCCGCCCGACGTCGCGCTGGTTCTAAGCCGTCTTCTTAGTCATGCCGCCACGTAAGCCAGAAGAAATTTGGGCTAGATCGATTAAATGGTCATACCGCGCGCTGATCACCCGCTTCGAGGGGGCCAGCGCAATCGATCCGGTATTCTCAATCGTAGGCGTTTCCAGTCATCTTGCGCTTGAAGTCATCGCTATGTTGGACGTACTCGGCGATCGTTCCGTCCGGACTCATGGCACGTAAGTTGTGGCCTGAAGGAACCACTTTGACATCATCGATGATCTTGACCCTGGTCTGGATGAAATATGCGCGCAACGCGTCCAGGTCATCCACCAAACAGGTCAACTTGGTGGCCTCGAACCGCTCAGTGTCAGCCTTATCTCCCGCGATCAAGAGGACACTTCCGATTCCTACGATATCGAGCCTGAACGCCTCGTAATAGAATTCGTGATGCGGACGGTTCACTCCTTGGAGTGCCATGTAGAACTTTTTGCATGCTTCAAGTTCCGTCTTTCGAAGGTATATCCTGTAAAAACATTTAACGATCTTCATGGCTACTCCCAATCCTCAGCGCGCCAGCGGCTAATCAGCGAGGAACCGCTGCCACGCGTGCAGTGTGGGCTCCGCACTCAGGTCGCGGAACGACACACGAATTCCGGCCCGCCGCCACCTGTTGGCGAGTCTCATCATCCCGAGCGAAGTCACACCCATGTGATAGAGATTCGCCTCGAGCGGGACGTCGGCAGGTGTCACGCCGACCATCTCGGCGACTGCCGTGCGCAGGTCGTCGAGGGTCGGAGGGGCGGGCTTGTCGTGCGTTGTGGACATCAGCGGGTCTCCGATACAACGTCGTGTGTGGACAAGCGGACCAGCGCCGACTTGTCGACTTTCCCCAAACCGGTCAGCGGGAGGTCATCGATGATCTCCAGGCGGTCGGGCAGCTTGAATTCGGCGATCCCCCGGCCGCGCAGGGCATCGCGCATTTCGCGGAGTAGCGGCGGCGACCCCGCAGGCATGATGTAGGCGCAGATCGCCTCGCCCAGGTCGGGGTCGGCCTGGCCCACCACTGCGACCCGGTCGACACTCGGCAGCGCAAGCAGGTGACCTTCGAGTTCGGCAGCGGAGATCTTCTGACCTGCCCGGATGATTACGTCTTTGATCCGGCCTTCGATGATCAATTCGCCGGCGCCGGTCAGCCGCGCCAGATCGCCGGTGCGGTAGAACCCGTCGGCAGTGAAGGCACGGGCATTGTGTTCGGGGGCGCGGTAATAGCCGCAGAGCGTATAGGGGCCGCGCACGAGCAGCTCGCCGGTCTGCTCCGGCACGAGGACCGCGCCCGACTCGTCGACGATCCGGACTTCGTCAAAGGGTGAAATGGGACGCCCTTGCGTGCTCAGGATGGTCTCGGTGCTGTCGGAGGGCAGCGTGAAGCTGATCATCCCCTCCGCCATTCCGAACACCTGCTGCAGCACGCAGCCGAACTCGGCGCGAACTCGTTCGGCGACATTACGCGCCAGTGGAGCCCCGCCGATCTGCAGCACCCGAAGGCTGGAGACGTCGAAGGGCGCTTCCGCGAGCGCCTCGAGCCACAGCTGTGCCACAGCCGGAACCACCGAGGTGAACGTCACCTGCTCCCGCTCGATCGCCTCGAAACACTCGTACGGATCCGGGTCGGCCGCGAGCACCACGCCGCCACCGACGGACAGCGTTCCGAGAACTCCGGGGCATCCCCAGGTGAAGTTGAACTCCAGCGGCAACGTGGCCAGATACCGATCGTCGGACGATATGCCCAGCAGCTCAGCTGTCCTCGAGATCTGATACAGGTAGTCGTCATGCGTCCGCGGAATCAGCTTCGGCAAGGCGGTAGTGCCGCCGGACAGCAGGAAGAACGCCACATCGCCCGAGTCGGGTACGGGCAACGCCGTCGGCTCGGCGTCCACGTCGGACAACGGCACGAACGTCACCGGCGCGGCCGCCCCGGTCTGGTCGGCCGAGGTCTCCCCACGGCTGACGAAGACCATACGCAGGGTGGGGCATTCACCGATCACGTCGCGGGCCAACGCGATGTGATCCAACCCGGGCTGATCGCCGGCCACGATGTGTGCCACCGCACCCGAGGCGGCGCACAGGTGCCGAATCTCGTTGGCACGGTGCGCGACCAACGAGAACACGGGTTTGGCGTCGATGCGCAGCAACGCGAAGAACACCACCACGAACTCGGCGGTGTTGGGCAGCTGCACTATGACACGATCACCGGCCCGGAGGCCGCGAGCGAGGAACCCGGCCGCCATACGATCGACACGAACGGCGAGCTCCGCGTAACTCGTGCGGCCGTTCACCTCGATCAGCGCGGCGCGATCCCCGAACGCGCGCGCCCACTGTTCCGGCAGCGCGGACAGTGTCTGTCCGCGCCAGCATCCGTTCTCCCGGTAGGCTTTCGCGCGTTCTTCAGGATAAGGTGTGCATCCTTCGAGCATCGGCTCAGCTCCTCCAATCATCACGCGCTCTGCGGCACCAAGAACTGGGCCACGCTGTCCAACTTCTCGCA
Source organism: Nocardia sp. NPDC051030 (assembly GCF_040683015.1). Taxonomy (NCBI): domain Bacteria; kingdom Bacillati; phylum Actinomycetota; class Actinomycetes; order Mycobacteriales; family Nocardiaceae; genus Nocardia; species Nocardia sp. NPDC051030. Next base: position 56,760 of record NZ_JBFBCD010000011.1, on the reverse strand, counting down.
GGTCTCCTCGAACTCTCGCTCCGGACTCGACTGCCCCACGATGCCCGCGCCGGCCCGCAGCCACGTCCGCCCGTCCTGCCGATAGACCGAGCGCAGCACCAGTGCGGCGTCCATCGCCCCCTCGTCGTCCACCGTCAGCACCGAACCGCTGTAGAGACCGCGCTCGGACTCTTCGATTCGCCGGATGCTCTGGTACGCCGCCGATCTCGGCACTCCGGAAGCGGTCACCGCGGGAAAGGCCGCTCCGAAGGCGTCCCACGCCCGGCGACCGTCCTCGAGTCGGCCGCTCACCCGCGAGGCCAAGTGCTGCACCGAACCGCGTTCACGGATGGCCATGAACTCCTCGACCACGATCGACTCGGGGACGCAGACGCCCCGCAGATCGTCGCAAGCGACCTGAACCGAAATCGCGTGTTCGTAGATCTCTTTCGAGTCCGATAGCAATTCGGCACGCAACCGCTGATTCTCCGCGGCGTCGGGCGAGACCACGCGCGTTCCCGCCAACGGCTGGATGGTGACTTTCCCGTCCGTGGTCACCTGGACCACGATTTCCGGACTGAAACCCGCCACTTCGACACCGCCGAGGCGAATCAGGAACGAGCGTGCCGGATTATTCGCGCGCCGTCCCACCACGAATGTCGACACCAGATCGATCTCGTGTTCGACCGCGACCACCCGGGAGCAGATCACCTTCTGGACGCGGCCGTCGTTGATCTCGGCGATGGCATTCGCCACGGACTGCCGGTACTGCTCACGGCCTCGCTCCCGCACGGCGAGCGGCGTCGCGGCAGCCTCGGTTTCGGGTGTCGTGCCTTCGACCAGTTCGACAAGCCGCTGCAGCGCCGCCTCCTCCGTGGCGCGCACCAGCGCCACGGAGGGGCCGAAGCGGACTTCGGCGCCGGGAATCATCAGGTGAAGCAACTGCTGATCGCCTACCGCGCCCGCGTCGCCGTCCTTGGCATAAGCCAGCTCGAACGCCGACCACCCGTATGCCCGCCAGCCGCGGACCGGAAGTCGATCGAGCAACGTCTGAACATCGCGGAGCGGCTCAGACCCCCAGGCAAGCTCCTCCGACATCGCGCCCTGCACGCGGGCCCCATGCCGGTCCAGGATCAGTCGAGCCAGCGGGCCGCAGGCGAAAGACCAGTGACCGCTGTTCTCGTAGAGCACGAAGTCCTCATGCTCGTGGGCGGCGGCCAAACGTGCGGCCGTCGCCAGGGCTGAGGTCGAAAGCGGAACTGTCCGTTCCAAATACGCGACAGTGGAGGCAGCGAGCATGATCAGTCCTTCGCTCAGGGATGGAGAGCCGACGAGGCCAGAACGTCGGCGGAGTAGTCGGTGACGGCTGTCGCCTGGTCGGGGTTCAGCCGGGAATCGCAGGGACGCTCCGCGGCATGATCCGTGGCCGTCTCCAGGCTCGCGAAGCATTCCCCGACGCGGTCGGGTGTGACTTCTTGTGGAATCAGCTTGGGGTGGCGGTGATTTCGACGACGGCCGCAGCGCCTTCCATGCCGGGTGCGCCGGCGAACAGCAGCACCTTGTCACCGACGCCGACATGGCCTCCGCGCCACAGGTACTCCAGGCCACGCAGCTGGTCGAGTGGGCCGCCGTGGCCGTGTGAACGGGTGTAGTCCAAGATCCCCTTCTCTTCCTCGATGCCCAACGGATCGAGGAAGAGATCGCGGATCGCCCAGTGGGTGAAGCCGTCGTGCACGACGCGGGCGACGTCATCGAGCGAGATGTCGGCGTCCTTCAGCACGGCTTCGACAGCCTCGATCACGACGGAGCCGAAATCGGATGTCGGATGGAGGATTCCCTCCGCGACCTGTTGCCGGAACAGGCTCGATCGCTCCGTGAGGTTGAGCGATCCGCCGACCGTGAGGCCGGGCGGAAACAGCGTCTCGCCCATGCGGTGCTGCTCCTCCAGTTCGGGCGCGGAGACCGATCCGATCGACAACAGGCGCGCGAACCCCGGGCGGCGGGACAGCACCACTGATCCGCCGCCATCGGCGAGCACGAACAGACTCGACGCGCGCCAGCGGTCCACCGACGGTGTCCCGAAGTTGTCGGCGCAGGTCAGAAGCACCGCAGGACGGCTCGGCATGGCCATGAGATAGCACGACGCCAGCTGCAGGCTCGAGAGAAATCCGATGCAGCCATTGCGAATCTCCACCGACATGACCGGTTGGTTGATGGTCATGCGGTTGATGTAGTGCGGCGCTGACCATCCGTCCGGGCCTTGCGGATGCACATCGGCGTGGAAGTGGGCGCCGATCTCGTCGGCGCCGTGGCCGCATTCGGCCAGGGCGACGTTCGCCGCCTCGATGGCGAGGTCCGGCGCGGGCGTTGTGCCTGCTACCGAAATCGCCAGCTGCCCACTGCGATCGCGTTCCTCGGCCGCATATCGGCCATCGGCCACAGCGTCGGCGGTCTGCACCGTCCCGCATTTCGCCGTTCCGATGCCGACAAGATGGATGTCATCGACCTTCATTTCGACCCCTCTTCAGAGAATATTGATGACGAAGGTGGTGGGAGCTACCGGTGGGAAGAGTGAGGATTTTCCGCGCGCCAGGTGCACCCGTCGCCCGCCTGTTCGCACGACACCTTGACGTCCGGTTCCACGTAGCGGGCGGCGATGGCGGTGTTGAGTTCCTGGCAGTAGGGACACGGTGACGAGAAGGTCAGGACGACGCCGGCGCGGGCAGCTTCTTTGCGGTACCGGAGGATCCCGCAGTCGGCGTTACGCAGGACGGTGCCCGAGGGCTGAGGCTCAATAGAGACTGCCGAGTCGTACAGCAATAGCTGACGTTGCAGCCGGGTCATGAAGTGATCGGTAGCCGATACCCCGTCGGGCCGTTGCGCGCGTAGCAATTCCGCGGTGATGCGGGAGTTCGCCGCGATCCATCCAGCCAGGCCTTCTTCGCCGTGCTCTCCCAGGACGAACTCTTCCGCTGCCGCCTGGGCCTCGAAGAATCGCTGGCGCCACAGGTCGACCTTCTCCGCCGGGGCGAGAGGAGACATTTCACCGGTCATGGTCCGCGTCCTTCCCGGTGACGTTGTCCAACTCGGCGAAGACCTCCTGGGCGACGCGTAGTCCGTTGTTGGCGACCGGCCAGCCGCCGTAGTAAGCGAGCTGAATGATGACTTCGATGATCTTCTCTCGCGACATCCCGAGGTTCAGGGAGGCGCCGATGTGGCCCCGCAACTCCCAATCGGTCCGCCCGAGTGCGACCGCGGCCAGTGCGACCAGTTCGCGCTCCTCGAGGCTCAGGTGCGGGCGGGCCCAGACCTCACCAAATAAGTGGTCGACGGTGATGCGCAGGAACTCCGGGTAAGACCCCGGGCGCGGTTCGCGGCCGAAGACCTCCTTGAAGATGGCTTCACCCCGCTCGCGCCGGGCCGACGGCTGATTCATTGATTAACTCCTCCATATTGGGACGAACGGTTTTCGACGTCACGAAGACGAGGACCAGCCCGAGCCCCTGTCGAAAGCGACCGGAACAGCCGCCCTCTCGGCGATGATCCCCACGACGACCGGTCCGATGATTCGCATCAACGCGAACAGGCGACAAGCGCTCCAGAAAGACCTGGCTTGGCTGCGGCGGCAGTTGGGAAGCCACCAGGGCTGGCCGCTGTCATCGGCCCATTACAAGACGATGCTGAGCTTGCCGTGCTCGTACAACGTCTCGTGGTCGAGCACCACGACCCGTTTCCGGATCCGGAACGACTCGCCCTCAGGGACGAGTTCGAACCGATATTTTCCGATGTAAGCGTCGGAGCGCCCGTGCCCGATGCGGTATGCGACGACATTTGCCGCCACCTCGAGGTAGCTGCCCTGATCAGCCAGGATTTCCACGTTGCTGATCACGCGATTCGTTCGCGACCGAGGGTCCTCGCACCACACCTCACCATTGAGGAGTTGCTCGATCCGCTGGCGAAGCCGGGCAGCATTGTCGTCGATGAGCCCGAGTGCGCCGGCCGACTCGTCGCGGACGTCGGTAGCCGGCACCACGTAGCGGATGTCGTCGGTCAGCATCTCGTCGTACCACTCGATCAGACGCCACTCGTCAAGCAGCCGAGCCTCACGGAAAAGGAACTGGCTCACCCGGTGCCACAGCCTCACCTGGGCTGCATCGTCGACTATCAGCTCGCTGGTCATTACTTTCCTGCCTCTTGCGACTCGGCCTGGTGGGCGACCTCGACGTGACCATCGTCGCCGTGCATCAGCCGGTCCCACTGCCGCCAGAATGCGCGGGCAGGAAGCTCGTCGGTCGTCTCGGGGATCTCCTTGTTCATGCCGCGTGACAGATCCGAGTAGCGCACCGTGCGGTTGAGATAACCTCGCTGGCACGACTCGACGATCTCGATGTCGTCGGGAGTGGCGAAGCCAGCGGGACCGAGGAACGTCAGGTAGTGACTCTTGCGGAGTTCCCGGATCTCTGGATCTTCGTCCTTGGGGGCCAGCGCAACCGAGGTGATGGCCATCCGGTCGGCGCCGATCGGGTCAATCTTGCGAATCGTGATCGCAATCGCGTCGATGACCAACAAGTTGGGGAAGATCAGCACCGCACGATTGGTGCCGGTGATCCGTTCGGCGCGTTCGGCGCCGAATCGGTCGACGAAACGTGCGGCGGTCGCCTCGATTCGCGGCCGGACCTCGGGACCGAACATCGGTGTCCAGTGGGCGAGCGGGCGGGCGGCGGCCGGCGGCAGCTCGTTGGCTCCATGACCCAGGCCGAGGTCGCGGCCGAAACCACCTCGTCGTCGTGGTGGCATCGACCCGAGCGACTGCATATAGCTGACGTAACGCTTGTGCAGTGCTCGGAAGTGGTAGATGTCGACGCTGTTCTCCATCATGAGCTTCCAGTTGGCTCGAGCCCCGTGGAGTTGCGCGCCTTGGATCACCTCCATTCCGACCTCGGACTGGTCGTCGATCAGATCGAGGTACTCCGCGGCTCCCGCCAGGTACTCGGTCAGGGTGCGCGGCTGCTCCGGATCGAAGGTGAGGAAGACAAATCCGCGGTAACTGTCACTACGGTGCTGAGCCAGGCCGAGGTCCGCCTTCCGAAAGTCCGGCCCGTATCCGTCGGGAATCGGAACCCCGACCAGTTCGCCCTGGTTGGAGAACGTCCAGTCGTGATAAGGGCACCGGAACGATTTGGCCTGCCCGGCTGGCTGCGAGCAGATCAGAGCCCCGCGGTGAGTGCAGCTGTTGGCAAACACCCGGATCACCCCGTCGGCCCCGCGCGCCATGACCACGGGGCGCCCGCCGACATCGCGTGCCACGTAGGAGCCCAACTCGGGCACCTCCGATTCGTGCCCGACGTACAACCAGCAGCGATCGAAGATCCTGGCCATCTCTCGCGCGGCCAAATCGTCGTCGGTATAGGCGCGGCGATCCACCCGGAACGAGAGGCGCTCCAAATCATCGACGACGATCGGGTCGTCCACCAGCCGCTGCAGTTCGATTGTCACGGCTCCCCTTTCGCTGTAATTTCTGGACGGTTCTGACGACCACCTCGGTCGGCCGTGCGACAGCGTCACCGCAGTCCGGCTGCGCGGCGCATAGCCGGCCCCGACGTGTGTCTGAACAAATGCATTAATTCGGGAATGTAAAACCCAACCACCGGGAGCCATTCACGACTGTGCAGCTCTCCTAAGTGGTGGATCACAACCACAGGTAGGTTGTCAGATCGCCAAGTCGGCCGTACATAGGACTTAAGTCCCTGGGACTTAAGTCCCATCGCTGACTATCCCCATGCTTCGACGCCCGCCGGCAGCCTGGACTACCGGCGGGAGGTGAGGAAGCTACAGGGTGAGAGCGACCGCATGGCGTCGCGGATAGCCGGGAGCGGGTCGGCCGTTCCGCGGCTCTGGCGGCCATTGGCGACGCCGGGAACGATCGATGGTGCCACTGCTGCCCTGCGCGATGGCGACCGGGCAGCAGCCGTCATACCGCTTGGCTGCGCCGAAGCGCGTAGATCGCGGCTTGGGTCCGATCGGACACGTTGATCCGGGCGAAGATCGCGTGCAGGTGGTTCTTGACGGTCTTTTCCGTGATACCGAGTGCCCGAGCTATGTGGCGGTTCGTCATGCCGTCGATCAGCAGGTCGAGTACCTCGAGCTGGCGCGGTGTCAGGGCGTTGGAGAGAGACTTCTCGCCGGCCGGTTCACCGCCACGATCGCTCGTATCTCTCCCCTGGCGAGCGCGGGTGCTCCGAGCCTCTGCTCCTCGCGGACACAGGCGCATCGCCATCGAGTCCTGAGCGACAGGGGTATCCGTCTGCTGGTCCTTCAGAGGGTGTGTGCGGTCGCTGTTCAGCCCAACCATCCGCGTCTCCTTGCCCTCCTGAGTGAATGGGCGGTCCCGTGCCCGGTCGGCTCCTATAGCAGCCATTTCGCCCCCCCCCTTTCTTAGATGTTGATTACAAACAATCCTCGACACCCGACAGCCAGGTGAAGTTTCCGCATCATGGAAAATAAATTCCATATCTAGAACATAACAGTTGGATCTCTCAACATGTATCGGGTTGGCCGAAAACCGCTCGGACAGTTGAATTCCCAACTTCCAAAGGTGCTCTCAGCAGCTCACTTGCGCAGATGGTTCGCGCTTGGTCCGGAGACCAGGCGTGGATCGGGTTGGTGCAGTGGATTGTTCAGGCGAGGGCCTCGGCGCGGTCGGCGGCGGTCGTGGGTCGCAGGCTCGGCGTTGCGGTGAAGTACTTGCCGCAGAGGGCATTCGGTCCCATCGGCCGCCCTCGACCAGCCCACGTCGAGCCCTGAGTGCGGCACTACCGCTGACGGATTCGACTCGGTGGCTGCGCTTGCGACACCGATGACAGGTGGATTTTGGGCGTCACCGGCGATCCGAAGGTGTTGGCGCAAACGAATTTTGGCAGCACCGAGAGGTCGTTGCCGCCGCGTCAGTCGAGTGCGCGGTGCACTCTCAGCCCATCAATAGGACCAAGGTCCCATGTCGTCTTACGACGGGCGTGACTAACTTTCATCAGTGTCGTAAGTGTGTCGCCGAGCGGCAGCAGGATGGGATCGCTAGATGCAGGGTGAGATGGCAAAGAAACAGGGTCGGCGTGGGGTCGGGGCCGGGCGAATCCGGCGTTCCGAGGTCGAGCCGCACGAGGACTACGGCTTCTTCGGGCCGGGGTCCGTGGTCTGGAAGGTATGGGGGCATCCCAGCGCGCCGATCGTGGGCTTTCTGCGTGCGGTGGTCGTGGAGCCGCTGGATCCGTCGCTCATCGCGGCCTTGGACGGGACGCAGGACCTCTACAGGCGGCCCCAGACGCGTCAAGACCGCACCCTGCGCTACTTCTCGATGGTGGCCTTCGCCGGCTCGCGGGATGTGTGCAAGGCGGCGGACGTCCTCGTAAAGGTGCACTCCAAGGCGATCGGGAAGCTGCCCTACGAGGAGGGTACGTACGACGCCAACGACCCCGATTCGCAGCTTTGGACTCATCTGGTTGCGTGGCACTCGATGCTCTACGGCTACGAGAAGTACGGGCCCGGGAAGCTGACGGCTGTGGAGGAGGCGGAGTACTGGGAATCCTGTGCGGTCGCGGCCGAATTGCAGACCTGCTCTTCGGATGACGTGCCGCGGACGCGGGAGGGGATTCGGGAGTACTTCGCGGCGATGCGGCCGAAGCTGGAGGCGAGTCCGATTGCGCGGCAGGCCATGCGGCATCTGCTGAACACGGAGATGGTGGTACCGCCGCAGATGCCATGGTGGCAGCGGCCGATAGCGCTGGCGGCCGCGAAGTCGTTGCGGGTCGCGACGTTGGCGATGATGCCGCGGTGGATGCGGGAGATGGCAGGGCTTCGGCAGTCGCGAGTGTTGGATGTCCTGATCGTGCCGGTGATGCGGGTGCCTTTTGCTGTGCTGCGACGGCGGCCGCTGCTCGAGTTGAAGCTGATGGGGGCACTGACGCCGGGTACGGCGCAGGTGGTTGCGCCGGTGAAGTTGGGGGTCGCGGCTCGTACAGAGGAGGTGTTGACGCCGGCGGAGGCACGGGAACGGTACGGGTATGCGCGGCCGGCGGAGGCACATGTGGAGTGGCGGGAGCGGCAGGCTGCTCGGGTGTTCGGCGAGGGTAAGGCGGCCAGTGATGATGGGCTGGTCGAATCGCAAGACGTGCTGGGGTCGTTGGGGTAATCCCGCGGGGACTTTTACCGGTTACCGGGGAACCTGCAGCTTCTGAGCGCAGGCTCCAGGTCGGCACCCTGGTCGGCAGCGAGACCAATTAACTGCCCTCCGCACCGCCGCACGCGGTGCAGAAGGCACAGATGACGTAGCAATACAGCTTGGAGGAGAAGGACATGTGTGGAATTGCCGGGTGGGTCGACTGGGAACGTGAAATAAGCCGGCAGCGCACCACCCTGGAAGCCATGACCGCGACGATGGCGTGCCGCGGGCCTGACGCATCGGGAACGTGGATATCCCCGCGCGCCGGCATCGGGCACCGACGGTTGTCCGTCATCGACCTCGAGGGCGGGGCCCAGCCGATGACCGCCCGGGTCGGCGACGACACCGTCGTGCTCAGTTACAGCGGCGAGGTCTACAACTTCAAAGAGCTGCGGGCGCAGTTGAAGGGCCTGGGACACCCCTTCAGGACGGAATCCGACACCGAGGTCGTGCTGCGCGCGTATCTCGAGTGGGGGACCGGCCTGGCCCACCGCTTGAACGGCATGTACGCCTTCGCGGTGTGGGACGAGCGTACGCAGGAGCTGGTGCTTGTGCGTGATCGCCTGGGAGTCAAACCGCTCTACTACACCCAGCAAGGTTCCGCCCTGCTCTTCGGGTCCGAGCCCAAGGCACTCTTCGCCAACCCCCTTTTCCGGCCGCGTGTCGATCTGGACGGCATAGCCGATCTGTTTGTCCTTACGGTCAAGCAGCCAGGTGACGCGGTCTACCGAGACCTTCGCGAAGTGGCTCCCGGGACGATTGTCCGGTGTACGCGCGAGGGCGTACGGATCGAACGCTACTGGGAGTTGGAGGCACACCCTCACGAGGACGATCCAGACACCACTGTCTCCACGGTGCGTGAGCTGCTCACTGACATCGTGGAACGTCAATTGGTAGCGGACGTCCCCATCTGCAGCCTGCTGTCCGGTGGCTTGGACTCGAGCATGCTGACGGCACTCGCCGCCTCGCACCTCGAAGCCGCAGCCCGGGGCAAGGTTGTTACGTTCTCCGTGGACTTCACTCACGAGGCGCAGTTCGCAACAGGCGGTTTGCATTCCAGTCAGGACTCTCCGTTCGCCAGGGAAGCGGCCGACTTCATCGGCACCTCTCACCGAGAGATCCTGCTGGATGCGGGCAAACTGTATGACGCTCAGGACCAAGCGATCACAGCGCGGGATCTCCCCGGGATCGGCGATATGGACGCTTCGTTGCTGATGCTCTTCCGCGAGGTGCGCAAACACTCCACGGTGGCTTTGTCAGGCGAGGCCGCTGACGAGGTGTTCGGCGGATACCCCTGGTTCCAGGCGGAAGCCACCCGGCCTACCGAGTCCTTTCCTTGGGTGGTCGGGGCCGGCGACCGCAACGCCATACTCGCTCCCGACCTGCGGGCCAAGCTTGACCTCAACGCGTACGCAGCCGATCGGTATGCCGCGGCGGTGGCGGAAGTACCCACGCTGGCGGGCGAAAATGCGCAGCAGCGTCGCATGCGGGAGGTCTCCTACCTGAACCTCACCCGCTTTCTGCCGTTCCTGCTCGATCGCAAGGATCGGATGAGCATGGCCGTCGGGCTAGAGGTACGAGTACCCTTCTGCGATCATCGTCTGGTCGAGTACGCATGGAACATCCCATGGAGTCTGCAGGCCGCCGAAGGCATCCAAAAGAGCGTTCTGCGTAAGGCGGCGGCCGGTTTGGTACCGGACTCCATCGCGCACCGGCAGAAGAGCGCCTTCCCTTCCGGAGTCGGCTCGGCCTACCTAAAGGCGACCCGCGAACGAGCCCAGGCCCTGCTGGACGACCCAGGCGCCCCGGTGTGGCATCTCGTCGACGCCGATGCCGTACGCGGCAATGTCGATGCCTCGGCGGGACGGGGCATCTACGAACCGCCTGTGCTTCCTCGAATTCTCGAGATCGATGCCTGGTTGCGGCGATACCAGGTCCAGCTGGTCTCCTAGCCCCCAAGCCGCTCAGTCAGCGGTGTCGGATTGGTGTCGAGGCGATGTTGTTGCAGTGTCCTGCAAGACTTCCCGGACCCGTTTGGCGAAGGCCTCGGGGTCTTGCATGAAGCCGCCGTGACCGCCGGGGAACAGGACCGGCTCGATGCCGAGGTCCGTGCCGAGGGCGCGGGAGGTTCGGTCGCAGAAGAGCCCTTCGGATTGGTCGCCGATGCCGATGATGATGTGGGTGGAGGTGGAACGCAGACCTTCGAGATCGGGCTGCCAACCGGAGGTGGGAAGCAGTTCGTGCTCGTAGAAGAAAGCCTCCTCTGCGAGGGTGCGGGTATCGCGCTCGCCGCCGAACATCTGCTCCATCTGCACCTTCGGCATGGCCAGTCCGGTCATGGCGAAGAACTTGCCGATCGCGCCCATCACGTCGCCGGCCTGGTAGGTGGCCTTGATGTCATCGGTCATGGCGCGGAATTCGGCGCGATCGTCGAGCAGCTCGCGGACCGGCGGCTCGTGCGCGATCAGCGTGGGCGCGACATCCGAATCCGTAAGCGCCAGTGCGAGACCCGTGATCGCGCCGCCGCTGGAGCCGATCACCGTGGCCGGGCCGGCATCGACGTGGCGGATGAGTCGGGCGAGGTCGTCGGCGCGCAGTTCCGGGGTGGAATCCTTGCTGATATCGGTGAGCACGCTCTTGCCGTGCCCGCGCGGATCGAGGGTCAGCACGGTGTAATCGGTGGCCAGCAGCTCCGCGACCGGGAGGAAGGGGCCGTGATCCATGGGCGAGCCGACGAGCGCGATGAGTGGGCCGCTGCCGCGCACTTCGTAGTAGAGGGTGCCGTCCGGCACGGTGAGGGTTCCGGTGATGACGGGTGCGGTCGAGGCCATCTGGTTGCTCCAAGCGGGTAAATGACGCGGACACCAGTTCAGACGGTACGACCGCCCCGAAATCATCGGCGCGAATCCGGTGAATCAGACCGCTTTTCGCGGTTCTGGCAGCGCGCAGGCCATGCCGTCGGACATGCCGGTCGCGCGCACGCCGAGCGCCTGATTCAGGCGAGCTCGCTGGTTCTCCCACGCCACGGTCGCTGCCAGTTCCGCCACCTGCGCCTTGGACAGGTGGGTGAGCAGTTCGGTGCGCAGCTCTTCGATATCGATCGCCGGGGTCGAAGTCATGGCCTCGGCATACGCGATCACGAGCTTTTCCAGATCGGTGTACGCGTCACTGGTCTGGTACTTCGGCAGATCCACGATCTGCTGTTCGGTGATGCCGCCGTACTGCGCCAGCGTCGAGCCGATATCCAGGCAGAACTGGCAATTGACCAGCGCCGCGGCCTTGAGCTCGGCCAGCTCCTTGAGCTTTGGGTCGAGCCGGTTCGAGAACATCAGCATGGACTCGACGAACATGGTGCTGAGCAGCAACAGCGGTCGCCGGATCAGCCAGCCGACCAGATCTGCTTGATTGCGCCGGGCGCGCCGGAATGACTTGAGGTAGTGCCAGACTCGGGTGATTGCTCGCATAGAAACTCCCCTTTCGCGATTTCTCCCGATTCTGATCCTAAGCCCGAAACGACGCTGCGTAGTAGAAATTTGGCCGAATCGGACTCAGCGATCCGCGTCCACCGCGCCATTGCGCCGCACCGGAGCCTCGGCCGTCCAAGAGGCCAGAATCCGCAATGCCTCATGACTGGCCGATCCGGCGGGCGCGGTATAGGTGACCAAGGACTGCTCCGGAGCCGTGAGCACTTGCAGCACTTGCCAATCCAGCTCCAGATCACCGACCACCGGATGCCGCAACTGCTTACGACCACCCGCCATGGCCTGCACACCATGTCCGGCCCACCACCGCCGGAAGTCCTTATCGTGCACGGATAACTCCCCCACCAGTTGCGCCACCCGCGGATCGCCGGGCGTGCGCGCGGCGGCCATCCGCAATCGATCCACCGCCTCCGCCGCAACCTGCTCCCAGTTGCGGAACAGCGCTCGCACGCGCGAATCCATGAAGATCAACCGGACCAAGGCCCGTTGCTCAGCCGGGATTTCGGCGAAGTCCACGAACAGTGCGGCGGCTGCGGCATTCCAGCCAAGGATGTCCGTGCGCGGCCCCAGCACCAGCGCCGGTGTGGGCAGCGCATCGAGCAGATCCTGAAGCGGCGCACCCACTTCCGACTTACTCGTCCGCCCACGCACCGACCGCGCCTGCACCAGCATGCGCAGATATTCGTGCTCCTCCGCACTGAGCCGCAAAGCCCGCGCAATCCCGCCCAGCAAATTCTCCGAAGCCGCAGCAACCCGCCCCTGCTCCAACCGCGTGTAGTGATCGACGCTGACGGCAGCCAGCAGCGCCACCTCCTCGCGGCGCAATCCCTTCACCCGGCGCGGATTACCCACAGGCGGAAGCCCGACGTCCTCAGGCGACACCGCCGCCCGCTTCGCCTTCAGGAATTCGCCTAGTTCACTCACGGCGTCAGTGTCTCATCGCGCGCCGCCGGGGTTCCTGGGGCAACGGCCCCCAGTAACGCGTGGCTCCACCGTTTCCGCAGGTAGGTGTGGAAATGTGACCGCAGTGGCGATGACGGACAAGAGCCGACTGATTCTGCTGGCGTCGGCCATCGTTGTGAATATCGTGCTCATCTCGGCAGTCGTCGCATACCAGGCGAAGACGTCCCCCATTCCGGGCCAGGCGATGCCGGATGCGACCCAAGTCGGACTCGGCGCGATCGCCACCATCGATCCATGTGGATTCGTCACCTCCGAGGTACTGGCAGGTCCGGGGATCGAGGTGCGGTGGGCGCGACCCATCGCATTGCGGAATTGCAATGCGATGGTGGGAAAACCCAGCGACCCCGGTCACGGCATCCTGGTCGATGTAGAAGTGACGAACGATTTGGACCTCGGAAGTTACCGCTCCGCTGGATTGGCATTCCGAGATTCGGGCAATGTCCATCGGGCGACGGGAGGGAAAGCCCCTTCACCAACACCCATCGGCGGGGATGCCACGGTCGATCTCGTCTACCAGGACAGTCGAAACGCCGTCATCACACGAACATCGTGGGTGGATACCTCCGCCGATCCGGGCGAGGGTGATCGTGAGGGTATCGACCTGCGGGAGATCGCCGCCAGGGTCGGCGACACGGCCGAGCGGGCAATGGCCACAGGCACCTTCCGGCATTTGACCTACCCGGCGGATTCGGCAGCGTCGGTAGACCTTTGCCACAGTGTCCTTGTCTCGACGCTCGACATTGTTTTGAATATCCCCGGTACCCGATCCACGAAGTTCTCGCGGAACAACTGCCGGTGGACGGTTAATTCTGGCGAGGTTCATCCAACGGTGGGCATCAGTGTTCGCCTGGACGTACAGCGGGACCAGGGGAAATACCCAAACGTACCGAACACGGTCGTACACGACCGCCCCACAATGGTGACCCTGCTCAACAACATCCCCTACGAGACGGATATCGCGAAGGCATGCGTCTACACGACGAACGCGAAGATCTGGAACCCATGGCTCGGCTACCGCATCATCCCCGACACCCCCGATCATCGGGATCCGTCACTGGTGGAGAGAGTCGTGGTCAGCGTCGGTTGGCCCCCCGATGCCCCCGAAGCGTCGCAGGCATGTGATTCCGCCGCCCGAATCGCATGGGAAGTGTGGCAGTCGATTCCATAGGCGCTTAACCGGGCCGTGAGGTCTTCGATCGCGAAAGCGCCGGTAACTCTAAAGGCTGCCTTGCCCTTTTCATCAGCACGGAGTCGATCATTAGGGGTGTTGGCTCATCGGCCCGGCATCCTCGGTGTTCCCATTCGTGGCTGGAGGGATGTTGTCGATCGCGTGCATCAGCCGTGACACCGCTTCGCTGTCGTCATGAACCGACAAGGCCTGGTTGATGATCAGCCAATCTGGGACGTCGTCGCGGAGGACGTACTTGCGAAAGCAGTTGTAGATCGCGTAGTAGGCGAACTCGACCGGAACGGGGAAGGTCAGATCGTCGTCTTGCAGCGCGGCGATGGGCTCGAGGTATCGGTTGTCGATATCCGCAAGATCCACACCGGCGCGGGCGGAGTGGAGGGCATCGGCCGGAAGGACGGTATCCACGTTGTGCCGCATCCCAACAACCGAGTCGCGGTAGCGAAGCCGGGCGCGTTTGCCTTGGATATAGCCGCTCCAGGTCGCCAGGGCATCCTCGCACAGCGATAGGTGAACCTGTCGCCGGTGATCGGCTCCCAGTTGGAGGAAGCGCTGCCAAGGCGCCATCGGTCCCACCTACGACGCGAGAATGATGCCGCCGAGTTTGCTCTCGGCGGAGGTGAGAGTTTTGTGTGCCTGAACCGTGAAACCAGCATCGCTGAGCAAGGTAGACATCTGGCTGAGCTGGCGGAGGTGAACGTAGAGATTCATCGGATGCCCGCCGTAGCCCTCGGTCTTGAGCCGTGACTCGTCTCCGACGTGGAAGCCGAGCAGAATCGGGCCGCCAGGGCGAAGCACTCGCCGGAAGTGTGCGAGGACAGAACTGATCTCGTCGTCGGGGATGTGAATCAGCGAATACCACGCGAGCAGACCGGCTATCGACGCATCTGCCAGGCCGAGGTTCGTCATAGAACCGACTTCGAAACGGAGGTCCGGGTGATCACGCCGGGCCACCTCGATCATCCCGGGCGACAGATCGATTCCGAAAGCGTCCACGCCCAGTTGGCAAAGGTGAGCCGTGATCCGCCCCGTTCCACACCCCACGTCCGCAACAAGCCCTCCCCCTTGGGCCTGTACCGACGCGGCGAATGAGGCGAAGGCCGCACGCTCTTCAGGCGTTTCGTCCAGAAAGTGACGAGTCAGGTCTGCGTAGGCGACAGCGACGGTGTCGTAGGACGCGCGCGTGTCTTCCAGCCAGCCATCAGCGTTCATGGCCGCAGATTACCCGAGGACTCAGACACGGGCGCAGCCCTATATTCAGCCTGGGATCAGTTGGACCGCAACAGAACCCAATGCTCGCTGATGTCGATGAGCGTTCTATTCAGCAGTGTTGGCTGTTGTCCCGTGCGGATGCTTGGCCAAGCGTGCACCGATAATCTCTCGAAGCTCGTTCATCGTTCTCGCAAACGCAGCTTCGATGTCGACCTCGTACTTGTGAGCAAGTATCAGGATCGACCATAGACAGTCAGCGAGTTCGTGTTCGAGCGCCTCACTCCCTCCCGGCATAGTCCGTGTTCCTTCAGCTGCCATCACAAGCTTGGCGAGGTCGCCCACATCGCCGACGAATCCGAGCATGAAGTCCTGCCGAGTCCACGTGCGGCCTCGGTCGGCGAGGTTGAGCGAGTCGTACAGGTCATGTACTTCGAGGGCCCGTGCCTGAAGATCTTGAATGTCCACGGATTCAGGTCTACCAAGATGCTTCGGACGGTGCGATCTCCGGTCTGCTGCGAACAAGCGAGGCCGAGGTGTCGAGTCACTTTCTGCCACAACCTGATTGCCAGCCCGCGTAATACTTGCTTCCCACAGGGTCGCTCGAGGCGGATAGAGGTCGAGCACTATGTCGAGGCCCAACCTTGCGACATCGGCAAGCAGGGTGGCGGAGGTGGGGAGGTCGTCGTGGCCGATGACCGAGACGTCGTCGGGGATGGAGAGGCCGAGATGGACACTGCGAGGGCGCGGTGGGTGCATTTGTCCTGCGCCGAGCGGCGACCGTGGACATGTATAACTATCGCAGGAGTCGCTGGAGCAGACTTTCCTCGGATCCACGGGTAGGACGGACGCGGTGCCGTAGGGCTTTCTCGTACTGGGCTGCTGCGACAACAGTTGCCTTGACCAGCAGGGTTCATTGGGCGACAACAGTTCGGTTATCGACGCTGTGTAGCTTGCGCACATGATCTTCTTCAAGAGGCCGACCGCCGGGCGGGTTGTGCGATCGAAAGTTACTCGCGCCGTGGCATTGGTCTGCCTCGGAGGTGGTGTGATCACTGCCTGCTCGGCTCACGACGGACCGGCAGTAGCGGACACGAACCCTGTTGGCCAGGTTCAGCATGCCGTTGACCCAACCGGGGCGGCAGGCAATGGGGACAACGCGATACCGGCCGACCCGTCGACGTATCAGACCGGTCGCACCCCGAACAACTACTACTTTCGCAGTCCCAGCGGCAACTTCTCGTGCGGCATCTACATCCCGGGGAACGGGGTCACTACTTACACTGCTGCATGCAGAGGCAATACAATTCCCTTGCCGGACAATCTCGAGCCGTGTGAATCGCTTGACCGCGCGGCGGAAGTCAGTAAAGACGGAGCGAAGTTGGGCTGCTTTGTCGATGGCCCGATTGCCTCCGACAGAGCACTGCTATACGGGACGAGCCTATCTGCCGAGGGCTACACGTGCACCTCACGCACTGAGTTCGTCAGGTGCGTTTATGATAAGACCGGTCATGGCTTCGAGATAGCCAGAGAGCTTCACCGGCTGTTCTGAGATGAGAAGATCCCACGTTCGCGACACCTCAGCTCTCGTGCCAATGCCGCGACGAGGCCAGTGGCCATTAATGGTTGGCTATTTCGTGCCTGCGCTGGCCGGGCTGCTGCTCGTGCACGTCGCGGCAGGAACAAGCCGCGACGGGGGTGCACCTGATGGAATTTCTAGCGCATTGGCCATCGCGAGGATGCTCGGATGCTCACGAGCGAGTCTGGATCCGCAAACGATCAAGCGTCGAGTTCGGCGAGCACTTTCAGCACCAGGGCGCGGGCGTCGCGACCATATACCGCAGACTGCTTGAGAACCTCGAACATCCGGGCGTACATCTCGCACTCGGCGGGTTGTGTGACTTGAATGCTCGCGGTGGGAGTTTCGAGGGCTACCAGGTCGTCATCGAAGATCCAGAACCCGGCCGACGCAACGGCTGCGCGCTTGATCATGAGCGGGATTATTCCGATCGAGATATTCGGTGCCGACATCAGCTCGAGCAGTCTGCCCAACTGGCCGACCTGAACGGTCGCGTCCCCGAACCACGTGCGCAGCGCCTGTTCCTCGAGCACTACGACGAACCGTTTCCCGCCGCGATGCAGGATGCGCTGACGTTCCATCCTGATAGCCACTGCGTCGCCGATGTCGTTCGGAGCACCGAGGAATCGAATCCAGAACGAAAGCATCGCACCGGAGTACTCGGCAGTCTGGAAAAGACCGGGGATCACGTTGTGCTCGTAGATCCGGAACACTTTCGTCTGCTGGTAGCGCTGCTGGGTATGCGCGCCCAGAACCCGTTTGAGACCCGCACGGCTTTCGCGTCGGAACTCCAGGTATGCCGAATCAACTACGCGCAGTGCGGCTGTAAGGTCAGCGATCTGGTCTTCGGCCGCGCAGGCGTGACACCAGTCGCGGATATCCTGATCGGTCGGCGACTGAATACCGTTTTCGATCTTCGAGACACGGGTGAAATGCTGTCCGGTCACCGCAGCGAGTTGGCGGGCGCTGAGACCGGCATCCTTGCGCACGTCGCGCAGCCGAGCCCCGAGCGCCCGCCTGGCCTCCTGGGCAGAACTAGAGGGGCTTGTAGTCACGGTGAGGAATCGCCAGTTTCCATACCGCCTCGAACGCCCCACGACACAGTTCAATGTCAGCGGGATCGTTGGTTACGGTCTTGCCAGTACCTAGACCATTCCCCGCATAGTGCAGGAACACCGCCAGCTCCCCGTCGAACAGGTAAAAGTCGTTGCCCGGAATCGCAACCGATGAGACCAGACGCCGGGGTACCCAACGAATGTCTTCTCCGGCGTCAACCATTGGTTGCGCAATGCTGTACGACCACCGTTGGTATTCGCTGAGCGGTTCGGACACGATGCGTGCGCGACGTACCGAACGCCCCGCCGCTATGTGTCCGTACAACGTCGTACACCAACCTTGAAGCCACTCGAGGTCGTCAGGTTCACCAGCAGCCCACTTCGCCATGTACGGGAGTTCGACAGCAGTGCCGTAGGCGTCGCGGGTCTCGAGGTGGATTGCCTCACAACCAAAGTCGGTCAGCAGGTGCTCGAACTCGTCATCCGTTATCGGTCTCACGGGCTCCCTGCTCAAAGAAAGGCACCAATCGGTCTGGGATCTCGACGCACGATTCTCCCTCGGGGATGCCCACCTGCGCGAGCGCTTCCGGATCGGTGAACACCCATCCCTGGACGACCCAGGAGCCCCGATCGGTGCGGTACAACGTCGGCGAACCGGTCGGATTCGAACCCGGATCCTTGGCAATGAACGTTAGACGCATGACGACAAGCCCCCTGGTGGTTGCGAACTATTGCGTCGAATAGATACCAATCGTCGCGCTGCCTGAAGCACGGGTCAAGAGCCAAGCGTGCCCCGAGGTGCCGTGAATGCAGCTGCACGGCATTGCTATCCGGATGCTCGCAACTTTTCGCAACAACCTTTCCTCGGCAGGGCATTGCTCCATAGCGTCAAGAGCAGGCGCTCAGGGACGGCCGATCGCTAGGCATCCCGATCCTGAGTTGCCGCACCAACGGCGGACAGGGCAGTCGTGACCAATGAACCAGACGAAGCGGAGGCCGCACCACGTACGCGGCTGTTCCAGTTCCCGGGCGGCGTACTGGAGCTGCAGAGCGCCGGGGACGAGACCGAAGACTACGCAGGGTTCTACCTGGAGATTCACGGACACATCGCACTCGACGGCCACGAAGACAGAGGGGCGGTAATGCGCTACAAGGCAACGGCGCTGGGATACCTCCGAACCGATGTATCCGGGATCAGTCAGCAATGGGACGAGACCGAGATACGCAGACTTGCAACCAGGTACGGCTACGACTTCGCGGGCATAGTGATCTATGACCCCAACTCCGGGCGGCCTCCGTTGGCGCGACTGAAGGCGCAAGCGACGCGGTTGGATGCCGAAGCGGTGTTTGTGCCATCCCTCGAGCACCTCGAGGAAGGTGAGGCCCCGGGCTCGCTCGTGCAAAAGCTGGATGTGGTCACGGTTCACCCCGAAGAGACGTACGCCCGACGGGCGATACCTCCGCTTCGGGACCTCCCGCCAGCTAAGGCGGACGGCGCGTAAGCCATTCCGATACTCGGAGACACCGAAAGGGGGGCGGTTCGTCGGCGCAGCATTTCCCGATACCCCGATGGCATTGCTTGACAACGTATTTCGCGATAGACCCGGCAATCCGCAATCGTGCCGGGGTTCGGGACCCGGGCCGGGTCGCACGTGCGGACGACTACTTCGCCGACAGCATGCCCGGCGAGGACGCGCCCTGGATGTGCTATTACGACGAAGCGGAACATTTGGGCAGCACAGGCAAGGCACTCATCCCGGTCGCGTTGGCGCGAAGCCAAATGGAGTTGGCCGCACCCCGGATAGGCCAAGCCATTCGTCGGCAGGGTCAGAGCTACCCTCGGTCACGAACTTTCTCACTGACACGACTGGCCACGCTGACTATGCGAATAGGTAACCCCCGGGAAGCCGCCGAGCTCGGACTGCGAGCCGCTGGCAACGCGAAAAGGCTTCATTCCCAACGCATCCGCGATGAATTGCAAGGGCTGACTCGCGCTTCGATCAAGCACCTTGACATCCCCGAGGTGAATCGCCTGTACAGCGTGCTCACGGGCGGCCACGTCGAGGCGTCCTCGTGAACCGGCGACCTGGATCGCAGATCACCGCTGCCGAGGTGCTTTCCCGGGCGGCGACACTCGGCAACGTCGATGCACGCGGAGCGGTGACGATCCGTGACGGCTCACACGCGATCTTCGAACTACCCAACGGGATCGTGGCACGGATCGGCAAACCGCACAGCTACAGAACGGCACAGCGAGAACTGTGTATCTCGCAATGGCTCAACAGAAATGGCATCAAGACCGTGGAAGCCGTGAACTCGATTCCACAACCTACAGTGGTCGACGAGCGTCCCGTAACCTGGTGGGCTCTGATCCCCGACCATCGGCCGTCGACACCCGAAGAGCTCGGCAGAATGCTCCGCAGGTTGCACGCGCTGACACCCCCGATCGAGTTCCCCCTGCCGAGCTACATGCCTTTCGATGGATTACGAGAATCCATCGAGTCCGCAATCATGATCGAGGAAGACGATCGCACATGGCTTTTGGAGCAGTACGCACGGCTTCACCAGCGGTACGACGAACTCGACGATTCATTGCCTCCCTGCGTCATACACGGTGACGCCTGGCAAGGAAATTTGGTGGTGCCGACCTCTGGTGATCCCACCGTGCTCGACCTCGACAAGGTGTCCGTAGGTTGGCGAGAGTGGGATCTTGTTCAGTTGGCGGTCGACTACACCGATTTCCGACGGATCACCGATGACCAGTATCAGAGCTTTGTTGACGCGTACGGCGGCTACGACGTGACCCGATGGCCGGGCTATCGGGTGCTCGCCGATATTCAAGAGCTTCGATGGGTCGGCTTCGCACTCGCCCGATCGGGTACGAGTCAGGCAGCCAAGACCGAAGCCGCGCACCGCATCGCATGCCTTCGCGGCCTGGTGCCGAAACCCTGGACTTGGCAAGCGCTCTGAGCCCCAGTCGAGTTCGACTGGTGTTTCAGAGGAACTGTCCGCTGGCCAGGTATGGGGCGGGGGTCGGCATGTTGCGGGCGGCGAGGTAGCCCTCTTGGCCGATGTGGAGTCTGGCTGCCAGTCCGACATCCACTGCCCATTCGTTGGCGGTGGTGATGCAGTTGACGAGTGTGTCGGATTGCGAGGATGCAAGCGCTTCCCAGAGCAGGATTTGCGCGGTTCGGTGATCAGTGGCGGCCAGGAGGGTTGGGCGTCCTCGCGGGTCGAGGTAGACGTAGCCGTGGTTGCCGTTGGTGCGGGACACGATCAAGCGGTGATCGTTCAGCAGGTACTGGTGATCGGGGCCGTGACCGGCTCCGCGAAGTCGTTGGTCCAGTTGGTCCATCCAGTCGAAATCGTCGGCCGATCCGTCGGACAGTCCGGTGACCGGCGGGAGGGTGGAGCGGTCGACGGTGCCGATCATGCGCATTTGGGGGTGCAGGGAGAAACCGGCCAAGCGGTAGCGGCGGGTGGCTGCGGGATGCACGGTGGAGGAGAACATTCCCCGGCGATTGTCGGCGTGGGTCAGGACGGCGTCGATCAGCCGTTTCCCGATGCCGCGCCCCTGCTGGCCTGGCAGGACGCCGTAGGTTGCCAAGTACCACAGGCAATCTCGATTCTGCGAGATCGCGAATCCGACTATCTGTTCATCGTCGACCGCAACCCAGCAGCCGTGCGGATCGGCCTCGAGGAAATAGCGCATGCGGTCGATCCAGCGTTTGGCGGCCTCGCGGGATCGAGGTTCGGGCTCAGGCTCGCTGACACGTCGATCACGGCGATCGCTGTCGAGGAATACCGCGTCGGAAGTGCGTTCAGCGCTGGGCAAATCGTCGGCGCGCATGAGCCTGACCTCTACAGAATCCATTCGCCCACGGTACGAACAACTCCACGCGCAGGGAAACCGATTATTTGGCGGGCACGGCTGGTCCTAGACGCTGGCGAGGCCGAAGGTGTCGCGCAATCCTTCGAGTCCGGCGGGGGTGAGCTTGACGACGCGGCGAGCGTGGCCGTGACGAATCCAGCCCAGGTCGAACAGTCGGGTGGTGAGGGCGCCGCCGAGTGGTCCCGCCAGGTGGGGGCGTTGCTCGGCCCAATCCAGGCAGTAGCGGACGGTGAGACGGGGCGGGAGGACGTCGTTTCCGATGAACTCGGCTAATGCCGCCTGGCCCATCGTGGTAACTCGATAAGACGCGTCACGCATACGAGCGGCACCTTCTGTCGCTGCGGGCGCGTCGTTGACGAGGATGCCGCGGTCGAGCAGGGCTGCCATCAATCCAACCCCGAGTCGACCGGCCAGGTGGTCGTAGCACAGCCGGGCCTGCAATAACGCCTGGGTTCGGGTACTTTCGCGCAGGGAATTGATCGGTAACGGCCGGGCTATGCGGGCGAGGTGTTCCAGGGCTTCGGCGACTTCCGTGGTCGCGAGCCGGTAATAGCGGTGGCGCCCATCGCGTTCGACGGTCAGCAGGTTGGCGTCCATCAGTTTGGTCAGGTGCCCGCTGATGGTCGAATTGCTCACGCCGGCTTCCGCGGCCAGTGCGCTGGGAGGCAGCGCCCGGCCGTCAGCGAGGGCGAGCAACACCTTGGTGCGCGACGGATCGCCGATCGCGGCAGCCACATTGGCGATATCGGTTTGGGCCAACTGAACCATGCAACCAGGGTAGGAGCGAATCGATTCGGTGGTTACCGAACCGTTCCTCCGCGCCGCTGACTCGAGTAGCCGATCAGAACGTTTCGGCGGATACCGAAGTCGATCGCCGACACGATCGTAGTGGCGCGCCGACCGGACGTGCCACACCTGACCATCGAGGATGGGAGTATCCATGCGCAGTGCAGATTCTTTGTCGCACACCGAGATCGAGGCGATCACCTACGAATGGGAACGAGCGCTCGCCGCACACGATGTCGATGCCCTGCTGGCCTGCTACGCACCCGACGCCACCTTGGAAAGCCCGCTGATTCCGCATGTTCTGGGCACCGAAGGTGTGTGTCGGGGGCATGAGCAGTTGAGATCGTTCCTGACCGAGGTGCTTCGGCGTACCCCGGTGGCGCGGCATTACCATCGCGGCGCGTTCTTCACCGACGGGCGACAAGTGATCTTCGAGTATCCACGGTCGGGCCCGGATGGCGAACAGATGGATTTCGTCGAGGTCATGGAGATCGAGCACGGTGTGATACGGGCGCACCGCGTTTACTGGGGCTGGCGAGGTGTCGGAATCCTCGCCAATGATCAGTACTACCGCGACAATCGGCCCGACATCGACAGGTGACAGGAGTACGGGTCGGCTGGGGAGGTTCAGCTTCCGAAAGTCTCCGGCGCGGGTCTTTGCGGGTCGTACGCGGCCCAGCCCGGGTCACCGGTACGGGCGAATGAGATCCAGGCCGCGTGCATTCGGGCCGCGAGGTCGTCTGGCACGGGTGCAGGGCCGAGCAGGCCTGTTTCTCCGTGCAGCCAAGGCTTTTCGGCGATGTCGAAGACGAAGGGCAGTTCGACAGTATGGGCGGCGCCGAGTCTCCCGTTCAGGGCCGTCGAGCGATAGCCGAACGAGTAGGTGTGCGTGCGGCCGCCCGAGATCTGTGCGTGGGCTTGCGCCATGCGGGCCGTACCGGCCCCGAACAGGGCCTCCCCGAGCACGGTGGAGCGCAGCTCGCCCGGTGTCGCGTTCGGCGAGGCCGTGCGATGTGCGGCGAGGGCGGTCTCGGGGGCTGCATACACTGTGGCGGCGAGGGCGAGTACGTCTGCCGTGGTGGAGGATTCGAGGTTTCCCTGCGGCACGACATAGAGGTGCCCCTCTTCGGTGTTGGTGCCGATCAGCAGGTCGACGTCGCGGGCCGGGCCGTCCGCCAGACCGTCGGTGGGTTGGACCGTGCGGACCAGGCTGAAGGGGCTGAGGCCGACCAGCGGGTCCGCGGCGGTGCTGGTGCGCAGGTCGAGTCCGGCGAGTGCGGGCAGGATTTCCAGGAAGCGCTGGTCCGGGATCCCCGCGAACGCTTCGACGGTCGGTTCGACGCCCAGCGCGGCAGCCGCCGTGGCAGTGACCCGTTGCGCCTGTTCCGGGGTGAAAGCGCCGGTGCCGCTTCCGCTTTGCATGATCGCCCGCCTGAACAGCCCTTTGGCCTCCGGCGTCGCGAGTAGCGCTCCGACAAGTGTGGCGCCCGCGGACTGGCCGAAGATCGTGACATCATCCGGGTCGCCGCCGAACGCCGCGATGCTGTCGCATACCCAGCCGAGCGCGGCCAGCACGTCGAGCAGTCCGCGGTTGGCCGGAGCACCCTCCAGGTCGAGGAAACCGGGGATGCCCAAGCGGTAGTTCACCGTCACGAGAACGATGCCGTCGCGGGCGAACGCGCTCCCGTCGTAGAGTGCCGCGCGAGTCGAGCCGGTGACGAATCCGCCGCCGTGCACGAAGACCATGACCGGTCGCGTGCCAATGTCAGCGGCAGGGGTGCGGACGTCGACGGTCAGGTACTCCTCGCCCCGGACCCAGCCCGGCCCGAAATAGGGAGCCATGTCGAGCCTGCCGAAGTCGCGGACCGGTTGGGGCGCTGTGGGAGAGGGTTGCGTGCCGTCGCGGACCCCGGACCAGCCCGGGTGCGGCGCGGGCGCGGCAAAACGGCCAGCACCGATAGGTGCTGCCGCATAAGGGATGGCACGGTAGAACTCGCCGGAGTCGTCGCGGCCGCCGCGCACCGCGCCCGCTGCGGTTTCGACGACCGGATCTGCGTGTTGGTTCACGGAGATGCTTCCTTTCCAAGGGGTTTCAGGAAATACGGGAGAACGCCGCCCACTCCTTGAGCGCGAACTTCGACCCGCTGCGCTCGACCTCCACGGCGCCCGACCCGGCGAAGTGCGCGGGGAACAGGAGAGCGTTGTTCTCGGCAGCGCGACCGAGCAGCTTGTGACGGGTGGCCCGGGACTCGACCGGGTCCTCGCAGAAGCAGGAATTGGTCTCCGGCTCCACGATCTGCAGCGCGGTATGCACCAGGTCCCCGACGAACAGTGCCTGCTCGCCGCCGGACTCCAGGGCGAGCACGGACGAGCCGGGGGTGTGCCCGGGAGCGAGCTCGAGCCGCAGGTTCTTGTCGATCTGGTAGCTCCCCTCCCACAGGTGCGTCAGCCCTTCCCGGTGGACTGGCATGACGCTGTCCTCGAAGACGTTCTGGTTGCCGCGGCCGAACACCGTCTTGTTCTCATTGGCCGGATCCCAGAACTCGAAGTCCCGCTGCGTCATCAGATACGTGGCGTTCGGGAAGGTCGGCACCCAGTCACGGCCGTCGAGGCGGGTGTTCCAGCCGACATGGTCGATGTGCAGATGCGTGTTGACCACGATGTCGACATCCTCGGGCCGCACACCCGCGGCCGCGAGATTGTCGAGGTAGGCGGTGTCGCGGCGGCTCCACAACTGTGCGTAGGGCCGCTCCTTGTGGTTGCCCACGCCGGTGTCGATGAGGATCGTGCGCCCTTCGCTGCGCAGCAGCCAGGACTGGATCGCCGACTGGCATTCGTCGGTCTCCGGATTCCAGAAATCGGGTGCCAGCCAGTCACGGTGGTCCTCCCACGAGCCATCGGGACTGTCGGGGAAGAACACACTCGGGGGCATCTGGACTGAGCCGTAAAGCTCCTTGACGCGGGTGACGGTGACATCACCCAGGGTGATCTGCTCGGGCTGTTGTTGTTCCATGAGACCAGCCTGGACATGTCGGCGGGCTCGAACCACTCCCGCGTTTTCCTACCCCGCGCAGGGTGTGGCTGGGACCGCGGCGTGCCCCGGATACTGGAGGCATGGACGCACCCGGCCCTCTCGGAGACTTCTTGCAGGCCAGACGGTCTCGACTGCGACCGGAAGACGTCGGTCTGCAAGACTTCGGCTCTCGCAGGCGTGTGGCTGGGCTCCGGCGCGAGGAACTGGCCCAGCTGGCAGGCGTCAGCGTTTCCTACTACACGAGGCTGGAGCAGGGCTTATCCCGCGGAGCCTCCGCCGAAGTGCTCGAGGCGATCGCCCGCGCCCTACTGCTCGACGACCACGAGCGCGAGCACCTCGAGCGACTCGCCACCGCCGCCCGCCACACTCCCCGCCCGCGCCGCCCTCGCCCCGAAAAGCTCACCGACGAAACGCGAGACCTCCTACGCGCCGTGAACGGAGTCCCGGCCCTGGTGCTCGGCCGACGCACGGACGTGCTGGCGTGGAACACCCTCGGACACGCCCTGCTGGCCGGTCACCTGGACTTCCACAGTCCCGACAACCCGGCGGCGCGGCCGAACATGACCCGAATGCTGTTCCTGGACCCACACTGCCGGGAGCTGTACACGGACTGGAAACGCAAGGCCCGCAACGTAGTCGGCAACCTGCGAATCACCGTCGGCAGGCATCCGCACGACCCACTGCTCGCGGAGCTGATCGGCGAACTGACAATGCAGAGTCCGGAATTCGTCGCACTCTGGGGCGACCACCGCGTGGCACCCTGCGACGCCGCGTCCTACGAACTGCACCATCCCGTCGTCGGCACGGTGACCGTGACACAGCAATCATTGTCGATCGCCCGCTCCCCCGACCAGGTGCTGATCGTGTGCACGACGCCCACTGGCAGCCCCTCCGAGGAGGCACTCGCGCTACTCCAACAGACGAGTAGCGGCCACGCACCTCACGCAGAGGCCTTCGGCACGCGCAGTACCGTCCATCCCTGACGGTTCAGCCGGGCCGTGTCGAAGACCTACGACGCGAGAATGATGCGGGCTGCGGCGAACCGAGTGCCTGCCGTCGGGAACCACGCGAGTCCGACACGCAGCAAAGACACTCCTGGGCGGGCATGTTCGCCCGGCTGGACGCGTTGATCGTGCGTACAAGCGCTGGCTGGATTGGTGAAAATCACTCGCCTGTACCACGGTCCGGGCCGGATACTGTCTGGGTCTGCGAAGGAACGGAGAAGCGATGCGTTTCGGTGAGCTCGATGCGGTCCAGCGTCGCCGGGAGCGGTATCACGGTTTGACCGTGCTCGCTGGTGATTGGATCGTGGTGCGAGTCGACGGACGTGCGTTCACCACGCTGACCAATGCGCACTTCACCAAACCGTTCGACGACCGGTTCGGTGCGGTGATGGAACAGACTGCCGCGATTCTGATCGAAGAATTCGAGGGCCTGTACAGCTATGTGCAGAGCGACGAAATTTCGGTTCTGCTACCGCGAACCACAACACTGTTCGATCGGGGCGTGGAGAAAATTGTCTCGGTCGCCGCCGCCACCGCTGCGGCGGCGTTCACCGAATCAGCAGCTCGGCGAGCGGTTTTCGACGGCCGATTGTGGATCGGTGACACGCGTGACGATGTCGTAGATTACTTCGCCTGGCGTCAGGCCGACGCCGAACGCAACGCCCTCAACACCTGCGCGTACTGGACGTTGCGCCAACAGGGGCTCTCAGGACGTCAGGCCCAGCACCGCATGAGCGGCATCACCAATGCGGACAAGCGCGACATCATCGCAGCGCACGGTACTCCGTTCGATGAACTTCCGCTGTGGCAGCGGCGCGGTGTGGGGATCTGGTACGAATCGTTCGAGAAGACCGGCTACGACCCGAAGTCGCAGCGTCAGGTCACCGCTATTCGCCGGCGTCTGCGACACGAATCTGCCCTGTCTTCCGGAGCTGACTACCGCGACCTCATCACAGCCCGCACTGCGGACCGTTGATCCTGAACGGGCGGTTCATGTGTATCGTCCTGTGCTGGTGCGGGATTCGCATGCAGTCGGGGTGGATCACGACCATCGTGTCGAAGGGGCTGTGGAACGTATGAGAATCGCCGCGAAATTCGCGACCGGACTGATCAGTGTGGGCATGGTCGCACTGATGGCAGCACCTGCTGCCGCCGGGCCGGACGCCGGTTCCGGGTCAGCGGCCGTTCCTACGGGCGGCACGATTGAACCGTCGATCGACTGCACTCCTGACTCCGCGCACCCTCGTCCGGTTGTGGTGTTGCCAGGCGCGGACGGAACCGTCACCGATACCGCGGCTCAATGGAGCACCATGCTGACCACGTTGCGCGAAGCCGGATACTGCGCGTTCCTGTTCCAGGGCGGGGTCATCAGCGGCAACCGCTGGTCCGGCGATATCCCCAGCGCTGCACAGCAAGTCGCGGATTTTGTGAACAAAGTACGGTGGACCACCGGCACCGATCAGGTCGACCTCGTCGCGCACTCGGCGGGCACGATTGTCGGTAACTACTTCCTCAAGGTTCTCGGTGGAGCCCCTGCTGTCGCGCGAGCGGTGCTCCTCACCCCGGAGGTCCGAGGCTGTGACGGTGCCGGATTCCTTGGCGCATACGGCATCAAGAACTCACCCATCAGCCCGGTGCAGGTGGTATCTGCCCTGCCGTTCCTGGGCACCGTTCTCGCGGTCATCGCACCCGACAAGGCCAACCTTGTTCAGTTGATGCCATCTTCACCGGTCTACCAGGCCGTCTTCGATGGCCAGGTCACTCAGCCCGGTGTCCGTTACTCGGTGCTGTCGACCCGCAACGACGAACTCGCGACACCGGCCACCGTTTGCACGAATCTCACTGAAGCGGGTGTGAACATGAACTTCTACGAGGACCTGTTCCCCAGCGCCGCGCCCGTGGGGCACTCCAGCTTGCGATCGAGCCCGGACACCGCGAATTGGGTTGTTCAGCAACTCGATTCATGAATCCGTCCAGCACCGATTTCAGGATGGGTCGAGCCGGTTCGGTTCGGTCTTCTCAGGTGCGCCGGGGCTTTCGGCCATCGCCCTCCCGCGGGCTGTGACCTTTCCGCCGAAGGCTTTGCCCCAGGCTCTGACAGCGGCCGACTGCTCCGGGGTGAACATCCTCCAGCCGCGCCGCACGGTTTCAGCGCGCATCCCGTGTGCGGTGAAAAGCCGTGAGAGCTCGTCGAACTGGGGCGGAGTTACGAAGACCAGGTAGTAGTCTTCGCCGGAACTCAGTGACGCCAGGACAGCTCCGTGGGCGAAGGCGTGCTCACCAATTTCTGACAGGAACGCTTTGAGGTAGTCGGCTCGATCCTTGTTGGCATGGTCGGCGTCGAAGGCGGGGAACCAATCCCAGGGCAGCGCTGCGGGATAGGACCTCAACGATGTCAACTGCTCGCGTACGGACTGGGGATCCTCCTCTGGGGAGATGATGGCCATACCCGCCATCCCGTCCGGGGATTCGGCGTTGCGAATCGATTCGGCGACACCCGGGCTGAGGTGTGCCAGTCGTTCAGCCATGATGGACCGCACGTTGAGCTCGAAATCGGATTCCTTCGAAACCGCTTCCCGGCGGTAGATGCCGTCCGCGTCTACCTTGTCCGCGAAGGCCTCCCAGTCCAGGTTCACTTCGTTGACGTTGTTCTCCACGCTCGACAGCTGGGCGGGCACGACCCGGAACGGTCTGTAGTCGCCCTTCTCGAAGTCCTGGGGTGGCAGGACCCGGACTGCCAGGATGGGGTGCTCGGGATCGGTGAGGGTGGTCTCGTCCGCGAGGAAGGACACTGTCGCACCGCTTGGTTGCTTCGCCTGCAGCGCTTCGGGACTCAGGCCCTCGAACACCGGATCATTCACCAGAGTCACATAGGCCAGGAACCCGTCTTTGCTGGGCGTCAGAACCTCTCGGACCAAAGACCCCCACGCCCTGTCATCACCGAACCACGTGCGGACGAGGACTGATTTGCTCGGTAGATCTGCCATGTCCGAACCATAACGACGGGGCCCGACACACATCGCCGGGCCGAGTGTCGTTGGGGCTGACTAGGATCCGGCGCGAACCTCTGCGAGACCACTAGATTCCACGGCTAGGGATTCCTGGAAATCGACGAGTGCTTCTCCGTGCGTCTGCGCCCACTCCGTCAGCATCGCTATCGGCTCCTGCAGCGTCCGGCCGAGGGGGGTCAGGTTGTATTCCACGCGCGGGGGGACTTCGGCGTATCGCTGACGGTCGATGAGACCGTTGCTCTGCAGGCGGCGCAGGGTTTGGGTCAACACCTTTCGGGAGATCCCGCCGGACACGGCGACAAGTTCGCTGTGCCGCTTGGGGCCGTCTTGGAGCGTGTACAGGGTGACTACCGACCACTTGTTCGCGATGACCTCGAGTGCCGTGCGCGCGGGACAGTCGGACATGAACATGATTCCGGCGGGGTTGCTCACGGCCCGTAGGTTACCAAAAGGTACCTATTGGATTCCTAGCGTTGCCCCCATGCATATTGCAGCTTTGATCCTGTCCGTCCTGCTCGCTGTGGCGATGCTCCAGTCCGGAGTGATGAAGTTCGTCCGCCCGGCGTGGATACGCGAATTCGCGGAAGCGGTCCACCTCACCGATTCCCAGCTCGTCGTGCTCGGGAGTTTGCAGATCGCCGCGACGGCCGGTCTTATCTCGGGTATCTGGTTCCCGCCCTTCGCGGTCGCCGCCGCGATCGGGTTGGTGCTCTACTTCGGCGGCGCGATCGTCGCCCACATCCGGAGCGGCGACCCGAACATGCTGGGAGCCATGATTTTCCTCGCGTTCTCGATCGCGACGTCCATCGTGCTCGGTCTCACCGTGTTCCTCGCCTGAGCGGAGAAGTTCCCCGCCCGGTTCCTGGGGCAATGGTCCCCAGGAACGCCATCTCCAGGTATGACAGCGCCCTGTTTGTGCTTGTCGCGAGGGTCCAGGCTCGGTGGCGGAACGGAAAAGCCTTACCTCGAACGGAGATTCACCATGACTACGCTGACGCTCGATACCGCCGCCCGACTCGCCGAAGCCGGGTTGAAGGCGGCTGCGGCGATCGATACCCGCATGAATATCGCGATCGTCGACGCCGCGGGGTATCTGCTGCACTTCATTCGGATGGACGATGCCCTGCTCGGGTCGATCGATCTCGCACTGCGAAAGGCGAAGACCTGCATTCTGTTTCGCATGC
Organism: Nocardia sp. NPDC051030; assembly: GCF_040683015.1. Classification (NCBI taxonomy): domain Bacteria; kingdom Bacillati; phylum Actinomycetota; class Actinomycetes; order Mycobacteriales; family Nocardiaceae; genus Nocardia; species Nocardia sp. NPDC051030. The sequence continues at coordinate 26,181 of NZ_JBFBCD010000011.1, read as the reverse complement.
CGTCGCATGCGCTCGGCGAGATCTCGCGCCCCGATGGGCCGGTGTATGGCATCGAGTGGAGCAATGGCGGGCTGATTTCCTTTGTCGGCGGCCTGCCGATCTCCGATGCCGAGGGGCGGGTGATCGGCGCGGTCGGCGTCTCGGGTGGTCGTGGTGACGAGGACGTGGTGGTCGCGGAGGCGTGTCTCGCGGCGCTGTAGGTGAATTCGGCTTGGCCCGCTCGGCAAACCTATGTATGTTAGGTAACAACCTAATGATCTTAGGAAGGAGCGTGACCATGTCTCCCCGAGCGGGCCTCAATGCCGAGCGCATCACCCTGGCCGCGGCCGAACTCGCCGATGACCTCGGCTTCGACAATGTGACGCTCTCCGCCGTGGCCAAGAAGTTCGGCGTGAAGGACCCCAGCCTGTACTCGCACGTGCGCAACCTGCGGGATCTGCGCACACGGGTCGCCATCCTGGGCTCCCTCGAAATGGCGGATGGGATCGCGGCGGCGGTCGCGGGCCGGGCGGGCAAGGACGCGCTGATCGCCTTCGCCGGTGCGTACCGCGACTACGCCAAGAAACATCCCGGCCGCTATGCCGCCACACAGAGGCGCATCGATCCCGCCGATGTGGCCGACACCCCCGAATACCTCCGCGGCATTGAACTCACCGCCGCGATCCTGCGCGCCTACGACCTCGAAGGCGACGACATGATCGACGCGAGTCGCTTGTTGCGCAGCACCTTTCACGGCTACGCCACGCTCGAGACGAGCGGCGGCTTCGCCCACGGACGCGATACCGACGTCTCCTGGGCCCGCATTCTCGACGCACTGCATCTGACGTTGTCGCAGTGGCCGAACACGAAGGAGAAGAAGACCCGATGAATTCCGATACCCTGCGCGTGCCCGGTGCGACCCTCTTCTACGAGGTGCGCGGCAGCGGTCCGCTGCTGCTGCTACTCCCCGGCGGCGGAGGCGATGCGGCCGTATTCGATCCGATCGCCGAGATTCTGGCCGAGCATTTCACGGTGGTCGGCATCGACCCGCGCGGCTACTCGCACAGCATCTTGGACAGCGGTCACCCCGAGGAACAGCGCGTCGATGTGCAGAGCGAGGACGCCTACCGCCTGATCACCCACCTCACCGATGAGCCCGCATACGTCTTCGGCGGCAGTTCGGGCGCCATTGTCGGCATCGACCTGCTGACCCGGCATCCCGAGCGCGTACGCCGCGTGGTCGCCCACGAACCTCCGTACTTCGCCCTCCTCCCGGATGCCAAGGCCCACCGGGAATTGGTCGACGAGGTCTACACCCTGTTCCGCACCGAGGGCCTCGCCGCCGCGGGCGCACGCTTCCTCGAAGGCATCGGCAGCACCATGAAACCCATGCCCAAACCGGCGGATCTCCCGCCGCGAGCCGCAGCCATGATCTCCCGGCTGATGGCCAACCAGCCAGCCTTCATGGAACACGAACTGCGCCAGTTCACTTCACACATCCCCGATATCGAGTCCTTGGCTCGGGTCTCCGATCGCCTGATCCTGGCCGCGGGCCGCAATACCGGCACCAACCTGCCCGCCCGTCCGGCCCGCGAACTCGCCACCCGTCTGGGCGTCGAGGTCACCGAATTCCCCGGCGGCCACAGTTTCACCGATGAGCCGGTCGAATTCGCGGACCTGTTGATCGAGGCGTTGCTTTCGAGCAGCTCGGTCAACAGCTGAGAACCGCGCGCGGTTGCCTGTTTCGACACGGATCCGCTGTTAGCGTCGGGTCATGATCAACGGTGCACACACCATCCTCTATGCCGAGGACGCCGACGCGGCGCGGGCGTTCTTCCGGGACGTCCTCAACCTGCCGAATGTCGACGCCAATGACGGCTGGCTGATTTTCAAGTCGCCGCCCGCCGAACTGGCAGTACATCCGGCGGAAGGCCCCGACAGCGCGCGAGCCGAACTCTTCCTCATGTGTGATGACCTCGACGCCACCATGGCCGAACTCGGCGCGAAGGGCGTCGAGTTCACCACGGGTGTCACCAATGCGGGCTGGGGTCTGCTCACGCACTTCCAGATCCCGGGTGCGGGCGAGATCGGGCTGTACCAACCACGGCACGCCACGGCCTACGACCTTCCCTGAGGTCACCGACTGCGGACTCAACCCCTCAGCACTACAACGGTATTCGATCAACCCGCGCTGTTTTCGTGTATTCCTGAAGTGGGGCGACCACCGTGGCGTCACCGGTTAGATGAGGGCGAAAATGATTCTGGTGACGGGTGCGACCGGCAATGTCGGGGCCGATCTGGTGCAGGCGCTGGCCGAGGGTGCGGAACCGGTGCGGGCGGCCGTGCGGAATCCGGAGCGGGCGCGGCTTCCCGGCGGCGTGGAGGCGGTGGCCGCCGATCTGACTGTGCCGGAGAGCCTCGCACAGGCACTCGAGGGTGTGCGCGCGGTGTTTCTCCTGCCCGGTTATCCGGGCGTCGCGCAGGCGGCGGCGAAGGCTGGGGTCGAGCACATCGTGCAGCTTTCGGGTGTTTCGGCGGGCACCGGGGATACGTCCAATGCCGTCACCCGCTACATGGTCGCTTCGGAGCGGGAAGTCACCGAATCCGGTGCGGGGTGGACGATTCTGCGGCCGTGCGCCTTCGATTCCAATGCGCTGCGCTGGCTGCCGCAACTGAATGCGGGTGATGTGGTGCGGGTTCCGTTCCCGGAGGTGCGCACCGCCAGCCTGGATTCCTACGATCTGGCCGCGGTCGCCGCTCAGGCATTCCAGGACGATGCGCACCGCGGCGAGATCTTGTGGCCCACCGGACCGGAATCGCTGCTGCCCGCCGATCAGGTGGCGATTCTGGCGCAGGTGCTGGACCGCGATCTACAGTGCGTCGGCCTCACGAACGAGGAGGCCCACGCGGACATGCTGAAGAACACGCCGGTCGAGTACGTCGATGCCTTCTTCGATTTCTATGTGGATGGCGCTATCGACGAGTCGATCGTGCGTCCCACCGTCGAGCAGGTCACCGGCCGCGCCCCGCGGACCTTCGCCCAGTGGGCCGCTATTCACGCCGACGCTTTCCGCCAGGCAGGCACGGACAAGTAGGTCGCCGCCCGCAAGAGCCACTCCACCGGCCCATAGCCGTAGCGGCGCAGCCACCACGCACTCAGCTGAAGCTGCGCCGCATAGGTCACCAGCGCGATCACCACCACCACGACCGGCGGTACCCGATCGGCCAGTGCCAGACCGTATCCGGTGTAGACGACCATCAGCACCACCGATTGCAGGATGTAATTCGATGCCGCCATCCGACCGGCCGGCGCCAGCCGTGCGACGGCCGCGGCCCACCGAGACCGCGTAAGCCACACAATGCCCGCCACATACCCGAGCGTCATGAACGGATTCGCCAACTCCTGCACGCCATACCAATACGACGGCATATGGCCGTTGATGGTCTCGAGCGCCACGGTCACCAACGAAACCGGCAGCCCCACCCCGAACCCGAGCGCCAGCGCACGGGTCGTCCAGTTGCGCTGAAGATCCTCATCTTCGAACACCCGCCGCTTCCCGGCCGCCATTCCGATCAGGAACATGCCGAACGCCGGTATACCCTGCCCGACCCAGGTGAACAGCATGAACTTCGGCCCGGTTGCCACCTGCACGTCGAAGGTGTCCGCGAAACTGCCGGTGAAGCCGGAATGCAGTCGCTGCAAATCGAAGATACTCCCCAGCCCCGCGACACCATCGCCATTGCTCGGCAGAAACGCCAGCAGCGAGAAGAGCACATAGAGAACGAGACCCGCGATGAATGCGGTCCGCGGCCGAATCTTCCGGAACAGCACCAGCCACGTGCACAAGATGGCATACAGCGTGAGAATGTCGCCCAGCCACAGAAACATCACATGCGCGAGCCCGATCAGGAATAGCGCCAGGCTCCGCCGCAGCAATCGCGGCACCGGAGCCGTCGCTGCTCGCTGCGCCGCCGCGATCTGCAAGGTGAACGAGTACCCGAACAGAAACGCGAACAGCAGATAGAACTTCCCCAGGAAGAACCCATCCATGACCGCGTAGACGAATCGATCGAATCCCCCGTCGAATCCCTGAATCGGGTCATCGGCGGTGCCGATGAACGAGAACAGCATGGTCGCCACCAGCGTATTGGTGACCAGAATCCCGAACAGCGCGAACCCGCGCAGACTGTCGACCGTCTCGATTCGCCGCCCCGAAGCGGCCACCACCGGGCGCGATTCCACCTGATCCGACATGCCGCAACGCTATGACGCCCAGCAGTCCTGCCGCATCCCCCACAAGCCCTGATCCCCGCGGCTCGCACGTCCTCCGCGAGAACTATCCCCAGCCATACCGTAAAGACCTGCGCAGTATTGACTTTCACGCCAGGGCGGCACTCCCCCGACGTGCGTCGCCCGAGCTCGCCGCATGACCGCAATGGCTGCAATCATGCGGCGAGTGCATCGAATTGGTGCTCAGCGCCCGTTGCGAAGACGGTATTCGACCGCGTAGGCGACCTTGCCGGGCTTGGCATCGGAGTACGGAAGGGCCAGCTTGCCGAATTCGCCCTTGTCGGCGGCCTTACCATCATTCCAGGCGGCGAGTACGCCGAGTTCCTTGGCGGTCTTGCCTTCGGCGACAACGGTGTCCGGGCCGACCGCGACCTGCGCCTTGGACACCGTTTCGACGGTGTTCAGGTAGGCGGTGAAGTCATTGCGATTCCAGTCGCCGCCCACATTGTTCACACGCATCCAGTCACCCCAGAAGAATTCCTGGAAGGGCAGGTCGCCGACTTTGTAGCCGATATCGCGGGTGAAGTACATCATGCTGCGGAACTTGTCGTCGGCGAAGTTGGCCAGGCCCAGCGACTTCGGCAGCTGGTCCGGGGATACCGCATTGCCGTTCACGTCCTCGAGCCACGTCCAGCCATTGGCCTTCATCTGATCCCAGAACGCCGTGTCCGACAGCGAGCTCAGATTGCCGAGCACCTTGAGTCGCACGTGCATGTCCGCGCCGCCGTCCGGGGTTTCCAGGAAGGATGTGAGGGTGTGGTGGCCGTCGGTCAGGTAGGGCTTGCCGCCGGGGCCGATGACCACGGTCTTCATGGCGGCGGTGCTCTCGGCCGTCTCCTGGCCGAGGGCGACCTTGCAGGTGAAGGAGGTGGAATCGCTCAGGCGCGCATCCGGTTTCACGGTGGCGGCGCTGACCTGGCCATTGGCCTCACACCAGTCGTCGAACTTCTTATTGATCTCGTCCTTGCCGAGCGTGTAGCGGCCCAGCTTGTAGTAGACCTCGTCGTAGCCGAGCGAGGGCTGAGTGGCCAGCACATCGCCGATGCGCACATCCAGTAGGTCGCCGGTCGCCGCGCACGCATACGACGTCCCGGACGAACCGGTCTGTAGGAGACCGCAGCTCCCGGCGATCTCATTCGGCGCGGCGGCGCTGACGCCGCTCGTCAATGCCATCACCGTGCCCGCGATCGCCGCGACCCAGCGGGTACGCCCGACAGTGGTAGTCCTCATCGAAACCTCACATCCTGCATGACTGCACAAACCGCATCACCGTGAGCGCCGCCGATGACCGACCGGGATTACGGCGGCGTCCACATGCTGTTGTGCGAGCCAACAATTGGTGAACAGGTGCGCACAGGCGCTAAAGATCACCCCGGGACAGGACGCGATCGAGCACGGAGGCCAATTCCTTGCCCGGATTGTCCGGAAACTCCGAAATTCGCCAGGCCACAAACTGATCCGGGCGCACCAGAACGGCACCGTCTGCATTGATGCCGACACTGCGCGTCCACGCAGTGTCGCCCACCGTGATTCGATGCACAGTCATACCCGGATACAGTGCCGCCACCTCGCGGCCCGTCCGCTCCCACTGCTCGCTCGCGGTCAGCAGGGTGCAGCCCGGCCCCACCAGATCGAGCGTGGACACCCGCGAGCCATCGTGCTCGATCCACAGATGTGGCAGGCGTGAACCCGGGCTGCCGTCCAGCAGTAGTGAAACATCCTCGGTGGATACCAATTCCACGTGTGGATCGATTACCGCCGTGGAGTCGTAGCGGTAGCCCAGATGTACCACGGGCGCGTTCAGTACGCCGCCCGCGATCCGTGCCGCCACCGTCTCGGGGCTGCTGTCCCAATGCAGCTTCGCATCGGCGAGGCGTCGCATTGCCTGATCGGTTGTCATGAGTGCCACCGGACGCCGCTCGGCCTCGTAGGTGTCCAGAAGTCCATCCCCGGCATGACCGTGGATCACGGCGGCGAGCTTCCAGGCGAGATTGTGCCCATCGGCCACCCCGGTATTGAGCCCGAACGCCCCGAGCGGCGGCACTCCGTGCACCGCATCACCGACCAGGAACACTCGCCCCACCCGGAATCGGTCCGCCACCAATCCGCGTGGCCGCCACGGCAATGCGCTGACCATCTCCACCTCGACGGTGTCATCGCCGATGGCCGCGAGAATCAATTCCCGGCAGTGCTCGTCGGTGAATTCATCCGCATCCCCGCACGCGGTGTGCAGAATCCACTCCTTGGCCCCATCGACCGTGACGAGCATTCCGGTGACACCGGGATTCTCGATATTGCAGGTCACGAAGCTGCGGCCCTGGAGGTAGGACGTCAGATCCGCGCGAAACAGCATGCTCATCATGGGTTTTCCCAGCGGGCCCGGGCCGGTGACGCCGATTTCCAGCGACTCCCGCACCTGGCTGCGCACCCCGTCGGCGGCGATCAGATAGTCCGCGTGCAGCACCTCACCGCTCTCGAGCACGGCCCGCACCCCGTCGTCGTCCTGCGACACCGAGTCCACCCGGGCCGAATATCGCACCACCGCACCGCGTTCGCGGGCGGCGGGCAGCACCACCGAATCGAGTCGATGCTGCGGGCAGGTGCCGCGAATGATTCCCGGACTCGTCTCGACCGCGTCCCAGGTCCGCTTCATGGCCTGATCCGGTTGCATCGCGGCGAAATCCGTCTCGGCCAGGCTGCGCGCGTACACCTTCCCCAGGCCCGCGACCATATCGACGCACACCTCGTTGATCGCCTCCTGCAACCCCAGTGCGCGGAACATCTCCATGGTCCGGCGTCCGAGCCCGGTGGCCCGGGGATGCAGGGACGGCCCGTCCTGCGCCTCGACCACCAGCGTCTGAACGCCTCGATCCGCGAGGAACAAGGCCGTGGCCAAGCCGACTGATCCACCGCCGACGATCAGCACCGAAACTCTGTTCTCCGTCATTGCCCACTCCTTATGGATACACCGTAGCCGTTATGGCTACACCGTAACCACAGTGTTAGGCTGTGCGCAACGAACAGGGTTCGAGCCGCATGAGGAAGGCAGGCAATGACGGACGACGCACCGCTGCTGGTGTGGAGCAAGGAACTCCGCACCCCGGCCCGGCAGGCCCCCAGCGTGGACCGCATCGTGCGCGCCGCCATCGCCATCGCGGATGCCGAAGGGCTGGAGGCGGTTTCCATGCGCCGCGTCGCCACCGACCTCGGCTCCGGCACGGCCACGCTCTACCGCTATGTCGCCAACCGCGACGAACTTGTCGACCTCATGGTCGATACGGTCCAGGGTGAGGACGAGCTACCGGCCCTTTCCGGTGATTGGCGCGCGGATCTCACGGCCGTCGCGCATCGGGTGCGCACCACGTTGCTGCGGCACCACTGGCTGGCCGCGGAACTCTCCGGCCGCCCCGCCATCGGACCGAATTCCCTGCGCCGTCACGAACTCGCCATGGCCGCCGCCGCACCGCTGTCCACCGATATCACCCTGACCTCGAATATGGTCGGCACTCTGATGTCGTTCGTCTTCGGCGCGGTCACCCAGGAACTGGCCGAGATCCAAGTCCAGCGCCGCACCGGACTCACCGAGGATCAGTGGCGGGCCAGCGTCAGCCCCTACATCCGCGAGGTGATCGCCACGGGCGCGTACCCCCACCTCACCCGGCGCATGATCGAGGCCGAAGACACCGCTCCCGCAGACCTTTTCGACTTCGGCCTGTCCTGCGTCCTGGAGGGCGTCAGTCGAGCTGCTCGGTGATGCCCAGTTCCTCGCTGACGCCCAACTGCTCCGCGATCTCGGCAATGAGCTCCATCAGCTCCGGCGACCGGCCGCTGCGCTCGCCCGCGAGCTGGATCTCGGCCAGCATCTCCTCATCCCATACCGGGAGTTCGAACACCGCCAGCCGATTCTCCGGCGACATGGTCGCCACGACCGGAATCAGTTCCGCCCAAGCAGCTTCCCGCTGCACCGACAGGATCATGTGGGTGAGTAGCTCCGGCCCCATCGACACCGCCACATCCGAGATACGGCCGAGCGTCTGATCGCTGACCATGGGCAGAAAGGTCAGCATCTCGATGAACCTGTCCTGGTCATGCGACACCTGGAGCACATCGCAAAGCTGCTCCTCGGGCAGCTCCGCCAGCACGATCTCGAATCGGTCCGCGACCGCGTCGAGCTCGGCATTGAATGCCACCATGAGCATGTCCTCACCGGAATCGATGAAGGGCATGACGTCCAGCAGCTGCTGATCGGTGGTCGCCACCAGGAAACGCGCCAGCGTGATGTAGTCCTTGCGCCGCAACATCTCCTGCATTGCGGGCACCAGCACCTCGGTGTCGAAGGCGCGCACGATAGGCGTCGCCGCATCCGGATCCACATAGGGTGCGACATCGGCCAGGAAGTCCACCGGCACCTGCCCGATCAATGCCACCGCCCGCTCCGGTGACAGCGAACTGGCGATCATCCCGCACAGCGCAGGCCCGAAGAACCTGGTCGCAATCGCAATCGCCAGCGAATTCGGTATCAGCCCACTGACTCTGGCCAGCCGATCGAACATGGGCCGATACCGCGAATCCAATGTCCGATGCATCTGCTTGCGCACCCGCCGAATCGCCACTGGATCACTCTCCAGCAGAAACGCCAGATCCTCAGGCGCAGTATGCAACTCCCGCGCCAACTTCACGACTTCCGCCCGCGCCGCAAGATTAGTCATGTCGCCTCACGGAAAGAGAATTCGCCGGGCGGCCACCCGCATGAACCGCGGCACCATGGTCAGCCCATTATCGATAGCCGCCCCCAACTCAACCTCCCGCTGATCCCGAGCATGCTCGAACGCACCCCGCAACGTGGCGTACTGAGACTCATCAAGCTCCCCCAGCGCCTCGACATCGCCCCGCGAAACCCGACTGTCCCGGCATAACCGCTCAATCTCCCCCATACCTTCACGGTATCCGAATCCCCATACCACAACAGGCAATTCAGGCATACACAACCAACTCCCACCCGATGAGCATGCAATGGCTGCGCCATAACCCCAGGAACCCCCTCCACCAGTGCATGCTCGTCACCGCCGTCGAGTGTTCAATGGTGCAGGCGACACGCCGTTGGCGGGCTGCACCATTGAACACTCGACGGGTTGGTTAGACCGGCTGGGGTACGGACCGCTCGACTCGGGTGGCCATGAAGATTTCGCTTGCGCCCAGGGCTATTACGAAGAGGCCTACCGCTACCGATAGGGAGGTCATGGTTTCGAAGGGGCCTACCGCGACTATCAGGCCTACCGCGGTTGTTATCAGTCCGATTATTTCCTGCCGTCCGGCCCCGTCGAACTGTTCGGACCAGGCCGCGACGATGGCTTGCACCACGCCGCGGGTCATCCAGCCCATGCCGATCCACAAGGCGAGCAGCAACACCCATTGCCCGCTGTTGAAGCACCATAGGGCGAGGACCAGGGCGGCGGCGCCGCTGAGAAACTCCAGCACCTTCAGTGGGGTCGAGATGTGTGCACCGAATGCCACGATCAGTTGTGCGCCCGCGCTGGCGAGCAGTATCAGGCCGCAGAGTGTGCCCGCGACCGTAACCGATTTGTTCGGCCAGACCGCCACAACCAGCCCGAGCAGCACCGAACAGACACCGGTCACCAGCAATGCCTGCCAAGCCCAGTCGGCAAACACCGCAGTACGCCCCTCGATCCGATTGGTGGGCATGGGCCAATGATATGACCGATAAGTCCCGATACCAGGCAGTTCGAGGCGATACCGGCATGTCTGCACGCGGTGCAGCGGGTCGTGGACCGCGTTCGGCTAGGCATCCACAGGGTTCACAGCGGCCGAAATGGACTGTCCCAAGGCTGTGTACAGCCACAGATGCGCGTCGCCGGACGTGATCGGGGAATCGAGGAGGCGGCCGGTGACATCCCAGTAGCGGCGCACCCGGCGATCGGTGTCCACGCCACCGCTGAACAGGCGGCGGCGGAGCATCGGGGTGTCGCTTTCGCCGCGCACGGTGGCGTGGGCGGCGACGAAGCGGTCCAGCTCGGCACCGGGACGGGGAGCGATGCCCGCGGCCATCAGCAGTCCGGATTCCTCGCAAGCCTCGGCTACCTCGGCCATCAATGCCGTCGTATTGCCGAGCCGGGACTCGGTGCCGCACCGCACCTGCTGTCGCATGAGCGCTGTCATGGTGGGATCCGCCAGCACGGTGGCGAGTTCGGCGTAGGCCAGCACGCGCTCCGGGTCCGGATCGGCGGGCAGCTCCGGCACATTCATTTCGATGAAGCCATCCAGCATCTCGGGGGCCATGCCCGAGAGGACGCGCCGCCAGAAGGTGATGATCGCGTCCCGGGTGGCGGCCCGGTTCGCGACGGTGGCCAGCATGGCTAATCGCATGTCCTGGACTGCGGGCGTTCCGGTCTCGGCCGCCTGCAATAGCGCACGCCGCCAGGCGAGGGCTGACAGTTCGGCGTCGACGGCCGCGCGTTCGGCCGCCACCGCATCGGCCAAGGACCGTGCACCGTCGAGTACCTCGGAGATGGCAGGCAATCCCAGTCCCAGAGCCCGCAGCCGCCGCACCATATTCAAGCGCTCGACGGACTCGCGCGGATCGAACGTGCGATGCCCGCCGACGCTGCGCCCGGTGTCGAGAATGCCCGCGTCGCAATAGAACCGGATCGTCCGCACCGGCACACCGGTCGATTCGGACAGCCAGCCGATGGTCACTCGTCCGTCGCGTCGAGTGTTGTCGGTCACTTCCACATCAACTACTCTGCCCTGAAGGGCCAAGTTTGTAACTCCATTCCCGGGCGGGATGCCAGGGAGCAGGCTACGTCCAACACCTAATCAGGTGCAGGGGCGGCTGACTGCGCCCCGCTACCCCACTGTTTCGCCGCGCGTGCGGCGATGTTGTGGGAAGCGTTCCGGTCGGCGTGTTCAACGAAACCGCACGCCCGGCAACAGAATCTAGCTTGGCTCGGACGGTTCGCCCGCTCGATGTGGTGGCATTTCCGGCATTCGCGAGAGGTGTTGCGGGCGTCCACGAACACGACCGCGACACCCGCATGGCGTGCCTTGTATTCGATGAACTCCCCGAGCTGCCGGAACGCCCAGGAGTGCAGTGTGGCCCGTTGGGGCTTGCGGAGCCGTACCCGCTCACGGATACCGGTCAATGTCTCGAGACCGATGCCGTGGGCGGTGCGTTGAGCCTCGACCACAATGCGTTTACTGATCTGATGGTTGATGTCGGTGGCGTGGCGGAACTCTTTGCGCCGCTGCCGTTTCAAGACGCGTTTGGCGGACTTGGTGCCTTTCGCCTGTAACTTCGCGCGCAGTTGCCGCTGTCGGTCGCGGTGGCGGCGGAGGCCGCGCCCGGCGGCCCGGTATCCGGTGTTGGTGGTAGCGATGTTCGCCAGCCCGAGGTCCACTCCGATCCAGCCGCCCGGTTCTTGTGTGTCGGGTTCGGGGATATCGCAGGTGGCGTAGAGGAACCACATGCCGTCGCGGTGAACGAGGTCGGATTCGCCTTGCCGGTGCTGCTCGAGGGTTTTCAGCTGATCCGCCGACCCGATGTAACGGAGGCTTTTCATTCGGCCCGCTGTCGTCCAGATGGACACCGTTCGGACGTCGTGCTGCCAGGACAGGCACCGGTCGTCGAAGGGTTGGGCGGCGGTGGGCCGGAACCGGATCGGGGTGTTCTCGATCCGCTCGCGACGGCGGCTTCCTTTCGGCCCGTAATTTCCCGCTTTCAAGTTCGCGGCGCGGGTTTTGTAGGCGTCGGCGACCTTTCGGATCACATGCAGCGCGGGCTGCGCCGACAGGCCCGCCGCTTTGATCCACGGGTAGTACTCGCGTTGCAAATCTGCCCGGCTACGCCTGACGGTGGTCTGGGCTTGTTCGGCGAGCCAAGTTGCCGCGGTGTTCACGGTGCGAAGAGTGCCGGCCAGCGCAGCGGCTTGCTCCGGGGTGGGGAGCAACTTCACCGGCACAATCAACTTCACCCCGACAGGATGACATGTGCCTACGACACCTCGAGGGGTTCCAGATCCGGCTGAAACGGTTATCGGCGCGGCGATTGCGGCAGGAGTTCCCCGACCACATCCGAAAGTACGTGTAGGGGGAATCATTTCTGATCGCCGTCATACTTCGCCGGTTCGTGCGCAGTGGCACCCCTGTCAGTGGTCAAGGAGTACATCGAGAACCAGAAACGACCGGGCTAGCGCCCAGTCCGCGATTCTCCCGAGCCCTCAAGGGCCGAGATTCCATGCGAAAGGGGTTGAACCTCCACCTGGGTGGAGTTCATACCGTACCCGGAACGACGACCAAGGAGCGGACCGATGACCGACACCACCATCCAGTCCAATGACGCAATCTGGCGCGCAGTCGCGGCCGAGCGACTCAGTCTGGCGATCATGCTCGAGCAGTTCACCGAGCAGCAGTGGGATCACGAAACCCTGTGTGAGGGTTGGCGAGTGCGCGATATCGTCGCGCACCTGGTGATCGCCGCCGATTCCAATTTCTTCCAGCTGCTGTTCGAGGCTGTCCGTGCCCGCGGCGATCTTGCCAAGATGGTGTTCGATACGTCCATACGCCGGGCGAACCAGCTCTCGACGACGGAATTGCTGGCACAGTTCCGCGGCACGTTCGAATCCCGGTCGACGCCGGTGAGCACCATTCCGGCCGATCGCCTGATGGACATCCTCGTGCACGGTCAAGACATCGCCCTGCCGCTCGGCATCGAGCGCGAGATGCCTTTGGCCGCCGCGCATTCGGCGATGGAACGCGTGTGGGAGATGAAGCATTTCCGCGCGAAGGAACGCTTCGCGGACTACCGCCTGGTGGCCACGGACACCGCATGGTCGGCCGGGAGTGGCGCGCTCATCGAGGGGCCGATTGCCGCATTGCTGCTGCTCACCACCGGTCGCAATGTCTCTCTGCCGCAGCTCAGCGGTGCGGGCGCGGAGACGCTGCGGGCGAACTCGCGCGGAGTTCGATGAGGCGAAAATGCCTGGTGGCCAAGCCGACTTGACCACCAGGACGGATTCGGCGGATCGCTCAGCGGGTGGCGCTCAGGACGACTCCGCGCAGGAGCGCACCCGCGGCGGTGGTCCACTGCGCTCCGGCGCGGCACGGCAGTTCGGCGGTGTCGCTGCCGGTCAGCACGCGGTGGATGCGCAGCAGGTCGGTTTCCGGGGAGTCTCCGACGCCCAGCTCGATCTCCGAGCAGCTGTCGGACTCCCGTACGCTCGCGTCCGTGAATCCCTTTGCCGGGGTGTCGATCTCACCGAACACGATGTGCACCGAGGAATCGGGGATGCCGCTGATGTTCTGATCCTGCGGATCCGCCTCGCCGGTCAGCAGGCCCACGGCCTGTTCCACGAATACCGGGTCGTGTGCGGCGTCGTAGATCCAGCGCGTACCGAGGACTCCGTGTTCGGAGGTGCCGATGAGGCCCGCGTCCGCGCCGTCGAGGGGTGCACCGCGGTAGGTCATGGGGACCAGGTAGGTGACCGGCTCCGCCTCCGAGGTGTCGGTGACGATCATGACCTCGATGCCGACCTCACCGGCGGGGTCGTCGAGGCGGAAGCCGCCGGACTTGGTCAGCGACGGCGATTGCCCACCCGCGAACCAGTGGCGGGTGGGCAGCCATTGCGCGAGCAGGTCCAGCTTTCCGGGGGTCATGGTGGTGCTGTGGATGATCGCCATGGCGGACATCTTCGCAGACCGGAATCAGCCGGGCCGAAGGACATTCAGCGGAGCTTTCGGAAGAAGTCGCGAAGGTCGGTGGTGAGCAGGTCGGGGGTTTCCATGGAGGCGAAGTGGCCGCCTCGGTCGAATTCGGACCAGTGCACGACGGTGTTCTGCTTCTCTGCGATGCCACGAATGGTCCCGGCCCCCGGGAAGACCGCCACACCCGTGGGAACGCCCGAATTCGGGAGGTCCGCGCCCCATTGCCGGGATTCCTTGTACAGGCGCATGGAGGATCCGGCGGTATTGGTGAACCAGAGCACCGACAGGTTGGTGAGCAGCATATCGCGGTCGATGGCGTCATCCGGAGTGGACTTCGCCGGATCCTTGAAGGTATTGACCACATCCAGCACCCAGGCCAGCAGACCGGCCGGGGAATCGGCGATGGCCGGGGCGAGGGTTTGCGGGCGGGTGGAGTGGATGCCCGCGTAACCGGAGGTGTCCTTGCTACTCCAATCCTGCATGGCGGCCAGCTTCTCCTGATCGCCTGCGCTGTAGGAGGATCCGTCATCGCCCCAGGCCGGGATGGTGATCGGGTCATTGATATGGACACCCGCCACATGCTCGGCATCGATGCGGCCGAGATTCGGGGCGATGAACGATCCTGCGTCGCCGCCCTGCGCACCGTAGCGGGTGTAGCCGAGACCCGCCATGAGTTGGGCGATCAGCTCGGCACTGCGTTCGGTCGAGGCGTCACCGGCGCGATGGGTCGGGCCGGAGAAGCCGAAGCCGGGCAAAGTCGGGATCACCAGGTGGAAGGCGTCTTTCGGGTCGCCGCCATGGGCGCGCGGATCGGTGAGCGGGCCGATCACTTCGGTGAAGTCCGCGAACGGCCAGCCGTGCACCAGCACCAGCGGGAGGGCATCGGGTTCCGGGGAGCGCACATGCATGAAATGGATTCGCTGGCCTTCGATTTCGGTGACGGACTGCGGGAATCGGTTCCACGCGGCCTCGTGAGCGCGCCAGTCGTAGGAGGTGCGCCAGTACTCGCACAGCTCGCGGACATAGCTGGTCGGAATGCCGTAGCTCCAGTCGACGCCCGGCAGTTCCTCGGGCCAGCGGGTCGCGGCCAGGCGACTGTTCAGGTCGTCGATATCGGATTGCGGAATGTCGATTCGGAAGGCTTCGAAATTCGTCATGCCTCCACGATAGAAAGCGACTAGGTCAGTTTCCGTCCTAATGAAATGGCGATCTGGAGGCATGCTCGAACCGAGCTGACCGATTTTGCCGCTCCCTCGCACCGACCCCAGATCTACTCTGTTAGACAGTGCTTCCGGCTGCCGCGCCGACGCGGCCCACGCGAAGGGATCCTCGTTGTGACCACCGCATATCCGCCCGGGCCCCGGCTGCCGCGCCCTATTCAGACCCTCATGTACGCGAAGTGGCGTGGTGCGTTGCTCACGGCGGCGGCGAAGCGGTACGGCGATGTTTTCACCCTTCACCTGGTGGAACCGTATGCAGACAATGTGGTGGTGTTCTCGCGGCCAGAGCATATTCGCGAGATCTTCGCCGGGGACCCCGCGGATCTGCATGCGGGAGAAGGCAATCGGCTGCTGGTGTACATCATGGGTGAGCATTCGGTGCTGCTCACCGACGAGGCCGAGCATGCGCGGGCCCGCCGTCTGCTGATGCCCGCCTTCGCCGGTTCCTCCCTGCGCGGGTACCGCACGCTGGTCGAGGCCATCACCAAGTCTCATATAGACCGCTGGGCGACGGGGTCCACGGTGAACACATTGGACCGGATGAACGACCTCACCCTGGACATCATCATGCAAGTGGTGTTCGGCATGACCGATGAGCGCCGCCGCGGTGACCTCGCGCCCCGACTGCGTCGCATAGTGAATATCAATCCGATCATCTTTCTCGGCTGGAAGTATCCGCGCCTGGCGAAGTACGGCCCGTGGAAGCGCTTCGATGCCAACCAAGCCGCCATCAATGACCTGCTCTACAACGAGATCGCCGAGCGTCGCGCCCGCCCCGACCTGGACCAGCGCGCCGACGTCCTCTCCCGCCTACTGGCCGTGGGCTCCGGCGAAAACCCCTCCGACACACCGCTGTCCGACGAGGAACTCCGCGATCAGCTCGTCACGCTCCTGCTCGCGGGCCACGAAACCACCGCCTCCGCCCTCTCCTGGGCCTGCCACGAACTCGCCGCTCACCCCGATATCCAGGCCACCGCCCGCAAAGCCGCCCACGACGGCGACGACAAATACCTCGAAGCCGTCCTCAAAGAGGCCATGCGCCGCCACACCGTCATCGCCGCGACCGGCCGAAAACTCACCCGCGACATGACAATCGGCGGCCTCGACCTCCCCCGCGGCACGGTCGTGTCCACCTCCATCCTCCTGGCCCACAGCCGCCTCGACTCCTATCCGGACGAGGCCACCTTCCGCCCCGACCGCTTCCTCGACGGCTCGGTCTCCCCCAACACCTGGCTACCCTTCGGCGGCGGCGTCCGCCGCTGCCTCGGCGCGGGCTTCTCCCTCATGGAAGGCACCGCCGTCCTCAAGGAACTCCTCACCCGCCACACCCTTTCCCTCCCCACCGGCAACCCCACCGAACGTGCCCGAACACGCAATATCACCCACGTCCCAGCCCACGGAGCCCCAATCCTGCTGACTCCCAACCCTTCCCACTGACGCATCCGAAAATTCAGTACCGCATCCCGAACCCCACTGTTAGCGTTGATCGCAACAACGACGACGAAAGGCGCTCCCGGCGCAGTGCTGCGATGGTTCGGCACCCTGATTTTCACTCAGGACTACGTCGGTTCGATTCCGACCTGCGTCACTTCGGCTTTAATCCGAAACAGTGCCGCTATTAATCTGCGGATGCGGATGCCTGCCCTTGCGAAGAATCGTTTCGACAGCCACAATTCCTGCGTCAAGATCATTTTTCGCCGCCCTCGGGCGGCCGGGGAGGGTAACCATGAACACCAAGAACACACTCATCCGTACGGCAGACTCGGGCAGCGCCTCAGGCTCCGCCTACGCCCTCGGCAACGTGATCGGCAGCCTGCTGTCCTTGCTGCTCCCGGCCCACTACTGAAACTGCTCGGCCTTCGAAGCCATATCGAAGCCGACTTCGACAGGCCCGGTCCTCGAGGACCGGGCCTGTCGGCATTCCGAGCGAATACGTGTCACCCAAGAGGGATAGCGTTGCGCGTATGGCATTGCAATGGAAGCTGGTTATCGACAGCAGGGACGCCGCCACGCTGGCCGATTTCTGGGGTGCGGCGCTGGAGTATGAGGTCGAGGATCCGAGCGCGCTCGTGGGACAGTTGCTGGGGGCCGGTCATCTCAGCGAGGATGCGGTGCTCGAGCATCGGGGGCGGAAGACTTTCCGGGGATATGCGGCGATCCGGCATCCCGAGGATCCGTTCGATCAGGCCAGTGGGGTCGGGCAGGGGCGGCGGGTGCTGTTTCAGGATGTGCCCGAGGAGAAGTCCGGGAAGAATCGGCTGCATATTGATGTGCACAGCGGGGCCGGAGATCTCGAAGAGTTGGTTGCCCGGTTGGAAACGCTTGGGGCTAAACGGGTTCGGGAGATTGATCGGGGGCCTGCGGGGCATTGGTGGATCATGCGGGATCCCGAGGGAAATGAGTTCTGCGCGGCGTAGATCGGCGGCGTAGATCAAAAAATGGGTGGACTGGGGAGTGGAATGTCCGGATTATCGTCGGGTGACTTCAACTCCTCAGGAACGCCTTCGGCTTGTCGGTCGCGAGGAGCCCGCGGCTACGGCCGTGCAGGCGCTCTCGTGGGTGATGAACCTCGATGATTCGGATTCCCCGCGCGACGTCATCGATGCGCTCGGCCTGGCACCGTACTTCAGCGGTGAGCAGCCGCATGCGCTGGCCGTGGAGCTCGAGCGGGTGAAGCCGGACGCGCCGCTGCGGCCGGACGAGGCTCGCGTGGTGCGGACCAGCGACGATGACGGCATGAAGGCCATGCTGTACGCCGGTGACGGGTGGACGCTGCGAGTGGTGCGGCGCACGAACGGTAGCGCCATGCTGAGCGTGTGCGCGGGCAGCGAGGCGCTGGCTCGCGCGGTGCTCGACGTGTGCACCGCCGACGCCACGGTCGAACCCGAATCCGACGAGAGCCAGGTGTCGATGGGGTTCTGGCACAACGGGGCTCACGGCCCGGTGCGGCGTGAGCGCACCATTTCCGCCGCGTCTTGGACGGATATCGCGGGCAACTACGGCACCGGGGTCAGCGTCGCCATGCAGCGGCTCATGACGTTGAAGGCCGAGGATGTGCGCGGGCGGCTGCTGCTGCTTCATGGGCCGCCGGGCACCGGTAAGACGTCGGCGCTGCGGGCCCTGGCCCGCGAATGGACCGACTGGTGCCAGGTCGATTGCGTCCTCGATCCGGAGGCGCTGTTCTCGAATCCCGGCTACCTCATGGAAGTCGCCATGGGCGTCGACACCTATGACGAGGCCAAGCGCCGCTGGCGGCTGCTCGTGCTCGAGGACTGCGATGAACTGATTCGCGGCTCCGCGAAAGAGTCCACCGGGCAGGGCCTTTCGCGACTGCTCAACCTCACCGACGGCATGCTGGGCCAGGGCCGCGATGTCCTGGTGGCGATCACCACCAATGAAAACCTGACCTACCTGCACCCGGCGGTGATCCGCCCCGGCCGTTGCCTGGCTCAGCTGGAAGTCGGCGCGCTGACTCCCGCCGAGGCCCGAGCCTGGCTGGATCGCGAACTCGGCGACCGCCCCCGCCCCATGGTGGGACCGGACGGCATGACGCTCGCGGAACTCATCGAATCCCGCGACGACCACTCGCGCATCCAGGCCGCGCCTACGGTGTCGATCGGCGACGCGGGTTATCTGTAAGCGAGTCGTTCGAAGGTAGTGGATTTCATGAGTTCCACGCTCGGCCAACGGTATTCCAATGTCAGGTAGCGCTCACTCGTGGATGCCGGGGCGGCAATAGCGTCGCGAAATCCGAACACAAGGGACAGTCGGCGATGATCGGGTGACTGCATGCGGTGAGGTGCTCGAGGAAGCGATCCGTCGCGCCCAGCAGGGCGATCTGCTGTTGAACCTCGGCACGCTTCTGCTCGATGAGGATTTGGCGTGCGTCGCAGGAGCCGCCACCGAGTCGGCGGATCTGGGGCAGGGACAGGCCGGTTCGTTGCAGGATCTGAATGATTCGGGCCTGGTCGAGGGTCTGTTCGTCGTAGCTGCGGTGGCCCGACGGGCTGCGCGGTGGGGCGAGCAGGCCGACGGACTCCCAGTGGCGCAGGACGTGCGCCTCGATGCCCAGGATGGCCGCGGCGTCGCCGATTTTGAGTTCTCGGGTGGTGGTCATGGATTTTGCCTCTTTACTTCATGTCGACCTTAAGTATTAGCGTTCCATCGATCGCGGTGATTGACCAGTGCATCGCGGCACGATTGGTGAACGGAGAACGGACATGTCCGATCCATCACGTCAGCCCAGTTTCCTCGAATGCTGTGGTGCGGTAACGGGTTTGCTGATCGGCGCGGTGCGACCGCGGCGGGTCGACGAACGATTCCTGCGGTCCATCACCGATGCGGGACTGCCGAACGCGCGGCACACCGTCAAGGTGACCGCGCTCGCGCAGGTGCCGCGCTCGGTGCCGACCGCGGCGGTGGTCGAAGGGACATTCAAACCGAGGCGAATCGGCAGTTCGCTGACCTCATTCGTGGTCGAGCATCCGCAGGCGACCTTCATGGTCGATCCGGCCGTGTGCATCGACGCCGAGAATCGCGCCATCGCGCAGCTTCCGGCCCTCCTGCGCAGGGCGGTGCGGCCACCCGCCGACACCATCCCGACGATCACCGCGCTCGGCCGCGAATCCGGTCTCCCCGCACTCGATTTCGCCCTCCCGACTCATGCCCACTGGGATCACATGTGCGGGCTCCTGGATCTGCCCGGCCTCCCGGTCCACATGCACAGCACCGAGCACAGCTGGGTCAGCCAGGGCCCGATCGCCCCGGTCGGCGGCGTCCGCGATTCCCTCATCGACCGATCCGTTGTCCAATACGAGCTCGACGGTCCGCCGGTGCTCACCTTCACCCGCAGCCACGACCTGTTCGGCGATGGCAGCATCGTCCTGGTGGATCTGGCCGGTCACACCCCCGGCAGCATCGGAATCCTCGCCCATACCGAGCGTGGCTGGATTCTCCTTGCCGGTGATGCCGCCTGGCATGCGCTGCAAATCACCGACCTCCGCCAGAAGTCCGCCTTCCCGGGCGGTCTCGCCGATGAGGACCGGGACCAGACCTTCAAAACCCTGCACCGTCTGCATCTGGCGCGCCACTTCGCCACCGTGATTCCCACTCACGACCACGATGCGGCGGGTCTGCTGTCCGCGTCCTCCGATGCGGCGCACCCAGTACCGTGAACGTATGGACGTCACCGTTCGACCGGCACTGGCCTCCGATATCCCCACCCTGGCGCGCGTTCTCGGCGAAGCCTTCGCCGACGATCCGATCATCGCCTGGCTGATCCCCAATGAAGCCGCCCGCCCGCAGCGGGCGGCAGTCATGTTCGGCGCGCTGGTGCGCCACCATTTCCTCGCCCAGGGCGGTGTGGAAGTGGCTCTCGACGACACCGGAACCATGGTCGGCGCGGCGGTCTGGTCCCCGCCCGGCCACTGGCATACCTCCGATGCCGACTCCGTGCGCATGCTGCCGAACCTGGTCCGCGCCTTCCGGCTCCGACTGCTGCAAGCCGGGCAGATGACCGAGCGCATGGCGGCCGCCCACCCGCAGGATCCGCACTGGTACCTCGCGATAATCGGCACGCTGCCCAGCACGCGCGGTCGCGGCTTCGGGCATGCCCTGCTCTCCTCGCGTCTGGACCTCTGCGATGCCGAGGGCGCGCCCGCCTATCTGGAGTCCAGCAAGCCCGAAAACGTCCCCTACTACGAACGATTCGGCTTCGAGGTGACCGGCGAACTCGACGCGACCAAAGGTGGCCCGCTGCTCTGGCCGATGTGGCGCTCACCCCGCGCGTCCTGAGCCCCGGTCGATCGCGATTCAGGATGTTGCGCACACTGCGGCATCGACGACCTGTGTCACGTGGTCGATTGCCTCGTCCGTCTCGGGAATCTCGTTGACGCTCACGGTGACCGAACGACCATCGGCGGTGACGCCGCCGCGGGTTTCGAATCCGTCGATATCACCACCGTGCCCCCAGAACTCCTTGCCACATGACACTGCCCGCCGCATGAGTCCGAGCCCGTACTCCGCTCCGGGAGCCGGTATCGGAACGGTCCGTTTCATCTCGGCCAACTGCGCGGGCGGCAGCAGTTTTCCGGACAGTAGCGCGGTGAAGAAGAGATTCAGGTCCGCACCGGTGCCCACCATGGCTCCTGCGGCTCCGCCCACGGACGGGTCGAGGGATGTGACATCGACGCGCTTACCGTCGAGGACCTCGTACCCGCTCGGATGCGGATCGCGAATGGCGGCATCACCGGCGGCCGGATAGTAGGTCGCCCGCAGTCCGAGCGGTTCGATGATCCTGCGAGTGATCTCGGCATCGATCGAACTGCCGGTCACTCGCTCGATCACCATTCCGGCCACCAGATAGTTGGTGTTGCAGTAGTTCCACTTCTCCCCGGGCTGGAATTGCGCGGGCAGCGTCAATGCGCGTCGCACGAGTTCCGCGGTCTCGAGATGCGTCAGCCGGTTCGCATCCCAATCCTTGATCAACTCCGCGTAGTCGGGCAGTCCGCTGGTGTGCTGCAACAGATTTCGGATGGTGATTTGCTCGGGATCGATCCCGTCCCCGCGCACGACACCGGGCAGGTAGCGTTCCACCGAGGTATCGAGGTCGACCTTTCCCTCGGCCACCAGCTGCAACATGACGGTCGCGGTGAACGCCTTGGTATTGCTGCCGATCCGCACCCGGGCATCGTCGGGGAAGGGCGTGCGATGCTCGAGATCACCCACCCCCGCGCTCGCGGTCCAGGTCCGCTCCCCCTCGGTCACCACGGCCTGAGCACCTGGTAGTCCGTCTGCGATCAACCGGTTCAAGGCATCGGTGACCGCGGCGCGTCCCATCCCAGCCGGGGCGGGTCCGGTGGCTGCGGAATTCTCGACCGAACAGGACGCCGTGGCCACCAAGGCCACCAATCCCCCGGATACTACGATTCGTGTCAGCAATCCGTGAAACACCCTTGCGCGCAAAGCAACTCCCCTCATGCGGACGACCGCGAAAACCCGTTCCGCGGCCCTGAAATCAACCTAGAAAAGCCGGATCATCCTTCCAATACGGCTGGCACGTCGATTGCGAGTAGCGTCAGCACTACCTCGAATCGGATCGGCCTTACCCGCGGGAGGACATCGTGGCGGCGATATCGGACGACGACGAAAAGCAGCCCTCGGCCTGGCAGCAGATGGCCCCGGTGATCGATCTGGTGACGCCGCTGGCCGTTCGCGCGGTGGCCTCGCTACGACTGGCCGATCTGCTCGCGGATGGTCCGTTGGCGGTCGAGGAGCTGGCTCAGAGATCCAGCACCGATCCCGAAGCGCTGCGCCGGGTGCTGCGCCACCTGGTCTGCCACGGGGTTTTCACCGAACCGAGTCCCGACACCTTCGCCACGAACGAACTTGCGGCACTGCTGCGTTCGGATCATCCGTCCGGCCTGCGGGTCGGTCTCGACCTCGAGGAATTCGGCGGCCGCATGGACCTGGCCTTCACGGGCCTGCTGCACACCCTGCGCACCGGCGGCCCCGCCTGGGAAACGGTCTTCGGCGCGCCATTCTGGGAATACCTCGCCACCAATTCCGCCATCAATGCCTCGTTCGACGCGGCCATGGCGGCGGGCGACGAGTACGCGCACGATGCGGCTGCCAGCTACGACTGGTCCCACGCACGGCATGTCATCGATATCGGCGGCGGCACAGGCGAATTGCTGATCGCGGTACTCACCGCCCACCCAGACCTTCGAGCCACCCTCGTCGACCTCCCCGATACCGTGCGCCGCGGCCGCCAACGCATGGCCGCGCGAGGCTTACAGGCCCGCACCAACTTCGCGGGCCAGAGCTTCTTCGATCCCCTCCCGACCGGCGGTGACGTCTACGTGCTCAGCAGCGTGATTCACGACTGGGCCGACCCGGAGGCAACCGCGATCCTCCGCCGCTGCGCCGACGCGGCAGGCGATAACGCCCGCGTGGTCATCATCGAACAACACAGCTCCGAAGCCGCCGACCGAACCATGTACGCCGAAATGAACCTCCGCATGCTCGTCCTCTGCGGCGGCCGTGAACGCACCCTCGCCGACTACACCACCCTCGCATCCGCAGCAGGCCTCACCGTCATCGATGTCCACACCACCCCGCTGGGCCAGATCCGCATGGAATGCACCCGAAGCGATTCAGCCTGAACGAATCCCGCTGTGGGCGAGTCGGCGCGGAGGGGGCGCTTCGGGCACGAAGGTCGGCACCGTGGCCAATAGCGTCGAGACAGGCGGCCAGGGCTTCACCACAACCGGCAAGACCAGCCCATAGTTCCCAATCGACGCGGGCGACGGGTCATACGAAAAAGCCATCAACCCCGCGATGACCAACGTGAGCGCCGCAACCATCCCGGCCGCCGGTCGGAGAAGCCCCCTCCATGCCAGTCCCGCCAACGGGTTACGTGCGTTGTTGTCGGTAGGCATGTTTCGCTCCCTGCCGCGTAAGGCATACACCGATCAGGTCGCTGCGCAAGCACCTCCCGTTACGCGCGCACTGCTACGCGCGCACTGCGAGCTCGGCCTGGATCATTCGCTCCGAGCGCGGTTTTGACCAGGTGCGGCCCACCACGAAGTAGATGGCCATCAGCACGACCAAGGGCAACTGTGAGGTGAGTGCCGACTGCCCGACCTGCCCGGGCGGGTAGCTGTAGATCACGACGATGCGCAGCACGGCATCGGCCAGCCAGACGACACCGAGTGCGGCGGACAGGACCCGGTAGGTCGTGCGGAACGGGGCAGACGTATCCCACAGGCGGTCGAAGATTTCCGATCGATGCGGATCGTTCTCGGTATGAATGGGTTTCAAGGCCACCTTCATGACCGGCCGATCGCCCCGAGCGGTTGCGAGGAAGAACAGGCCGCCCACGGCGATATAAATTGAACTGCGTGCCAGCACGAAGCGAGCGTCGCCGCTGATCGCGGTCACCGCGATCCCCACCAGCACCTCCAGCAGCACCAACGCGGCGAACCCGTCGACAGCTCGAGACGAGCGGCGGCCCAACCGGGTGTAAACCGCGTCGCCCACCATGATCACCCCCGCGGCCACCGCACCGACAACCATGCTCGTGGTGTCGCCGCCTCCGCGATAGTGGCAGACCAGCATGGCAGCGGTGGGCACCAGCGCGACGGCCAGCGCGATCCGCCACCGGAACTCCCCGGTGTGGATCGGCCCGCCGATCGCCTTGGCCGCGACCAGTGTTCCGCCCACCGACAACCGCAGCGCACTGGGCAGCCCCGTCGGTGCGAGCAGCGCATACGCCAGGTACGGCAGCAGGATGTCGGCAGCAATATTGGCCACACCAACCAGGGCCCGGAACCGTTGGGCGCGTGTGTTGATCTCCAGCATGTCGAAGTGCCCCTCCCTGAATATCTTAGCTTCCAAGATAATTAGAGACTAAGATAGAGTGTGGATATGACGCAAGAGGATTCGATGGAGGGTGCCGGACAGGCGCTCGGCGCGGAATTCGCGACGGCGATGGTGAACTTCCACACGGCAACCGGAAAGCTGTTGGGGCTCAGCGCTTCCGATCGCAAGACCATGGACACCCTGAGCCGCCTGGGCCCGGTCACCGCCGGCGCCATCGCCGAACACACGGGCTTGACCACCGGAGCGGTGACCGGACTCGTCGACCGCCTGGAGAAGGCCGGATATGTCCGCCGGGTCCGCGATCCACACGATCGCCGAAAGGTGGTGGTAGAACTCGTCCCGAATGCTCAGGTCGACGCCCTGCTCGCAGCGGTGTTCATCCCGTTCGGCCAGGATCTGGCGGCGCTGGCGCCCCACTACAGCCCCGAGGAGTGGAAGGCCATCACCGACTGGGCGCAACGCGTCACCGAAATTCTCGTCGACAACACCCGCCGAATCTCGGACCCCGATTTCAAGCGAACCGCACTGGGCGAGTGACCTACCGACGATGCGCGCGCGTGCAGTCCCTCACGCCACAGAGGTAGATCCGGATCGGCTCGGCGGCCGATCCGGATCATCACGGACGTACCCGGCATCGGATCTAACGGACGAATTCGTAGGCGTAGAAGACGAGGCCTTCACCGAGTGCGCGGACATCGACGAGGTGCATGGGTTTCTTGTCGCTGATCTGGTCGAACAGAACCTCACCTGTCCCGAGCACGACGGGGAAAACAACCAGCCGCAGTTCGTCGGCGAGGTCGTGTTCGATCAGCGTGCGCACGAGCTGGTAGCTGGCGTAGACGATGATCTCACCGTCCACGGTCTGCTTCAGTTTCGAGATCTCGTTCACGACATCGCCTTTCAGCACTGTCCCGCCCCAGCGTGGCTTATCGAGCGTCGAGGACACGACGTACTTGGGCATGCTGTTCAACTTGTCCGCCCACACCCCGGTGCGCTCGGCCCACCGAGTCGCGAACCATTCGTCGCTGCGCCGGCCCAGCAGCAGGGCCTCGGCGCCCAGCGCCTCCTCGGTTTCGAGCTCGGCCCATTCCGCGAGGTCCTTGCCCCCGAACTGGTTGAACCAGCCGCCCGACTTGAAACCCTCTTGCCCGTCCGGGTCCTGGACGACGCCGTCGAGTGTGACATTCGTAGTGATCACGATCTTGCCCATATCAGTTCTCCCTTGTTGGTGTTGGGGACTATCACTGGTGTAGAAACCGCGGCATCGGAAAAGTGGGCGCGCGCCGGCCGCCCAGTTCGTTGCTCAGCCGGGGTCTATACCCGATGCAAGTGCCACAAGGTGTGAGGAAGAGTGAGGCGAGAGTGGTGACAGGCGATCTGATGTCGCTGGCGCGGGCCGGGGACGGCGGCGCGTTCGAAGCTCGGATCGCCACCAACCGGTGCCTCAACGCGCGTCGCTCGGCGAGTCGACGCGCAGCCAAGGAGTGGGATGTGCTCACTCCGCTGCCGTTGAAGTCACCACCGGTCGGGATTTTCACCGAAAAGTCCCAGTGAACGTGCGTTGGCGCGCCCCAGCGAAATATTGGCGCGCCC
>NZ_JBFBCD010000010.1:0-402803 GCF_040683015.1 Nocardia sp. NPDC051030 | reverse complement strand
CGCCCGGTCCCATTCCGAACCCGGAAGCTAAGCCTGTCTGCGCCGATGGTACTGCACTCGACAGGGTGTGGGAGAGTAGGACACCGCCGGAACATCATTCGAGAAAGCCCCCCAGCCATGCTGGGGGGCTTTCCTCGTTTCAGGACCAATCTGGTTCCAGACCGAACATTCGGAATCTTTTGCGGCTCTTGGCATTTCGCGCGCCGAATTCGGCGTGATTGTCGTAGCCATGACATACGGTGTGACCGATGCCCCCACTGTCCTTCGCCGCGATCGATGTCGAGACGGCCAATTCCGCCCGCGGCAGCATCTGCGCCATCGGTGTCACGGTGGTGCGGGATGGCCAACGGCTGACAACGCACTCCTGGCTTTGCCGACCGCCCGTCGCCGTCGACTTCTTCTCGCCGCATAACGTTCGCATCCATGGGATTTCGCATGCCATGGTCATGGACCAGCCGGTGTTCGCGCAGCGCTGGCCCGAGGTCGTCCAGGTTGTCGGTGATCTGCCTTTGGTTGCCCACAATGCGAGTTTCGACAGCGGCGCGGTGCGAGAAGCGTGCCGGCACAGCGGAATCGCCGCGCCGGAATGGGAATTCAGCTGCAGCCTGGAGATGTCCCGACGGCACCTCGACCTCGACAGTTACCGATTGCCCAGTGTCTCGGATGAACTCGGCATCGAGTTGCTCGCACACCACAATGCGGCCGCGGATGCCCGCGCCGCGGCCGACATCGTCTTGGCCTTGGCTGCGCGGACGGGTGCGGGAACGCTGGAGGAACTCGAGACCACCGGAGAGATACGACAGACCCGGACTCGGCGGCCTATGCGGGAGCCGCGAGAGCCGCGCAAGTCACGTTTCGCGCGTGAGGAATTGGTCGCGCCCGAAGTCGCCGGTACCGATGCGAGTCATCCGCTCTACGGCCAAACCGTCGTATTCACAGGCGATCTCGCGTCGATGACTCGCCAGCAGGCATGGGATGCCATCGCCGCCTGCGGTGCGACACCCGCCAAGAACGTCACCAGACGGACGACCGGTCTGGTCATCGGCCATGGATTCACCGGCGATGATCCGTTGGCATTCAGCACGACGAAAGCCCGCCGAGCGGCCGAGTTGCGTGACCGCGGGCAGGCCATCGAAGTGCTCGATGAGCAGCGGCTACTCGCGTACCTCGAACCGGCGCGTGCCAGTGTTCGCTGAGTGACACCTCTGGTACGAGTCGCTACACAGCAATTCAGCTGGCGGGGCCGAGGCCCAGTGGTTGGTACTCGGAGGTGTCGGCCGGGATCCGATGTGAGTCCCGGCCGGACACTGCCCCTACTTGAGCGCGACACGAGCGCCACCGGAGAACGCCGAATCGTGGAACTCGATCGCCGTCGGAACGGTGCCCTTGGGCACGTCGAAGGCGATGGTCACCGAGATTTTGTTGCCGGGGTTGATCTGGGTCAACAGGATGTCCGTGTTCAGATTCGATTCGGCTACTACATCATTCGAATAGAGCCTGCCTTGATCGTCGATCAGTTTCTGGTCATCACCAAAGTAGGTTTGCGCCGCATTGCTGATATTCGACACGTTGATGTGCACCAGGACATACTCGCCCTGCGCCTGCTTGCTCGTGAACTCGTTGGTGCCGACCGTGTCGACCGGTGGATCGACCTGTGTGACAACAAAAGCGAACTTGCCGTCGCGGACCTCGGATCCGGCGGGTGCGGCGGTCGTACGTTTGTCTTCCTGCTTGGCGACCTCGTGCGCGACTCCACCGAAAAGCGCTGCGCAGGCACCGAAAAACAGCAATATGACAAGCAGGAAGCCGCCGAGCACCCACGGCCAGACCTTGTGCCGCTTCGGTGGGTAGTACGGGCCTTGCGGATACGGGCCGGGCATGGGTTGCTGAGGTAACGGGTGATCGGACATGGTCGGGGATTCCTTGCGGGTTCCGGGGGCAACAGAATAGTTGCGCTATGACCGGCACATCGACGCCCGCAGTGGATTCGTAACACGGTTATGTCGAATAGCTATAAATGAGAGGATTGTCCTGATGTTCAGGTGTGATCGGCGCGAATCGTTCTGACGGTACCGATTCCTACGATCATCAGGATCGCCCGGATCATCCGGCCTACCCGTTGTACTTGGCGATGCCTGTCGTGCGGATTTCGTCCAGGGCTTGGGGTGTGTAGAGATCGGGCTCCAGGTAGATGTCGTACTTGAGAAGTGCTCGGCCGTCTTTCAGATAAGCCTCGACATCGATTACCAGGCCGCTGCGGCCGACGCCCATGGAAACAACCTGCTGGTAGTTCGACTCACCTTTGGAGTTCTCCGCCCACCGATCTACACGAGCGGCGCTGAGACCCCAACGGCTGACGTCATCACGGAGTTCGTCGAGGCATTGCTGAGCATCGTCGAACGACTTCCAGAACACGATTCCGGAGTAGGGCTTATTCGCATTGGGGGAGAGGAACATCAGCGTGTTCGTTTCAATCGTCTCCGCTTGTTCAGGCCCCAGGAATTCGACGGTGATCATCGGACCGTCGGCTCCGCCGATGATCGGACCCCGGTCCTGGCCGTCGAGACCGACTGCGGCCTTGGTGAGCTCGTGATTACGCAGGTCGAAGCGGGCGTTCCGAGTCTTCTTGATCTGTTCGATTCCAGCGTCGGTGAGTTGCGAGAACTCGGGAGTGTTGGGCACTGCATCCTCCTGGCGGGAAGGGGTGGAGCACGCGGCAGCGGAGAGGCACAGCAGCGTCAAGACAACCGCCGTGCGGGTCAGGCGACGTGTCATGGCCGGTACCCCCAATGTGTCGTAAGTTGTTTGGCGATCTCGCCCCAACGGTTGCTGAGACGTTGTTCCTCCATACGTGCTTCGAAGTCGGATGCGACGAGTTCGCGGGCCTGCTCGGGGCTCTCGGTCAACAGTCGCTGATAGGCGGGCAGAGTATCCCTCTCGATCAGTGCCCAGCGTTGGTCACGGTAGGAGATGTTCCCGTCGGGGAATGGTGTCACGAACTTCCCGGGGATCGGTCCGGGGGCATCGACGGTCTTCGGGAATTCCTCTGGGAACGTATGTGCGCCAGGAATTGAGGGAGCGCCGACCGTTGTCATTCCCCACGTCATCAGCCCGCCTGTGCCGGGCCGATCGCGCATGTGGTCGTAGTCGTCGGCGATGATCTGCCATTGCTCGCGCCACAACAAATCCTTGTTGCCGCTTGCGATCAGCGCAGGGTCGTTGCGGGTATATCCATCATTGATCTGGTGCCACGCTCCGTCGGCCTTGCGATCGAGCAGGCCCGCATTGAACATTCGGTCGATCTCGGCCGTGCCGCCGGTCAAGTAAGCCTCGTGCATGGCGGCCTGATCGTTGAAGATGTTCTTTTGCATTCCGAGCAGCGTGGTTTCGTAGAAGTGGACCTCTTCGGCGGACAGGGTGCCGACGGGCCCATCCCCGCCGCCCATTCGGTCCATGTGCTTCGTCAGGTCCTGCATCATGTCGAGATCGAAGAAGCCACCGGCGAACGATGGGCCGATCATGTTGGCCATGCCCGCCCACTGCAATTCCGGATGGTCGAGGAACAGTCGCCCGTAGTACTGATAGACCTTGACGATGTTGTCCTTGTTGGCTTCCGCCCCAAGTTCCGGTCGCCAGGTGGCAGGGTCGATTCCAGCCTGCTCGAACGCTTCTCGCTGCCAGAACCCTTGCAGGAAGTCCTTGTAGAACTTTGTAGCCGGATCGAGTTTTCCCGAGTCCACCGCCCCGTCGAGGAGGGCCTTTGCGGCATCGGGGTGATGGCTTACCCACTCCCGGAACTGCGGGTCGTTGATCATCGCTGCGACTTCGTCGCTCGACATTTGGGCGGTGGAGGGCGGGGGTATGTACTCGCGGCCGGTTGCGGCGTCGTCTTTCAGGGCGCGGATCTCGTCCGTCTTGGCGTCGAGGATTACCGAGATCTCGCGGTCTACGTCGGTCAATGTTCGGACGGCTCCGGAGATTTGGGCTACGTGGAAGCCGCGGCGGGCTTCGGTTTGGCCTTTGGGGGTTTTGCCTACTTGCCAGTCTTGGCTGACCGGGAAGTCCTCGTGTGTGGCTGCGTCTACTGCGTTGATGGCGGTGTCGCGGGCTGAGCGGAGGCGGGTGGCTGCGCTGTTGAGCGCGGTTGCCAGGTCTCGGACTGCGGTTACTACTCGCATGCCCATGGTGTATTCGCGTTGGATTCGGTTGTAGGCCTGGGTGGCGGCGGGGCCGGTCCAGCCGCCGGAGGTGAGGGCGTCGGCTTCGCGCCAGGCGGCTTCGAGGGTGCGTTCCATGTAGTCCGCGCCGGTTTGGAGGATGGCGGCTCGGTCGGAGAGGGATTCTGGGATCCAGGCTCGGACCTGTGTGACGGTGTAGGTCATCGGCGGGCCATTTTGGCGAGGGCGGCGGCCCAGGTTTCGTCGGTTACCTGGTAGGTGTCGGCGGCGCCTCGGGTGAGTTTTTCGAGGGTGTCGAAGTGGTAGGCGACTTCGAGGTATGCCTCGTAGACGTCGGTGCCCATGTCGTGGAGGGCGGCCTCGGCCAGGGAGCCGGGCATTTGACCTTCGAGGTCGGCTATGCCTTCGCGGGGGACGGTTTTGATGTCTCGGGAGGTTTCCTGCCATGCCTTTTGCAGGGTGTGCAGTAGGTCGATGTCGACGTACATCGCGGGTCTCCCTCCCCTCGAGCAAACTTTTCGCAGACTTTAGCGCAGGATCTTTGGCTGATAGCGGTCTGACATCACTATTGACGCTGGTGGGATGGGTTTGGTTCCGGTGATCACCGGTTCGCGGGCGGGCCGATAAGCTGATCCGGGTGACCGACGAGAAGCTGCTGCAAGGCCCTATCCATGCCGTCCACGTTGAGTTGGGCGCTACCTTTGCTCCGTTCGGCGGGTGGGAGATGCCCGTTTCGTATGCGGGCACGGTGGGGGAGCACACCGCGGTGCGGTCCGCGGTGGGGCTGTTCGATGTGAGTCATCTGGGGAAGGCGACGGTCAAGGGGGCGGGGGCCGCTGCCTTCGTGAACTCGGCGCTGACCAATGATCTGGGGCGGATCCGGCCGGGGAAGGCGCAGTACACGCTGTGCTGCACGCCGGAGGGCGGCGTGATCGATGATCTCATCGCCTATTACGTGAGCGATGACGAGATCTTCCTGGTGCCCAATGCCGCCAATACGGCTTCGGTGGTGGCTGAGATGCAGAAGACCGCGCCGGAGGGGATCACGGTTACCGATGAGCATCGCGGGTATGCGGTGTTCGCGGTGCAGGGGCCGAAGTCGGCCGAGGTGCTGAAGGCGTTGGGGCTGCCCACCGATATGGAGTACATGGCCTACGCCGACGCCGAGTGGGATGGGCGGCCGGTGCGGGTGTGCCGGACCGGGTACACCGGCGAGCACGGGTATGAGCTGCTGCCGCGCTGGGATGACGCCGAGGCGGTGTTCCGGGCGCTGGTGGCGCAGGTCGAGGCCGCCGGTGGGCAGGCCGCGGGGCTCGGCGCTCGGGACACGCTGCGCACCGAGATGGGGTATCCGCTGCACGGACATGAACTGTCCGTGGACATTTCGCCATTGCAGGCGCGTACCGGCTGGGCTGTCGGCTGGAAGAAGCCCGAGTTCTGGGGCAAGTCGGCGCTGGAGCAGGAGAAGGCCGCCGGTCCGCGCCGAATCCTGTTGGGGCTCAAGGCGCTCGACCGTGGCGTCCCCCGTCAGGGACAGAATGTCATGCGCGGCGACGAGCTGGTCGGTGAGACCACCTCGGGCACCTTCTCACCGAGCCTGAAGGTCGGCATCGCGCTGGCATTGCTCGATACCGCCGCCGACGTCAAGGAGGGCGACGTGCTCGAGCTCGATGTGCGTGGCCGTCGGGTGCGCTGCGAGGTCGTGCGTCCGCCGTTCGTCGAGCCGCACACCGCCTGACCGACGCGCGCTGACGCGCACCACTGACGCGCACCACTGACGCGCACCACTGACGGATACGGTCCCGGAAGAGTGGCCTGATGCGTACGGCCTGTGGGCATCAGACGAATACCGGTCTGAGCATGCACTAGTGGCCCGAATCGATCAGATTCCTGACGAATTCCGGGGCGTAGTGAAGGCTCAGACCGGATACCGCTCGCAGAGCGAATAAGGGCCCGTGCGGACAGCCAGGGCCGGAACGGGCTGCGAGCGGCCGTGGTATCGAGGAGGGAAGCCGGGTCGCCGGTGAGGACGCGGGCGAGGAGGGTGCCGAGGAGGGCGGCGTCCTGGATGCCCGTCGTGCGGCAGCAACTGGTGTTCGCCGAATGACCGACAGCATCCAA
The DNA here is from genome assembly GCF_040683015.1 of Nocardia sp. NPDC051030. Taxonomy (NCBI): domain Bacteria; kingdom Bacillati; phylum Actinomycetota; class Actinomycetes; order Mycobacteriales; family Nocardiaceae; genus Nocardia; species Nocardia sp. NPDC051030. The sequence continues at coordinate 396,504 of NZ_JBFBCD010000010.1, read as the reverse complement.
GTCAGCGCATGGCCGCAACCCGTCGACTCCGCTCGACAGCAAACGCGGTCGCGAAGGCCCGTGCCGCTGCCGTAGCCGGGACTTGCGCGCGGAGAACCGGTTCAGGCTGCTTCGGACGGTTCCATTCGCTCGCCGTGGCCCACTGTGAATGGCTCGGCCGATCCGCTTATCCGCAGGCGGCCTCCGGGGTCCTCGTCCACGGCGGAAGCCGGGCGAATTAGACTCCCGGTCATGACAGTTGCCGCGCAGTTCACCCGTGTCACGCATCCCGCGCCTGTGTCGGCGCAGCGGCGGCAGGAGATTCTCGCGGAGCCCGGGTTCGGGCGGTTCTTCACCGATCACATGGTGTCGCTGGATTACATCGACGGGGAGTGGGTCAACGGCACTGTCGAGCCGTATGGGCCGCTGGCCATGGATCCGGCGACCATGGTGTTCCACTACGGTCAGGCCATTTTCGAGGGGTTGAAGGCGTACCGGCAGGCCGACGGGAGCATTGCCACCTTCCGGGTGGATGCCAATGCGGCGCGGTTCCAGCGGTCCGCCGCCCGGATGGCTATGGCTGAGCTACCGGAGGAGCTCTTCATCGAGTCGGTCCGGCAGCTGCTCGAGGTGGATTCCGACTGGGTGCCGCCGGCCGGTGGCGAAGAGTCGCTGTACCTGCGCCCGTTCATGTTCTCCACCGAGTCGGGGCTGGGTGTGAAGCCTGCCAACGCCTACAAGTACCTGTTGCTCGGCTCCCCGGCGGGCGCTTACTTCCCGCGTGGTGTGAAGCCGGTGCGGGTGTGGCTGTCCACCGAATATGTGCGCGCTGCCCCGGGCGGTACCGGTGAGGCCAAGGTTGCGGGCAACTATGCGGCATCGCTGCTCGCGCAGAAGCAGGCCTCCGAGAAGGGCTGCGACCAGGTGGTGTGGCTGGACGCCTGCGATCGCAAGTATGTCGAGGAGATGGGCACCAATAATCTGTTCTTCGTCTTCGGCAAGGGCTCGGATGCGCGCCTGGTGACGCCGGAATTGTCCGGATCGCTGCTGCCGGGCATCACCCGCGACTCGCTGCTCACCCTCGCCGCCGACTCCGGCTACCCGGTGGAGGAGCGCAAGGTCTCGGTGACCGAATGGCGTAAGGGCGCCGAATCCGGTGAGATCTCCGAGGTTTTCGCGTGCGGCACCGCCGCGGTCATCACCCCGGTCGGCACGGTCGCGGGCGACGACGGCGAATTCACCATCGGCGGCGGCGAACCGGGCGAGGTCACCATGGCCCTGCGCGACACCCTCACCGGCATCCAGCGCGGCACCTTCGCCGACTCCCACGGCTGGATGCGCACCCTGGCCTGAGCGCCCCGAATACCGAATGTGCTCGCGCCGAAGCTGTTCGGAGCGGGCGCATTTCGTTCTCGACTCGGCGGATCGTCGGCTAGCCGCGGTGGCCTACCCGGCGCTACCCACGAACTCCGGCACGCCGAGTCGGACTGCAGCCGACGCGGTGCCTCCCAACCGGGCGCAGCCTGCGGCGAGCATGCAATGGTGGAGGGACTTCCAGGCGTTTCGCCTGCGCCACCGCATGCTCATCCGAAAATTGGTGCGCGACTGACTCGGTCGGGCAATTTCTCGGTGGTGCGGCACCCGATGTGCGCCCGGTTCGTACTGCCGGAGCTCGGGTGGCATGTGCTGTGGCTCGGCGTCGCCTGCGGAGTGGCCATCGAGGTGCTGGTAACCGCGCTCGGGGCGCGGGGAAATCAGTGGGGCATGAACATCTGCCACTGGTCGAGAGTCTGCGGGCGCATCACGTAGTTCTTTTCGCGGATGTGGGAGAGGGTGGCGCTGGGTTCTTCGGAGTACCAGTGGCCGGGGTAGACGACTGGATTGCCTTGCAGCTCAGCGAGGTAGCGGAGGCTGCGGAACATGGCTTCGGAGTCGCCGCCGGGGAAGTCGGTGCGGCCGCAGCCGTCTACGAAGAGGGTGTCACCCGCGATGAGGCGGTCCTCGAAGAGGAAGCATTGGCTGCCGGGGGTGTGGCCGGGGGTGTGGAGGAGTTCGATTTCGAAGGTGCCTACGACTACCTTGTCGCCGTGGGCGTGGCCGGTCAGTTCGCTGGGTGCGATGCCGGTGACGTTCGCGACCCACGGGAGCTCTTCGGAATTCACGTGTACCGGGACGTCGACGTTCTCCAGGAGTTCCTTCACCCCGCGCAGCGTGAAGCCGAGCATGCTGCCGCCGACGTGATCCGGATGGTGGTGGGTGGCCAGCACGCCGCTCACCCGCATGCCGTCCGCCGCGGCGACATCGACCAGCTGGCTCGCCTCATAGGCCGGGTCCACGACCACGCATTCGCCGCTCTCGCGGTCGCCGATCAGATACGCGAAGTTCCGCATTTGGGTGGCGATGGGATCGCCCACGGCCCAATCCCGGCCGGCGAGCAGCTGACGAAAATACAAACGGTCGGAGCCCATACCGCACAGCTTATTGCTCGCCCGCGATGCAATCCCACCGGGACCGCGCGAATGCCCACAACTCCCGGCAGTGCCCCACGCTTGCGCTGTGCCGCCCACTCACTTGCCGTGCGCTGCCTGCCGACCGCCGTATGGCCGCGCGCTGCCCACCGCAGGATGGTGGCGATGAGCCGAGTTCCGCCCGGGCCCAGCTGACCAGCCGGGGCGCCGGCAGCGCATGCCCGCCCAGGTCGAAGAAGTTGTCGTCGATACCGACCCACGTCCGGACGAGCACCTCGGCGAACAGTCCGGCCAGTACCCGCCCACCGCCGGATGGTGGTGTGAACTCATGTCCGCTGCTGGATGGCTTCGGTAACCCGCCGGTGCGCGGGGGTGCGCTCGCGCTGAATAGCCCTCGCCGATCGGCGCGCACGGTGGTGGGGCTGGATGGCGAAAGCCCCTAGGACCCGTCGTGTCAGGCGGGCAGCAGGGTCTTGGCCTGGCAGCGGTCGTGAACGGCGCGAAGCCAATTCGCGAAGAAGAGCTGGGAGTGCTGAGACCAGTCCAGCGCGACGTCCGTGTGTGTCGCAGGCAGCACGAGGTCGTCGAGGAGGGCGGGGTTTCGGTGGGTGCGCACGAGTTCGGCGTGGGCGAGGAGGCGTTGGTAGGTGGGGGTGGGGAAGTAGCCGAGGGGGATGTCGGGGAAGGGGAGGGTGGGGTCGGCTATCCAGCGGCGGAGGTCGCGGCGGTATTCGCGGGCCATGGTGTCGGGGAGGTATTCGGGGTGGCCCTGCAGGTAGACGTGGCGGAGGCCGTCGGGGGAGGTGGCGAGGTGCCATTCGGCCTCGGAGGAATCGAGGAGGATGGGGACGTCTGCGGCTCGGAGGTCCGCGGAAAGCATTGCGTTCCAGCGGGAGTGGGGGACCAACGCCGGACCGGTGATGCCCGCTGTCAGTTCGTTCGCGTGGGCCTCGTGGGTGAAGACGCCGTGCTGGCGGCGGGGGCGGCGGTGGCGGGGGAGGCCGTGCAGGAGGTGCAGGGCGGCGTGGGCGGACTGGCAGGAGAACAGCAGCGAGGTGGCGGCCGCGCATTCGCGCAGAATGCGGTCGATGATGATCAGGCTCGGCTCGAGGGCGATCTCGGCGGCCTTGGGTTCGCTGCCGCTGATGATGAGCGCGTCCATGCTGGCGAGTGACGGCCAGTCGACGGCATCGGTGGGCCCCATCGGATCGATGCCGAAGACGGTGGACTCCACGAGAACCGGGTTCTCCATAGGGAATTCGGTCAACACAACCGGAGATTGGAACTCCCCGCCAACCGTGCTGAGGTGCGCGCTGCCCGCTGTGCTGAGGTGCGCGCTGCCCGCCGTGCCGAAATGCGCGCTGCGCGCAGTGCCGGAGTGTGCGCTGCCCGCTGTGCCAACGTGCGCGGCCGCACCCGCGATCGCCTCCAGGAATACCCGTCGCGTCATGCTGTCCGGCCGGGTCGAGATCAGATCGACTATGCCGACCCGTACCACCATCATCAGGTCCTTCGAAACTAGCTGTCATGCAAGCACGGCCGGGAGACCGTGGTGATCAGGTGCGGTCATAGCGCAAGAAGAACCGCACGCTGATCACTGGGATCAGCGTGCGGCATGAAAGAGTCCGGCAGGTTTCCGCCGGGAATCGAGTCGATCTCGGCCGAGTGGCTCGGCGGAGAATTGCCTCGATCTCGTCCGGGATCAGTTCTCGGACGAGACGCTCAGCGGAGAGTCGACTCGGGTGCGAACCGGCTAGCGGAGGATCGCCTCGATTTCGGCGGCGGCCTCGGCGCCGTAGGCCGCGCGCAGACGCTTGAGGGCGACGTCGTGGTCGAGGGTCCACTCCTGGGTGCCGATGGTTTCCAGGATGAGGACCGCGATGAGCGAGCCGAGCTGGGCGGAGCGCTCCAGCGACAGGCCCGCGCTGTGGCCGGTGAGGAAGCCCGCGCGGAAGCCGTCGCCGACGCCGGTCGGGTCGACCTTCGCATTGTCGGGGACCACGTCGACGTGCAGTTCGGTGCCGTCGCGGTCGACGATCTTCGCGCCCTTGGAACCCAGGGTCGTGACCCGGATGCCCACGCGCTCAGCGACTTCCGCCTCGGACAGGCCGGTCTTCTGCAGCAGCAGGCCCCACTCGTACTCATTGGTGAACAGGTAGGCCGCGCCGTCGATGAGGGACAGGGCCTGCTCGCCGTCCAGGCGCGCCAGCTGCTGAGAGGGGTCCGCGGCGAACGGGATTCCCGCGGCGCGGCACTGCTCGGTGTGGCGGACCATGGCGTCCGGATCGTTCGCGCCGACCAGCACCAGCTCGAGATTGCGGCCCTGCGCCAGCTGCTCGACGGAGATGTCGCGGGCTTCGCTCATGGCGCCGGGGTAGAAGGAGGCGATCTGCGCCATCGTCTCATCGGTGGTGCAGACGAAACGGGCGGTGTGCGCCTCGGCGGAGATGTGCACGGCGGAGCAGTCGACGCCGTTGTCCTCCAGCCACTTCCGGTATTCGCCGAAGTCCGCGCCGACCGCGCCCACCAGCAGCGGGGTGCGGCCGAGCAGGCCCATGGCGTAGGCGATATTGCCGGCGACGCCGCCGCGGCGGATCACCAGATCGTCGACCAGGAAGCTGACCGACACGTGCTGAAGCTGGTCGGCCAGCAGAGAATCGGAGAATTTCCCCGGGAATCGCATGAGGTGGTCGGTCGCGATGGAGGCGGACACGGCGATGGTCACGAGCGTCAATCCTTCGGTGACTTGCGCTGTGCACACCCAAGATTCGGGACGACAGACGCGGGGCCGGTAGTGGGGAGACGGACCGAAAGGTCCGCACTTAGAAAATACACTGTCCGAGACAACTGATTCCAGGGTTCGACCTGGACACACAGCAGCGCGGAACCTCCCTCAGGGATGTTCCGCGCTGTCCGGGCTTATCTCAGTTGAAGCTGTCGCCGCAGGCGCAGGAGCCGGTGGCGTTCGGGTTGTCGATGGTGAAACCCTGCTTCTCGATGGTGTCGACGAAGTCGATCGAGGCGCCTTCGACGTAGGGGGCGCTCATGCGATCGACGGCCAGCTTGACGCCGCCGAACTCGGCGATGAGGTCGCCATCGAGGGAGCGGTCGTCGAAGAAGAGCTGGTAGCGCAGGCCGGCACAGCCACCCGGCTGTACGGCGATCCGCAGCGCCAGGTCCTCGCGACCTTCCTGATCCAGGAGCGCCTTGGCCTTGAGGGCGGCGGCGTCGGTCAGAGTCGCACCGTGAGTGGTGGTCTCGGTCTGCTCAGTCATGGACTCTCCTATTGGACTGTTTTCAACCCGTGAAAGGCGCACGGCTCGTCGGCTGTCAACGCCGCTTCAGGGGCGACTATTCCCAATCCTACGCGGGCACGATAGCGCCGACGGGGTGGGGGATTGCAGTCGCGGCCGGGTAGCTGCGGGGGTGGGCGATACGACAAACGGGCGGACCAGGTTTTTCCGGCAGACGTGCCATCGAATAGCCTGGTCGGCGTGAAGTTCCTCCGCCGTGGCGAGTCCACCCCCACCTCCGATGCCTCTGCTGTCGACGCCGGTGGTGCGGCGACGGTCGAGGACAAGACCGTAACCCTTGGCAAGGGCAAGCCGACCCCGAAGCGCCGAGAGGCCGAAGCCCGCCGTCGCGGCCCGGTCGCGCCCGCCCCCAAGACCTCCAAAGAGGCCCGTGCCCGGCGCAAGGCGCTGCGCGGGACCAAGGCGGAGCGCAAGACCACCTCGGCCGAGCGCCGCGCCGAAACGCAGGACCGCCGCGCGCGCATGCTCGCCGGTGAGGAGCAGTTCCTGCTGCCGCGCGACAAGGGTCCGGTGAAGGGCTACGTGCGCGACATCGTGGATGCGCGCCGCAATCTGCTCGGCCTGTTCATGCCGCTGGCCTTGGTTCTGATCCTGAGCATGATCCTGACGCCCGCCCTCCAGGCGATCGTCACCCTCGGCATGCTGGTCATGATGCTGTTCATGATCATCGAGGGCATCGTCCTCGGCCGCATCGTGAGCAACCGCGTCCGCGAGCGCTTCCCCGACGCCACCGAATCCAGCTTCTCCCTCGGCTGGTACGCCTTCGTCCGCGCCTCCCAAATCCGCCGCATGCGCGCCCCCAAGCCCCGAGTCAAGGCTGGCGACGCCGTCTAACACCCGGCATGCCCACGAGCATGCAACTGTGCAGGCATTTCCCGAGTGGGCACCTGCGCAGTTGCATGCTCGACTGGTTTCGGGCAGGTACGGCCGCGGGTCATGCGGGGTGGTCAGCAGTGCTCGCGGTGGCCGCTGATGGCGCGGAGTTCCAATGCCATGCGGTCGTGATCGCGGTCGAGGAAATTGGTGGATCCCGCTAGCTGCCAGTTGGATTCGCGGTGGAAGGGGACTGCCCGCCCGGCTGCGGCCAGGAGGGTGAAGATTCGGGCGAACATTGCTTTTGCTTTGCGTTCGGTGGTCGCGGTGCGGACGATGGGGCCGCGGGCGGAGGTGATGGTGGTCATGCGACTGCCTCTCCTTCATTGGTGGAATCGGTTGTGCCCCAGGCCATGGCGGCGTAGGTCAGGTAGCCGAGGGCGCTCATGGCGGTCCCGGCTGCGGTGATTGCGGAGAGTGCTTGCATGGCAGTAAGTTTTCTCTAGATAAGTTCCTGCCAACAGTGGCGGTTCTGTCATTGTTCGCAAAGATCCGGCCATGTATGGTGAGATGATGCTGTCGAAGGTTTCGGTCGTCCTGAATGACCGCCTCGCCATGTTCGAATTCGGTGTCGTCTGTGAGGTCTTCGGACTCGACCGGACCGCGGATGGCTTGCCCGGCTTCGACTTCCGGGTCTGCGGGGCCGAGCCCGGGAAGCCGCTCAACTCCAGTTCACCCGGTATTTCGGTGACACCGCAATATGGTCTGGAGGAATTGCTCGATTCGGATCTGGTTGCCATACCCGCGTTCCCGTTCTCGGCGGGCATGGCGCTGGACCAGAGCATCGTCGATGCCGTGCGGGATGCGGCGCAGCGGGGAGCCACCGTGCTCACCGTGTGCTCCGGGGCCTTCCTCGCGGGCGAGGCCGGGCTGCTGGACAACCGCAAATGCACCACGCACTGGCGCTATGTCGATCAGCTGGCGCAACGGTTTCCGCTGGCCACCGTCGATCCGGATGTGCTGTACGTGGATGAGGGGAATCTGATCACCAGTGCCGGGACGGCCGCCGGGATCGACGCCTGCCTGCATCTGGTGCGGCGGGAGCTGGGCAGCACCGTCGCCAATGCTGTCGCCCGGCGCATGGTGGTGCCGCCGCAGCGGGACGGCGGGCAGCGGCAATTCATCGAGCGGCCGGTGGTGGACTGCAGCTCCGACAGCCTCAGCGAAACGCTGAACTGGATGGGCGAGCAGCTCGAGCTTCCGCACACCGTCGAATCCCTCGCCGCCCGCACCGCCATGTCCACCCGCACGTTCGCCCGCCGCTTCGCCGCGGAAACCGGCACCACACCGGTGAAATGGCTGACCGGCCAGCGAATCCTGCTCGCCAAGCAATTGCTGGAAGACACCGACATGGACCTGGAAACCCTCGCCAACCGCTGCGGATTCGGTTCAGGGGCGTTGCTACGCCACCACTTCCAGCGCCTGGTCGGCATCGCCCCCGCCGAATACCGCCGCCGCTTCGGAGCCCGCGCCTCCTAGCCCCCGCTGATCAAGATCAGGGAGCACTGGTGGCGGGAATTCGAATGAATCCGCACCACCAGTGCTCCCTCACCCCTGTTGGCGGGCGGGTGGACTCACGCCACGAGGCTTCCTCATCCGGATAGCAGGCGGATGGACTCGGGCCGTGAGTGCTGCGCATTCGGGTGGAGGTGGATGGCTTCGTGTCACGAGTGCTCCAACGTCGAGTTGGTGGGCGGTAGGGCGGTGGATTCCTACCGCTGGAGCTTTCTCGTTGGTTGTCCGGCGGCCCTCGGGGGTGGCGGAGGGTAGGTCCGGTGTGTGGGATGGGGCGACGTGATGTCCGGTGCGCGCGGTTGGTGGGGGAGATTGATACCGTGCTGACGTGTCGCACACTGCTCAGACAACCGATCGACCGCTACGGACGCTGGTGCTCGGTGGAGCCCGGTCCGGGAAGTCGGCTTTCGCGGAACAGTTGGTCGCGTCGGAGGCGGTGCGGTATATCGCCACGGCGATCGTGGATCCGGCCGATACCGACTTCGCGGAGCGAGTCGCGGCGCACCGGGCCCGGCGGCCCGACGACTGGACCATTATCGAAGGCGACCCGGTCGCGGCTCTCGCGCAGGACGCGCCCGTCACGCTGATCGATGACCTGGGGACCTGGCTGACCACCCGTATCGACGCTCGGGGAGCGTGGGAGTCGCCGCGCGGGACCGTGGCGCTGGACCTGGACGCGCTGGTGGATGCGGTCACCGGATATCCGCAGCGGCTGATCATTGTCAGTCCCGAGGTCGGGATGGGCGTCATACCCGCCACCCACTCCGGGCGACTGTTCCGTGATGAGATCGGCATCCTCAATCAGCGCCTCGCGGAGGTGTGCGACGAGGTGTATCTCGTCGTCGCCGGGCAGGCCATGCGGGTCAAGCCCGACCGGGCCACCGCCTACGCCACCGCCCTGTCCGATGCGGCCGCGACCGTTGCGGCAGTGGGTGTCGAAACCGCCGATTCGGCAGCGGATCCGAGCGCGTCGTCCACTGCGGGTGACGTAGCGGCGGGCCAGCCTGCCGTCGCGTCGTCCACTGCGGGGGAGACCGCCGCGGACAAGGCTGCCGTGCAAGCGGTTTCGGCCGATGCCGTGACAGGCCTCGCCGCATCGGCGGCTGTGGCCGGAGTGGCTTCCGGCGCGCCTGCCGGTGGCGTGGATGCCGCAATCGGGGAAGCGGCGGCAGAGGTTGCCGCGGCGGATGGAACATCCACGGCCGCAGGTGGTTTGGTACCGGCTGAAGCAGCGGAGAAGACCACGGCGGTTGCGGCGGATGGAACCGCTACGTCCGCAGGCGATTCGACGGTAGCCGATGCGGCGACAACGGCAGCCGCAGTCTCGGCCGCGGCTGGCGGTTCCGCTATGGACAGCGGGGCCGCGAATCTTACGAAGCCGGTGCGGATTTCGTTCGGGCCGGTGGCCGGGCCGGATGCGGGGGTGCGGGAGGCTGCTGAGGGGCGGCAGTTGGAGTTGACCAAGCCTGCGGGGGCTTTGGGGCGGATGGAGGAGTTGGGGAATTGGGTGGCGGCTTGCCAGGGGGTTTGCCCGCCTCGGCAGTTCGAGCGCGCTCGGGTGGTGGTTTTCGCGGGGGATCATGGGGTGGCTCGGCATGGGGTGTCGGCTTATCCGAGTGAGGTGACCGGGCAGATGGTCGCCAACTTCCTGGCCGGTGGGGCGGCGGTGAATGTGCTGGCGCGGCTGGCGGATGCGACCGTGCGGGTGGAAGACATTGCGGTGCAGGGGGATACGGCTCCGGAGATCTCCCGGCACAAGGTGCGGCGGTCCAGTGGGTCCATCGATCGCGAGGACGCGCTCACCGAGGCCGAGGTGCAGGCCGCGCTGACGGCCGGTGCGCAGATCGCCGATGAGGAAATCGATTCCGGCGCAGACCTTCTCATTGTCGGGGAGATGGGGATCGGGAACACCACCCCGGCCACGGTGCTGATCGCCACCATCACCGATACCGAACCGGTCGTCGCCGTCGGCCGCGGCACCGGTGTCGACGATGCGGGCTGGATTCGCAAGACCGCCGCCATTCGCGACGCCATGTGGCGGGCGCGCCCGGTGGTCAAGGACCCGGTTGCCTTGCTGCGCACCGCTTCCGGCGCGGACCTCGCGGCCATGGCGGGCTTCCTGGCTCGCGCCGCCGCCCGCCGCACCCCGGTGATCATCGACGGCGTCGTGGTCACCGCCGCCGCGCTGGTCGCCGACCAACTGTCCCCCGGCGCCCGCGCCTGGTGGGTGGCCGGACACCGCTCCAGCGAACCCGCCCACACCATCGCCCTCGACCGCCTCAACCTGGAACCCCTCCTGGACATGGGCATGCGCCTCGGCGAAGGCTCCGGCGCCCTCACCGCCCTCCCCATCCTGCGCGCCGCCGTCGCCACCCTCTCGGAGATGTCGACCTTCGCCCAGGCCGGAGTCAGCACCTCCGACGCGGGTTCCGAAGGACCTGTTGCCTGACAACCTCATCCCCGATCCCGCCCGGCCTCCGCGCCCGGCGGACTGGCGGCGTCCGGCCATGCAGCGCACTGATTGCCTCGGAGCTGTCAAAACTGCCGCTCACGGTATTCGGCCGCGTGCTGCTGGTGTGCTCGAAACGTGGGTGCCTGACGTGTCCGCTGGAGTTGGTCCTGGCAGTTCGATGGCCGGGCGGAGTTCGGCAGGGTCGCATCGCCGCGTATCCGGGGTGCGATCGTGAACGGGCTGCGGTTGGCGGTTTCCTGGTTGAGCGTGCTGCCGGTGCGCGGGCCGGATGAGGTGGATCGGCGGGCTGCCGGGCGGGCCATTGCGTGGGCTCCCGTGGTGGGAGTGCTCCTCGGGGTGGGTGCGGCTGGATTGCTTTGGGGGATAGGGGCCTTGGGGGGCTCCTGGTTGCTGGCTGGGTTCATCGCGGTGGGATTTCTGGCGCTGATCACTCGCGGCATGCATATCGACGGGCTTGCCGACACTGTGGATGGGCTCGGGAGTTACGGGCCGCCCGAGCGAGCCCGCGAGGTCATGAAGAGTGGTGGGGCGGGACCATTCGGGGTGGCCGCATTGGTGTTCGTGATTGGGATTCAGGCGATTTCGTTCGCGGCGTTGGGGGAAGCCGGGCGGTGGGGAGCCGTGGTACTCGCGATTGCGGTAGGGCGGGTCTCGGTGGTGCTCGCGTGTCGGCGGGGGATCGAGGCGGCACCCGGGGCCGGGTTCGGGGCGCTGGTCGCCGGGACGCAAGGGGTTGTCGCCGCTGTGGGGTGGAGTGGGATCGCGCTGGTGGCAGCGGGATTCGCGGCCGAGCGGTGGTGGCTGGGGTCGGTCGCGGTGGTGGGGGCGCTGGCGGTGTCGGCCTTGCTGGTTCGGCATTGTGTGCGGCGGTTCGCCGGGCTGAACGGTGACGTGTTGGGCGCCGCCCTGGAAATCTCCGTGACCATCGCGGCTGCGGTCCTGACCCTCACCCCGTGACTTCTGCGGCTGCGGTTCCAACCCTTGCCCCGCGGTCAGTCTCGCCCTGCTGCAGTGGAACTCGATGATCAGCTGTTCCTGCAGCGGAACATCGATCTGCGCACGCTCGGGGACCTGTTGAACCAGGATTCGCAGACGGACGGGTCTCAAGCAGACACCGCAGGTTGACGCCGGTCTTGGCCAGAATTCTGGCTTTTCACCGACGTAATTGCATGAGGTGAAGTGGGTGAGGCTGGCGGGGGCGGCCTGGGCGATCGCGGGGCATCGCCGGTAATTCGATTGCGGGGGTTGCGGAGGGTTTCTAGGGTGGGATCATGTCATGCAACTTCATGTCATTCACTGTCTTCATGCGCGTGCGCTCCGGCCGGGCTCTGGCCCGCTAGTGGACGCAGGCATTCACTGACCTGCGTTCGCAGGCGTGCCCAGGGCCCTTCGAGACCTATTCGACTCGAAGACCCGGAAGGGCAATTGCTGTGGCGCAGAAGAACTTTTCCTCACGTAAAGCTGGGTATCAGAACCATTCCCATACGCAGGGGAAGGTGGGGACGGGCGGAGGTCGGACTCCGCGTGATCGAGCTCGGCGGGAGTTGTCGCAGAACTTTCTTGTGGATCCGTATGCGATCGGATTGATCGTGAAGGCGGCTGATCCGGTGGGGGCCGTGCTCGAACCCGGTGCGGGGGAGGGCGCGCTTACCTGGGCGCTGGCTAAATGTGGGGCGCGGGTGATCGCGTACGAGATCGATCCGCTGCTGGCGGGGAGGCTGACGGCGAGGACACGGGAGAATCCCGGGATACGGGTGGTGCGAGGGGATTTCACCAAGGTGAAGGCGCCTCGGGAGCCGTTCGCGGTGGTGGGGAATATTCCGTTCTCGATTACCGCGCGCATTGTGGATTGGTGTTTGACCGCACCCGCGCTGACTTCGGCGACGCTGCTTACCCAGCTCGAGTATGCCCGCAAACGCTCCGGCGATTACGGGCGGTGGAGTCTGGTGACGGTGTCGACTTGGCCGTGGTTCAGCTGGGAACTGTGTGGTCGCATCGATCGTGAGAGCTTCCGCCCTGTGCCGCAGGTGGATTCGGGCATTCTGCGAATCCAGCGCCGCACCGAGCCGCTGGTGCGGGATAGGAAAGCCTTTACCGAATTGGTGGAGCTGGGTTTCTCCGGTGTAGGCGGGACGGTGCGCGCCTCGCTGCGCACTCGCTATTCCGGCGTGGATGCCGCATTGGCGGCGGCGGGTATCGCACCTGACACGGTGGTCGCCTACGTCCACCCGGATCAATGGATCGCACTGTACGAGGCGCTGGGCATGCCGTAACTTCGTGCGGCTGCGTCGATTCGATGTCGAGTCGGCGCAGCCGGGCGCGATGACCTGCGGTCATTCTCGAAATCCAGGAAATTCGTTAACGGAATCGTTGCCCGGCGCAATCCGACCGGCTCGTGGCCGCGAATACACCGTGATCGAAAGTGCCTGCGGTCTGGGATGGAGTCGCGAGATGACCTTGAACCTTGTCGTGCCCGTGCTTTTCGCGGTCGTGGCGGTAGTCGTGTTTGTTGTCGGTGATCGGCTGCGTCCGGATACCTGGCGGCAGACCGATGACGAGGCGGCGGGGCATATGGTGCTCGACCTGGTCAATATGTTCTTCGCGGCGATCGTCGCCTTCGTGGTCGTGATTCTGTGGCAGCAGTACGACAACACCCACGCACACACCGTGTCCGAGGCCAAGGCGCTGGTCAGCGTGTATGAGGCGTCGAATGACATGCCCGAGCCGGATCGCACTCAGATCCAGAGCCTGGTGCGCCAGTACACCAGTCAGGTCGTCACCGACGAATGGTCGTCGATGGACAGGACCGGCAAGCTGGACCAGTCCACCCAGGACACCCTCGACGATCTGCGCTCGGCGGTGGGCGCGGTGCCGACCACCGATCCGGCTGTGAAGGACTTGCAGGACAAGGCCGGAAGCGGGATCGACGCGGTGGCCGAGGCGCGCTACGACCGCGGCCTGGACGCCGGATATGAGCTGCCCGTTTTCCTCTATATCGCGCTCTGGGGCGGCACCATCATGCTGCTGTTCGGCACCCTGCTCTCCGGCGTCGTGCTCACCAAGCGCAGCGTGATCATGACCGGCCTGTTCGGCATCGTGGTCGGCGCGGTAATCATGGCGGTGTATCAACTGGACCAGCCCTTCTCGGGCGGCAACCAGGTCGCCAAGGATGCCTACGAGCTGGCCATGTCCCGCTTCCAGCACATCACCTCCACCGGTGTCGCGACGAGCGCGTCCCCGCGCTGACGGCACCCGGCAGCACCGACGGACGAGGTAACCGCTTATGGCGTCGGACGACGCAGTGACCAGAACCCGCAGGGCCGCAAAGGGATTCGCCGTGGTGACGGCGATCCCGATCACCGCGGCCCTGCTCACCACCCAGCCCGCGGCGGCAGATCCGGGCTTCGGGGACCTGTCATTCCTCGGCGAAATCGCTACCGGCAGTACGAATCCCGAGGTAGCGGTCGCTGAGGACGTGGGCGCGCCCTCGGGTAGTTCGCTGGGACTGGGGACCGGAAGTGCCTACAGTGGCAGTGTGGAGGGCGTCGGCAATGGCGGGGCGTCCTCCGGCAGCTCACTGGGCGTAGAGCCCAAGGAGACCGCCGATGTGTACGTCACCACCGGCAGCGCCCTCACCGGGAGCGCCGGAACGGGCAGCGCGGGAACGGGCGGCGGCACGAATGCCGCGGCCGATATCGCGCTACCCGGTGCGAATCGACAACCCGCCGCAGGCAACACCTTGGGCGAGTCGATGGGTCTGGAATCGGGCAGCATTCTGACCGCCTGCGCGGGCAGCGCCGTAGTCGGCAGTGCGGCAATCGGATTGGGCCTGCTGACCGGCAGCGGCCTGGGTTCCGGAATGCTCGGTCCCGGCTTCGTGCCCGGCTCGAGCGGGCTGGTCGGACCCGGATCCGCCGGGGCGGGCAGCGTGGTCCTGGGCAGTGCGGTCAGTGGCAGCGCCCTGTTCACCTGCCTGTTGCTACTTCCCGTCGCGCCGGACGTGCCCGGCATACCGCTCATGCTGCCCCCGTCCGTGCCGCCGGTGGCGCCCGTTGCCGCACCCGTGATTCCGCCTGTGCCCGAGTCGATTCCGCCCGTCCCGGTCATTCCGCCGCCGCTGCTGCCGGTGCACATCTCCCCGGCCATGGCCCTGCCGGTCCCCGAACCCCTCGACTGGAACACCATGCAGATGATGACGGTCATGATCATCACCATCCTGGCCGCCGCCCGCGCGAGGCTCAGCCGCAGTCGCCGCGGCTGAGCACGCCGTCAGCTAACCGGCTATTTGCGGAACTTGGCTTCCAGTTCGGTGAGGGTCTTCTGGAGTTCGGCGGGGTCATTGTTCTTGAAGATGCCGTCGTAGCCGGATTCGGCTCTGATGGCGGCTTCGACCTCGGGGTCGTGGTAGAGCTTCGTGAGTTGCAGCAGCTTCGGGTTGTCCTTGTCGACGGCTCGGGCGGCGAAGATATTGATGTATTGGGTGAGGTCGGGCCGGTTGGGGTCGTCGGTGTAGATGACGTCTTTCTGAGTGAGCCCGGCGGGGATGGCGAACGTGTCGTCCACGAAGGCGGCGTCGACGCTTTCGAGGGAGGGCGCGGTGAGCGTCGGGTCGATGGTGGTCAGGCGCACCTTGGACGCGCTCTTGTCGACGTCTTCGAGTTTCGAGTCCCAGGTCGGACCGTTCTTCAGGGTGACCAGCCCCGCCGCGGCGAGCAGCAGCAGCGGGCGAACCTGATTCGCGGGGTTGTTGCTCAGGGTGATCTCGCCGCCCTGCGGGATCTCGGCGACCGACTTGTGCTTCTTGGAGTAGAGGGTCAGCGCGTAGATCTCGGTCGCGCCGAGTGGGACCAGATTGTCGTGATTGCTCGCGTTGTAGTTGGCCAGGTAGCGGACGTGCTGGAATTTATTGAGGTCGATCCGGCCCTGGGAGAGCGCCGGATTCGGCTGGTTGTAGTCGCTGAAGTTGGTGAACTCGATGGTGATGCCCGCCTCGGCGGCCTTGCGCTTGTACACGTCCCAGTGCGGGAGTGGGAGGTCGTTCACACCGATGCGCACCACGTCAGCCTGGTGTTCCTTGCCACAGGCGGCCGTGCTGGCGAGGGCGATGAGGAGCGGAATCACCAGAAAACGGCGCAATTTTCGCATTTCACGCAAGCTAGCCGAGCTCAGTGGCCTCGCGGCAGTGTTTGGATCGCCCGGATCGCAATCATTGCCGGACGGTTGCCGTCACGGTTGCATGACCGAGTTCAGTTTCGACGATCATGCGGGAGCACGAGTGAAAATCCATCGGGTACTGGCGATCCCGGTCCTGGTAGCGGCCCTCGCCGGCCTCACCCTCACGGCCACGGCGTGCAGCAGCGACGACAAGGCCGGAGAGGTGCGGATCGGCACCACCGACACCGACCCGCAGTGGGACGTTTTCCAGGAGAAGGCGAAGGCTCAGGGCATCAACCTGAAGGTCGTCCACTACTCCGACTACAACCAGCCGAACGCGGCGCTGGCGCAGAAGCAGATCGATCTGAATCTGTTCCAGCACTTGCAGTTCCTGGGCCAGTACAACGTCGCCAATAATGCGGACCTGACGCCGATCGGGGCCACCTACGTGGTGCCGCTGGGCCTTTACTCCAAGAAGCACAAGACCCTCGCCGAGATTCCGCAGGGCGGCGAGATCGCCATCCCGAACGATCCGACCAATCAGGCGCGGGCGCTGTTCGTCCTCCAGTCCGCGGGGCTGCTGAAGCTGTCCGGTGACGTCCGTCAGCCTTCACCCGCCGATATCGACAAGGGCGCGTCCAAGGTCAAGGTCACCCCGGTCGACGCCACCCAGACCGCGCTGTCGCTGGAGTCGGTGGACGGGTCGATCATCAACAACACCTTCCTGCTCAAGTCCGGTATCGACCCGAGCACGGCGCTGTACAAGGATGATCCGAAGAGCCCGAGCGCCGAGCCGTACATCAATGCGGTCGTGACCCGTGCCGAGGACAAGAACAACCCCACCTACCTGAAGCTCGTGGATATCTGGCACGACGCCGAAGTGCAGAAGGCCGTGTCCGAGAACTCCAAGGGCACTTCCGTCGAGGTCAAGCGCGGCGGCCCCGAACTGGAGACCATTCTGGCGCGGGTGCAGCAGACCATCCGCGAGAAGAAGTGAGCGACAAGCCCACTGAGGTCGCGGCGGTCGAATTCCGTTCGGTCAGCAAGGTCTTCGAGTCCGGCAAACAGCGGCATACCGCACTGTCGGACATCGACCTGCGCATCGAACAGGGTGAGATCTTCGGTGTGATCGGCTATTCCGGGGCGGGCAAGAGCACGCTGGTGCGGCTCATCAATGCCCTGGAAAAGCCGACCAGCGGCACCGTGCTGATTTCCGGCGACCCGATTACGGGCGTCCCGGAATCGCGGGTGCGGCACCTGCGCCGCGAGATCGGCATGGTGTTCCAGCAGTTCAACCTGTTCCGCTCGCGCACGGCAGCCGGGAATATCGAATACCCGCTGAAGGTCGCGGGCTGGCCCCGTGCCGAGCGAAAGGCGCGAGTCGCGGAACTCCTGGAGTTCGTGGGACTTTCGGGCAAGGCCCGCAGCTATCCGGATCAGCTCTCCGGCGGCCAGAAGCAGCGTGTGGGCATTGCCCGCGCGCTCGCCACCTCACCGAAGCTGCTGCTGGCCGACGAGTCCACCTCGGCGCTCGACCCGGAAACGACCGGTGAGGTGTTGCGCCTGCTGAAGAAGATCAATCGCGAACTCGGCGTCACCATCGTGGTGATCACGCACGAGATGGATGTGATCCGGGCCATTGCCGACCGCGTGGCCGTGCTGGCCGAGGGTCGAATCGTGGAGCTGGCGAACACCTTCGACGTGTTCGCCGCCCCGCAGGCCGCCTCGACCCGATCCTTCGTCGAAACGGTGCTGCACAATCGACCCGATGCCGAGGAGTTGAAAAGGCTGGGGGAGCGGCACACCGGCCGTCTGGTGACGGTGGATATCGATGACGAGCACCGCATCGGCGAGGCCCTGGCCATCGCGGCGCGGGCCGGAGTCGGCTTCGAAATCGTGTACGGCGGCGTCAGCACGTTGCAGGACAAGACCTTCGGCAGCATCACCCTCGCCCTCGACGGCCCGGAGCAGGCCGTAGAACAGGCCGCCGACGCGCTCGCCCGGCGCGCCGTCGGCATCCAGGACGAGCCGGAACGGAGCATCGCATGAATTACGCTGCCGTTCAGACTGATTGGGACAAGCTGCGTCCCGTGCTCAGTGAGGCCGTCGGCACCACCATCTACCTGGTCCTGCTGACCTTCCTGGTCGGCGGCACCATCGGATTGGCGCTGGGCACCGCGCTCTACACCAGCCGTAAGGGCGGGCTGCTGGCCAACGCACCCCTCAACCTGGTGTTGAACGTGCTGGTCAACGTGGTGCGCCCGATCCCGTTCATCATCCTGCTGGCCGCACTCGGCCCGATCACCCTCAATGTCGTCGGCACCACCATCGGCACCGATGCCGCCGCTTTCGTCATGATCGTGGCGGCCTCGTTCGGCATTGCCCGCATTGTGGAGCAGAACCTGGTGACGGTGGACCCGGGCGTGATCGAAGCGGCCCGCTCGATGGGAGCCGGACCGCTGCGCATCATTCTCACGCTGCTGATCCCGGAAGCCTTGGGCCCGTTGGTACTCGGCTACACCTTCGTGGTGATCGCGATTGTCGACATGTCGGCCATGGCGGGCACGGTCGGAGGCGGCGGACTGGGCGATTTCGCATTGGTCTACGGCTATCAGCGCTTCGACTGGCAGGTCACGCTGGTCGCGACGCTCATCATTATTGCCGGTGTGCAGGGCATTCAGTTCCTGGGCAACTGGCTCGCGCGAAAAGTATTGCGCCGCTGAGATATTGGAGTGGTGTGGCCGCGACGCAAAGACGCTGCGGCCACACCGCTCCAACAGGTCGAGCTATCAGGACAGCCGCAGGCCGTTGATCGGAATCTCGCCATTGCGGGCCTGATCGATCAGACACGGTCCGACCATCGCGCCGCCATTGACCGGTCCCTGATCCACGTACAGCTTTCCGCCCGTGCCGGGGCCATCGGAGATGTCGACCGTATTGGTAGCGGCCGCGCCCACGCCCCCGGGCACGTGCCACGGGCCGGAAACCTTGCTGACCTCGCCGTTCGACCAGGTCATGGTGCCGTCCACCTGGCCGTTGATGTCGAAGCAGCTCGCGGTGCCGATGAAGTTGCCATTGAAGGTGGCCCCGGACGCGGGCGTGCCATTGCAGCCGCCGAAGTTGCCTGTGAAGGTCGCGTTGTCGGAGGAGGGGACCAGGCCGATGGGATCACTGTTGAAGTGGATGACGCCGCCGTCGCAGGATCCCGTAATCGGTTCTGCCGCAGCGTGACCCGCGAGGACGAACGGAGTTCCGGCAACGATCAGTCCCGCGGCCAGCGCGGCGAACTTCCGGGGAGCAACCATGACGACAACCTCTCTTGGAACGTATCGGACGGGATTCCGGTGAACCGGCCGCGAAGAACCGGCCACAGGAACGTACGGCCGGGTCGAGGTCCCCGAGAATGACCGGTCGGATCGAGTTCCTTGACCGATGCGCTCAGATCGACCGAAATTCATGCGCCGACCGGCCGTGCGCCCGAATCGGCCACGAGGTGTGACGCCGGTCGCGGACGCGCCGAAACCCCAGGTCGGCGGCTCCGATCCAGCGCCTCGATATGATCCGAGGCGATCACGTCCCGCGCTCCCGCCGCCAGGAAGTCGAGATGCCGGCCTATACCGTTCCGATCGACACCGTGCGGATGTTCGTTCAGGCCGCCGGGCATCAGGGCGTGGATCTGGATCAGGCCGGAACCGAGCTCTGGCTACGCGAGGCCGGAATCTCACCCGAGCTGCTCACCGAGGATCGCTCCCGGGTCACGCCGGAACAGCTCGGCCTGCTGGTGCTCGGACTGTGGCGCCGCACCGGTGACGAGTTCTTCGGTCTGGCCCCGAAACCCCTGCCGCGCGGCAGCTTCCGGCTGTGGACCGCCGCACTGATCGCCTGTCCCGATTTGCGTACCGCCCTGCTGCGTGGTCAGGATCTGGCTCGCGCGCTGCCCGCCCTGCCGCCTGGCCGGATCGTCATCGGCCCTGAGCTCACCCGGATCGAGATGGACTTCTCGGTCTGGGACCGATCGCCCTCGCTGGCAATCGATTTCATTCTGATGTTCCTGCACCGGATCCTGGGCTGGGGCATCGGGCAGCGCATTCCGCTGTATGGCGTCGAGGTGCCGTATCCGCGCCCGGCATCGGTGGAGGCGTACGAGTCCATGTTCGGCGGGCCCATGCGCTTCGACGCCCCCTGCGCCACCTTGGTGATCGGCAGCGCACAACTGGACGCCCCGGTCGTGCGTGACGCGGCCGCCCTGGAGGTGTTCCTCGGCGAGGCCCCGATGAATGTGCTCACCCGCCGCGACTACGGCGCGTCCGAGACCGATCGCGTGCGCGCCATCCTCGCGCACGGTGTGGGCGGCGCATGGTCGACGCCCGAGGACATCGCGACTCGCCTGAACACCAGCGTCCCCACCCTGCGCCGCAAACTGGCAGAGGAGGGCACCTCCTGTAGAGAGATCAAGGAGGACATTCGCCGCGATGCCGCCATCGCCGCCCTGGTGCGCGGCGACGAATCGATCAACGATCTGGCGCATCGGCTCGGCTTCTCCGAGCCCAGCGCCTTCCATCGCGCCTTCCGCCGCTGGACCGGCAGCGCCCCGGGCGCGTACCGAATCACCCTGGGCACGAACAGTTCCGACGAGTGAGTTCTCGGTTCGGAGTGGAGTCTTACCACGCCCACCCCGGCCGGAAACGACCTTGGGCGGCAGTCGAGGGTGACTACATTGTCACCCCCGGCCGGAGCGGGCGGGTTTCGCCAACAGCCGCCACAGCCTGAGGTTACGTATCCGTCAGCGGCTGCGGTCACAGGCGTTGGTGCTATCAGTCTCGGTGCGTGCGTCTCGAATTCGATGTCCCACTTTGGGACACTCGCATCTTGACCGGGGCCCCGGTCGATGCCGACAATCTCGATACCAAGCTGGGTTCGGCCCGTTTGCCGGTCGCCCGGCGGCGGAGAGGAGCGCGCCCGTGTACCAGGTCGGAAAGACCGAGCCGTCGGTTGGGCGCGATACCATTCGCGTCGAGCGGGCCCGTGAGAGTTTCCTCAGCTCAGGCGATTTCCCGGCGGACGCGGTGTCGCGGCTGGTGTCCGCGTCCTGGCTACGGTCCCGCGCCGCGGGCGTGAGCGATCTGGCCAATGTGTTGGATCGTGGCTATGTCGGCGAGCTCGACCTGGAGACCCGGTTCGTGCGCGCGGCATTGCCCGTGATCGAGCGCCTGGAACTGGAACTGAACGATCTGGCGGTGAGCATCGCGCTCACCGACCGGCGTTCGCGGGTGCTGATCCGCCGCGACAATCAGCGAATGCTGGGCGGTCGCTTCGACGGCGTGTACTTCGCCCCCGGCTTCAACTACTCCGAGGAATCGGTCGGCACCAATGGTGTCGGCACCGCGCTGGCCTCGGGTCGGGCGGTATTCATCAGCGGCGCGGAGCATTTCGCCGAGAACATCAC
Source organism: Nocardia sp. NPDC051030 (assembly GCF_040683015.1). Lineage (NCBI taxonomy): Bacteria > Bacillati > Actinomycetota > Actinomycetes > Mycobacteriales > Nocardiaceae > Nocardia > Nocardia sp. NPDC051030. The sequence continues at coordinate 375,282 of NZ_JBFBCD010000010.1, read as the reverse complement.
CGTCTTCGCCTGCGCCGGAGCGCCCGTGCGCGATCCGCTGACCGGTGTGGTGCAGGGCGTGCTGGATCTGAGCTGCCTGGCCAAGGACGCCAGCCCGTTCATGCGGGTGCTGGCCCAGCAGGCCGCGCAGCATATCGAGGCGGAATTGCGGGTCGCCGGATCGCAGCGGCAGCAGGCCATGCTCGACCGGTTCCTGCAGATCAGCCGCAATAGCCGCGGGCCCGTGCTGTCGGTGGGCGGTGAGGTGTTCATGAGCGATATGCGCGCCACTCAGCAGCTCAGCCCGCAGGAGAAGGCGTATCTGCGTGAGATCGCGGCCGGGCTGATCGGGGTCCGCGACAGCGTGGTGCTGGAGGTCGAACTGCCCACCGGGCGCACCGCGCAGGTGTACCCGGAGACGGTGATCGCCGGGACCGAGGTGGCCGGTGTGGTGCTGCGCGTGGATCTCACGGCGGCGGAGGACAAGCCGCCCCGGGGATCCGCCACAGCCGCGGGCATGCCGGAGCTGCCGGGCACCTCGCCCGCGTGGCGGACGGTGTGCGCTCAGGTGCTGGAGGCCGCGCGCACCATGACGCCGCTCGTGGTCACGGGTGAATCCGGCACCGGCAAGCTGAGCTTGATCACCGCCGCGCATCGCAGGCTGTACCCGGCGCGGCCGATCCTCGTGGTCGATTGCCGGGCGGCGGACCCGCTGGCCCTCCTGCACGACGGCGAGGACACCGCGCGCCCGCCCGCGATCGTGCTCACTCATCTCGACGAGCTGCCCGAACGATTCGCCGCCGAACTCGACCGGTGGCTCGAATCCCGTCCGGCCGCGGGCTGGCTGGCGGCGACCGTCACCCCGACCACGGGCGAGCCCACGCGGTCCGACGTGGTCATGCGGCATTTTCACCATTCGGTCACCGCGCCCGCCCTGCGTCACCGCCTCGACGATCTGCAACCGCTGGTGCCGCATCTGCTGCGGGCCTTGGCTCCCCGCCGGAAGGTGGCCTGCACGCCCGGCGTGATGCGGGTGCTGCTCGGCTATGACTGGCCGGGCAATCTCACCGAACTGCGTGAGGCGCTGCGCACCGCGCTGAGTCGTCGCCCGGTGGGTGATCTGCAGCAGAACGATCTGCCGGAAATCTGTTTCGGCTCGGGCCGTCGGCTCACCCCGATCGAGAATGCCGAACGTGACGCCATTATTCGCGCTCTGGTCGATACCGGTGGCAATCGCCGCGATGCGGCCCGCACGCTCGGTATCGCACGCTCCTCGCTGTATCGCAAGATCCAGGTCTACGGAATTCGGCGCATCGAATAGCGGCGCGGAATAACGGTACGGCGCAATGGAATCGGCTCACGATCCCGGGACGTCACACCGGGATCGCGAGCCGACTTGAGGAGAAAAACTAACGCGCCCCCTTGCCCTTCATCTTGTGGGCGGCCCCCTTCATCTCATTGCCTGCGCGCTGCATGCCGGCATTGATTCGCTCGGCTTCGTGGCGCATGTTCTCATCTGCTCGTTGCATGCCTGCCTGCACATTCTGGGCCCCGCTCCGGACGCGCTGGGCCTCGGCGTCCAGGGTCTGCTTGGCCTTGTCGGCAGTCTGGTCCATCTTGTTCTTCAACTTGGACATCGATCCTCCGTCTCGATCCGTGATGCCCGCATGGGGCCTTGAATTTCGACATTCGGAACTCTCAGCAGAGTGCTGAGACAAACGACGCGCAATACATGCTGCCGACTTTGTCGGCGATATGCGATAACAATCAATTGGCGGGGCTCAGGTCAGGCATAATCGGCCTCGATTACGTCGGTGCTTGCCGCCGATATCCGGTCGAGCGGAATTGAAAGGATCGAATATCCGCTACTGGGCCTGCCGCATTCCGGCCTCCCGGCCCCAGCCGCCGATCCGCCAATCCAGGGGCCGCAGCTTGTCGTAGTAGATATTGCGGAGCTGTTCGGGGGCCGAGGGCCGCTTCGGGTCCACTTCGTCGACGGCCAGCGAGATGCCGGACAGTTCGGCGAGAAAATCGTCGCGCTGGCCGGGCAGTTTCGCTCGATCCTGCGGTTCCAGGCGCGGATTCGAGTGCAGTTCCGCGTATTTGGCGCGGATGGCGGCGTCGGTGGCGTCGATGCGTTCGCGCAGCCATTCGCGCAGCGCGCTGGGGGTCTGCTGCATGACGATGATTTCGCGGATCGAGGAGATCTGCATGGCCTCGCGGTGCAGGTCGTCGAGCCGCTCGTTGACGCGCGGCCAGGCCACGAAGTCACCGGCGTCGAAGGCGGCCCGGCCCTGGGCCTCGATTTCGTCCAGGCGCAGCCGGAACATCGGCGCTTCGGCCGGTTCGGCGCGCTGGAGCAGCAGGATGAGGGTGTTCATGGCGCCCAGATTGCGCTCGAACTCCTCGAACGGCGGTTCCAGATAGTCCTCGGGGCCGCGGCTCTCGAGCAGCCCGTGCAGGATGGTTTCGGCCTCCAGCAGCAGGTGATGCGCCTTGGCCTGATCCTGGGTGCGGGCCACCAGGGGTTCCAGGGCGGCCAAGCGCTGTTCGATCTCCGGCTCGGCCTTGGCGGCCTCGGCCTGGTGCGCCTCGCGGCGGGCCTGCTGCCAATCGGTGCGGGCCGCATTGGCGCGGGTGCGGATTTCCTCCCAGGACGCCACCTGCCGTACTGGAATCTCGATGTCCGCGGCGGCCGAGCGGTCCAGGTGCGGGATGCGCACGGACGCGTGAATGGTCCAGCCCGCGGCGAATTCGAGGTTCAGCTCGACCGCGGTGCCCGGTTCGAGATCGTCGGGCAGATCCGGGATCTTCACGGTGCCGATCGGAATCCAGCCCTCGTACAGGCGCACGGCCAGGGAGGTGCCGCGGGTGGCGGTTTCCAGGCGCTGATAGACCCGGTGCGGGATCTTGGTGCCCGCCTTGACCACTCGCGCCAGCTGCCGGTCCAGGAGCTCCACGGAGAAGTCGTGGGCCAGGATGTCACCGGCGAGATCCGGTACGGCCGGCCCGGATTCGGTGCGGACGCTGATGCGTTCGGCGGCGATCTCGACGCCGTCGGCCAGGACCCGGACGGTGCATTCGGCGGCGTCGCCGAGGGGCACCTCGATGAACAGGAAGGTGCCTTCCTCGTCGGTGATGCTTTCGCGCAGCGGGTCGCCACCGTCCGGACGCACCTCGACCACGATGTCCTCGGCCTCGATGCGGGACAGCAGCACGCGGCCCGCGATATCGACGGAATCTCCCTCGGGCACCAGGTTTTCCAGCTCCAGCACGCTGCTGCGGGTGGCCAGGTTTCCGGCCTTGAGCGCCGCGCCCACGGCCACCACCAGCTCCGGATGGAACAGTCGCGGGGTGACGCCGAACCGCTCGTGCAGCAGCTCGGCCACGAGCGGAACGCGGGATGATCCGCCCACCAGCACGATCTCATCGAGGTCCGCGTGGGTGAGCCGGGCCTTGCTCAAGGCCTCGGCGCAGCGTTCGAGAGTGCCCTGCACGTGGCCGTCGATCAACCGGTTGAACTGGCTGCGCCCCAACGGCAGATTGATGCTCATGGGCAGGCCGGACCGGTCCTCGAGATCCTGGTCGATGATCTCGGTCTCGGTTTCCCGGGACAGTTCATGCTTGGCGGTCTCGGCGAGCGCCAGCAGGCGGGCCTGCCGTTCGGCATCGCGGGCGTCGCCGGGCTGCACGCGCAGATCGTAGGAGGGCAGCTGCCCGATCATCCAGTCGACAATGGCCTGGTCGAAGTCGTAACCGCCGAGATAGCGGTCGCCGTCGAAGGATCGGCTGTTGAACCCGTCCTCCGGATCCCAGGACACCACGGACGTATCGAAGGTGCCGCCGCCGAGGTCGTAGACCAGGAAGCGGCGGCGCTCGGATTCGGAGCTGCCGGTTTCGCGCATATGCGCCAGGGCGGCGGCGACCGGTTCCATGAGCGTCTCGGCCACTTCGAGCCCGGCTTCCGCGCCCGCCTGCGTGGTTTGGGTCTTGGCGCTGGTCTCGAAGTAGGCGGGCACGGTGATGACCGCGCGGTCGATCGGCACGCCAAGAGTCTCCTCGGCGGTGTCCTTGAGGTGGCGCAGCAAATGCACCGACGCCTCCAAGGGCGTCAGGATCGAGTGTCCGGCGGTAACCAGCTGATCGGTGCCCATATTGCGTTTGAAGAACAGGGCGGGCGGCGAACCGGCCCGGCGCGCTTTGCGTTTGGCCTGCGCGCCGACCAGCGGGGAGCCGTCGGGGGAGATCCACACCGCCGACGGCGTGGTCAGCGACAGATCGGGATTGGCCACGATGAGCGCGCCGCCGAGCGGCCGCAACCGGCGACTATCGATGAGCGCCTGCTTATTCGGGATATCCGCGTCGGCGGGGACGGCGACGCAGCAGTTGGTGGTGCCCAGGTCGATCCCGGCGATAATGCTCATACTGTTTCCTTATCTCGCATGAGCGGAGCCCAGCGTGGTGACGCTTCGCAAGCGCAGAGTGGTGGAGCGATGCCTCCGGGCTTGACCGCTCATGCGGTGGTCTCCGCGGAGGTCGTGCCGAGCGGATCCCCGTTCGGGCTCGGCAGCAGTCGCGGTAGTACGTGGTAGTCGATGCGGAGGTCGCTGCCGGTATGCGTTTCGGCCGGACCGGTTTCCGTTGCGGCGGACAGGGTTCGGCTCAGTTCCAGCAGTTCGGTCAGATCGGCGAGGTCGTCGCCCGCCGGTTCGGGCCGGTGCGTGAGCAGTTCGGCGGCCGCCCGGGTGCGCGGGGTGGCCAGCTGTTCCTCGGCCGCATTGATCTGCGCGACGGTGAGGATTTCGCCGAAGAGCGGGAATCGCTTGGCGTCGTACGAGATCCGCTTGCGACGCGCGGCTATGCGGCTGCGGACCGTCGCGCGGTCGGCGGTGGGCTCGATATCGAGCACCTGAAATGCCGTCTGGTAGTAGGGATTACGATCCCGCCAGGCCCAGGGGTTCATGCTTGTGACTCCGATCTCGCTAGAGGAACCCGAGTGCGGGGCCCTGCATGTAGCGCTCCCACCGCGACGCCGCGACCAGCAGCTGCCGCCCTTGGTCGTACGGTGCGATGGAGGGCAGGCCCAGCATCAGCGCGGTGTTCAAATGTCCGGCGGACCGGCGGAAACCGGAGCGGTCCTCGAGGGGGTTGTTGCGCAGCCGATGGTCGGTCGATACCAGCAGGCACGCGCCGAACCAGAATTCGTGCCGGGCCAGCTTGGCGGCGAAGGCCACCCGATCCGGCTCGTCGGCGGTGGGTTTGTGACCGGTGGAGAGCTGCTTGGCGGTGAGGCCGAGTTCCTCGCACATGGGTTCCACCAGGGCCGCAATGCGTTCCAGTGTCGGCAGGGCCTGCTCGGCCCAGCCCTTGTCATGCCTGCGGTTCTCGGTCTCGACGGTTTCGATGCCCACGTCCAGAGCCTGTTCGGCCAGGGGGATATTGGTGGAATCGATTTCGATCCAGGCCTGGACCTCCTCGAGCGCGCGATCGAGTTGGCCCTCCCGGGTGAGCCGCCGGATCTGGCCACCCGCCTCGCGGGCCAGCCTGCCGCGGGCCCGGGCGATGTCGGCGGGGGCGAAGGGCGCGGCGCGAATGAGGTCCAAATGCGCACGCGCCCTGGGCAGCTGGTCTCTGCGCAGCCGCTGCACGAGAGTCACGTGCGGTTCGAGGACCTGCGCGGGCAGTTCGGCGCGGGTCTGCTCGACGGCATAGTCGACCTCGTCGGCGGTCGTGTCCGGCATGACCGAGCTCAGATGGGTGCGCATGCGTTCCCAGTACGGATCGTCGGCGTGTAGCCGGGCCCAGCAGTCGATCGCACGCCGCCAATGCTCGAAAGCGGCATTATCGCCGTCGATTTCGAGTTGATACGCCCGCGCGTGCTGGGCGACGGCGAGATGGTGCAGGCTCCGTGAATCGGGGTCGGCCGCCGAGGCGGCCTGCCTGCGATCATTCTCCAGCCAGAGTTCCAGCGCGTGCCGGGTCCACGGCTGGATCGTGCCGTCCTGGCGGAGGTCGGCGAAGGCGAGCCGGTCGAGTGGGCGTTCCGGGCCTGTCGTGCGCTGGAGCCGAGCCACGGTGTCGGCAATGTGCGTCGCGGTGGCTCGTAGCTCGTCCGCCTCCGCGCCATCGGCTCCGACCAGCAGTTCCCGGGCTTGGTTCAGCGCGTCGGTCGTCTCGTCGAACTGCGAGAACACCGCCGCGCGTGCGGCTTTCGCGAGGTATGTCCGCACCGTGGAGATGCGCAGCGCATCGAGCTGCCCACCGCCGTCGCTGCCCGCGCTGCCGATCAGCCCGGGGAGCAGCTCGGCGTCATTGCGCGACACCGCGGTCAGCACGGTCGCGATATCCACCAGGCAGTGCGCGGGCCAATGCTCGCGGTACCGGGCCAGCAGCGCCCGCGCGCCCGCCGCGATGAGCGGGCCGTCATCGTCGAGAGCGCCCAGCACGAGCTGGATATTGGCGGTGAGACCGGGATCGGCGGCGTCAGTGAGCAATTCGCGGAGCTCGCCGCGCGCCCGGCCGCGCTCGCCCTCGCGCAGTCGCCCGAGGGCGGCGAGGAATCGGGCGGCAGGCCGCAGCCGTTCGCCGCCGCGCACCGCCGCGGCCAGCGGCCCGGTGCCCGGCCTGCCATTCATGACCGCCGCCGCCCCGAGCATCAACTGCCGATAGGCGGTGGGCGCGCCCGGTCCGCGCAGCTTGTCTCCGGCCGTGATCCCTTGCAGCAGCAGGTGATACGCGCTGAAGTCGTGGATTCGCTGCAAGCGGTCGATCGCGGCCGTGCCGCCGCCGAACCGTTCGGCCAATTCGTATCGCCGGGTGGCCTCGGCGAGCTCACCGCGCTCGGCCGCGCGGTCGCCGAACAGCAGGAACCAGTCGCCGCGCCCGCCCGGCCCCAGGGCGTACAGCAGCTGCCACACCGGGGCGGAGGTGAGTTCGTATTGCCGGAACCGCTGATCCACGAACTCGGTGAGATACCGGGTGGCCAGTCGCAGGAATTCGGCGGACACCGAGGCATCGCGGACCCGGATCGTCGTGACCAGCCATTCGCCGAGCGCGGGTTGTTCGGCGAGCAGTTCGCTCAGCGCGTCCCAGGTGCCCGCGAAGGCGGCCGCGTCCGGGGCGCGCAACCATTCGCCGAGCACGGCGTGCGCGAGCTCGGGATCGAGATCGAACCAGCCGCCGAGCCGGGCCAGCAACCGCACCGCCGAATCGGGCGCGACGGTGGCGGCCTGGGCCGTCCGCTCCTGCAACAGGATTCGCGCGAAGAGCAGTTGACTGGTCTCGGCCTGGTCCACGAACTCGTGAATCGCGTTCAGCGCGGCTTGCGTTCGGGTGCCGGGATCGGGATGGGCGTCGGCCCGTTCCAGCCGCGCCTCCAGCTCTCGCCGCTGCTGTCCCCTGTCACCGCGCACCGCTTGCCCCCGTGGTTCCGCTTTCGGCGGCGGGTCGATGCGCGAGGGATCCTGAGGTTCTTCGCCGCCCCGCGACCATCGCCATTTCACGCCGTAACTCCTGCCGGGGGCTACCGCGAATGGTGGTGCCGGAGTAGGCCCCCGGAACCCGCCCCCTTACCCGGGGTCGAGAATAGCTCGCACCCGGTAGTCGTCAAATTGTCGTGCGCTTGCGCAGCAGGATGCCGCGGATGAACGCCGCCTGCCCCGAGTGCTGAATATCGTCGTCGATCACGCTGATCAGCCGCACGCCCAGGGTCACCGGGGGATCCCAGCGGGTGTCGACGATCCTGGGCAGGTCGGCGTCGACCAGTTCGGCGACATAGTCGGCCGTCTGCGAATGGACGGCGTCGAAGTACCCGAGCAGCAGCTCTGCCGAAACCCCGCGCAAGGCCGCGACCTCCGCGGCGGTATCGCCGTATCCGGTGGCCGAATCATCGAACGGCAGCTCGAACCGCTTGGCCCATCCGTCCGCCGTCCACACCTGTTCGATTCCGGCCACATCGGCGATGTGATCGTCCTGGACGCGGGTCAGGTGCCATACCAGCCAGGCGATGGAATTGGCTTCCGGATCGAGCTGAACCGCGAGCTCCTCGGGGGTGAGCCCCGCCAAAGCCGCATGGACGTTCTCTCGAACCCGTCCGAAACCATCGAGTAGTAACTCGGCGCTTGTCATGTCCTCATCCAATCACCCGGTCCGCGTCCATATTCCCGATTCCGGACCCTGTGCACACGAACGGCCGCACCCGTTTCGGATGCGGCCGTCGCGTGCTGCTCGAAGGTCAGAGGTTGACCGGGTAGACCGGTTCCTGGATCTCCGGCTTGATCCGGTGCTCGACGAAGATGCCGTGCCAGACCATGAAGATGATCAGGGTCCACAGGCGGCGGCTGTGGTCGATCGGGCCGGTGCGGTGCGCTTCCAGCATGGCCAGGATGGCCTGCTTGTCGAGCAGGTGATCGGTGCCGGACTCGGTGATCTGGGTGCGCGCCCAGTCATAAAGTTCGGGGCCGCGCAGCCAATGCCGCAGCGGGACCGGGAAACCGAGCTTGGGCCGGTGCAGGACGTGGGCGGGGACGATGCCCTCCAGCGCCTGGCGCAGCGCGAACTTGGTGGTCTCCTTGGTGATCTTCTGCTCGACCGGGATCTTCTCGGCGACCTTGAAGACCTCGGGATCGAGGAACGGCACGCGCAGTTCCAGCGAATTGGCCATGGTCATCTTGTCGGCCTTGACCAGGATGTCGCCGCGCAGCCAGGTGAACAGGTCCAGATGCTGCATGCGCGCCACCGGATCCCAGTCACGGCCTTGCATGCCGTAGATGGGGCCGGTCACGTCCTGATGGGTCCACTCGGGGCGGAAATCGCGCAGCACCGAACGCAGTTGGGCGTCGCTGAAGCTGCGGGCATTGCCGTAGTAGCGGTCCTCCAGGGTGAGCGAGCCGCGCTGGAGCAGGCTCTTGCCGCGGGTGCCCTCGGGAATGCGCTCGGACAGCTTGCCCGCGAGCTTGCGCACACCCTTGGGCAGGTATTCGAACGGCTTGAGCGAGAGCGGTTCCCGGTAAATGGTGTAGCCGCCGAACAGCTCGTCGGAGCCCTCACCGGAGAGCACCACCTTGACGTGCTTACGGGCCTCCTTGGCCACGAAGTACAGCGGCACCAGCGCCGGATCGGCCACCGGCTCGTCCAGGTACCAGACGATTTCGGGGATCGCGGCCGCGTACTCCTCGGGGGAGACCATGCGGATGTAGTGCTTCGCGCCGATGGCTTCCGCGGTTTCGGCGGCCACATCGGCCTCGGAGTAGCCCTCACGCTCGAACGCCGAGGTGAAGGTCAGCAGGTTCGGGTTGTGCCGGATGGCCAGCGCCGCGATCGCGGTGGAGTCGATACCGCCGGACAGGAACGCGCCGACGGTCACATCCGCGCGCATGTGCTTGGCGACCGAATCCTCCAGCGCCTCGGCGATTTCCTTGTACCGGTTGGCGGGAGTGTTCGGTCGCTGCGCGTGCGGGCGCACCGTGGTGGTGGGCGCGTAGGCGCTGACGGTATCGGGCTTGCCGAACGGGACCACCCGGAACTGCGGATTGAAGTACCGGGTCACGCGCGGGCTGTCGCCGGGCTCGATCCAGGCGTAGCAACCGGATTCGAGGCGGCGGATGTCCTTGTGCAGCGTCTCGGCCTCGGGCACGTACTGCAACACGGTGTAGTGCTCGAGCGCGCGCGGGTCCAGCGCATCCGAAAGGCCCAGCTCCGGAAGCAGTTCCAGCAGGCTCTTCTTCTCGCTGGAGAAGGCGGTGCCGCCGGAACCGGTGGCCAGGAACAGCGGCTTGATGCCGAACGGGTCGCGCGCGATGAAGAGCTTGTTCAGCTCGGTGTCCCACACCGCGAAGGCGAACATGCCGCGCAAACGGCTGGGGGCCTTGGTACCCCAGTAGTGGAAGGCGGCCACGATGGTCTCGGAGTCGCCCTCGGTGCGGAACATGGGCTGATCACCGAACTCCGCGCCGTGCTCGGCCTGGAGCTCTTCGCGCAGTTCGAGGTAGTTGTAGATCTCGCCATTGAAGGTGAGCGCGTAGCGCTCCGGGTTCTCCGGCGGGCCCCAGCGCAGCGGCTGATGCGAGTGCTCGATATCGATGATGGACAGGCGATTGAAGCCGAAGATCATTCGATCGTCGTTCCAGGTGCCCTTCTCATCGGGGCCGCGGTGGCGCTGGCAGTGCAGGGCTTCATACACCTGTGCTGCGGTGGCTTCGACCGTCCGCCCCTCCGGAGTAGCCGTGTCAGCTGTCAGAAATCCGAGCAGTCCACACACTGCGGCAGGAACCTCTTTCCGGAATCGGGGGTTGGACTCGCGGTATCTATACGCGAAAGGTCCTGTCCGAGTATGCCGCACACCCCCCGATAACGCCGCTGGAGGCCGCTATGCACGGCTTATGAGGTTCCCGGAGTGTCGAATGCGACCCGATCACAAAGCGGTGCCCGGTTTGGTCTACGCTGCGTAGTACTCGGGAACTCCCGGGGTCGATCGTGCGTTGTGCGCGAGCTGCTCCGGAGGTCCCAAACGTGCTGTAGTTGTGCCGCCCGGCGGAAGGGAGTCCGGGCGGTGCCGAGTCGGATAGACGACCAGGAAGGCGTTGAGCGTGGCGCACAAGGCGAGCGAAGCGATAGGGGCACGACCCGCCCAGGGTCGGCGGGGCCGTATCCTTCGGCGGGCCGGGCTGGCGGTGTCCTTGGGGATGACCGCGATGCTGGTCTCCGGCTGCTCGATCGACAACGTTTGGCTGCGGTTCGGTTGGCCCTCGGGCGTGACCCCGCAGGCCACCCGGATGCGTGAACTGTGGACCTGGTCCGTCATCGCCGCTTTGGCGATGGGCGTGCTGGTCTGGGGTCTCACCTTCTGGACCGTCGCCTTCCACCGCAAGCGGCCGAACTCCCCGGAGTTCCCCCGCCAGACCGGTTACAACGTGCCGCTGGAGCTGAGCTACACGGCGATTCCGTTCGTGATCATCGCGGTGCTGTTCTACTTCACCGTGGTCGTGCAGAACTACGTGCACGAGAAGGTCGGCAACCCGGACGTCGTGGTGGACGTGACCGCATTCCAGTGGAACTGGAAGTTCGGTTACCAGAAGGTCGACCTCAAGGACGGCCAGGCGCTGTATGACGGTGTCGACCATTCCCGTCAGGACATGAACAAGGACATTCAGGAGCGGTACAAGGACCGCAAGAACGAGGAAGGTCATCCGCAGCCGGGCCCGAACAACGGCCTGCCCGCCAATGACATCTCGTACCTGAACTACGACAAGATCGAGACCGTCGGCACCTCGAACGAGATCCCGGTCCTGGTCCTGCCCACCGGCAAGAACATCGAGTTCCAGCTGGCAGCGGCCGACGTCATCCACTCGTTCTGGGTGCCGGAGTTCCTGTTCAAGCGCGACGTGATGCCGAACCCGAAGCAGAACAACTCGGACAACGTCTTCCAGATCACCAAGATCGAGAAGGAAGGCGCGTTCGTCGGCCGTTGCGCCGAGATGTGCGGCACCTTCCACTCGATGATGAACTTCGAGGTCCGGGCGGTTTCCCCGGCCGACTTCGAGAAGTACCTGGCGGCGCGTCAGAGCGGCAAGACCAATGCCGAGTCGCTGGCGAGCATCGGACAGTCGCCGGTGGCCGTCACCACCAAGCCTTTCAACACCGACCGCACCGCGCGCGGTAACGAACTCGCCGACGCCAAGTGAGGATGAACTGACATGAAGGTCGAAGCTCGCATCTTCGAACTGATCACGGTCTTCTTCGTGATCGTCGCCATCACCTATGGCTACTTCACCGGCCAGTCGCGCACCGGCGTCGAATGGGCGGGCACCACCGCCATCGTGCTGTCGGCGGGCCTGGCGCTGATCGTGGCCACCTACTTCCGCTTCGTCGCCCGTCGACTGGACCTGCGTCCGGAAGACTACGAAGAGGCGGAGATCGTGGACGGCGCGGGCGACCTGGGCTTCTTCTCGCCCGGTTCGTTCTGGCCCATCCTGCTGGCCGGCGCGGGCTCCATCACCGCCCTGGGCCTCGCGTTCTTCCAGTACTGGCTGATCGGCATCGGCGTGGCCTGCATTCTGGTCGCCGCCGGTGGTCTGGTGTTCGAGTACCACCTCGGCCCGGAAAAGCACTGACACTCAGCTGATACAGCGAAGCGCCCCCTGGAAATCCAGGGGGCGCTTCGCGTTTCAGGACACTTCGTTATTCAGGACATTGCGCATTTCAGGACATACGGAAGGCGGGACGCCCCCGAGCTGGGGCGTCCCGCCTTCCCCTCATCCGAAATGGCTTAGGGGTCAGATTCCGAGCGCGTGTTTGAGGCGGGTGGTGTGCGGGGCCGCGAGGCCGAGCAGGGCTCGGGGGAAGCGGGGCTGCATGTGGGTGGGGCGGGTGCGGATGGCGGTTTCGATCCAGCCTGCCGCCTCCTCGGCGTCGAGGGCGGGTTGCTCGATGTAGCTGGCGGAATCGGGATCTTCCGCCGCTTCCACGCGGAACGCCGGGTAGTGCACGGAGGTCACGTGGATGCCGCGGGGAGCGAGTTCGGCGTCGGCGCATTGGCCGAAGGTGGTCCAGGCGGCCTGGGAGGCGGCGTACGAGGCGAAGTGGGGGGATGCGCCGGTGGTGAGATTCCAGGGGCCGACATTCACGACATGGCCGGAGCCGCCCGCGAGCATGGCGGGCAGGAGGCCGAGGGTCAGGCGCAGGGGGCCGAAATAGTTGGCGGCCATCATGCGCTGGTAGTCGCGGAAACGGTCCAGCGACTGCAAGATCGGGCGGCGGGTGGGGCGGGCGGCATTGTTGACCAGCACCTCGATGCTGTCGAATTCGGTGAGCAGATATTCGACCAGCGAATCCACATCGCCGAGGGCGGAGATGTCGCAGCGATACCAGTGCGCCCTGCCACCGGTCTCGATGATGGCGGCGCAATCCTCTACGAGCTGACTTCCACTGCGCGCCACCATGATCACCTCTGCGCCGTGGAAGGCGAGTAATCGGGCGGTGGCGCGGCCTATCTCGGAACAGGCGTCGGTGATGACAATGCGTTTGCCGGTAATGGATCCGGCGGGACGGGGACGGCGGGCAGCACGGAACTCGATCATGGCAACCTTCACAGTGAATGGGCTGAACCATGTACCGGCACCCCGCCGACAGTGCCGATACCGCCGCGCTCCCGGCTGCTAACCGGTTGCTGGGAGTGCGGCGGAACACATTCTAATCGGTCGGGTCATAGCGCCGGGCGCGTTCGGAGACGCAGATCTCGTCGATTGCGGAGACGATGTCCCGCAACAGTTCCGAGGGCAGCGCCGCCGGGCGCAGGCGGCAGGTGAAGGTAATGAAGCCGTGGTCGGCGTCATCGAGTTCGCGCAGGTAGCGGGATCGGACGCCATAGGTCATGGCCGAGATGACGGTGAAGCAGCCGGTGCGTTCGCGATGTCCGGCGAACAGGTCGTGCAGGCCGTGGAAGACGCGCGCGTAGTTCGCCAGGGGTGCGAAAACCGAGATGCGGTAGGCCGGACCGCGCTCCGAAGAACTGATGACGGTATCGGCCAGGTACTCCGCATCGCGCAGTGTCAGCACCTTCGGAGCGAACATGAGGGCACCGGCGGCGGCATTGCGCACGGGCATACCGGCGCGGCCACCCGCGGAGGCGGCAATGGCGCCCAGGGACTTTCGGGCGCGGGCACCGACCTCGCGGCGGGCACGCAGCGACAGGTTGGGCGCGGTCGGGTGCAGGCTGGACCACTGGCCGAAGCGGACCGTGCCGAGCTGCACGTGGCCGGTGCCGACCGGGCGGGCCACCTTCAAGGGCGCGGTGTCGACCCAGCGGCCCACCTGGAGCATGGCGTCGCCGGGGGACTGGATCGCCTTGTGGGAGTGCTCCACCCAGGTGTCGAAGTCCAGGAAGCGATGCGCGTCGGTGGTGAGCCAGGTGCGGTCCTTGTCCACATCGGTCACGTCCAGGGTCATCGCCGTGATGATGCCGGTGCGTCCGCCGCCGCCCAGGATCTTGCGGAATCGCTCCACATGGTGATCACGCCCGCAGGTGCCGAAACGCCCGTCCTGATCGACGTACTCGAGCTCCACCACATTGTCGCTGAACATTCCGAAGCGATGCGAGGCTGCGGACAGCCCGCCCACCGCCGCGAATCCGCCCGCCGTGATATCCCGATGGTCGCCGACGATCGGCAATCCGAGACCGTGCGCGCCGAGGGTGCGATCGATATCGGACAGTCGCGCGCCCGCCTGAACCCGGACAGTCCGGGCATCCGCGTCGACAACCTGTACGCGATTCATTTTCCGCATCGAGAGCACGGTGCCCTGATCCGGCAGCGCGAACTCCTCGTCCGGACGCTCGCCACCCCGGATGATCAGCTGTTTCGTGGTCTTGCGCGAATCCCGCACGGTACGAACCACATCCGCGGTATCGCGAGGGAGGAATTCGTCCTGCGGGGTGGAGACGGGCGTGCTCATGGCGCTACAGCTAACCATAACCACGCCCGTTGTGCTCGTAGTTGGACTGCCGTCTCAGTGAGCAGGGGTGAGACGCTGTGTGAACAGCGTCTTTCCGCTCGCATCACACAGGTTCACTGTGAGTTCGCGGGACTTGCCGTCGATGAGCACCTCACCGAAATGCTGATACGCGCCATCCAGCGGAGACGCGTTCTGGGTGGGCGGCGCGTGCACGAAAACCGCCTCCGGACCGAACGTTCCATCCAAGGGGTTGGGGCCGAACGCGCCCGCGTTGAGGGGGCCTGACACGAATTCCCAGAACTCGTCGAAGTCTTGGAAAGCGGCGCGCTCGGGGGAGTAGTGGTGGGCGGCAGTGTAGTGGACGTCGGCGGTCAGCCAGACGACGCCGGATACCTTGTTGGCCTTGATCGAGGACAGCACCTGGGCGATCTCGGTCTCGCGGCCGGACGGTGCGCCATTGTCGCCATTGGCGGGGCCTTCGAACGCGGTCTTGGTGGGCTGCTCGCCATCCTTGACCACCAAACCGAGCGGCAGATCGTTCGCGACGATCTTCCAGGTGGCCTTGGAGTCCTTCAAAGCGTCCATCAGCCACTTGGTTTGGGCCGTGCCGAAGATGTGACCGGCGGGGGAGCGGTTCTCGTCGTTGGTGTCCTTATAGGTGCGCATGTCGAGCATGAACACGTCCAGGAGGGGGCCGTAGGAGATCTTGCGGTAGAGGCGGCCGTCGACCGCTTCCTTGGGCTCCACCGGCATCCACTCGTGGAAGGCCTGCCAGGAACGCGTGGCGAGGGTGTCCATGCTGCGCTCGGTGTAGCCCTTGGTCTCGCCGACCAGGCCGCCCGGGTACCAGTTGTTGACGGTCTCGTGGTCGTCCCACTGCACGATCTGGGCCACCGAGGCATTGAATTTGCGGTAGTTGTCGTCGGTCAGGTTGTAGGCGAAATTGCCGCGGAACTGGTCGAGGGTTTGCGCCACAGCGCTTTTCGCTTCGGAGACGACGTTCTTCCAGATGCGTTGATCGGGAAGCGTCACCGATTCCTTGAGTGGGCCGTCGGCGTAGATGGAATCGCCGGAGTGGATGAAGAAATGCGGGTCGCGGGCGGCCATGGCGGAGAAGATCTTCATCCCGCCCAGATCGGGGTTGATGCCGTAGCCCTGGCCGACGACATCGCCGGACCAGAGCAGCTTGATATCGGAGGGCGCGTTCGGGATGGTGCGGAAGACGCCGGTCAGCGCTTCGGACGTCGCGCCGTCGTCACCCTCGAGGGTCACTCGGTAGTGGACCTGGCTGTTCGCGGGCAGGCCATTGACGCGGACGCGGCCGGTGCCGTCGGAGTCGGGGGTCAGCAGGGGGCCTTCGAAACGCTTGGCGTCCTTGAACGATTCGGTGGCCGCCGTCTCCACGATCAACTTGGCGGGCTTGTCCGACCGCGCCCAGATCAGCGCGCCATCGCTGCGCGGATCACCGACCGCCACACCATGCGTCAGCTTCGGCCGGTCCCGCACCACGGCGGGACCCTTATCGGTCGAACAGGCGACCAGCGCGGGTGCGACGACCAGACCGGTGGCGGAGGCGCGCAGCAGGGTGCGGCGCGAAAAGGACTGCTGTGAAGTGACATGCAGGGCCATGCGCCGACCTTTCATCAGCGAGCTCAACATCAGCTGAACTGTGCCGGACAGCCCGGCGAACCCTCGGCTACTGCACGGCGTGTCTCCGGCGTTTCGACCGACCGGTGTCACGTGGCCGAATACTCGGCGTGGTGGCCGCATTCCGCCTGTCTGTCTGCCATGGTTCAGCTGGTCGGCGGGTCGCGGCGGCGTGCCGCATAACTGGCGGGACTCCGTAACACAGGTCGGTTAGGGTCGGGCCGTGGACAGGGCGCAGCTGACAGCTGACATGGCAGCCGGGGCTAGACCGGAATTCCTCTACTTCTGGGGTCACACCCGCACCCCGGGGCACGCCGTGGGCAAGTGGGTGCTCAGCCAATGGTGGCCGATAGAATTCACCGTCGACGGCCAAACCTACCGCAGCGCAGAACATTTCATGATGGGCGAGAAAGCCCGGCTGTTCGGCGACGAAGAAATGCGCACCCGAGTCCTCAGCAGCGAAACCCCAGCCGACGCCAAACGCATCGGCCGCGCCATCCGAGGCTTCGACCAGGACGCCTGGGAAGCCCACCGTTACGACATAGTCCTGCGCGGCAGCATCGCCAAATTCGGCCAGCACGAGGACCTTCGAGAGTTCCTCCTCTCCACCGGAGACAAGATCCTGGTGGAAGCCGCCCCCCGAGACACCATCTGGGGCATCGGCCTCGGCGCGGAAAACCCCGCAGCTTCGGACCCCGCCCAATGGCAAGGCGAAAACCTCCTCGGCTTCGCCCTCATGGACGCCCGCAACTCCCTGGTCCCCAGCACCCGCTAGATTCGTACACCCTCCAAACCCCTTGCACGGCTCGGCCTTCGGCCATCGCTTTCATTAACCGCACCGGTCAAAACCAGCGTCTCGGCCGCTCGTGCCCCAAGCGCACGGCAGTACGGATATAGCGTGGTCGCCTCGCCTGCCGTACCCGACTTTGGCTCCCCAGCCCGGAGCCGTCACCTCTCGTCCCAGCCTGGCTGGAAGGTTGTGGTCCCGTTCCGGGACCAAACCCCAAAGACAAAAGACGCCCGGACAAGAAGAGACAAACCTCAAAGAACAAGACTCGAGACGCCCCGCCCCGTGGATGCCTCCCCTGGCTCGCCGCACTTCGTGTCCTGGACTTCGCTTCGCGTGCCGTGCCGTGCCGTGCCGTGCCGTGCCTCGCTTCGCTTCGCGTGCCGTGCCTCGCTTCGTGTCGTGACTTCGGTTCGCGTCCCGTGCCTCGCTTCGCGTCCGGACTTCGCTTTCCGTGCCTCGCTGCGCTGCGCGTCCCGGGCCTTGCGTGAGTAGGCGGGTGGGTGGGTGAGGGAGCTCTGGTGGTGGGATTTCGGTCGTTTTCCCACCACCAGAGCTCCCTCACCTCCGCCGACCGGCGTGTCGGGCCGCGCCACGCGCATGTCGGGGTGGCCTGTTCATCGAGAGGGGACATGAGCCGGGGTTTTGTCCGGATCGACCAGCCTGATGTCCCCTCTGAACGTGTTTCACCCTCGGGATGCGCAATCGGAGGGGCCTCGCCGCTGGCGACACGCTGGGAAGGCCAGCGGGGAAGCCCCTCGAAGGTGTGCCCGGCAACGGAATTCGGCGAATCGGGCATGAACTCGCATGGGCCGGGGCGGGCGTCGGTGTGTCGCGGCGTGTCGGGTTGGCCTATTCGTCGAGTGGGACATGAGCCGGGGTTTTGTCCGTTTACCCCTGCCTTATGTCCCACTGAACGTGTTCTACCTTGAGGGGCGCAGCGGTGGGCTTTCGCGGCTGCTCGTTGGTGGTTGTTCTTGTCTTGTTGCTCTTGTTTGGTCTCCTCTTGTCCAGGCGCACTTGTCTTTTCGTCTTTAGTCTTTGGTTGTTGGTCCCGGAACGGGACCACAGCCATCCAGCCAGGCTGGGACGAGAGTGGGCGGGTCTCAACTGGGGAGCCAACGTCGGGTACGTCCGGCGACGCAACCACGCAATATCCGTACTGCCGTGCGCTTAGGGCACGAGCGATCCGAGTCGTGTTTCTGACCGGTGCGGTAATTAGCGGCGATGGCCGGAGGCCGAGCCGTCCGAGAGTTCAGCGATTCGCGAGCTCGGCGAGCCGGAAAGCGAGGCCTCGGCGGACTGCGGGGATCCGGGTCACTGTGTTGATCAGCAGGTTTCGGACCATGCGGGCAGGGAGGGGGCGGAGGGTGGCCATGCGGGTGATGCGGTCGGTGAAGGAGACGACGCCGAGAGCTACTGGGCGGCGGGTGGTTTCGTAGGTGTCGAGGAGGGAAGCCGGGTCGCCGGTGAGGACGCGGGCGAGGAGGGTGCCGAGTAGGGCGGCGTCCTGGATGCCCGTGTTCATGCCTTGGCCACCGGCCGGGCTGTGGACGTGGGCGGCGTCGCCTGCGAGGAAGATGCGGTCGGCGCGGTAGTGGTCGGCTACGCGGTGGTGGACGCGGAAGCGGGAGCTCCACAGGACTTCTTGGATGCGGGCGCCTGCGCCCGGGCGGCGGGCGTCCAGGATTGCTTGGATGTCAGCCTGATTCGGGTGTTCGGGGGCCTCGGCGACGGTGGCGACGATGCGATAGCGGGTGCCCTCGGTATCGGGGAGCGGGGCTACGACGGTGACGCCCTCGGGGGAGAGGTGGAGGGAGACCTGGGTGCGGGGGTCGGGCCATGCCATGTGGACGTCGGCGAGGACGAAGGATTCGGCATAGGTGGAACCGGTGAAGCCGATGCCCGCGGCTTCGCGGACCTTGCTGTGCATGCCGTCGGTGCCGATCACGTAGTCGGCGCGAATCGAGCCTGCGTTGCCGTTGGCGTCGGTGTAGTCGACGGTGGCTCCGGTGGCGTCCTGGGTTACGCCGGTGACCTCGTAAGGGCGGAGCACTCGGCCGCCTGCCTTTTCGAGGCGGGCGAGCAGGATGGCTTCCGTGGTTTCCTGGCCGATCATCAAGGTGTACGGGAACTCGGTGGGCAGGTCGGCGAAGGACACGTTGGCCAGTGCGCGATTGCCGTCCCAGAGGACGAACTGGGGCACCACGATGCCGCGGTCGCGCAGTTCCTCGGCGATGCCGAAGTCGTTGAGCACCTCCAGGGTTCGGGCGTGCACGACGGCGGCACGGGAGGTGTTCGCACCCTCGGCCAGGCGGTCGAGCAGAACCACGTCCACGCCTGCGTCGCTGAGGGCGATTCCGGCGGTGAGGCCAGCGGGCCCCGCGCCGACGATGACGACCGATGCGGTGGCGGGAACGGTGCTCATAGCAACTCCTGGAGCTTTGCCAACACGTGTTGGCCAACGGCTGTTGACTTAAAGATAAGAGCCCCTTGCTGGGATGTCAACAGTTGTTGGCCTACAGTTGTTGGCATGACTGCGACACCGCGTCGATCGGACGCCACCCGCGCCGCCATCCTCGAGGCCGCGCGCCGCCGCTTCGCCGAGGACGGATTCCGCAAGGCGACCATCCGGGCCATCGCCGCCGACGCGGGCATCGACCCATCCATGGTCATGCGCTACTACGGCAGCAAGGACGGCCTCTTCGCCGCCGCCGTCGATATCCGTCTGGGCCTCGCGGATATTACTGAGGGGCAACCGGATTCGCAGGGGGAACGGCTGGTCCGGCGCTTCCTCGAGCTGTGGGAGGAACCACCCACCGCCGAAATCCTGCTGACCCTGCTCCGCTCATCGGTCACCGATGACGCCGTGACCGAACGAGTTCGGGAAGTCTTCGCCGAACAGGTCATGCCCACCGTCCTCGCCATCGGCGACCCCGCCGACGCCCCCCGTCGAGCCGCCCTCATCGTCACCCAAATGCTCGGAATAGCCCTGTGCCGCTACGTACTCCGAATCCCCCCGGTCGTAGCCCTCACCCCCACCCAGCTGATAGCCGAAGTAGGCCCGACCATCCAGCACTACCTGACCTCCACCCCCGCCGCCTGAACCCCTTCCCCCGCAGTCGATCCCGCCGCACGCTGGGGCGCGATCCTGCCCATCCGTGTTCGGCTCGGGCCCCAGGCCGGGCAGTGGGTGGACCTCTGCTCAGCGGAGAAGGCGCGTCGTAGCGAACGCCCAATCATCCGGGTGCGCGACCACGCGTACCGGCGAAGTGGTGAGGGAGCTGTGGTGGTGCTGGAGTGTCCGAATTTCCGCCGTGAGAGCTCCCTCAGTGCTGAGCTCCCCTCAATGACTGGCTATCTGGGTCGCCAGGGAGTGGAAGACCGCGGCGGTGGGAGTGTTGGGGGTGGCGCAGTAGACGATCATGCGCTGGTCGGTGTCGGAGATGTGCAGGACCTGGCATTCGAATTCGAGGGGGCCCAGGTCTGGGTGGTGGATTTCTTTGCGGTGGCCTCGGCGGACTTCCACGTCGTGGGAGGACCACATTTCGGCGAAACGGGGTGCGGTGCCGAGGAGTTCGGTGACCAGGGAGGCGATGGCCGGGTTGCCGGGGTAGCGGGCGTAGGCGGCGCGCAGGTCGGCGACGGTGGAGCGGGCGAAGCGGATGGTGTCGTCCCTGGACCAGGCCCCGTGGTCGGCGGGCTGGCGGAACATCCAGCGGATCATATTGCGCTCGGTGTCGGGGATGGTGGCGAGATCGCCGATGAAGGGGAGGGCCGCCCGGTTCCAGGCCAGGACCTCATAGGTGGCGTCGACCACGTAGGCGGGGCTGGCGAGATTGTCGAGCATGATTCGGATCGATTGCGGCACAGTGCGATCGGGGCCCGCCACCATGGGCGGGTTCTCGCCACCCATGCGGAACAGGTAGTCGCGTTCGTCCACGCTGAGCATGAGCGCCCGTGCCAGGGCGGACAGCACCTGCCGCGACGGTTTCGCGCCGCGCGCCTGCTCCATCCGGATGTAATAGTCGACCGAGATGCCTGCCAGCTGTGCCACCTCCTGCCGTCGCAATCCCGGTGCGCGCCGGTTGATTCCGTCCGGCAGGCCGACATCGCTGGGACACAGCCGATTCCGCCGGGTGCGCAGGAAGGCCGCGAGTTCGTTCCGATCCGCCATGCGTCAAGTGTCCGCCGGATGCGGCCCGCCTGGGTGGTACAACTTGGTCCTCCCCACGACGGGCCGTGGCGGGCGATTCTGATTCACATGACAACAGCACTCATTACCGGAGCCAATAAGGGCATCGGCTACGAAACCGCCCGCCAGCTCGCCGCCCGCGGGATGACCGTTCTTGTCGGCGCACGCGACGCCGATCTCGGCCGCGCCGCCGTCGAGAAGCTGAAGACCGAGGGCGCGGACGCGCATTTCATCCAGATCGACGTCTCCGACGAGGAATCCATCGCGCAGGCGGTGGCCCGCATCGACGCCGAATTCGGCAGCCTGGATGTGCTCATCAACAATGCCGCGATCACCGGCGGACTCGACGGTAATGGCAAACCCTCCTCCACCACACTCGCCGCGATGCGAGAGGTGTTCGAAACCAATGTCTTCGGCGTGGTGGCGGTGACCAATGCCATGCTCCCGCTGCTGCGTCGCGCGGAGGCCGCCCGAATCGTCAATGTCTCCAGCGAAGTGAGCGCCCTGACCTACATCATGGACCCGGACCACGCGCTGTGGCAGTTGACCGGCATCACGTATCCCGCCTCCAAATCCGCCCTGAACATGGTCACCGGCATGTACGCGAAGGAACTCTGGGACACCCCCATCAAGGTGAACGCCGCCAACCCCGGCTACTGCGCCACGGATCTCAACGGCAACAGCGGTTTTCGCACCGCCGAACAAGGCGCGGAGCCCAGCGTGCACCTCGCGACCCTGCCCGCCGACGGCCCGACCGGCCAGCTGTGGGGATACCTGTGGGGCGAGGACGAATACGGTCAGCTGGCCTGGTGATTCACAGGCCGCGTTCGTTTCTCCCTGCTACTCTCCCGCCGTATCCATCGGCATGACCGGGAGTGCACATCATGTGGGAATACGAACACAGCGCCGAGACCACCGTGAACCCGGAAGCGTTGTGGCGCAGCTGGTCCGACCCGAACCGGTGGCCCGAATGGAATCCCGGCATCGAAACCTTCGAACTGGATGGACCTTTCGCGCCCGGCACCACCTTCCGCATGACCTCTCCCGAGGGTGACACCATCGAAATGCGGTTCGTGGAGATCATTCCCGGCGAACTGTGGAGCGACGTCTTCACCGGTGAGGGCTTCGAAATCCTCACCGAGCACCGCCTCGACGCCCTCCCCTCGGGTGCGACGCGGGTGGTCTACCGCACCGAGATCACCGGGCCCGCAGCCGATACCGCAGGCCCGGAGATCGGCCCGCAGATCACCGCCGACTTCCCGGAGGTCGTCGCGGGCCTGATCAAGCACGCGGGTGAATCGGCCTGAATCAGCTCTTGCGTTCGTGCAGGAGCAGCAAGGTGTACGCGGCGATGGTGTCCGAATCGACGATCCGGCCGTCGGCGATCATGGATTCGAATTCGGCCCGGGTCACCCACGCCGATTCCATGTCCTGCTCGGAGGGTTCACGCTCATGCGGGCCCTCGGTCAAATCCGTGGCCACCACGACATGACCGAAATGACTGGAAGTAGCGGGTGCGGGAGCCAACCGTCCGAGATAGGTGAACCTCCCCGCCCGCAACCCGGTCTCCTCCCGCAACTCCGTGCTCGCGGCCTCGATCGGATCGAACGCGTGCCCCGGCACCGACCCACCCGGAAACTCCCAGGACCGTCGCCGCAAGGGATACCGGAACTGTTCGACCAGGTGAAACCGCTCCCCATCCCACGGGATGATGATCGCGAAGTCCGACTTGTCGACCACCGCGTACAGCGCTTCCTCGCCGTCCGCCCGTCGAACAATGTCCTCCCGGACGGAAATCCACTGATTCGAGTAGATCTGGCGAGAAGACACGGTATCCATACCCCCGATCCTGCCTCAGCGATCGGTCGATGCTGGTCGCGCCGGCTTATGATCGGCGGAGTACGCCCGGCTGTGGCGTTGAAGGACGGGATCTCGAATGGTTCCGGCAAAGCATTACCTCATGTCGATTGTCTCCTTCGCCGCGATGTTCCTCGTGCTCTGGCTGTCGAACAGTGTGGCGCTCAGCTTGATCACCGTGTTCGGCGTGATGTTCGGTTTGCTCGCCCTCGATCGGCTTCGTCAATAGGGGCTACGTGTCAGCGGGCGTGCGCCACGGATGCCGCGGCGGCGATGGTCGCGGCGGCCAGGGCCTCGAGCTGCGGGGCTCGGAGGTTGGTGTCGGGGCAGGCCACGATCGAGGCGATGACCGTGCCGTGGGAGTCGAAGACCGGGGCCGAGACCGAGACGACGGCGTTGTGGTCAGTCAACTCATCCGGGAGGTAGTCGATGGTGATGAGGTCGGCGATCATGGCGCTGAGGCGGTGGCGGAGGGGGTCGGTGACGGGGGAGTGGCGGAGGGCCGCAAGGGCTTCCATCATGGGGGCGGAGTCGTCGGCCAGACGTTCGACCGTGTAGCCGCGGGTTTTGATGGCGTCCAGGACCGCTTCCAGGCGGGGGCGGTGGGCCGGGTCGGCGGCGGCCAGCCAGGCCTGGCGATCGGGTTCCGGTGCCCAGGCGATGAATTCGCGGCAGACCGGCGGGGCCAGGGGTAGGTGGCGGCCGGGGCGGATCCAGGGGACCGAGGGGGAGCCGATCACCTCCGTAATCATGATCGAGGTCTGCTCGCGCTCGGCCAGGAAGACCGGGACATGATGCGCATCGGCCAGCGCGCGCATGGGGTCCAGGGCGCGGCGGCGCAGCGGGAAGGCCGATTCCGCCCGGCGCGCGACCGTCATCAACCCCAGGCCAAGGGTGTAATTGCCGTCCCTGTCCCGGACCGTCCACCCATCCGCGGTGAGCTGGGTCAGCACCGCGTGGGCGGTCGCGCGGGACATATCGGTGGCGCGCACGATGCGCGCCAGCGACAGCGGCTCGGCCGGATGCCGGGAGAGCAGCTCGATCGCCTGCACCACGCGTCGCGTTGGCGGCGACGTGGGGCCTTCCACTGCGACCGCGTTCGCGGCATCGGATGCGGGGGCGAGAGTGTGCGAGCCGGTCGCGGATGGCGCTGTGGCAGTCGTTGATTCAGGCAAAGCGGCCTCGGATGTGTTGGACGGCAGGGAGTTCGGTCAGTGGTTGCGCCACCTCATAGGGCGGCGAGTGGTTCCGCATGTGTTGCCCCGCGGGTGGTGGGTCGCTGTGGTGTGCGGGCGGTAGGGAATTCGGTCAGTGGTCGCGCCACCTCTCAGGGCGGCGGGGGTCCGCATACGTTGCCCGTGCGGGTGGCAGGGCTCGGTGGCGTTCGGGCGGCAGCACGGCGTTGCCTCTGCGGGTTATGGGTTCGGTGGCTCGGGCGGCGGCGTGCGTTGCCCCTGTGGGTGAGAGGGCTCGGCGGCGTGCGGGCGGGAGCCGTTTGGGCGGGTGCGGGCGCGCGGGGAGGCAATTCGGTCGGGGGTATTGACCGGTATGCGGCTTCCGACCTATCGTCGGTGTCACATTATCGAACGATAGCGTCGAATATTCGACAGTGCAACTCTCGAGGGAGATGCGGTGTGCGGGGCGGCGCGGCGAGTGAGTGAAGTGATGCGCGCGGGATACGAGCTGTCGCACCTGAACGCCCTGGAGGCGGAATCGGTGCACATCATTCGAGAGGTTGCCGCCACCTTCGAGCGGCCGGTGTTGCTGTTCTCGGGTGGTAAGGACTCGGCGGTGATGCTGGAGTTGGCGCGACGGGCGTTCTGGCCCGCCCCGCTGCCGTTTTCGCTGCTGCACATCGATACCGGGCGAAATTTCGACGAGGTGATCGAGTTCCGGGATCGGACGGTCGCGCGACTCGGGGCGACCTTGCTGGTCGGAAGCGTGCAGGACGATATCGATGCGGGACGCGCGATCGAGCGGGCGGGCGAGACGCGAAATCGGTTGCAGACCACCACCTTGCTGCGGTCCATCACTGAAGGGCGCTTCGACGCCGTCTTCGGCGGGGCGCGGCGGGATGAGGAGAAGGCGCGCGCCAAGGAGCGGGTGTTCAGCTTCCGCGACCACTACGGGGCCTGGGAACCGCGGTCGCAGCGGCCGGAGGTGTGGAACCTCTACAACGGGCGGCACCGCAAGGGCGAGCACATCCGGGTGTTCCCACTCTCCAACTGGACCGAACTGGATATCTGGGAGTACATCGAGCAGGCGGAGGTGGAGCTGCCCGCGCTGTACTATGCGCACCGGCGCACTGTGCTGGAACGCGACGGAATGCTGTTGGCGGACAATCGATTCCTGCCGCATCAGCCCGGTGAGAAGACGTTCGAGGCCACCGTGCGATTCCGCACCCTGGGCGATGCCGACTGCACCGGTTGCGTCGAGAGCGTCGCCGCCACCCCGGCCGAGGTGATCGCCGAAACCGCCGTCACCCGCCTCACCGAACGCGGCGCGACGCGCGCCGACGACCGAATCTCCGAATCCGGCATGGAAGATCGCAAGCGAGAGGGCTACTTCTGATGCGCCGCAACCTTTTACGTCTCGCCACCGCCGGCAGCGTGGACGACGGCAAGTCGACCCTCATCGGGCGGCTGCTGTTCGATTCGAAGAGCCTGTTCACCGATCAGCTGGACGCCATCGAGCGGGCCAGCCTCGCACGCGGTGCGGGGCAGACGGATCTGTCGCTGGTCACCGACGGGCTGCGGGCCGAACGCGAGCAGGGCATCACCATCGATGTCGCCTACCGCTACTTCACCACGCCGCGAAGGAAATTCATCATCGCGGATACGCCGGGGCACGTGCAGTACACCCGGAATATGGTCACGGGCGCGTCCACGGCCGACCTCGCGCTGATCCTGGTGGATGCGCGCAAGGGCGTCTCGGAGCAGACGCGCCGCCACGCCTTCCTGTCCTCGCTGCTGGGTGTCGGCCACCTGGTGCTGTGCGTGAACAAGATGGACCTGGTCGACTGGTCCGAGCAGCGGTTCGAGGAAATCCGTTCGGAATTCGCGGATTTCGCCACCAAGCTCGATGTCGGCGACCTCAGCTTCATCCCGGTCTCCGCCCTGCTCGGCGACAATGTGGTCGACGCGTCGGAGCATATGCCCTGGTATCCGGGGCCCACCCTGCTGCGGCACCTGGAAGAGGTGCACATCGCCTCGGACCGCAATCTCATCGACACCCGGCTGCCCGTGCAGTACGTGATCCGCCCGCACGGCGAGAGCCAGCGCAGTTATGCGGGCACCATCGCGGGCGGCATCTTCAAGCCCGGCGATGAGGTCGTGGTGCTGCCCTCGGGCCGCACCAGCAAGGTCAGCCAGATCTGGGGTCCGGGCGGCACCAAGGTGGAGGAAGCCTTCGCCGGGATGGCGGTCTCCCTCACACTCGACGACGAAATCGATATCGGCCGTGGGGATATGCTCGCCCGGCCCGGGAATCAGCCGCATCTGGATCGCGAGCTGGACGCCATGGTGTGCTGGTTCTCCGACACCACGCAGCTGCGGGCCGGGAACGACTACTCCATTCGGACCGCCACCCAGACGGCGACGGTGCGGGTCAGCGAACTCGATTACCGGCTCGATGTGAATACCCTGCATCGGCAGACGGATGCGGATGAGCTGGCGCTCAATGACATCGGCCGCATCACCCTGCACGGTCGGCAGTCGATCCTGTTCGATCCCTACCGGGACAATCGCTCCACCGGCAGTTTCATCCTGATCGACGAGACCACGAATCAGACTGTGGCAGCGGGGATGATCACCGCGCGCAGCGCCGGCCCGGCCGAGCTCGCCACCGGGCAGGGCGTGCGAACCACCGGCCTGGCACCACGGACCGATGTGGTGTGGCACAAGTCGGCCGTCGAGCGCACACAGCGCCTGACGCAGGGCGCAACGGTCTGGCTCACCGGACTCTCCGGTTCCGGAAAATCCACCATCGCAGTCGAATTGGAGCGCCAGTTGATCGCTTCCGGGCAACCCGCCTACCTGCTCGATGGCGACAATCTGCGGCACGGGCTGAACCGGAACCTCGGCTTCACCGACGAGGACCGCAAGGAGAACATTCGCCGCGTCGCGGAGGTGGCGGCCATGATGGCCGATGCGGGCATGGTCGCCATCGTTTCGCTCATCAGCCCGTTCCGGGAACAGCGCCGAGATGCGCGAAAGCTGCATGACGACAAGCGATTGTCCTTCCGTGAGGTGTTCGTGGACACCCCGCTGGCGGAGTGCGAACTGCGCGATCCCAAGGGTCTGTACAAGCGCGCCCGCTCGGGTGAGCTGCCCGAATTCACCGGCATCTCCTCGCCGTACGAGCGGCCCGAATACGCCGACCTCACCATCACACCGGGTGACGGCACCCCGCACGACATCGCCCGACTCATCAGAAGAGAGCTAGGAATCGCAGACTGATGGACGAACCGAATATCGAACAGGCCGAACTACCGCTGACCGAACCCTTCCTGGCAGCGGTGGCAGAGGCCGAGAAGCTCATTGCCGCAGCGGATTTCATCCGCGACGAACACGATCTGGCCGAAGGGTACGACTACCTCCAGGGCAGCATCGCGGCGGTGCTGCAACTGTCCCGGGCGCACGGCACCTCGCATCCGTACTTCGTGAGCTCCACCGGCCCGTACACCAAGATGGGCCTGGACAACCCGGACACGCTCTACTACCACGCGAATATCGAACCGGGCGCGGAATACCTGCTCACCGGCGTGCGCGGCGACACCGTGGACCTGAGTTTCCAGGTACTCAAGGGCGATTACACCGCCACCGATGTGCCCGGCGGCGAGGACGCCTTCGACGATCGCCGCCTGGAGATCGCCGAGGACGGCAGCTACCAGCTGCGGTTCGGCCCGCCCAAGGAGAACCCGGAACCCCACTACTTCCAGCTGGGCGAGGGCGCGTCCATGCTGGCGGTGCGTGAGGTGTACGGCGACTGGAATGCCGAGCGCAAGGGCAGCATTCGCATTGAGCGGGTGGACACCATCGGCACTTCTGCCCCGGAACCCGGTGTGGCGCAATTGCGTAAGCGCTACCGTGCCGCCGGTCGCATGCTGCTGACCCGGGTGCACACCTGGTTCAACTTCCCCAAGTGGTTCTACCTGAACCTGCCGGTCAACACCCTGACCGAACCCCGGCTCACGCCGGGCGGATTGAGCACCCAGTACTCCTCGGTCGGTCACTACGACCTGGCCGATGATCAGGCGCTCATCATCACCGTCCCCAAATCCGATGCGCCGTATCAGGGATTCCAGCTAGGTAGTCGCTGGTACATCTCCCTCGACTATGTCAACCATCAGACCAGCCTGAATCACGTTCAGGCGCAGGTGGATCCGGACGGCATGATCCGCATGGTGGTGTCGGCGCGAAATCCGGGAATTGCCAACTGGATCGAGACCACCGGCCGCACCCTGGGCATTCTCCAATTCCGCTGGCAGCGCGTGGGCCGCCCGATCACCGCGGCCGACGGCCCGAGCATCGAACTGGTGCCCTTCGACAAGGTGGCTGAACGGCTCCCGCACTACACCCACAATCGAATCGATGATGCCGCCTGGCGTGAGCGGATCGCCGCTCGTCAGCGTGGTTTCGCGGAGAGGATGCTCGGATGACTCGCCTGAAGACGGAACTGCTGGCGGACAAGGTCGTCGTGGTCAGTGGCGTCGGGCCCGGACTGGGCCGGTCCATCTGCCTGGAGGCCGCGGCGGCCGGGGCCAAGGTCGTGCTGGCCGCGCGCACCGAATCGCGGTTGAAGGAGGTGGCCGCCGAGATCGAGTCCGAGGGCGGCACAACGCTTTCCGTGTCCTGCGACATCACCGACGAGGACGCCGTGCAGAACCTACTGGCGCGCACCCTGGAGACCTTCGGCACGGTCGACGTGCTGGTGAACAATGCCTTCTCGATCCCATCCATGAAGCCCTTGGCGCGCACCGACTTCCAGCAGATCAAGGACAGCATCGACCTCACCGTGCTGGGCGGGCTGCGCATGACGCAGGCGTTCACCGAGGCGCTGACCGAATCCCAGGGCAATGTCGTCATGATCAACTCGGCGGTGCTGCGGCATTCCGAGCCCCGGTACGGCAGCTACAAGATCGCCAAGGCGGCCCTGCTGGCCATGTCCCAGACCCTGGCCACCGAGCTGGGGGACAAGGGTATCCGCGTCAATACCGTTGCACCCGGCTATATCTGGACCGAACAGCTGAAGTGGTACTTCGGCGAGATCGCCAAGAAGTACGGGATCACCGAGGAACAGGTCTATCAGCAGACCGCGTCCAAGTCCGACCTCAAGCGACTGCCGCTGCCGGACGAGATCGCGCAGACCGTCGTCTTCCTCGCCTCTCCCTGGGCCAATTCCATTACCGGCCAGACCATCGACGTCAACTGCGGCGAGTACCACGTTTAGGAGTCACCACATGAGCGGGCGTACCAATGTCGGCACCATCGAGGATCTGCACGCCTCGGCCACCAAACTCACCGGGCTCGACGATTTCGGGTCCGACGATTATCTGGAGGGGCTCGGCGTACTGCTCGAGTCCTACCAGCGCGATGCCGGGCTCACCGAGCTCGGCAGCAAGATGAGCCGGTACTTCCTGCGCGGCGCGCTCGTGGCTCGAGCCTTGAGCGAATCCTCCTGGAAAGCGAATCCGGGCTACGCCGAAACCTCGGTCGCCAGGCCGATTTTCGTGACCGGACTGCCGCGCACCGGCACCACCGCCCTGCACCGATTGCTCGCCGCCGACCCGGGACATCAGGCCCTGGAAATGTGGCTGGCGGAATTCCCGCAGCCGCGCCCGCCGCGCGAGACCTGGGCCGAGAATCCCGTCTATCAGGGCATCGACGCCGGATTCCAGCAGCATCGGGTGGAGAACCCGGAATTCATGGGCCTGCACTACATGAGCGCCTCCGACGTGGAGGAGTGCTGGCAGCTGCTGCGGCAGACGGCCAAGTCGATCTCGTACGAATCGCTGGCCTATCTGCCGACCTACTCGCAGTGGCTGCGGAAGCAGGATTGGACGGATGCCTATGCGCGGCATAAGAAGAACCTGCAACTCATCGGGATGGGTGATACGCGTGGATGGGTGCTGAAGAACCCCAGCCACCTGTTCGCGCTGGATGCGCTCATGAGCGTGTACCCGGATGCGCTGATCATTCAGACGCATCGCGATCCGGTGACCATTGTCGGTTCGTCGTGCAGCCTGTCCGAGCATGCCGCGCGCGGCTGGTCGGACAGCTTCACGCGGGAACGGATCGGCGAGACGCAGCTCGAGCTGTGGTCACGCGGGCTGCACGAATTCAATTCCGCGCGTGTGCGATACAACCCGGCTCAGTTCCTGGACATCCAGTTCGAGGAGCTGCGGGCCGATCCCATGGGCACCGTCGAGCAGATCTACTCGAAGTTCGGCCTGGAGTTCGGCGAGCCCGCGCGGGACGCCATGCTCGCGCTGGATGCGGAGAGCAAGAGCGGTGATCGCAAACCGACTCACCAGTACTCTCTGGCCGATTACGGGCTGACCGAAGACCAGGTCAGGGCCCAATTCCAGATCTCCTGACGACGCCGGAAAACCTTCCAGCTATGGTTAGCGTCACCTAACGCCGCAGCCTGGGCGTTTAGCTGGAAGGACCTGGTAATGATCGGACGCTGGAGCGGTATGCCGCCGGTGCGCAAGACTCTGTTGCGCGTGTCGGCGCTGGGCGCGGCACTGGTGGTCGCGGCGGCCTGCACGAACACGAAGTCGAACGATGACGACGTGAAGGCCCTCGACGGCAATGTGTACGCGCAGACCAATCTGGCGGCCAATGAGGCCAAGTACAAGGCGCAGTTCACCTACCCGGACATGGTCGATGCCTGGGGCATCGCCGATCGCCCCAAGGGTGCCGGCGGCCACTTCTGGGTCGGTGGCGGCGGCTTCTCCTTCCAGTTCGTCGGCGATGTCACCAAGTCCCCGGATGCCAAGTACCAGCAGCTCTTCCAGGATCCGCTGAAGCTCGTCACCATTCCGGGCGCGGACTCCGACACCTCGGACAAGAGCCTCGGTAAGACCACCGGCGTCGTCTTCAACCCGGCCCCCATCACCTCCGACATCTTCGCGGTGAAGGACCAGCCGGTCACCTTCGACGGCAAGGAACAGAAGCTCACCGGCTCCTCGCGATTCATCTTCGCCACCGACTCCGGCAAGATCGCCGCCTGGACCGAGCAGGGCGCGGGCGGCGAAATCGTCCGCCACGACGGCCCCGCCAATGAGATGTTCGACGGCAAGGCCCAGGGCATGCAGTTCTTCGGACTCGCGCTCGCCCCGTCCGGGGATCAGTTGCTGGCCGCGGACTTCGGCGAGAAGCCACAGATCCGCACCTTCGACAAGAACTGGAAGCTGATCCCCACCACCGGTTTCGCGAACCCGTTCGCCACCGGTGACGCCGTCGACCCGGCCGACGCCGCCAAGGGCAAGCAGGTCAAGCCCGGCGACCCGGCCCCCTGGAACGTGACCACCGTCGGCAAGCGCGTCTTCATCTCCTACGCCGCCACCAAGCCCGACGAGGTCGACGCCACCAAGATCGACGTCGGTGAAGAGGACGGCGTCGACAAGGACGCCGAAAAGGCCGCCAACAACAAGGCCGCCAAGGGCAAACTCGCCGAATTCGACGCCACCGGCAAGCTCGTGCGCACCTTCGACGGCGACAACCGCTTCAACAACCCCTGGGGCGTCACCATCGCCCCCGAAGGCTTCGGCCCCCTGAGCGGCAAGATCCTCGTCGGCAACTTCAGCGGCGCGGGCCACATCCTCGCCCTCGATGACCAGTCCGGCAAGTTCGTGGACTACCTGCGCAACACCACCGGGGCACCCATCGAAATCGAAGGCCTCTGGGGCCTGATGTTCGGCAATGGCGAATCCCTCGGCGACGCCGACGCCCTCTACTTCACGGCCGGTCCGGAAGACGAGAAGGACGGCCTCTTCGGCAACCTCCGCCTGAAGTAACCCGTACCCAAGCGCAAGGCCCCGAGTCGATTCCGACTCGGGGCCTTCGTCATGGAGAGAGGGGACACTGGAGGGATGGATCCTGTGGTTGCGCTGCGTCAGATTGCGTATTACAAGGACCGGGCCCGTGAGGAGTCCAGGCGGGTGATGGCCTATCGGAATGCCGCCGACATTATCGAGCGGCTGGATGAGGCTCAGCGGGAGGCGCTGGGGAAGTCGAATGGGTGGCAGTCGCTGACGGGGATCGGGCCGAAGACCGCTGCGGTGATCGCGCAGGCGTGGGCTGGGCGCGAGCCCGATGTGCTGGTCGAATTGCGGGCCGCAGCACAGGATTTGGGCGGTGGGGAATTGCGGGCGGCCCTGAAGGGTGACCTGCACGTGCACTCGAACTGGTCGGATGGCTCCGCGCCCATCGCGGAGATGATGGCCGCCGCGAAGGCCTTGGGGCACGAATACTGTGCGTTGACCGACCATTCGCCCCGGTTGACGGTGGCCAATGGGCTGTCGCCCGACCGGCTGCGGGAGCAACTCGAGGTGATCGACGAGCTTCGGGAGCAGTTCGCCCCGATGCGGATTCTCACCGGAATCGAGGTCGACATCCTCGATGATGGCTCCCTCGATCAGGAGCCCGAACTGCTCGAGCGCCTGGACATCGTGGTGGCAAGCGTGCACTCCAAGCTCAAAATGGAGCCCGCCGCAATGACCCGCCGAATGGTCCGGGCCGTCTCGGGTGGTCAAGCCGACATCCTTGGCCATTGCACCGGCCGACTGGTCGAGGGGAATCGGGGGACTCGGCCGGAGTCGAAGTTCGATGCGGAGCAGGTGTTCACGGCGTGCCGCGATTACGGCACCGCCGTAGAAATCAACTCCAGGCCGGAACGCCGCGATCCACCCACTCGACTATTGAAGCTGGCCCTGGACCTCGGCTGCGACTTCTCCATAGACACCGACGCCCACGCCCCCGGCCAACTGGACTTCCTCGGCTACGGCGCCCAACGCGCAGTGGACAACAACGTCCCCGCCGACCGAATCATCAACACCTGGCCGGTGGACAAACTGTTGACCTGGGCAGGTTCCTAGGTGGTGGGCAGGCTGCACACCAGTGGGGAGGCCCCGGTCGAGGCTGAGTGTCCGTCAGGCGGCGAGGATCATGGCGGTGACGTTGTCTTCTGCACCGCGTGCCACCGCAGTTGCGACCAGTTGGTCGGCGGATTGCTGGGGTCCGTTCTCTGTTGCCAATCCGGCCTCCAGGTCGTCGGCCGGTAGGGCTCTGAAGAGGCCGTCGGTGCAAAGAACCAAGCGATCACCGGGTTCGCAGGACACCCCGGCGAAGTCGATGTCGGCGACCGGGCCGACGCCGAGTGCTCGAGTGAGGATCTGCCGGTGCGGGTGGGTCTGGGCGTCTTCTTCGCTGAGCTTGCCGCTGCGGATCAAATCGCCGACGAAGGTGTGGTCAAGCGTGAGCTGGTCCAGGCGTCCTTGCTGAAACCGGTACAGGCGTGAGTCGCCGACGTGGACAACGACAACGCCCACGTCAGACGTGATCGCGACGGCCGCCAGAGTGGTCCCCATCGGTGCATCTTCGCCCTCGGCGCTCGCCTGCTGCCAGACAGCCTGATTGGCTTCTCGACACGCGTTGAGCAGCCCTGAAATGCTGCGATCTGCGGCGAATGCGACGCCGAGCGTGTCCAGGGCAAGTCGGCTGGCGACATCGCCGCGTCGCCCGAGACCGTCTGCCACCGCGAACAACCCGTCTCCTACGAGCACCGCGTCCTGGTTGGTATCGCGCCCACCCTTCTGGGTGGCCACTCCCGCGAGAAAATTCGTTCTCATTTCAGATCCTTTTCTCGAGCTTTCGGCCGAAGCCGGTGGGGGGACTTCGCCCAGTGCCAATGCGGCTCGGGCCTGGACCAATGCTTGACGCCGGGTCATAGAATCTCGCGCGACCTCGCGCTCCCAGTGATCGAGCTGGACAGGGTCAGGATGGTCGTAGAACTCGGCGATGTCGCTGACCGCAATCCCCGCTCGGCGCAACAGCGCAACGACCCGAGCTTGGTGTAATTGGCTGGTCGAGTAGTAGCGGTAGCCCGAAACCCGATCAACTGCGGCCGGGACCAGCAGGCCGGCAGCAGCGTATGAGCGAAGCATCTTGGCCGATAGGCCGCATCGTGCGGAGAAGTCGCCGATGCTCAACAATCCATCCACGCTGAGAGCATGAACCCTTCCCATAAGACAGAGTCAAGTCGTGGGAGTGATTGCTGACCGCGCGATGATGGTGCAGTGCTTGACTATGACGAGGAAGCGGCCGCGTACGGACAAAACCGCCGCCATGCGCGTGGCGGCCGACGCCCCGCCGAGCGACCGGGAGCGCGCCGACACGTGTGCCCTGCTCACCCATCTCGGTGCGCGCCATGGGCTGCATCTGGCCGCGGCGGGTTCCTTTGTCGGGCATGGGCAAGCTCGGGCCGGGGGCACGGATCCGCGCTACCCGATTCTGGGGTTCCGGCGGGGCTAGAAGTAGACGCCCGGGGTGCAGTAGCCGGTGACCATCTGGCGGTCTCCGTATTGGACTGTGGACGGATCCCATTGCGCGCCCAGTCCTTTGACGAAGGATTGGGCCTCGGTGAGGGCGGATCGGTCGGCTATCAGGATCAGGGTGCCGTCTTCGGTCACCGAGCCGCCGCCTAGGCGGTCGCGGGCTGTGGGGTCGGCCAGGAGGGCGTCGTGTAGGCGGGTTCGGTCCACGCCGGGGATGCGGACTTCGAAGCCGTCGGCGCGTTCATTGTCGGCGGAGAGGAATTCGATGCCCAGGACGGCTTCCTGGTTGTAGCGGACTCGGAGGTCGTCGGCTATCCAGCAGAGATTGTCGCGGCCGGTGCAGGCCAGTTCGAAGCGGCGGGAGGGCTCGTAGGTGATCTGCTGGGACTCCTCCGACCAGAAGACGCCGTCGATGGGTTCGGAGTGCACGGTAAGGCCGAGTTCCATTGCGGCGGTGAGGTTCACCTCCAGTTCGAACTGGGTGAGTGAGTCATTGAGGCGGGGGTCGGCGGGGTCGGTGATGGTCGCCGTATTGGTGGTGCCGAACAGTTCCGCGGTGGGTTGCAGGGGGTTACCGGCGGCGCAGGACCAGGGGCCGTAGGCCTCGGCGGGGGTGGTCGAGCCCGCGGTGAGCAGGCCGCCGGTGAGTATGAAAACGGCCGCGCAGGCGGCGGCGAATCTCGCAGTGATCATTTCGGCCAATGCCCCTCTCGAGAGGGTCGAAAATCGACATGCTGGAACGAGATGAGACACAAATTGTATTGCGATAACGCCACTGCCAGTGGGGAACGAGGTGATCTATCCCGCGATCACTCCGCTCCGGCGACCACCTGAATGGCTCGCAGACGGCCGTCGGCCAGGGCTTCGGTGAGGTGTTCGGCCCGCTCGCGGAAGTTGGGGACGAAGGCGTGCAGTCCGAGCGGGGACTCGGGGAGGGCGAGCACGGTCCGCATCGTCGCCGCCGAAGAGTCCGTGAGGTCCGCCCAATGTTCGATGCCGAAACCGGTCGACTCGAGCGTGCTGCGCAATGCGGCAGGCGAAGTCAGGTGGCTTTGCTCGGGGGCTTCGGCCCAGGGGAGTGGATAGTCCAGCGCGCGGCCGTCACCAGCGACGATGTCCCAGATCGCGAGGCGGCCACCGGTGGCGAGAACTCGGCGAGCCTCGCGGTAGAGACCAGCCTTGTCGGGGACGTTCATCTGCACGTGCTGGCTGAAAACCACCTGGAAACTGGCATCGGCGAAGGGAAGATCTGTCACGTCGCCCTGGCGGATGACGATTCGATCGGCCAAACCCACCAGACCATTGAGCCAGTCGGCGGTATCGCAGTACTCCTGGACCATATCCACGCCGGTGACCCGGCAGTCGAAGCGAGTGGCGAGATACCGTGCGGTGCCGCCAATTCCGGTGCCCGCGTCGAGCACTTCGGTCCCGGGCGTCAGGGTGAGCAGCTCCGCGAGGTGGTAGGTCGCGATGCGCCCGCTGGTGTGGAAGTCCTCCAGCATGGCGAGATCACCGGGTTCGAGGCGATCGAGATCCTTGCCCGCGTCGGCGAGGGCCTGCTCGATATTGATGCGGGCTCGCCCGGTCCGGTATTGCGCGGGGATTTGCGTGTGCGTCATGGTCGTTCCCTAAGTGGTGGGCTGGAGGCGGGTGAGTATGTCGCGGCGGCCCCGGGTGGTCAGCCCGAGCTGGACGGCCTGCTCGAGGGTGATCACGCCGGTGAGCAGGCCGAGCACGGTGTGCGGGGGTCCGTCCAGGATCAGATCGGGGTCAGCGGTCTCGCCGATGCGCGAATCGACCTGCCCCGCACCGACTTCGAGGACGGCGTGTTCCCCCGAGGAGATCAGCTGAATGGTCACCGGCGGCGTGTCCGGCTCGGCATCGGTGACGAACCAGGCCGGTGCGTAGGCGAGCCATTGCGCCCGGAAGGCATCCTCGGGTCGCACGATCGGCATATAGCGAAGTCCCCACAGCCCCAAGGCCTTCAGCGCGGGCTCCAGTGCCAGACCGTCGTCGGTGAGCCGGTAGAGGGTGGTCGCCACGGGCGGCGGTGCGTCCTCGCGGCCGATCAGCCCGGCTTGTTCGAGCTCGCGCAGCCGGTTCGACAGGAGGTTCGCGGCAATGCCGGGCAGGCCGTTCTTCAGGTCGGTGTAGCGGCACGAACCCTGAAGCAGCAGTTCACGAATGATCAGCAGCGTCCACCGGTCTCCCACGACATCGAGGGCCCGGGAAATCGAACAGTACTGACCGTAGCTCCGCATGCCTCTCAGCGTATCGCGCCTTGGTTGAAAAACTCTATCTTCAGGTTGAAAAAATTAACCATGTACTGACAATGGTCCTGCTCGTCGTATAAGTTGACGCTCGTGGGGATGATGAAGGGCGCCAATGTTCCGGTGCCGGCGAACGCGGTGCGGATCGAGCTGGGATGGCAAGCGGGGCAGGGCGTTCCCGACGCGGATGCGTCCGCGCTCCTGCTGGTCAGCGGAAAAGTCCGCTCCGACAATGACTTCGTGTTCTACAACCAGCCCGTGCACCCCACCGGTGCGGTCCGGCACGAGGGCAAGCAGCACGGACCGACGGTGCTGGACGTGCTGTCCGCCAATCTGGCGCAGGTGGAACCGCAGATCGAGACCATCGTCATCGCGGCTTCCGCGAGCGGCGGCACCTTCCGCCAGTTCCAGGGCTTGTACGTGCGAGTACTGGACGCCTCCAACGGCGCCGAACTGGCACGTTTCGACAGCACCGGCGCGACCACCGAAACCGCCTTCGTGCTCGGCGAGCTATACCGGCGTCAAGGGGCCTGGAAGTTCCGTGCGGTTGGCCAGGGATACGACTCGGGATTGGCCGGACTGGCAACCGATTTCGGCATCTCCGTCGATGACGCGCCCGCGCAGCCGTACACGCCCCCGCCGACGCAGCAGTACGTGCCACCACCGCCGCCGCGGCAGCAGTACACACAACCACCGCAGCAGCAGTACACACAGCCGCCCACACAGCAGTACGTGCCGCCCCCGCCACCGCAGCAGCAATACACGCCTCCACCCCAACAGCAGTTCGTGCCGCCGCCCGCGCAGCAGTTCGTGCCCCCGCCGCCGCAGCAGCGCCCGACTCCGGTCAGCCTGTCCAAGATCTCGCTGACCAAGGAATCGCCCACCGTCTCGCTGACCAAGTCCGGCGCGACCGGCGGCACCATGCGGTTCAACCTGAACTGGACCACCACCCGCGGCACCGGCCTCTTCGGCCGCAAACGCGATCTCGACCTGGACCTGTGCTGCTTCTACGAATTGGTCAATGGCGCAATCGGTTCCGTGCGCGCACTGGACCGCAGGTTCGGCGACCTGACCAACCCGCCGTTCATCCGCCTCGACCAGGACGACCGCACCGGCGCCAGCGCCAATGGCGAAAACCTCGACATCAACCTGGATTTCACCCCGCTGTTCCGCCGCATCCTGGTCTTCACCTCGCTGTATGAAGGCGCACCGGATTTCCGCGGCGTCCACGCGACCGCCACCCTGTACCCGCTCAATAGCGCCCCGATCGAAATGACCCTCGACGGCTGCAATGACAATTCCCGCGACGCGGTCCTGGCCGTCATCGAGAACATCAATGGCGAACTGGTGGTCCGCCGCGAGTGCACCTTCATCCGCCCACCCGCCGGACGCCCCGGCGCGGGCATCGCCGAAATCGTCCGGCGATACAACTGGAACTTCGAGATCAAGGCCGGACGCGGCAAGGACTGACGCGCGACCTCGCTAGGTGGGTTTCGCGCGGCGTACCTGGCGGCGCGAACGGCGGTCGGTGATCGCCTCGAAGCGGAGTTGCAGGCCGTCGGTGAAGGCGGACAGGGCCAATTCGAAGCTGTCGGTATCGATCTCGTCGGCCTTGGCGCGGAGCAGGTGGGCCTGTTCGAGGTGGGGGTAGCGGTCTCGGTAGACCTGGACATCGTCCACGAAGCCTCGGGAGAAGGAGCCGATGGTGGAGCCCATGACGAGGTAGCGGGTGGACGCGCCGATGAGGGTGGCATCGCGTGGGGGCCAGCCCGCGGAGACCAGGCCGCCGTGGACGGCGTCGGCGGCGCGTAGGTTCTCGTCGCGATTGCCGGGGCCTGATGCCAGGTAGGGGACGAAGTTCGGGTGCCGGACCAGTGCCGCGCGATAGGAGCGGGCCCAGGAGGTCAGGCCGTGCCGCCAGTCGCCCTCATCGAAGGCCGACGTGTCGACCCGGGACATGATGCCGCGGGCTATGTCGTCGAGCAGGTCGTCCTTGGTGGGGTAGTGCCCGTAGAGGGAGGCGGCTTGGACTCCCAGTTCGGCGGCCAGTTTGCGCATGGACAGGTCGGAGAGGCCGTCTCGATCCAAGAGGGTGAGGGCCGCCTCGCGAATGCGGTCGCGGCTCAGCAGAGGCACTTTCGGCCTGGCCATGCGGCTCACCTCCCCTTCGCTGCCGACTCTGCTGTTGAAGTTATCACTCCGCCCTTGATAAACCGAACACCGTTAGGATAACTTCGGAGTCATAAACCTAACAACGTTCGGTTAGGAGCTATCAAGCCATGGACTTCGAACTCGGCGACGAGCAGCGGGAACTGCGAGACACCGCGCGCGCCTGGGTGGACAAAGAGGTCATCCCGTATGCGGCCGAATGGGATCGAGCCGAGGCCGTGGATACCGCGATCGTCGGCAAGCTCGGCGATATGGGGTTCCTCGGGATCGAGATTCCGGAGGAGTACGGCGGGTCCGGCGGGACCGCGCTGGACTACTGTCTGCTGCTGGAGGAACTCGGGCGCGGGGACAGCTCGGTGCGCGGGATCGTCTCGGTATCGCTGGGGCTGGTCGGGAAGTCGATCAAGACCTACGGGACCGAGGCACAGAAGCGAGAATGGTTGCCGCGCATCTGTTCCGGGGAATCCATCGGATGCTTCGGGCTCACCGAACCGGAAACCGGATCCGATGCCGGGAACCTGACCGCCAAAGCCGTTCAGGACGGCGATGATTGGCTGCTGTCCGGCACCAAGATGTTCATAACCAATGGCACCTGGGCCGATATCGCGATCATCTTCGCGCGCAGCGGCGGACCCGGGCCGAAGGGCGTGACCGCGTTCCTGGTGCCGACCGATGCGCCCGGATTCACGCGCACCGAGATCAAGGGCAAGCTCGGACTGCGCGGGCAGGCCACCGCCGAATTCGTGCTCGACCGGGTGCGCGTCCCCGACTCCGCGCGGCTCGGTGAGCTCGGGCAGGGCTTCAAGATCGCCATGGGTGCGCTGGACAAGGGCCGCATGGGCGTCGCCGCCGGATGCGTCGGGGTTGCCCGCGGCTGCCTCGAGGCCGCCGTGAAATACGCTCAGGAACGCGAACAGTTCGGTAAGCCGATCGCCTCCTACCAGCTGGTCCAGGAACTCATCGCCGATATCGCGGTGGATGTGGAGGCGGCGCGGCTGCTCACCTGGCGGGTGGCCGACCTCGTCGAACGCGGTAAGCCGTTCGGCACCGAGGCGTCCGTCGCCAAACTGTTCGCCAGTGAAGCCGCGGTGAAGGCGACCAACAATGCCATTCAGGTATTCGGCGGATACGGCTATATCGACGAATACCCGGTGTCCAAGTACCTGCGCGACGCGCGCGTGCTGACTCTCTACGAGGGCACCAGCCAGATCCAGAAACTGCTCATCGGCCGCGCGCTCACCGGCGTGAACGCCTTCCTCTGACAATGACTTTGAAGGAGAACCGAATGTCGAAAGTTGCCTTCGTCACCGGTGCGGCCCGCGGAATCGGCGCGGCCACCGCGGCCCGCCTGGCCGCCGACGGATTCACCGTCGCCATCGCCGACCTCGACGAAGCCGCCTGTAAGACGGCCGTGGATACGATCGTCGCCGCCGGCGGCAAGGCCATCGCGGTGGGCTGCAATGTCTCGGACGAAGCCTCGGTGGACGCGGCCTTCGAACGGGTCGCCGCCGAACTGGGTTCGATCGACGTGCTGGTCAACAATGCGGGCGTGCTGCGCGACAACCTGCTGTTCAAGATGTCCGTGGAGGATTGGGACACCGTGATGTCGGTGCACCTGCGCGGCGCGTTCCTGTGCAGCCGGGCCGCACAGCGGTACATGGTGAAGCAGAAGTCCGGCAAGATCGTGAACACCTCCAGCGTGTCCGCGCTCGGCAGTCGCGGGCAGGCCAACTACTCGGCCGCCAAGATGGGCATTCAGGGGTTCACCCGCACGCTCGCCATCGAACTCGGCCCGTACGGCATCAATGTGAATGCGGTCGCGCCCGGCTTCATCGTCACCGATATGACCGATGCCACCGCCGCGCGCGTGGGCGTGGATCCCGCCGACTTCCGTAAGGCGGCAGCCGAAGTCACCCCGCTGCGCCGCGTCGGCGAACCGGCCGATATCGCGAACGTGGTCTCGTTCCTGTGCTCGGAGGATTCCTCGTTCGTCACCGGCCAGACCATCTACGTCGACGGTGGCCGCAAGCTCTGAGCTGTCCCAACTCTCGGGACTCTCAGGGGTTCCCCCTGAATCCCGCACATGCTCTACAGGAGTTAGTCATGCAGAGAACAGTTTTCGACGCCGACCACGACGCCTTCCGGAAGACGGTGCGGGCGTTCATCGAATCCGAGGTCGCGCCGGTCTATGACGAGTGGTACGAGGCCGGGATCGTCCCGCGCGAGTTCTATTACAAGCTGGCCGAACTCGGCGTCTTCGGCATCGAGGTGCCCGAGGAGTTCGGCGGCGCGGGCATCGAATCCTTCAAGTTCCAGACCATCCTCATCGAGGAGACCGCCCGCGCCGCAGTCTCTTTCGGTG
The DNA here is from genome assembly GCF_040683015.1 of Nocardia sp. NPDC051030. Lineage (NCBI taxonomy): Bacteria > Bacillati > Actinomycetota > Actinomycetes > Mycobacteriales > Nocardiaceae > Nocardia > Nocardia sp. NPDC051030. The sequence goes on along the minus strand of NZ_JBFBCD010000010.1, from coordinate 334,008 downwards.
GCTCGAGCGTGCACGTCGGACTGTGCCTGCCGTACCTTAAGCACCTGGCCACCGAGGCGCAGAAGCAGCGCTGGCTGCCCGGCTTCGTGGCCGCCGAGATCATGTTCGCGATCGCCATGACCGAGCCGGGCACCGGCTCGGATCTGGCCGGAATGCGCACCACGGCAAAGCTTTCCGAGGACGGCACGCATTATGTGCTGAACGGCTCGAAGACCTTCATCACCGGCGGCGTGCATGCCGACCGTGTGATCGTCTGCGCCCGCACCGCCGCGCCGCGCGAAGACGATCGGCGGCACGGCATTTCGCTGTTCGTGGTGGATACCAAATCGCCCGGGTATGTCGTCGGCCGCAAGCTGGACAAGCTGGGGCTCAAGACCTCCGACACCGCCGAACTCAACTTCACCGACGTCAAGGTGCCGTTGGAAGACCTGCTCGGCGAGGAGAACAAGGGCTTCTCCTATCTCGGCCAGAACCTCCCGCAGGAACGCCTGTCCATTGCCGTCGGCGCGTACGCACAGGCCACGGCGGCGATTCGATTCGCCAAGGAATACACCAAGCAGCGCAATGTCTTCGGGCAGCCGGTCGCCAGCTTCCAGAACACCAAGTTCGAGCTGGCCGCCTGCCAGGCCGAGGTGGATGCCGCTGAAGCCGTCGTCGATCGCGGGCTCGAGGCCCTGGATGCCGGGACGCTGACGCCCGCGGATGCCGCCTCCGCCAAGCTGTTCTGCACCGAGGTGGCCGCGCGCGTCATCGACCGCTGCCTCCAGCTGCACGGCGGATATGGGTTCATCAATGAATACCCCATCGCGCGACTGTACGCGGACAACCGCGTCAACCGGATCTACGGCGGCACAAGCGAAGTCATGAAAATGATCATTGCGAAGGATATGGGATTGTAGACAGATGACCGCGACTCTTTCTCTGGCAAGCATTCTCGCAGAACCCGCGCGGCGGCGGCCCGACCATATCGCCCTGATCGAGGGAACTCAGCGGATCACCTTCGCCGAGTTGTGGCGACAGGCGCGCGAACAGGCCGCCGCGCTCATGGAACTCGGTGTGCGGCCAGGGGACAGGGTCGCGCTCATGGGACCCAATACCGTCGATTTCCCGCGGGCCTACTTCGCGATTCTCGCGGCCGGGGCGACGGTGGTGCCGGTGCATCTGCTGCTCACCGCCGGCGAGGCCGAATACGTGCTGCGTGACAGTGCCGCCACGCTGCTCGTTTGTCATGAACAGGTGGCGGCGGTGGGCACGGCGGCCGCAGCGCGGGTCGGAATCAAGTGTGTGAATCCGAAAGAACTGGCCGCCGAACCCATCCCGACCTTCCTGGCGCGCAGCCCACTCGACACCGCCGTGGTGTTCTACACCAGCGGCACCACCGGGCGGCCCAAGGGAGCCGAGCTCAGCCACCTCAATATGGTCATGGGTTCGACGGTGAATGCCTTCGACGCCAATGAAGCTCACCGTGACGACATCGCGCTGGGCGCGCTGCCGCTGTTCCACGTGTTCGGGCAGACGGTGTCGATGAACTCGATCTGGCGGGTCGGGGCGACACTGGTGCTCATCCCGAGATTCGATGCGGCACAAGCCATCCGGCTCATGATCGAAGAGAACGTCAATACCTTCCACGGCGTGCCCACCATGTACCTCGGGCTCCTCGACGCCGCTCGCGACGCCCCAGAGCTGCCGAAACTGCGACGTTGTCTCAGCGGAGGAGCCTCGCTGCCGCCATCGGTGATGGAGGACTTCGAGCGAGTGTACGGCGCGTATGTGCTGGAGGGATACGGCCTTTCGGAGACCTCGCCGACCGCCACGGTGAACCAGCCCATACTCGGACCGAAGGCGGGCACCGTCGGGCATCCGGTGTGGGGTGTGGACGTGGAGATCGCGAATCCCGGCGTGCTCGACCGCATCGAATTGCTGCGCACCGGCGAAATCGGGGAGGTCGTGGTGCGCGGCCACAATGTGTTCAGCGGCTACACCGGCAAGCCCGAGGCCACCGCGGAAGTCATGCTGGACAGCTGGTTCCGCACCGGCGACCTCGGTACCAAGGACGACGGCGGCTATCTGCGCATCGTCGGCCGGATCAAGGAAATGATCATTCGCGGCGGCTTCAATGTGTACCCGGCCGAGGTCGAGGCGGCGCTGCTGCGGCATCCGAAGATCGCGCAGGTGGCGGTGATCGGCATCCCCGATGAGAATTACGGCGAGGAGATCCTCGCGGTCGTGGTGCCCGCCGAGCCGGTGACGGCCGAGGAAGTCATCGACTACGCCAAGGAGCACGTGGCGCGCTACAAGTACCCGCGGCGCGTGGAGTTCCTCACCGAGCTGCCGCTGGGACCCACCCACAAGGTGCTCAAGCGAGAACTGAAGGAGCGCTTCACATGATCGACTTCAGCGATTTCGACAAGCTGCGGGCCGCGGTCGGCACCGAGGTCGGAGTCAGCGACTGGATCACCATCGACCAGGCGCGCATCGACAAATTCGCCGACGCCACCGATGACCACCAGTGGATTCACGTCGACGCCGATCGCGCGGCGGAAGGCCCGTACGGTCGCACCATCGCACACGGATTCCTGACACTGTCGCTGCTGATCCCCATCACCGCGCAGATCATGACGGTCAGCGCCGCGCGCATGGCGATCAACTATGGGCTGGACAAGGTGCGGTTCATCAACCCGGTGCTGGTCGACAGCCGCATCCGTGGCCGGATCACTCTAGACGCGATCACCGATATCCCCGGCGGCGTGCAGGTCTCCCGCACGGTCACCATCGAGATCGACGGCGAAACCAAGCCCGCGTGCGTCGCCCAGGGCATCGCCCGCTACCTCTCCTGAACCTCGAAACACGAAGGCCCACCGATCGAATCGACCGGCGGGCCTTCGTCTTTCGGGAGAACCCTACTTGCCCGGCCCGAACGGCTGCGCCGACATAGGCGTCTCGTCCGGCGTCATGGTCGCCACCACCGCGATGCCCGCCGCCTTGAAATTGGTGAGCGCCCGGGCGATATGGTCCGCCGAGGTGATGAGGATGGCCGCGTGCGCGCCGATCGCCGTCATGAGCTGCGCCGAGAACGCCGCATTCTGCACCGTCGAATTCGCCTGCGTCTCAGTGTGAATGCGTGCCGCCGAGATACCGCGATCGATCAGCCACTGCGCCATGACCTGCGCCTCGGTCACGCCGTTCTGCGGATTACCGCCGGTCACGATGACCGGCGCATCCGGAGACAGCAGCGCCGACACGTATCCGGCATAGAGCCGGGCCTCCAGCTCCGGCCGCATCGCACCGTCCGGCAGCAGGCCGTAGCCGAGCACCACGATCGCGGTGTCCGGGCTGAACAATGCGGGCAGTTCCAGGCCCGGAAGGTCCAGGCCCGGCAGGGAAATGGTCTTCAGTGAATCGATGGCGGCCAGCATGTCACTGGTCAATCCGGCGATCGGATTGATCGGCGGGGGAGTTGGGGCGGCGTAGGCGGGTGCGGCGGCCGTGGCCAGCACGGTGACGGTCGCGCCCGCGAGCAATGCCCGGGCGGCATTGGTGCGCAGGGTATTCGGGATCGGGCGGCGATGCCGTCCGGGACTGGTGCGCCAGGCAGCGGCGGAAACGCGCTGCCAGCCGCGCGTGGATGTTTTCTTCCGATGTCGGCCCGAAGTGGTCGGGCGGGTATGTACGCGCAGCTGATAAAGCATCGCAACCCCCTAGGCAGTCGGAGAGTGACTACCGGTCGGTTCACATTCCTCGAAACTCATGATCGCGCGAGACCTCCCCTCCGGTGGCCGATTTCGCGAAATCAAGATCTGAATTATGGGGGCACCGCATCGCGGGCCGACAGCACATGAATCGCCGAAGTATCAACCCGCCCGGCCATTCTTGAATCGGCAGCAGCTCGCAAGCGGTGACCGGCATCACAGCGACCCCCGTGTCACACCGCCGCGCGCTGCGTCGTCTACCTCATGAAGTCAACGAACAACACACGGAAAAGAGCAAGACAATGACCCGCTTCGCCCTGTACGAGAACGAAGTTGCCGGCAAGTTCAGCAAGCGCATCGCCACCGCCGCCCGCGTCGTGGACGAGTCCACGCTGCCCAAGGCCACCCAGGAACTGGTCAAGATCCGCGCCTCGCAGATCAATAACTGCGGCATGTGCCTCGACATGCACACCAAGGACGCCGCCCACAATGGCGAGACCGCGGTCCGCCTGGCCATGGTCGCCGCCTGGCGCGAATCCAATGTCTTCAATGAGGCCGAGCGCGCAGCCCTCGCCCTCACCGAGGAAGGCACCCGCCTGGCCGACAATAACCAGGCCATCAACGAGGACACCTGGGCACAGGTCCGCAAGAACTACGACGACAACCAGATCGGCGCGCTGATCTCCCTGATCGCCACCATCAACGCCTGGAACCGGCTCAATGTCATCGCCGGAATGGTGGGTGGAGATTACGTCCCCGGCCAGTGGTGACCACCGCCCAATGTGAACGCGGGCCCGGCAGTGGTTCATTCGATCCGCGCCGGGCCCGGATAGCCGAGCCCGGCCGCGGCGATCGCCTAGAGTTGGCCACATGATTACCGCGATCGTGCTTGTCCATGCCGACTCCGCCCGCATCCCCGAGACGGCGCAGGCGCTGGCCGATATCAAGGGCGTGGCCGAGGTGTACTCGTGCGCGGGCGATGTCGATCTGATCGCCATCGTGCGGGTACGCGACCACGAGCAGATCGCCGAAGTGGTGACCGGCCGGATCAACAAGACCGACGGGGTGCTGCGCACCGCCACTCACATCGCGTTCAAGTCGTATTCGCAGGCCGATGTCGAGGCCGGATTCTCGATCGGCGAATAACCATCAGACCTGGACGGAAGCGCCCAGGGGAGTGGCAGACCCGCCGGGCTCGACCACATTCGTGACGCCGCCTTTACAACCGGGCAGCAGATAGACGCGCACCGGCTGATCGGTGTTATTGGTGACCTGAATGCGGCGCGGCACCTTGCGGACGGTCAGGCAGCCCGTCGGCTGGTCGTAGTCGTGGCCGTCCACGACCAGCGTGCCCGCCGACTCCTTCATGCGCGCCGGAACCGAGCCCGGATGCGCGGTGCTCACCGGTACGCCGATGTCCAGCACGGCCGACCCGATCAGCACCGCGGCCGTGACGAGAATGATTGTCCGCCAACGATTCCCGCCCACCCCCGGACAGGCATCGACACCGGCGCGGCGAATACGCCGCTGCCGGTCGGAACGTGCCACTAGGCGGAGATGGAAGCGCCGAAGAAGGTATTCACCGATCCCTCCGGCACCACACCGGTGACGTCGCCGGCACATCCGTGATGTGTGAACACAGTGACCGGGCCCGAGGTGTCATTGTGAATCTCCAGATTTCCGGAGACCTGGGCAACGTCCACGCAACCTGACGGATCGTCAAAGCGTTCGCCATTGACATTAATCGTCCCCGGAGCCGCGCCGGCTGTCGGCGCAAGAGCAATCACCACGGCCAGCAGGCCGGGCAGAACCAATCCTTTTCGCATGAGCCGCACTTCCTCACCGGTGAGAAAAACGCCTGATCAATGCGCAAACTCTAGCCGCGACGCCCGTCCGGCATCGGCGATCGACACACCTGGCTCCGGAATGGGTGAGCCGTCCGTGTCCGGCCCGCCCGGCATCACCCTCGCGAACCGCGGATTCGACCGGCGTCAGTCCGACCCGAGCACGTTGGTGACCTCGACCCAGCGGTCCAGCAACTTGGCCGCGGCCCCGGTGTCGATGGCCGCGCTCACCCGCTCCAGCGCGGCGGCCAGCTTGTCGTGCAGATCGCCCTCGACGTCCTCGGCGGTGAGCTCGTAGGCCACGATGGCGGCCGCGGAATTCAGCAGCACGGCATCGCGCACCGGCCCGGGATCGCCGGCGAGCATATTGCGGGCGATGACGGCGTTCATGGCCGCGTCCCCGCCCCGCAGGGCCTCCGGCAGCACCCGCTCGATGCCGAGTTTGGTTGGGTCGATGGTGGTTTCGGCGAGCCGCCCGCCCGCGACCACCCACACATCGGTGGTGTCCGCGGTGGTGATCTCATCGAGGCCGTCATTGCCGCGCACGACCAGCGCCGAGGCCCCGCGCTCGGCGAACACGCCCGCGATGACCGGCACCAGATCGGCGAACGCGCACCCGATCAGCCCCGCCCCGGGCTGCGCCGGATTGGTCAGCGGGCCCAGGATATTGAAGACCGTCGGAATGCCGATCTCACTGCGCGCCGGACCCGCGAACCGCAGCGAGGGATGGAAGACCGGCGCGAAACAGAACCCGATCCCGACCTGCCGCACGCATTCGGCCACCGACTCCGGCCCGAGCGCGATCTTCACGCCCAGCGCCTCGAGCACATCCGCACCGCCGCTCTTCGAGGAGGCGGCCCGGTTGCCGTGCTTGACCACGGGAATCCCGGTGGCGGCCACCACGATCGAGGACATGGTCGAGATGTTCACCGTGCCGGAACGGTCGCCGCCGGTGCCGACGATATCGACGGCGGACCCGTCGAAGCGCACCCGGCGCGCATGCGAGAGCATGCCCTCCGCCAGCCCGCTGAGCTCGGCGGGAGTCGGGCCCTTCATCTTCATGGCCACGCCGAACGCCGCGATCTGCGCGGAGGTGGCGTTATCGGTGAAGATCTCGTTCATGGCCCACGCGGCCTCGTCCGAGGACAGATCGTTGCCATCGGTGAGGATGCCGAGAATTTCTCTCCAGCTGCGCGCGCTCATTGCTCTTCCGTTCCGTCGCCGGTGAAGGTTCGTACACCAGTGTTGTTGGGGCAAGCCTAGTGCGGGAGGGCTATTTCTTTTCTCCCGCCCGATGCCGCGTCTCTATCCGTGAGACGCGGGAGCCGGTTGCAGGGCCTCCCAGCCCAGTGCGTCGCCGTCGTGGCGTTGGGCCAGCCCGGCCATGCGGGAGCGTTCCTGCGAGCAGTGCAGGGCATCCAGAACTTGCACTCGCTGCAAAGACAGGTTCGCGGGGTCGCAATCATCGAGCGAACCTGTGTGATAGCCGTCCTGCGCGGCAATGATTTGCACCGCATCGACGTGGGCGAGCGGTATCCGCAGATGGTGTCTGAGCACCACTGGTTGGTCGGCGGTCCAGTTCATTGCCTTGCTCAGCGCGGCCGAACACGCTTCCGCGTCATCGAAACTCGACGCCACCACGATCAGATCGACACGCGCGGGATCCAGTTCCGTTGTCGCGCCGCGCCGCCAGGACTTCCACCACCGAGACATCTCCACACTCCCTCTGAGCTGGGCTCAGCTTCCTCTTACCCAGGCAATCTAGGCTGCTCTGTGACACGCCGAGGCCCTCGTCGAGAGGCCCGCTCGCCCTGCGCTTTCCGACACGCACGGCTAAGTTTCGTACCCCGCTACTCCTGTCGTACTACGACAAGTCATACTTACCGGCGTGACGACCGCAGTAGGGACCCCAGGATCGGCCATTACCCAGCGAGTGCATTCGCTGAACCGGCCCAACATGGTCAGCGTCGGTACCATCATCTGGCTGTCGAGCGAGCTGATGTTCTTCGCCGGCCTGTTCGCTATGTACTTTGTCGCCCGCGCGCAGGCCCATGGCAACTGGCCGCCGGAGCCGACCGAGCTGAACCTGAAGCTCGCAGTGCCGGTGACCGCCGTGCTGGTCGCATCCTCCTTCACCTGCCAGATGGGCGTCTTCGCCGCCGAGCGCGGCGACGTCTTCGGTCTGCGGCGCTGGTACGTGCTCACCCTGATCATGGGCGCGTTCTTCGTCGCCGGTCAGGGCACGGAGTACCACGCCCTCGTCAATGAAGGCACCACGATCTCGGGCAGCGTGTACGGCTCGGTGTTCTACATCACCACCGGCTTCCACGGTCTGCACGTCATCGGCGGTCTGATCGCCTTCGTGTTCCTGCTGATCCGCACCAAGGTCAGTAAGTTCACCCCGGCACAGGCCACCGCGGCGATCGTCGTTTCCTACTACTGGCACTTTGTCGACATCGTTTGGATCGGGCTCTTCGCCACGATCTACTTCGTCCGCTAACCCGGACGACCTGCCGGACGCGGCACCAGCCCGCCGCCGTAGGCACAGAAACTTCTTGACAAGTCGGTTCCGTCTACTCCAAAGGGACACAGATGAGTTCATCTCCCCCGTCAGCGCCAGATCCCAGCGAGGGGATCGGCGAGGCCACCAAGACCCGCAAGCAGCGCCGCATGCGTCGGCGTCTGGCCGGCGGTCTGGTTCTTCTGATGGGCCTCGTCGGAGCCGGCTTCGCGGCAGCGGCCCTGACTCCGCAGGCGCAGGTCGCGACCGCGCATGAGGACACCTCCGCGCTCATCCGCGAGGGCAAGCAGATCTACGACACCTCCTGCGTCACCTGCCACGGTGCGAACCTGCAGGGTGTCGCGGATCGCGGCCCCAGCCTGATCGGCGTCGGTGAGGCCGCGGTCTACTTCCAGGTCTCCTCCGGCCGCATGCCGGCCGCCCGCAATGAGGCGCAGATCGTCCGCAAGCCGGAGAAGTTCGACGCCCACCAGACCGATGCCCTCGGCGCGTACATCAACGCCAACGGTGGCGGTCCGACCGTGATCCGCGACAGCAATGGCGAGATCGCGCAGGAGTCCCTCATCGAGGGTGCCGACCTGGGCCGCGGTGGCGAGCTGTTCCGCATGAACTGCGCGTCCTGCCACAACTTCACCGGCAAGGGTGGTGCGCTGTCCTCGGGCAAGTTCGCGCCGCCGCTGGAAGAAGCCAGTGAGCAGCAGATCTACCTGGCCATGCTCACCGGCCCGCAGAACATGCCCAAGTTCTCCGACCGGCAGCTGACGCCGGAGGAGAAGAAGGACATCGTCGGCTACATCAAGGACCGCATGGAGACCCGCTCCGAGGGCGGCTACGGCCTCGGCGGCTTCGGCCCCGCGACCGAGGGCCTGGCCATCTGGGTCGTCGGCATCGTGGCCCTCGTCGGCTCCGCGATGTGGATCGGGTCCCGATCATGAGTGAACAGGAGCGAAACAGCATGGGGGACAACCCCACCGGGGGCGACCCCACCGATGAGCAGCTCGATGCGATGTCGCGGGACGAGCTGGTCAAGCTCGGTACCGAACGCGACGGCGTCGATGTCGCCTACCGTGCGCCGCGCTGGCCCGTCGAGGGCACCCGCGCGGAGAAGCGCGCCGAGCGTCGCGTGGCGCTCTGGTTCGCCATCTCGGCGATCTCCGCTGCCGCGCTGATCGGTGTGTTCCTGTTCTGGCCGTGGACCTACAAGGGCCGCCACCAGGACGGCAATGCCGCGTACTCGCTGTACACCCCGCTGGTCGGCATCACCCTCGGTGTCGCCGTGCTCGCGATCGGCATCGCCGTGGTGCTCATCCGCAAGCATTTCGTCCCGGCCGAAATCTCCATCCAGGACCGCCACGACGGCCGGTCCCCGGAGGTCGACCGCCGCACCCTGGTCGCCGAGCTGTCCGATGCGCTCGAGACCTCGACCCTGGGCCGCCGCAAGCTCATCACCCGCACCGCGGGTGCGGGTGCGGGCCTGCTCGGCGTCGGCGCGCTGTTCGTCTTCGTCGGCGGCCTGATCAAGAACCCGTGGGCCAAGGGCGACAAGTCGCCGCTGTGGGTCTCGGGCTGGACCCCGGATTACCAGGGCCAGACCATCTACCTGCGTCGCGACACCGGCCGTCCCGAGGATATCGTCCTGGTGAAGCCGGAAGACCTGGACGCCGGCGCCATGGAAACCGTCTTCCCCTGGAAGGAAGAATGGCGCGGTGACGAGCACGAGACCCTCCAGTCTCTGCGCGGTATCCGCAACGCGGTCATGCTGATTCGCCTGCGCACCAAGGACGCCGAGGGCGCCATCAAGCGCAAGGGCCAGGAGAGCTTCAACTACGGCGACTACTTCGCCTACTCGAAGATCTGCACCCACCTGGGCTGCCCCACCTCGCTGTTCGAGCAGCAGACCAACCGAATCCTGTGCCCCTGCCACCAGTCGCAGTTCTCCGCGACCGAATGGGGTAAGCCGGTCTTCGGTCCCGCCGCCCGCGCACTGCCGCAGCTGCCCATCACCGTCAACTCCGAGGGCTACCTGGTCGCCGTACACGACTTCACCGAAGCCCTCGGCCCGGCCTTCTGGGAGCGTCGTTCATGAGTCCTAGCAAAGCGGCCACGCAGGCCAATGAACTGGATGAGCGGTACCGCGGTGCCACCTTCCTCAAGCGCTCGATCAACAAGGTCTTCCCGACCCACTGGTCGTTCCTGCTCGGTGAGATCGCGCTCTACGCGTTCATCATCCTGCTGCTGTCGGGCATCTACCTGACGCTGTTCTTCGATCCGTCGATGAGCGAGACCGTCTACAACGGCGCATACCAGCCGCTGCGCGGTGTCACCATGTCGCGGGCCTACGAGACCGCGCTGAACATCTCCTTCGAGGTGCGCGGCGGTCTGTTCGTGCGCCAGGTGCACCACTGGGCGGCACTGCTGTTCGCGGCGTCGATCATCATCCACCTGTTCCGCATCTTCTTCACCGGCGCTTTCCGCAAGCCGCGTGAGGCGAACTGGGTGATCGGCTCGCTGCTGCTGATCCTGGCCATGTTCGAGGGCTTCTTCGGCTACTCGATCCCGGACGACCTGCTGTCCGGTACCGGTCTGCGTGCCGCCTTCGGCGGTATCACCATGGGCGTTCCGGTCATCGGCACCTGGATGCACTGGCTGATCTTCGGCGGTGACTTCCCGGGCACCATCATCATTCCGCGCCTGTACATCGCGCACGTGCTGCTGCTGCCGGGCATCATCCTGGCGCTCATCGCCGCGCACGTCGCGCTGGTCTGGTACCAGAAGCACACCCAGTTCCCCGGACCGGGCCGCACCGAGAAGAACGTCGTCGGCGCCCGCATCATCCCGGTGTTCGCCGCCGACCAGGGCGCGTTCTTCGCCTTCACCCTGGGCATCGTCGCGATCATGGGTGGCGTCTTCCAGATCAACCCGATCTGGAACCTGGGTCCCTACAACCCGTCTCAGGTCTCCGCGGGTTCGCAGCCGGACTTCTACATGATGTGGACCGACGGCATGGCGCGTCTCATGCCGCCGTGGGAGCTGTACTTCTGGGGCCACACCGTGCCGGCCGCCTTCTGGGTCGCGCTGATCATGGGCCTGGTGTTCACCGTGCTGATCGCCTACCCGTGGATCGAGAAGCGGCTCACCGGCGACACCGCGCGCCACAACCTGCTGCAGCGTCCGCGCGACGTGCCGGTGCGTACCGCCATCGGCGCCATGGCCATCGCCTTCTACATGGTGCTGACCCTGGCCTGCGTCAACGACATCATCTCGCTGAAGTTCGACATCTCGCTGAACGCGACGACCTGGTTCTTCCGGATCGCGCTGCTGACGGCACCGCCGCTCGCCTACTTCGTGGCGTACCGGTTCTGCATCGGCCTGCAGCGCAGCGACCGCGCGGTGCTCGAGCACGGCATCGAGACCGGTGTCATCAAGCGCCTGCCGCACGGTGAGTACATCGAGATCCATCAGCCGCTGGGTCCGGTCGATTCGCACGGCCACCCGCTGCCGCTGGAGTACCAGGGCGCTCCGGTGCCCAAGAAGATGTCGAAGCTGGGTCTGGCGGGCAAGCCCGGTTCGGGTTCGTTCATGCGGGCCGACCCGCATGCCGAGATCGAGCAGAATGTCGAGCTCGCGCACAAGGAAGAGCACGACATGCTCGCGGCCCTGGAAGCACACCAGGACGCCGCCAAGGGCGGGTCGCACTCCGACCACTGAGGTCACCTGCTCTGAAGGGAAGGCCCCGAGTCGTTTTCGACTCGGGGCCTTCCCCTTTTTTGGCCTTGGGGGTTGAAACGGAATGATCCGTTCTGCTACTCTTAAAACAGAACGAAACATTCCGTTCCAACTAGGAGAGATTCGATGAACGCCATCCGCCCCTTCCGCATCGACGTCCCGCAGACCCAGCTCGACGACCTTTCCGAGCGGCTCACCCGCGCACTGTGGCCGAACGAGCTGGCCGGGGTCGGCGATGCCTACGGAGTGCCCGGCGATCGGGTGCGCGCGCTGGCCGAATACTGGGCGCGGGAATTCGATTGGCGGGCACTGGAAGCCAAGCTCAATGCCTACCCGCAGTTCACCACCGAGATCGACGGGGAGGACATTCACTTCCTGCACGTGCGGTCTTCGCGGGAAGACGCGCTGCCGGTGATCCTCACGCACGGGTGGCCGGGGTCGGTTGTCGAATATCTCGACGTGATCGAGGCGCTCACCGAACCCTCCGCGGATCAGCCCGCCTTCCACGTGGTGATTCCCTCGCTGCCCGGGTTCGGATTCTCCGGGCCGACCCGCAGCACCGGCTGGAACCGCTACCGCACCGCCCGCGCCTGGGTGGAGCTCATGAACCGGCTGGGCTACGACCAGTACGGGGCGATCGGCAATGACGCCGGGTCGATGATCGCGCCCGAGATGGGTCGCATCGCACCACAGCACATCGTGGGAGTGCATGTGACGCAGCTGTTCTCGTTCCCCTCCGGCGATCCGGCCGAATTCGAGGGTCTGTCGGCCGAGGACATGGCGGCGCTCGGACACCTGCAGTGGTTCCACGAGAACAAGATGGCGTTCAATACCTTGCAGAGCCAGCAGCCCGCGACACTCGCCTTCGCGCTGGCGGATTCGCCGGTCGGGCTGCTCGGGTGGAACGCACAACTGTTCGGCGAGAGCCTGGATCCGGAATTCGTGATCGCCAATACCGCCATCTACTGGCTGACCGGGACCGCGGCCTCCTCCATTCGGTTCTACTACGAGGACGCCCACACCAGCGAGCACCCGACCGAACCCACCACGGTGCCAACGGCATTGGCCATGTTCAAGGGCGACTTCCAGTCGATTCGGCGGTTCGCCGAGCGGGATCACAAGAACATCGTGAGCTGGAACTCCTACGACATCGGCGTCAATGCCGGCGGGCCGAACGATGCGGCCGGGCACTACGCAGCGCACGAAGCGCCCGAGGTGCTGCTCGCCGATATCCGCAGCTTCTTCGCTCAGCTCGGCTGAATTGCCGCAAGCGCAGGCCCCGAGTCGAAATCGACTCGGGGCCTGCTGTTTCGGTATCAGGGACGGGCGGGGGTGACGGCGTGACGGGGATCGACGGGGTCGGTGACGGCCTTCATCAAGTTCAGCGCGCCTTCCAGGACGGCGCGCTGGCGGAGGGCGATGTCCTGGTCCGTGCCGAGTCTTCCCTTGCGGCGCAGGTGTTCCCGGACCTTCGCGACCTGGCGGAGGGTGAGGATGACCGGGTGATTCCGGGGCGGGGTGCCCTCGGGATTGCTGTAGGAATTGACGATTCGGCCGGTGCCACCCCAGACGAGGGTGGACATCACCGGCCGCACGACGGGTGCGGCGATCGGCCAAAGAGGTTTCGGCAGTACGCGTTCGGCGCGCAGACCACCACGCAGCAGAGCCTTGGTCAGGACTTCGGTGTCTTCGTCGGGCGGGGCGAAGACGATGGTCGCGGCCCGGCTGATATCGGCGGCATCGTCGATCGAATGCGGTAGCAGTTCATCGGGAACACCCATGAGATAGCCGATCCAGAACCATAACTGGCGGATCGCCTCACGCTCGTCCTCACGTAAATCCATATCGAGCAGCTCGTGCATGGCCAGCGGCATCAGCAGGAAACCGTCGATGGTGACGGCCATGCCGCTGGTGTGGATCGGCTCACCCCATTCGGTGCGCTGCCACTTCCCGCAAGTGCGGAGATGACGGCGAACCATGGCGTGTACGAAGCGGATCCGGATGGTGGCGTCGAAGCCGGTCCCGCCGGGAATCAGCGCGCCCGGCGCGGTGGCGGCCAGCACCCAGCGGGAGGTTTCCTCATAGCGCTGGGCGGCCATCGCCTCGGAACGGGAGTTCATGGCCTGCGGCTTGTTCAGGTCGCCGAAGGCGTAGGCGGTCATGAGGGTGCCGCCCAAGCCGATGATCACGGCGGGGGCGAATCGCCACCACAATTGGGCGCCGCGCCTGACCTGCTCCGGATCGAACCAGTCCGGGGGATTCAGCAAGGGAGTGAGCAGTTCCCGCAGTGAATCCGGTGCCGTGCCGCTCAAAGAGGGACCTTTGGTGTGCAGCATCTCGCCCAAGATCCGCCACCCCACGCCGCGGCCCATGGTCGCGAAATCCGCTACGGCGGAATCGATCAGCGCGTCGGTGCGGAACATGCCCTCCGCGACGCGATCCACCGCGTGATCGGGGACCGCCTCTCGCGCCGCCGCGATCCGCCTGGCCCGGTCCGCATCAAATGGAATCGTCGATGTCGTCATGGTTCCCCTCTTCGCCGAAGTCCTGGTTATGACGTTAGGCAGCGGAGATCCGGCAAAGAATGTGCCGATCCGACCGGTATTTGTTACGTTCCGCCACATGGGGGACACCGCTCGGCCGTCTCGATGGGACATTGCCCGCCCCGCGGTCTCCGCACGGTATGTGCTGGACACCGCGCGTGATCACCACGTGCCCGACGACACCTGCCTGGCCGGAACCGGGCTGCGCGCAACCGATCTCGACGAGCCGGGCGCACTGGTGCTGCCGGAGCAGGAACTGCGCGTCATCCGCAATCTGCTCGCCAGCGGCGGCGATCCGCGCGAGCTTGGCGTGGAAACCGGTCTGCGCTACTCCATCGCGAGCGCCGGAATACTCGGCTACGCGCTGCTATCGAGTCCCACTGTGCGCGAAGCCTTCTCGATCCTCGAGCGGTTCACCGCCCTGACCTCGGTCTTCTTCGACGTCACCTATACGGACACCGCCGCCGGACTGTTGGTCGAGGTCGACGACACGGAAGTCCCGCCCGATGTGCGCCCGTTCCTACTGCCCCGCGACCTGGTCGCCGGGTCCCGCGCCGCCAGCCTCTTCTTCTCACCCGCCCTGCGTGATCTCGTCGCCGGGCTGCACCGCCCGGTCCTGGTGGAACTCCGCGATCTCGCCACACCGGAGGAAATCGCCTTCGCCCAGGTATTCCTCTCCGCCTACGACGTTCTCATCACCATCGAATCCGGGGCGCCCCGCAATGCCTTCACCGTCCCGCGCGAACTCCTGGACCAGCCCACCCCCGCCCCCGAACCGGCCACCGCCGCCACCTGCATCCAGCAGTGTGAACGCCTCCTGGACGAGCGCTACCGTTTCACCGGCACCGCCGCCCAGATTCGCCACCTGCTACTGCGGGACCCGGCCCGCATGCCGACCCTCGCCGAAGCCGCCCGCGGACTGGGCCTGTCCGACCGCACCTTGCACCGCCGACTCGCCGCCGACGGCACCACCTTTCGTACCCTCCTCGACCAGGTGCGCGAGTCGATCGCCGTCGAACTTCTGGCCGAAGGCCTGACAGTGGAAGCCGTCTCCCGCCGCCTCGGCTACTCCGACACCGCCGCCTTCAGCCACGCCTACCGTCGCTGGCGCGGCCATGCGCCAAGCCACAGAACGTGATTCGGGTCCGATCAGTCGGGCACGGCTTCGGTGTAGTCGATGGGACCGTCGAGCATGGCGGTCGCGGCGCGGTGAATCTTGGCGAGTGCGGACATGAGGTGCTTGCGCTCGGCGTCGGTCAGATCCGCGGTGACCTTGTCCTCCAAGGACTTCCGGTCCGCCTCGACCGGCCGCCGCAGCTCCCGGCCGAGATCGGTGAGCCACAGCCGGACCAGCCGGTTATCGCGCTCATCGCGCTTCCTGACCAGTAGCCCCGAGGTCGTCATGCGCGTCGCCATCTTGACGATCGTCGGTGTCGTGACATTGAGCGCGGCCGCCATCTCACCCGGCGTCCGCCCATCTTCTTCCCACAACACGGCCAGCACATGGTTCTGCCCCAAGTGCAGTCCATGTCGCCGCATATCGCGATCGGCCAAGGCCCGCAAGGCTTTCGAGGTACTGCCATGCAGATCGAGGAACTCGGGCATCAGGCCTCCGTGATGACGACAAAGCTATTGACCCTCGATCGTTAGCCGTCTAACGTTTTCAATAGACGGCTAACGATCTGGAGACATCATGCTACTTCTCACCGGCGCGACCGGAAACATCGGCCGAGAACTGACCCGCGAACTGACCCGCACCGGAACCGAATTCCGAGCCCTCATCCGTAACCCCGCCCGAGCCGCCGACTTGCCCGCCACCGTCGACCCATTCATCGGCGACCTGACCGAACCCTCCACCCTGACACCGGCGTTCGCCGACGTAACCACCCTGTTCCTGCTGATCCCCGGCATCGGCACAGACCTGGCCCACAATGCCCTGACCGCAGCCCAATCCGCAGGCGTCCGCCGAATGGTCCTGCTGTCCTCGATCCACGCCATGATCGACCCCCTCCCCGCAATGGGCCGCTGGCACCGCGACCGCGAAGACCTGGTCCACGCCACCGGCATCCCCGCCACGATCATCCGCCCCGGCGGCTACATGACCAACGCCCTCGAATGGGCCCCCGCCATTCGCGCCGGGCACCCGATCGACGACCCCACGGGCCCGGGCCGCTACGCCCCCATCCACCCCGCCGACATAGCCGCGGTCATAGCCAAGGCCCTGATCGAGGACGGTCACGAGGGCAACTCCTACAACCTGACCGGCCCCGAATCCTTCACCGTCGCCGAACAAGTAGCAGTCCTGGCCCAAGTCCTGAACCGCGAAATCAAAGTCCTCGAGGCAGCCACCCCCGAAGAGGCCCTCCGCTCCCGCTACCCCAACGGAGCCCCACCGGCCCTGGCCTCCGCCATCCTCGAATGGTTCACCCTCATGCGAGCCGACACCATCGGCCTCCGCACCGATACGGTGACGGAACTCCTTTCTCGTCAGCCCCGTACCTTCGAATCCTGGTGCCAACAGCACCGCGCCGCCTTCGAACCGGCCGCGCCAGCCAACCTCGGCATTGCGCAGCCCGCCGACAGCGAGTAACCCGCCGTCGATGCGCGACTCTCTGAGCTCACGCTCGGCCATCCGGTCCGCCACGTCGCGCACTCCGGTGCGAGCCACCGAGATCGGATCAAGATCAGGGAGCGCTGATGGCGTCGATTGTCCGGTTTTCCCGCCGCCACAGCTCCCTCGGCGCTGGGCAACAAAGGGGCGGGGTTCGGTGCGGGCGGCGGCTTGGGCGTGGTCGAGCGGGGTGGGGCCGTGTGCTTGCGCTGGGTCGGCGCGAGGCGTGGGCCGGTCGGGGGTTATGGGTCGGTGAGGGCGGTGGTTGCGGCGGCTTGGGCGCGGTCGAGCCAGGTGAGCCAGGGGCCTGCGCCGAGGCGGGGTTCGTGGTAGCCGTCGGTGGTGCGGACTATTCGGGTGCCGGGCTGTTCCAGCCAGCGGGCGAGGAGGCCTGCCTCTTCCGGCAGGGCCCCTCGGAGTGGGGGATAGGGGTCGGCGGCTGGGGAGGGCGGAAGCGGTTCGGTGGTGGGGAGGGAATCTGCCGAGTGGGGATTCGTGGAGTGGGGTGGCGGTGTGCCGAGGCGGGGTGGGATGACTGTTTCGGCGGAGGCGACCAGGCGGTCGACCACTGGCATGGGGGAGATGCCGCGGCGGGCGGTGCCGGCGGAGGCCAGGCGGGCGTGGCGGATTACCGCGAACTCCCAGCCACCGGTGCCGTCGGGGTGAGCAGCTATCAGTTCGGGGATGCGGGCCAGGGCGGCCAGGCGTTGGGTGCGGCGGAGGGCTCGGATCACAGTGCAGGCGCGGTCTCGCAGGCGGGCTGCAGCCTCGAAATGTTCTGCGGTGGAGTGGGTTTCGATTGTGTCGTGCATGGCTTGCAGGAGCGCGTCGCTGCGGCCGGAGAACAGGGCCCGGACTGTTTCGGGGGCTTGCGCGTACTCCTCTATATATAGGGGTCTGTTTTCGGCGCTCGCGGGGCAACCTCCGACCACGGCCGGCGGGCAATCGTGATGGCCGGTGCGGGGGATCCGGGTGGTGCAGGTTCGCAGGCCGGAGTGCTCGGCGACCGTCGCGGCCACCTCCAGGGCGTCGGCGCGGGAGGTGAAGGGGCCGAGGGCATCCCGGGTAGGGGTGCGGGAGACGGCGAAACGGGGGAAGGGCTCGTCGGTGAGGGTGAGCCACCAGGCCCGCTGCGGGAACTTGGAGCGGCGGTTGTACGGCGGGGTGTGCGCGAGCAGCAGCCGCAGTTCGCGCACACCGGCCTCCAGGCCGTGCGAGCACTCGACGTGATCCACCCGCGTCGCCAGCTGAACCATCTCGCGCATGCGCGGGCGGGTGTCGGAACCGGTGAAGTAGTTGCGGACACGACGGCGAAGATTCACCGCGGTCCCTATATAGAGGACTTCATCCGAAGGCCCCCTGAAGAGGTAGACGCCGGGGGTATCCGGAAGATCGACCGCCATAACCCGTTTGGCGCGCTGCCTGCGAGTCACCTCGGGCAGATAGTCCATCAATTCGGTGAGGCTGTGCACCCCCTGATTGCCGACGCGGGCGATGAGCGCGTGCAGCACGTCCACCGTCGCGCGGGCGTCATCGAGCGCGCGGTGCGTGGGCCGGGTCTCGGAGCCGAGGATCTGCGCCAGCATGGACAGCTTCACCGAGGGGGCCTCGTCGCGGCTGAGCACCCGCCGCGCCAGCTGCACCGTGCACAGCACCGGGAAGGCGGGCCAGGGCGTCTCACTGCGCTGTGCCGCCGCCTTCAGGAACCCGGTATCGAAGCGGGCATTGTGCGCGACCAGCACGGCCCCGGCCGCGAACTCCAGGAATCCGGGCAGGACCCGCTCGATCGGCGGTGCGTCGATCAGCATGGCGGTGGTGATGCCGGTGATCTCCACGATCTGCGGCGGGACGGCCCGGCCCGGATTGACCAGGGTGGCGAACTCGCCGAGCACCTCGCCACCGCGCACCTTGACCGCGCCGATCTCGGTAATGGCATCGCCCTCGGGGCTCGTACCAGTGGTTTCGAGGTCCACCACCACGAACGTCGTGTCGTAGAGCGGTGTTTCGAGTTCGTCGAAGGCCAGCTGATCGGACACGGCCTGTAAGCGTAGGGCTGGGGTACGACATCACAGGCCGGATCGGCGTGGCGAGGCTCCCCATGAGCTCGCTATATAGCGATGTGGAATATCGACCTGGGGAAATGTCTGAATATCGGATCGAGATTCTCGAGATGAAATCCCCAAATTGCGGAAATATGCTCGAATGTGGCCAGGGTCACATTGATTCATATTATGAATCAATCCGGCCGAGGGTGGTCGCCGTCCCGCGGAGCCGCCCGGCGCGTGCTGCCCCGCGACCGCGCGGTCGGGCGTGTCGGTTGAGTCGACGGCTCGAGCCCAGGTCGAGAGCGACTCCTCTGACCTGGTGTTATACGGAATTCGTCCAGGTGGGAGGGGTCTCGAGGCCGCAGTTCCTACTCGTGGGTAGCCGCTCGGAAGCTCTCGGCAATTCCGGCGCTGTTATCGTTTCGTGATTGCTGTGACGTTTGTCGCACCGAAATGTCATCGCGTAACAAATTCAGTCCACCTGACGTTGGTCGCGACTTTACAAACCACCGTTATCGGCTCGTAATCTTCCT
Organism: Nocardia sp. NPDC051030; assembly: GCF_040683015.1. Taxonomy (NCBI): domain Bacteria; kingdom Bacillati; phylum Actinomycetota; class Actinomycetes; order Mycobacteriales; family Nocardiaceae; genus Nocardia; species Nocardia sp. NPDC051030. The sequence continues at coordinate 314,496 of NZ_JBFBCD010000010.1, read as the reverse complement.
GAGACCTCGCGGAGTCCGACGCACTTACCTGGTGCGGCGTCGCGGGGCAGATTGGAAGTAACTCACCATGGCGACCAACACCGTCAAGCGGGCCATCACGGCCGGTGCCGTCGGCGCTGCCACGCTGAGCGCGCTGCTCCTGCCCGCAACCCCCGCGTCGGCCCAGCCGGTGACCATCCCCGGCGTCGGCACCTTCGACGTGCCGGACCAGATCGCGCTCCCCGCCGGTATCCCCGGTGTGCCGTCCTCGATCCCGGTCCAGATCCCGGCCATCCCCGGCATCGAGGTTCCGGCTCCCGCGGCCCCGCAGTCGAATACGCACCAGCAGGCCGTCGATGCCGCCCTGAGCCGGATCGGCGACCCGTACGTGTACGGCGCGGCCGGCCCGAACGCCTTCGACTGCTCCGGCCTGGTGCAGTGGTCCTACGCGCAGGCCGGTGTGAACCTCCCGCGCACCAGCTACGACCAGATCAATGCGGGCACCCCGGTGTCGATGGATCAGCTGCAGCCGGGCGACGTGGTGTCGTTCTACGGCGGCAGCCACTCCGGCATCTACGTCGGCGACGGCAATGTCGTGCATGCCTCGACCTCCGGCCAGCCGGTGAAGGTCGCGCCGATCTCCTCCATGCCCTTCGCGGGCGCTACCCGTCCCTGACACATCCGCAGGTCAGTGACCTGCAGCGAAACGGCGACCGTAATGTTTTCGTGTCCTACTGGACATGGACGGTCGCCGTTTCGTAATCTATTCGAGACCTTCTTTTCCAGCTCGGGGTAAGAGAACGGGCAGTGTGGAATGAAACGCACGCCGACGGTGGCGCACACGCGGAATCATCGAACGAGAAAACTGGTGGGTGGGGCCCTCACCGCGGGTGCCCTCCTGATCGGCACCAATGGAATCGGCCCCGCGACAGCCGATCCGGTCTCCGCACCGGCCACTGCCGGGGAAGCAGTGCAGCGGCTGATCGACCTGTCGCGCCAGTCCGAACAGCTCAATCAGCAGGCGCTCGACGCGCAGACCGATCTCGACACCAAGCTCGCCGCGGCCACCGCCGCCGACCAGAAGGCCACCGCCGCCGAAGGCGTGCTGGACGCGGCCCGCGCCGAGATCAAACGCTTCCAACCGGCCATCGACCGCGCCGCCGCCTCGGCCCTGCTCGGCAGTCGCACCAACCGGCTCACCTCGCTGCTGGTCAGCAGTTCGCCGCAGCAGCTGCTCGATCAGATGTCCATCGTGGATCTGGTCGGCACGCGCACGAATGATCAACTGAGCCAATACAAACAGGTGAGTGACGCGGCCTCGGCCGCCGAAATCGTCGCCCGCACCGCCGCCGATGCCGCGCGTGCGGCCAGCGCGCAGGCCGATACGGTGCGCAATGACCTGGAGAGCAAACGCGCGGCATTGCAGGGATCGATGGCGGGCGTCATTGCCGCCTGGGGTCAGCTGTCCGCCGGTGACAAGTCGGCGCTCGCGGGGTCCATGTTCCCGCCCGGCTTCAATCGCGACACCTTGCTGCAAGGCCTCGTTCCTGGCAGCGGCACCAGCGCTCTCGCGGCTGGGCTCACCCGTGTCGGCGATCCCTATGTGTGGGGCGCGACCGGTCCCGACCAGTTCGACTGCTCCGGCCTCGTGCAGTGGGCATTCCATCAGGTCGGCAAGAGTGTGCCGCGCACCAGCCAGCAGCAATCCAGCTACGGCACGCCGGTCGATGAGAAAGACCTGCAGCCCGGCGATGTGGTCTTCTTCTACTCGGACATCTCACATGTGGGCATCTACGCCGGTAATGGCCTGATGCTGCACGCCTCGACCTTCGGCATCCCCGTCCAGGTGGCGCCGATGGGGTCCTCGCCATTCCATTCGGCGCGACGGTTCTGACCGGCCCGGCATGTCTGGCCTCGAAGGAGTCGGCATGCGTGACCACGTAGGGTCCCCACTCATGATGAGGTGGCGATGAGCGGTTTGCGGCAGATGCGCGGCTGGCTGTCGGCGAAGCGCCGATTTCAGTTCGTCCTGACGCTGGTCATGGTGACCGGCCTGACCGCCGCCTGCGGTGCCCTGCTCATGCTGCCGAATTCGGTGCTCCCGAAGATCCGGGCCGTGGTGCCCGGCGTCGACGCCGGGCAGCCGACCGCCACCGATGCGCAGTTGCCGGGACTTCGCCGGATCATGGATTCCTACGGCAAGATCGTCGCCGAACCCGTGGTGACGGGGTCCGACCGCGTGGGCATAGTGCTCGGCCACCCCGCCCGTAAGAGCGATGTCGATGTCCTCTCGAGCGAACTCGCCTCCGCCACCCTCGCCGTCAGCGCCCTCTGGGGTTCGGACTGGTCGCAGGCTCCCGTGGTCGTAGTCGCCTCCAGCCCAGCCGAATTCGCCGCCCTCGCCAATGCCACCGGTGATGTCCCCGCCGAAGTCGCCGCCGCCACGGTCGCCGACCCCTTCCACCCCGGCACCCAGCCGACCGGCCAACGCGTGGTCTTCGGCCCCGAAGCCGGTCGGCGCCTCGGCGCGGACGGCCTGCGCTCGGTCCTGCGCCACGAACTCACCCACGTCGCCACCCGCGCCGTAACCGTCGACGGCTCCCCGCAGTGGATGCTCGAAGGACTCGCCGAATACGCGGCCCACCGCGGCATGCACCACCCGATCGCCGAGGTCGCCCCGACCCTCACCACTCGCGCCCGCGCGAACAATCTCCCGGCGGACCTCCCCACCGACGCCCTCTTCGACCCCGCGAGCGGCCAAGCCGCCTACGCCTACGAACAGGCCTGGTCGGCATGCGCTTTCATTGCCGACCAGTACGGCGACCCCAAACTCGTAGACCTCTACCGCCAACTGGCCACCGGCCCCAAGAACCGTGCCACCACCGACACGATCCTCCGCACCACCCTGGGCGCCGACTACGCGGACTTCCTCTCCACCTGGCGCGCCTGGATCACCGCCCGCACCACCGAAGGCGCCTGATCATCAAGATCAAGGAGCTGTGGTGGCGGGAATTGACGCCGAATCACGCCACCAGCGCTCCTTGATCTTGGGACCAGGGCGAGGTGATCACGCTTCAGGGTGCCCAATATTCGGGGTGGGTGCACGGATTGGGCGGAATGGGGGACTCGCCGACGCGCTGGGGTGCGAGGTTTCGGGCTGGGGAGAGGGGGCGGGGGTGGTGCAGTAGGTTGGGGGTATGGGCCGAACCTTGCTGGTTACCAATGATTTCCCGCCACGGCCGGGCGGTATCCAGTCCTATGTGCATTCGCTGGCCATGCAGCTGCCACCGGATGAATTGGTGGTGTACGCGCCGCGCTGGCGGGGCGACAGTCACTGGAAGTTCGATGCGGAGCAGCCGTTTCAGGTGGTGCGACATCCGACCACATTGATGGTGCCCACGCCGCTGGTCTTGCGGCGTGCGGCGAAGTTGCTGCGGGATGAGCAGTGCGATCGGGTGTGGTTCGGGGCGGCGGCGCCGCTGGCGTTGATGTCGCCGCTGCTGCGCAAGGCGGGGGCCGAGCGGATCATCGCGTCCACGCACGGGCATGAGGTCGGCTGGTCCATGCTGCCGGGGGCACGGCAGGCGCTGCGGGTGATCGGCGATCATACCGATGTCATCACCTATGTCAGCAAGTACACGCGTGGGCGGTTCGCGGCCGCGTTCGGTGCGCAGGCCGCGCTCGAATATCTGCCGCCCGCCGTCGACTCGGAGGTTTTCAAGCCGGATCCGGCCGCCCGCGAGGAACTACGCGCCCGCTACGGGCTGGGGGATCGGCCCACCATTCTGTGCCTATCGCGGCTGGTCCCGCGCAAGGGGCAGGACGCACTCATCATCGCGCTCAAGGACATTCGCGCACGTGTCGACGGCGCGGTGCTGGTCATCGCGGGCGGCGGCCCGTACGAGCCGAAGCTCCGCGCCCTGGCCGAGGCCATGGGCGTGGCCGAACATGTGGTGTTCACCGGCCGGGTCCCATCCAAGGAACTAGCCGCCCACCACACGATCGCCGATGTGTTCGCCATGCCCTGCCGCACCCGCGGTTTCGGCCTGGATGTCGAGGGCCTGGGCATCGTCTTCCTGGAAGCCTCCGCCTCCGGAGTCCCGGTGGTGGCGGGCGATTCGGGCGGCGCCCCGGAAACCGTCCGCGAGGGCGAGACCGGCCACGTCGTGAACGGCCGCAAAACCGATTCCATCACCGAGGCCATCGTCGCCATCCTGTCCGACCGCGATGCCGCGGCCGCCATGGGTGCCGCGGGTCGCACCTGGGTCCAACAGCAGTGGCGCTGGGATCTCATGGGCACTCGCTTGCGAGAACTCCTCGACACCAACGACCGCTCGGAAGGTTCGCGGCCCGGCTTGGTTCTGGACTGAGCGGAGCGGGGGAGCGCACGGCTCCACCTCCCTGCGCCTTGGAGGAGCGGAGGGAGGGAAGAACCGAGCCTTCGGGGGCCGTGAACAGCCGGAGCGCAGCGAAGGCAAATCGAACACAGCGGGCCGCGAACAGCCGGAGCGCAGCGGAGGGCAAATCGAACACAGCGGAGGCAAATCGAACACAGTCGCAGTCTGGGCTAGGCTCACCGGCGTGAGCAGTATCCAGGTTGCCGACCAGACCTTTGTTGCCGCGCCGGGCACGGCCGTGGCCGAGGTGCTGGCGGATCGCGCCCGCTGGAAGCAGTGGTGGCCCGATTTGCAGCTTCAGGTGCGGGAAGACCGGGCCGGCAAGGGAATTCGCTGGACCGTCACCGGCGCCGTGACCGGCACCATGGAGGTCTGGCTGGAGGAGATGCTCGACGGCGTCATCCTGCACTACTTCATGCATGCCGAACCGCGGAATGTGGAACGCATGTCGGCGCGCGACCTGATGGCCGCCAACCGCACCCGCCGGGTCGCCGGTAAGAAGATGTCCTTCGAGATCAAGGCCCGTTTGGAAGCCGGTCGCAAGGCCGGGGTCGCCCCCGCGGCGGCGGGCCGCCCATAAAGCTCGGCGGCGGGCCGCCACTAGAGCTCGGCCATCCCGGCTCCACCTCCCCGCGCCTAGGAAAGGAAGCGTTGTCACCCATGGCCGATCGCACTCAACGGTCGATCGTGATCGACGCCCCCTCGGATCGAGTGATGGCCGTCATCGCCGACCTGGAGTCGTATCCGGAATGGGTCGCCGCGGCCCGCTCGGTCGAAGTCCTCGACAAATACCCCGACGGACGGGCTCGCACGGCGCGTTTCGTGCTGGACGCGGGCGTTGTGAAGGACACCTACAGCCTGTCCTACACCTGGCGGCCCGACGGCAAGGCCGTCAGTTGGACCCTCGTCGCCGGTGACCTGCAAAAGGCGCAGGACGGCACCTATGAACTCATCGCGCTGCCCGATGGCGGCACCCAGGTCGTGTACGAGCTGACCGTGGACCTGAACATTCCGATGATCGGCATGTTCAAACGCAAAGCCGAGAAGGTCATCACCGATACGGCCTTGAAGGAACTCAAGAAACGGGTCGAAGGCTGACCGCGAGCAGGACCGAACCGCCGCGGCCCTCCACCCGGGTGGAGTTGTTCATCGGCAAGGGCGGGGTGGGGAAGACAACGCTGGCGTGCGCGACCGCTCTCGCCTATGCGAGATCCGGGCAGCGGGTGCTGCTGGCCTCCCTGGATCAGGCGCATTCCCTCGGGGACGCACTGGGATTCAGATTCCGGCGCGAGGCCGGGGCGGTGCCCGCGGTCGCGTCGGTGCAGACCGGGCTCGATGTCATCGAAGTGGATTCGCTTGCGCTGCTGGAGGATCGCTTCCGGCAGGTGTTGATGATGGCGGCCGGGGCAGGGGAAGATCTCGGAATCGATGTGAGCGCACTGGATCCCGCGGAGTTGACCGGGCTGCCCGGGGTGCAGGAGCTGCTCGCGCTGCTGGAGATCACGCAGTTCACCAAGGATGCGCGGTGGGATGTGGTGGTGGTGGATTGCCCGCCGTCGGCGGACATGCTGCGCATCATCACCGCACCGGACACGCTGCTCGGCTATCTGGAGCGGGTGTGGCCCGCGCATACTCGGGCGCTCGGCGGCTTCGACGGTGGTTTGAAGCGCGCGATGCTGGCTATCGCGGTGGAGCAGATCGTCGACGCGGTGACCGCGGCCCGGGACCTCATCGCCGATCGCACACGCACCAGTGCCCGCCTGGTTACCGCCGCCGAGCAGGTCGCGGTGGCGGAATCGGCGCGGGTGCGGTCGGCGGCGGCGTTGCTCGGCTTGCGGTTGGACGCTGTTCTGGTGAACAAGGTGCTGCCGGAAATGCCTTCACCCGAGGTGTCTCCCGGCGAAGTCCCGCATCCCGCGATCCAGTGGTACTTCAACCGGCGTGGTGAGCAGCTCGATGTCGTCACCGCGCTCCGCAAACGCATGAGGGGCGTATCGGTGCAGGTGGTGGGACACGCCGGAGCCGAACCGGTCGGTTTGAGCTCATTGTCGGCGCTGTCCTATGCGGTCGACGCGAGTGGTAACTGGGTCGGATCGGGTCCGGTACTTATGCTTGGCACAGATGCGGACGGTGTGCTGCCCGTCGCCGCCGGGCCGGTGGTGCGGCTGGAATCCGGCGCGGGCGTGCATTCGGTGTTCGCCATGCGGATGCATCTGCCCGTGGTCGATCCGTCGACCCTGCAGCTGGGACGAGTGGAGGACGATTTGATCGTGGGAGCGGACGGGGTCAGGCGCCGGCTGCGGCTGGCGCCGGTATTGCGGCGGTGCACCGTTGATGCCGCCGAACTCGACGGCGATCAATTGGTGATCCGCTTCCGCCCCGATCCCCAGGTATGGCCGCAATGACTCCTACACAGCATCATCCGTTCGCCGGGTACCCGGACGACAACTTCAGCGAATTCGCCGAAGAACTGCGCCTGCTCGCCGAGGCCGTCCTCGAACGAGTCGAACCGGTCCTGCGCCGCACCGCCTCCGACGGCCGCACCGAATGGGACAGCTGCAGCTGGTGCCCGGTGTGCGCGGCCGCGGCCATCGTCCGAGGCGAGCACCACGACGTGGTCGCGGCGATCGCCGACCACGGCACCGCCATAGTCACGGTCCTGCGCGAAGCCCTCGCCGGTGTCCCCGTCGAACCCGTGATCCCCCCGGACCTGGACCCGGATTCCCCGGAATACCACGCCTGGTTCCACGACCCGAAGAACTTCAGCGGCGGCCACTACGGCACCCACGCCCCCGAGGCCGAATCCACTTCGGACAGTGGCGAAACCGGCAACCCGTCGCGCGGTCGCCCGGCCACCCCCGGCAGCGGTCACTACACCAGCTCCGCCACAGGCACCCGCACGCCCTCCCACGCGGCGACCGCCCTGAGCAACCTCTTCGCCCGCTTCCTCGCAGGCGCACAAGGCAAGCCGACCGCCGCCACCCACGGCACCGAAGCCCCCGCCGACAACACCAATGCGGCAACCGATTCCGACGACCCGTTCGGCCCCGGCCCGGGCGCCGCCCGTCGACCAGCCGCGTCCGGTCGCCCCGCCGCCTCGACTGCAGGCCACGCCGCCGCCTCGACTGCAGGCCGCGCCGCTGCCTCGACTGCAGGCCGCGCCTCTGCCTCGGCCGCGGGTGGCGCGCCCGCCTCGACCGCGGGTGGCGCGCCCGCCTCGGCCGCGGGTAGCGCGTCCGTCCCGACCGCGGGCAGCGGCTCCGACCAGGTTCCGGTCAGCACTGCCGGTCAGCCGTTCGGTCCGCCCGTCGCCGCACCTGATACCTCTGCTGATCCGCCGATGCCCGGAGCCGTCGGCCAGGAACCCGGCCGAGCGGGACGGCCCTCCCGATTCGCCGGTCGGCAGGCCACTACCGGCGCTCGGACGTCCGATACGGCCGATAGTCGATCCGCCACTGGCGCAACGCCGTCCGGTGCGGCCGAGCCGCGGCTGGGCGGAGCCTCGCCAGGAGCCGATGGTCAGCCGTCGGGTCGCGGCGGTCCGTCATCCGGAGCAGGCGCTCAGCAGCCTGGTACCGGCGAGCAGCCCGGCGGCGGTGCGCGCGCCGGGCGTGGTGGTAGTCCCGCGGGAGGGCGGGGGACCGGGCGGACCGGATATGTACCCATCAACGTGACTATCAAGGCATGACGGGCGGTGTTGACGTGCCGTTGACAGTCGGAATCGATGTGGGCGGCACGAATATTCGTGCGTCGGTGGTCGATGGGTCGGGTGAGGTGCTCGATACCGTGACCGCCTCGACGCCGCATTCGGCGCGGTCGTTGGAGGATGGGCTCGCGCGGGTGGTGCGAGAACTGTGCGCGCGGCACCAGATCGGTGCGGTCGGGCTCGCGGTGGCTGGATTCGTGGACGAGGATCGGGCCACGGTGCGGTTCGCGCCGCATCTGCCGTGGGAGGACGCGCCGGTGGCGCAGCGGCTCACCGATCGGCTCGGGCTGCCCGTGATTTTGGAGCATGACGCGAATGCGGCGTTGTGGGCCGAGTACCGGTTCGGGGCCGCGGCGGGTGGCCGCAATGTGGTGCTGGTGGCGATCGGGACCGGGATCGGTGCCGCGCTGCTCACCGGCGGCCAGTTGTATCGCGGCAGTTACGGTGTCGCGCCGGAGCTCGGTCACCTACAGGTGGTGCCGCAGGGGCGCGCGTGTCCCTGCGGTAAGCGGGGTTGCTGGGAAAGGTATTGCAGCGGAACCGCTCTGGTGGATACCGCCCTGGAAATGCTGGCCACCGATCCGCAGCGGTCCAAGCAGCTGGCGCGCGATGCGCTGCGCGATCCGGGTTCCCTCACCGGCCGCCGGGTGGCGGGCGCGGCGGAGGGCGGCGACCCGGTGGCCCTCGATGTGATGGCCGAGTTCGCCCGCTGGCTGGGCCTGGGCCTGGCCTTCGTGAGCGACCTCTTCGATCCGGATCTCATCGTGGTCGCGGGCGGCGTGAGCTCGTCGGCTCCGCTGTTCCTGGACGATGCCCGCGACCATTACGCGGCCTCCATCACCGGTGCCCGCCACCGCCGCCTGGCTCGCATCCGCACCGCCCAGCTCGGTGAGGCGGCGGGCATGATCGGCGCGGCCGAACTCGCCCGCGCCGCTCTCGAGGTCCCGCACAATGCGGTCCCCGTCGGCCCCGGCCGCTGACCGACCTCCCAGAAGTTGCATGCCTTCTCGACAGCTGCAGGCCTTACAACCCCTGCAGCTGTCGAGAAGGCGCGCAGGTATGTAATAGCGAAACCGTATGGAGCGCCGGGGATGCTTCCGGGGCGTAAAAGGTGTGTGACGCGGACTGTTCCGGTGGGGAGCGGTTGGTCACCGAGTGGTCTCGGCGGTAGAGTCGGCTAACGAGTGTGGTGCCCGCAACGAGGCCGGTCCCGGGTATCGAAAATGGGGAAAGGACGCAATGTTCTACTGGCTGCTGAAGTTCGTTCTGGTGGGGCCGTTCATTCATCTCGTCAACCGGCCCAAAGTCGAGGGTGTCGAGAACATTCCAGCCGATGGTGCAGCCATTCTGGCCGCTAACCACTTGTCATTCACCGACTGGTTGTTCACCCCCCTGGCGAGCCCGCGACGCATCACCTACTTGGCCAAGGCCGAGTACTTCACCACCCCGGGCCTGAAGGGCCGCCTGCAGAAGTTCTTCTTCTCCGGCGCCGGCCAGCACCCGATCGATCGTTCCGGCGCCGCCGCCGCCGAGGGCGCGCTGCACACCGCGCGCAAACTGCTCGAGGAAGGCCGCCTGGTCGGCCTGTTCCCCGAGGGCACCCGCTCCCCGGACGGCCGCCTGTACAAGGGCAAAACCGGTGTGGCACGCCTCGCCCTGGAGACCGGGGTACCGGTGATCCCGGTATCTCTGATCGGCACCGACGAGGTGTGCCCTCCCGGACCGTTCCGCTGGCGCGCCCGCAAGGTCACCGTCAAGTTCGGCAAGCCCATCGACTTCTCTCGCTATGAAGGCATGGGCGGCAACCGCTTCGTGGAGCGCGCCGTCACCGACGAGATCATGTACGAGCTCATGCGGATGGGCGACCAGGAGTACGTCGACGTCTACGCCGCCAGCCTGAAGAAGGGTGCGCCCTCCGGCTCCCGCCCCGACGCAGACCGCATCCCGCAGACCATCGCGAGCTGACCTTCCTCAATCACGAATCGGGCCCCGAGAGTTCATTCTCTCGGGGCCCGATTCGTTGGTTCGTGCGAGCTCAAGAAGCAGCCTGACGGCGGCGATGAGCCTCTATCGCCTCGAATTTGGCGAGGTTGTGGCGGGCGTCCGCCAGGGCGTCGTGGGCGTCCTTCGGGATGGGGGGCAGTGGGGGGCGGCCGTGCTGGTCCCAATGCTGGCGGAGCTCATTGGTGTAGCGGGGGAGGGCGGTGGGCAGGTCGACCATGGAACCCCAGAGCTGGCAGAGGGCCACGTGGTCGTATGCGGCTACCCAGGCCCACAGTTCCGGTTCGATACCGGGGCGGGGGAGGAAGAATTTGTAGAGGTCCTCGCGGATCTTCTCGCGGCTGCGCCACAGGGTGGAGGAGGGCGGGGGGAGCTTCGGCAGCACATTGCGGCGGACGAAGGGACCGGCCTTCTCGGGGTCGAATTCGGTTGAGACCGCGTAATATTCGCGCCCGTCCTCGCACACCACGGCGATGGAGACGAGGTCGATGGTGGTCCCGTCCTCGATGAATTCCGAGTCGTAAAAGTACCGCAACGAGAGAGGTCAGCTCCTAGGTCCGCGGCCGCCGGCGTGGGCCGCCGATGCCGTGTGGTGGGAGATGATCCGGGCAGATCATCCGGTCATCCAGCCTATGTTCCGCACTCGGGGCGGCGCTCGGCGGGCGGGCAAAGGTGGTGCCGGGAATTCACCCTGGGGGTGGTCCGCGGGGTTTGTCGCGGTCCGTATTCTGAACGGGTGAACTGGACCGTCGACGTACCGATCGATCGCTTGCCGGAATTGCCTCCGTTGCCCGCCGAGCTGCGTCGGCGCCTCGACGAGGCCCTGGCCCGCCCCGCCGTGCAGCAGCCCTCCTGGGATCCCGAGCATGCCGCCAAGATGCGCACCGTGCTGGAGAGCGTGCCGCCCATCTGCGTGCCCGCCGAGGTCGAGGAGCTGAAGGCGCGCCTGGCCGAGGTCGCGCGCGGCGAGGCCTTCCTCATGCAGGGCGGCGATTGCGCCGAGACGTTCGCCGACAACACCGAACCGCATATCCGCGGCAATATCCGCACCCTGCTGCAGATGGCCGTCGTGCTCACCTACGGCGCCAGCCTGCCCGTGGTGAAGGTGGCGCGGATCGCCGGTCAGTACGCGAAACCCCGTTCCTCCGATGTCGATTCGCTGGGCCTCAAGTCCTACCGCGGCGATATGGTGAACTCCCTGGTCGCGGAAGACGGCCTGCGCGAGCATGATCCGTCGCGCCTGGTGCGCGCTTACGCCAATGCCTCGGCCGCCATGAACCTGGTCCGCTCGCTGACCTCCGCGGGCATGGCCGACCTGCACAAGGTGCACGACTGGAACCGCGAGTTCGTCGCCCAGTCCCCGGCCGGGGCCCGCTATGAGGCGATGGCCGCCGAGATCGATCGCGCGCTGGCGTTCATGAAGGCCTGCCGGGTCAATGATCCGAACCTGTCCACCGCGCGCATCTACGCCAGCCACGAGGCCCTCGTGCTGGATTACGAGCGGGCCATGCTGCGCCTGAGCGAGCACCCGGTCACGGGCGAGCCGGTGCTGTACGACCTGTCCGCGCACTTCCTGTGGATCGGTGAGCGCACCCGTCAGCTCGACCACGCGCACATCGCGCTGGCCGAACTCCTGGCGAACCCGATCGGCCTCAAGATCGGCCCGTCCACCACCCCCGAGCAGGCGGTGGAATACGTCGAGCGCCTGGACCCGAACAATGAGCCCGGCCGCCTGACCCTGGTCGCCCGCATGGGCAATGGCAAGGTCCGCGACGTGCTGCCCCCCATCATCGAGAAGGTCCAAGCCACCGGCCACCAGGTGATCTGGCAGTGCGACCCCATGCACGGCAACACCCACGAGGCCTCCACCGGCTACAAGACCCGCCACTTCGACCGCATCGTCGACGAGGTCCAGGGCTTCTTCGAGGTCCACCACGCCCTCGGCACCCACCCCGGCGGCCTCCACATCGAGCTCACCGGCGAGAACGTCACCGAATGCCTCGGCGGCGCCCAAGACATCTCCGACCTCAACCTCGAAGAGCGCTACGAAACCGCCTGCGACCCCCGCCTCAACACCCAGCAATCCCTGGAACTGGCATTCCTGGTAGCGGAAATGCTGCGCTGATCCTCGAATAACGCTCGCACTCAGCAGGATTCACCCGAACGGCCTGATCGATTCGATCAGGCCGTTCGCTGTTTGTCGGCCCGCAGTATCAGGGTCGCTGGTACCGTTCGTGGTATGAAGTCGAATACCTCCATTTCGATCGACAAGCACGTCCTCGACAGGGTGCGGGTCGTGTCCAAGGCGGCGGACGAGAACATCAGCGCCTTCATGGAACGCGCCGCACGTCATGAACTGATGTATCTCGCGGGCGAGGCCATCTCGGAGTGGGAAAGCCGCCAAGACATGAGTGTGGAAGACCGCGCTCTAGCCGATCACGCACTGAATGAGGCTGCCATCGCCGATACGGCTCGCTGATGGCGGTGCGGCGGGGCGAGATACGGTCCTACTTGCCGGGCGTGAGCGGCCGAGACAAGCCGTCGGCGCTGTCGGGCGAACGGGTTCTGGTTGTGTCGAACGACGGCGCGAACCGGTCGATGCAGACGGCGCTGGTTCTCCCGGTGCGGGACTCCATCGATGCGGATCTTTCACCATCGGCGTTCAGCCTTGTTGTGCCCCTTGGCGACTTGGACCCGCTGCCGGGCGGCGCCGTGTTGGTGTACTGGCCGAAGGTTATTCCGATGTCGTGGTTCACCGAACCGATCGGGGTAGTGAGTCAGGCGACGATGCGGCAGGTGTTCGCGGCCTTCGTCGACTACGTAGGCGAGTAGAAAGCTGAGCGGTTCTACGGGATGGCCACCAGGGTGATGGTCGAGCCGGGCTCGACGGTGCCGCCGGGGGCGGTGGATTGGGAGATGACGATGGAGCTGTCGTTGTCGGCCAGTTGGCGGACCGTTACCTGGAGGCCGAGGGCTTGGAGTTTGGTGCGGGCGGCGGAGACATTGGCGCCGAGCACATTCGGGACGTCGACGGCACTGTTGATGATGAGAACTACGGTGCCGGAGTCGACCGTGGTGCCTGCGGCGGGATCGGTGCCGATCACTTGGCCGGATTTGATTTTGGAATCGTATTGGGTGCGGGTGGAACTCACCGTCACCTTCGCGGCTTCGAGGACTGTTCTGGCCTCGTCCTCGGTTTTGCCTCGCACATCGGGGATCTTGACGGGGGCGGAACCCTTGCTGCGGTAGACCTTCACGTTCGCGCCCGCCGGGAGCACGGTGCCGGGGGCCGGATCCACCTTGGCGACAGTGCCTTTGGCGGCGGTGCTGCCGACTTCCCCGGCGTCGATGGGGGTCAGGCCCGCGTCTTTGATGGCTTTATTGACACTGCTGACATCTTGTCCGGGGGATATGTCCGGGACCTTCGGTTTACCGCTGGAGACCAGGACCGCCACCGTCGAGCCCTTGGTGACCTTGGTTCCGGTGGCCGGATCGGTGCCGACCACATTGCCGACCGGAATGATGTCGGAGGCCTTGTTCCGGGTCTCGGTCTTGAAGCCCGCGTCCTGTAGCGCCGCGATCGCCTTATCGGTGGTGAGTCCGGCTACGGACGGTACCGCTTCGAAGCGTCCCACCCCGACCCACCAGCCGCCGATGCCGAGCACGATTGCCAGCGTCACCACGACGCCCAGCCAAATGAGCACGGTCTTACGGGATTTCCCGCGATTCTCGATCATCTCGGACTGATAGCCCTGATGGTTCCCCGGCGGCCCGGGGGGTGCGGCGGCGTACTCGGGTGGCATTTCCCGCGCGGCCGTCATGACTCTGGTGTGCTGATGCGGCGGCACCTGCATGGTCGGCGGATCCGCGGGAATCCGCGTGGTGAGATCGGTCGCGCCGTAGGGCGCGGGTCTCGACGGGGCATGCCGGGCCGGTACAGGCGCGGGCTGGACGCGGTAGTTGGAGCTGAGATGCTCGGCTGATTCCTTGGGTGCGGGCACCCGGTAGTCCGGAAGTTGCAGTTCGCGCGCGACGCGCCGCAGTTCTCTCGCCATATCCGTGGCGTTCGAGAAGCGGTGCGAGGGTTCGCGCGCGGTGGCGTGGGCGACGAACTCGTCGATCTCCGGCGGCACCCCGGTAATGAACCGGCTCGGGCTGGGCACATCGTTCTCGACCCGCTGCAAGGCGATGGACAGCGAATTGTCGCCGGTGAACGGGGTTCTTCCGGTGAGCATTTCGAACATGAGCACACCGGCCGAGTACACGTCGCTGCGCGAGTCGGCGCTGCCGCTGGTGACCTGTTCGGGGGAGAGGTAGGCAGCGGTGCCGAGAATCACGCTGTCGGAGGTGACCTTCGCCTCTGCGACGGCGCGCACCAGACCGAAGTCGGCGATCTTGACTTCCCCGGAGTCGGAGATGAGCACGTTCTCCGGTTTGATATCGCGGTGTACCAGCCCGGCCGCATGCGCGACGCCGATGGCTTGCAGCACGGGTTCGGCGACGGCGCGCACCGCGTGCGGGGGCATGGGTCCGCGTTCGCGTAGCAGTTCGCGCAGCGTGCCGCCCTCGACGAGTTCCATGATGAGGAACGGGTGGTCACCGTCCACACCCTGGTCGTATACCGCGACCAGGGACGGGTGTTTGAGTTTGGCGACGGCGCGGGCTTCGAGTTCGAAGCGAGTCAGGAATTGTGGATCGGATGCGAACTTCGGATCCATCACCTTGATGGCGACCGGTCGGTCCAGGCGGGTGTCCACCCCCCGGAACACCATGGACATGCCGCCACGCGCAATCGGCGCGTCGATGCGGTAGCGCCCTTCCAGCATCTGGCCGATCAACTGCAACCCTTCCGATCTTCATGGTCCGCCCGTGCGGCTCACCCGATGGTAGCCGTGCGGGGGTGTGATGCGACCTCAGCGGCGCGTACGACTACCGTTATGCGGGTGAGTGCCTTCCCATGCAGCGAAGATGTCCTGTCGGATTCGGTGACCCTGATCCCGCTGCCCGACGTGGCCGAACAGCTTGGCCTGGTCGTCACCCGAGTTCATCAGATGCTCCGTGAGCATCAGATCCTCGCGGTGCGCCGCGATGGCGTGGTCGGTGTCCCGAAGGAATTCTTCGATTCCACCGGCGAAGTAGCCAAGCACGTGGCCCCTCTGATCACGGTCATGCGCGACGGCAAATATACCGACGAAGAAATCCTCCAGTGGATCTACACGGAGGACGAGTCCCTTCCCGGTCGCCCCATCGACGCCCTTCACGGCCCCTTGGCCCGCGAGGTCATCCGTCGAGCAGCAGCCGATCCCTTCTGAATAACAGCCGACTCTCGCGTCCGATGCCGATAGCACCGGGCGCGAGAGTTCGCGCGAACTGAGAACTTCCACACCTCTACATATCGCCGGACCCCGGCAGCGTTCTCCCGGCCGCCGAATCGACTCGAGGTCCGGGGCTAGCTGAGGGCGGCGCGCTGAGTGGGGGCGGCCAGCGCGAATTCCTTTGCCGCGACGCGCAGACGGCGGTGTCGCGGGACCACGGCGCGGCGGGTGAAGACCTCGTAGTCGCCGCGTTCGATTTCATCGAGGATGGCGCTGTACAGGGTGGCGGCGGTCCGGATGCCGGGACGTACGCGGGGCGTGAGCAATTCGATGCCGGGCGTGGCGTGGCGGTAGATGCCGCGATTCACGGCGATGAGATGAGCCAGGGCGCGGCGGACGCGGGGATCGGTGCGGCCGGATTCGCGGCAGTGCCGGAGTAGTTCGTCGTCCACGCCGAAGGCGGCCAGTTCGTCGGCGGGGAGGTAGATGCGGCCGCGGTCGAGGTCTTCGGCGATATCGCGCAGAAAATTGGTGAGCTGGAAGGCTTCACCCAGTGCGGCGGCCGCCGGTTCGGCGTCGGCGGTCGGGACGACGGTGCCCAGTACGGGGAGTAGTTGCAGGCCGATGGCCGCCGCGGAACCGCGCATGTATTCACGCAGCGCCGCCATGGTGGGGTAGCGGTCGCGGTAGTGCGGGCTGCCGGGGATGTCCATGCGCATGGAGTCGAGGAACACCCAGAAGTGTTCGGCGGCAATGCCATAGCGGCGAATGGTGTCGGAGACGGCCAGCAGGACGCGGTGTTCGGCGTCGGCGGCCTCGGTGGGCGCGTGGACCAGATAGCCGCGCAGGTCGTCCTCGATGCGATCCAGGCGCGCGGCGGATTCCAGCGAACGGGCGGGCGCGTCGGCATCGTCCACGACGTCGTCCACCATGCGCGCGAACGCGTACAGCGCGTGCACGGCCGGTCTTCGCTCCGGCTCCAGCAGGCGGGTGGCCAGGAAATAGGTGCGTCCGTGGGCGGCGGCAATGCGGCGGCAGTCCCGGTACGCGCGATTCAGCTCCGCCGAGCTCATACCGGGGTCGGCTGGCCGGGATGCGGGTGAGTCTGGGCGGAATGCGGGTGAGTCTGGTTGGCGCGCAACTTCAATGGATCGACGGTGCACAGCGAGATCGCCGCCACCACCGAGGCGAAGGTCGCCAGCGCCACATGCCAGAAGTTGTAGAGCCCGATCGACCCGTCCGGCTGGAACACCAGCATGAGCCACGTACACAGCCCGACCATCACCTGCAAGGTCCGGGTCGAGAGCGCGAATCCGGCGAGCAGCGCCAGCGGCCACGAGTAGTACCAGGGCAGCGCGGCCGGGGACAGGATCACAATGGCCACGAAGGCGATGGTGATGCCGAGGATGGCTTCCTTCTCGCTATTCTTGAACCGCCACCACGTCCAGGCCAGGATGGCCACGAGCGCGATGGCGCACAGGGCTCGGGTCACCACCAGTACCGATTCCAGTCGCAGCGGCGTCACCCAGGTGACGGCGTGCGCCATGATGGTCGGCAGCGACAGCCAGTTGATGATCTTCTTCGACCCGGACAGCGCGGTCAGCCAGCCGTAGCCATTGCGGCCCAGCCCGGTCAGCGCGGTCGCGATCACGAAGACGAGCCCGAACACCGCGACGCCGAGTCCCGCGATCCTGGCGAACATGCGGACCGGATGCGGCAGCGCGCCCTCACCCAGCGCGGCGCGGCGCTCGCGTTCGTGAATCATCCAGATCCACACCAGGAATGGCAGCGCGATGCCCGCGGTCGCCTTCACGCCGACCGCGATGGCGACCACCACGATGCCGCCGACATGATGATGTTCCAGCACCATGGCGATGCCCGCGGCCATGAGGCCGACCATGAGCATCTCGTTGTGCACGCCACCGATGAGGTGAATGAGCACCAGCGGATTCAGCACCGCCAGCCACAGGGCCGTGGTCGGCTTACCGCCGAGGTGTTTGGTCAGATGCGGTACGGCCCACATCATCAGCGCGAGGCCCGGCAGCATGACCAGGCGCAGCGCGATCGTCCCCGCCACCACATTGTCGCCGGTGATGGAGGTGATGCCGCGCGCGATGAGCAGGAAGACCGGCCCGTACGGCGCGGTGGTGGTGGTCCAGACCGGGCTCACATTGTCCAGCAGCACACCGGGATTCACGACCGGGCCGACCAGATAAGGATTGAACCCGTCGCGCAGCAGCGCGCCCTGCGCCAGATAGGAGTAGGCGTCGCGGCTGAACATGGGCACCGCGAACAGCAGCGGGAACACCCAGATGCCGACGATCGCCCGCAGTTCGTTCAGCGTCACCGATGCGCCGGGAACCGTGCCGATGGTCGCGCGCCCGAGCCGCACCCACGCGGTGATCATGGCGACCACGCCGATCCACACGAACACCGTCGACAGCGCGTAGCCGTGCCCGAACCGCAGCCAGGACAGGTGCGCCGTCTCCAGCAGTGGGTCATTGCGGCGCACACTGCCCGCGCCGAACCCGCCGAAGGTGATCATGAGGGCCCCGAAGAAGCCGAGCGCCGCCGCATGTCCCTCCGGGCTGCGCGCGAAGTCGGTGCATTGGCGCACCCAGTTGTGGGTGGTGGCGCCGCCGGTGGTGATCAGGTCGGCGGTAGCGCCGGGGGTGTCAGGCAAGGCAGGGGCGTCCGTATCGGGGGTCGGCATGATCGGTCTATTCCCCCCGGAAAGGTCGGCGGCGGCATCCGCAGTGGATTCAGGACGCCGGTCAGTCTAGTGCTTGTGCGGTACGGCTACTGCGTCGGCTCGAGCGGTTCGGGCCCCGGCATGTCGCGCATCACCCGTGATCCGCTCCGCGGCCAGTTTTCCAGAGATCAGGACAGTAGGCACGCCGACGCCGGGGACAGTGCCCGAACCTGCGAGAACGACATTGTCGCGGCCCCGCACCAGGTTCCGGGTGCGGAACGGGCCGGTCTGCCGGAACAGGTGCGCGGCGGAGAACGGGGTGCCCGCGAGCATGCCCTTGTCGCGCCAGGTGCGCGGGGTGTCGAGGTGGTCGATGCGGAAGTGCTCCGAAATGCCTTGGTAGCCGCGGCTTTCCAGGACTTCGAGGAGTTCGCGCAGGTAGTACGGGGCGAGCCGGTCCCAGTCGAGGGGTGCGGCGTCCAGATTCGGGCAGGGCGCGAGCAGTGACAGCGGCTCGTAGCGGACGGTATCGGTCATGTGCCCGGCCTCGTCGATGTGCTGTTCGGCACGGTCGATGTAGAGGTCGGCATCGGTGAGCGCGGGCCGGGTGAGCAGCAGCGAGGGGTCGCTCATCAGTTTCCCGCGTCCGCGACCGGCCGCGATCTCGGTGAATGTGCGATCCCACTCCCGCCCGAAGTCGATCGTGTGATGCGCCTGCACGGGCCACCGCCGCGCGACCTCGGCGGGAATCGTCCCGTGCGCGACCACCGCCGACGGCGAGGCCCGCAGCCCACGCCGCGTGCGCAATCCGAACCGTTCGATCGACCCGATATCGGCGGTCACCACGACCGCATCGCAGTCCAGCGTCC
Organism: Nocardia sp. NPDC051030; assembly: GCF_040683015.1. NCBI lineage: Bacteria > Bacillati > Actinomycetota > Actinomycetes > Mycobacteriales > Nocardiaceae > Nocardia > Nocardia sp. NPDC051030. The sequence goes on along the minus strand of NZ_JBFBCD010000010.1, from coordinate 295,537 downwards.
GCCCGTCCGCGGTGCGCACCGCGGTGGCCCGCCGACCCGCGTAGTCGATCCCGACGACCTCGGTGTTCAGCTCGACCGTCCCGCCCGCGGCGATCAGCGCCCGAGCCATGGCCGCGGCGACCGCTCGCATCCCGCCCTGTGGATACGACACCCCCAGGCACGTGTCCATATACGGAATCGCCCCGTACACGCCCAATGCCTGCCGCGGCGACATCCCCGCGAACAGCGCCTGAAAGCTGAACAGCCGAGCCAACTGCTCATCGCCCATGACTCGCCCGACCTTCGGCCCCAACCGCCCGAATGCCCCCAGCCGCACCAGCTTCACCAGTGCCCGCCGCTTCTCCGGCTTGCGCACCATATCCAGCGGCGAATCGAAGTTGCTGTCCATGAACTGCCCGAATTCGGCCTCATAAACCCCCTGCAACCACCCCCGCAGCCGCCGATACCGTTGCCCCGCACCAGCGTCCCGCACCCGCACGACCTCGGCGGTCATCTCCTCCGGATCGGAATACACCCCCACGGAGGTCCCATCCGCGAACCGAGCCCGATAAGCCGGTGCCATCTCCAGAATCCGCAATCCCACCGATTCCCGAGTGGCCCCCACCGCCCCCAGCGCCTCATCGATAAGGTCCGGCACAGTCAAAATCGTTGCCCCGGAGTCGATCTCATAATCCGCCCCGCGATACAACCCGACCCGCCCACCGGGATGATCGGCCCGCTCCAACACGGTCACCCGCCGCCCGGCCCCGGCAAGATGCAGCGCCGCCGCCAACCCGGACAACCCGGCCCCCACCACGACAACCCGATCAGCAGTCCCGGTAATCGTCTTCATGCCACCCATAGCTTCCTAGTGTCCAATCCATGTCCCCGCCGCTGAGGTTCGCAGCCCCTCCGTTCGGCTAGCGCCCCTGCCCGGCGTCCGCACCGGGTGCGCGCCGAACAAAGAGATGCGGACCCTCCGGCGTAGATTCTCGCGGCATCGTGGAGGCCCGCCGAGCGCGGGTCGCTTCCCGGGCGCGATGCCCGGCCGGGCGGTGGTAATTCCGAGTGTGGCGAGGTCAGTAGGCGCGGGCGGTGGCGGCGAGGGCCATGGCGCGGAGTTGGCGCTTGGCGTCGGGGGTGGCGGTGCTGGCGTCGAGGGCGGTGAGGGCCTGGTCGGTGAGGCTGGTTATGCGGGCCTCGACCGCGTCGACCGCGCCGAGTTCGGCGAGGAGGGTGCGCAATTCGGCTACCTGGTCGGGGGTGACGTCGGTGCCGAGGCTGGTGCGGATGAGGGTGGCCGCGGCGGGATCGGTGTCGTCGGCGCGCTGGAGGGCTTCGGCGATGAGGACGGTGTGCTTGCCTTCGCGCAGGTCGTCGCCGGAGGGTTTGCCGGTGATGGCCGGATCGCCGAAGACGCCGAGCAGGTCGTCGCGCAGCTGGAAGGCGATGCCGATGTCGGTGCCGAATTCGCGGTAGGCGGCGATCAGGTCGGGGTCCGCACCGGCCAGGGCCGCGCCCAGGTGCAGCGGGCGTTCGATGGTGTACGCCGCGGTCTTGTAGCGGTTGATTCGCAGTGCGGCCGAGACGGTTTCGTCGCTTTCGGCCTCGCCGTGGATGTCGAGCAGTTGGCCGCCGAGGACCTCGGTGCGCATGGCCGCCCACACGGGGGCGAAGCGCGCGGCCGCGTCGGCGGGCAGTCCGGCATCGCGGGTCATGTCATCGGCCCAGGCCAGCGCCAGATCGCCGATGAGGATGGCGACGCTGGTACCCCAGTGGCCGGAGTCACCGGCCCAGTGCCGATCGCGGTGCCGCTGTTCGTAATCCACGTGCACGGTCGGGAACCCGCGCCGGGTGCGCGAGGAGTCGATGATGTCGTCGTGGATGAGCGCGCAGGCCTGCACGAGTTCCAGGGCGGCGCACGCGGTCAAGACCGCCTCGGCCTCGGGATCCTCCGGGCTGCGTCCCGCCCCGAGCCACCCGGTCCACGCGAAACTCGGCCGCGTCCGCTTCCCGCCCCGGATGACGAAGTCCTCGAGTGTCCGCGCGGCATCCACGAATACCGGCCCCAGGGGCTCGACGATCGCCTGCCGAGTCACGAAAAAGCTGGTGAGGCGTTCTTCCACGGCGGCAGCGAGCGATCCCGCGCCGACCGGTCGGCGAGTCGGGGTACCGGGTCCGGCGGACAGAGGAACCTCCTGTGGTGTGGCCGCACTCGCGCGCGACGCCTGCTAATCCCCGCCACCAGCGCCCGGCACCCATGCGCCGCAATCCGTCGCAACAGTGGAATCCGCCGAACGCCCGCGAACCACAATGGCCGCACACGGAGTTCGCCCCCGACTGTACCGAGCGCCCGCTCCCCGAGCGAAGCCCGCCCGCCCACCAAGATCAGGGAGCTCCCACGTCGTTCCCGCGCCCGAAATCCCACCACCAGAGCTCCTTGATCTTGAATTCTCCGTTCGGGGTGCGGGGAGTGTGCTGGTCCGGGGTGGGGAGGGTGGGTGCGCACCTTTAAACTGGGCCGGTGAGTTTCGACAATGTACGGGGATATTCGACCCCTGGCCGAGTTTCCCGCACACCGCAAGCGTCCGGAACTCGCTCCGTGGTGCAGCAGCTGGGGCCGCGGGCCGATGGGTCGGTGCCGTTCTCGGTGGAGTTCAATCCGCCGCGTGATGCCGCCGGTGAGGCTCGGTTGTGGCGGGCGGCCCGGGAGTTCGAGCGGTTGCATCCGGCGTTCGTGTCGATGACTTATGGGGCGGGCGGGTCCACGCGGGATCGGACGATCCGGGTGACCGGGCAGCTGGCGCGGGAGACCACGCTGATGACGGTCGCGCATTTGACCGCCGTGGATCACAGCGTCGCCGAATTGCGGTCGATCGTCGGGGCGTACGCCGATGCCGGAATCCAGAATCTGCTGGTGTTGCGCGGCGATCCGCCGGGCGACCCGCTGGGGGATTGGGTCAAGCATCCCGAAGGCGTCGAGTACGCCGATGAATTGGTGCGCATGGTCCGCGATCTCGGCGACTTCCACGTGGGTGTGGCGTCATTCCCGCAGGGGCATCCGCGGTCCACCGATCTGGACGATGACACCCGGCACCTGGTCACGAAACTGCGTTCGGGCGCGGAGTATTCGATCACCCAGATGTTCTTCGACGTCGAGCACTACCTGCGCCTGCGTGACCGCGTCGCCAAGCACGACCCGATCGAGGGCGGCAAGCCGATCATCCCCGAGCTCATGCCGATCACCTCGCTGCGCACCGTGGAGCGCGCGGTCGAGCTGTCCGGTCGCGAGCTGCCGGTCGCCGTGCTGGAGCGCCTGCGCAAGGCCGCCGGTGACGGTCCCGAGGAGGACCGCGCGGCGGTGCGTGCGGCCGGTATCGAGATCGCCACCGAAATGGCACAGCGCCTCATCGACGAGGGCGCGCCCTGCCTGCACTTCATCACCCTCAATTTCGCCAAGGCCACCAGCGAAGTCCTGGCGAACCTCGGCTACACGGTCGGCGCGGCTCCGGCAGGTGCGTGAGTCAACCTGATCGGTTGTCCGGCTTGCCGGATGAAATGTCAGGTATGTGCTGGTCAGCGGAGTAACGTCCCACCTCGACTGCGATGGTGAGGAGACGCTCCGATGCCCGTGTTGCACAATCTCGTACGTGTCGCAGGCGCGGTGAGCGCCTGCGCGGTGCTGGCCGCCGCCGGTCCGGCAACCGCGGCCCCGGACGATTCGGCCGGACAGCCCAGCCTCGTCCCGGCCGATGCGCACGGGACCGGCACTGTGGATGCGGCCGTCGCCGCCCTCGCCCGCGCCGAGGAAGCCGCCGCCCCCTCCGACTGGTTCAGCGCCTACAGCGAAACCCTGAACGGGCTGCAAGCCTTGGGCGTCGACCCCTTCCTCTACCCGACCGCGGCCCCCTTCTGTCTGGGCGGCACCATGCTCGGCCTGGCTCCCGCGGTGGCGGGCACCGTCCCCGGCCCCTGGCCCCGCTACGCCGTTGCCATTCCCGGGCTTGACCTTTCGGCCGTCAAAGCGGGTCAGGCCATGTTCGCCTTCGTCCCTTACGGCCTCAACCCGGACGGTGCGGACACCAGCGGTATGCAGGTTGCCTGGCTCAACCTCGCCAGCGGCCGAGGTGGCCTGACCCCCATGGGCCCCCTCACCAAGGTCCTCGACGGCATGATCCCCGCGGGCGTGCCCGGCGAACTTCGCCCCGTCGTCGAACAGGCTGTCCACGACTTCTTCGCCGGAGCTCTTCCCAAGGGCGGCGTCCGCGCGGTCCCCGTGGATACCGGCTCGGGCACGGTCCTGGCCGCCATGTTCGGCTTCGTCCGCAATGGCTCCAGCAGCTGCTTCTTCTTCCCCACGGTCGGAATCACGCCGGTTCCCTGACCGGGGTCAGATATCGCGAGTGAGCGGCCGCTCTTTCCAGGACAGCGTGCCCCGGCGGTGCGCGCGGTGGGAGCGGGCCGACAGGCGAAGGTACGCGGCGATCGCTAGTGGATGTGCCAGGGCGGCAACGATATCCGTGCGGTCGGGAGTGTCGCCCGTTTCGGTATTGCGGGCCAGTAGACGGGCCGAGACGGCCGCCGCATAGCCGAGCAGGCCGATGCGGCGGATGCGGCCGCGTCCGCAGAGAGCGGCCACCGGTGGTATCCAGTAGGCGAGGGCGGCGGTCGCGCCGACGGCCAGGGTGCCCGCCGGACCTCCGTAAGCCGACCACAGCCAGCGCGTATACCCCGCTTCGAGTTCGCTTGCGCTGCGGTACATCCGAGTCTCGGCGAGGCGTCCGGCCGCTACCAAGGTGGTGCGGCGTCCCGCTCGGCGCAGCTCGCGCGCAATCGCCAGATCCTCGGTGACCTGGTCGGCCACCGCCGTATGCCCGCCGACTGCCCGGTAGGCCGTGGCGTCGAACACTAGGAACTGGCCACACGCCACCGCCATCGACGGCCGCAGGCTCCGGTTCGCCAGTGGCACCGGCAAAGTCGAGCCCCAGGACCAACTCAGCAGCGGCTGCACCAGTCGCTCCATCGTGGATTCCGCCCGCTGCCGTGGCCACGGGCACACCAGCGCCGCCCGCGCGCATCGCAATTCGCCGACGGCCGCCGCCAGCGCGCCCGCATGCAGTCTCACATCCGCATCCAGAAAGACGATCACACCGGCGGAATCCGCCGCATTCGGCGGGCGATCACCCTCGGCCGGGCCGATTTCCGTCGAGTCGTCGAGTCGCGTCGATGTTTCGTCCAGGCCCACGCCCGCCAGATCGGCCAGCCGGGCGCAGGCCGCCGTCTTGCCCGTCCAGCCGGGCGGGGGATCGATGTCGTTGTGGGCCAGCATGAATCGATCGTCGTTGCCGATTGCGGCCTGGGCAGCGGCGTAGGTGTCGTCGGTGGAGGCGTCGTCGAGAATGAGTACGCGCAGACGCGGAACACCTTGCTGGGCGCGGAGATCCGCGATCAGGGCCGGGAGGCGGTCGGCCTCATTGCGGGCGGGGATGCAGACGGTGACCGGTTCGATCACGGGGTGTGCGCCGACACGCAATCGGCGCATGCCGATTCGGTTCGCCAGCGCCACCGCCGTTCCGAGCACAGCGATGGCGGTTCCGGCCCGCACCGCGGTGTCGCGGATGCGGGTCGGGGTCATACCCGGGTGTCGCGGTCGGAGCGCAGCCAACGGGCGGCGCGCACGTAGGCCGGGGGATCGGGATTCCGGCTCATGTAGGCGAGCACGGCGACGACCGCTGCCACCGCGAGGGTAATGCCGCCGACAATGCCCGCCCATCCGGCGAAGGACCGGGTATTCGGGTCGGCGTAACCGACTTCGGCGCGCAGATTGGTGACATCACCGGCGGGCAGCTTCCAGGTGACCACGGAATCGCCGTCGCGCGTGCCATTGGTGGTGGCCACGCGCGCCGGGAACGCCACGGTGAACTGCACATCCGACCCTTGCGAGGGCAGGCTCTTGAGATCGACCCGCCCGCTGAGCGTCACCAGATCGCCGACCCGATTGAACTGGAGGGTGAACATGCCCTGCGTCTGATCGGACATGGATCCGAGCTGCTGCACCTCACCGAAGGTGAGATCGTCGAAGTACACCTGGCTGCCGACGTATCCGTCCTGCGTGTACGTGTCGACCCGCACCTTGCCGCTCAGCGCCTCGGGCGCCTTCAACTGCGGGCCCTTGTCCTTGTCATTGGCGGGCACGACCGCGGCGACGATCCGACCCGACACCCGGTCATTGGAGGACACGCCCATCGACACCTGCACGCGCAGGCATCCGGTCAACAGCACCGCGAGCGCCGCGAACATGACGGCCGCCACCACTCGCACCCACCGGCGCCCTCGCCGCTGTTCCGGCGTGGCTAAGGCGGTCACGACCGGCGCGGACTCGAGCGTTTCGTCTGCTGTGGAGAGGATCGGACTCGGCTGCACGGCTCACATCGTGCCATGACCCCCGGGCCGCAGCGTGATTCGACGGGCGTACAACCCCAGAACCAGCGGAATCCCCAGCACGCCGAGCCCCGCGAACCCATACCCCGCCGACACCGGCAACCCCAGAAACATCGCATGCGCCAACGCCGACCCGAGCCAGGTCCACAAAAAAACCGCCACCGGCACAACCCGAGCCGCCCCCGTATCGATGGCAGTCCGATCCCACATCTCCAACACCGCGGCCATCACCAGAGCCACCCCGAACCACCCCACATAGTTGATCACCGGAATCTCCCCAATCCCCGGTAACCCCGCAATCCCCGAGCACCAAGTCCACTGCCCGTCATGAACCATCTGCGGATCCAAGAACAAATCCCACCCCACCGCCCCCACCGCGGTCAACGGAATCCGCACCCGAGCACTCGAATTCAACAACCCGGCCACCACCCACACTGGATACACCCCACCGGTCCAAGCCAGCGGAACAACAACCGGCACCCCCGCGATCTCCGGCCCCAGCCGCCCACTCGCATAGTCATAGCAACCGAACGGAAACCCGGTAGCCGTTCCCACGATCTCGGCCACCAACCCGATCCCCGACACGATCACCAAAAACCCGACAGCCCACCGCACTCCCCGAGTGACGGCAGCATGTACCAGCCCCGATGCCGCGAACAGCAAAACCACCGCGACGGTAACCCGATCCCGCCCAACCCCCTCCGTCAGCGGATAAGCAATCTGCACCCCCACCAACAGCACGGCAGGCACCGCAGCCACCACAGTCGGCCGAGTCATCCCGGCCCAGCGCACCCCCCGAATTCCACTCCGCGGCCGCTGAACCGGCCCACCGCCACCTCTCGCCCGCGTCACTGTGCGCCCGCAGCCGAGTTCAGCCCGGCAGGAGTCGACACCGCGCTTGCCGCCCATGTCATAGCTGTTCGACTGTCTGTGCGATGTTCAGTCCTCGGCGGGTGGCCTGAAACGTCGCCCCGGGGCGTCATCGTGTGCTCGCGGCCGGATTCGTCAGGGCAGCATTCGGATTCGTCGCTTGCCGGGGCCGACCGGTGCGCGATGCCGGTGTGGCGTCGGTCATCGGCGGGAAAGCCAGCGGGGGCGGCGGAGGTCGTGGCTGAGCAGGTGGGCGGCGGTGCGGCCGCTTGCTCCGGAGACGCCGCCGCCGGGGTGGGTGGAGGCACCTGTCAGGTAGAGGCCGGGGGCTCCGGGTACGCGCTGGTTCGACAGTTCGGGGATTGGACGCCACATGAACATCTGGTCGAGGGACATCTCGACGTGCATGACATTGCCGCCGAGGAGGCCCATTTCACGTTCGATATCGGCGGGGGTTTGGATGTGGCGGTGTAGGACGGTGGCCGCGAAACCTGGTGCGTGCGCGTCTACTTCGGCGATGATGCGGTCGGCTTCGCGGTCGGCGTGGTCTGCCCACGAGGAGCCGTCGGCCAATTCGTAGGGGTGCCATTGGGACCACAGCGAGAGTTGGTGTTCGCCGGGTGGGGCGATGCTTGGGTCGAGGGCGGTGAAGCTCATGGCCAGGACTACCGGGCGGGGTGGGAGGTCGCCGGACAGGGCGGCTCCGTGGGCGCGGCGCAGCTCGCGGCGGTCGGTGACCAGGAGTTGCAGGCCGTGGGCGGAGTCCGTGGTGGGCACGCCCGGGTATTGCGGCAGCGCGCTCGTGGCGGCGCGTACGACCATGCCGATGCCGGGGCCGACTCGTATGCGGCGTCGCCAGTCCGCGAGGGTGGCGGCGTCGAATCCGCCCTGTTCCAACAGGTTCAGGGTGGTGAGGATGTGGCTGCCCGCAATGACGTTGTCCGCGTGCAGGTTTCGCCCGCTCGCCGTGCGAATATCCCAGCCCGCACCGGACCGGGTGAGGGAAACCGCTGCGTCGCCGGGAGTGACGACGCCACCGTCGGAGCGGAATCGGGCCACCAGGGCCGAGGTCAGCGCGCCGCTGCCGCCGACGGCGCGGCCGGGCGGAAGGGTGTGCATGAGCGCGGCGAAGCCGACCATGGGTGCCGAGCCGGGTTCGGACATGGGCGGGCCGGATTGCGCACCCCACCAGGCCAGGGCGGCTTTGAGGCGTTCGGAGTCGAAATAGCTGTCCAGCAGCGCGTCTCCGGTCTGCATGAACTCGCGGGAGAGCGCGCTACCGCCACCCTTGGCGTCGAGTCCCCAGAACGATCGGAGCAGCTTGCCGGGGGTGGGCGCACCGGAGAACGAGCGCATGACGCGCGCCGTACGCGGTCCCCAGACCTGGACGAACCGCCGATAGGCCTCGGCATCGCGCTCCCCGCAGGCAGCGGCGATGGACGCGCAGGTGCGGTCCAGGTCCTGGCGGAAGACGATGGGCGGCAGCTCGGTGCCGGGCGGTGCGGGCGCGAAAGCCCAAGGGTCGCAATCGATATAGCGCAGCCCGAAGCGCGCCAGTTCGAGCTCCTCGATGATCCCGGTATGCCGGATCATGATGTGCGCGGACGATCCCCGGTCGACCTGATGCCCCGGAAACCGCTCCACGGTCGATACGGCCCCGCCGAGCACGGTGTCGCGCTCGAGTACTTCCACGTCATGCCCGTCCCGGGCGAGGTAGCAGGCCGCGACCATCGCATTGTGGCCGGACCCGATGATCGCGACGCTCACAGCGGCAGCGTCCGCCCGAGCACCGCGAAGCGGCGGGTGTCGCCGGAGAAGATGAAATGCCGCACGACATCCCCGAATCCCTGCTTGCGGTACAACTTCCAGGCCCGATTGGCCTCCCGGTCCACCTCGGGCGTGGACAGGAGCACGCTGCGTTCGGGCCGATTCTGCAGGAGCCGGGTGAGCAATGTCTCGCCGATCCCACGCCCCTGCGCACTGGGATGCACGTGCAACTCGGTGAGTTCGAAGTAGTCCGAAAGCAATTCGCGCGCCGCGTGCTCGGGCCACCCCGTGCGTCGCATACCGCTGTACACCTGTTGATGCCACCACTGGTGCGGCGCACCGTGATACCCGTAGGCGATGGCCACGATGGGCGCGGTGCGCAGGTCGAGCCGCCCGTCATCGTCGGGCAGGACGGCGGCGACGGATTGCCATCCGGGCCGGGTGGTGTGCTCGGTCCACATGGGTGCGCGCTGGTGTTCGGTGCCGCGCGGATAGTCCATGGCCGCGACGTAGACCGCGAGGGCGTCGTGCAGCCGGGCGCGCAGGGTTGCGGCCGAGAGGTCGACCACGACGGGCGCGGGTGTGGTGTTACGAGGTACGGCGGTCATCGGGCAGGCGCAGCTCTCGTTGGCGCGGACGGATGGTCCGACGATAGCGCCGATGCCGGGCACCGGAACTTGTCGGTGGGTGTCTCTATATTCAAACTCAATTGAAACCTTCGAATACCTGTTCGATCTTTGTGAGGGCCGGATGGCTCAGAGGAATCAGGGCATACCCCGTGATTTCGCCACGAGTGAAACGGGTGTGCGAGTGGGGAGGTACCCGATGACCGGCAAGAATTCACCCCCGATGCATCCCGGCCGCGCCGGCGAATTACTCCGGCGCGCCGATGGTCTGCTCATGCAGGCGGCGGGAGAGCAGGATCCGGCGGAGCGTTTCCGGACGGCGTATCTGGCCGCCCTGCGGGGTGCGGGCGCGGTGCTGGCACTCACCGGCGCGGACCGCGCGCCCCGGGCCCGTTCCCGCAATGCCTGGGTATTGATGCAGCGTGCGGCACCGGAATTCATCATGTGGGCGGACTACTTCACCGGACAGTCCGAGACGCGGGCCGCGCTGGAGGCCGGGTTGCCGCGCCCGGTGGACGATCAACGCGCCGCCGAGTTCGCTTCGCGGGTAGGAGCATTCCTGCATGACGTGGAGGATCTGCTGGCCGTGGCCTCTCGGCAGGGTCCCGGAACGGGGTGGGTTGCTGGAATGCTGGCGTGAGTATCGGCGAGTAGGTGGTAGCGCTCTGATCGAACTCGTATCATTGGTGACAGACAGCCGCCAAGGTCGGCTATCTGTCGCCTACCCGGAGGCGACTGCCACTACCTAGTGCCGGGGGAGGTACCGTGCCACTCTCCGAGCACGAGCAGCGCATGCTCGAACAAATCGAGAGCGCTCTCTATGCTGAGGATCCCAAGTTCGCCTCGACGGTTCGGGGCGGACGGCTTCGTTCCGCCACTGGCCGCCGCAGACTCCAAGCGGCGGCAATGTTCGTCCTCGGTCTGTTCCTATTGGTGGCAGGCATTGCCGCTCCCGTGAAGCCGGGCGGCTTCCCGATCATCAGTTTGGTCGGATTCGTTGTCATGTTCGGTGCGGGTGTGCTGTTGCTGATGGGTGGCCCCGGGATGACTTCCTCGGGTACCCGCGGCACGGATACCGAACCGACCGCGGGCGGTGGTCCCGGCGGCGTTCCCGGTAGTACTCGGGGTCGGCCGCGCAAGCAGGGTGGATTCTCTGCTCGCATGGAGGACCGCTTCCGCAGAAGGTTCGAACAGGACAGTTGATCCGGGCTGTCGTGCAGCCGATTTTCCCGGCGTCGCGCGGCAGAGCTAGAGCTAACTGAAACAGAGCGCGACACGCCGTGGCGCCACACCGAATTCAGGTGTGGCGCCACGGCGTTTCTTGTAGGTCCGCTCACGGCGTGTCGCATGTTTCCGGAACTCCCCACATCACCCCACGGGCATCCCCCACGGCCACCCATTTCCGCCGGAAATGGGCGCTATCTGCGGGTTTGCTGGCAGTTGTCGGGTGCTTCCCGGCGCGCGTCGCGCGTGTCGGGGGAACTGCACGGAAAGTTCCCCACCAGTGTGATAGCTGGTGTGACCTGCGAAGTTCGCCAACCGGGGACCGAGATCACCGCCGCTTTCGATTGAAAGTGGGGGAAAGTGGGGTAATGTGGAGCGCGCACTACAGGAGCCGAACAGTCGAGAGGGTGATCCGGTAGGAGGTGTCGGGACTTGTTCCTCGGTACCTACACCCCTCGGTTGGACGACAAAGGGCGACTCACGTTGCCTGCGAAGTTTCGGGACGAGCTGGCGGGAGGGTTGATGGTCACGAAAGGTCAGGACCATAGCCTTGCCGTGTATCCAAAGGACGAGTTCACCGCGTTAGCGCGGCGAGCCGCGGCCGCGTCCAGAAGCAATCCGCAGGCTCGCGCATTCGTCCGGGCGTTGGCGGCTTCCTCGGATGAACAGCGTCCGGACGGACAGGGCCGGATCATGTTGTCGGCCGAACATCGTCGCTACGCGAACCTCTCCAAGGACTGCGTGGTGATCGGTTCGGTCGACTTCCTCGAAATATGGGACAAGACGGCGTGGGATACCTACCTCGCCGAGCACGAGGAGGATTACTCGCAGGCCAGAGACGAGTCGCTGGGCGGAATCTTCTAGCCCCGAGCGAGGCGAGTGCCCTGCGGCCTCTGCCCGACGCGGACCCTGACGTACTTCCCCAACGCCAGGTGCCGTGCTTCGGTCAGAGACCCCGGGGCATTGGCCTTCGACGCCACGGTGTCAGTTTCGTGAAAAGTCCAGTGCTGAAAATTCTCGTGCTGAAACGTTTTTGACAGTCCTTAGCGCAAGCGCCTCGAGGCGCGGCCGGGCAATGAACGTGAGGCAGGATCCGGGAGGTCGAGTTGAGCCGTAGCAGCGACGGTCCCCGCCATGTTCCGGTTCTACTCCATCGAGCGGATGAAATCCTCGGTCCCGCATTGGGTTCAGACGGAGCCGTCTACCTTGATTGCACGCTCGGGCTCGGCGGACATGCCGAGCACTTCCTGAGCACCTACCCCAATATCCGGCTCGTCGGCCTGGATCGCGACACCAATGCCCTGAAGCTGGCGGGTGAGCGACTAAGCCCGTATCAGGACCGGATCACCCTGGTGCACACCAGGTATGACGGTATCGCCGACGCGCTCGAGGAGGCCGGACTCCCGGCCAAGGGCTCGGTGTCCGCGATCCTCATGGACCTGGGCGTGTCCTCCATGCAGCTGGACGAGGCCGAGCGCGGTTTCGCCTATTCCATCGATGCCCCGCTCGATATGCGGATGGATCCCACCACCGGCCCCACGGCCGCCGATGTTCTCAATACCTACAGCCACGGTGATCTGGCCCGGGTGCTGAAGGTCTATGGCGAGGAACGCTTCGCGGGCAAGATCGCCTCCGAGGTCATCCGGCGTCGCCAGCGCGTCCCGTTCACCACCAGCGCGCAGCTGGTGGAGGTCTTGTACGACACCATTCCGGCGGCGGCCCGGCGGACCGGCGGTCATCCGGCCAAGCGCACCTTCCAGGCCTTGCGGGTCGAGGTCAATCGGGAGCTGGAGTCCCTGGAGGCCGCGCTGCCCGCGGCCCTGGATTCGCTCGCGATCGGCGGCCGGATCGTGGTCATGAGCTATCAGTCGCTCGAGGACCGGGTGGTGAAACAGGAGCTGGCACAGCGCAGCGCCTCGCGCACGCCGCTGGATCTTCCGGTCGAACTGCCCGGCATGGGACCGGAATTCAAGATCCTGACCCGTGGCGCCGAGAAGGCGACCGAGCAGGAGATCGAGGAGAACCCGCGTGCCACTCCGGTGCGCATGCGGGCGGCGGAACGCATTACCGGGGAGGTCGCACCATGATTCGGCGGCGCGAGCGGCATATGAGTACCCGCTGGATCGGGGTCGCCCTATGACGATCCGGACCCAGTCGGCGGGCCGGGGGGCTCGCCGGGTGCAAGCGGCGGAACGAGTGAAATCGGGTGCGGCGCAACGGGCCTACGCACGCCGGCGCAGCCGGGCGGGACGCACCGAGTTGCCTGCCGTGCTGCGGCGCAGCGGTGATGGGATGCCGCGCGGGCGAATGTCGTTCGTGGCCACCATTATCGCGCTGCTGGGCTGCGGCCTGGCCCTGACTCTGCTGCTGACCACCCGCGCCACCGAGGACAGCTATCAGCTCGGCGCGGCCCGCCGGACCAATCAGCAGCTCTCCGATGAACGTGATGCCTTGCAGCGGGAGGTGGTCGCCGCGGATTCCGCGCCGGATCTCGCCAAGCGCGCAGCCGAACTCGGCATGGTCCCGGCCAAGGACCCGGCCCGCCTGCTGGTGGGCCCGGATGGTCAGGTCACCGTGGTCGGGAATCCGCTTCCGGCGCAGGGCCCGCCCGTCCCGCCGTTGAACACCACCCCGCCCGTGCCGTCGGCGCAGCCGCCGAAACTGGTGCAGGCGCAGGGTGAACGGGTGGTCCCGGTGACCACCACCCCGGCAGCGCCCACCACACCGAGCGTGCCCACCACCGCGGCACATCCGCCGGAAGTCCCCGCGGTGCAGGCGAATGGGGCCCCTCGATGAGTCCCTCCCGCGCGGTGCGCGGTCGAGACCCCGGTCGGGGTCGGTCCGAGTCCGGCCGGGGGCGCGGAGCTTCCGGCCGGAGCCGGACCGGCTCCGGCCGTGCGAGTTCCGGGCCGGGCCGCCAGTCCAGACCACGCCCCGCTTCGGGCCTGGATTCGTCGACGCGATTCCGGTTCGGAGTGGGTCGAGTCATCATGCTGGTGGCGCTGCTGGTGACCGCGGCCCAATTGCTGTGGATCCAAAGCATTGCCGCGCCCAAGTATTCGGCGCAGGCGGCCGATCAGCGCACGGTGAAGCAGCCCGATCTGGCCATGCGCGGACCGATTCTGGATCGCTACGGGAATCAGCTGGCATTCACCATTGCCGCGGAGGACCTCAACTTCCAGCCGATCAAGGTGCGCAAGACCCTCGCGGACGCGCATGAGAAGAAGTCCTCGGCCCCCGAGCCGGACGCCCGCTTGCAGGCCATCGCCAAGTACATCCACGACAAGCTCGGCAATGCCGCGCTCGAGAAGGATCTGCTGAGCAAGCTGCGCAGTGATGAGCCGTTCGTCTATCTGGTGCGCAATGTGGATCCGCGAGTCGCCGACGACATCAGCCTGAAGTTCCCCGAGGTGGGCACCGAGCGCAAGGATATGCGCCAGTACCCGGGTGGTTCCCTGGCCGCCAATGTGATCGGCGCGACCGGCTGGGACGGGCACGGCCAGATCGGCCTGGAGTCCTCGATGGACGCCATCCTCGCCGGTTCGGACGGTTCCATGACCTATGACCGCGGCTCGGACGGCGCGGTGATCCCCGGTTCGTGGCGCGACCGCCAGCCCGCCGTGAACGGTTACGGCGTGGAGCTGACCCTGGATCAGGACCTGCAGTACTACGTGCAACAGCAGGTGCAGCAGGCCAAGGAGATGTCTGGCGCGCAGGCCGCCTCGGCGGTGGTCCTGGACGCGAAGACCGGTCAGGTGCTGGCCATGGCCAATGACTCCACCTTCAATCCGCAACTGGGCCCGCAGTTCTGGTCCGCGTCGGATCTGGGCAACCCGTCGGTGCAGGAGGTGTACGAGCCGGGCTCGGTGAACAAGATCGTCACCGCGGCCGCGGCCATCGAATACGGCCTCACCAATCCCGATGAGGTGCACCAGGTTCCGGGCAGCATCTCCATGGGCGGCGTGACCGTGCACGATGCGTGGGATCACGGCACCATGCCGTACACCACGACCGGCATCTTCGGTAAGTCCTCGAATGTGGGCACGCTCATGCTGGCCCAGCGCATCGGCGAGGACCGCTACTTCGACATGCTCAAGAAGTTCGGTCTCGGCCAGCGCACCGGCGTGGGCCTGCCGGGTGAGAGCGCCGGCGTGCTGCCCTCGCGGGATCAGTGGTCGGGGTCCACCTTCGCCAACCTTCCCATCGGCCAGGGCCTTTCGATGACGACCTTGCAGATGACCTCCATGTATCAGGCCATTGCCAATAACGGCGTGCGGATTCCGCCGCGCATCGTCAAGGCCAGGGTCGCGCCGGACGGTTCCCGCACCGATGAGGAGCAGCCGGACAGCGTCAAGGTGGTGAGCCCGGCGACCGCGGCGACACTGCGGCAGATGTTCGAGGCCGTGGTGCAGAAGGATCCGCGCGGCATCCAGCAGGGCACGGGCGGCCCGGCGTCGATCGAGGGCTATCAGGTGGCGGGCAAGACCGGCACCGCACAGCAGATCGATCAGAAGTGCCAGTGCTACTCGGCCGACCGCTACTGGATCACCTTCGCCGGAATGGCACCGGCCGACAATCCCCGCTATGTGATCGGCATGATGCTGGACGCGCCGGTGCGTAGCTCCGACGGTAGCGGCGGCGGTTCGGCCGCGCCGCTGTTCCACAGCATTGCCTCGTGGGCCTTGCAGCGCGATCGGGTGCCACCGTCGCCGCCCGCGAAACCACTGATTTTGCAGGCGAGTTAGAGCAGGGGTCGGGTGAACGTGACGTACACCGCCCCCGGCATGGGTAGCGGCGGGTGACCGAACTGCGCCGTGCCGATCGCACGGCGATCGAACACAGGTAACCTGACTCGTCGATCCGCGTCAGCGAGGTTTCACAGCCTGGTACCGGATCGCTCTAATTTCACCCTGTAGACAATCCACTGTCCGAGAGGAGCTTCGTGCCCGAGCAAGCCAGTCCGCAGGTGCTTCGGCCCGCCGTACCCCCGGCGACGACCCTGCGCACGGTTGCTGAGTTGACGGGTGCGAGCCCGGCGCAGGTCCAGGCCCTGGAGAACGTGCAGGTCACCGGCATCGAGCAGCGCTCGAATGCGGTGCAGCAGGGTGACCTGTTCGTCGGATTGGCCGGGACCCACGCACACGGTGCCCGTTTCGCCCGGGATGCGGTGGCGCGCGGCGCGGTCGCTGTCTTCACCGATCCGGCCGGTGCGGAACTCATCGGCGAGATGGACGTCCCCGTGCTGGTGCACGATGCGCCGCGTTCGGTGCTCGGCGAGTTGTCCTCGGCTCTTTACGGTGATCCTTCCCGCAAACTGCGCATCATCGGCATCACCGGCACGTCCGGCAAGACCACCACGTCGTATCTGGTGGAGACCGGTCTGGCCGCCGGGGGACTGCGCACCGCGCTGATCGGCACCATCGAGACCCGCATCGGCGGCGTCCGGGTGCCCTCGGCGCTGACCACCCCCGAGGCCCCGCAGCTGCACGCCATGTTCGCCGTCATGGTCGAGCAGGGCGTGGACGCGGTGGTGATGGAGGTTTCCAGTCACGCCCTCGCACTGGGCCGGGTGGACGGGGTGAGTTTCGCGGTCGGCGCGTTCACCAATCTGTCCCAGGACCATCTGGATTTCCACAGCGACTTCGAGGACTACTTCGCCGCCAAGCGCCGCCTGTTCATTCCGGACGGCCAGGCCACTGCGGCGTCGGCCCGCCCGTCGGTGGCGGCCTGCAAGTCCGTCATCTGCATCGACGACGGCTGGGGCCGCCGGATGTTCGAGGACGTGGCAGCCAGCCTCGGCGAGGACGCCAAGGGCAGGCTCGTGAGTGTGAGCGCGGTGCCGGGCACCGACGCCGACTGGCTCGCCGGTCCCGCGACGACCAGTCCGAGCGGAATCCAGGAATTCACCATCCAGGAGCCCTCCGAATCCGGCTCGGCCGCGAATATCGATGTGCGACTGCGGCTTCCGGGCGACTACAACATCGCCAATGCGGTACTTGCCCTCGCCGTGTGCGAGGCTGCGGGTGCGGAAGTGGCGACCGCCGCGGCCGCACTGGCCGAGGTGGATGTGCCGGGCCGCATGCAGCGCGTCGATCAGGGCCAGGATTTCCTGGCGGTGGTCGATTACGCGCATAAGCCCGCGGCCATCGAATCGGTGGTAGTGACGCTTCGCGCGCTGCTGGCCGAACAAAATCACACGGGTCGATTGGCCGTGGTGGTCGGCGCGGGCGGCGATCGCGATGCCGGGAAGCGCCCGCTCATGGGCGCGGCCGCGGCGCGCGGGGCCGATCTGCTGATCATTACGGATGACAATCCGCGCAGCGAGGACCCGGCGGCCATCCGCGCCGCGGTCCGGGCGGGGGCGGACGAGGTTCCGCAGCATGAACGTGGAGAGGTCCGGGAGGTCGGGGACCGGGCCGCCGCGATCGAGGCCGCCGTCGACTGGGCACAACCCGGTGACGTGGTGCTGGTCGCGGGCAAGGGACATGAGACAGGGCAGGAGATTTCAGGCGTGAAGTATCCGTTCGACGACCGCGAGGTGCTCGTCGCAGCCCTGTCGCGAAAGACGAGGGACCTGACGCATTCATGATCGAGATGACTTTGCGGGAGATCGCGGACATTGTGGGCGGCACGCTCCACGATGTTCCCGACCCCGAGGCGAAGGTCACCGGCTCGGCCGAATTCGATTCGCGCCGTATCGGTTCCGGTGACTTGTTCCTGGCCCTCCCGGGCGAGCGCGCCGACGGCCACGACTTCGCGGCCAAGGCGGTAGACCAGGGCGCGGCGGCGGTATTGGCCGCGCGGCCGGTCGGCGTACCGGCCATCGTGGTCGAGCCCCGGCTCGGCAATACCCGCGCCATCGCGCTGGCCCACGACACCGACGGCTCCGGCGCGGCGGTACTGGACGCGCTGGGCAAGCTGGCTCGCGTCAGCATCGACCGCCTGGTGGCGGCCGGTGGCCTGACCGTGATCGGCGTGACCGGCTCCTCCGGCAAGACCTCCACCAAGGATCTGCTCGCGGCCGTCCTGGCCCCGCTGGGACCCGTTGTGGCCCCGCCGGGTTCGTTCAATAACGAGCTCGGTCACCCCTGGACGGCATTGCGCGCCGATGCCGACACCCGCTTCCTGGTGCTCGAGCTGTCGGCTCGCGGACCGGGACATATCAAGGCGCTCACCGAGATCGCCCCGCCGAGCATCGGCGTCGTACTCAATGTCGGCACCGCGCATCTGGGCGAGTTCGGCAGCCGCGAGGTCATCGCGCAGACCAAAGGTGAACTGGTGGAAGCGCTTCCGGCCTCCGGGCTGGCCGTGCTCAATCTCGACGATCACCTGGTCGCCAAGATGGCCGAGCGCACCGAGGCTCGCGTGGTGACCGTCGGCTTGGCAGGCAATGCCGATCTGCGCGCCGACGATGTCACCCTGGATGAGAACGCCCGGGCGCGATTCACGTTGCACCACAAGGGCGAAAGCATCCCGATCCAGCTGGCCGTCTCCGGTGAGCATCAGGTGGGCAATGCCCTCTCGGCCGCCGCCGTGGCCCTGGATCGGGGCGCGGACCTGGCGACCATCGCACAGGCGCTGTCCGATGCGAGCGCGGTCTCGGCTCGCCGCATGGACGTGCGGACCCGCGCCGACGGCGTGACCGTCGTCAACGACTCCTACAATGCCAATCCGGATTCCGTGCGCGCCGCCCTCAAGGCCCTGGTCACCATGGCCAAGGCGAGCGAGCAGCCGCGCCGCAGCTGGGCCGTGCTCGGCGAAATGGGCGAGCTGGGCGAGGAATCCGTCATCGAACACGACAAGATCGGCCGCCTGGTCGTCCGGCTCGATGTGGACCGCCTAGTGGTGGTCGGCGCGGGCCGTCCGGTGCGCGCCCTCTTCCAGGGGTCGGTGCAGGAAGGTTCCTGGGGTGAGGAGTCCATTCACGTGCCCGATATCGAGTCCGCGATCGCGTTGCTCGACGACGAACTCGAGCCAGGAGATGTGGTGCTCGTGAAGGCGTCGAAGTCCGTGGGCCTGTGGACCGTTGCCGAACATCTCCTCGGTGCCGAGACACAGCAGGAGGCCGCGCGATGACTCAGATTCTGCTTTCGGCGGCCATCGCGCTCGCCGTATCCATTCTGCTGACGCCCGCGGTGATCAGCTGGTTCGCCAAACAGGGCTTCGGCCAGGAGATCCGGGTCGACGGCCCGGAGAGCCACAAGGCCAAGCGCGGCACCCCCACCATGGGCGGCGTCGCCATCCTGATCGGCATGTGGGCCGGTTACCTGGGCTCGCACCTGATCTCCATGAGCTACGGCGAGGCCGGGCCGTCCGCGTCCGGTCTGCTGGTGATGGGCCTGGCCACCGCGCTCGGCATGGTCGGCTTCCTGGACGACATGATCAAGCTGCGCAAGCAGCGCAATCTGGGTCTGACGGCGGCCGGTAAATACATCGGCCAGCTCGGCTCGGCGGTCATCTTCGGCGTGCTGGCACTGCAATTCAAGGGTGCGAACGGGTTGACCCCCGCCAGCCGCCACCTGTCCTACACCCGCGATATCACCACGGTGTCCATGGGCATCGTGATCTTCCTGGCCTTTGTCTGCCTGCTGGTGGTGGCCTGGTCGAACGCGGCGAACCTGACCGACGGCCTGGACGGTCTCGCGGCCGGTTCCATGAGCCTGGTGCTGGGCGCGTACATGATCATCACCTTCTGGCAGTGGCGCAATGCCTGCTCCACGCATCCGGAGGCGGGCTGCTACAACGTGCGCGATCCCCTCGATCTGGCGCTGGTGTGTGCCGCCGGTGGTGCCGCGTGTATCGGCTTCCTGTGGTGGAATGCCGCGCCCGCCAAGATCTTCATGGGCGATACCGGTTCCCTCGCGTTGGGCGGTCTGCTCGCGGGCCTGTCCATCACCACCCGCACCGAACTGCTCATGGTCGTGCTGGGCGCGCTGTTCGTGGCCGAGGCGGCCTCGGTGGTGTTGCAGGTGGCGGTGTTCCGCACCACACGCAATCGATTGTTCAAGATGGCTCCGTTCCATCACCACTTCGAATTATCTGGCTGGGCGGAAACCACGGTGATCATACGGTTCTGGCTACTCGCCGGCATGGCGTCGGCGATCGGTCTGGGCCTGTTCTATAGCGAATACCTCTCCGCGGTCGGGTGATAAGGAAGATGGTCGAACATTCTCCGCGGGTCCTGCGTTCTCCGGGACCCATGCTCGAATTCCTGCGTGGCCGTGACGTTCTCGTCGCGGGCTGGGGGGTGTCGGGTCGTTCCTTGATCGAGCCTCTGCGCGATATCGGCGCGCGGCCGGTGGTGACCGACGGCGGCCAGCAGGCCCTCGCCGAGGCCGCCGAACTCGGCTTGGCCACCGCCACCAATGCCGATCTGCTGGAACATGATGCGCTGCAACGCTTTGCGCTCGTGATCACCAGTCCCGGCTGGCGGCCGGATTCGCCGGTGCTGGCTTCGGCTGTCACCGAGGGCATTCCGGTCTGGGGCGATGTCGAATTCGCCTGGTGGGTCGATCAGGCGCGCATCTACGGCCCGGTCCGCAAGTGGCTGGTGGTGACCGGCACGAACGGCAAGACCACCACCACGCAGATGACGCATTCGATCCTGCGCGCCGCCGGAATCCCCAGCGTCGCCTGCGGGAATATCGGTCTGCCCATCCTGGATGCGTTGCGGCGCAGTCCCGGTCCGCAGGTCCTCGCGGTGGAACTGTCCTCGTTCCAGCTGCATTGGGCTCCCTCGGTGCGACCCGAGGCGGGCGTGGTGCTGAATGTGGCCGAGGATCACCTGGATTGGCACGGCGGGCTCGACGCGTATGCCGCCGCCAAAGCGCGCGCTCTGACTGGACGGGTCGGCGTCGTCGGCTTGGACGATCAGGTGGCATCGGCGCTGGCACGAAAGTCCAAGGCGCGCCGCACCGTCGGCTTCCGCATCGGCGTTCCGGCCGACGGTGAACTCGGCGTGGTGGACGGCAAGCTCCTGGACCGCGCCTTCACCAAGGCCGCCATCCTGGCCGAGATCGGCGATATCAGCCCGCAGGGCCCGGCCGGTGTGGCCGACGCGCTCGCGGCCGCCGCGCTCACCCGATCCATCGATGTGGCCCCGCAGTTCGTGAAGGAGGGCCTGCAGGAACACAAGGTCGGCCCGCATCGCGCCGCCTTCGTGCGGGAACTGTCCGGGGTCAATTTCGTGGACGATTCCAAGGCCACTAATCCGCATGCCGCGCGCTCGTCGATCCTGGCGCACCCGGCGGTCGTGTGGGTCGCGGGTGGTCAACTCAAGGGCGCGAGTGTCGAGGATCTCGTGGAGGAGGTGCGCGAGCATCTGGTCGGCGCTGTACTTTTCGGCATCGACGCGCCCGTGATCGCCGCCGCACTCGCGCGACACGCCCCCGATGTACCGGTCGTGAAGCTCGGTTCGGGGGACGATGCAGTGATGGGTGATCCCTTCACCGAAATCGAACCTGAAGCGGTGATGGCCCGTGCGGTGCGCGTCGCCGCCGGATTCGCCCAGAGCGGCGACACCGTGCTGCTGGCTCCGGCCGCGGCCTCACTGGACATGTTCGCCGACTACACCCATCGCGGCCGAAGTTTCGCGGCGGCGGTGCAGGCCCTGGACGAGAAGGACATCGGGAGATCGGAATGACGGGCACGACGCGGCGGGCGCGAACCGGATGGTTCGCAGCATGGCTGGCCCGCCCGCTCGCGTCGTTCCATCTGGTGGTCGCCATCGCGGTGCTGCTCACCGTGCTCGGCCTGGTCATGGTGCTCTCCGCCTCGAGCGTCGAGTCGTATGCCATTGGCAAATCGGCGTATTCGCTGTTCATCCAGCAGGCGATGATGGCGGCGTTCGGCGCGCTGCTGTTCTATATCGCACTGCGGATTCCCATGCGGGTCATGCGCCAGCTCTCGTTCCCGGTGTTCGTGGTCTCGATGGCGCTGCTGGTGCTGGTGCTGATTCCCGGCATCGGCACCGAGGTGCAGGGCTCGCGGCGCTGGTTCGACCTCGGCGTGGTGTCGGTGCAGCCGTCCGAGATCGCCAAGGTGACGCTCGTGGTGTGGGGTTCGCACCTGCTGGCCTCGCGGCAGTCGGAAAAGGCCGGGTACAAGGACATTCTGATGCCGCTGGTCCCGGCCGGTCTGCTGGTGTGCTTCCTGGTCGTGCTGGAACCCAACCTGTCCACCACCATCGCGCTCGGCATCGTGCTGTCCTCGCTGCTGTGGTTCGGCGGTCTGCCGCTGCGCATGTTCGTCACCATCGCGGTGTCCGGCGGTGTGGCAGCGGCCATTCTGGCGCTCTCGGCCGGATACCGGTCCGACCGCATGCGGGCCTTCTTCAGCCCGGGGGATGACCCGCAGGGCATCGGCTATCAGGCGCGCCAGGCGCTGTATTCGCTTGCGGACGGCGGTATCTGGGGTCGCGGACTGGGGCAGTCGCGGGCCAAGTGGAGCTATTTGCCCAATGCCCACAACGATTTCATCTTCGCGATTATCGGCGAGGAGCTCGGGTTCCTCGGATGTGCCTTGGTGCTGGGCCTTTTCGCGCTGTTCGTCTACACGGGCCTGCGCATCGCCACCCGCTCGGTGGACCCGTTCCTGCGCCTGCTGACCGGTTCGGCCACCACCTGGATCACCGGGCAGGCGCTGATCAATGTCGGCTATGTGGTGGGCCTGCTGCCGGTGACCGGCCTGCAGCTGCCGCTGGTGTCGGCGGGTGGTTCCTCGCTCGCGATCACGCTGCTCATGTTCGGCATCATCGCCAATGCGGCCCGGCACGAGCCGGAAGCCGTGGCGGCCCTGCATGCCGGGCAGGACGGCAGAGTCAGTCGCCTGCTGCGACTACCCAAGCCCGAAATGTATTCGCCCGTCAGGGCACACGCCTCCCGCGCCAAGGCGAAGGCCAAACCGAAACCCAAGCCGAAACCGAAGGCGAACGCGGTCTCCAGCCAGAAGCGCCGCGCCCTACCGCCTTCCGGCAAAGGCCGCGGCGGCTCCGACGCCCGCCGGTCGATAGATTCCGACTCCGCCCGCCGGACCACCAGCCGCTCCACCGAATCGTGGCGCAGCACCCGGGCCTGGGAGCCCAGCTATCCGATGAAGCATTCGAGAGACGAACGGGGTAATTCGAGGTGAGTGTGGAACGGCCGCTTTCGGTGATCGTGGCGGGCGGTGGTACCGCCGGGCATATCGAACCCGCCATGGCCGTGGCCGACGCACTGCTGCGGCGGGATCCGTCCATCCGGGTCACCGCACTCGGCACCCAGCGTGGCCTGGAGACCAAGCTCGTCCCCGAACGCGGCTACCCCCTGGAGTTGATTCCGCCGGTTCCGCTGCCGCGCAAGCCCACCGCGGATCTCCTGCGCCTGCCGGGCCGGGTGCGCGCTTCGGTCAAACGCACTCGCCAGATCATCGACGCGGTGGACGCGGACGTGATCGTCGGCGTCGGCGGCTATGTCGCGCTGCCCGCCTATCTTGCTGCCGGGCGCGGCCTGCTGCGCAGACGCAAGCGGGTGCCGGTGGTGATCCACGAGGCGAATGCCATGGCCGGGATCGGCAATAAGATCGGCGCGCGAGTGGCGGACCGGGTGCTGGCCGCAGTGCCGAATTCGGGCGTGCACGCGAGGGGCCGCATCGATGCCGAAGTGGTGGGCATTCCGGTGCGGGCGAGCATCACCACCCTCGATCGGGCAGCATTGCGCGCGGAGGCCCGCGAGCACTTCGGCCTCCCTTCCGACGGTCCGGTACTGCTCGTCTTCGGCGGTTCGCAAGGCGCGCGCAGCCTCAATGAAGCCGTGTCGGGCGCTGCTCCGCAGCTGGCGCTGGCGGGCATCTCGGTGCTGCACGCGCACGGCCCGAAGAACACGCTGACCCTCGAGGCTCCTACTGCGACCGCTGCCGACTCGCGGCCCGCCGACCAGAACGTCCGCCTCGACATCGCCGACCCTGCCGCCCCGGAACCCGACGGGGCCGTCGCGGCCGACCGTGCGAAATACGTTGCGGTGCCCTATCTCTCGCGTATGGATCTGGCCTATGCCGCCGCCGACGCGGTGGTATGTCGTTCGGGCGCGATGACGGTCGCGGAGGTTTCCGCGACCGGCCTGCCCGCCTTCTACGTCCCGCTGCCGCACGGCAATGGGGAGCAGGAACTCAATGCCCGCCCGGTGGTCGCCGCGGGCGGTGGCAGAATCGTGGCGGACGCGGAGCTGACTCCGAAATACGTGATAGACGAGGTGATACCGCTGCTGTTGGATACCGATCGGCTGACGGCGATGGGTCGCGCGGCGGCCGGCGCCGGACATCGCGACGCCGCGGATGAGGTAGCCCGCATTGTGCTGGAGGTGGCAGGTCGATGACCGAAGCAGCGGAAACCGAACAGACCGGCATGCATGCCGAACAAGAGACCGACCTACCCGAGCTCTTGCAGCGGGTGCACATGATCGGCATCGGCGGGGCCGGAATGTCCGGTATCGCCCGGATTCTGCTCTCGCGCGGGGGCATGGTGTCCGGCTCGGACGCCAAGGAGAGTCGCGGCGTGCTGGCCCTGCGGGCGCGTGGCGCACAGGTGCGCATCGGCCATGACGAGAGCGCGCTGGATCTGCTGCCCGGTGGGCCGACGGCCGTGGTCACCACCTATGCCGCCATCCCCAAGACCAATCCCGAACTGGTCGCGGCGCATGAGCGCGGCGTGCCGGTGCTGCTGCGCCCGGCCGTGCTGGCCTCGCTCATGCAGGGGCATAAGACCCTGCTGGTCTCGGGCACGCACGGCAAAACCTCCACCACTTCGATGCTGGTGGTCGCCTTGCAGCACTGTGGTTTCGACCCGTCCTTCGCGGTCGGCGGCGAGCTCAATGAGGCGGGCACCAATGCCCATCACGGCACCGGCGGCATTTTCGTGGCCGAGGCCGACGAGAGCGACGGCTCGCTGCTGCAGTACGCGCCGGATGTCGCGGTGGTGACCAATATCGAATCGGATCACCTGGACTACTTCGGGACCGATGAGGCGTACGTGCAGGTCTTCGATGATTTCGTGGACCGCTTGCAGCCGGGTGGCCGCCTGGTGGTGTGCCTGGACGATGCGGGCTCGCGCGGGCTGGCCGAACGTTCGGCGGCCCGGCTGGCCGGAGATCCGCGCGGTATCGAGGTGATCGGTTACGGCTCGGGCGAGTTCGCCGTGGACGGTGTGACCTTCGGCGCGCGCATGGAGTCCTGGGAGCCGCGCGATGTCGGCGGCGTCGCGGTCTTCCAACTGTCCGATGAGCCCGCCGCGCGCACCATCCGCCTGTCGGTGCCGGGCCGCCACATGGCGCTGAACGCACTGGGCGCGCTGCTGGCCGCCCGCGCCGCCGGGGCCGATATGGGCGAAATCATCCAGGGCCTGGAGGGTTTCGGCGGTGTGCACCGGCGCTTCCAGCTCACCGGCCGGGAGAACGGCGTGCGGGTCTTCGACGACTACGCCCACCATCCGACCGAGGTGCGCGCGGTGCTCAGCGCCGCCGCCGAACTGGTGGCCCAGGAGGCCCGCGACGGGGCGCGCTCGCGCCCGGGCCGGGTCATTGTGGTCTTCCAGCCGCATTTGTACAGCCGCACCGCCACTTTCGCGACCGAGTTCGGCACTGCCCTGTCCCTCGCGGACGAGGTCGTCGTGCTCGATGTGTACGGCGCGCGCGAGGAGCCGCTGCCCGGCGTGAACGGCGCGCTGGTGGCCAATTCGGTCACCAAACCCGTGCACTACCAGCCGGATATGTCGCGGGTGGGCCGTCAGGTGGCCTCGCTCGCCCGGCCGGGTGACGTCGTGATCACCATGGGCGCGGGCGATGTGACCATGCTCGGCAGCCAGATTCTCGACGGGCTGCGGGCACGACCCTCGCACGGGCGGTGAGCGCGCATGGGCTCGGGTGGGGGAGCGGACGACAGGGCTGACGACCATGCGGTCGACGACTGGGACGAGGACGACTGGGACGACGGGGATTCCGCCGGTCCTGAACACGGCGTTCCGGAGTCGGCCGCGGCCCGCCGCGCGCGGCTGCGACGCGGCAGTGGCCGCCGGGATTCGCGTCTGGCGACGGCCTGGCAATCGCGCCGGGTCCGGATCGGCGTGGTAGCGGGCTTCGTGCTGGTGGTGGCGCTGGGCCTGGTGGCCTGGTTCTCCCCGGTGCTCTCGGTGCGTTCGGTGCGGATCGACGGCCTGGCCGCCGTTCCGGAGCAGCAGGTTCTCGACGCCCTGCAGGTGCCCGACGGGTTGTCCATGATGCGCCTGGACACCACCGAGATGGCGCAACGCGTCGCCCATCTGCCCAAGGTCAAATCGGTGCGGGTGCAGCGGTCCTTCCCCTCCAGCGTCAAGGTGACGGTGGAGGAGCGTTCCGCCGTGCTGTACTTCGACAGTCCGGAGGGGACCCACCTGCTCGATTGCGACAGCGTGGAATTCGCGATCGAGCCGCCCGGGCCGCTGGCCCCGAAATTGGTGACCGATCACCCGTCGGGTGCGGACCCGGTGACCCGGGCCGCGGTGGCCGTCATGGCGTCCGTACCACCCGGTCTGCTCGATCAGGTGGGACAGGTTGTGGCCCGCTCGGTTTCGGATATTGCCCTGGAGTTGCGCAACGGCAGTACTGTCTTGTGGGGCGGGTCGAATGATTCGCAACGGAAGGCGGCGGTGGTGCTGCCCTTACTTACCCAGCCCGGCAAGGTGTTCGACATTTCGAGTCCGAATCTGGTCACTGTAAAGTGAGCGATAACCATTGGGCCACCGAAATTTTCGGTGGCTTGCCGGAATGTCACCATCGGGGCGGCAGTGTGCACGTCATGTTGGCTCCGGAGGGCAACCGTCCACGATACGATGCCCAGGTGGGTTGGACGAGGTGAATCAACCAAGATTCTGGTACTCGTTTCGGCGCGCCTGCGCCCGTAACGCGGTGGCTGCGAATACCGTTCCGCACCAGTCGGATACTTGACATAACGCTGAACCTATGGTTGAGGGTTTATCGGACCGAGACCAATATGTTCCGGCATACGCCGAGCATCCGAAGACGACGAAGCTGTTCTAGATCGAAGGAAGGCGAGCGCCCATGACGCCCCCGCACAACTACCTTGCTGTGATCAAGGTCGTCGGTATCGGCGGCGGCGGCGTGAACGCCGTCAACCGAATGATCGAACAGGGCCTCAAGGGTGTCGAGTTCATTGCGGTGAACACCGACGCCCAGGCGCTGCTCATGAGTGATGCGGACGTCAAGCTCGACGTCGGCCGCGAACTCACCCGAGGCCTCGGGGCCGGTGCCGATCCGGAGGTCGGCCGCAAGGCCGCCGAGGACCACAAGGACGAGATCGAAGAGGTGCTCAAGGGCGCCGATATGGTCTTCGTGACCGCGGGCGAGGGCGGCGGCACCGGCACCGGTGGTGCACCGGTCGTCGCGCAAATCGCTCGCAAACTCGGCGCGCTCACCATCGGTGTTGTGACGCGGCCCTTCTCGTTCGAGGGCAAGCGCCGCAGCAACCAGGCCGAGGCCGGCATTCAAGCGCTGCGCGAATCCTGCGACACCCTGATCGTCATCCCCAATGACCGGCTGCTGCAGCTGGGCGATGCGGCCGTCAGCCTGATGGACGCCTTCCGCTCCGCGGATGAGGTGCTGCTCAATGGTGTTCAGGGCATTACCGACCTGATCACCACCCCGGGCCTGATCAATGTCGACTTCGCCGACGTCAAGAGCGTCATGTCCGGTGCGGGCTCGGCCCTCATGGGCATCGGCTCCGCGCGCGGTGAAGGCCGGTCCGTGAAAGCCGCGGAGTCGGCGATCAATTCGCCGCTGCTGGAGGCATCGATGGATGGCGCGCACGGCGTGCTGCTCTCGATCGCGGGTGGTTCCGATCTCGGCCTGTTCGAGATCAACGAGGCCGCCTCACTGGTCCAGGAGGCCGCGCACATCGAGGCGAACATCATCTTCGGTACGGTCATCGACGATTCGCTCGGCGACGAGGTTCGAGTCACGGTGATCGCAGCGGGTTTTGACGGCAGCGGTCCAGCGCGCCGTATCGAACCGGCCGTCGGCCGCACCAGCACTACCGCCTCCACCTCGTCCTTCAGCACGGCTCGCGCCAGTGCCGGGGAAGTGAGCCGCACCCCGGATTACACCCCCGCCCGCGCGGCCGAACCGGTTCCCCCGCCCCGCACCGAACCCGCGCAGGCTCCGGTGTCGCAGGCCCCGATCTCCTCCGGTCGCGGCCCGGCGCCGTCCTATGACTCCCCGCGTCGCACCGTCGATCCGACGGTCGAGCACAATTCCCGCACCCACATCCAGCCCCCGGACGCCGACGACGACGATGTCGACGTTCCCTCCTTCATGCGGCGCTGACCGACTGCGCCCCTAGGGTGTTCGATCCGAATGCGCCCGCCCCGATTCCGGGGCGGGCGCATTCGCGTATCCACCGCGGACCGTGGCGGTGCCGGATCGCGCCGCAGCGGCCGATCGAGTCCGGTCTCGGGGCGGGTTAGCGGGGAGGTGGCCAGTACGCTCGAAGACATGACTTCTGCGGCACAGGCTTTTCGGACCAGGCGGGTCGTGACCTCGCGTGCGGGTGGCTACTCGCAGGCTCCGTACGACTCGTTCAATCTCGGCGATCACGTCGGGGATGATCCGGAGGCGGTGCGGCGCAATCGGGTTCGGCTCGCGGAGAATATCGGGCTGACGCCGGAGCGGCTCGTCTGGATGGAACAGATCCACGGGCGCAATGTGGAGATCGTGGACGGGCCGCGCAGCGAGCCGATACCCGCGACCGATGCGCTGGTGACGACGCAGCGCGATCTGGCGCTGGTGGTGCTCAGCGCCGACTGTGTGCCGATCCTGCTGTCCGATGACGAGGCCGGTGTCATCGCGGCCGTGCACGCCGGGCGCATCGGGGCGCGGATCGGCATCGTGCCGAAGGTCCTGGAAGCCATGATCTCCGTGGGCGCGAAGCCGGAACGCATCGGCGCGTTCCTCGGACCGGCGGCCAGCGGTCGCCAGTACGAGGTGCCCGCCGCCATGCGCGCCGATGTCGAGGCGCATCTGCCGGGCAGCGCGACCACGACCGTCAGGGGAACCCCCGGTCTGGACCTGCGCGCGGGCATCCGGCGGCAGCTGGAGGCGGCGGGTGTGCCCGCCGTGGCGATGGACCCGCGGTGCACCATCGAGGACAAGGCCCTGTTCAGTCACCGCCGCGGCGCGCCGACGGGCCGACTCGCCGGTGTGATTTGGATGTCATCGAAGGGGATCGCAGAATGACCGAAAGTGCTGCCGCCGCAAAAGCTTCCGAAGAGGCGCGCGTCACTGTATCGGGCGAGCGCGCCGTGGAGCTCGCCGGCGCGCTGAAGGCCCTGATCGAGCGCATCGACGCAGCGTGCCGGGCTGCGGGGCGCGATCCGGGTGCGGTCCGGCTGCTGCCGGTGACCAAGTTCTTCCCGGCCTCGGATATCGAGATCCTCTATGGACTCGGCCGCCGCGAGTTCGGTGAATCCCGTGAGCAGGAGGCCGCGGCCAAAGTGGCGCAGCTGGGACACCTGTCCCATATGCGTTGGGAATTCATCGGCCGCTTGCAGCGGAACAAGGTGAAATCGGTCGCACGCTGGGCGGATACGGTCTATTCGGTCGACAGCGACCGGCTGGCAACAACTCTTGACGACGGGACGAGAGCGGCCCTCGAGGCGGGCGAGCGCGACACCCCCTTGCGGGTCCTGCTTCAGGTCTCCCTCGACGCCGATCCGGCCCGCGGCGGCGTCCGCGACGCGACGCTCACGGCCCTTGCCGATCAGGTGGCCCGCTCCGAATCGTTGCAGCTCGCGGGCCTGATGGCGATCCCGCCGCTGGACGTCGAACCCGACGTCGCATTCGAGCGCCTGGCCCGCATCCACGCGTCCCTGTTGACGGAACATCCCGAGGCCAGAGAGCTGTCCGCGGGCATGTCAAGTGACTTGGAGGCAGCGATCCGCCATGGATCCACGTGCGTGCGTGTCGGTACCGCTTTGATGGGCGCGCGACCGATAACCTCGGCGTAGCAAAGAAACCTCATCAGTCACATATGAAACATATGCTTGGTGGCGGACGAGGAACTGAGCAGTACAACACCCCCAGGCCACCGGGGCCGAAGGAAGGTCGACCAGATGAGCACGCTGCATAAGTTCAAGGCGTACTTCGGGATGGTTCCGCTCGACGATTACGAAGACGACTACGTCGACGATCGCGGGCCGGTTGGAGCACCCCGGAGCACGGTCGATGAACGTGCCCCGCGTCGTCCCCGGTCCTACGCCGATCGCGAGTACGACCGGGACCGCTACGGCGACGAACGGTACGACGATGAGCCGGCTTACGGCGAGCCCGCCTACAAGGCTCCCTACAAGCCTGCCTACAGCGCATCTCGCCGCGACGAATACGCGGACGAGTACGCCGACGACCGTGATCGTGACCGCGAGCGCGACCGCTACGAAGCGCCGCGCCGCCCCACCCGCATCGAGACCGCACCGTCCAGCCGCTCCCGGACCATGCCCGGCGGCAGCGCATCCATGGTGCGCGGCACCACGCGTGGCGCCCTCGCGGTGGATCCGGAGGCGGAGCGGCGCATGGAAGAGTTGCGGATGGAGGAGCGTCGGATCGAGCCGCCGGCGCCGCGCCGTTCCGCGATCTTCGAGGACGGAGGCCCCATGTCCAAGATCACGACGCTGCGTCCGCGCACATATGCCGAGGCCGCCATCGTCGGTGAGCGGTTCCGGGACGGCACTCCGGTGATCATGGACCTGGTCGAGATGAGCAATTCCGATGCCCGCCGCCTGGTGGACTTCGCCGCGGGATTGGCCTTCGCACTGCGTGGTTCGTTCGACAAGGTCGCGACCAAGGTCTTCCTGCTCTCGCCCGCGGATGTGGACGTTTCCGCCGAGGAGCGCCGCCGGATCGCCGAAAACGGCTTCTACAACCAGAAGTAAGCGCCAGAAGTAAAGGGCTGCAAACAAACAGCAGCCATCAACGGGGGTTGAGAACGAGGGCAGTCGTTCACCTCACTGGCGCAGGACGGCCCAGGCCGGGAGCGTCGCGGTGAGAGTGTGCTGTGTTCGAACCAAAGTTACTGTCGGGGGAGTCCAATCTGCCCGGTTTGCCGAG
The DNA here is from genome assembly GCF_040683015.1 of Nocardia sp. NPDC051030. Lineage (NCBI taxonomy): Bacteria > Bacillati > Actinomycetota > Actinomycetes > Mycobacteriales > Nocardiaceae > Nocardia > Nocardia sp. NPDC051030. Next base: position 264,510 of record NZ_JBFBCD010000010.1, on the reverse strand, counting down.
CGTTTCGCCCGGTTCGACCGGGCTTTCCGCCCTCCTAGGGGCGTCACCGAGACCGGCCCGGCCGCGGCGAACCGCGCTGTGAGCGGCGCGATTCCGGTTCTTATTTTGCAAGCCATCGAATCTGAGGCAGAGTGATCGGCGTGGCCTTGTTCCAGGTGTTGAACCTACTGCTGTTCCTCTTCTGGCTGCTGCTGATCAGCCGCGTCATCGTCGAGTTCATTCGCAGCTTCGCACGGGACTGGCGGCCGACCGGCTTCGTCGTGATCATCTTGGAGGTCATCTTCACGATCACGGACCCGCCGGTGAAACTTCTGAGGCGTTTGATACCCCCAGTGAATCTTGGGGGAATTCGACTCGATCTGTCGATAATGGTCCTGCTTTTCATCGTCTTCATCTTGATGACGATCACGGGCCAGCACGGGCAGTCGATAGCTCAGGTGTGACAGAATGGCCGCAAGAAGAAAGCTTGCCCAGATCTACCGCTAGATCTCACAACGAAGCGTGAAGGGATCGTTCCATGCCGCTGACCCCAGCCGATGTGCACAACGTCGCGTTCAGCAAACCACCGATCGGGAAGCGCGGCTACAACGAGGATGAAGTCGACGCCTTCCTCGACCTGGTCGAGCAGGAGCTCTCACGTCTCATCGAGGAAAACGCTGATCTTCGCCAGCGCGTTGCCGAACTGGACGCGGAACTGGCTGACGCCAAGAAGAATCGTGGCCCCGTCCAAGCCGTGAAGGCCGCACCGCCGGCCCCGGAGCCCATCAAGCAGCAGGCTCCGCCGCCGCCCATGCCGGTCCCCGCACCGATGCCGGTCAAGGCCGAAGCCCCGAGCGCGGACGCGAATCTGCAGGCCGCCAAGGTGCTCTCGCTGGCGCAGGAGATGGCCGACCGCCTGACCTCCGACGCGAAGACCGAAGCCGAGCAGCTGCTGGCCAATGCTAGAGCCAACTCGGAGCGACTGGTCGGCGACGCGCGGACGCGTTCCGAAGCGATGATCGCCGATGCCCGTCAGAAGGCCGAAGCCATGCTGTCGGATGCGCAGACTCGTTCGGATTCGCAACTGCGCCAGGCCAAGGAGAAGGCCGACGCCCTGCAGGCCGATGCCGAGCGCAAGCACACCGAGATCATGGCCACCATCACCCAGCAGCGCAGCGTGCTGGAGAGCCGGATCGAACAGCTCAAGACCTTCGAGCGCGAATACCGCGTGCGGCTGAAGTCCTACCTGGAATCGCAGCTGGAGGAGCTGGAGAACCGTGGTTCCGCGGTCCCCGTCGATGGCGGCGAGTTCAACGAGAACGCCTCGGGCAACGGCGCACTCCTCAAGGGCGGCAAGTAAACTCGTTACTACGGCCATTGGCGCTGCGTGGGTCCGGGCCCTGCTTGAAGAAGAGCACAGTCGGGCCGCGCGCCGCCGCCACCGTTCGGCATCCGGTAGCCACCGCTATCGACACAGCACGAGGGGTTGGTACTCATGCTCGTGGTAACGCTTGTGCTCGCGGCCGTCGGATTCGGTCTGCTGGTGACCGCACTGACCACCGGTTCGGTGATCTGGGCGTGGGGTTGCATCATCGTCTGCGTTGCGGGTGCGGTGTTGCTCCTCGTCAGTGCGCTGTCGCTGCGACAGGATGACGGCGAGGCGCAGCAGTTCCGGCCCGGGGGTCGGCACTCCCGACATTGATACCCCGGGTGGGGTGCGGATTAAACCGCTGGACTCATCCGGTTAGAATCGAAGTAGTTTTTCGGCGTTGATCCGGCTATCACCGGGGAGTCTTCGGAAGAACAGCGGCTCACCGGCCGCTCAGTAGAACCGAACGGGTGAGCCCGTCACAGCTCACAACGAGAGGTTCGGTCGCTGAGGCATTCTCGCCGCAGCCGCCGGGCAAGCGGGGTGGTACCGCGGTTTCGACGCACAGCGTCGGCATCGTCCCCGTGCCTACTACGGCACGAGGAGAACTCAGCGGTCATGTCCTCACCCAACGCCTACCCGCGCACCGATCTCGGTGCGACCAGTGGCCAGGTGTCGTTCCCCGAGCTGGAGAAGCGGGTACTCGACTACTGGGCCGCTGACGACACCTTCCGTGCGAGCATCGAGAACCGTTCCGATGCAGAGGAATTCGTCTTCTACGACGGTCCCCCCTTCGCCAATGGATTGCCGCACTACGGACATCTGCTCACGGGATATGTCAAGGATTTGATCCCGCGTTTTCAGACCATGCGCGGGAAGAAGGTCGAACGGCGATTCGGCTGGGATACGCACGGACTGCCCGCGGAAATCGAAGCGGAGAAGCAGCTCGGTATCACGGACAAATCACAGATCGATGCCATGGGTCTCGCGGAATTCAATGCCGCGTGCAAATCTTCGGTCTTGCGGTATACGCATGAGTGGCGTGAGTATGTGACCCGTCAGGCACGCTGGGTCGACTTCGACAACGACTACAAAACCCTCGACATCGACTTCATGGAGTCGGTCATGTGGGCGTTCAAGTCGCTGTATGACAAAGGCCTGATCTACCAAGGCTTCCGGGTGCTGCCCTACAGCTGGTACGAGCAGACGCCACTGTCGAATCAGGAGGCGCGCCTGGACGACGCCTACCGGATGCGCCAGGATCCCGCGGTCACCGTGGACATGGTGTTGCAGGTTCCGGCCGAGCATCCCCTCGCCGCGCTGGACGGCGCGAACGCCGTCATCTGGACCACCACGCCATGGACGCTGCCGTCCAACCTCGCGATCGCCGTCCACCCGGACGTCACCTACGCCCATGTCGAGGGCAAGGACGGCAAGCGCTACCTGCTTGCCGCCGAGCGCGTCTCGCACTATTCGCGTGAACTCGGCGATGAGCCGACCGTGCTGTCCGAGCACGCGGGTGCGGCCCTCGCGGATCTGCGCTACCTACCGCCGTTCGACTTCTTCCTCGGCCACCCCAACGCGCACCGCGTGCTGAACGCCGACTACGTGACCACCGACTCGGGTACCGGCATCGTGCATCTCGCGCCCGCGTTCGGTGAAGAGGATATGGATGTCGCGACGGCGCACGGCATCGAGATCGTGCAGCCCTTGGATCCGGGCGGCAAGTTCACCTCGATGGTGCCGACGTACGAGGGCCTCATGGTCTTCGACGCCAACCCCGTCATCATCAAGGATCTCAAGCAGGCCGGAAAGCTGCTGCGGCACGAGACCATCGAGCACTCCTACCCGCACAGCTGGCGGTCCGGTCAGCCGCTGATCTATATGGCGGTGCCGTCCTGGTTCGTGGCGGTCACCAAGTTCCGCGATCGTGCGATGGAGCTCAATAAGGAGATCAGCTGGACTCCGGAGCACATCCGCGACGGCCAGTTCGGCAAGTGGCTGGAGAACGCGCGCGACTGGAACATCAGCCGCAACCGCTACTGGGGTGCGCCCATCCCGGTGTGGATCTCCGATGATCCGGCCTACCCGCGCGTGGATGTGTACGGCTCGCTCGACGCGCTCGAGCGCGACTTCGGCGTGCGGCCGACCGATCTGCACCGCCCGCTGATCGATGAGCTGGTGCGCCCGAATCCCGATGACCCGACCGGGAAGTCGATGATGCGGCGCACCCCCGAGGTGCTCGACTGCTGGTTCGAGTCCGGGTCCATGCCGTACGCGCAGGTGCACTACCCGTTCGAGAATAAGGAATGGTTCGAGGGCACCCCGGAGAAAGCTGCCCACAGCCCTGGCGATTTCATCGTCGAGTACAACGGTCAGACCAAGGGCTGGTTCTACAACCTGCACGTGCTCTCGACCGCGCTGTTCGACCGCCCGGCGTTCAAGTCCGTTGTGGCGCACGGCATCGTGCTCGGCGACGACGGCATGAAGATGTCCAAGTCCAAGGGCAACTACCCGAACGTCAATGAGGTCTTCGACCGCGACGGCTCCGACGCCATGCGCTGGTTCCTCATGGCGTCCCCGGTGCTGCGCGGCGGCAACCTGATCGTCACCGAACGCGGCATCCGCGAAGGCGTCAGTCATGCGCTGCGCCCGCTGTGGAACGCGTGGACCTTCTTGCAGCTCTACGCATCCCAGCCGGGCACCTGGCGCACCGACTCGCAGCATGTCCTGGATCGCTACATCCTGGCCAAGCTGGCCGAGACCCGTCAGGTCATGACCGATGCGCTCGAGGTCTACGACATCGCCACCGCCTGCGAGGAACTCCGCTCCTTCGCGGACGCGCTGACGAATTGGTATGTGCGCCGGTCGCGTTCGCGCTTCTGGGAAGAGGATCGCGACGCCATCGACACCCTGCACACCGTGCTCGAGGTGACGACCCGGCTCGCCGCACCGCTGCTGCCGCTCGTGACCGAGGTCATCTGGCGGGGGCTCACCGGCGAGCGTTCGGTGCACCTCACCGATTGGCCCGCCGCGTCCGACCTGCCCCGGGATCCGGAACTGGTCTCGGCCATGGACGAGGTCCGCACCGCGTGCTCGACCGTGCTGAGCCTGCGCAAGGCCCAGAATCTCCGTGTGCGCCTGCCGCTCTCGGAGGTCACTGTCGCCGCGTCGGACGCGGAACGCCTGCGCCCCTTCGTCGATCTGATCGCCGATGAGGTCAATGTCAAGAAGGTCGACCTCACCACCGATGTGGCCGCCCACGGCCGCTTCGAACTCGTGGTGAACGCCCGCGCGGCGGGTCCCCGCCTCGGCAAGTCGGTGCAGACGGTCATCAAGGCGGTCAAGGCCGGTGAGTGGAGCGAATCCGCCGACGGCACCGTCACCGCCGCGGGCATCGCGCTTCTCCCCGAGGAGTACACCCAGCGCCTGGTGGCCGCCGAGCCCGAATCCACCGCCGCCCTGCCGGGCAATAGCGGTCTGGTCGTGCTCAATTCGGTGGTCACCGAGGAACTGGAGGCCGAGGGCTGGGCCCGCGACCTCATCCGCGACCTCCAGGAGACCCGCAAGAACCTGGGCCTGGAAGTCTCCGACCGCATCACCGTGGTGCTCGAGGTTCCGGCCGACCGGGAAGCCTGGGCCCAGACCCACCGCGACCTGATCGCCGGTGAAATCCTCGCCACCACGCTGACTTTCGGTGCGGCGGGCGCGGATGCCGCCGACCTCGTCGGTGGTGTGAAGGCCTCGGTCACCAAGGCCTGATCGAACAAGCAGTAGCAGGGGCGGGGCCGAAAACGGCCCCGCCCCTTCGCTTTACCTCTCGGCTCTGCGGTGAGAAGCGGGCGCGTTACCCGCTTGCCAGCCGTTCGATCAGTCGGTCGCGCGCTCCGGGCCACTCTCCGGCGAGCATGGAGTAGAGCACCGTGTCCCGTGAACTGCCATCCGGGCGGATGCGATGTGCGCGCATGACGCCCTCGCGCAGCGCGCCGAGTCGCTCGATGGCGCGCTGCGACCGCAGGTTGCGGATATCGGTGTGCCAGGAAACCCGTTGCGCGCCGAGGGTTTCGAAGGCGTGGCGGAGCAGGAGCAGCTTCGACTCGGTATTGATGGCGGTGCGCTGGAAGTCCGCGCCGATCCAGGTGTGGCCGATGGCCAGGATCCGGTGTTGTTCGGAGATCTCGTAGTACGACGTCATCCCCGCGACTCGGCCGGACTTCACATCGATCTGCGCCCAGGTCCGCCGGGCCGGATCCGCGAGCGCAGCCGCGACCAGCTGCTCCATCGCGGGCAGATCGGCGGGTTGGTCGACGCTCAGCCAAGTCCAGATCCCGGGATCGGCTCCGGCCTCGAACAGGCCCTTCGTGTGCTCGGACGTCAGCGGTTCCAGGCGCACGTGCTCGCCGGTCAGTGTCGGGTGGATGTTCCAGTTGCTCACACCCTCGAACCTAGGGCGAGAAGTGGATGGGTTGAATAGCCAATTGTGTGGCATTTTCGGAGACCACTTAGGGGGAGTGACGTGGATCTCCGAACACGCCAGGGCTGTCCACCTTGTGAAGGATGTTGCTGATGAGATAGAACAGCAATCACATAGTTAACGCGGGTCGCATGAGTTGCATTTGCTAGTTCCACGGCGTCATAGATCCGAGGGGCGAGTTCATGAAGCGAAAACTGCTACAACGGTTCGGGTCGTTCATTGCCGCCACGATCGCTTTGGTTTCATTCAGCTCACTCTGGGCTAACTCTGCTCATGCCGACTCCGGCTCGGCCTCGGGTTCGGCGTCGGGAAGCGGGAGTGGTTCGGCCTCCGGTAGTGCCAGTGGGTCGGCGCAGTTGCCGCTGGCGAGCCCGCGCGCCATGGCGGCACTCGGGGTGGCCTCCACTCAGATCGGGAAGCCCTATCGGTGGGGCGGCGTCGGACCGGATGCCTGGGATTGTTCGGGGTTGGTGCAGTGGTCATTTCGCAGTGTCGGAATCGATATGCCGCGTACCACTTGGCAACAGGCCGACGCCGGGTTGGAAGTGCCTTTCGGCGCAATGCAACCCGGCGACGTGGTGGTCCTCAATGGTGATGCCTCGCATGTGGGCATCTATGCGGGCGGCGGGCAGATCCTCAATGCGTATGACTGGGGAGTGCCGGTGGGGCTGAGCCCACTGTCGCAGTTCGAGATCTACGACATCCGCCGGTTCTTCTGATCTACTCCACGACCAGTTCCACGGGGATATTGCCCCGGGTGGCGTTCGAATAGGGGCAAACCTGGTGGGTGGCCTCGATGAGAGCCGTACCGGACTCATTGTGCAGGTGCTCGGGGAGTTCGACGCGCAGCACGACCGAGAGGCCGAAACCGCCGCCCTCCAAGGCATTCAGGCCGACCTCGGCCGTGACCGACGCCTCTTCGGCATCGAGCTTCATGCGCTTGGAGACCAGCTGCAGGGCGCTGGCGAAGCAGGCGGAGTAGCCCGCGGCGAAGAGCTGCTCCGGATTGGTGCCATTGCCGTCGCCGCCCAGTTCCTTCTGGCGGGCCAGCTTCAGGTCGAGCACGCCGTCATCGGTGTAGGAACGGCCGTCGCGGCCGACCGAGGTTGCCACTGCGGTGTAGAGGGGTGCCATGTTGTCCTCCTAGACAGACTTGTCTGTTCACTTGCGATCCAGAGTAGACAGATCTGTCTGCTATCGTCAAGGGGTGAGTGCAGCCCGCGAACGACTCCTGGAGACCGCCACCCGGCTGTTCTATGCCGAGGGCATCCACACCGTGGGCATCGACCGCATCATCGCCGAGGCCGGAATCGCGAAGGCGACCTTCTACCGGCACTTCAAGACGAAGGAAGAACTGGTCGTCGCGTACCTGGTACGCGAGTACGACCGGCAGCGCGGCGTATTGGAAGCCGTGCCGGGCACCGGGACCGACTCGATCGTCACCATCTTCGAGAAGCTCGGTGAGCTCAGCTGTGGCCCGGGCTTCCGGGGGTGCCCGTTCCTGAACGCGGCCGTGGAGTTCCCGAATCCGGAGCATGCCGTGCGCAAGGTGGTGGACGACTACCGCGCCTGGTTCCGCGATCTCATGGCCGACAAGCTCCACGCGGCCGGTCATGCCGACACCGAGCAGATGTCCCGCGCGCTGCTGCTGACCCGCGATGGCGTGACCATCAGCGGCGGGGTCGGCGATCCCGAGACGGTCACGGCCGGTATTCAGGCCGCGCTGGCGCGTCTGGACAAATGACTCGGCGCACGCGAATTCACGTGCGCCGCAGTCATATCGGGAGCGATCAGACGCCGACCGTTTCCTCGATTTCCTCTTCCGTCTTCTCCTCGATCGCGGCCGGGGTCTCATGCAGTGCGTGTCGCGGTTCCAGTGTGGCCCGGCGCATTTCGGCGATCGCGGCAACGATCATGAGCACGATGCCCGCGGCGAACCACAGCACCAGGCTGACCAACCGGCCACTGAGACCATTGCTGTCGAAGTAGAGCAGGCTGCGCGCGCCCTCCACGAATCCCGCACCGTTCCAGAACGAATGGAGCGCACCGAAGAAGTCGTTCTGCAGCCATGGGGTGTAGACACCGCCGGAGCTGGTGAAGTTGAGCATGACGAACAGCACCATCATGGCGAGCGTGGTCCAGCGCTTCAGGAAGGTGTGCAGGCCGATGCCGATGGCCAGAATGCCCGCGGAGTACAGCCAGGACATGGCCCAGATCGCCGCATTGTCGTGATCGACCACGTGGAAGACCGGGCCGGACAGGGCCAGGCCGATCAGGCTCACGGCCAGTGAGGTGACCAGGCCGATGAGGGCGCGAATGCGCATGGACAGTCCCGCGCCCGCCGCGCCGATGGCCGCCACGCTGGCGTAGGAGCCGATGCTCAGGGTGACCAGCAGGAAGAAGATGCCTTGCGCGGTGGGGTCGCCGGAGCTGGGGGTGGTGATGTCGGTGACGGTCAACGGCACGCCCTGCTGCATGGTGACGCGCTGGAAGACCGATTCGGCGGCCATGGCGGTGGTGTCGGAACCTGCGGTGGCGACGAGCAATTCGGGATGCTGGGCATCGGGGATGAACGCGGCGGCCAGATCGCGCGTGCGCAGCTGGGCGATGGCGTCGTCGCGGCCGGGCACGGTGATGATGTCGAAGGCGTCGCCGCCCTTGTCCTTGAGCGTCTGCGCGAGCACCTTGACCTGCGGCGCGTCGCCGACCACGGCCAGGGCCAGGTGATTGGGCTCGGGCTGGTGGAACGCCCCGAGGTAGGCCAAACCCATGCCGAGGCACATGAGCAGCGGGGTCAGCAGGTGGGTGGCTACGTGCCGGATCTGATGCGAGACCATGAATTCTCTCCGCAAGGTTGGTAAATGCAACTATATGAGGTTGTAGTCTACAACTATGGAGATCGATCCCGCATTCCCCGGTCGCGCCGATGCGATCCAGGTCATACAGCGTGAGCTCACCGCGTTCGCCCGGCGGGCGCGCGGGCGGGCCGCCGAACTGCATCCGGAGCTGTCGCTGGTGGCGTCGAGCGTGCTCGATCTGGTGATCGAGCGGGACGGGTGCCTGGCGGCGGATCTGGCGGGGCATTTCCATCTCGACAAGTCGACCGTGAGCAGGCAGGTCGCGGCGTTGGAGAAGTTGGGCTACCTGGAACGCGAGGTCGATCCGGCCAATCGGCGCAATCACGTGCTGCGGGCGACGCCGGAGGGTCGCAAGGTGGCCGAGGCGGCCTCGCGTAGCCGGGCCGAGGCATTCACCGAGCGCTTCCAGGATTGGGATGATTCGGACGTCGCGCAGCTCGCGAGGTATCTGGTCCGGTACAACACCGCCGACGAATAGTTGATGTGTAAACGAAACTAATTGGAGTTCAATCGATTTCGATCTGTCTCAGACCGTGTACTGGCTAGACTGAATCGTCTCGCTGGTCGGGGCGGGACCTTGCCCGTGAAGGGGACATTATGTCCGAGCGGTCGAAAGCTTCCATCCGGTCGAGAGGTCGCGGCCGCCTGGCCGGACTCGGTGGCGCGCTACTACTGGTGATGGCCGTCGCGACAGCCTGCGGCACGTCCAATGACTCCAAGAACACGCTCACGACCACCTCGCTCACCCCGGGCAGCGGCGCGAGCACCACCAACTCCTCGCCCGGGACAGTGTCCAAACCCGGGACCCTCGAAGGCTTCTCCTCACCCGAGAGCGTGCTGTTCACCAGCGACCGCTGGTTCGTCTCCAATGTCGGCCCGAAGGTGGAACCGACGGCCAAGGACGGCGACGGCTTCCTGACCGAGCTGAACTCGGTGGGAACGCTCACCGCGCGCAAGGCCATGCCACGCGCCGGGGATCCGCCGCTGAATGCGCCGAAGGGTATGGCGCACACCGATAATCGGGTCTTCGTGGCCGATATCGATCGGGTCGTCGGGTATGACATCGACACGCACGGGCAGGTATTCGAGGCCCCGCTCGGCGGTGACGAGCCCGCGCTGCTCAATGACATGGCATTGCTGGATCCGCGCACGCTGCTGGTGAGCGACACCATGCGCGGGATCGTGTACCGGCTGGACCTGGAGACCAAGAAGTTCGAGCCGCTGGCCAGCGGGATTCCGGGCGCGAATGGCGTCGCCGTGGATTCGGGCGGGAAGATCGCCTATGTGGTCGGCACGGGGGCCGATTTCAGTGGCGGGGATCTGTGGAAGCTCGATCTCAGCCAGAATCCGGTGGTGCCGCAGCGGATCGGCACACTGCACGGGGTGTTCGATGGGCTCGCCATCCTGTCGAACGGCAATCTCGTGATCTCGGACTGGATTTCATCGCAGGGCACGAACCCGGGCACCGTGACCGTCTATCGCCCGGACGGGTCCGAGGTCGCGAAGGTGACCTTGCCCGACAATCTGCACGGGCCTGCGGATTTCACGGTCGATCCGGCCGGGCGCAATCTGTGGATCCCCGCCCTACCGGACAATCGGGTGGTCATCGTGCCGCTGCCGTCGGGGACGACCGGCACCTCCGTATCGCTCACGGCCCCATCGACTCCGGCGAGTGTGACGGTCACTTCGCCTGCCGTGCCGTCGATTACAACTCCAGGCCCCTCGCCAGCACCGGCCACGACGCCCTGAGCGCATCCTCCCAATAACCCCAGGAGTGCGTTCCGGCCTGATTGATATCGAAGGTCGCGGGAATCTCCAACTGCTGCAACTTCGTCTGGAGATTCCGGGCGCACCAGTCGCTGGCCGCCTCCAGGATGCCGCCGACCAGCAGTTGCTGCATGATGCCGCCGTCCGCCGGGCCGAGGCTGCGCACATCGGTGGCATTGTCGTGGCGTCCGGGCAAGCCGCTGCCATTGGAGACGTACAGGTCCAGGCCGCGCAGGGCGTCGGCGTGCACGTACGGGTCGTTGCTGGTCCACTCCGGATCATCGGTCGGGCCATACATATTGGCCGGATTGCCGCCGCCGACCGACACCACCAGCTCGGCGAATTTGCGCCCGATCGGATCACTGATCTGGGCGCAGCCGCTGTAGGCGGCCACCGCGCGGTACAGCCCCGGCTTGGCGATGGGCAGCTGCAGGACCGAGGTGCCGGACATGGACATGCCCGCGATGGCGCGAACGCCATTGGTGCCCAGGGCTCCGTCGATGAGCGGGGGCAGCTCCTCGGTGAGGAAGGTCTTCCACTTGATCACGCCGAGCCTGGGATCGGCTGCGCGCCAATCGGTGTAGTAGGTGAAGGCCCCGCCGATCGGCATCACCACATTCACGTTCTTATCGGCGAAGAACTGATCGGCATTGGTATTGCGCTTCCAGTTCGCCGTATCCTGGCCGCCCCCAGCGCCATTGAGCAGGTACAGCACCGGGCGCGGCGCGCTGGCATCGGCGGGACGCTGGACGTCCACCTCGTATTCCGCGCCCATGGCCTCCGAGCGCACATGCAGGGTGAGATTGCGCGAGTCGTGGATCTCGAAGGCGGTGATGGCCGAACCGTCCTCGGAAACCGGTGTGTCCGAAAGGGTTGCGGTGCTGGTGATGGGGTCGGGTGGGGCGGCCGTGGCCGGTCCCGCCATGGTCAGAGCGGTCATCGAACCGATGAAGGAACACGCCGTCGCCGCGAGCGCCGTCGCCCGCTTGCCAACTCCACGTAGCAAAACCCAAACCTCTGAACGAGCCAGTGCTTCCGGACGGATGATCGTCGCAAACCGCCCATATGTTTCGGGTCTCGACGATACCGACGCAAGCGTGGTCGTGGTGGGCCGTGGCGTGTATGCGCCCGCTTACTCCGCGGCGAGCTGGCGCAGGAGCGGCCCGTACTCGGGATGGGTGAGCGCGGAGGCGAATTGGGCGACCAGGTAGTCGGCCGGATTGCCGGTGTCGAACCAGCGGCCCTGAATCACCTGGCCGTACACGGGATTCGAGGCGGCGAAGATATTGATGGCATCGGTCAGGTAGACCTCGCCGGTGCGGTGGGTGTACCAATCGTCCACCTGGCGGCGCAGTTCGGCGATGATGCCGGGCGTGACCACATAGCCGCCGATGGCCGCGAACGACGACGGGGCGTCGGCGGGCTTGGGCTTCTCCTTCAGGCCACTGATGCGCATGAGGCCGCCGCCCTCGGACTGCTCGACCACCGGCACGCCGTAGCGCTGGGATTCGGACGGGTCCATGGGCATGAGCGCCAGGACCGGCGCGTCGGTCTTCGCATACGCGTCGATGAGTTGCTGGGCGCGCGGCACCTCGGCGACGAACACGTCGTCGGGCCAGAGCACCAGCATGGGTTCATCGCCCAGATTGCGGGCGGCATTGAGGACGGGCGTGCCATTGCCGTACGGGCCGTGCTGGTCGAGGTAGTTGATATGGCCGCGGCGGCTGAGCTCGCCGACCTCCTCGACGGCATCGGCGTAGGCCGACTTGCCGTCGGCGCGCAGCTGCGCGACCAGGGCCGGGTTGGGGCGGAAGTGATCCTGGATCAACGATTTTCCGCCGCTCACCACAATGGTGATATCGGTGATGCCGGACGCCACCAGCTCCCGAACGGTGTGCTCGATGACCGGCTTGTCACCTACCGGGAGCATCTCCTTCGGAATCGCCTTGGTCAGCGGCAGCAGGCGGGAGCCGATGCCTGCGGCGGGGATCACGGCCTTGCGAATCGTCATGAACCGATCATCACACACGGGGCTGGGCCTACCTGTCGGTAGCCGCGCGTAGATTCCCCGGTGTGAACTCTGCCCCCGACTCCGCTGCCGCGGGTATTGCGCCTGGTCGCACTGCTCTCGAGGGGGTCGGCGCGGCGGGTGGGGGAGCCGTGCGGGCGGGGCTGGATTCGCAGCGGATCGGCAGCTCGCTCCCAGTGAGTGGACAGGCGGGGCGGCGGTGGGTGCTGCATATAGATATGGACGCGTTCTTCGCCTCGGTCGAGCAGTTGACGCGGCCGACTCTGCGCGGGCGGCCGGTGCTGGTGGGAGGCATGGGCGGACGCGGGGTGGTGGCCGGGGCGAGTTATGAGGCGCGGGTGTTCGGGGCGCGGTCGGCCATGCCCATGCATCAGGCGCGACGGCTGGTCGGGGTCGCCGGGGTGGTGATTCCGCCGCGCGGGGCGGTGTACGGCGAGCTCAGCGGGCAGGTGTTCGACACGCTGCGGACGCATATTCCGGTGCTGGAGACGCTGTCCTTCGATGAGGCGTTCGGGGAACCGGCGGAACTGGCCGGGGCGACGCCGGATCGGGTGCTCGAATTCTGTGAGGAGCTGCGGGCTTCCGTGCTGGAACGGACCGGGCTGGTGGCTTCGGTGGGGGCGGGGAGTGGGAAGCAGCTGGCCAAGATTGCCTCCGGATTGGCCAAACCCGATGGGGTGCGGGTGATTTCGCCTGCCGAACAGCAGGGGTTCCTGGCCGCGCTGCCGGTGCGCAAGCTGTGGGGGGTGGGGCCGGTGGCGGAGAATCGGTTGCGCACCTTGGGAATCGAGACCGTGGGGGCATTGGCCGCTTTGCCCGAATCGGAGGCCACGTCGATTCTGGGGAGCGCCATCGGGGTCGCGCTGCATCGGCTGGCGCGCGGGATCGACGATCGGCCGGTGGCGGAGCGGGCCGAGGCCAAGCAGATCAGCGCCGAAACCACTTATGAGAGCGATATTGTCAGCCTCGCGCAATTGCGGCCGGCCATCGACGCCATGGCGGTATCGGCGCATCGGCGGCTCACCCACGATGGGCGCGCGGCGCGCACCGTGGTGTTGAAGCTCAAGAAATCGGATATGAGCATTGTGACGCGGTCCTCCACGCTGCCGTATGCGACCGAGGATCTGGCCACCTTGACGGCCGCCGCGCAGCGTTCCGCGCTCGATCCGGCCGAGCTGGGTCCGATTCGCCTGGTAGGTGTGGGTTTTGCGGGATTGTCGGAGATTCGGCAGGAGTCACTGTTCCCGGAATTGGATCAATCCGTCGTCGATGATGAACCGGTGTACGAGGAACCGACATTGAGCGTGGCCGTCGAGCCGGATCCGGTGGTGCCACCCGCGACTCGGTCCTACGCGACCGGAACCTGGTATCCCGGTTTGGATGTCGAGCATCCCGAGTTCGGGCACGGCTGGGTGCAGGGGGCGGGACACGGCGTGGTGACCGTCCGCTTCGAAACCCGGTCGACCGGACCGGGTCCGGCGCACACATTTTCGGCCGAGAATTCCGGGCTGACCAGGGCGGATCCACTGGGCAGCCTGCGGTGACCCACACCTAAGGGTTGATTGCGTGAATTATGAGGATTCGGCCTGAAAGTGCCGCGCCATGGTGTTCGGAGTCGGATTCTCGTGGATCTCGTTGGTAGCCTGAGGGCCGTCGTGCAGCGCCGCCGTTCGGGTGTTGCTGTCACGTTGTCGAACGGACCTACTCGAACGCAAAGGACGAGCAGTTGAAGCTTCAGAAGACTGGACGTATCGCGGTTGCCGCACTGGCTGTCGTGACCGTACTCGGGCTGTCGGCGTGTGGCAGCGGTGACAAGAAGGAGACCAAGCCCACCAAGGCCACCACCTCGAAGACCACCGCCGCCGCGAACTACCCGGCGGCTCCGAGCGCGGCGGAACTCAACGCCGATCTGCAGAAGGCGCTGGATCCGAGCGTCCCGAACTCGCAGAAGCTCGACATGATGCAGGGCGTGCAGGCCGACCCGGAGCTGCCGCAGCGACTGACCGACGCCTACAAGCAGAATGGCGCGGCCGTCACCGTCACCAATGTGACCGACCTCGGCAATGGCACCATCACCGCCGACGCGCAGGTCTCCGTCAATGGTGGCGCGCCGCAGAACGCGGTCGTGCCGTTCGTGGCCGAGGACGGCAAGTGGAAGGTCCAGAAGGAATGGATCTGCAACATGCTGTCGCTGGCCAACCAGACCTCCCCGGCCTGCAGCTAGTCTCTTCCGCTTCCGGGCCCGGCACCCAGCAGTGGGGTGCCGGGCCCGTTCGCATTCGGATGTGACGTCCCGGGGCCGACCGGCCGAGGGTGATATCGGGCTCCTTCCCCGGGTGTTCACGAGGTCGTGGGGATGACCGTGGAGCGGGAGGGGTGGGATTCCGCTTACTATCGGCGATCGTGACCGACGTGTTGGAGAGGGCGGGGCAAGAGTCCGCCGGTAGAGCTGAGGCTGAGGCGGGGGCGGGTAGACCCGGAGGATGGGAGCGGCCGCTCGCTCTGATCGCCGGTGTGATCGCGGTGGTGGCGGCCGTATTGGTGCCGTTGCTGCCGGTGCGGGTGGATGCGGCGACTTTGTCTTGGCCGCAGGGGAATTCGGTGCACAGCATCGAAGCGCCACTGGTGTCTTACGCGCCATTGACTTTCGATGCCACGATTCCGTATTCCGCTGTGGCACAGCTGGGTTCGCAGGGCGGCACATTGATCGCCACGGGACCGGATGGCGCACCCGATCTGGAGCGCTACGGGTTCGTGGCCCGGGTCACGGCGGCCGCCAATCATGACGACGGTTCGACTACTCCGGGCAAGCTCGAGGTGGTGCTGCGCAATCAGTCGCTGATCAGTGTTCCGGTCGATCAGCTCGCCACGAACAGCGTCCTGGACGTCCATGTGGGCATGACTGAGGGCAATGTCACGCTCGTAGGTTCCTCGGTCGCCCCGGTGGAGCTCTCCGGTGATCAGCGCCCGCAGCTGGTCGGCATCTACTCCGATCTGACCGCCGCCGATGGCGTCACGGCCACCGCGCAGGTCGACAGCCGGTTCTCCTCCCATCCGAGCCCGGTCAAGCGCCTCGCGATCTGGACGTCGGTGATCGCCACGATCATCGCCCTGTTCGCGCTCTTCCGGCTGGATCGCCGCGATGGCCGTCGCACTCGCCGGTTCCTGCCGCAGAGCTGGTGGACGTTCAAGCCGGTCGACGGCGTCGTGCTGGCCCCGCTGCTGCTGTGGCATTTCATCGGCTCCACGACGTCCGATGACGGCTATCAGTTCGGTATGGCCCGCGCCTCGATTCACGCCGGGTATATGGCCAACTACTTCGCCTACTTCGGCGTCCCCGAGAACCCGATCGGCACACCGTATTACGACCTGCTCGGCCGGATGGCGGAGCTCAGCGTCGCCAGCCCGTGGATGCGGCTGCCCGCGCTGCTCGCCGGAATCATCACCTGGCTGGCCATCAGTCGTGAGGTGATTCCGCGGCTCGGCGCCCGCATTCAGCGTGATCGCGTCGCGGTGTGGACGGGCGCGCTCGGCTTCCTCGTCATCTGGCTGCCCTACAACAATGGCCTGCGCCCGGAACCCATTGTGGCGGCGGGCGTTCTGCTCACCTGGGTGTCGGTGGAGCGCGCGATCGCCACGCGGCGATTGCTGCCATACGCCGTGGCCGCCATGATCGGCGCGCTCACCGTTACCGTCGGCCCCTCGGGCGTGATCTGTTTCGCCCCGCTGCTGGCGGGCATTCGCCCGATCTGGCGGATCATCGACAGCCGCGCCCAGGCCATGAGCAAGCCGCTTCCGCCGAATGCCGGGACGTTCGCCGTCGTGCGCGCCCGCTTCCTCGGCTACCTCACTCTCATGGCCCCCGTGGGCGCGGCCGGTGCGGTCGTGCTCTGCGTGATGTTCGGCGATCAGCCGCTGAGCTCCATGTTCGAAATGAAGCGCGTACACCATCTGGTCGGTCCGGATGTGAAGTGGAACAACGAATATCTGCGCTATCAGTACCTGTTCATGGATTCCATCGACGGTTCGCTGGCCCGCCGATTCGGCATGTTCATGCTGTGGCTGGGTTTCGCGGCGTGCGCGCTGGTGCTGCTGCGCAAGGGCGGCCGGATTCCGTTCACGGCGTCGGGTCCGGCCCGCCGCCTGCTGGGCAGCACGGTCGGCGTGACGCTGCTGATGATGACCACGCCCACCAAATGGACGCACCACAATGGCGTCTACGCCGGGCTCGCCGGTGCGGTGGCGGTGCTGGCCGCGGTCGCGCTCGGCCCGAAGGTGATGCGTTCGCCGCGCAACCGCGCCCTGTTCGCGGCGGTGGTGGCGTTCGCGCTGGCCATGTCGTTCTCCGCCATGAACGGCTGGTGGTACGTCTCCAACTGGGGGATCCCGTGGAATGACAAGCCGGTGGTGATCGCGGGCATCGGGGTGTACAAGCTGTTCCTGGTGTTGGCGCTGGCCCTGTTGGCGCTGGCCGGTTGGTGGCATGTGCGTGCTCCGGAACCCACTGCCCCGCATCGGATTTCCCGGCGCGCCTGGCGTCTGGCCGCGATCCGGCCGCTGACCGTGGCGGCGGCGTTCATGGTGCTGTTCGAGGTGGCCTCGTTCGCCAAGGGGGCGGCCGCGCAGTATCCGTCGTTCTCCCTCGCCAGCTCGAATGTGAATGCGGCGCTGGGTAATACGTGTGGACTGGCACGAGATGTGCTGGTGGAGACCGATCCGAACGCGGGCATGCTGACCCCGCTGACCGGTGACGCCTTTTCCGCTTTCAATGCCGACGTGAAGGGCTTCTCGCCCTCGGGTGTGGCCACCGATATGAAGGCCGATGACGAGGTCGACACCAGCGCCATCACCAGTGCGAAGGACAGTCACGCCGTCAGCAGCGAGACCGGAACCACCAGTACCGCACTGCCTTTCGGCCTGAATCCGGCCACCACCCCGGTGCTGGGCAGCAATGGCAGCTCGGAGTCCATCGCGACGCTGACCACCGGCTGGTATCGCCTGCCCGCCGCGGGCGACCGCTCCGGCATCATCGCCATCTCCGCCGCGGGACGGATCCGGTCGATCGACAAGTACGGTGTCGAGACCGCCGGTCAGTCGGTCGAAATCGAGTACGGCACCGCCGATCCCGCGGGCGAGGCGCAGGCGCAGGGGAGTGTGCTGCCGATCGATATCGGCCCGACCCCGACCTGGCGCAATCTGCGGGTGCCGTTCGCCGATATTCCGGTGAACGCCAATGTCATTCGCCTGGTCGCGTCCGATAAGAATCGTGATCCGAGGCAGTGGGTCGCCCTGACTCCGCCGCGCGTGCCGCACACCCGCACCCTGCAGGAAGTGGTCGGCTCGAAGGATCCGGTCCTGCTGGATTGGGCTGTGGGACTGCAGGTTCCGTGCCAGCGGCCGTTCGATCACAATGTCGGCATCGCCGAGGTTCCGAAGTGGCGCATCCTGCCGGACCGGGGCGGTGCGCATGACACGAACCTGTGGGAGAACCACGACAATGGCGGACCGCTCGGCTGGAGCTCCATGCTGTTGCGCCCGCACACCCTGTCCACCTACCTCAATGACGCCTGGCGCATCGACTGGGGCGAGCTGCAGCAGTTCAGCCGCATCGACGACAAGGCGGTCACCGCGCAGCCGGTCATCACCCCCGAATCCCGTTCGGGCCTGTCGAGTCCCGGCCCGATCAATGTGATGGGCTGGCGTTAGACGGCGATCCGCACCCGTTTCGGCATTGAAGCGGGTGCGGAGGGTGGTACCGCGGTTCGGTGCTGCGGCGCTGAGCGGGTGGGCTCAGCCCTGCATCTCGGCCATCCGCTTTTCCATTTCCTCCGGGGTCACGTCTTCCACATGGGTGGCGAGAGTCCACCGGTGGCCGAACGGGTCTTCGAAGGCGGAGGTGCGGTCGCCATAGAACTGGGTGGCGGGTGGCTGGGTTTCCACCGAGCCCGCGCCCAGTGCGGCGGCGTGGACGGCATCCACGTCATCGACATAGGTGTAGAGATTGACGGGGGTGCCGCCGATCGTCTTGGGATCCAGGAACCCCATGGACGGTGCGGAATCGCCCAGCATGACCAGTGAGGTGCCGAACTGTAGTTCGCAGTGCGCGATCTTGCCGTCCGGTCCGGGCATGCGGTAGCGCTCCGCGGCGCCGAACACTCTCTTGTAGAAGTCGATGGCATTCGCTGCGCCGTCCACCGCTAGCGCGGGCGACACGACCGGGTAGCCGTCGGGGATGGGTTTGACATCGGACATCGGAAACCTCCGATCGAGGTTGTTTTGTCGGACGTCTCGAGCCTAGGACGGGGCACCGACAGGAATTGCCCGATTGCGTCGATGATCAAGCGAAAATTTATGGACCTGCCGCGCCGCTGAGCTTGCGCACCTGAGTGGTGGTGAGGGTGCTGAGTTGCTGCGGGTCCGGCTCTTTCGCGCTCGACAGCGAGAGCTGCACCACGGTGTTACCCACCAAGGTCACGCTGACCACGGAGTACAGGGTCAGGCCCTGGCTGGTGGTGTTCACTCGGAACGAGGTCGAGGCATCGCCCGCATTCGGCTGATCCAGACCGCCCACCCGGAATTTCACCGATTCCCCATCGGTGTCCCTACCGGA
This sequence comes from Nocardia sp. NPDC051030, assembly GCF_040683015.1. NCBI lineage: Bacteria > Bacillati > Actinomycetota > Actinomycetes > Mycobacteriales > Nocardiaceae > Nocardia > Nocardia sp. NPDC051030. Next base: position 245,424 of record NZ_JBFBCD010000010.1, on the reverse strand, counting down.
ATAGTCGGTGCATTCTCGCAATAGCGATTGCACCTTCGAAAACGCTTGTGCCGCGCCACCATTCGCATAGGCGGCGGCATCGATATCGATGCTGTCGAAATCCGGTCCGCTGAACTGGGCGATGGCCTGAGAAACCGACCCCGGCACCTGATCCGAAATAGGCGCGAGCACCTTCGCGCACTGCGCGGGATCCGTCTTCGCCCCCGCTCCCGTGGCACTGCCCGGCGGCGGATCATTGAGCGCCGCATACCCGTTCGGCAACTGCGGCACATCCAGCAGATCCATGCGCAGGGTGATCGAATCGAGCACCGCACCCGGCGCGCCGGTCGTGGCGGGCGGCCGCACAGTCGGCCCGAAGCTCGGCAGGGGACTCGCGGAATCATTCGAACCGCAACCCGAAACGGTCAGGGCCACCGCGCTCGCCAGCACGGCTACGGCGGTGCGACGACGGGTCGGAGTGGGGGATACCGGCACGGCCACATCATCGCAGCCGCGACTCAAGCTCCCCACTGCACCTGTGTGCGCAGGGTCTGGCGCAGCGTCACCGAGCTGTTCGGATCGCGATAGGTCTGATTCCCGCCGACCTCCACCGATCCGGAAACCGGTAGCGGCTGACCGAGATCCACGCCGATGGTGCCGGTGCCGTGCATGAAGTAGTCCACGATCTCGAGCTGCCCGGCCTGATTGGGCAGATGCCACACCGTCGACTTGGGCGTCTGCACCACATTCAGTTCGATGGTGAGCAGATTGCCGTCGCGCGCGGTGAGCGTCGCGGTGGTCACCTGCTCGAGCGGCACACTGCCCGAGACCTGCTGGCGCACCGTCCACACCGCGCCCACTCCGACGGGTTCGTCGGGGTACGCGATGGATTGGTACACCGCTTGATAGAAGGCGTTCTCCAGCGCCGCGCGGGCCGCGTCCGAGGTGGCGGGCTTGGGGGCCAGCCGCAATGCGGTGATCGCACCCAGCTCGCTGATATCGAATCCGGCGCGGGAACCGTCGGCGGGTGCCAGCGCCTTGGCCAGCGCCGGATCGGGGGAGGTGACGGTGCCGAGGGTCAGCTCGACGCCGTCGCGGCCGGTCTGCGCGGTGAGCGGGATGGTGACCGAGGGCGGGGAGAAGTCGCGCACCGCCTGCGAATTGATCTGCTGCTCGATGTGATGATTGGTGCTCAGCGTGACCTGCTGCACGGTGCCCGGCTGCACGGCGGGCCGCAGCGGGGAGCGCGGTTCCTCCCCGGGCTCCACGACCGTGGTGGTCACCGCCGCGATCGGCATGGTGACTTCCTTGAGGCTTCCGGCCGGTTCGGCTTCGGCCTCGGCCGTGATCTCCGAACGCTCACTGCATCCCACGCCGAATGCCGTCAGGGTGACCGCCAGCACCAGGAGCAGGACGCCGGATCGGGCGCCGCGCGAACCCTGGCGCGGCCGGCCGGGTGAACCGGTACAGCGTGCGGTGGCGTTCGCCGAGCTGGGGGATGAAGACAACACCGTCACGTGGAACAGGTTACGGCCCGTTCCTGATAATCAGCTGGGATCGGGTCCGCGCCGCTGGTGGTTTGCCCGAGCGCCCCTATCGGATTCGCCGGAGACACACTGCCGGATTCGGCGCGGGCGCGGTGCTCGGGCACGGCGAGCGACGGGTGTGAAGTGGGGATAGGGAATGATGTCAGGGGTGAGTACCGACCGTCCGAGCGAATCCGCCGCCGACGAACCCGATAAATCGCCCGGCGACACCGCATCCACCGGCACCCCGACTGAGCAGCCCGCACGGGTCAAAACCGATGCTGCGGCCGATGCGGCATCGGATGCGTCCGGGGCCGCGGCCGATGCGGCCACTACCGAGTCGGATGCGTCCGATGCGGAGCGCGCGGAGGCTGATTCGGAGTCGGCCGGTGCGGTGGGTCGTCAGCCGCTACGTCTGAAGACGGTGCTTTTGCTGGCGGCCGTGGTGCTCGGTCTGGATCTGCTGACCAAGACCATTGTGGTGGCGCAGATGACGCCCGGTCATCCCATTCGCATCATCGGCGACACCGTGCGTTTGACGCTGGTCCGCAATCCCGGTGCGGCGTTCTCCATGGCGACCGGTATGACGTGGGTGCTGACTCTGGTCGCCGTCGCGGTGGTGATCGGTGTGATCCGGATCGGCCGCACGCTGCGGTCGGTGCCGTGGGCGATCGGCTTGGGCATGGTGCTCGGTGGTGCGCTCGGCAATCTGGTGGATCGGCTGTTCCGGGCGCCGGGGCCGTTGCAGGGGCATGTGGTGGATTTCGTGGCGGTCGGCTGGTGGCCGGTGTTCAACGTGGCCGACTCGTCGATTGTGTGTGGCGCGATCCTGCTGGTGGCGTTGACGGTGTTCGGATTCGAACCGGATGGCACGCGCGCGGGCAAGGACGAGAAGGCGGAGGAGAAGACGGTATGAGGGAAACACGCAGTATGCCGGTGCCGGATGGTTTGGACGGCATGCGTGTCGACGCCGGACTGTCCCGATTGCTCGGCTTGTCGCGAACCGCGGTGGCGGCCATGGCCGAGGACGGCTCGGTGCAGCTGGACGGCGTCGCGGTCGGCAAGTCCGAACGGCTGCCCGCCGGGGCCTGGCTGGAGGTCGAATTCCCGGAGCCCAAGCGCGAACTCGTCGTCGAGGCCACACCCGTGGATGGGATGAAGATCCTCTACGCCGATGACGATATCGTCGCCGTCGACAAGCCGGTGGGTGTGGCCGCGCACACCGGAGTCGGCTGGTCCGGGCCCACCGTGGTGGGTGGACTGGCCGCCATGGGCTACCGCATTTCGACGTCCGGCGCGCATGAGCGCCAGGGCATCGTGCATCGCCTCGATGTCGGCACCTCCGGCGTCATGGTGGTCGCACAGTCCGAGCACGCGTACACGGTGTTGAAGCGCGCGTTCAAGCAGCGCACCGTCGACAAGCGGTATCACGCTCTCGTACAAGGACATCCGGATCCGAGCAGCGGCACCATCGACGCCCCCATCGGCCGCGCCCGCGGCAATGACTGGAAGTTCGCGGTCACCGCGGACGGCCGCCCCAGCGTCACTCACTACGACACGGTCGAGGCCTTCCAGTCCGCGAGCCTGCTCGACATCCACCTGGAAACCGGTCGCACCCACCAGATTCGCGTGCACTTCTCCGCCGTCCGCCACCCCTGCTGCGGCGACCTCACCTACGGCGCGGATCCCCGCCTGGCCGAACGTCTCGGCCTGGAACGCCAATGGCTGCACGCCCGCCAGCTCGGCTTCAACCACCCCGCCGACGGCCGCTGGATCGAGATCACCAGCGAATACCCCGCCGACCTCGAGCACGCCCTGGACGTCCTGCGCACCGCGTAGGCTGCCTACTCGTGCACTCCGCAGACGATCGCGCGTCCACCCGGGCCAAGACGCTCCTGCGTCACCCGGCGGCCCGCCCGCTCGGATTCGCGATCACCGCACTGGCTTTCGTCCTCCTGATCGTGCTGCTGGGCGTACTGATCAAGCCCTACCGCGCCGTCATCTCCACCGACCGCCTGGGCCCGGAGAACAGCGAGGTAGTCGCCGACTACCTCACCCGCGCCCAAAACTCCTTGCAGCCCAACGACTCCACCCCCCGCTGGTCCCTGATCTCCTTCACCGAAGCCATCACCCCCGACCGCATCCCCACCTACACCGGCGGCCTCCGCATCTCCGACGTCCTCTACCACGTCGCCTTGGACCGCGTCTCCACCCCGATCATCGACATCCCCCTCCCAGCGGGCGATGCGGCAGCGCTGGCCTCCGTCAAAACCGCAGCCGCCCAAGCTGAATCAACCCCCACCTTCGACGACCGCTCCACCCGCACCAAAAACGTAGTAGCCACCCGCCTACGAGCCAACTGCGCCTGCGTAGTCGGAATAGTCGTCCAAGGCCCCCTACCCGACCTCCGAACCCTGGCCACCCACCCCGGAGTCCGAGCAGTCGAAGCCCTCCCCGCCGACGCCTCAGCAGGCGTCTTCGCCCTAGCCCCCCTCCTCCCCGAACACCGAATCACCGTAGACCCCAGCCCCAATGACGGCCCGGTCCCAGACAACTAGTCCGCCCACATCCCGTCCATCATTCGCGGATACCGTACCGGTCGGAATTCGCTGAACGTGATGTCCCGGACATGGGTGAACTCCGACCACAGCAGTCGGCCGCCCTTCAGCCGCTGGGCCTGCCGGACCCGCCGCTCGACCTCGGACCGCTCCTCGGCCGTTGCGGGCCTACGACTTCCGGCCGTTCCATACAGTCGCACGCCAGGCGGCTGCACGAACCGCCCGATGATCAGCGACCGAAGCCACATCCACGACCCCGAGTCGACCGCCATCAGGCACACCTTGGGATTGGCCTCGATATTGCGTGCCAGCGCACTGGTGTAGACGTCGAAATAGAACCCGGTCCCGTTGTCCCGCAGGAAAACCGTGCCCACGGGCGTCACATTCGGTATCCCATCGGGTCCCACCGAGGCGATGGCGCAATGCCCCGTGGAACGCTGCCCGCGCGCGACCACCGTCCGGATTCGATCCCAATGCCGGTCGAGCCGCAGCTCGTCTCCGGCACTACGACTGGTTTCGTTCGGTCGACCATCCATCCAGGGAGAATATGTGGCCCTGAGCAATTTGGCTGACCGCTCCGACGGAGCTGGGGGACGATCGAGGCGGGTGCGTCGGCGAGGTCCACCCTGAGCGTCAGGGGCCTCCTCGAATAGTGGTCTTCTCCGGTGAGGGAGCTGTGGTGGCGGGATTTCGTCCGATTCGCCGCCACCACAGCTCCCTCGGCGGGTGTGTCGGGCGAGGTAGCCCGGGTTGTCCGATTAGCGTCGTCGGGTATGGACTCGCTGGTGGAGCGAATACTCGACTTTCCTGCGGTGTGGACTTACCTCGTGGTGGGGCTGCTGGTGGCGGCCGAGGAGGCGATGGTGTTCGGGCTGCTGGTGCCGGGGGATACCGCCGCGATTCTGGCCGGGGTGGCGGCGAGTCGTGGTCATCTGGGGCTCGCGACTACGTTCGGGCTGGTTATCGTGTCGGCGATCGTGGGTGCGAGCATCGGTTATGCGCTGGGGAATCGATATGGCGCGCGGCTGTTGCAGCGGCCGATCTTCGATCGGTATCGCGAGAAGCTGGACAAGACTGGGGAATTCCTGCAACGGCGGGGGGATTGGGCGATTCTGTTCGGGCGGTTCAGCACGTTCTTTCGGACCATGTTGCCGCAGCTGGTCGGGATGTCTCCGATGTCGTACCGCCGCTTCGTGCTGGCCAGCGCCGTCGGCGCGATTCTCTGGGGATCACTCATGGTGCTGGCGGGATACCTTGTCGGCCAATCCTTCACGGCAATCCTGAAACGAGTCGATTCCGATCTTGCGGTCGTCCTACTGGTGATTGCCGTGCTCGCCTTGATCTATTGGAAGTGGCACCAGCACCGCCGGGCCGCCGAACTGTCACGGAGTGAGCAGTGACCGATCTGACCTACGACCCGCCCGGCGCGACCAGCCCCGCCGTGCAGGCGTTCGCGGTGCGCGAGCCGGTGCGGCGGGGCTGTGGTCGATAGGCCCGATCGAGCGGGCTTCGCCTATGGCACTCTTCCGGGTCACCCTGTTTCGGGCGAGGAAGCGTCGCTGATCGGCTAAGTGATCCTGCGTGCGCCTACAGATGTGGGAGCACACAGGCTGCCGATCGTGCGCATGTCCTGGTTCCGGTTACTGCACAGTGCAGAAGCCGGCCCGTGGGGCGTGTCCCTCCGGACGCTGGCCCACCCGACCGAAGTGCGGGTGGGGGAGGGAACCCTGCGTCGCCTGGGCACAGGGTGGAAAGTGGTTGAACTGGAACGACTTTACCGCTTCAATCACGATGCTGTCGGAAAACTGAGAGACCTCGGGAGCCTTTGTGCTGCAACGGGATGCCATGGACGTCATCTACCTGACCCTGCGCTCCCTCACCCGTCCCGCTCCGCGCGGCCCGTGGCGACTGATCTTTCCCGCGCTGCTGGTGGCTCAGCGTTTCTACCGCCGTCGCTACTTGCGAGTATTCATTCCGGTCGGGTCATGACATCACATCGATTTCCGGTCTGAGCGCCCGCTCAGCAGTAGTCTCAGCATTCATGCGGTGGGTGATCAGCGATGGATTCATCCGATTGCGGCCGGTCGTCCTCGCCGATGCACCGGTATATCTCGCGGCGGAGGATGACGACCTCGTGCGCTGGTATACGGGCGGCCGCAGCACTCCCGAGGGCGTCGCGAACTACTTTCACCGTTGCGTCAGAGACTGGGAATCCGACGCGCCGGTCAGGGCGTTCGCCGTGGAGGACCTGTCCACCGGCACCACGACCGGCCTGATCGACGCGAAATGCCAGCTCTCCTGCCTCGCGCCCGGCCAAGCCAATCTGAGCTACGGCATCTACCCGCCCTGGCGGGGTCGGGGAATCGCCACCCATGCGGTGAATCTCGCCTGCACCCTCCTCGCCGACTCCCACTTCGCCACCCAAGCCGTTCTCCGCATAGCCCCCGAAAACCTGGCCTCCCAAGCCGTAGCCCACCGCACCCACTTCACTTTCAGCCACCGCACCGACGACACCCACGGCCCCCTCAACTGGTACCTCCGAGACCTCACCGAATCGACCCTCCAATAGCCGCAGGCCTTCTCGACAGCTGCAGGGGTTACAACCCCTGCAGCTGTCGAGAAGGCCTGCAACCTCTGGAATCAGGTTGTTCACACTGCGGTCGGTTGTCCACAGATCGGGGGTGGGGGGTTTTGGGGGGAGGGGGTGGGGGCGAGCATCGTGGGATGGTGACTCCTCGGGCGGTTTCTCGGCGTGATGCGTTGGCGGGTGGGCTTTCGGATCGGGAACTCATGCATAGTCCGGCCTTTCGGCGGGTGCGGCGTGGGCATTATCTGCGTACCGAGGTGGAGTTGTCGGCGGAGGAGCAGCATGCGGTGCTGGTGCGGGCGGTGGTAGAGGCCGCCAGCCCGGAGTCGGTCGTCAGTCACTCCTCTGCGGCCGTGCTCCATGGGCTTCCGGTGCTGCGGCACCTGTTGGAGCGAGTGCATCTCACGCGAAATCGTCAGGGCGGTGGGCGAACCAGTCGGCAGTTGCTGCTGCACGGGATATCGATCACCGATGATGAGATCGTCCTGCTCGAGGGCATGCGTGTGACCTCGGTTGCGCGAACCGTCATAGATCTGGCCCGATCACTGCCCTTCGAGTGGGCGGTCATGGTGGGCGATGCAGCCCTGCACGCGGACCTCGTCGACAGTGCGGCGCTGTCCGAGCAGCTTCTCCGCGCCGGGCGAAGAACCGGTGTCCAGCGAGCCCGGGCGGTTCTGCCCTTCCTCGATGGCCGCAGCGAAAGTCCCGGCGAATCCTGGACCCGCGTGCTCCTGCACCAATTGGGCTTGCCGTCCCCGCATCCGCAGGCCGAGCTGTGGACCGACACAGGTAACTGGATTGCCCGAGTGGACCTTCTCCTTCCCGAGCTCGGCATCGTCATCGAATTCGACGGCGCCATCAAATACCAGTCCGATCTTCGCAATGGCCGTCCCCTCGAACAAGTGATCCTCGACGAGAAAAAGCGCGAGGACCGCATCCGAGCCCTCGGCTGGCTGGTAGTCCGCATCACCTGGAGCGACCTCCATTCCCCCGACCGCCTCCGCACCCGCCTCGCCTCCGCCGCCACCACCGCCGCCCGTTCCCACCGCACCGGTCGCTGGACCCCCACCCCGCCCACACGATGACGCTGCAGGCCTTCTCGACAGCTGCAGGCCTTACAGCCCCTGCAGCTGTCGAGAAGGCCTGCGGTTCGGTCGGGGTGGATTCGGCACCAATGCTATTGGTAGGCAATTGATTTGGTGGACCTGAGGCGGGGGGCGACTGCAGGGTGGTTATGGCTTGCGGTGGGGTCGGTTTGGGGCTGAGGCGTAAAGTCGCGGGCGGTACGTATCACCGTTTTGCCGGAATGAATACGCAGGGGGATCGTTATGAGCGTCCAGACCGCTCCGCCTACAGTGCCCGGATATGTGAACTGGTTCGTCAAGAAGGTGTTGCGGTCGCCGTTGCATCGGGTGATGAGCGGGAACACGATGATGATGACTGTCACCGGTCGTAAGAGCGGGACGAAATATGTTGTCGTGGTTCGGTATGTGCGGGATGGGGATGCCGTCACCTGCTATACGGACAGCAAGTGGTGGATCAATTTGCGGGGCGGGGCTCCCGTCGACATGTTGATTGCGGGGGAGACGCAGCGGGGGATTGCCACGCCCATTACGGATGTCGCGGTGGTGGCGGAGAATCTGTCGAAGTTCTTGCACGCCATGCCGAGTGATTCGAAGTACTACGGGGTCGGCCGCAATGCGGATGGGACGCCGAATGCGGAGGAGATCCGCAAGGCGGCCGCGATCACGACCATGGTGAGGATCGTTCCCGCGACTTGAGCTAGACGCGGTCCGCCCAGGCTGCGGGTAGGACGTCGGCGGAGACCTCGGCGATTTCCTGGAGCCGCTCGGCGGGAATTCCCAAGCGGCTCAACTGGATCAGGCCTTGGGAGGCCATCACTATGTTGGCGCTGAGGGTGGCGAGTGCTGCCTCGTCGAGTCCCCCGGCGGCGGTGCGGAGGCGGTCGGCGACGCTCAGTTCCATGGCGGTGGTGGTGCGCGCGCCGAGGGTGACGACTTCGGGGATGTGCCCGGCCAGTTGGGCAATGCTGTTGAGCATCAGGCAGCCGCGGCGGCCGGGTTGGGCGGCGCAGTCTTCGATCACGGCGCGGAAGAGGGCGTGCACGGCGGAGCGGGCCGAGCCGGGGGCGGCGGTGATCGTCTCGCGGACGAAGCGCGCGCGACGATCGCAGTAGCGTTCGAAGGCGGCGAGGAAGAGTCCGCGCTTATTACCGTAGGCGGAGTAGACGCTGCCATTGCCGACGCCGGTCGCGCGGGAGACGTCCTCGACCGAGGTGTTGTCGAAGCCCTTCGACCAGAACAGTTCCGTCGCGGCGTCGAGCAGGCTCGATTCGTCGAACTGTCGTGGCCGTCCCATGGGGCTCACCGTACCAATTGTCCGGTTGAGACGTTCATCGCCTTGTTTTGGAGGCACGCCTCCATAATACTGGTTGACATGTCCCCAAAGATCTCTGATATGCCTCGCCGCCGAGTGGGCATTCTGGTGTTCGACGGCGTGAAGATGCTCGACTTCGTCGGACCCGCCGAGGTTTTCGTGGAGGCGAATCAGGCGGTGGCGGGCTACGAAGTGGTCCTGATCTCCGCCGACGGCCGGGACGTGCAGACCTCCATCGGCGCGCGCATCGAGGTGAGCTGCGCCGCCGTCGACGCGGGACGCTTCGACACCATCGTGATCCCGGGTAGCGAGCTGCCGCCCGCGAAATTCGTGACACCCGAGTTATTGGAGGCCGCCCGGCACCTGTCGTGGAACACGCGGCGCATCGCGTCGATCTGTGCGGGCGCGTTCGTGCTGGCGGACCTGGGACTCCTCGACGGTCGCCGCGCGACCACGCACTGGAAGTTCACCGCGGACCTCGCCCGCCGGTACCCGGCGATCTCCGTGGAACCCGATGCGATCTTCGTGCGCGACGGCAATCTGTACAGCTCGGCCGGAGTGGCCGCGGGCGTGGACCTCGCGCTGGCACTGGTCGAGGAGGACCACGGTCCCGATATCGCCCGGCGGGTGGCGCAGTTGCTGGTGGTGTACATGCAGCGTTCCGGCGGCCAATCCCAGTTTTCGGCCTCGCTCAGCGGTCCGGTCCCGCGCAGCCCGCTGGTGCGCAGCGTGGTCGATCTGATCTGCGCGGATCCCGCCTTCCCGCATACGGTTCAGAGTCTCGCGGAGCACGCCCGCGTCAGCGCTCGGCACCTGACCCGGCTGTTCCGTTCGGAACTCGAGCGCTCGCCCGTCGAGTACGTCGCGTTCATCCGATTCGGTCTGGCCCGCGACCTGCTACACGCCGGGCGGAGCGTCACCGAGGTGGCCATGACCGCGGGATATGGCAGCAGTGAGGCGCTGCGCCGCGCGTTTGTCGCGCGCCTCGGCATCTCCCCGCGCAAGTATCAGCAGCGCTTCCGCTCGACCGGTTCGATCACCGGCGCGGACTCGGAAATCCTGGAAGCCGTGTCCTGATCGGAGGGGTTTACGGCCCTCGGTGAGGGGCCGGGCGAGCGTTTCCGGATGAAAATGATTGAGGCGCAGCACCATCCGCGCGTCGATCGAGCATTGGAGAGAAACGCCATGCCCTCCGCATCAACACCCTCGAGCCCGACCATCGTGCTTGTGCACGGTGCCTTCGCCGATGCCGCCAGCTGGGCCCCGGTCACCGAACTACTGCTCGCACAGGGGTATCGGGTCGCCGTGCCGCCCGTTTTCGATCGCAGTCTGTCCGCCGATGCCGCCTACATCAGGTCGTTCGTGGAGCAGATCGACGGACCGGTCCTGCTCGCCGGGCACTCTTACGGCGGCGCGGTCATCACGGTCGCGGGCGTCGCCGACAATGTCGTCGGCCTCGTCTACGTGTCCGGATACGCCCTGGACCAGGATGAGAGCCTGGGGCAATTGCAGGGCCTGTTCCCGGATTCGGAGCTCGCGGCCAACCTGGTCTACCAGCCCTATCCGGTCGACGGCGGCGCGCCGGGCACGGATGTGTCGGTACGGGTTGACGCGTTTCCCGAGATCTTCGCCGCCGGTGTCGATCCGGCCAAGGCTCGGGTATTCGCCGTCTCGCAGCGGCCCTTGTCCGCAGTCGCATTCGGTGAGCCAGCCTCGGCGGTCGCGTGGAAGACCAAGCCGGGCTGGGGAATCGTGTCCAGCGCCGACCACACCATCAATCCCGATGTGGAGCGTTTCGGCTACAAGCGGGCGGGATTGCGTTCGGTCGTGGAGATCGACGCCCCGCATCTGGTGATGCAGACCCATCCGGCCGAGGTGGCGCGGGTCATTACCGACGCGATCGCCGAATTGGCCTGATCGAACACACTTTTCAACTCTGTCCTGGAGAAAGGCACTGTCTTGTCTGGAAATCCGCTGGGTATTTCGCTCGAACCGGCCGCGCAGGAGTTTGTCGACGCGACCTCGCAGCCGCCGTTCCTCTACCAGCTCCCGCCCGAGGAAGGCCGCAAGGCGGTTGACTCGGTGCAGGATTCGCCGATCTTCAAGCCGGAGATCGACGAGGAATGGATCACCGTCGAGGGCGGCCCGACCGGTTCGGTGCGCGCCCGCATCGTCAAGCCGCAGGGCGCCGAGGGCATCCTCCCGGTGATCATCTACACGCACGGCGCGGGCTGGGTCTTCGGCGACGCGCACACCCACGACCGCCTGGTCCGCGATCTCGCCGTCGGCGTGCATGCGGCCGTGGTCTTCCCCGAATACGATCGCTCGCCGGAGGTGCGGTACCCGGTCGCCAATGAGCAGTCCTATCGAATCGCCCAGTGGGTCACCACGAATGGCGCGGACAAGGGCCTGGACAGCTCCCGCATCGCGGTCGCGGGCGATTCGGTCGGCGGCAATATGGCGATCGCCCTGACCCTCATGGCCAAGGAGCGCGGCGATGTCTCCTTCGCGCAGCAGGTGCTGTTCTACCCGGTCACCGACGCCAACTTCGATACCGGCTCCTACCACCAGTTCGCCGAGGGCTACTTCCTGGCTCGCGAGGGCATGAAGTGGTTCTGGGATCAGTACACCACCAGCGCCGAGGACCGCGCCCAGATCACCGCGTCCCCGCTGCGCGCGACCACCGAGCAGCTGACCGGTCTGCCGCCCGCCCTGGTCATCACCGCCGAGGCCGATGTGCTGCGCGATGAGGGTGAGGCGTTCGCGGGCAAGCTGCGCGCGGCCGGTGTCCCCGTGACCCAGGTGCGCTACGGCGCCATCACCCACGACTTCGTCATGGTCAATTCGCTGCATGACACCAATGCCGCGAAAGCCGCTGTCGCACAGGCGGTCGCGACCCTGCGGTCCGCGCTGTACCCGGCCTGACATTCCCGCACCACCCACAGATTCGGAGCAGTCATGAGCAACCCCACCATCGTGCTTGTGCACGGCGCGTTCGCCGATTCGTCGAGCTGGAACGGCGTCATCGAACGCCTTCGCGCCCAGGGACATTCGGTCATCGCCGCCGCGAACCCCTTGCGCGGCCTGGACAGTGATGCCGCCTACATCGCCTCGGTGCTGGACGATGTCGCCGGTCCGGTCGTGCTGGCCGGTCACTCCTACGGCGGCAGCGTCATCACCGTCGCGGCCGCGGGCAAGTCCAATGTCACCGCGCTCGTCTACATCGCCGCGTTCATTCCCGCCGAGGGCGAGAGCGCACTCCAGCTGACCGATAAGTTCCCGGGCTCCACCTTGGGCCCGACCACGCGCCCGGCGTCCTACCCGATCCCGGGTGCGGAGGCGGGGACCGAGCTCTACATCCGCGCGGCCGAGTTCCCGCAGCAGTTCGCCGACGACGTGCCCGCCGCGACGGCCGAGCTCATGGCGGCGACGCAGCGCCCGGTGGCCGTGGCCGCTCTGTCGGAACCGGCCGCTGCCGCGGCGTGGAAGTCGGTGCCTTCCTTCAGCCTGATCACCACGGCAGATAAGAACATTCCGGTGCAGGTGCAGCGCTTCATGGCCGAGCGTGCGGGCGCGCACGTGGTCGAGATCGACGCCTCACACGCGGTGTCGGTTTCGCAGCCCGAGGCGGTCGCCGATCTGATCGGCCTGGCCGCCAAGTAGTCGCTCGCGTTCAGAGCGTGAGCACCTCCGCGCGACCGAAGGCCGATACGAGGCTTGGATCATTGAATGCCGTGATCCGTGCGATCCGAGACCCGATCAGGGTGAGGACGTGCACTCCGTAGGCCTCGTACCGCCCATCGTCCGCGCGTTTGTAGACGACGACGGCGGGCTGGCCGTTGGCGGTCGTGGGTATCTGATGCCACAGGTTTTCGCGCATGACCCGCGTGGCGAGGAAACCCATGACCGCGTCGCGGCCGGTGAACCAGGTGGGGGTCGGCGGCATTTCGAGCTCGACATCGGCGCGCAGCAGGGTCACCAGGGCGTCCGGGTCGGCCCGGGTGAACGCGTCGACGAAATCGTCCACCAGGGCGCGGCGGGCCAGCTCGGAGGGTTCGGCCAGATCGTCCTCCACCGGCCCGGCCTCGGCCAGGCGGGATCGGGCCCGCCGCAGCGCGCTGTCGACGGCCGCATTCGACATCTCGAGCATGTCGGCGACCTCGGCGGTGCGGAAGGCCAGGACATCGCGCAGGGTCAGTACCGCCCGCTGCCGGGCGGGCAGGAACTGTAGTGCGGCAATGAAAGCGAGCCGCACTCCGCTGCGGCCGGCCACGATGGCGGCGGGGTCGACCGCGCCGAAACCGAAGTCGGGGGCCGGTTGTAGCCATTCGAGGGTCGGCTCGCGCGGGGCGACTGCGATCCGATGATCATCGGAGGGTGCACCCAATCCGGAGGGAAGTGGCCGCCGGGAGCGGGTTTCCAGCGCGGTCAGGCAGGCCATGGTGGCAATCTTGTAGAGCCAGCGCCGCACCGTGGAGCGGCCCTCGAACCGATCGAATGCGCCCCACGCCCGCACATAGGTTTCCTGCACCAGGTCTTCGGCATCGTGGATCGAGCCGAGGATGCGGTAGCAGTGGGCGAGCAGTTCCGGGCGGAAAGGCTCGGTGGCGGTGGCGAATTCGGTGTTCGAGGGCATCTCGGGTCTCCGGGGGAGTTCGGTGGGGAGCTGTGGTTCGCCTAGACGGGTTGCAACCCGACGCCTTCGACCCGGTATTCCGGTGCGCTGTCCGGGTTTCCGGCGACCTCGAGGACGGACTTGGCGAGCTGTTCCGGGGTGAGGATGGGCTGGGACCGCCCGGCGACGAACGCTTCCGGTGAGACGCCCACGCGCGCCGCGTACCCGGTGACCGCGATCGTGCCGAGGTCGGTCTCTGGCGTCATATTCGGCATGAGCGCGGCGAAGCGGATATCGAGCCCGGCGCGACCCGATTCCTCCTCGGCGTACCCGCGAATGAATCGAATGGCGGCCTTGGCGCTGGCATACCCGCCGCTGAGCGGTGACCCGAACAGCGCGGCCCCGCTGGACATGGACACCACCACGCTGCCCGGTGCGAGCGGCGCCAGCAATGCGGCTCTCGTCCAGGCGAATACGTGTTTGGTATCGGTATTCCAGTTGCGGCTGAAGGTGTCCCAGGTCTGTTCCTGCACGGGCAGCATTAGCGGTGCGGCCCCGGCATTGAGGACCAGCAGGGTGGGCTGATAGTCGCGAATGACGGTGTGCGCGAGGGTTTCCTCGGTGGCATCGGCGGCGAGCGGAATGAATCGCTCGCCGAGTTCCTCGCGTACGGCACGCAGCTGCTGTTCATCGCGGGCGATGCCGATGACGGTGCTGCCCGAGGCGACGAGCGCGGCGGCGATCGCGCGCCCGAAGCCGCGGCTGGCACCGGTGACGACGGCGGTCTGGAATGGAGCGGACATCGGATACTCCGGAGGTAGTCGGATTCGGTCCACATCTAGACCAGCCGCCGGGGCGGAATCCGTCGCCGCGATCGAAAACTATCGAGTGATGTGGGTCACATGACGGTGGGTCGGAGCTGCGCGACGGCCCGCACATCGCCCTCGACCGCGAACCACAGGCTCAGCGAGTCCGGACGCCGTTCGGCATGAATATCGAGCTGTTCGCCGTATCGAATCGGCTTGTTGTATTCGAGCACGAACCGATGTGGCTCCCGCGTGATGTCCGCCGAGTCTGCGGTGAACTCGTGCACCGCATGCCAGTACGCCGTATTGGTGACATGCCCGAAGTGGTCGACATCGGTGCGCCGCAAGGGAAATCGCGTGCCCGCCACACCATCCAGGGGCGCGTCCAGCCACTGCCGCCAGCGCAGCCGCTGCTCATCGGTGGTGGTGCACATGAGCTCGAAGAACTTGTCCTCCACCCGCGAGGGGCTCATCGTCTCCTTGTTCATATGAATCCAGAACCCCTCGGTCTCGATGAGCCCGCCATTGTCCGAATCGATCCGGACCCGCATGGTGCACCAGCGCGGGGAGATCCCCGAGCACCAGCGCCGCAGCCGCAGCTGTGCGGGCCACGTGATCGGCCGGATCACATCGATCACCGTCCGCCGCACGATCCAGTGCGGATGCGATTCCAGCGCCCCGCAATGCACCAGATGATCGACCCCGGCGTCCTGAATCTGCCGCGCGATCCCATCGATCCGCAGACCCTGGTTCTCGTCCATGTCCACGGTGCCCAATCGCCGCGTGACGTCGAAGATATGCCCGCTCGACGGCACCGGGGCCAGCGGCCGCAGTAGCGGTTCGCGGTCCGAAGCGGCCACGCGGGGCGGGGTGGCGACCTGATTCGACATCGGCAAACCTCCGGAAATTCCATCCGTTTACGGGGGAGCGGGGATGCACTGAACGACCGTGGCGGCAACGCTGCGCCGGAGTCACCCGAAGCGTAATGCAAGAACCGTGCCGACCCCGGGCAGCGCCCACCGGCGTGCTCGAACCCCCTCACCATGGCCGTACGCGAGCGAGCCGGGCCGCGTTCACCACCGTGTGGAATCCGTACGTATTTCGCGGTCCCGGCCGGGCGACGCCGGGAGCGTCGTAGGTTCGTGAGAGATTGGATGGCGAGCTCATCGAATGGAAGAGGGTCGGGACGCCGATGGAATTGACTGCGGAGCAGATCGATCGGGCCGAGGGCGTGCTGCTGGGGACGGCGGCCGGGGATGCGCTCGGTGCCGGATACGAGTTCACGCACCCGGGTCCGGATGTGGCGATCCATATGAAGGGCGGCGGTGCGTTCAACTGGGCTCCGGGGGAATGGACCGACGACACCTCCATGGCGGTCGCGGTGGCGATCGGCGCGGCCGAGGCCGGGACGCTGCATGACGAGGCCGGGCTGGACGCCGTGGCCGCCGGGTTCATCACCTGGTGGGATTCCAAACCCGCCGATGTCGGCTTCCAGACCAGCCAGGTCTTGCAGTGGCGCAGCCCGACCGGGCGCGAGATGCAGATCCACGCGCACGATCTGGGCGGGCTGAAGGCGGGCAATGGGTCGCTCATGCGCACCGCGCCGGTCGCCCTCGCCTACCTCGACGATGAAGCGCATCTGGCGAAGGCGGCGGCCCTGGTCAGCTCCCTCACCCACTACGACCCGCAGGCCATGCAGGCATGCAAGATCTGGTCGATGGCCATCCGGCACGCGATCCTTCACGGCACCTATGACGGTCTGCGCGAAGCACTTTCACACGTCGACGCCGGATTCTGGGGTCCGCTGCTGGACACCGCCGAACACGGCGAACCCACGGACTTCCCGAAAAACGGCTGGGTCGTGCACGCCCTCCAAACGGCCTGGTGGGCCATCACCCACGCCGACTCCCTCCCCGCCGCACTGGAACTCGCGGTCCGCGCGGGCGGCGACACCGACACCACCGCAGCCATCGCGGGCGGCCTACTCGGCGCGAAGTGGGGCGCATCGGCAATCCCCGCAGACTGGCGAGCCCTCCTCCACGGCTACCCCGGCTACCGCGCCGACGACCTGGTGGCTCTGACACACCGAATCATCACGCGCTGAACGGGGTTTCGCGTGCGGCCGTGGCGGGCGCAGCCACTGGCCACCAGGCAGCCGTGGCAGTGCCCACCGGGTGGCGCGGACTTCGTGGTCGCTTACCGCGCCTGTCTCCCAAGATCAGGGAGCACTGGTGGCGGGAATCGGCATCATTTTCCGCCATGAGAGCTCCTTGATCTTGGAGCGACTCGGGTGCGCGCGAATTGTTCAGTCCGGGAGGCGGACTACGCCGTCGAGGTAGCGGCGGCAGCGGCCGGAGAGACGGACTCGTTCGCCGCTGAGGGTGCAGCGCAGGAAGCCGCCGCGCTGGGAGAGTTGGCGCGCGGTGAGGGTGGTGTGGCCGAGGGTCTTCGCCCAGAGGGGGGTGAGTTGTGCGTGGGCGGAACCGGTTACGGGGTCCTCGGGGATGCCGACGCCGGGGGCGAAGACTCGGGAGACGAAGTCGGTGTTCTGGCCGGGAGCAGTGATGATGACGGCCCGATTGGTCTTGGGGAAGGCCGCGAAATTCGGGCGGGCCTCGCGCACTTCGAGTTCGGAGCCGAGGATGAGCACCACATCGGTGCCCTCATAGGCCCGCAGCGCGCGCACTCCGATGGCCTTCGCGCAGGAGCTCGGAATATCTTCCCGCACATCGACTTCCACCGAGTTCACCACCGGCAGATCCAGGATCAGTTCATCGCGATCCCGATCCACCCGCAGCCAGCCGCTGCGCGTATAGAAGTGCACGCGATCCGCGCCCGGGTGCATGTCCTCCAGAATCTGTGCGGCGCAGGCGAGCGTGGCATGCCCGCACAGATCCACCTCCACCGCCGGGGTGAACCACCGCAGATGGAAGGCGGGCGAGTTGTCCGGCGGCGCACCGGCGTCCGCCGGTAACGCCGAGGTATAAAAGGCCGTCTCCGCCAGATTGTTCTCCTCGGCGAGGTGTTGCAGCAGTTCGTCCGGTAGCCAGGACAGCAGCGGCATGACCGCCGCGGGGTTGCCTGAAAACGGTGCGTCCGCGAACGCGTCGATCTGATGCAGCAGGACCTCCATGCGGCACAAAGTACCCGCCGTTTCAATTACTGCCCAGGACAAAGCAGTTCACGGCGAGCCAAACCATGCGACCAGTTGGAACTCTCCTGGCTCTCAGGGGCTTCCGCCCCTGAAACCCCGAGGCTTCGCCGGAAAGGCTCTCGGCTTCGCCGGAAACGCTCTCGGCTTCGCCGGAAAGCTCTTGGCTTCGTCGGAAGCGCGCTCGGCTTTGGCTTCGCCGGAAAGTTCTTGGCTTCGCCGGAAAAGCTGCGGCCTCGCCGGGGAAGTCTTGCGACTTTCACCTGGCGAGGCCGCCGATTGGGGTTGGGGTCAGGGGTTTTCGCCGGGTGGGGTGGGGAGGAGGTGGGGGGTTTCGCCTTGGAGGCGGGCGCTCAGGTACCAGGCTGCCTCGACCAGGACGACGCCGATTGCGCCGCAGATGATTGCGTAGGTGGTGAGGGTGAGGTTGGAGGGGTCGAGTTTGAAGAAGTGGCGGGTGAAGGGGACTGCGAACAGGATCAGGTAGCCGGCAATGGATCCCGAGATCAGGATGAGCTTCCACCAGTTCCAGGGGCGGGCGACTATGGCCAGTACCCAGACGGCGATGATCAGGAGGGTGATCAGGGCGGTGGTGCCTGCTTGGATTTTGGAGGTCTCGCCTGCATCGGGGCCGTCGTAGGCGATCAAGTAGGAGATGAACGTCATTACGCCGATCACCACGCCGGAAGGGATCGCCAATCGCATGACGCGGCCTACGAATCCGGTGCGGGCGCGCTCGTTATTGGGTGCGAGGGAGAGGATGAATGCGGGGATGCCGATGGTGAACCAGGCGGCGATTGTCACGTGGCGGGGGAGGAACGGGTAGCCGATCGCCTTGTAGTGGAAGATCTGTGAGCCGATGCCGGCGATGCCGATCAGGAAGGCCAGCACCACCGAGTAGACGGTCTTGGTGAGGAACAGGTTGGAGACCCGCTCGATATTGCCGATCACGCGACGGCCCTCGGCCACCACGTAGGGCAGCGTCGCGAACTTATTGTCCAGCAGCACGATCTGCGCCACCGAGCGTGTGGCCGGGCTGCCCGAGCCCATGGCGACGCCGATATCGGCATCCTTGAGGGCGAGTACATCGTTCACGCCATCGCCGGTCATGGCGACGGTGTGCCCGCGCGATTGCAGCGCGGAAACCATGGCGCGCTTCTGATCCGGGCGCACCCGGCCGAATACGGTCTGCTCGGCCAGCACATCGGCGAGCTCGTCCTGATCGCTCGGCAGCTTGCGCGCGTCGACGGGATGCTCGCCGCCCTCGAGCCCCAGCGAGGCCGCGACCGCGCCGACCGAGACCGCATTGTCGCCGGAGATCACCTTCGTCGCCACGTGCTGGGAGGCGAAGTATTCGAGGGTTTCCTGGGCGTCGGGCCGAATCCGCTGCTCCAGCACCACCAGCGCGGCGGGCGTCACCGTACCGGGCGCGTCCGCCGCGTCCACCGGCCGGTCACTGCTCGCGAGCAGCAGCACGCGCAGCCCCTTGGCCCCGATTTCCTGTGCGGTGGCGGCGGTTTCGGAGTGTGGGTCGAGCAGCACATCGGGCGCACCGAGTAGCCAGTTGCCGTGCTCACCGTAGGAGAAGCCACTCCACTTCTTGGCCGAGGAGAACGGCGCGACCCCGGTGGTCGCCCACCCCGGAGCCTGCGGCAACGCCTCCTTGATGGCCAGCACACTGGCGTTCGGCCGCGGATCGTCGGCCGCCAGTGCGGCCAGCACCTGCCGCAATTCGCTTCCGGCACCGGCGGATTCGCCGTGCCCGTGAACCGACGCAGCGCCATTGGTGGAGGCAGTGCCGTCGGAGGAGGGGGACGCAGCGCCGTCCCCGGACACCGCGCCGTCAGGGGACACAGCGCCGTAGGGGGAGGCAGCGCCGCCGCCGGACACAGCGCCGCCAGCGGGGACGACACCGTGGGCGGCGACAATCCCGTTCGCGCCGACCGGTCGAATGTCGCTGAGCCGCATGCCGTTCTCGGTGAGCGTGCCGGTCTTGTCCGCGCACACCACATCCACCCGCGCCAGCCCCTCGATGGCGGGCAGTTCCTGCACCAGGCACTGCCGCCGCCCGAGCCGTACCACGCCGACCGCGAACGCGATGGAGGTCATCAGCACCAGGCCCTCGGGCACCATCGGCACCAGTGCCGCGACCATGCCGTTCACGGCGGGCCGCCACGATTCCTTACTGGACACCAGCTGGTTGTAGATGGACAGCAACCCCGCCGGGATCAGCAGATAGGTGATGACCTTCAGAATGGTGTCGATGCCATTGCGCAGTTCGGAATTCACCAGCGTGAACTTGCTGGCCTCATCGGCGAGCTTGGCGGCGTAAGCCTCCTTGCCAACCTTGGTGGCCCGATACGCGCCACTGCCGGACACCACGAAGCTGCCCGACATGATCTGTGCCCCAGTGGTTTTGTCGATCGGGTCGGCCTCACCGGTGAGCAGCGACTCGTCCACCTCGAGCAGCTCGGCCTCCAGCACTTCGCCGTCCACGACGATCTGATCGCCCGGCCCCAACTCGATGACATCGTCCCGCACGATCTCCTGCGGAGCGATCTCCTGCGCCACGCCCTCGCGCCGCACCATCGGCCGCGCCTGCCCCACAATGGCCAGCTCATCGAGGGTCTTCTTGGCCCGCAACTCCTGAAT
Source organism: Nocardia sp. NPDC051030 (assembly GCF_040683015.1). Taxonomy (NCBI): domain Bacteria; kingdom Bacillati; phylum Actinomycetota; class Actinomycetes; order Mycobacteriales; family Nocardiaceae; genus Nocardia; species Nocardia sp. NPDC051030. Next base: position 225,153 of record NZ_JBFBCD010000010.1, on the reverse strand, counting down.
GATGCCGACCGCGCTGTTCGCGATGATCAGCAGCCCGAACATCCCATCGATGATCGACCCGGTGGCCAGCACCAGAATGAACAGCACCCCGAGGATCGCATTGATCCGGGTGAAAATGTTTGCCCGCACAATGTCGCGCGTGGACCGGCTGGCCCGCTGCGGCACATCATTGGTGAGCCCCTCCCGCCGCCGCTGCTCCACCTCCTCGGTGGAAAGCCCTAGCGCGGCCGGACTGGGCGGACTCGATTCCTTGGCGGTGATCGACATGTCCCACAGCCTAGAACCCCGCCCCGAAATTGCAGGTAACCGCGTTGCTGGGTGGTGTCTCGGCCGATCGCGAACCCGTGCTGGCGCAGTGTCATGCCAGTCCGGGATTACTGGACTGATCGGGCGTTTGCCCATTATCGCCAGATAGTTGCGCGGGCTAACGTAGTTGGGTGAGCGATAGGCAGCCGGTATCAGGGGAGGTCTCGGGGGAGAGCGCGGTGGCCGTGCGGGATGCGCGGGGCGCGGCTGGGGCCGGGCGGGATCTGGGGATTACGTTCGGGGTCGGGGCGTACTTCATTTGGGGGTTGTTCCCGGCGTTCTTCGGGTTGCTGAGCTTCGCGAGCCCGGTGGAGGTGGTGGCGGAGCGGATTCTGTGGACGCTCGTCGTCGGGTTGATCGTGCTGCTGGTGGCCGGGCGGATCCGGGAATTGCGGCGGATCGACGCGCGGACCTGGCGGCTGGCGGCGGTCGCTTCGCTGGCGTTGTCCCTGAACTGGGGCACCTATGTGTACGGGGTGATGAACGAGCAGGTGGTGGAGTGTGCGCTCGGGTACTTCATCAATCCGCTGGTGACGGTGGGGTTCGGGGTGCTGATCTTCCGGGAGCGACTGCGGAAGATGCAGTGGGCCGCATTGGGTTTGGGTGCGGCCGCGGTGGTGGTACTGACCGTGGATTATGGGCGGCCGCCGTGGATCGCGCTCATCCTGGCTTGTTCGTTCGCCACGTATGGGCTGGTGAAGAAGGTGATTCGGCTGGACGCGCTGCCGGGTCTGGCCGCCGAGGGCATTGCGGCCGCGCCGTTCGCGGTGATCGTGGTGGTCGTGCTGGCGGTGACGGGGAATGCGACATTCGGTTCCAGCGCCGGACATTCGGCGCTGCTCATGATCACCGGGCCCGTCACCCTGGTGCCCTTGCTGCTGTTTGCGCTGGCGGCTCCGCGAGTGCCCTTGTCCACCATGGGGATTCTGCAATATCTCACGCCCGCATTGCAGATGGCGTGGGGCGTGGCGGTCGGGCATGAGCCCATGCCCGCATCGCGGTGGGCCGGGTTCGCCTTGATCTGGCTGGCGCTGGCCATCTTTACGGGCGATGCGTTGCGGCGGTCCCGGCGAACCCCGGTATCGGTCGCCAAAAAGGTCTGAACAGACGAAGCCGCACATCCCGGTCCATCCACACCCCCCTCATTGGGAGTGGAGTCGCGACACGGGATGTGCGGCTTCGATTTCAGCGGTTACTGCGGTTGTGGCGCCTGAGCCTTCTGGGCGAACTCATTGGTGTACGTCGCGTCCAGATCGATGCGGTCGCGCACCGGCTTCACATTGCGCGAGTACTGGCCGAGGATGCGCAGCACGTTCTCCGCGCCTTCGCGTTTCATGAGCCCGTCGCCATTGAACATGACGATCGAGTCACGCACCGACTTGACGTACAGCTCCGGATTGCCGCCCGCGTACTGTGAGGGCATCTTGGCGGCGATCTCCTCCGGAGTGTGCGACTTGATCCACTGGAGCGTCTGCACGAACGATGTGGCCAGCTTCTGCACGATGTCCGGATGCGATTCGACTGTCTCGCAGCGCATGTAGAGCGAGGCGGCCGGGTAGAGCCCGCCCAGCGCGGCCCGGGTGCCCGCCTCATTGCGCATATCGATGAGGATTTCCGCCTCACCAGAGGAGACCATCTTGGCCACGGTCGGGTCGGTGGTCATGCCCGCGTCGATGCCATTGTGGTTCATGCCCGCGATGAAGGTCTGTCCCGCACCGACTTTCACCCGTGTGTAGTCGGAGGTGTCCAGTCCGGCCTGCCCGGCGAGCCCCTGGGTGAGGAAGTCGGTGGACGAACCCAGCGATGTCACACCGAGATTGCGGCCCTTGAAGTCCTTGGGGGAGCGGATGTCTCCCGCGTCGGCCTTGGATACCAGCTCCACTTCGCCCGGCACATCGGCGAATTGCACGACCGTCTTCAGGCACTGCTCCTTGGCCTGCAGGTCGATGGTGTGGTCGTAGAACCCGACCACGCCCTGCACATCGCCGGTGAGCAGCGCGGTTTCGGCATTAGCGCCGGACTGCTCGCCGAGCAGCTGCACATCGATATCGTTCTTCTCGAAGAAGCCCAGCTGCTGAGTCAGCATGGCGGGCAGGTAGATCACCTTCTCCAGCCCGCCGACCATAATGGTGATCTTGGGCCGCCCGTTCTCGAACGGAATGGTGCGCGAGTCGCGACAGCCGGTCACCAGCAGCAGCGAACTGATCGCCAGCAGAATGACGGCGAGATGCTTGCGGTACTTCATTTCAGATCGCACCGTATCTCAGATCCCACCGTGGCCCGCGGAGGCCTGCGAGGGACGCCACTTCAGCAGGCGATTCTCGGCAATGCCGATCAACCACTCCGCGACCAGCGCGACCACGGTGATGATGATCATGCCCGCGTAAATGCCCGCCGCGTCGAAGGTGCCCTGCGAATTGCTGATCAGCAGCCCCAAACCCTTGCTGGCACCGGCGTATTCACCGACCACCGCACCGATCAGCGCGAAGCCGAACGCGGTGTGCAGGCTGGACAGAATCCAGGTGGTGGCGCTGGGCAGCACGATGGCGGTCAGCACCTGGCGGCGGCTCGCGCCCAGAATGCGGGCATTGTTGATGACATTGCCGTCGACTTCCCGCGCGCCGGTGAAGGCATTGAAGAACACCGCGAAGAAGACCAGCACCACCACGGTGGCGACCTTGGACTGCAGGCCCAGGCCGAACCAGATGATGAACAGCGAGGCCAGCACGATACGCGGAACCGCGTTGAGCGCCTTGATGAATGGCGCGAGCACATCCGCCCAGTAGCGGCTGCGGCCGAGCAGCACACCCAGCACCACACCGGCAACGGTGCCGATCACGAAGCCGAGCACGGCCTCCTGCACGGTGGTGTACAGCTGGAGCCAGATGGAGCCGAACTGTGTTCCCTCGGTGAACCATTCGACCAGGCGGTCCCAGATCAGGGAGGGCTTGGAGTAGAAGAACGGGTCGATCCACAGCGAGGCCGTGAGCTCCCACGAGCCCAGCCACAATGCCACCAGCAGGGCGCGCAGACCCCAGGTGCGGGCCTTGTTCTTACGGGCCTGCGTGCGAACCCGGTTGAGGATCTGCTCCTCGGTCTCCACCTCGCGGTATTCGTCTTCTTGGCCAGGTGCGGTGGACGCGGTTGCCGACATCTGATCAAGCGACACGGGAGGCACCCTTCTTCCGGGCTGCCTCGACCTGATCGCGCAGTGTTTCCCAGATTTCCTTGTAGAGATCGCGGAACTCCTCGGTGAGCCGGACCTCCTCGACATTGCGCGGGCGTTCCAGGGTGACCCGGAAATCGCCGCAGACGGTGGCGGGGCTGGCGGTCATGACGACCACCCGATCGGCAAGCGCGATGGCCTCTTCCAGATCGTGCGTCACGAAGATGACCGCGGCATTGGTGCCCGACCACACGCGCAGCAGCTCGTCCTGCATGAGCTGGCGGGTCTGCACGTCGAGCGCGCTGAACGGCTCGTCCATGAGAATGATCTCGGGCTCATTGACCAGGGTCTGCGCCAGCGACACCCGCTTGCGCATACCGCCGGAGAGCTGATGCGGGTAGTAGTCCTCGAACCCGGCCAGGCCGACCGTGCGCACCCACTGCCCGGCCCGGTCGCGGGCCTCCTTCTTGGAGACGCCCCGGAAGGTCGGGCCCTGCGCCACATTGTCGAGCACGGTCTTCCACGGCAGCACGGCGTCCTGCTGGAACATGTAGCCGACGCCGTCCGGAATGCCGCGCACATCCTTGCCGCGCACCAGGGTGCGCCCGGCGGACGCGGGCTCCAGGCCGGAGACGAGGGACAGGGTGGTGGATTTTCCGCATCCGGTCGGGCCGACCACGGCGACGAATTCGCCGGGCGCGACGGTGAAGTTCAGATCGCGCACCGCGGTGTGGATACCGCCGTCGGTGCCGGGGAAACGCTTGGTGGCGCCGCGCAATTCGATCAATGCGCCACTGCTCTCGGGGAGCGGGTTCTTCATCAGGTACTCCTGTTTTCCTGCCGCGTCGCTGCGGCGTTGGACAGAAGTTACGTGTCCCGGGTCACATTGGGTGGGGTTGTGTGCGCTAGTCGCGCAAACGGCAATTCGGACGTTTTGCGCGTTGTGCTCAGCGGTTTGCGGGGGGTTATCTAGACTGACCGCGTGCAACCGCTCGGCCCGCGCTCAGTCCGGCTCCGGACACAGATCCTGCTGCTTCAGGTGGCGGTGGTCGGGCTGACTCTGGGCCTGGCCTTCGGCGTCTTCGCCTATGTCAGCGGCCAGCGCCTGTCCGATGAATACGGCCAGCGTGCCCTCGCCATCGCCCGCACCGTCGCCTCCGATCCGGAGGTTCGCGCCGACGTCGCGCATTACGCGAGTATTCAGCTGCGTCCTGGCCCGGAACTGCGTCAGCAACTGGCCGATGGCGACTTGGAGCACCTGGCCGATGAGGCCCGCCTGCGCACCGGCGCGCTGTTCGTAGTGATCACCGACGACGCGGGCATCCGCCTGGCCCATCCCGACCGCTCCCGCCTCGGCGAAATGGTCAGCACGGACCCCTCCAAGGCATTGTCCGGAGCCGAGGTGGTCATTCGCGAACATGGCACGCTCGGTGAATCCGTCCGAGCCAAAGTACCTGTCCTGGAACCGGATCCGGCCAACGGTGAAGTTCCAGCCGGTGCATCGAACGCCAGGCGCGTGGTCGGCGAAGTGAGTGTGGGCATTTCGACCGAGGCGGTCCGCTCCCAACTGTTCCGCGATCTGCGCCGCGCCGGACTGCTCATCGGCGGAGCGCTCCTGGCGGGCATAGCCGGATCGGTATTGCTGGCCCGTCGCTGGCATGGTCTGACCCTGGGGCTGGAGCCCTCCGAACTAGCCGAACTAGTCCGCGAACAGGACGCCGTCCTGCACGGCATCGGTGAGGGAGTGGTCGCCGCCGACACCGCCTGGCGCAGCACCGTCGTCAATGACGAGGCTCGCCGCCTCCTGGGCGTCGACCCGTCCCCCGGCAGCCCCGTCGACGAGATCGGTCTCACCCCAAGGGTATTGGAGGCCTTCCGCGCCGCCGACGGCCAACCGGTCCAGGCGGCGGTGGGCGAGCGCATAGTGGTGGTCACCGCCCGCACGGTCCACCGCGACGGCCGCCCCCTCGGCGCGGTCCTATCCGTCCGCGACCGCACCGACGTCGAATCCCTCACCCGCCAACTCGATGCCGTCCGCTCCATGAGCACCGTCCTGCGCGCCCAACGCCACGAATTCGCCAACCGCCTCCACCTCCTCAGCGGCCTCCTACAAACCAACCGCCCCGACGAAGCCACCCACTACCTCACCGAACTCCTCGACTCCGGCCCCCTGGGCGCGGCCCTCCCCGGCATGGACACCATCCAAGACCCCTACCTCCAAGCCTTCCTCTCCGCCAAGGCCGCCCACGCCCGAGAAAACGGCGTCCACCTCCGCCTCGGCCCCAACACCTGGGTAGACGCCAACCTCACCGACCCCGTGGACGTCACCACGGTCCTGGGCAACCTCCTCGACAACGCCATAGAAGCCGCCCGCACCGCCCCCGCCCCCGAAGTCACCGCCCCCGCATCAAGATCAGGGAGCTCTGGTGGCGGCGACACGCCCGAATCCACACCACCAGAGCTCCCTGATCTTGATGCGTCGGAGCGAGAGTTGCCGCCGCGTCTGGGTGGCGATGCGATCGGGCGGGGAATTGCCGGGGGCGCATCAAGATCAGGGAGCGGTGGTGGCGGGGACACGCCCGAATTCGCACCACCAGAGCTCCCTCAGCAATTCGAAGCTGCCGGGGACGCATCAAGATCGGGGAGCGGTGGTGGCGCTGAAGGGGTTGAATTTGCGCCAGCAGAGCTTCCTCGGCGGGTTGTGGAGGTGGAGTTGGTGCGGGACGGGGATACGTTGCACATCGCTGTTGCGGACAGCGGGGCGGGAGTGGCGGCTGAGTTGGGGGATTCGGTGTTCACCGAGGGGGTTTCGACTCGGGTGGATGCGGGGGTGCCGGGTGGGCGCGGGGTGGGGTTGGCCTTGTCGCGGCAGGTGGCTCGGGCTCGGGGCGGGGACGTGCGGTTGGTACGGATGGGCGGGAGTGTCGGTGAGGGGCCTGGCGAGCGGCTGGGGGAGTCGGGCGCGGGGGCGGAAGTGTTGCGGGGGGCCGAGTTTCATGCCCGGTTGCCGGGTGTGCTGGCGGAAGGAGAGTCGGCATGGGCCGAGGAGATTTGACGGTGCTGGTCGTCGATGACGACTTCCGGGTGGCGAATCTGCATGCCGGAATCGTCTCCGCGCTGCCGGGGTTCGAGGTGGGGGCCGTGGTGAATTCGGTGGGCGCGGCGCGGGCGGCGATTGCGGGGCAGGGGTTCGACCTTGCGTTGGTGGATGTCTATCTGCCGGACGGGTCGGGGGTGGAGCTGGTGCGGGAGATGCGGTTCGACGCCATGATGCTCACCGCCGCGATCGAACCCGAGACGGTGCGGGCGGCATTGTCGGCGGGGGCGCTCGGATATCTGGTGAAGCCGTTCGATCATGCGGTGCTGGCGGCGCGGCTGGCCGGGTACGCGCGGTATCGGAAGCTGCTGTCCGGGGCGGAGGTGTCGACGGGGGAGGTGGACGCGGCGCTGGCGGCCCTGCGGCCCGCGCCCTCTTCGGGCGGTGTGGCCGCATCGGGATCGGCGGTGGCGCAGCCGACGAAAGATCTTGTGTTGCAGGCGGTCCGGTCCGCATCGGAGCCCATGTCGGCGGCGCAAGTGTCGGCCGCCATCGGTATTTCCCGGGCTACCGCGCAGCGCTATCTGGCCGCGCTGGTCGGTGCGGGGAGTCTGCGCATGCAGTTGCGCTACGGCAGCACCGGTCGCCCGGAGCAGGAGTACTCGGCCGGACCTCGCTGAGGGGTTGTCGAAAACTCTGGGGGGTTGTCGAAAACGTAGTTGTCTCAGTACCTTTCGGGCGGGCGGTCGCACGACCCCTTGCCGTCCAGGAAGGAAATCCCCTCATGCGCAACCGTTTCCGTATCGGCGTGGTGGCCTGCGCGCTGCTGCTCGCCCCGCTCGGCGCCGTGGCCTCGGCCTCGGCCGTTCCGCTGGAGTCCGCGCCCGCCCAGGTCGACCAGGTCGCCAAGGTCTGTGCCCAGGAGTGGCCCGCGAGTCTTTTCTGCCTATTGAGCTCGCTGTCTTCGGATTCCGGCTCATTCAAGAAGTAGTGGGATGATCCGTCGAAAACTGTGACCGTGGTCACATTTTCCTTGGCGGTTCGGCCGATTTTTGACTAACTTCGAACTCGTGGCGGTGCTCCTGTCGGCCGACTTGTACCGGTCCAGGGTCGGGATCGCCACGAGTACAGGAGAATTCCCATCACTATTCAGTTGAACCACACCATCGTTTTCAGCAATGACAGCCGGGCCTCCGCCGAATTCTGGGCGAGCCTGCTAGGTCTGGACGTAGGTGAGGAGTGGGGCCCGTTCATTCCGGTCGTGGTCGGAAACGGCGTCACCTTCGATTTCGCCAATGTCCCCCCGAACCTCCCCGGCGGAGGTATCACGCCGCAGCACTACGCCTTCCTGGTCTCCGAGGACGAATTCGATTCGGCCTACAAGCAGATCCAGGAACGCGGGCTCACCTACTGGGCCGATCCGCGGCAGCAGCAGGAAAACGAGATCAACCACAATGACGGCGGTCGCGGGATCTACTTCCTCGACCCCAGCGGCCACTACTTGGAGTTGATCACCGTTCCATACGGTGGCTGGCCTGAGTCGTAGCCACACCCAGCGAGAGCGCGCCCAAGAACTTGGGTGAGTGGTTCTCGTAGAAGCTGTCGAGGTCGCGGAGCTCGAAGCCCGCGGCCTCGATGAGCTTCGGAATCTCGCGATCGAGATGGCAGCCGCCCGCCAGGGTCTTCTGCACCGGATTCAGCCGATGCTGCCAGACCTGCACCCCGTGATCGGGCGCGAGCCCGTGTTCGACGAAGTGAAAAGTCCCGCCGGGCACCAGCACTCGCCGAATCTCCGCCAGCGCCGCCATGACATCGGGGATCGTGCACAGCGTCCAGGTCGACAGCGCCGTATCGAAGCTATTGTCCGCGAACGGCAATGACTGCCCATCCAATCCGGAGCGCTCCACCGGCACCGTGGCCGCCGCCAGCCGCGAGCCGGCCATCCGCCAGCCCAGATCGGCGGGTTCGACCGCACTCACCGACGTCACCGCGGCCGGATAGAACGGCACATTCCGCCCGGACCCGAATCCGATCTCCACCACCCGCCCGTGCAGCCCGCCGCAGGCCCGTTCCCGCACCGGATCGAGGAACTTCGAGCCGCACGTCAGATCGACGAGCCGCGGCAAGACCCGGTCTCCATAGATTCCCACGACCCCACTCTGTCAACGAATCAGCGCGTGCGCCAGCACGCTCGACATCCCGACGGCCGGGTCAGCTCTTGGGCGGGAAGCGCTGGGTGAGCCAGGCGGTGACGTAGCTCAGTACCTGCGGATCGATCGTCGTCTCGATCTTCGCGTACTCCTGGGGAGTGCCCGTACCGGCGGGCTGCATCAAATGATTGAGGCCGTCGAAGACGTGCACGGTGGCATCCGGATACTGGGCCAGGGCCGCGCGCGCCGGACCCTCGCTCTGCGCGGCTGGGACCTGGAGGTCCTTGCTGCCGTAGAAGGCGAGCACCGGCATGCGCAGCGCCGAAAGTGCCGGGGCCGGATCGTAATTGATCAATGCGGCCATGGAGATCGTGGTCTGGGAGTCGATGGCCGCGTCGGACATCTTTTCGTCCGGCGGCAGCTTCTCATTGTACTGGTGGCAGTACGTTCTGACGGCCTCGAGGTCGCCGGTGCGATAGAGCGGAATCGCGCCGTTCAGGAAGTCGATCTGACGGTCGATCGCGTCTTGCTTCGCACCCTGTGCGGCGAGGATCAGCTTGGTCTGTTCGATCAATATCTCGGAACCGATCACCGCCGGTCCGGCCTGCATGATCACGAACGCCACCCCGCTGTCCGGTCGCGAGGCATACAGCGGGCCGAGGTATCCGCCCTCGCTGTGCCCCAGCAAACCGATGCGTTTGCCGTCGATCTCCGAGCGCCCCTGCAGGAAGGTGACGCCCGCGCCGACATCATCGGCGAGGGTCTTGTAATCGGCGTCTTCGAGCTTGCCTCCGGTTCCGCCGACGCCGCGGTCGTCGGTGCGCAGCACGGCGTATCCGGCCCTGGTCAGGGTGTCGGCCCAGAGCAGAAACGGCTTGTGCCCGAGGATGGTCTCATTGCGATCCTGGGCCCCGCTGCCGGTGATGAGCACGACCGCGGGATGCGGTCCGGCGGTGTTCGGCTCGGTCAGCGTGCCCGCAATAGTGATATCCCCGCTGCGATAGCTGACGTCCTCGGACTTGTACGGGAAGGGCGCTTTCGGCTCCTGGGGCCGGGCCGGTTGCGCGACCTTGCCCTTGGTCAGATTGAGCGTGAAGGTCTGCCCGGACTGGGTGACCGTGCCCTGGATGCTGTCCGAGGCCTTGTCGTACTTGCCTTGGAACGACGGGTTTCCGGGGATATTCGGGATCGTCCAGGCCACGGCGTCCGGATCGGTCTTCACCTCGGTCAGCTCTTTGCCGCTGTAGCCCTGTACCGGAATGTCGATGGTCGCCTTCCCCTCGGTGAAGGTGACCCCTACCGCGACAGGACGATCCGGAATCTCGATGTCCCCGTGCCAATCCCCGCTCACCCGGGCCGGTGCGGACTCGGTACGGGAGCATCCCGCCACGATGAGGGCGAGAACGACGAACAGCGCCAGTGACAGCGACCGCAGCGTACGCATGGTTCCCAGGGTACGCACGGCATTCCGGTAACGCTGTCATCACTGCTCGGACACTCGAAATAACCTCTAGGCCAACGGCAATAACGCTCGGGGTCACATCATTGCCGGATGTGACCTGTGACTCGTACCGTGGGGTGGGTGAGCAATGACGCTGACTCCCGGGGACTGTTGGACCTTCCCGCCGGAGTGGACGGATACGCGGGCAGCGAATTCGCACCGCTGGTACGCACTTTCGCACGGATGGTCGGCGGTCGTCCCGGCGCGGGAGGAGCCCTCACGGTGCACCTGCACGGCGAGCCGCTGGTCGAGATCTGGACCGGCGATTCCGGCTCCGCCGCGCAGTGGGGCCCCGATACCGGCGCGGTCGTCTTCTCCGCCACCAAAGGCATCGCGGCCACCGTCATCCACCGGCTCGCCGACCGCGGCCTGATCGATTACGACGCTCCCGTCGCCTCCTACTGGCCCGAGTTCGCGGCCAAGGGCAAGGAGCGAATCACGGTGCGGCAGGTGCTCTCCCACCGTGCGGGCCTATCCGGCCTGCCCGCTATCGCCGCAGGTCTGGACGATATTCTCGACCACCGGCTGATGGAGCAGCGACTAGCCGCCTCCGAACCCGATCACCTGCTGGGCATTCCGACCTACCACGCCCTCACCTACGGCTGGCTGCTGGCGGGCCTGGCCCGTGCCGTCACCGGCCGCGGCATGGCGGAACTGTTCCGCACCGAGATCGCCGAACCCCTGGGCACCGACGGCATCCACCTGGGCCGTCCGCCGCGCAGCGCTCCCACCACGGCCGCGGTCATGCAGGGCGGCCGCCTGGGCTTCGTCGGCACCACCTACATCTCGATGTTCCTGGGCCGCGCCTACGGCCTGCCCGGACCCCTCGGCGCGGCGGCCCGCGCGCTGTTCCTGCCGGGCCTGGAAGACTTTCTGGAGGGCGAGGATCCGCCCGTCCTGGACACCGAACTCCCCGCGGGCAATGGCGTCTGCACCGCCAATGGCCTGGCCACCCTCTACGGTGCGCTCGCCAATGGCGGCATGAGCCATGGCCGCCGCTTCCTGTCCCCGGAAACGATCAAGGCCATGCGCCACGTCGAGACCTACCGCCTCGACCACGCGCTCTTCTACATCCCGATGATGTGGCATATGGGCTACCACTCGCTCCCGATCCCGGGTGCGCGCGCCGGATTCGGCCACATCGGCATGGGCGGTTCGTTCGGCTGGGCCGAACCTCGCCTGGGACTCTCCGTCGGCTTCGTGCACAACCGGCTCTCGCTCGGTGCGCTCGCGACCGATCAATTGGCGTCGGCGTGGGTGCTGCCGTTGGTGGTGCGGGGCGCACGCGCCGCGCGCCGCACCACCACCGTTCTCCCGGATCGCCAGGTGGCCTAACCCGAGACGGTGGGACCCGCCCTCATCGACGGGTTCCACCGCATTCGGTCAGCGGCGGGCGATGGACTCGAAGACCGTGGGGTCCACCAGGGTTGAGGTGTCGCCGAGATCGCGGCCCTCGGCCACATCGCGCAGCAGGCGGCGCATGATCTTGCCCGAGCGGGTCTTGGGCAGTTCCGGGACCACGTGGATCTCGCGCGGGCGCGCGATCGGGCTGATCTCTCGGGAGACCTCGGCCTTCAGATCCCGCACCAGCTCGTCGCCGGTGTCGGTGGCCTCGGCGGTCAGAATGACGAACGCGACAATGCCCTGACCGGTGGTCTCATCGCTCGCGCCGACGACCGCGGCCTCGGCGACACCGGAGTGCCCGACGAGCGCGGATTCGACTTCGGCGGTGGAGATCCGGTGCCCGGAGACGTTCATGACATCGTCCACGCGGCCCATGACCCAGAGGTCGCCGTCGGCGTCGAATTTCGCTCCGTCACCCGCGAAATACCAACCCTGGGCGGCGAATCGGTCCCAGTAGGTGGCGCGGAAGCGCTCATTGTCGCCCCAGATGCCGCGAGCCATGGAGGGCCAGGGCTGGTCGATGATCAGGAGGCCGTCGGCATTGCGGTCGCCCAGATCGACGCCGTCGTCATCGAGGATGCGGGCGGAGATGCCGGGGAGCGGAGTCATGGCCGCGCCCGGCTTGGCGGCGGTGGCACCGGGCAGCGGGGAGATCATGATCGCGCCGGTCTCGGTCTGCCACCAGGTGTCGACGACGGGAGTCTTATTGGCTCCCAACACTTCCCGATACCAGCGCCAGGCCTCCGGATTGATCGGCTCACCGACGGAACCGAGCAGCCGCAGCGAGGACAGGTCGTGGGCGTCGGGAATCTCCCTGCCCCACTTCATGAATGTGCGGACCAGTGTCGGAGCGGTGTAATAGATGCTCACGCCGTACTTTTCGATGATCTGCCAGTGCCGGTGCTCATCGGGGAAGTTCGGGGTGCCCTCGTAGACGACCTGGGTCGTGCGATTGGAGAGCGGCCCGTACACGATGTAACTGTGCCCGGTGACCCAGCCGATATCGGCGGTGCACCAGTAAACGTCCTGTCCCGCTTTGTGATCGAACACGTAGTGATGGGTGTACGACGCTTGCGTCAGGTATCCGCCGCTGGTGTGCAGGATGCCCTTGGGCTTTCCGGTGGTGCCGGAGGTGTAGAGGATGAACAGCGGGTGCTCGGCGTCGAAGGCCTCCGCCTCATGTTCGGGCGACGCGTTCGCGACGGTCTCGTCCCACCACAGGTCGCGGCCCTCGGTCCACGAGGTCTCGATGCCGGTGCGCCGCACCACCAGTACGTGTTCGACCGTGGCGGCGGCACCGCTCTCGTCGCCATCGGCAGCGAGGGCTTCATCCACTGCCTCCTTGAGCGGTGCCGCCTTACCACGTCGCCACTGGCCATCCGCGGTGATGACCAGGCGCGCCTGTGCGTCGTCCACCCGCTGCCGCAAGGCGCTCGCCGAGAATCCGGCGAACACCACCGAATGCACGAGTCCGAGCCGGGCACACGCCAGCATGGACACGATCGCTTCGGGAATCATGGGCAGATAGATGGCGACGCGGTCCCCGGCCCGGAGGCCGAGTTCGGTGAAAAGATTTGCCGCCCTGGACACTTCGGCCAGCAGGTCGGCGTAGGTGATATCGCGGGAATCGCCGGGCTCACCGACCCAATGGATGGCGACCTGGTCGCCGTACCCGTCCAGCACGTGTCGATCGACGCAGTTGTACGCGACGTTCAGCGTGCCGCCGTCGAACCAGCGAGCGAAGGGCGCATCGGACCAATCCAGGACCTGCGTCCACGGCTGGTCCCAGTGCAGCCTCCCGGCCTGCTCCGCCCAGAACGCCTCCCGGTCGGCCTGCGCCCGGTCGTACAGCGACGACCCGGTATTGGCCTGTGCCGCGAAGGACGCGCTCGGCGGGTAGGAGACGGGCCGGTGTGCGACGGCATTGTCGGCCCCGGACATCGTGCTGGTCACTGCTGAATCAACTCCTCGAACGAACGTGCTGGACAAGGTTTTTCGACGCGATGCGCGCCTAGTGCGCTGTGTGCCTAGTGCGAGACGGCCTTCTCCGCGCCGACACCGGTGAGCGAGCGCACCTCCATCTCGGCCTGCTTGAGCGGGTCCTCGTTATCGCGGCCCACGAAGGTGCCGATCACGCCGAGCGCGAAGGCCAGCGGAATGGACACGATGCCCGGGTTGGACAGCGGGAACCAGTCGAAGTCCATGCTCGACAGCATCGACGTCTTGGTGCCGGAGACGGCGGGGGAGAACACGATCAGCACGATGGTGGAGATCAGGCCGCCGTACATGCTGAACAGTGCGCCGGTGGTATTGAAGCGCTTCCAGAACAGCGAGAACAGAATGGTCGGCAGGTTCGCCGCCGCCGCGACCGCGAAGGCCAGAGCCACCAGGAACGCGATGTTCTGGCCATTGGCGAGAATGCCCAGCCCGATGGCGATCACACCGACCACCACGGCCGTGATCCGCGAAACCCGGACCTGCTCGTTCTCGGAAACCTTGCCGCGCTTGATGACTCCGGCATAGATATCGTGCGCGAAGGAGGCCGAGGCCGTGATGGTCAGGCCCGCGACGACCGCCAGGATGGTGGCGAAGGCGACCGCCGAGATAATCCCGAGCAGCACCACACCGCCGAGTTCGAATGCCAGCAGCGGGGCCGCGGAGTTCTGTCCGCCCGCCGCGGCCAGGATCTTGTCCGGGCCGACAATCGCGGCCGCACCGTAACCGAGAACCAGCGTGAACAGGTAGAACGCGCCGATCAGGCCGATCGCCCAGACCACCGAGCGGCGGGCTTCCTTGGCGGTCGGGACCGTGTAGAAGCGCATGAGCACGTGCGGCAGACCCGCGGTGCCCAGCACCAGCGCCAGACCCAGAGACAGGAAGTTCAGTTTGGAGGTGCCGCTGCCGCCGTACTGCGCGCCGGGCGCCAGCACATCACGCGACTTGACGCCCTTGGTCGTCGCCTCCGACACATGCTGCTGCGCCGAACCCAGAATGTCGGACAGGTTGAAGCTGAACTTCGAGAACACCATCACGGTCATGACCGCCGCACCGGTGATCAGCAGCACGGCCTTGATGATCTGCACCCAGGTGGTGCCCTTCATGCCGCCGACCAGCACGTACACAATCATGAGCAGACCGACGACGGCGATCACGACCGACTGTCCGGCCTTGGACTTGATATCCAGCAGCAGCGCGACCAGGCCGCCCGCGCCCGCCATCTGCGCCAGCAGATAGAACAGCGAGACCGCGAGGGTGGTGAGCGCGGCGGCGGTGCGCACCGGCCCCTGCTTGAGCCGGAAGCTCAGCACATCGGCCATGGTGAATTTGCCGGTGTTCCTGAGCATTTCGGCCACCAGCAGCAGCGCGACCAGCCACGCCACCAGGAAGCCGATGGAGTACAGGAAGCCGTCGTAACCGTAGACCGCGATGGCGCCCGCGATACCGAGAAAGCTTGCGGCCGAAAGGTAGTCGCCCGCGATGGCAATGCCGTTCTGCGGTCCGGAGAAGCCGCGGCCACCGGTGAAGAAGTCCGCCGCGGTGGTGGTCTTGCGGCTGGCGCGGATGACCACGACCATGGTGATGGCCACGAACAGCGCGAAAATCGCGATATTGGCGGCCGGATTGCCGACGGTCTCGGCCGCGGCATAGAACCTGGTGCTCACGCCCGGACCCCTTCCATCTCATGGCGAATGGCTTCCGCGCGCGGATCCAGTTCCCTATTGGCGAACCGCACGTACAGGCCCGTGATCAGGAATGTGGACACGAATTGCCCGAGGCCGAACAGCAGTCCGACATTGATATTGCCGAACACCTTGTGGGCCATGAAGTCGTGTGCGTACGCGCCGAGCACGACGTACACCACATACCAGGCGAGGAACAGTGCGGCCATCGGGAAGACGAACCGGCGCAGCCGGTTTCGCAGTTCCTGGAACTGCGGACTGGCCTGCATGGCAGCGAATTCCGCTGCCGAAGGCGTATGCGGCGAACTGCCGCCGAGCTCGGTGCTGCTCACTGAACGGTCCTAGCGTGTGGCGTGGCTTACTAACCGCTGAACCGTAGCGGTCTCTTTGTGACCGAAACATGATGTGGCGCGGGTCACTCGCCGAAGGTGCCCGCTCTTGCGCCGAGCGGTCCCTGCCGTACGACAAGCGGTTCAGGCCGGGCGCGTCCCCGGCTCGCGATCCGCGCCCAGGCCCAGTCGCTCGGGCGCGTGCAGGCGCACGAAAATGCGGCTCACCTCGTGCGATGACTGCCGGTGGGTGAACTTGCTGGCCAAGATCATTGCCAGGAATGCGAGCGGCACACTCACCGCCGCCGGGTATCCGAGCACGGCCGCGAGCCAGCCCCCGGCAAACTCGGTGGAGACGCCGCCCGTCACCGACACCACCGTGGCGGCACCCGCGGTGAGGCCGCCGACGACCAGTCCGGCCGTCGCTCCGGCCGCCGTCAGCCCGCGCCACCAAATGCCGAGCACCAGCAGCGGACACAGGGTCGATGCCGCCACCGAGAACGCCAGCCCGACGGTGCGCGAAAGATCCAGCGAGGCGACCGCCAGCGAAAGCACCAGCGGCACAGCGCCGGAGACGAGTGCGGCCGCCCGGAAATCCCGGATTCGGCCGGGCAGCAGATCGGTGCTGATCACACCCGCCAGGCTGACCAGCAGCCCGGAGGAGGTGGACAGGAACGCGGCGATCGCACCCGCCGCGACCAGGCCGCCGAGCAGCTGCCCCGGCAGTCCCGACACCACGGATCCGGGCAGCAGCAGCACCCCCGCATCGGAGTTCCCGTCCGTCAGCGATTGCGGCACATACAACCGCGCGAACACGCCGAGCAGGGTCGGGAAGAGATAGAACAATCCGACCAGCCCGATGACCGTCAAAGCCGTTGCGCGCGCTGCCCGCCCGTCCGGATTCGTATAGAACCGCACCAGCACGTGAGGCAATCCCATGGTGCCCAGGAATGTGGCGATGATCAGCGAATACACCGAGTACAGCGGATGCGGCCCACCCAGCCCGCCGCCCGGCTCCAGCCACGGCGCGCCCTCGGAGGTCATCTCGGCCGCCATATTCACCGGCCCATTGCCGAAGAAGTGCACCGCCAGCACCAGCGCCGGAATCGCCACGGCCGTCAATTTCAACCAGTACTGGAACGCCTGCACGAACGTGATCGACCGCATCCCGCCGCCCACCACGGTCCCGATGACTATGCCGCCCACCGCAACCGCCCCCACCCAGCTCGGCAGCCCCAGCAGAATACGTAGCGTCAGCCCCGCCCCCTGAAACTGCGGAATCAAATACACCGCGCAGATCAGCACCACCACCAGCGCCGCCAACCGCCGCAAACGCAGTGACCCCAAACGGAATTCGGCAAAGTCCGGCACGGTATACGCCCCCGACCGCCGCAGTGGCGCGGCCACAAACATGAGCAGCCCGAGATACCCCGCAGTGAATCCCACCGGATACCACAGCGCATCCGCCCCATACTTGGCGATCAGCCCCGCCACACCCAAAAACGAGGCAGCGGAAAGATATTCACCCGAAATAGCGGCAGCATTCCACCGCGCCCCCACACTCCGCGAGGCCACCAAGAAATCCGAAGTGGTCCGGGCCAATCGCACCCCGTACACCGCGAACCCCACCGTGGCAGCCGCCGCCAACAACAGCGCCGCCACCGTGATCCCCGAAGCCGAATCCACTTCAGTCCCCGGTCAATTCGCCGAAGTCCAACTCATTCCGCTCCGACAATCGCACATACACCCGCCCCACCCCGTAAAGCAGCGGATAAACCAACAGCCCCAACAACAACCACGGCACCCGCACCCCGAACACGGCCGCCGTCCCCACCGGGCTCGAGAACACCAAAGGCAAAGCCCCCAACGCCGCGACGGTCACCAAAGCCAACCGCACCGCCAACCCGAACTGCGCCCGAATCAACCCACCGATCAGCGCCGCCCCGACCTCGGTCTGCTCCTCGACCTCCACCCGAGTCCTGACCACCCGAGCTCCCCGCCGCTCGGCCAGCACCACCCGTTCCCGCTGCCGCCCGCTCACGTTCGGTTGCTCCGATTGCGGTGGGTGGTGGGGATCAGGCGCTGTTTCAACTCGCGAACCTGACGGCGGGCCACCGGGAGTTCGACGGCCGGGGCGCTGCCCTCGGCCCGCAGGCAGACCACGGTGCCGGTGCCCACCGTGCGCAGACCGGTCACTTGGCGCAGGGCGACCAGGTACGAGCGGTGCACGCGCACGAATCCCGCTTCGCTCCAACGATTTTCCAGCTCGGAGAGCGGTATGCGGACGAGGTGGGATCCGGTGCCGGTGTGTAGTCGTGCGTAGTCGCCCTCGGCTTCCACCCAGCAGACGGCGGCGCGGTCCACGAGTGTGGTGACACCGCCGAGTTCGACCGGGATCACCTCGTGGGGGTCGCTGGCGGGCGCGGCGGGCACCTGCGTCCCCCGGGTGGTGGCAATGCGCCGCACCGATTCGGCCAGTCGCTCCTCGCGCAGTGGCTTCAACAGATAATCGACCGCCCCGAGATCGAAGGCCGCCACCGCTTTGTCATCGCGCGCCGTCACGAAAACCACCGCGGGCGGATTGGCGAACTCGGACAGAATCCCGGCCAGTTCCAGGCCGTCCAGGCCCGGCATATTGATATCGAGAAAAACCGCGTCGACCGTATGCGCGCGCAAGAGCCGCAGGGCCGAGGTCGCATCGTTCGCGCCGTGAATCTCGCCGACCTCGGGTTGGGTGCGCAACAGATACACCAACTCGTCGAGAGCCGGTTTCTCGTCGTCCACGGCCAGCACGCGTAGCACGCCGAGCTCCTTGTCGGTGGTCTGAGTCACAGGTATTCCATCGTATGTGCAGAGGTTTCGCCGCGGTGCTCAGGCATGAATACCCGCGCGGAATTTGGGGATTCTCATGCTGACCTTGGTGCCCGCGCCCGGGGCGGTGTCCACGACCAGGCCGTAGTCGTCGCCGAAGGCCGCGCGCAGGCGGTCGTCCACATTGGCCAGGCCGACGTGTGCGGATTCGCGGGAACCGGTTGGGCCGGAACCGGTTTGAATGGCGTCCAGGGCTCCGGAGCGCAGGAGTTCGGGATCGATTCCGACACCGTCGTCCTCGACGCTGATCACGCAGTCGGTGCCCTCGTCGGCGGCGACAATGCTCACCGTGCCGCCATTCGGCTTCCCGGCGAGGCCGTGCCGGACCGCGTTCTCGACCAGCGGTTGCAGGGCCAGGAAGGGGAGCACGACATTCAGGACCTCGGGGGCGATCTGCAGGCGGACCTGCAGGGCGTCGCCGAATCGGGCGCGTTCCAGGACCAGGTAGCGGTCGATGTTCTTCAACTCGTCGGCCAGCACCGTGAATTCGCCTGCGGTGCGGAAGGAATAGCGGGTGAAGTCGGCGAAATCGAGGATCAGCTCCCGTGCCCGCGTCGGATCGGTGCGGACGAACGAGGCGATCGTATTGAGGGCGTTGTAGATGAAATGCGGGCTGATCTGCGCGCGCAGCGCCCGTACCTCGGCGCGATCCAGGCGCGCCCGGGAGGCGTCGAGTTCCGCCAATTCGACCTGCCCGCAGGCGTATCGGGCCACCTCGGCGATCGCGCCGAGTTTGCCCGGATCGGGTTGTTCGGTGGTCACCGCGCCGAGCGCGCCGATGATCCCTCCGTATTCGGTGGCCAGAGGCTGGGCGATCAGGGTGCGGCCGCCGGTGCCGGGACCGGAGACCAGAACGGGCCGACCGGTCGCCACCGCGCGGCGGGCGGCGTCGGCGAAGACCTCCCGCAGTTCGTCATACGGGCCGTCCCACGCGAGGACCGTCGCCTCCGCATCGGCGAGCCCCAGGGCCTCCGCACCGGTGAGCGCCCGAAGATGCGGCGCGGCCTCCTCCGCCGATTCCGTGGTGAGCCCGCGGCGCAGCGGTCGCGCCGCCTGCGATGCGGTGTGCAGGGCCATGTGCACCGCCCGCTCGGCGGGAGTGGTCACGGTGCGCCGGGTGCGTGGCCACGCCAGCAGCGCACCGGCGATCAGCACACCCGAGAGAATGATCGCGACGGCCGTCATCGCACTCCGCAACCGCGCCGCAACCAAGTCATCGCTTGATTATCTATGGCCCGGTGTCCCAGTGACATTCACCACCGGATCGGCACCCGAAAAACGCGACACGCGAGGCCGCCACGCCGAGCGAGCACCTCGCCTCCGCGTGGCTTCGAAACCCGTCGGTGGGGACGCTTAGTATGTCTGCGTGTCAGCCTCGTCGGGATCATTCGTTCATCTCCATAACCACACCGAGTACTCGATGCTCGACGGCGCGGCGAAGATCACGCCCTTGTTCAAAGAGGCGACCAGGCTGGGCATGACCGCCGTCGGCATGTCCGACCACGGCAATATGTACGGCGCTTCGGAGTTCTACAACTCCGCCAAGAAACAGGGCATCAAGCCGATCATCGGCATCGAGGCCTACATCGCGCCGGAGTCCCGCTTCAATACCAAGCGTGTGCTCTGGGGCGACCCGTCGCAGAAGGGCGACGACGTCTCGGGTTCGGGTTCCTACACCCATATGACCATGGTCGCCGAGAACGCGACCGGTCTGCGCAACCTGTTCAAGCTCTCCAGCCTGGCCTCCATCGAGGGCCAGCTCGGCAAGTGGGCGCGCATGGACGCCGACATCATCGCCGAGTACGCCGAGGGCATCATCGCCACCACCGGCTGCCCCTCGGGCGAGGTGCAGACCCGCCTGCGCCTGGGCCACGAGCGCGAGGCCCTCGAGGCCGCCGCCAAATGGCAGGAGATCTTCGGTCCGGAGAACTTCTTCCTGGAGATCATGGACCACGGCCTGTCCATCGAGCGCCGGGTCCGCGAGGGCCTGCTCAATGTGGGCAAGCAGCTCGGCATTCCGCCGCTGGCCACCAATGACTGCCACTACGTGCACGAGTCCGATTCGGCCAATCACGAAGCGCTGCTGTGCATTCAGACCGGCAAGACGCTCTCGGATCCGACCCGCTTCAAATTCGACGGCTCCGGCTACTACCTCAAGTCCGCCGAGGAGATGCGCGCCATCTGGGACGCGGAGGTCCCCGGCGCATGCGACAACACGGTTCTCATCGGCGAACGCGTGCAGTCCTATGACGATGTCTGGGCGCACCGGGACCGCATGCCGGTCTTCCCGGTGCCCGAGGGCTACACCCAGGCAACCTGGCTCGAGCATGAGGTCATGGTCGGCCTGGACCGCCGTTTCCCGAGCGGCCCGCCCGCGGAATACGTCAGCCGGGCCAAGTACGAGCTCGGCGTCATCAATGAAATGGGCTTCCCCGCCTACTTCCTCGTCGTCGGTGACCTCATCACCTACGCCCGCTCGGTCGGCATCAATGTCGGCCCGGGCCGTGGTTCGGCGGCCGGTTCGCTGGTCGCCTACGCCATGGGCATTACGAATATCGACCCGATTCCGCACGGTCTGCTGTTCGAGCGCTTCCTGAACCCCGAGCGCGTGTCCATGCCCGATATCGATATCGACTTCGACGATCGCCGCCGCGGTGAAATGGTCCGCTACGCCACCGACAAGTGGGGCAGCGACCGCGTCGCCCAGGTGATCACCTTCGGTACGATTAAAACCAAAGCGGCACTGAAGGACTCGGCCCGCGTCCAGTTCGGCCAGCCCGGCTTCGCCATTGCCGATCAGATCTCCAAGGCGCTGCCGCCGCCGATCATGGCCAAGGACATTCCGCTGTCCGGCATCATGGATCCTGAGCATGAGCGGTACAAAGAGGCCGCCGAGGTCCGCGAGCTCATCAATACCAATCCGGACGTCAATAAGATCTACGAGACCGCGCGCGGCCTCGAGGGCCTGATCCGCAATGCGGGCGTGCACGCCTGCGCGGTCATCATGTCGTCCGAACCGCTCACCGACGCCATCCCGGTCTGGAAGCGCGCGCAGGACGGCGCGATCATCACCGGCTGGGACTACCCGTCGTGTGAGGCCATCGGCCTGTTGAAGATGGACTTCCTGGGCCTGCGCAACCTCACCGTCATCGGTGACGCGCTGGTCAATATCAAGGCCAACCGCGGCATCGAACTGGATCTCGACACCCTGCCGCTCGAGGATGTCCCCACCTACGAATTGCTCGCGCGCGGTGACACTCTCGGCGTCTTCCAGCTCGACGGTGGCGCCATGCGAGACCTGCTGCGCCGCATGATCCCCACCGGCTTCGAGGACATCGTCGCCGTGCTCGCGCTCTACCGCCCCGGCCCCATGGGCATGAACGCCCACAATGACTACGCCGACCGCAAGAACGGGCGGCAAGAGGTCAAACCCATCCATCCGGAGCTCGAGGAGCCCCTGAAGGAAATCCTGCGTGATACCTACGGCCTGATCGTGTATCAGGAGCAGATCATGCAGATCGCGCAGAAGGTGGCCGGGTACTCCCTCGGCCGAGCCGACATTCTGCGTCGCGCCATGGGTAAGAAGAAGGCCTCGATCCTGGAAGCCGAGTACGAGGGCTTCGAGGCGGGCATGGTGGAGAACGGTTTCTCCAAGCCCGCCGTGAAGGCGTTGTGGGACACCATTCTTCCGTTCGCCGGGTACGCGTTCAACAAGTCACATGCCGCGGGCTACGGCCTGGTGTCGTTCTGGACCGCGTACCTCAAGGCCAACTATCCGGCCGAGTACATGGCCGGTCTGCTCACCTCCGTCGGCGACGACAAGGACAAGGCCGCCATCTATCTGGCCGACTGCCGCCGCCTCGGCATCCAGGTGCTGCCGCCGGACGTGAACGAGTCGCAGATCGAATTCGCTTCCGTCGGTGGCGATATCCGCTTCGGCATGGGCGCGGTCCGCAATGTCGGTGCGAACGTGGTGTCCTCGATCATCGCGGCGCGCGAGGAGAAGTCGAAGTTCACCGACTTCTCCGACTACCTGAACAAGATCGACGCGGTGGCCTGTTCCAAGAAGGTCACCGAATCCCTCATCAAGGCAGGCGCTTTCGACTCGCTGGGTCATCCGCGCAAGGGCCTGCTGCTGGTGCACTCCGATGCCATCGACGCGGTCATGTCCACCAAGAAGGCCGAGGCCATCGGCCAGTTCGACCTCTTCGGTGGACTCGACGACGGTGATGACTCGATCGCCAGCGTCTTCAATGTGAAGGTCCCCGACGAGGAGTGGGAGTCCAAGCACAAGCTCGCCCTGGAGCGGGAAATGCTGGGCCTGTACGTATCCGGCCATCCGCTCAATGGCGTCGAGCATGTCCTTGCCGCGCAATCGGATACGAATATCCCGACCATCCTCGAAGGTGATATCAAGGACGGCTCGCAGGTCACCATCGGCGGCATCTTCGCCAGCGTCACCCGCCGCGTGAACAAGAACGGTCTGCCGTGGGCGTCCGCGCAGCTCGAGGACCTCACCGGCGGCATCGAGGTGCTGTTCTTCCCGCAGTCCTACTCGGTCTACGGCATGGACGTCACCGAGGACGCCATCGTGCTGGTGAAGGCCCGCGTCAATGCCCGCGACGATCGCATCTCGCTGATCGCCAATGACCTTGTGGTGCCGGACCTTTCGTCTATCGGCGTGGATCGGCCGCTGTCGGTGGTCATCCCCACCCGGCTCTGCACCCCGGACAAGATCAGCGCGCTGAAGCGGGTGCTGAGCAGCCATCCCGGCACCGCCGACGTACACATCCGGCATGTGGGTTCGCGTGAGCGCACCACGGTGCTCAAGGTGAACGACAACCTGCGGGTCTCGCACTCCTCGGCACTCATGGGCGACCTGAAGGCGCTGCTCGGTCCGGGCTGCCTGGCCTGAATTGCGATGGGCTACAACCAGGTCGGATCGCCGAACACCGCACCGCTGTCATCTACCTCCGCCGATTTGGCATAGAGGTAGGTGTACTGGCGGATGGTCACCGGCCCGGTGCACTGGTTCACGACGATGTGGAAATCGCGAATCACGATGCTCGCGGTGATATTGGGCGCGACATCCTTGTCGGCGACCGCGAGCTCTTTCACCTCACCGGGATTGAGGTTGATCGTGGCGATGAAGTTGGGATTGAACGTCACACTCGGTACCGGGGGTGTGCCCGCGCCAGGGAGGGTGACGGCCGGGTTGGGGTTGAAGCCGAGCGTGCCTGCGCCGATGTTCACCGCGCACCCGACGTGGTAGCCGACTTTCATTTGGCCGCCGGCTGTACCGTTGATTCGGCTGTAGGCAATGGTGCTCACCAACGCTTCCCGCGTGGTGCCCATTTGATTGAGCGGCGCGATCCGATTGACCAGCTCGCCCCGACTGCCCACGGTGAAACTGCCGAACAGGGATTCGTAGGTCTGTTCGTGCGCGGCGAGGGTGATGATGTCCGCCCGCGCCGAAGGCAGGCCGCCGCATAGTGCGGCCCCGACCGACAGCAATACCGCTCCGAACGGGTTCAACCGCATGCATCAACGGTAATAGAGGAATGGCATTACCCGGCCATATGACACGACCAACTGGTCGGAATTCAGGCGCGAACGGCTCCGACGATCCAGCGCAGCGCGGCAACGGTGGCCGCCGCCAGCACAGCGGTCTGCGAGGATCCGATGATCAGCAACAGCACCAGACCGGTCAATAGCGCTGCGACCAGCGCCTCGAGCTTGTATACCGGCCACGCCGTGCCCGCGATATCCACGGTCGCACCCCGGGACCGGGTGCGCACAGTCTGCGTAGGGTGAACCAAAGCCATCTGCTCAGGCTACGCGGCGACCTAAAGTTCGGTCAACCGAACTTTCTGTGACGTCCGGCCCGTCGGGAACACTCGAGGATCACATCCTGTTGACTCGATTCATGCCACTCATCGGAGAATATGAACCCAGCACGAGCGACTGGGCACGCGATCAGGCTGAGAAGTACGAGGAATCCAACGGGGCCGAGGCCACCACCATCAAGGGCAAGCCGATCGTCCTGCTGACCTCCCGCGGTGCCAAGACCGGCAAGCTCCGCAAGTCGGCGCTCATGCGCGTCGAGCATGATGGCACGTACGCGATCGTCGCCTCGCTGGGCGGATCCCCGAAGCATCCCGTCTGGTACTGGAATATCAAGGCCGACCCGCACGTGGAACTGCGCGACGGCGCGGAGGTCAAGGACTACACCGCCCGCGAAGTGACCGGCGAGGAAAAGGCCGTCTGGTGGGAGCGCGCCGTCGAGGCGTGGCCCGACTACGCCGTCTACCAGACCAAGACCGACCGCCAGATCCCCGTTTTCGTCCTCGACCCACTCTGATCGCCGATTCCCCACATCGAGTCGACCGACGAATGTGCCCCGATCACTTCATGATCGGGGCATTTTCATCACGCGGTCTTCCTTAGCTAGATATTTGCTCGCCATGCCCGGCGGAGCTGCGAATTCCGCGGGAGTTACTCCCGCCACGCCGCCGAACCGGACGATTCACGCCGTTATCGGCTCCGCTACGAGGACGTGACCGGCTCCCGGCTAGCATGTTCGGGTGTCTGATCCGCTTGTAGTCGCTGAGAAAGTGTCCGGTCCGCTGCCCGAATTGACGGCGGATGAGATCGATGCGGCCGCGAAGCGAATTTCCGACATTATCGAGCCGACGCCGTTGCAGCGGAATGCGCGGTTGTCGGCACTGACCGGGGCCGAGGTCTACCTCAAGCGCGAGGACCTCACCGCCGTGCGCAGCTACAAGCTGCGCGGCGCGTACAACCTCATGGTCCAGCTGACCGACACCGAGCGCGCCGCCGGCGTGGTCGCCGCCAGCGCCGGAAATCACGCCCAGGGTGTGGCTTTCGCGTGCAAGGCGATGGGTGTCATCGGCCGCATCTACGTGCCGACCACCACCCCCAAGCAGAAGCGCGACCGAATCCGCGTGCACGGCGGGGAATTCGTGGAGTTGATCGCCATCGGCGACACCTACGATGCCGCCGCCGCGGCGGCCGCCGAGGATGTGCGCCTGACCGGCGCGACCATGGTCCCGCCCTTCGACGATCCGCGCACCGCGGCCGGGCAGGGCACCATTGCCGCCGAATTCCTCGAACAGCTCGGCCGCACACCGGATCTCGTGGTGGTGCCGGTCGGCGGCGGTGGCTGCCTGGCCGGTATCGGCACCTATCTGCGTGAGCGTTCCCCGCACACCGCGCTCCTCGGCGTGGAGCCCTCGGGTGCCGCCTCCATGACGGCCGCCTTGGTCGCGGGCGGCCCGGTGACGCTGCCGGAGATCGATCCGTTCGTGGACGGCGCGGCCGTGCGCCGCATCGGCGGGGTGCCCTATCAGGCGGTGTCGCGCTTCGGCGGAGGAGTGCGCTCGCACGCCTCGCTGCCTTTACTGACCACCACCGAATCCGGCCGGGGCGCAAGCTCTTTCCGCATGATGCATGTGGACGAGGGCGCGATCTGCACCACCATGCTGGAGCTGTACCAGAGCGAGGGCATTGTCGCGGAACCGGCGGGCGCGCTGTCGGTGGCGGCGCTGCGCGAGATCGGCGTCGAACCGGGTTCGACCGTGGTCTGCATTCTCTCCGGCGGCAATAATGACGTCTCCCGCTACGGCGAGGTCATCGAGCGCTCGCTGGTGCATCAGGGCCTGAAACACTATTTCCTGGTGGACTTCCCGCAGGAGCCCGGCGCACTGCGCCGCTTCCTGGACGAGGTCCTCGGCCCGGACGACGACATCACCCTGTTCGAGTACGTCAAGCGCAATAATCGCGAGACGGGCGCGGCACTGGTGGGCATCGAACTGGGTTCGCCGGACGGCCTCGAATCACTGGTCAAGCGCATGGACGAATCGCCGATCCAGGGCGAACGGCTGGAGCCGGGCACCCCGGCCTACCGCTACCTCACCTGATCGAATCAATCGAATGAGGAAGGCCCCGAGTCGAATTCGGCTCGGGGCCTTCTGCGTACCGGCCCACCCGAACCGGTGGGGGAAGCTCCCCGGTCCGAGTGGCGGCCACGCGATCCCCCCTCACGGCGGGATCGCGAGTCTGGGTGTTCAGCGCCCGAAGCGCAGCAGGTATCCCGCCCCGGTGGTGTGAATGAGCTGCGGGGTGCCGAGTTTGCGATCCACCCGCGAGACCACGTCGTCGATGGTGGCCTGCGATGGCTTCTCACCGCAGTAGTCGGCGAATTCGGTGTAGGTGACCGGCTTTCCGACATGCGCGAGCAGCAGCTCCAGCGCGCAGTACTCCCGCGCCGACATGGTGAGCAGGATGCCGCCGCGCTGCACCCTGCGCCGCAGCCGATCCACCACCAGATCGCCGACGGTGACGACCGGCAACTGCGGTGCGGGCCGGGGCGCGCACAGTGCCCGCACCCGGGCGGCGAGCTCCCCGAGCGAGAACGGTTTGGCCAGATAGTCGTCCGCCCCGCCCGCGAAGCCCTCCGAGCGATCCATCGGACTGTCCCGGGCGGTAATGATCAGCGCGGGCGTCCGATATCCCGATCGCCGTTGTTGCCGAACCAGATCCAGCCCGTCCCCATCGGGCAGACCGCGATCCACGACCAGGCAGTCATAGGGATGGGTGCCGCAGTACCGGCAGGCGTCGGCGAGATTGCGGGTCAGATCGACGGTGAACCCGGCGTCCCGCAGGCCGGTGGCGACCTGTTCCCCCAAGACGTCATCGTCTTCGCACACCAGCACCCACACGCTGCGGGTGCTCACTCCATCGTCGGGCATGGCACCCACGGTGCCATGTCGATCGTGAACGATTCATGAGCATCGCGTACTGGTCGTTCGGTGTTAACGACGGTTGCGATAAGTGCGTAGGTGCGCGGAGTTAACGGGAACGCGCACCTCAACCGATACGAGTCGAGTAGTTCACTACGCATGAACCCAGAGATCCAGGGCGGGAGGATCCCATTCATGAAAAGGCTCATCGTGTGCTGTGACGGCACCTGGAAGGCCGAGTCCAGCAGCACCGTATCGAACATTGTGAAGATCGCGCAGACGGTGCGACTGACGGGGGCGGACCGGGAGGGGAAGTCCGTCGGTCAGCGCGTCTATTACGTCTCCGGGCCGGGCGCCCGCGGATTCATGTCCGATCGCCTGCTGGGCGGTGCGTTCGGATTGGGTCTCGAGGCGAATTTGTCCGCCGCCTATTGGCAGCTGGCGCTGAACTGGGAACCCGGCGATGAAATCTTCATCTTCGGTTTCAGCCGCGGCGCGTACACCGCGCGCAGTCTGGCGGGCATGATCAGCCGACTCGGCATCCTCACCTACACGGCCATGATCGACGGGAAGTATCCGGAGGCGCTGAAGATCTATCAGACGCGCAAGCCGCATCCGGACGCTCCCGATCCGCCCGAATGGGAGGAATTCCGCAGGGTCCATTGCTATCCCGATCCGGTGAAGATCCACTTCCTGGGCGTCTTCGACACCGTGGGGGCCATGGGCATTCCGGGTGTCACCTCGTGGCGGCATCGCTTCCATGACGTGCGGCTGTCCAGCATCGTGCATTGCGCACGCCAAGCGCTGGCCATCGATGAACGTCGCCGCGCGTTCGAGCCCTGCCTGTGGAATGTGCCGGTCGAGATCCAGCAGAAGTACCGGCGCACCGACCGGGTGAAGCAGGTCTGGTTCGAGGGCGCGCACAGCGATATCGGCGGCGGTTACAGCGATTGCGGCCTGTCCGATATCACCCTGCGCTGGATGATCGCCGAGGCCGAGGCCGAGGGTCTGGCCTTCGACCACGACCGGCTGGAAACGCTGCTGGACCGTTGCCGCACCGACGCCACCACTCTGCACGACTCGCTGAGCATGGGCTTCCGCGTTCTGAACTTCGTGCGCCTGCTGCGCAGTCCGCGCAGCCACCGTTTCTATTGGGATTCCTGGCGCAAGTTGCTCCAGCCGCACGACCAGAGCAGCTACTTGGCGTCGACGGTCGCGGACCGCAAGGACTACAACCCCGCCAATCTGCGCCGCTGGGTCGAATCCCGCACCGGCCCGATGCCGCCGGCGTTGATCGAACTCGTGACGCCGCGTGTGGCCCCGCGGCCACCCACGCCCGCCACCCACGCGATCTTCGTTCCCCTCCCGGATCCGGTGTCGTCCGCATCCGTCGGCGGAATCACGGTCGATGGCGAGGGCGGGGAGGACGACGAATCCGCGGCCTAGCTGTGTAGCGCCGTCAGCGCACCAGCAGTGCGACTGGCAGGCGGGCGAAGAGCTTCTCCAGGCGGGCGCGGCCGGAGAAGGTGTGGCCGGTGAGGCGGTCGGTCCAATGTCCTTGCGGGAGATCGAGAACCGTGTCCGCCCAGCCGCCCGCCTCGTCCAGACGAATGCTGTGGCGGGTGACGGCGACGATCACCTCGGGGGTTTCGCCATTGCGGCCGCGCGCGTAGGAGATCAGGTGGTTGGAGTGGTCGCCCGAGGCGAACAGCGGCGTGTAGGTGCCGCCCACGAAGCATTCGGGGCGCTCGCGGCGCAGCCATAGCGCGTAGGCCACGATCCACATCTTCACCGCGCCCGACGGGTCGAGATCCGGTGTGCCGGTGAGCGATTGCAGCAATAGCGAGCGATGCGTGAAATCGACCGGGCGGCGATTGTCCGGATCGACGAGGGAGTCCTCCCAGAGCTCGCAGCCCTGGTAGATATCGGGGATGCCCGGGCCACACAATTGCAGCAGCTTCTGCGCCAGCGAGTCGGACCAGGCATGCGAGGCGAGATCGGTGACGAACTCACCCAATTCGGCTCCCACCGGGCCGTCGATGACCGCGTCGATCCACCGGTGCACCGAGGTCTCGAACTCGATATCGGGTTCCTCCCAGGAGGATTGGGTCCCGGCCTCGCGAACGGCCTTCTCCGCGAACTGATGTACGCGCTCCCGGAACCCGGGAACGGCACTGGCCGGGCGCCCGTCGGCGGGCCAGATGCCATACATGTTCTGCAACAAGAAGAGTGTGGTGGTGCCGTCCGGTCCGGGCGCGATGTCATTCCACGCCGTGACGCCGCGCGCCCAGATATCGGGCACCTGCGAGAGCATGCCGATACGGGCGCGCACATCCTCGCCGCGCTTGGTGTCGTGGGTGGACAGCGCGGTCATGGTGGCGGGCCAGCGGGCGGCGCGTTCGGCATTGGCGAGATGGAATTCGATGAGCGAGCAGCCGAATCGGGCCGGATCCGCGCCCATCTCCTGCAGGGAGACCAGGCGGGCGGCGCGGTAGAACATGGTGTCTTCCACGGCCTTCGCCGTGATCGCCCCGCCGACCTGATGGAAGCGGGTGGCGGCCTCGCCATTCACGCCGAGCGCGGTCACCAGCACCTGCAGCGGCGCGGTGAGTTCGCTATTGCGCCTTGCCACTTCGGCCACCACGGCCCCGACCATGCCCGCCAGCGGCGCGTAGTCGGTGCGGTACACCGGCATGAACGAGAGCACCTCGATGACGGCATTGGTGACCGCCATGGTGTCGAAGGCGTCGGCGCGGGCATCGCGTTTGATGGCGGCGACCAGGCGGCGCACCTCCGGTACCAGCATGGTCTCGGCGACCGCGCGTTTGATGCGGTGCTCATGCTCGGTGAACCAGGCGCGGTCGCTGCCGTGGCCGGTGAACTGGCGGGAGAGTTCGGTGAGCTGCTTCTCGCCCTCCGGATCGATGAGCACGCCGCCGATATCGGCGAGCGAGTCGTATCCGGTGGTGCCGTCGATGGGGAGGGTGGCGTCCAGGGGCTCGCGATTGGAGAGCACCTTCTCGATCAGCAGCAGCCGGTTCGGGCCGATCAGCTTGCGCAGGCGGGCCAGATATTCGGCGGGCTTGGCCAGGCCGTCCGGGTGATCCACGCGCACACCGTCGATGAGGTCGTGCTCACACCAGGCGGCCAGCTCGCGATGGGTGGCCTCGAAGACCGCGGGCACTTCCTGCCGCAGCGCGGCCAGACCGCCGACGGTGAAGTAGCGGCGGTACCCGCACAGCCCGGACTTCCAGTTGACCAGGCGATAGTGCTGCTTATCGTGAATGCGCAGCGCGTTCTCGCCATCGGTGCCGGGCGCGATGGGGAAGCGCATATCGTGCAGCGCCAGCATGGGTTCCGGGCCGCTGCGGTCGACGGTGAGCGCGGCCGGATCGTTCTCATTGGCCAGCACCGGCAGGGCGATGCGCCCGCCCGCGCCATTGCCCGGGCTGAAGTCGATATCGAAGAACTTGGCGTACTGCGATTCCTTGCCGACCCGCAGCACATCCCACCACCACGGGTTCTGCCGGGGATCGGCCACGCCCACGTGATTGGGGACCAGGTCCACGATGAGGCCCATGCCGCGGCTGCGCACCTCGTCGGCGAGCGCCTTGAAGCCGCCCGGGCCGCCCAGCGCCGCCGCGACGGTGGTGGGGTCGGTGATGTCGTAGCCGTGCGTGGAGCCGCGGGTCGCGGTCAGGACCGGCGACAGGTACAGGTGTGAGATACCCAGTTGCTGCAGGTATTCGGCGATGCCCCGGGCATCGGCGAAGGTCAGCGCGTCGGGTCGCAGTTGCAGCCGGTAGGTGCTGCGCACGGCCGTCTGCCGGGCAATCGGTCCGGTGATGTGTTCGAGCGAGCTGGTCATGGCGGTATCGATCATGCCGTACGCCGGAGCACGAGTAGACAACGTGCGGGTACTTGCACCGTCGAGGAGGCGGAATGGATTGTGTTGCTGTGTGGTTGCCCGTCGGGTGTGGAGCAGTCCAGGGCCGTCGACCAGGAGGTGCCGTGGTCGGGATCGGGGAGTGTGAAGCCGATCGGTTCGTCGTGGGCATTGAAGCAGAGCAGGAATGAATCATCGGTGATGCGCTCACCGTGCGGGCCGGGCTCGCGAATGCCGTCGCCATTGAGGAAGACGGTGAGCGCGCGACCGAAGCCGGTTTCCCAATCCGCGTCGGTCATCTCCGCGCCGCCCGGGGTGAACCAGGCGATGTCATCGGGATGGTCATGGGTGGGCGCGGGGCGGCCGTCGAAGAAGCGGCGGCGGCGGAATACCGGATGGGTCTTGCGCAAAGCGACTGCGCGGCAAGTGAATGCGAAGAGATCGGCATTGGTGTGCATGAGTTCCCAATCCATCCACGACAGTGCGGAATCCTGACAGTAGGCATTGTTATTGCCCCGCTGGGTGCGGCCCAGCTCATCGCCGTGCAGCAGCATCGGAGTGCCTTGCGACAGCATGAGGGTGGCGATCAGATTGCGGCTCTGGCGTGCGCGCAGCGCGAGAATCTCCGGATCCTCGGTCGGTCCCTCCGCACCGCAATTCCAGGAGCGGTTGTAATTCTCGCCGTCGAGGCCGCCTTCGCCATTGGCCTCATTGTGTTTCTCGTTGTAGGACACCAGGTCCGCGAGCGTGAAGCCGTCGTGCGCGGTCACGAAATTGATGCTCGCACCGGGGCGGCGGCCGGTGGTCTCATACAGATCCGAGGAGCCGGTGAGCCGGGATGCGAACTCGCCCAAGGTGGCCGGTTGCCCGCGCCAGTAATCCCGCACGGTGTCACGGTATTTGCCGTTCCATTCGGTCCAGGCCACCGGGAAATTGCCGACCTGATAACCGCCCCGGCCGACATCCCACGGTTCGGCAATGAGTTTCACCTGGCTCACCACCGGATCCTGGTGCACCAGATCGAAGAACGTGGACAGGCGGTCGACATCGTGCAGCTCGCGGGCCAGGGCGGCCGCGAGGTCGAAGCGGAAGCCGTCGACATGCATGTCCAGGACCCAATAGCGCAGGGAGTCCATGATCAGCTGGAGGGTGTGCGGGTGACGCACATTCAGGCTGTTGCCGGTGCCGGTGTAATCCATGTAATGCTGCGGATCATCGTCCACCAGACGGTAATACGCGGCATTGTCGATACCGCGGAAGGACAGCGTGGGGCCGAACTCATTGCCCTCCGCGGTGTGGTTGTAGACCACATCCAGAATCACCTCGATGCCCGCGGCATGCAGGGCGCGCACCATGGCCTTGAATTCGGTGACGGCCGCGCCGGGGGACTGGTTCGAGGCGTACCCGGCGTGCGGCGCGAAATAGCCGAAGCTGTTGTACCCCCAATAGTTTCGCAGCCCGCGATCCAGCAGAATCCGATCGTGCAGGAACTGGTGTACCGGCATCAGTTCCACCGCCGTGACGCCGAGTCGCAGCAAATGCTCGATGATCGCAGGATGCGCCATACCCGCGAAGGTTCCGCGCAATTCCGGCGGCACCTCCGGATGGGTGAAGGTCATGCCCTTGACGTGGGCTTCGTAAATGACGGTCTCGTGGTACGGCCGCTTCGGCGCTCGGTCATCCGCCCAATCGAAGAACGGGTTGATGACGACCCCGGTCATGGTGTGCCCGAGCGTGTTCTGGCCGTAGTTGTAGGGCGCGGTATTCGCCCCGAAATCGCCCTCGAAGGCCTTCCCATAGGGATCGAGCAGCAATTTGCTGGGATCGCACCGCTTCCCCCGTTCCGGATCGAACGGCCCGTGCACTCGAAACCCGTACCGCTGCCCCGGCCCGACCCCCGGTAGATAGGCATGCCAGACATACCCATCCACCTCTTCCAGCGGAACCCGGGTCTCGCGGGTATCCGCCCCGATCAAGCACAGCTCCACCCGCCGCGCGACCTCGGAGAACAGGGAGAAATTCGTGCCCGCCCCGTCGTAGCTGGCCCCCAGCGGATAGGCGGCCCCGGGCCACACACCGACCGGTGCCGTGGTGGGGTGAGCGGGAGCCATGCCCAGACCCTATCGGTCCGGGACGAGCTCTTTTCGCCAGGTCTGCCCGACCAGATCCTGGCCGAAGCTGTGGTGCGGATTCGATTCGACCAGTGTGAATCCCGCGCGTTCGTAGATGTGGCGGGCCGAGGTCAGCACGTCATTGGTCCAGAGCACCATGTCGCGGTATCCGGCGTCCGTCGCGAAGCGCAGGCATTCCTGGACCAGTGCGCTGCCGACCCCGAGTCCGCGGGCGGAGGGCTCGACCAGCAGGACCCGCAGCCGGGCCGTGGTCTCGCTGTCCTTCATGCAGTAGACGCAGCCGACCGGAGCGCCCCGGTATTCGGCGATCCAGGCTCGTTCCCGCTGTGGGTCATGGGAATTCAGGAAATTCGAGATGATCTCGGCGGCAAGTGCCTCGTACTCCCCGTTCCACCCGAACTCCTCCGCATAGATCGCCGCGTTCCGCTGGATCGCCCACCCGTGGTCGCCCGGCCGGGGGTCTCGGATCCTGAGCGCAGGGGCTTCCGAGGCGACAGCAACCGGCGCATCAGGTGCTGCGGACGCGGTCGGCCTGTGGCTTGCGCCCGGCGCGGCGGTTGTTTGCGCTGCGGCAATGTGAGGAGCGGCAGTCGCATTCGCAGCGGGGGCGTCCAGGATTTTCTCGATGGTGTGCATGGCGTCGACGAGGTGGGCTCTGGCGGTGGGGGAGTGCGGGGTCAGGAGGTCATTGACATCGCGCTGGGAGCGGTCGTCGAGTTCGGCGAAGACGGTGCGGCCGGTGTCGGTGAGTTCGACGATTTGGCGGCGGGCGTCGGCGTCGGAGCGGCGGCGTTCGACCAGTGCGCGGTCCTCGAATTTGGCGAGGATGCGGCTGAGATATCCGGCGTCGAGGTCGAGCGTGCGGCGCAGGTCCACCACCTCGGCGGGGCCGAAGTGGGCCAGTTCGAAGAGGATTCGGGCCTCGGTGAGGGAGAACTCGGTGCCCACCAGGCCGTTACGCAGCACTCCGATAATGCGGGTGTAGCGGCGATTGAAGGCTCGGACGGCGGCGATGTGCTGGGCGTCGACCGTGGGCCCGGTGTCGGGTGCGCTGATTGTCATCTCGACTCCAATCCTTTGACCAAGTCAAAGAATAACGCCGGAGTGGCCGGTCGGGGTGGGATCCGCGGGAATCCGGTGGTAACTTGAACGGCGTTCAAGCTTCCCACGAAGGGCATCCCGTGGCATTGACTCCCGAAGAGATCACCGCCCTCGACGCGGCGCATGTGTGGCATCCGTACGGCGGATTCCCGGCCAGCACCGAACCGCTGGTGGTCGCCTCCGCGTCCGGCACCCGCCTCACGCTCGCCGATGGGCGCGAATTGGTCGACGGCATGAGTTCCTGGTGGGCCGCGGTGCACGGGTATCAGCACCCGGTGCTGGATGCGGCGCTGCTCGCGCAGTCGCGGAAGATGAGTCACGTGATGTTCGGCGGCCTTACCCACGAGCCCGCGGTGCGCTTGTCGCAGCTGCTCGTGGAACTCACGCCCGACGGGTTGGACAAGGTGTTCCTGTGCGACTCCGGCTCGGTGTCCGTCGAGGTCGCGGTGAAGATGTGCCTGCAATATCAGCGCGCGCTCGGCCATCCGGAGAAGCACCGCCTGCTCACCTGGCGCGGCGGCTACCACGGCGACACCTTCACCCCGATGAGCGTGTGCGATCCCGAAGGCGGCATGCACGCGCTGTGGACCGACATTCTGGCCGAACAGTTCTTCGCGCCCACCCCGCCGAAGGATTATGAGCCGCAGTATGTTTCGGAACTGGAACGCCTGATCGCGGCCCATGCCCACGAATTGGCCGCCGTCCTAGTCGAACCCGTCGTCCAGGGTGCGGGCGGTATGCGCTTCCACGACCCGCGCTACCTCGCCGACCTCCGCCGCCTCTGCGATGAGCACGGCGTCCTGCTGGTCTTCGACGAGATCGCCACCGGATTCGGCCGCACCGGAACCCTTTTCGCCGCCGACCAGGCCGGTGTCCGCCCCGACGTCATGTGCGTCGGCAAGGCATTGACCGGCGGCTACATGACCCTCGCCGCCGCCCTCTGCACCTCCGAAATCGCCGAAACCATCAGCCGGGTCCACGGCGGCCTCATGCACGGCCCCACCTTCATGGCCAACCCCCTGGCCTGCGCTGTGGCGGTCGCCTCCATCGAACTCCTGCTCTCCCGTGACTGGCAGTCCGAAGTCCGCCGCATCGAATCCGAACTCCTCGAGGGCCTGGCCCCGGCTCAATCCCACTCGGGCGTAAGTGAAGTTCGCGTTCGAGGCGCCATCGGCGTCATCGAACTCGACCATCCCGTGGACATGCGCAAGGCCACTCACGCGGCCGTCGAATCCGGAGTCTGGTTGCGGCCCTTCCGCAACCTCATCTACGCCATGCCGCCATTCATCAGCACGCCCGAAGACGTATCCCGCATCACCACAGCCATGGTCGCCGCGGCAGCTGTCTGACTCACCGACTCTGCTCACGTTTCCCGCTCTCGACCCACGCAATTGCCTGGGTGGAGAGCAGGAGTCACGGGTGGAGTGGATCGCAGGTCAGGCGCGAACTCGTAGCTCCGCAGCGTGAGGGAGCACTGGTGGCGGGGAATCGGACGAAATCACGCCACCACAGCTCCCTCGGCGTGGAGCGATGCTCCGTCGTATCGGCGGCGCTGTCGGATGGCGGCGGGCCGAGTCCGGCTGCCCTCTGTGCCGGGGATCGGCTTCGTCGCGAATGTGCTTGCGCCCTGGTCGCTGTGTCGGGGTAGTGGGTGCGGTCTCCCACGGGATGCCGGGTCAGCGGGTCGGGCGGTCAGCCACTGGCGCGTTTCTCTCGGACGCGGTCGGCATTCTCGCTGTCCGCGAGGATTTCCCAGACTCGAAATACGCAGTGGTAGTCATCGGACCAGCCCCGGGCGATCAGCATGAAGGTGTCGCCGTCGCGGAGGATGGTGCGGCGGCTGATCAGCTTCGGATGATCGGGGATGAATTTCGAAACGAGGTCGGGCACTTTCGCGAGTGCTTGTTCGCGTGTTCCCACAACCTCGGTGAGGACCTTCGGGGACCAGGATTTGCTGTCTCCGAAGCCGGTCGTCTGCTCGACCACTATTGCCCATCGTGGCATCGCGCAGCCTCCTTAGCACCTCCAGCATAGCCCCGGTCACGGGCGGGGTACCGTCCTGAACGCCGTTCAAGTATGCTGCCGAGCTGTGAGTAGTGCCGATCCTCTCAGCTGGTTGGACAGGCGGGCCGCCGAGCGCGTGGACGCCGGACTGCGCCGCGAACTACGACCGCGCGCGGCCGGGGCGGCGAGCATCGACCTCGCTTCCAATGACTACCTCGGACTGGTGCACCACCCCGAGGTGATCGACGGCGCGATCGACTCCGTACGCCGCTGGGGCGGCGGCGCGACCGGCTCGCGCCTGGTCACCGGCACCACCGCCGAACACGAACTCCTGGAAACCGAGCTCGCCGAATTCGTCGGCGCGGAAGCCGGACTGGTCTTCGCCTCCGGCTACGCCGCCAATCTGGGCGCGGTCACCGCACTGGCCGGGCGTGGGACGCTGGTGGTTTCGGACGCGGGCAGCCACGCGTCGCTGGTCGATGCCTGCCGATTGTCCCGCGCGCGGGTGGAGATCGCCCCGCATCGCGATGTGGCGGCGGTCGATCGTCTGCTGTTCTCGCGCACCGAGGAACGCGCGCTGGTCCTCACCGATTCGGTTTTCAGCGCCGATGGCGATCTAGCCCCCCTTGACGAGTTGCACCGCGTCACCCGCGCGAACGGCGCGGTCCTGATCGTGGACGAAGCCCACGGCCTCGGCGTGCGTGGCGAGGGCGGTCGCGGACTCGTGCACGAGCACGGCCTGGCCGGTGAACCCGACCTGGTCATCACCGCCACCCTCTCCAAAGCCTTTGCCGCCCAGGGCGGTGTGGTCCTGGCCAGCGAGCGCGTCCGAGCCCACCTCATCGACTCGGCGCGCACCTTCATCTTCGACACCGGCCTGGCCCCCGCCGCGGTCGGTGCGGCCCGCGCCGCTCTCGGCATCCTCCGCCGCGACCCCGGCATGGCGGGCCGCGTCCTGGCCCGAGCCGCCGATCTGGCCCGCATAGCCGGTGTCCCACAGCCGGATTCGGCCGTCGTCTCGGTCGTCCTCGGCGAGGCACACATCGCCTACGAGGCCGCCCAGGCCTGCATAGCCCGAGGCCTCAGCGTCGGCTGCTTCCGCCCGCCCTCGGTCCCCGAAGGCACCTCCCGCCTCCGCCTCACCGCCCGCGCCAACCTCACCGAGACCGAACTGGCCGCCATCGCAACAATTCTCGGCGAGGTTCTCGCCGAAGCGCGTGGCCGTCGGCCGGTCCTCGCGTGAGGGCCGCCGCGTCCAGTCCGACCACCGAATTCGACTCACCGCAGCGGTTCTCGGCGAATCGCCCGCTCAGGAAGTGACCTCGAAGTGAGCCTCCTCTTCATCACCGGCACCTCGACCGAAGTCGGCAAGACCATCGTGACCGCCGCTCTTGCCGCGACCGCCCGCGCGGCAGGTGCCGAGGTGGCGGTCTGCAAACCGGCCCAAACCGGCGTAGCCCCCGGCGAACCCGGCGACCTCGCCGAAATCACCCGCCTGACTGGTGTCACCCGCACCCTCGAACTGGCCCGCTACCCCGACCCCCTCGCCCCCGACACGGCCGCCCGCCGCAGCGGCCACCCCCTCCTCACCCTGGCCGAAACCGCCGCAGCCATCGAGTCCACCTCGGACGCCGACCTCACCCTCGTAGAAGGCGCAGGCGGCCTCTTGGTCCGCATAGGCGAATTCACCCTCCTCGACCTAGCCCAAAAACTGAACGCCCCAGTCCTGCTCGTCACCGCCGCAGGCCTGGGCACCCTCAACCACACCGAACTAACCACCCGCACCCTCCAATCCGCCGGCATCCACTGCCCCGGCCTGGTAATCGGCTCCTGGCCCACCACCCCCGACCTCGCCGCCGAATGCAACCGCACCGACCTCCCCGCCGTCTCAGGCGTAGACCTGGTCGGCGCAATCCCCGAGGGCGCAGCCCGCCGCACCCCCGATGACTTCACCGCGACCGCCCCCACCTGGTTCGACCCGGACTGGATCACTCGCCACCTCAACCCCCACAGCTGAGACCCTCACCCGCGAATCCGTCGTCGCAGCGTCACCCCATCTCGTCCGGCCGCCCACTCACACGAACCCAGCACCTTCGCGCGCACCCACGGCAAATCACGGTGAGGGAGCTGTGGTGGTGGGATTTCGTCCGATTCCCCGCCACCAGTGCTCCCTCGCGCCTGATGCGCACGATGGGGTGGGCCGCGCGGCTGGTGCGGGTGCTTGGTCCCGCTGGGCGAATTCGTGATGAGGGAGCTGTGGTGGTGGGAAATTGTCGGGTTCGCCGCTATTAGTGCTGCTTGATCTTGGGCTCATGAATTCCTAATGGGTGGGGTGCCAGGGTGGTGGGGTGGATGAACTGGCTGCTGTGGCGCATGTTTTGCGGCGCACTACCTTTGGGCCGTTTCCGGGGGTGGCGGAGGGCTTGGTGGGGCGGGGAGCGGCGGGGGCTGTCGAGTGGGCTTTGGGGGCCAAGGCGCTGCGTCCGGTGACACCGGAATTCGACGAGGATGTCGAGGCCGGGGCCAATGGGCCGGTGGCTCGGTGGTTGGGGCTCATGCGGGATCCGGGGGCGGGGGTGCACGAGAAGCTGGTGTGGTTTTGGCATGGGCACTTCACTTCCAGTCACGACAAGGTGGAGACCTGGGAGTTGATGTGGCGGCAGCATGTGGTGTTGCGGCGGCATGCGATGGGGAATTTTCGGGAGTTGGCGCATGCGGTGACGGTGGACGGGGCCATGTTGCAGTGGCTGGATGGGGCGGGGTCGGTGGCTGCCGCGCCCAATGAGAACCATGGGCGAGAGCTGATGGAGCTGTTCACGATCGGCCGGGGGAGTTACTCGCAACAGGATGTGCGGGCGGCCGCGACGGCCATGGCGGGGTGGACCGTGGAGGACGGGGAGGTGGGGTTCGTACGGGAGGACGGGAACGGGCAGGCCGTGCAGCTGCTGGGGCGTGGCGTGGTGAATGTGCACGATGTGGTCGATGTGCTGTGCGATCGGCCGGAGTGTGCGCGATTCGTGGCGGCGAAGCTGCATTACTACCTGGTTGGGCTGCCTGCTTCGGAGCAGCGGGTCGATGAGCTTGCCGCGGTGTTCACGCAGGCGCGGTGGGAGATTCGGCCATTGGTGGAGGCGATCCTGCGGGATGGGTCGTTCGCGACGGCTGTTCGGACTCGGGCTCGGTATC
This sequence comes from Nocardia sp. NPDC051030, assembly GCF_040683015.1. Classification (NCBI taxonomy): domain Bacteria; kingdom Bacillati; phylum Actinomycetota; class Actinomycetes; order Mycobacteriales; family Nocardiaceae; genus Nocardia; species Nocardia sp. NPDC051030. Next base: position 185,638 of record NZ_JBFBCD010000010.1, on the reverse strand, counting down.
CGGTCGAGTGGGTGACCGCGGCCTTCGCCGTGTGCGGAATCGATGACCCTGAACTGGCTTTCGGCACCATGACCGCGCTCGGGCAGTCACCGTTCTATCCGCCGAATGTGGCGGGATGGCCGGGTGCGCGCTGGCTCGACCCGGGAGCGGCGGTCGCGCGGGCGATGCTCGCGGTGGATGCCCCGGTCATTCGGGAGATCGCCGCGGCGAAGGATCCGGGGGCCGCCGTATTCGCGCGCGCCGGGATCTACGATCCGACGCCCGCCACCGAAACAGCCGCGCGGGATATGGCTTTCGCACTTCGCCGCGATGCCGAGCAGGCCGCGACGGGGCTGCTGGCCCTGGTACTCACCGCCCCCGAATTCACGCTTGCCTGAGAAGGGACATCCCATGGTCACAGTGGATCGACGCACCATATTGCGCGCCGGGCTCGGTGTGGGTGCCGTGGCGGCGGTCGGCGGGCTGGCGGCGTACGAGCTGGCCGGGTCGCCGACCGCGCAGCCGTGGCGGCCACCGACTCCGGTGCGGGCGGCGGCAGTGGACCGCCGTCGGCTGCTGGTCATCGAAATGGTCGGTGGCAGTGACGGATTGTCGATGGCCGTGCCCTATACGGACTCCCGCTATCGGGATCTGCGGCGTGCCACGGCCATTGCCGCCGACAAGGTGCATCGGATCGATGACGCGCTCGGGTTCCATCCGGAATTGGCCAAGCTCGCGGCGACCGGTGCGGCGGTGATTCCCGGGGTCGGCATCGCCAAACCCGATCTGTCGCATTTCGAAATGCTGCATCGCTGGCAGACGGGCGATCCGGACGGCACCACCCGGCCGGACACCGGATTCCTCGGCCGACTGTGCGACCGCCTCGGCGAGGCGAGTTCGCCCGCGGTGGGGGTGGCGCTGGGTGTCGGCTCCAGTCCGGCGCTGGCCTGCGAGCATGTCACCACGCTGTCGGTGGATGCCGGAAATGACGGCCTGTTCCCGGTTTTCGAGGATGAGAACGTCCGTGACGCCTGGCTGGCGGCGCAGCGGGCCATGGCGCATCCGGATCGCGCCGATGCACCGCTGATCGCGACGGCCAGGGCGGGTAGTGCTGCGGCGCTGCGCTTCTCGGATGTGGCGGCGACGCTGTCTCCCGCCGCTGACGGGTATCCCGACAGTGATCTGGGCATCCAATTGCGTTTGGCCGCAAGACTGCTCGCCGATGACAATCATGGTCTGCGCGTGGTGCACGTGCCGGTCGGCGCGGACTTCGACACCCACAGCGACCATTCCACGCGCTATGCGAACCTCATGAGCGACCTGGACGCCTCGCTGGCCGCGCTGCGACAGGATCTCGCCGATCGCGGTATCGCCGATCGAGTGCTGATCGCGACCTACAGCGAGTTCGGCCGCCGCGTCCCCGACAATGGCTCGAACGGCCTCGACCACGGTGCCGCCGGAACCGCGCTGCTGCTCGGCCCCACCAACCACGGCGTCTTCGGAGAGCTCCCGTCACTGAAGAACCTCGACTCCGACGACAATCTGCGCGCCACCGTCGATATGACCGAGTTCTACGCCACCATCGCCGAGAGCTGGTTCGGCATCCCCGCCACCGAGGTGCTGCCCGGCTCGCCGCGCCCCATCCCGGGGCTGATCGCCGCATGAGTGATGTAATGACGCGGGTGCGGGTGCTGGTGTGCGAGGACGATCGAAACCTCGGCGATGAGATCGCCGCGGGTTTGCGGGCGGCCGGTTTCGCGGTCGATCTGGCCCGCGATTACGCCGACGCCGACCTGAAGATCGCCGTCAACGACTACGACTGCCTCGTCATCGACCGCGGCCTCCCCGATGGCGACGGCCTCGACCTGGTCCGCGCCCACCGCGAATCCGGCGAACGCACCCCCGTCCTCATCCTCACCGCCCGCGACGCCCTCGCCGACCGCCTGGACGGTTTCGCCCAAGGTGCCGACGACTACGTGATCAAACCCTTCGCCATGGACGAACTGGCCGCCCGAGTCGGCGCCCTCTGCCGCCGCCGCGAACTCCCCGCCCCCACCCGCACGGTCGTCGGCGACCTCATCGTGGACCGCCCCCGCCGCCGAGTCCACCGCGCAGGCGTCCTACTCACCCTCACCCCCAAGGAGTTCGGCGTCCTCGAACTCCTGGCTGCCCGCGCTGGCACCGTAGTCACCCGCGCCGAACTAATCGAATGCTGCTGGGATGAAATGGCCGAACCCGCCTCCAACGTCGTCGACGTCGTAGTGGCCCAACTCCGCCGAAAACTCGGCAGCCCCCCACTGGTCGAAACCGTCCGTGGTGCGGGCTTCACGATCGCGCAGCAGCCGTGAGTCTCGGCGGCCTGCTCGCCCGCGCGCGGGGCCGCCTCGGCCTCACCCATGCGAGTTCCGTTGGGAGAGTGGGGGATGAGTCTGGCGTCCGCGCCGGTCAGCGCGGCCCTGACGCCGGTTTTCCCACTGGGCGTCGTAGGTCTGACTCCGCGGCCCCTGCGGGAGATCTCGCCGAGTCGCCATCGTCGGACCGGGGCGAGCGATTCGGCCGGGGTTGGCCGCGACTCCGTCGGGATCGTGGGCGGCGGGCGCAACCGGCTACTCCGGCGCGATTGCGGCGCACGAGGTGGTGGCTGACGGCGTTGTTCACCACGCTGACGGCGGTCTGCCTGATTGTGCTCGGAACCGTTGCGGCGTCGATTGATTCGCATTCGCGCGATCGGGCGCTCGATGACGGGGTGGATCGGGTGGTCACCGGGCTGGCTCGGGTGGTGTATTGGGATGGGGAAGGCAAGATCGATCTCGAGACGTTTCGGGATGATGATTTGGCGCAGGGGTTGTTCGCCGTCGCGGTGGTGGTTCGCGAGCCGGATGGGCAGTGGAGTGAGAAGTTCGGGCATTTGCGGTCGGCGCTGCCGGGGGATCTGAGTGCGCTCGCGGCGGAGACGGCCGAGGCGGAGGAGACCGTGCTGAGTACGCAGACCGATCGCACCGGGCAATCCGTGCGGGTGGCGGCGTCGCCCGTTTGGGATCTCGAATCCACGCCCAGTGCGGTGGTTTTCGCGGCGGCCGACCCGTCCCAGTCCGAGCGGGATCACGGTCGGCTGGTGCTGGCGCTGGAGCTCGGCGGGCTGGCGTTGATCGCCTTGGCGGCCTTGGCGGGGCATCTGCTGTCCGGGGTGAGTATGCGTCCGGCGGTGCGGATGCTCGATGAGCAGGAGCGGTTCCTGGCCGATGCCTCGCATGAACTGCGGACGCCACTGGCCACGCTGCGGCTGTATCTGGATGCGGCGCTGCGGGATTCGGGCGATACCCGGCGCGCGGTCACCGATGCGCGATCGCTGACCGATCGAATGGGACGGCTGGTGACCGGCCTGCTGGCGCGCACTCGCACCGAAACCGGTCTGGGTGAGCTCGACATGCAGCGACTGCATTTGGATCAACTGGTGGAGGGCGTGGTCGCCGAATGCGGTGGCCCGGAGATCGAGGTGCACACCGAACCGACTGTGGTGCAGGCAGATCCGGATCTGCTGTCGCTGGCCGTGCGCAATCTGATCGATAACGCACTGGTGCACGGCGGTCCGCATGTGGAGGTCACCGTCGCGGACGGCCGCGTCACCGTGCGCGATCACGGCCCGGGTCTGGATCCCGCGCTGACCGACCCGTTCGAGCGCGGTGCGACCGGTGCGGGCGGCAATCACGGCATCGGCCTGTCGCTCGTGCGCTGGGTGGCCCGCGCGCATTCCGGTTCCGTCACACTGCGATCCGCCGAGAGTGGTGGCACGGTCGCCACGTTGACCCTGCCTTCTCCCGTTCCGGACTGACGCTCTCGCCCAGTCAACTCCCCGCATCGGAGAGGCGCTCACACCCTGCGCACCACCCGCGCCGGACTCATTCGAACACGCTATGAAAGCGTCTCGTCCGGCGTATCGTCTCGCTGGTGAACTCCACCCATGTCGAGTGGTTCGTGAGCGCACCGCGCCCGAATGTCTTTCGGGCGCTACTGGATGCACGGTCGGTGCGAACGTGGATGGTTCCTGACGGGATGACCAGTCGGATCCACGAATTCGATCCGCGCGTCGGCGGACGCTTCCGAATCTCGCTCACCTATGACATTCCCACCGCGCAGGGCAAGACCTCCGCGCACACCGACACCTTCCACGGGCATTTCGCGCGGCTCGCGCCCAACCGTGAGGTCGTGCAGCTGGTCGAGTTCGAGACCGAGGATCCCGAACTACGCGGCGAGATGACCATCACCTACACCCTGGCCGACGCGCCGGGCGGCACCCGCGTCGTCGCCCAGCACGACAATCTGCCGCCGGGACTGTCCTCGGAGGACAATGAGCTGGGCTTTCGCATGTCCCTGGCCAAGCTCGCCACCCTCGCCGAACAAGCCGAGCGCGAGTAGGCACGCTGAAAGCCTCGCAATAGGTGCCTACAGTGGTTTGGTATGGCGCTGCCGGATTACCCGAATCCGTCCACGGCCGCCGAGTACGACGATGATCGGCGGCGGGCGCGCCTGCGCGAAACCCAGCTCGGGCACGACTGGCAGCGCTGGCGGCGACCGCGATTGGCGCTCATGCGGGCCGGGATGATTCCGCTGGTGCTGCTGGGGATCTTCTCGCAGTACCTGGCCTGGGATGTGCTGCCGGAGCGGGCGCGGCTGGCGCGCACCGAACCCGCGGTGCTGTCCATTGCCGGACCGTCCGAGCCGCAGGCGGCCGATACCGCGGTCTTCGATCTGGTCGGGCTGGGGGTCCTGGATGCCAGCGATACCGCGCGTTCGCTACCCGCGCTGACCCGGCTCGGCTCGGTATGGGCGGTGCGCTACGACAACACCGGTATCGACACCAAGGTGATCGCCGACCTCATCGTGAAGGTCACCGCCGCGGCTCACGCGCGGAACGTGGTGCTCGTCGGGCACAGCATGGGCGGGGTCATCGCCCTCGAGATCGCCAACCATCTGCACACCGAGAGCGACCGGAAAGTCCTCGGCGTGATTCTGGATTGCACCCCGGTGGACCTGCATGCCGTGCGCTCGGAGAGCCGCGATCAAGGCGAGGACATGCAGCGCTGGATGGGCTGGATTCCCGGTGCGCGCGAAAGCCGGTTGCTGCGCTTCACCGTCGAAACCTATGCCCGCCATGAACGATTCACCGGCGGCCGGTACGGCATTCGCGGCGCGGAATTCCGGGAGGTACTCCTACAGGTGCTGCGCGACAAGATCCTGAATCAGGACACCGCCAGCAATGGCCTGATCGAAGCCCAGTTCAAGGCGATCGTGTCCGGCGGCGCGATCGACGACCTGCGCGCCCTGGCCAAACCCGCATTGGGCAAGCCGCGTCCCGCCATCGTTTTCATTCGCCCGCACGAGGCGTGGCGCGACCCGATCGTCGATGTCGACTACTCGCATCGCGTGCTCATCGAGCAGGTCGGCGGGGTCGGCGGCACGCTGCTCGTGGTGACCACTCGAAACACTCAGCACGCCAACCCGATTCAGCGTCCCCAGGAATACAACACGGTCATCACCGATCAGATAGTCCCGTTCGTCCGCCAGGTTCAACGGGATTCCGCCACGCCCTCGTCGGCCGCCAGGTAGTGGATCAGCGCACGACATCGTCGGAGGCTGGCTGAATACCCGAGTGCGGCACCAGGTTCCAGCGTTCCAGCTGCGTGCGCACCTGCTCGGCGGCATCGATATTCAGCGGCCCGCTGGTCCACAGCGCGTACGGCAGATTCAGGAACCGCCCCTGCGTGACGGCCCGCAGATCCTTGATCCCCGGTTTGGCGCGCAGTAGATCGACCTTCTGCTGGAAGGACTGCGGCGGATAGTCGACAAAGACGATCGCATCCGGGTCGGCCGCGGCCAGCCGCTCCCACGACACCGCCGTCCAGGTATCGGCCACATCATCGAGCGCATTGCGCGCGCCCGCCGCATCCAGAATGGCTTGTGGCGCACCGAATTTTCCGCTGGACATGATGGTGTCGGACGCGCTGTCGAACAGGAACAGGGTGGGGCGGCGCTCCGGCTGCGGTGCGGCGCGCAGGACCGCGAGCCGTCGTTCGAGATCGGCGGTGACCTCGCTCGCGCGATCGGTGCGCCCGGTGATCTTGCCCAGATCGGTGAGATCCGTCTGCAGCGCCGTCCAGGCATCGACAATGCCCTTCTCGCCATCGGCCCGACGGCAGCTCTCGGTCAACACATACGGTGCGACTCCGGCGGTCCGCAGCGACTCCGGCGTCAGATTCGACGCCTCCGAATACCCGTAATTCCACCCCGCGACCATCACATCGGGCCGCTGCGCCAGCACGGTCTCCCGCGAAGGATAATCCGGCGCAACGGAATTCAGCCGATCCACCGCATCCCCATAATGCTTGCGCAGCGTCTCGGCATCCCGCTTCAGGCTCGACACCGCCGCCACCTGATCCTGCGCCCCCAATGCCAGCACCATCGAGATCAGATTCCCGTCATTGACGAACATCCGCTGCGCAGGCGACGGAAACCGCTGCTCCACACCACAATTACGAACCGTCAAATCGCCGGTAGCCGCCTGCGGCGACCCGCAGGCGGCAAGCGCAGCGACCAGTCCGGTCGCGGAAATGATTCGGGCTAGATGCCTCAAGACGGTGCCTTTCGCGCGGTGATCAGCAAATGGGGTGCGCCGCTATCCGGATGCATGACCCGGGTGGCGTGCACCCCGAATACGGTGTCGAGAATGTCTGTCCGCAAAGCGATCTCGGGCACTTCCAGCGGCTGCGCACCCCCGTCATGCAGCACCAGCACCCGATCGCAATAACGGTCCGCCAACGCCAAATCGTGCAGGCTCATGACCACGGTCCGCTCCAGCCCGCGCGTCAACGTCAGCAACTCCAATTGATGCGTGATATCCAAATGATTAGTAGGTTCGTCCAGCAGCAACAGCGGCGTGTCCTGCACCAACGCCCGAGCCAACAACACCCGCTGCCGCTCGCCCCCCGACAACCTGCTCACCGCCCGCCCGGCGAACCCCGCGAGATCCACTGCCCCCAGGGCTTTCTCGACCGCCTCTCGTTCCCCCGGCCCGCCTGCACCCCAGGGCGGCAGATACGGCGTCAGCCCCAGCACCACCAATTCCCCCACCAGCAGATCCGCAGGCGGCTGCTCATCCTGCCCCACCAATGCCACGAGTCGAGCCCGCTCCCGAGCTGAAACCCGATGCAGCACTTGCCCCCCGACGCGCACGTCCCCCCGCACCGGCCGCGTCAGCCCGGCCAGCGTCCGCAACAGAGTCGTCTTTCCGCTCCCATTGGGCCCGACAATTCCGATCGTCTCCCCGGCCCGAACCGAGAACCCCACATCGGCGAGCACCGTCCGCCTCCCCGCCGTACACGCCAGCCCGCGCACCTCGAGTCCGCCCGCCGCCGCGTGCGTGTGCCCGGCCGTAGTCGGCGCTGACGCCCGCTTCGCCCCGAACGCCCAGGGCAGCAGTCGCCTTCGCGCAATCGCGGCGTCGTTGGTTCCGAGTACGTCGACCCCGAGTTGTCCGTTTGCGGCCTTGGTTTCCGGCTGCTCCGCGGTGGTGTCGTCTGTGGCCGCCGCGGTTCCGGTGCGGGCCGGATGGTCCGGGCCGGGTGCGGTGATGTCTCGGGTCATGCGGCACCGAAGCGGTAGCGGCGGCGGCCCATGAGGAGGAGGAAGGCTGGGGCGCCGATGAGGCCGGTGAGGACGCCTACCGGGATTTCGGTGGGGCGGACCAGGACTCGGGTGGCGGCGTCGGCGACTACCAGGAAGAGGGCTCCGCAGAGGGCGGAGGTTGGGAGGAGGAGGCGGTGGCGGGGGCCTACCAGGAGGCGGGCGGCGTGGGGGATTACCAGGCCTACGAAGCCTATGCCGCCGGAGACCGCTACCAGGACGCCTACCAGGATGGCTAGGAGGATGAAGAGGGCGATTCGTAACTCGCGCACGGGGACTCCGACCGAGGCGGCGGCGTCCGGTCCCAGATTGAGGGCGTCCAGCCAGTTCGCGGCGAGGAATAGGGCGAGGGTGCTCAGGCCTACTACGGAGGCGGGTAGGAGGATTCGGGTCCAGTCCGCGCCGGAGAGGCTGCCCAGTAGCCAGAAGAGGACGGACTGGGCGGCCGCCGGGTCGCTGCTGCGGAAGATGAGGTAGCTGCTCAGGGCGGCGAAGGCCGAGCCGAGAACCGTTCCGGTGAGCACCAATCGGAGCGGGGTGATGCCGCCTTGCGCCACCGCTATGAGGAAGACGGCCGCCGCGGCAATCAGAGCACCGGCTAGAGCTCCGGCTGAAAGCGCCCAGAGTCCGGCCCCGGCGAAGAGACCGGAGGTGATGACGGCGGCGGCTCCGACGCCCGCGCCGGAGGACACTCCGAGCAGGTAGGGGTCGGCGAGGGGATTGCGCACCAGCGTTTGCATGGCGGCCCCGGCCACGGCGAGGCCCGCGCCGACGATCGCGGCGAGCACGGTGCGGGGCACCCGCAGCTGCCAGATGATGGTGTCGCGGCCGAGGTCGGTGGGCGCGAGTCCGGTTATGCGCCGGTGCAATACGTCCACCACGGCATGCAACGGGACGGTTTCGGCTCCGAACCCGGTGGCGACGATCATCGCGCCGAGTAACAGCAGCCCGAGTACGGGCAGGGCTATCGATGCCCGGACACGGGTCATCGAACAAGCTCCATCGGCAAGTCGCGGCCTCTCCAGAGATCTGCTCGGTGGGGGAGGTCTGACTTCCGCGAGCCGAGGCCCGCGGTCACAGTGGCGCGACCGCTCCGGATTCACACCGGATTCCCGCACCCACCAAGGTTGACGCCAGGCACTCTACCGCCCTGCCCGATTCGTCCGACTCGGGCGGGTAGCGGTGGCATTGCCAGAGCAGTACCGGCAGCTCCGATCTCACAGTTATTGAAAACGATTGCCAATAACTGTACAGCCTCCCGACTCCGCACATGACTCCGGCTCTTCACCCACGCGATCACGTGGGTGAAGAGCCGGAAAGGGTGGAGCGAGGCTCAGCGCACGCGGGTGCCCAGCAGGTGGCGGACGCCGCTGATGAAGAGCTGGAGGCCGAAGTCGAAGCGGGCCGTGGCGTCGGTGGTGTCGTAGAGGGGCGAGTTCTCCTCGGTCAGCGCACCGGCGGAATCCATTTGGATGCGCGACTGTTCGTCCACCGTCTGGCCGAGGACGTAGTAGAGCAGCGTGAAGGCCGCGAGGTCGGCCTCCTCGCGGGTCATGCCCGCGCGAATGGCCGCGCTGGCCAAGCGTTCCCGCCCCTTGCTGGTGGTGAGCCGCGAAGCGTATGTGGCGGAGACCAATTCGGCCCCGTCGCGGTAGGCGAGCAGGCAGGAGCGCAGCCGGTGCGCCAATTCGGTGATCTGCTTGGACCATTCGTCGGATTCGACCGGCTCGTCCATGGGCGCGAGAATGCGGTCCGCGACCGCCCCGAGCAGCGCCTGCTTATTGGGGAAGTGCCAGTAGAGCGCCCCGGGTTGCACGTGCAGGGATCCGGCCAGCCGCCGCATGGTCAGATCGGCGAGTCCGTACTGGTCGAGAATGCCGATCGCCCCGTCGACGACATCGGTGCTGTGAAGTTGCACTGAAAAATCCGACCCTCTCGTGTTCCGGCTCACGTTCTCGGCTGCTAGCCTACCCTGAACACCGTTCAAGTTGCTCGGCCACACCCGGCCGGACGAAGGGATTCGTACGCCATGACCCAGGCAACCGTCAGCTCCGAAGCAGACGCCACCACCGGCGAAGACATCCTCGCGATCGCTCGTGAGCAGGTGCTCGAGGGCGGCGTCGGCCTGACCCAGGAGCAGACTCTCGAGGTCCTGCGGCTCGGCGACGACCGGCTCGAGGAACTTCTCGGACTCGCCCACGATGTCCGCATGAAGTGGTGCGGCCCCGAGGTCGAGGTCGAGGGCATCATTTCGCTCAAGACCGGCGGCTGCCCCGAGGACTGCCACTTCTGTTCCCAGTCCGGCCTTTTCCAGTCGCCGGTGCGTGCCGCCTGGCTGGATATCCCCAGCCTGGTCGAGGCCGCCAAGCAGACCGCCAAGACCGGTGCGACCGAATTCTGCATCGTGGCAGCGGTTCGCGGCCCGGACGAGCGGCTCATGGCGCAGGTCGCCGCGGGCGTCGAGGCCATTCGCAATGAGGTCGACATCCAGGTCGCCTGCTCGCTCGGCATGCTCAACCAGGATCAGGTGAACCAGCTGGCCGCCATGGGCGTGCACCGCTACAACCACAATCTGGAGACCGCGCGTTCGCACTTCCCGAACGTGGTCACCACGCACACCTACGACGAGCGCTGGGAAACCCTGCGCATGGTGCGCGAGGCCGGTATGGAGGTCTGCTGCGGCGGCATCCTCGGCATGGGCGAATCCCTGGAGCAGCGCGCGGAATTCGCCGCCGACCTGGCTTCGCTCGAGCCGGACGAGGTGCCGCTGAACTTCCTCAACCCGCGTCCGGGCACCCCGTTCGGTGACCTCGAGGTGCTGCCCGCGGCCGATGCGCTGCGTGCCGTCGCCGCCTTCCGCCTGGCGCTGCCGCGCACCATCCTGCGCTTCGCGGGCGGCCGTGAGATCACCCTCGGCGATCTGGGAGCCAAGCAGGGCATCCTCGGCGGCATCAATGCCGTCATCGTCGGCAACTACCTGACCACGCTGGGCCGACCCGCCGAGGCCGACCTGGATCTGCTCGGCGAGCTGAAGATGCCGATCAAGGCGCTCAACGAAACCCTCTGAGATCGGCGGGTTATCGGAAGCCGGTACCGTAGCGGTACCGGCGCGGCTCGCGCGGGCTGCACTCACTTGCGACGTGAAGGAATCCCTCGAGGTGGTCGTGGACATAGAGGAGCGCTACAACCCGTTCACGGGCAAGCGCGTGGTGCCGGGCCTGGACGATGTCGTACCGGCCGCCGCCGCATTGGGTTTGGAGCCGCCGCGGTTCTGTGAGCAGTGCGGCCGTCGCATGATCGTGCAGGTGAGTCCGGACGGCTGGTGGGCCAAATGCTCCCGCCACGGCGTCCTCGACTCCAAGAGCCTGGAACACCGCTAGTGGCAACCGCATTCACCGCCGCCGAGCGGCCCGGGCTGAACGTCGACCTACTCCTGCGTGAAGTCCGCGCGGCGGCGGTGGTTTTCGCCGCGGTCGCCGTGAGTAGCGCCCTGGCCGGGGTGGTGTGGGCATTCCTGGCCCCCGCCGAACAGTTGCTGGTGGTGGATCCGGATCGCGGGTCGGCGCTGACGGGGGAGAGTGCGCACCGTTTCGACGCGGTCGCCATGTACGTCCTCATCGGATTCGTCGTCGCCGTGCTGACGGTCGCCGCTGCCTGGAGGTGGCGGCGGGCGCGCGGGCCGGTGCTGCTGGCCGGTCTGCTGCTCGGCTCCGGCGCGGGCGCGGTCGTCATGCGCTGGGTCGGTGAGGCGGTAGCGGAGCAATTGCACACTCGCCCCGCGCATCCCGCCATCCACAGCATCGTGGAGTTCGCGCCGACGGTCGACGGCTGGGCGGTATTGATCGTGCAGCCGCTGATCGCGTCGCTGGTGGTTTTGATCCTCTCGGCGCTGAGTACCTCCGATGACCTGGGCAGCGGCCAGTACCTCCCTTTCGGCGGTGAGCCTTCGGCACCGGCGGTGGTCGCCCCCGGGCAGTTCGGCTCGGCGATCAGCTACGGCCCGTATCCGGGTACGCCGCAGGGCTACGTCCGCCAAGACCCGGTGGTCCCCTTCGAGGCTCCGGGCGTCCCGGAGTCCGACGCCACACGCTGAGCGGCTTTTCACTCAGAGACACTGTCGGCTCACCGGCAATATTCGGTGGAGTCCGCCTGTTGATGCGAATACCGTGACCTTCTCACGGATACCGGATCAGTCAGGGGACGGCGATGAAAGCCGATCAACAACTCGATCGTTCCCCGGCAGCTACGCAAGCTCCCGCGGAACGACCCGACCTAGCAGCCTGGCGGCAGCGCCACGAGCTGCGCCGCTCGAATGCCGCGCAGCCGATCCCGAATGCCCGGCGCTACCGCCGCACCACCAAACACCGCGGCCGCAACCAGGATTGACGCGGTCGGGGTCGATCGCGGCCGGTTCCGACCGTGGCTATTCGGCGACCTTGGTTCGCTCGAACCACTCGTAGATGGGCAGGGTGCCCACCGCCGTCTCCTTGGTGCGTACGGTCGGCCGGAAATGCTCATAGCCGCCGCGGTGCGGAATCTTGATATCGGGGCCCGAAGGCACGATCGGAACTATGCGTTCGGGCAGATCGCTGGGACCGCCCGCGAGAAAAGCATTGGGTGCGATTGCCATCCACCAAGTATCGCGGCCCGCTTCCGGCCCCGGGGCCGAATCGGCTGGGGCGCATTGGGTTCGCGCGAGATTTGCTCGAAGCGAGATCGGTTGGTTTGAACCCGGCTCAGCAAACGCCAATCGGGCTCGGCCGACTCGAGCTCGGCCCGGTGGCGTCGCCCTGGTGGGGCGGATCAGCTGGGCGGGCGCAGGGCGGCGAACTCGTCGGTGACTCGGATTTCGGAGTCGGTGAAGCGGTAGACGGCGGCGGGGCGTCCGCCCGTGCGGCCGGGGGAGGCGGTCGCGCCGGTGGGGGTGATCACCTTGCGGCGGGTCAGGACTCGTTGCAGGTTGGTGGTATCCACGTCGTATCCGAGTGCGGCGCAATAGATTTCCCGCAGCGTGGACATGGTGAAGCGCTCCGGGGCGAGGGCGAACGCGATATTCGTGTAGGAAAGCTTGGCGGCCAGCCGGTTTCGCGCGTGCTCGACGACGATGCCGTGATCGAAGGACATGTCGGGCAGCGTCGAGACCGGATGCCATCGGGTGTCCGGCGGCAGTGCGGGTTCGGCGGTCAGCGGCACCAATCCCAGATAGGCCGAGGCGATCCGGCGATCGCCCGGCACTCGATGCGGATTGCTGAACACCGCAAGCTGTTCCAGATGCGTCAGTTCCCGCACATCGACCTTCTCGGCCAGCTGGCGCGCCGCCGAGGCGTTGAGGTCCTCGTCATCGCGCAGCCGCCCGCCCGGCAGCGACCAGGTGCCCTTGGCCGGATCGAGCGCGCGTTCCCACAGCAGCACCGCCAATTCCGTGCGCTGACCGGGCGGGCAGCGCCGTGCCATGGCATCCTTCGCAACCGGTCCGGGGTTTGTGCGTCCAGTGGCCGCAGTTGTGCGCCCTGAACCATCATTCGCATCCCGTGTACTGCCTTCTGTGGGTACAGAAATGCCCTCACCTGCGGCGATGGTAAACGGGAACCGACGAACCTGGAACACGGCGGTGAGCGTTTCGTGGATGGTGCTACGATGGGCCACGTTTTCGATTCTAAGTCGAAAACCGGTTATATGCGAATCGGCGAAGTGGCCGAACGCATGAGAGAAGGAGCCAGACCATGGCTGCACAAGGTGCGACGATGACGCTCACCGAGCGCATTGTGGACGGGCCCGCGGGATTCACCGGCGTCGACGCGACCCCCGAATGGGCACAGGAGATCAAGCGGCTGGCGCGCGAGCGCAATGCCACGATCCTGGCGCACAACTATCAGCTGCCCGAGATCCAGGACATCGCGGATCATGTCGGCGACTCCCTCGCCCTGTCCCGAATCGCGGCGGAAGCGCCCGAGGACACCATCGTCTTCTGCGGCGTGCACTTCATGGCCGAGACCGCGAAGATCCTCAGCCCCGAGAAGACCGTCCTCATCCCCGACCAGCGCGCGGGCTGCTCGCTGGCCGACTCCATCACCGCCGAGGATCTGCGGGCCTGGAAGGCCGAGTACCCCGACGCCGTCGTGGTGTCCTACGTGAACACCACCGCCGCGGTGAAGGCCCTGACCGACATCTGCTGCACCTCCTCCAATGCCGTCGACGTGGTCGCCTCCATCGATCCGGACCGCGAGGTGCTCTTCCTGCCGGACCAGTTCCTGGGCGCGCACGTCAAGCGCATCACCGGCCGCGAGAACATGCACATCTGGATGGGCGAATGCCACGTCCACGCCGGCATCAATGGCGATGAGCTCAATGAGCAGGCCCGCACCCACCCGGACGCCGAACTCTTCGTGCACCCCGAATGCGGTTGCGCCACTTCGGCGTTGTACCTCGCGGGCGCTGGCGAGTTCCCCGCCGACCGCGTGCACATCCTCTCCACCGGCGGCATGATCGACGCCGCCAAGGCGGCGAAGTCCAAGCAGGTCCTGGTCGCCACCGAGGTCGGCATGCTGCACCAGCTGCGTAAGGCGGCTCCCGGCATCGATTTCCAGGCCGTCAATGACCGCGCGTCCTGCCAGTACATGAAGATGATCACCCCCGCCGCCCTGCTCCGCTGCCTGGTGGAGAACCGCGACGAGGTGCACGTCGACCTCGAAGCCGCTGCCCTGGCCCGCAATTCGGTTCAGCGCATGATCGAGATCGGCAACCCTGGCGGAGGCGAGTAGCCATGCCCGGCCGCACCGGGCGCGAGCTAATCGAGCTTGCGCACCCGGATCGCGCGGTACTGGAAGCTGTCCTGCCTGGCGGCTTCGATATCGAACGTGACGCGGTCACCGGCCTCCAGCGCTCGGAAGCCGGTGGCCTCGATCTCGCTGAAGTGCACCCAGGCGTCGCATCCGTCGGGCAGGTCCGCGGATGCGATCGCCCCCCAGCCCTTTTCCTGCTTGAAGAACTTCACAATGCCGGTTGCCATGCCACGAGCATGCCGCTCGGTCGAAGGTCGAGCGGGATCGCGGCCGCCACCTCGAGAGGTGATTTGAAGTGAGTACGTCTTTGCCGATCGCTTGGGAATCCGAAGCTGATCTGGTTGTGGTCGGGGGCGGCGTCGCGGGGCTGACCGCCGCGCGCACCGCCTCCCGGCGCGGCTTGCGAGTGCTGACGCTGAGTAAGGGCGGGGCCACCGATACCTCGACGCAGTATGCGCAGGGTGGGATTGCCGTGGTTGCGCCGCACGGGGATTCGGTGGAATCGCATGTGCAGGACACCGTGGAGGCGGGGGCCGGACTGTGTGCTGCCGGGGCGGTGCGGTCGATCGTCGAGGGCGGGGTCGATGCCGTCGCGGCCTTGACCGACCTCGGCGCGGTCTTCGATCTCGGGCGCGATGGCCAGGTTTCGCGGACCCGCGAGGGCGGGCACAGCACTCGGCGGATCATTCACGCCGGTGGGGATGCCACCGGGGCCGAGGTGCAGCGGGCCTTGAATGCGGCCGGACTGCCGGTGATATTCGGGGCCGCGGTGGTCGAGATCGTCACCGGGGAGAACGGCGTGCGGGGCGTTGTCGTGGTGTCGGAGCAGGGATTCGGGATCGTGCACGCGCCCGCCGTGCTGCTGGCCACCGGCGGGCTGGGTCAGCTGTACGCGTGCAGCACCAATCCCGCGGGGGCCACGGCGGACGGGATCGCCTTGGCGCTGCGGGCCGGTGCGGTGGTGTCGGATCTGGAGTTCGTGCAGTTCCATCCGACCGTGCTGTTCACGCCCGGCGGGCTCGGGCGACGGCCGCTGATCAGCGAGGCCGTGCGCGGGGAAGGTGCCGTTCTCGTCGACTCCGAAGGCAATTCGGTGACGGCGGGGGTGCATCCGCGCGGGGATCTCGCGCCCCGGGATGTGGTGTCGCGGGCCATCGCGGCTCGAATGCAGGAGTTGGGGACCGACCATGTGTATCTCGACGCACGGTCGATCGACGGGTTCGCGCAACGGTTTCCGACCATTACGGCGTCGTGCCGGGAGGTCGGGATCGATCCGCGCACGGATCTGATTCCCGTCGCGCCCGCTGCCCACTACCAGTGCGGCGGCATCCTCACCGATCCGCACGGACGGACCACCGTGCCCGGGCTGTACGCGGCGGGCGAGGTCGCCCGGACCGGGCTGCACGGGGCCAACCGGCTCGCCTCCAACAGCCTGCTGGAAGGCCTGGTCGTGGGGGAGCGGGCGGGAGCTGCGGCGGCCGAGCGGCTCGGTGCGGCCGGTCGGATCACCGAGGCGAACTGGGTCCGGCACTCGCGTGCGGACCGGAAACTCTTGCAGGAGTTGATGACCGAGCATGCCTCCGTCGTCCGCGACGGCGAGGGACTCCGCGCCGCGGTGCTCCGCATGGTGGGCTTGATCGCCGATATGTCCGTGACCGGCGAACAGTCCCATGCGGATTCGGCGTCGGTGATCCGTGAGCTGGAGGATTCCGCGCTCACCCTCACCGCCCGCGTCCTGCTGCTCACCGCCGCGGCCCGCACCGAAAGCCGTGGCTGCCATACCCGTTCGGACCACCCGGACCTGCGCGAGGAGCTGCACCGCAGCACGGCCGTGAGACTGGGCTCGGATGGCCGCCCGCAATTGCTCACGGACGCAACCGGATCGACGCCCACCTGGGGTCGCACCGCGGTGCCGTCCACATCATGACCACTATCGAAGAAGGAGTGCAGTAATGACTCTCGACGCCGGACTCGACCGCGATGAGGTGATCGCGCTCATCCGCACGGCCCTCGGCGAAGACCTGCGCTACGGCCCCGACATCACCACCCTGGCCACGGTCCCCGAGGACGCGGTCGCCAAGGCGGCCATGGATTCCCGCCAGCCCGGCACCGTCGCCGGACTCGACGTCGGCCTGCTCGTCCTGGACGAGGTGCTCGGCGCGGGCAACTACGAGATCACCGACCGCGTCCCCGACGGCACCCGCGTCCAGCCCGGCGACACCGTCCTGCGCCTGGTCGCCCCCACCCGCGGCCTGCTGACCGCCGAACGCACCCTGCTCAACCTGGTCTGCCACCTCTCCGGCATCGCCACCGCCACCGCCGCCTGGGTCGACGCCGTCGAAGGCACCGACTGCCGCATCCGCGACAGCCGCAAAACCCTCCCCGGCCTGCGCGCCCTCCAGAAATACGCGGTCCGAGTAGGCGGCGGCGTCAACCACCGCATGGGCTTGGGCGATGCCGCCCTGATCAAGGACAACCACGTGGTAGCAGCGGGTTCCGTGGTCGCCGCCCTCCGCGCCGTCCGCGCCCTCGACCCGAATATCGAGTGCGAGGTAGAGGTCGACAGCCTCGACCAACTCGACGCCGTCCTGGCCGAAGACGTGGAACTGGTCCTCCTGGACAACTTCCCCCTCTGGGCCACCCAAGCCGCCGTCCAACGCCGCAACAACCGCTCCCCGAAAGCCAAACTCGAATCCTCCGGCGGCCTCACCCTCGACGCGGCCGCCGACTACGCCCGCACCGGCGTGGACTACCTATCGGTGGGCGCACTAACCCACTCCATCCGAGTCCTGGACCTGGGCCTGGACATGTAACTCCCTCGCGAGCATGCAATGGTGGCGGCATTGTGCGAGAAGGCTCTCCACCATTGCATGCTCACGGGCTTCTACAGGCCGAATTCGGAGGGGTTCAGGTGTAGGACCTGGCAGGCTTCTCGGACTGCGGCTATTTCGTGGGTGTCGAAGCGGCCTTCGGTATTGCTGAGCATGATGGCGATCTGGACCACGGCTCGCGCTTCGGCGGGGTTGCCGGTGGATTTGGCAATCTGCTGCATGACGTAGGCGCGGCCGAAGGCCGGGTCCATGGACAGGCGGGCGCAGTTGTCCTCGAACAGGTTTCGGAGTTCGTCGGCGGGGAAGTGCTGCAGCAGCAGATCGGCCCCGAGAAGTTGAGCGGCGCGGTGGCGCTCGTTCGGGTCGATGCTCCCATCGGCGGCCGCCATGAGCGCGCAGATCCCCACCGTGGCATCACGAAATGAGCTGCCGCACAACTCGTCTCGTCGCCCCAGTAGCTCCTCCCGCCACTGCGGCGCAAGTTCGATCGAGCGCCCCGCTGAAGTCGAGTCGGACACAAGGCGATTGGTGAAAGCCATGACACACTCCGAATAGACTCCCGGACCGACACCCCCGTGCCCACGCCCAGACTGTGCAGATCAACAACCCCGACCCTAACAGCCTGCCGCCCGGTAGACGTACGAAAATTCACCCCCAGCCCAGGGGCACGGTGAGCACTCGGGCTCGGATTACTCGGTGGCGGATTCGGGTCCCGTGCCCCGGAGTTGCGCCGCGGCCGTGGCGAGGGTGGCGATGTCGGCTTCGGTCACGGGGTCTGCGGTGAGTACCGAAATGTGGTCGAGGCCCAGCTCTGCCAGTGCGCCGCAGCGGTCGACGAAGGAGGCGGGGGATTCGGTGGGGGAGAGTCTGGTGCTTACCGACTTCTCGATTTCGGAGTAGGGGCGGTTCTCGGTTTCGCAGTGGCGGGCGAGTACTTCGAGTTTGTGGCGGATGGTTGCGCCGCCGTCGGGGATGTCGAAGACATTGCAGGCGTCGGCGTAGCGCGCTACCAGGCGGAGGGTTTTTTGTTCGCCGGTGCCGCCGATGAGGATTGGGGGGTGTGGCTTGGTGGTGGGGAGGGGGCTGCAGATCGGCTGGTCCAGGCGGAAGTGCTTGCCGTGGAAGGGGGTTTCGTCGCCTGACCACATTTGTAATGCCAGGCGGAGGGTTTCCTCCAGGCGCTCGAAGCGTTCGGGGAGCGGGGGGAGTGGGAGGGCCATGGCGTCGGCTTCGAACTGGTGGTAGCCGGTGCCTATGCCGAGCCAGGCGCGGCCGCCGGAGAGGGCGTCGAGGGTGGTCACGGCTTTGATCAGGAGGGCGGGTGGGCGGAAGGTCGCGCCGGTCACCATGGTGCCGAGGCGGATTCGGCGGGTTTGGCCGGCCAGGTAGCCGAGGGTGGTGTACGCCTCGAACATGGCTTCGTGCGGTTCGCGGCCGGGCTCGAGTTGCAGGAGGTGGTCGGGGACCCACAGGGTGTCGAGGCCGCCCTCGTCGGCCGCGCGGGCCACGCGGGTCAGCTCTTCGACCGCGCCGTCGGGTGTGGAGAATTTGCTTACCGCGATGCTGATTCGCATATCAGTCCCCGTTCGAGAAGGTCCATGGCGCGGCGGCCACACTCGGCCGCATCGGTGACAATGCGGTGCGCATCGTGTCCGGCCATGGCGTGCGCGTGCACGACGTCTTTCATGGCCCGGTTGACTCCCATGAGCGCGTGGGCGACCACGTACGCCTCGCCGTCGTGGGGACCGGGTGCTTGTTCATTCAGTTCTGTGGCAATGAGCTCGGCGAGCAGGCGGGTATAGCGCTCGACGGAGCGCAGCTCATAGGCCTGTAGGGCCGGGCTGTCGTGGATGATCCGGGCCGCGGTCGCGATCTGTTGCACCCCAATCGGTTCCGCCTCGAGCAGGCTGCCGCGCGAGCTCAGCACGAACTCGCGGAAGGCCCGGACCGTCGAGGTTCCGGTGGGACGCTCGCGCACGGCGTCGAGCAGGGCGTCCTCGAAGGCGTCCATGCCCTCGTAGATGAGTGCTTCCTTGCCGGTGAAGTAGTTGAACACCGTGGCCTCGGAAACCTGTGCCGCCCTGGCGATCTCGGCGACCCGGACATTGTCGAAGCCGCGCTCGGCGAACAGCCTCAGCGCAGTCTCGGTGATCCGCTGCCGTGTTTGCCGTTTCTTGAGTTCGCGTAGTCCCAGTTCCGAGGTCACGGGCCCAGCCTAGCATTGACGTCGAGTGACTCCAAGTTTAGAGTGACTGTAAATTCATGAAAGGTTCGGAACCATGAGCAATCAAGAAGTCCTCGATCTCGTCCAGTGCTGGGCCGAAGCCGAATTGGAAGGTGACAGCGACGCTTACGCCGACCTGCTCGCGCCGGACTTCATCGGCGTCGGACCCGTCGGCTTCGTCCTCGACCGGACGCAATGGGCGGCACGATTCACCGACCATGGGCTGAAGTACGCCGAATTCAGCATCATCGACCCCGATGTGCGCACCTACGGCGACACCGCCCTCGTGAAAGCCGTACTCCAGCAGCAGGCCACGGTCATGGGGCAGGACACCAGCGGATCGTTCCGCGTCGTTCTGGTCGTCGTGCGGCAGGCACAGCGCTGGATGATCGCCAATGTCCAGCTCAGCGGCCCGCTGATCGCGCCGGGTCAGCGTCCACCCTGGGCTCGATAGACGCGATTCGGAATGTCGGCTGGCCGCGGTTCCGAAATTGCCGTATAGCCAACGGCATGGTGGAACGCACAGGCGAGGAACCGGGGGACGGGGCGCGGGGGCGCGGGCGGATGTTGTGGCTGCTGGTATTACCCGGTGTGCTGTTCTGCCTCGCCCCCTTCATTGCCAATCGGATCGAGCCGCGGGTGTTCGGGCTGCCGTTTCTGGTGTTCTACCTGCTGGCGGTGGCGGCGCTGACCGGACCGGTGGTGGCGCTGGTGGCGCGATTCGATCCGGTATTCCGTTCGGGGGCAATGGAATACGTGCCCGCCGATGAGGTCGAGGAGTGAGCGGGCCCGCAGCGGTGGCCGTACCGCTGTTCGCGGCGGCCATGGTGGTGACGGTCGCCATCGGGGTCTGGTCCGGGCGCGGCCGGGCGCGCTCGATGTCGGAATGGTCGGTATCGGGGCGCGGGCTGGGCACGGTCTTCGTACTGCTGCTCATGGCGGGGGAGACGTATACGAGCTTCTCGTTCCTCGGGGCCGCCGGATGGTCCTATCGGTATGGGGTGCCGATCTTCTATCTCATCGCGTACCTGAGCACCGGGCAGGTGGCGGCGTATCTGGTCGCGCCTCTGATCTGGAGCTATTGCGCCAAGCACAAACTGGTGTCGATCGCCGATATCGCCGAGCACCGATTCCGGTCGCGGCGGCTCGGCGTGGTGGTCGCGGTGATGTGCACGGTGTTCCTGATTCCCTACGTGCAGTTGCAGATTCAGGGAATGGGCGTGGTGGTGCATGCCATGTCCTATGGCGCGATCGACCTGAAGGTCGCCGCGGTGATCTCATTCCTGGTGGCGGAGGCGTTCATTCTGACCTCCGGGCTGCGCGGTTCGGCCTGGGTGAGCGTGCTGAAGGACGGGCTCGCGGTGCTGGCAGTGGTCTTTCTGGCGGTCTATGTGCCGTGGCATTACTTCGACGGTCCCGGGGAGCTGCTGGATCGCCTGGTCACCGAAAGGCCGCAGTGGCTGACCTTTCCGGGCTCGGGCGGCGGGACATTCGGCGCGACCTGGTTCGTGTCCACGATCGTGCTGAATGTGGCGACGATCAGCATCTTCCCGACCACGGTCGCGGGATACCTGTCTGCCGCGAATCCGACCGCGCTACGCAAGAATTCGATCCTGCTGCCGTGGTATCAACTGCTACTGGTGATTCCGGTAATGATCGGATTCGCGGCGCTGCTGGTGGTCCCGGCCCTGTCGAATCCGGATCTCGCGCTGTTCGCCCTGGTGACCGATTCGCTGCCGCCGGCCGTGGTGGCGGTGATCGGCATAGCGGGAGCGCTCTCGGCGATCGTGCCGATGAGCGTGTTCCTGATCGCCATCGGAACACTGTGGGGCAGAACCATTCTCGGTGGCGGACTGCATGGCGCGGCGCATGCGGACGGTGAACGCCAGCGCCGGTGGTCGCAGCTGGCTGGACTGATCGTCGGAATCATCGCACTGGCCGGTGCGCTGTACTTCCCGCATGTGATGGTCAGCCTGTCGCTGCTGTCCTATGAAGGTGTCGCACAACTGCTTCCGGCCGTTCTGGTCGGCCTCTACTGGCGACGCCTCACCGCGACCGGCGTCACCGCCGGATTGCTGGTCGGCGCGGCCCTGGTCGGAGTGCTGCACGCGACCGGAAACGATCCCTTCCACGGCGTGAACGGCGGTCTGATCGCACTGACCGCGAACCTGATTGTCGCCATGACGGTTTCGCTCTACTTGCCCGGCCGCAAATCAAATGTGGTGCTACCGCTGTCACCGGCGGGAATGAAGGGCAGAGATACCGAGGAGGGATGCGCGGCATCCTTGTAGATGGTCTGCGTGGCGGGCACGGTGCGGGCATTGTCGCCGAACGGGTCGCCGGTATTCGGATTGGGCGCGTACTGCGGATAGTCGCTGCTGGCCACCGCGATCCGAATCCGGTCGCCCGCCTTGAAGAGATAGCTGGTCGGCCAAATCTTGATGGTGAACTGATACGGCTGACCCGGCACGAGCGGTGCGGGCGCGGACAGTGAGTCCCGGAATGCGGCCCGGAGGATGCCATTGTTCACACTGACCACAGACCCGTCCGGCGAGACCACTTCCAGCCGCGCGACGAAGTCGGTGTCGACCGCCGTCGAGGACGCCCACAGCTTCACCGTGATCGGCCCGGTCACCTCGGTGTCCTCGGCCAAGCGATCGGTGTCATAGGTCAGCACATCTGAACGCTGTTCCACCGCAAACTGTTCCATCGGCCCCTGTGGCCCTGAGGTCGCGCCGCAGCAGGAGTGCCCGCCGCTGCTGGGTACCGGATCGGTGGGGTCGTACACATAACTGTCGGCGTCGGCGGGGCCGGTCGGCGCCGTGGTGGTGAGCTTGCCCGCCCGGCCGCTATTGGCATTCGCGCCGCTGCCGCTGAAGTAGTAGTCACGCCACTGGGTTTGCGGCAGTGGCCAACTCGGCGCGGACTTCCACCGATTGGCTCCCATGAGAAAGTAATCGACCCGGGAGCCGGTCGACACGCCGTTGTCGTTTCCCTTGAGGAAGTGGTCGAACCAGGCCAGCATGAGCTCATTGACCGGGCTATTGCCCACCTTTCCGATCTGTTCGAGCCGGGGTGAGGATACGGAAGTCGCTCTGCCCCAGCCGACATGGTCCCACGGCCCGATCACCAGACGCTGGTGCTCGCGAGCGTCCGGGGTGCCGCCCTGTGCCGTCATACCGGTGAAGTTCTCGACCCCGCCCGACAGGAACGCGTCGTACCAGCCTTCGATATCGAGCACCGGCACACGCACATTCGGGTAGCGGTCGCGAATGCTCCACTGTTTCCAGTAGTCGTCCCGGGTGGAGTGCCGAATCCAGTCGAAGAACCACGGCGCGACCGCCGGATTGTCCGGCTGCATAGGCGGAAAGTCCTTGTAGGGCAGGTGGTTCAGCCACGAGGTCGCATTGGCGCTCGCCGCCTTGAGCTGCTGTGCCGCAGCCGTGTCATTGCGGTGCTGTGCGGACTCGAGCCCGATGGTGCCCATGGCCCACGGTTCGATGAAGGCGAGCCGGTACGCGCCGCCCTCATAGGTCCAGCCGTCGTAGTAATCCGAGGCGGTATTCGCCGGGACGATGGTCGTCAAATGCGGCGGCGTCGCGACCGCGGCCAGCCACTGCGTGGCCCCGACATACGAGGACCCGTACATGCCGACCTTGCCATTCGAGCCGGACAGCCCCGCCGCCCACTCCACCGTGTCGTAGCCGTCCTGAATGTCATTGCCGAACTCGGTGAAGGTCCCCTCGGATTTCCCGAGGCCGCGCACATCCTGAATGACCACCAGATAGCAGTGCGAGGCGAACCAATCCGGCGTCTGATACCGCGAGGGCTGAATCTGCGCGGCGTCCTTGCCGTACTGGGTGCGCATCAGGATCACCGGCACCGGATCGCTGGTCTTCGGGCGATAGACATCGGATCGCAGCACGGTCCCGTCCCGCATGGTGGCCCCGACATCGGCCTGTTTGTCGACCGTGCAGTCGCCGCGCCCCTCGGAGGGCGGCCATGCGCCGTCCGCCGCGGGCTTCGTGCCGGAATCGGTGGTGCATCCGCCCACCAGCACCGCCACACCCAGTGCCGCCATGAGCAGTCGGACGATCCTCAGCGTGCGTTCGGACATTCCGCACCTCGCTTGCATGCGATGGAGCTGCCGGACCCGATCTTACCCAGCAGTTGGTTTGGCGGACATCGATATGGGGCAACCGTTTCCGGGTTAGGCTCCGGGGCAGCGGATTTGGGAGGTGGGGACTCTGGAAGCGCTCTGGAAGTTCATCGTGACGCGCCGGCACCAGCTGCTCGTCGACTCATATCTGCACGTCTCGGCCGTGATTCAGGCCCTGCTGATCGCGACCGTCGTGGCCGTGGCGATCGCCGTGCTGGTGTATCGGAGCCCGCTCGGATCGTCCGCCGCGACGGCGGCGGCCAGCGCGGTGCTGACCGTGCCGTCCTTCGCGCTCCTGGGGCTGCTGATCCCGTTTCTCGGCCTCGGGGTCGCGCCGACCATCGTGGCGCTGGTCATTTACGCCCTGCTGCCGATTCTGCGCAATGCGATTATCGGGCTGTCCTCGGTCGATCCGGCCGTGGTCGACGCCGCGCGCGGGGTGGGGATGAATCGCTGGCGGGTGCTCGCCGTGATCGAACTTCCGCTGGCCTGGCCCGCCATCCTGACCGGTATGCGGGTCAGCACCCAATTGAGCATGGGCATTCTCGCGCTGGCCGCCTACGCCAAGGGGCCCGGCCTCGGGAATGTCATTCTCTCCGGTTTGTCGCGGCTCGGCAGCCCGAATGCGGTGCCTCAGGCCTTGACCGGCACGGTGCTCGTCATCGTGCTCGCCCTGCTGCTCGACGGGATATTCCTGCTCGTCGGACGTTTCACCACCCCGAGGGGGATTCGTGACTGAAACCGAGACGACCGGCACGGTGTCCGGGGTCGAGATCGTGCTCGACACCGTCACCAAACTCTATCCGGGACAGCGGGATCCGGCCGTGGAGGCGGTCTCCATGACCATTCCGGCCGGGGAGATCGTGGTGCTGGTCGGCCCGTCCGGCTGCGGTAAGACCACCACCATGCGGATGATCAACCGGCTCATCGAACCGACCTCCGGCACCATCTCCATCGGCGGACGCGATGCCACCGCCATGAATCCGGACGAATTGCGGCGCGGCATCGGGTATTCCATCCAGCAGGCCGGGCTGTTCCCGCATATGACGGTGGCCAAGAACATTTCCACCGTGCCCGGATTGCTCGGCTGGGATCGCAAGCGGATCGCGGGCCGCGTGGACGACATGCTGGACTTGGTCGGCCTCGACCCCGGCGAATATCGCGGCCGCTATCCCCGCCAACTGTCCGGCGGCCAGCAGCAACGCGTCGGAGTGGCCCGCGCCCTCGCCGCCGACCCGCCCGTCCTGCTCATGGACGAGCCCTTCGGCGCGGTGGACCCGATCACCCGCGGCCTGCTCCAGGACGAACTACTGCGCCTGCAAGCCGAACTCGGCAAAACGATTGTCTTCGTCACCCACGATTTCTCCGAAGCGGTCAAACTCGGCGACCGAATCGCGGTGCTGGGCAATCAATCCCGCATCCTGCAATACGACACCCCCGCCGCCATCCTCGCCCACCCCGCGGACGACACGGTCGCGGGTTTCGTCGGCGCGGACGCCTCCCTCAAACAACTGACCCTCACCCGAGTCTCGGATGTCGAACTCGGCGACTGCCCAACGGCAGCCGAGGATGAGTCGGTCGAAACCCTGCGCAAGGCCCTCGCGGGCCGCGACTGGCCCTGGGCCCTGATCCTCGACAACCACCGCCGCCCACTGCGCTGGGTATCGGCCGACCAGCTCGCCGACGCCCAATCCCTGCACGGCATCGGCCGCCCGATCGGCAACCTGCTCTCCCTCCGATCGACCTTGCAGGACGCACTGGAAGCCCTGCTGGCCGACCAGAACGCGACAGCCGTAATCACCAGTGCCCGCGGCGAATACGCCGGGCTCATCGCCATCGAAACCCTCGTCACCCACCTGTCCGTGGTACGTGACGAGCACCCGGATAAATCCGCCGCCACCGTCGCGGCTGCTGAGGAGTCCGGTGGGGCGGCCGAGCCGGAGTCGCGGCCATGACCGCGGCCACCGGCGCTACGGCGGGTGTGGGGACGGACACCGTCCTGCGGGAAGGGGCCGCCGCGCGGCGGGCCGAGCGGTTGCGGCTGCTGGTTCAACCCGTGGTGGTCGTATTGCTCACGGCCGGAGTGCTGGCGTGGGCATTCGCCCGTGATCGCACGGTCGTTCAGAAGGCGAGTGTCAATGCGGGCAATATCGCGCATGTGACCTGGCAGCATGTGCTGATCACGGCGGCGGTCGTGGGGATCGTGCTGGTGGTGGCGGTACCGCTCGGCACCGTGCTCAGCAGGCCCGGATATCGGCGGCTCGCACCGATTTTCATCGGGATCGCCAATGTCGGGGCCGCCGCACCGGCGATCGGTTTGATCGTGTTGTTTTACCTCGTCACCCGCACCACCGGGTTCTGGATCGGGGTGCTGCCGATCGCGTTCTATTCACTGCTTCCGGTGCTGCGCAATACGATTCTGGGCTATCAGCAGGTCGATCCGACCCTGATCGACGCCGGGCGCGGGCAGGGGATGTCCACGGCTACGGTCTTGCGGCGCATCGAGTTTCCGCTGGCCGTGCCGTACATCCTTGCGGGACTGCGGACCTCGCTGGTCCTGGCGGTCGGCACTGCGACGCTGTCTTTCCTGGTGAGCGCGGGCGGGCTCGGCATTCTGATCGACACCGGATACAAGCTGCGCGACAACGTCACCCTCACGGTCGGCGCGGTGCTCGCGGTGGCGCTGGCGCTGCTCGTCGACTGGCTCGGGGCAGTGGCCGAACGGTTCCTGGGGCCGAGGGGGTTGCGGTGAAGGTCGGTAAATGGTTGTGCTGCTTGGTGATCGGGCTGCTACTGGCTGGGTGCGGGCTGGAATCCGGTAGCGCGGTGCCACTCCGGGTGGGGCCGGGAAGTATTCGCCCGGTGCCCGAGCTCAAAGGCGTGACGATCACGGTGGGCTCCAAGGACTTCACCGAGCAGAATATCCTCGGCTATCTCATCGAATTCGCCATGTCCGCGGCCGGTGCGAACGTCCGTGACCTGACGAATATCCAGGGCTCCAATAGCCTTCGCGATGCCCAGCTGCACGGGCAGATCGACGTCGCCTACGACTACACGGGCACCGGCTGGGTCAACTACCTCGGAAAAGAGCAGCCCGTCCCGGACGAGGTCGGCCAGTTCGAGGCCCTCCGCGACGCCGACCTCGCCGCCCACGACATGGCGTGGACCGTCATGGCCCCGATGAACAACACCTACGCCCTGGTCACCAGCAAGCGCACCGCCGAAGAAACCGGCGTGGCAACACTTTCCGACTATGCCGCACTGATCGCGAAGGATCCCTCGGCCGCCGCCACCTGCGTCGGCACCGAATTCAATGTCCGCCCCGACGGCTATCCCGGCATGGCGGCCAAATACGGCATCGACACCGGCAAGGTGAGCAAACAGATCGTCCAGGACGCCCTCGTCTATCAGGCCACCGCCGACGCCAAACAATGCCGCTTCGGTTCCGTGGCCGCCACCGACGGCCGCATCCCCGCACTCGGCCTGGTGCTGCTGACCGACGATCGGTCCTTCTTCCCGAAATACAATGCGGCCCTGGTCATGCGGGACGATTTCCATCGCGCCCACCCTCAGGTCGCCGCCCTCATGACCCCCATCACCAAGCTGCTCACCAACCCGGTCATCACCGAACTCAATCGCAAGGTCGACGTGGACGGTCAGGAACCCGCCGATGTGGCCCGCGACTGGATGATCGAGCAAGGCTTCGTCACCAAGGGCTGACGATCGAAGCCGCCCGACGTCAGAGCTGCCTGACGACAGCACCCTGCTCGTCGAGAACGGCAATGGTAGGCGTGCCGTCCATCGCCACATGCAGCCGAATTCGCGGCCGCCCCTGCTGATCACACAGATCGAGCCCGGTCCCGCTCTGATTGTCGACCCAGAGCTGCGCACCCGGAAGATACTTCTGCTGATCAGCCGGTGCGTCCGCATCCCCGATGTGATTCAGGACCAGCTCGGCCCCGGCTGGTCGCGCCGGATGCTTTCTGCTCTTCTCCCACCTTCTCGATCATATTGGCGGGCTTGTGATCTCGCCGTCAGGATTACGCGGTGAGTTCGCGTTCCAGAGGCGTGCGGAAGCGCGGGATGGGTCGGACCTTGCCGTACCAGTGGCCGAGCCGGGCGGCCTCGGCCTCGATCAGCGCCTCGGCGTCGGAGCCGATATCCTCCAGCGCACGCCAGGCGATCTCACCGTCGGAGCGCTGCGCCCAGCCGCCGACAATGCGGCCGTTATGCCAAATCGTCGGCCCGACATTGCCATTGCGATCGAACAATGCTGAGGCGTGCGGCCCCAGATACCAGTCCCGCGACTGCCAGCCCATGGGCGTGGGGTCCAGCGCGGGCAGCAGGGCGACCCACGGCTCGGGCTCGGGGGTGGGCTCCAGATCATCGGACAGCACCAGTCCGGTCTCGCCACCCAGGTCGACCTCGGTGATATCCAACTGCGCCAAGGCTTTACGCACCTCGGCGAGGGTCCAGCCGGTCCACCACTTGATATCGCTCACCGGCGCGGGACCGAAGGTGCGCAACCAGGCGCGCACCAGCTCGGCACGCGCCGTATCGGCGGGAAGAGCCGGAATCCCGTCCGGAATCCAGGATTCGACGGGAGCCCAGGTGTATTGACTGCTGGACCAGCTCCCATTGGGCCGCCCGCGCACAATGCGCCCCTCCGCGCCGAGAATCACCAGTACCCAGGTGGTGATACTGGTCGGCTTCGAATACGACTTGCCCGGCGCGGTATCCACCTGTGTCCGCAGGCGCGGCACAGCCTTGCTCAACTGCGCCCCGGTGGCGGCCCCGAGCCCTAGCAGCGCGTCATGCGTCTCGGCCTCGACCTCGGCAAGCCACGTCGAGACATCCCCGTCGATGACCCCGGCCTGCTCCAGGAACCGCCCATAAGTCTTGCGCTGCTTATGCGCCAGCGCATCCGCACACGATGCCTGCAGCGCGGGCACCAATTCGATCGGCGCCACGAACATGGTGCGCCGCATGGCCAGCATGCGCAGCATCGACCGATCCTCGTAGAGCGCCTTCTCGATATGCCCCGGCTCGATCCCGCGCGACCGCGCCGCCACCGACAGGAACACCGTCGCCGGATCGGTGGCATGCAGCACCACCATCGACCGCGCGATCTCCCGCACGTCCTCGGCCCGCGCACTCATCGCCAACCGATGCCGCACCCCCACCCGGGCCCGCCGCTCCGCCGCATCCATCGAACGCATGCGCGAATCCTAGCCCCCGCCCCCGACAGCATCCCCCCGATACGCAACAAGATCAGGGAGCACTCATGGCGGGATTCTGTCCGATTCCCCACCACCAGTGCTCCCTCACCGCTCGGGCGCGGCGCGGTGCCCGGGTGGGTGGGGGATTGCGTGGGAGGATTCGGCGATGCGAGGTCGATATCGGGCGTCGGCGGTGTTCTCGATGGTGTTGGGGGTGGTGGCTGCGACGGGGGTTGCGGCCAGCCAGGTTTCGGCCGATCCGGTGGGGGACTCGGGGGTTTCGGTGCGGGATGTGGCATTGACGGTGGATGGGGAGCGGGCCACGGGGCGGGTGTATGAACCGGCGGGCGGGGCGCGGGATCTCATTGTCGCGGTGCACGGGCATGACGGGAGCGCCTCGGATTACGAGGGGTATATGAGTTCGATCGTGCGCGGTACGGGGGCCGCGCTGCTGAGCATGGATCAGCGTTCGGATGCGAGCTCCTGGCGGACCGGCGAATGGAATGTGTGGGTGGGCTGGCGGGATACGGTCGCCGCCACGCAGTGGTATCGGGGGGAGCATCCGGGGATCGGGCGGACCGTGCTGTGGGGGTGGAGTCAGGGCGGGGTGACCAGCGGGCTGGCCGCGGCCTATGCGCCGCCCGGCACCTATGACTACTGGGTCGACACCTTCGGGCAGGCGGATGCGATGACCTCCTGGCTGCAGGCGGATCTGGCCAAGCCGGACCTGCGTCCGCAGATCGAACGCGATGCGGGCAACTGCACGCCGCTCACCTGCCCGCAGGCCTACCTCGCCCGGTCACCGGCCTTCCTGGCCAGTCGAATCACCGTGCGCCGCGCCGTACTCCTGCACGGCACCGCCGACCCCGTCGTTCCGTACACCCAGTCGCTGGAGATGCGGGCCGCGCTGACCCTCACCGGCAAGCCCGTCTCCCTGTACACGGTCGTCACCGGCCGGGAGCTGGACGGCACGATCGTGCCCGGCACGCACGGGCTCGGCCCGGTGTTCTACGAATCCGGCTGCGTGGTCGAACGACTCCTGCGCAATGCCGAACCGGTCTCCGGCGGGGATCGCGACTATCTCGTCGACGTGGCGCTGGGCATCCAAACGGCCCCGCCCGCCCCGCCGGATGCCAAGTGCGCGGCCTGAACGCTTGATCTTGTAGCGAATTCACAGCAGACTCGTACCGGTTCCAGTTTCACAGAACGCGCAG
This sequence comes from Nocardia sp. NPDC051030, assembly GCF_040683015.1. Classification (NCBI taxonomy): domain Bacteria; kingdom Bacillati; phylum Actinomycetota; class Actinomycetes; order Mycobacteriales; family Nocardiaceae; genus Nocardia; species Nocardia sp. NPDC051030. The sequence goes on along the minus strand of NZ_JBFBCD010000010.1, from coordinate 155,550 downwards.
CACGACCCGGCGACCGCAAGGAGACCTCTCGTGTCCGTCTATCTGTACCGGTGGGGAAGATTCGCATTCCGACGGAAATGGATCGTCCTGCCCATCTGGCTGGTGCTGTTCATGCTGCTCGGCAGCCTGGGCGCGAAGCTCCAGGAACCGATGAGCAATGACTTCAATATCCCGAACCTGCCGTCGGAGCGGGCCACCAAGATCCTGGACGAACACTTCCCGGGCATGTCGCAGGGATTCCAATTCGACGCGGTGACCGGCACCTATGTCATTGCCGCCCCGGCCGGGCAGACGCTCACCGATCCGGCGAATCACGCGGCGATCAAGGGTTTGATCAGCAAGATCGGCACACTCGATATCGTCGATCACGCCAAACCCCTCGATGACCCGATCGCCGCGGCCGAGCAGATGGGCTGTCTCGCACCCGATCGCACCTCGAGCGCGTTCCTCTCCAAGTGCAGCGGCGCGCCGCTCAATGTGCTCAATAAGACCGATCCGGATTCGGTTGCGGTGCTGACCGTTCCGTTCGCCATCAAGGATTTCTCCGCGGTCACGGCCGACGACCGCAAGGCCGCCTACGACATCGCCGACCAGGCGCGCCAGGCCGGGCTCACCGTCGAGGTCGACGGCACCATTGCCATGGAACAGCAGCAACCCAGCGGCAAGTCGGAAATGATCGGTATGGCCTTTGCGCTCGTGGTCATGATCGTGGCCTTCGGCGCGATCGTCGCCGCCTTCGTACCGATCATCACCGCGCTCGTCGGCCTGGGCGCGGCCATGTCGGTGATCCTGCTGGGCACCTCGTTCCTGTCGATCCCCAGCTTCACCACCTTCCTGGCCTCGATGATCGGCATCGCGCTGTCCATCGACTACGCGCTGTTCATCGTGTCCCGGTACAAACACGAACTGGCCGTGCAGGATTCGGCCGAGGCCGCGGCGGGCACCGCGCTGGGTACCGCGGGCGCGGCGGTCGTCTTCGCCGGTGGCACCGTGATCATCGCCCTGGTGGGGCTCAGCATCGTGGGCATTCGCTTCCTGACCTTCATGGGCCTGGGTGGTGCGCTGGCGGCCGCGTTCGCCGTGCTCACCGCCATCACGCTGATGCCCGCCCTGCTCGGCGCGTTCGGCCGCTTCCTGTTCAAGCCGAAGCTGCCACTGATTGCCCAGCACGATCCGGAGGACGACTCCTCGATCACCAATGGCACCCGCGTGGCCCGCTTCATCGGCAAGGCCCCCGCGCTCACCCTGGTGCTGAGCATTATCGTGCTCGGACTGCTCGCGCTCCCGGCCATCCATCTGCAATTGGGCCTGCCCGGCGAGGACAGCATGCCCAAGACCACGACCATCCGTAAGGCCTACGACCTGCGCACCGCGGGCTTCGGCGAGGGCAGCAATGGCAAACTCATGGTCGCCGCCGATCTGAGCAAGGTGCCGCAGGAGCAGCGCCAGGCCGCCGCGAATGCCTTGCGCGACAAGCTCGCCGGGTATTCGGACATGGATTACGTGACCGAGCCGAAGTTCAGCGAGGACGGCGCGGGCGCGCTCCTGGACGCGGTCCCCAAGACCGGTCCGAACAATCAGGAGACCAAGGATCTGGTCCGCTCGGCCCGCGATGCCGAGTCGGCGCTGAACTCCCAGTACGGCATCGAATACGGCATCACCGGCACCACCGCCATCTACGCCGACGTCGACCACGCCCTGCTCAGCAAGATCCTGCCGTACCTGGCGATCGTCGCGGGTGCGGCATTCCTGTTGCTCATTGCGGTATTCCGCTCGGTGCTGGTCCCGCTGACCGCGGCCCTGGGCTTCCTGCTGTCCATGGCAGCCACCTTCGGCGCGACCGTGCTGATCTTCCAGGAGGGCAAGCTGGGCCTGGTCGACGAGCCCCGCCCGATCGTGAGCTTCCTGCCGATCATGTTGATCGGCTTGGTCTTCGGGCTCGCCATGGACTACCAGGTGTTCCTGGTGACCCGCATGCGCGAGGAGTACGTGCACGGGGCCTCACCCCGCGATGCCGTGGTCAATGGCTATCACCACGGTGCGCGGGTGGTCACTTCGGCCGCGCTCATCATGATCTTCGTCTTCGGCTCGTTCATGCTGGAATCCGATACCACCGCCAAATCCATGGGTTTCGCGCTGGCCGCGGGCGTGCTGTTCGACGCCTTCCTGGTCCGCATGGTGCTGATTCCGTCGCTGCTCATCCTGATGGGCAAGTCCGCCTGGTGGATTCCCGGCTGGCTCAGCAAGATCGTGCCCGATATCGATGTGGAAGGGGCGCGGCTGCACGAGCTGCATGAGCCCGGTGACGCCGAGAAGGTCTCCGTCAACTGATCATTCGGCCCCGACGGCGTCCACGATATTCAGCCGTGCCGCGCGCACGGCCGGTGGAATCGAGCCGAGCAGACTCAAACCCAGTGCGCCGAAGGTGAATACGAGCAGCAGCGGCCCCGGCCGGAAGTGCACGTCCAGGCCCATCAGATCGGTGGCTATGAGCGAATACAGGAATTGATTGGCCAGGCCGAACGCGACGCCCAGCGCCGCGCCGACCACACCGATGGCGGCGGCCTCGGCCAGCACCATGCGCAGGGCGAAACGGCGGCTCGAACCCACCGCGCGCAGAATGCCGAGTTCCCGGCGGCGTTCCAGCAGTGCGAGTGTCAGCGTATTGAGCAGTGACATGGCCGCGATGATCGCCACGATGACCAGCATGATGCGGGACAGCACCAGGCCCTGTTGCATGGCCTTGCTCACGCCGTCCAGGGCGGCCCGGCCGGAGTACACGTGGACGTCCGGAGGCGCGATGTTCTGTATGTCCGACAGCAATTGCCGCGGATCGGTGCCGGGTGCGGCATCGACCTGGAGGGTGGTGGCCCCGGGCCGCGCGAACCACTCCCGCATGAGGGTCAGGCTGATCGACGCGGTGCCCGAGAGCGCGGAGAAGTAGGACACCGAGGCCAGCACCCGCGTCCGCTTTTCGCCGCTGGGCGTCTGCACCGTCAGCTCGTCACCGGCCGAAACCCCCAGTGTCCGAGCCAGATCCCGGGAGAGCACCACACCCTCCCCGGCTTGCACCCGCCGCTGGGTGTCGGCGTCGAGGGATTGGACCATGGCGTAGTCGCTGCCCGGTTCCACGCCGTACACAAGGGCTTTCGTGCCGCCCAGGGTCGCGAAGGCCAGCTGACCCTGAATCACCTTGCCGACCCCGGACACGGTCGCGACCCGCTCCGACAGGCCGTCGGGCAGCAGCTGGGTCGGCACCATATCCTCCGGGCTGACCGCCACCCAGACATCCGTATCGGCAAGGGAGGCAAAGGTATCGCGTGCCGACCGCACCGCATCCGCATTGGATCCGGTGATGGTGATGGTCATGGCGACGGCGATCGTGACCGTCATGAGCGTGGCCCACACCCGGCGCGGCGCACGATCGATATTCACCCCGGCCAGCACTCCGGCCGCGCCGAACCGCCGCGCCATGGCACCGGTCGATCGCACGATCGGAGCGGTCGCCGCATAGGCGAAGGCGATCTCCGCGCAGAACGCCGAACCCAGTGCCACGGAAGCGAACAGCCCGAGATGCGCGCGCGTGGTCAGCACGGTCGCGATCGCCAGCACGACGCCCGCCACCGCGGCGATCACCCGCAACCGGCGCGGCACCACATCGGCCTGCGCGACCCCGACCGGAGCCAGCGCCTCGACCGGTGACATCGAATAGACCTGCCGTGCGGCCACCGCCGTGGCGGCCACATTGGTGAGCGCGGCGGCCAGGATCGCGACCGGCACCGCGTACCAGGGCAGCATGTACTCCAGCCGCGCCTCGGTCATCTGAGTGAACGCGCCCGGCAGCAGGCCGATCGCGTATCGCCCGGTGAGCACGCCGATCCCGGCCCCGATCAGCCCGCCGATCAAGCCCAGCACAATGGCCTCGGCCAGCACATCCCGCACGATGGTCTGCTTACGCCCGCCGATGGCCCGCAGCATGGAGATCACCGGCCGCCGCCCCGCGAGGGCCATGCTCATGGTGTTGTAGATCAGGAACGCCGCCACCACGAACGCGATGCCCACGCCCATGGACGCCATGAATCGCAGCATCACAATGCCATTGCCGGTCTGCGCCGCCCGCGCGCTCGGCTCGGCCACCAGTGCCCGCCCGGCCACGGCCGTGGTCACCGCCGATTTCAGTTGCGCCGCATCGGTATCGGATGCGGCCACGATGAGGATCGAATCCAGCTGCCCGTTCCGGCCCGTAATGCGCTGTGCGAGCGGCAGTGGCGCGATCACGTAATGCCCGCCATTGAGTTTCGCGAGATCCGCGCCCTCCAGCACCGAGGCCACCGTGACCTGATTCGACCCCACCCGAATCGACTGGCCCTTCGTGAATCCCGATCCCGGCCCGGCCAATACGCCATTGGGCACGGTCAGCAGCGAGGTCATTGCCTCGCTCTGCACGGCCCCCTTCAGAGTGCTGTCGAGCGCCGAAGCGGAACCATCCACGCCCAGCACCAGCAGCCGATCATTGTCCGGCCCCACCGCGGCTCGGAGCATGGGCACCGCGGCCTTGACCCCCGGCACGGCCGCCACGTCATTGCGCACGGCCTGCGCGAACCCGGCGTCGGTGACCCCGGAAACCTCCAGCGCCGCATTCCCCGCCAGCCCGGACGTGAGTTGCTCGATCGACCCGGTGAACGATCCGGAAATCCCGATCACCGTCACCACGAACGCCGCCGACACCGCCATGACGAACACCGAGGCCGCCGTCCGCCCCCAATGCGTGCTGAACTCGCGAATATTGAACAACCGCAGTCGATCCAGCAGCGCGATCATGGAAAAATGCTATGTGCCTGCGGTGGAACTGTCCATGACCGAAATCCCGGCCGTCCCAGACGCTATGCTCGGGAAGGGACGGCCGAACCGATATGGGGTGGTGCGCAATGAAAGTCGTGATTGCGGGAGCGACCGGAGCGATCGGGCGGCCACTGGTCACCGCGCTGCGTCTGTCCGGGCATCAGGTCTACGCATTGACCAGGGGAGGACGCGGTGCCGAACTCGCCCGGGCACTGGGCGCGACCCCGGTGCACGCGCGGGTGCTGGACCGCGACGATCTCCTGCGCGCCACCGAAACCCTCACCGCCGATGCGGTTATCCATCAGCTCACGGCCTACAAGCGCTCGCCGCCCACGCACTACCGCAGTCCGGGCCTACTGCGCACCAATGCCTTGCGCACGGTCGGCAGCCGCAATCTGGTGGAGCTGGCCGAAAATATCGGGGCGACACGGTATCTGACCCAATCGTTGATTCTCGGCTACGGCATTCGCGATCACGGCACCGAACCGGTGACGGAGCTCGAGCCCTTCGGGCGCGCTCAGGGCGATGCCAATGACGCCAACCTGGCCGCCCTGCACGAGGCCGAATCGCAGGCCTGGCAGGCGCGCGGCATGGACGGAATCGCCTTGCGCTACGGCTTCTTCTACGGCCCCGGCGCATCGGACATGATCACCCGCGGCCTGAAGCTGCGCCTGCTGCCGCTGCCCTCCACGGGCTCCGGGCACACCGGTTTCGTGCATATCGAGGACGCCGTGTCGGCCACGGTCGCCGCGCTGGAACACGGTCGTCCCGGACAGTCCTACAACATTGTCGACGACGAACCGATCACCTGGGACACCATGTTCGACGCCATGGCCGCGGCCATCGGTGCGCGCCGCCCGCTCCGAGTCCCACCGCGATTGCTCCGCCTGAGCGCTCCGCTCGCGGCGGCCCAGATGCTCGATCTATCCCTCCGGGCGTCCAATGCGAAGGCTCAGGCCGAGCTGGCCTGGAAGCCGTCCTATCCGACCTACCGAGAGGGCGTCGTCACAGTGGCGAAGACGCCGAGCTGATCGGGCTCCGCGACACGCGAACGGGTGACAAGCGGCACGTGGCGGCAAGCACTATTGGCAAACCGCCCAGTCTGTGTCACGTCATGGAGCGGCTCTGAGCAGCAAAAACACGTGACCCGTCACATAAACGTCACCGGAGTGCGGCATAGATCTCACCGAGATCTCGCTCATATCTCACCTTGACGTCGGCGGGAGGCCCGGCGACCGCTACACTCATGCGGGGAAACACGCGGGCAACCGCCTCGTCACAGTCGTATCGAAAAGAACTTCGGAGTAGTGCCATCGAAACCGGCCAAGTGATCGCAGGGCATTACCGCCTGGTCGAACGGATTGGTAGCGGCGGCACAGGTGTCGTCTGGCGTGCCGTCGACGAACGACTGGAACGTTCGGTGGCGATCAAACAGATCATCACCCAGCCGAGCCTGTCGCAGGCCGATAGGGATGTGGTGCGTCAGCGCGCCGCCCGGGAAGCGCGCAACGCGGCCCGATTCCAGCATCCCAATGCCATTGTCGTATTCGACATCCTCGAGCATGAGGGTGACCCATGCCTGGTCATGGAGTACCTGCCCTCGCAGAGCCTCGCCGTCGTGCTGTCCGCGCAGGGCACCTTGCCCCTGCCGCAGGTCGCCCGCATCGGTGAGCAGGTCGCGTCGGCGCTCATTGCCGCGCACCGCGTCGGCATCGTGCATCGCGACGTCAAGCCCGGCAATATCCTGCTCGGCGACAATGGCGCCGTGAAGATCACCGACTTCGGCATCTCCAAGGCCAAGGGCGACGTGACCCTCACCGCCACCGGACTCATCTCCGGCACCGCCGCCTACCTCGCCCCCGAGGTCGCGCGCGGTGCGGAACCCAGCCCGGCCGCCGACGTCTTCGCCCTGGGCGCGACCCTGTTCCACTCGCTGGAGGGCGAACCGCCCTACGGCACCAACCCGAATCCGCTCGCCCTGCTGTACGCGGCGGCGAATGGGCAGATCAGCGAGCCGCGCAATGCCGGACCGCTGAGCGACCTGCTGCTCGCGCTGCTCAGCTTCGAGCCGGAGGACCGGCCGAGCATGCATGAGGTGCGCGACCATATGGCGGACTTCGCCGAGGTCGGGCCCGATGCCGAGGCCACTCGCGTGCTGGCCGCGCGCCGCGCCAGCGGACCCGCGACCCGGCAGCCCGAAAAGCCTTCCGCCCCACGGCCCGCACCGCGTTCGGCGGGTCGTCGACCGGCCGAGAATGCCGACATTCCGACCGGTGCCATGAGCACGGCCGCCCTGCTCGAGACGCCGCCGCCGCGTCGCCCGGCCCCGGGCGGACCGCCCACCCGTTCCACTCCGGCACCGGATCTGGAGTACGACTACGACGATGAGCCCGCTTCCGGCTCGCGGACCAAGATCGTGCTGGCGGCCGTGGTGGCCGCGGCCGTGATCGCCGGTGGCATTATCTTCGGCATTCTGAGCTCGGGCGGTTCGGACAGCTCGGGTGGCAATTCCGGTGGTGCGACGGCCGGTGCCACCTCGGCCGCGCCGAACACCAGCACCGGTGGCGCGCCCGCGCTGGGTCAGGCCAAGAGCGCCAGCACCGTATCGGTGCTGGGCGGCGCGGATACGGTGGACCGGTTCTACGGCAATCTGTCCAATCTGAGCTTCAGCGACGCCTGGAATCACCTGACTCCGGCCGCGCAGAAGGTCTACGGCAATCAGCAAGCCTTCCAGAGCTATTGGACGACCAATCGCGTCACCCGATACTCGACCATCGAAGGCGCGCGCGGCACCGATAGCAGTAACTCCGATGGCTCGGTGGATATCTCGCTGGCCAGCGTCACCTACGCTGACAGGTCGAAGGGCATGACCCTGCGCGTGGTCGACGGCGGCGGGGGCAATCTCCTGATCGACAGCGACACCAAGTAGGTCTGTTCGGGTGTCAAGCCCGGAAAGGGGCCCGGTGCAAGGCGCAATCGCGTCGGCGCCGGGCCCTTTCGCATAACCCCTTGCGGTGATTAGCTTTTGGTATGAACGTGCGCCAGATGCTCGATGAAGAGCGTGGGGAGCTGGTCGAGTTGCTCCGTTCGCTGACCGACGAGGAATGGGCGACGCCATCGCTGTGCACGGGGTGGACCGTGCGTGACGTGGTGTGCCACTTGCAAACCGATACCCTCTCCGTGACCGACTGGCTGCGGCTCGGGGTACGGAACCCTTCGGTCGACAAGGCCAACAATGCACTGGTGGAACAGTTTCGGCAGCTGCCGACCGGCGTTTTGGTGGATCGGCTGGCGAGAACCGATGGCTTGGGTACAAAGCTCTTACCGGGTTTGGTGTTGGCGGATCTCTTCGTCCATCAGCAGGACATTCGGCGGCCGCTCGGGTACAGCCGAAAGGTCCCGCCGGAGCGTCTGGTTCGGGTGCTCGGCAAGCCCGATCCGTTCGCCTTCCCCGGCCGCTATCTGAAGGGCCTGCGCTGGGAGGCCACCGACGCCGACTGGACCAAGGGCTCCGGTCCGTTGGTTCGCGGGCCGGGGGAGGCCCTCGCGCTGGCCATGGTCGGCCGCACCGTCGCCTTGGACGAGCTCGAAGGCGGCGGCGTGCCTACGCTCCGGGTGCGTTGCGCCGCGTGAGTCGTCGCGTTCGACGGTGTGCACGACCAATAGCGCCACCGCCAGCGCCGCCGCGATGATCGCGAGCGCCACAATGGTGATCTGGATCAGCCGCAGGCGCAGCATGCGGTGGTGATGCCGGGCCGCCGATTCCGAAAGGAACTCGCGGACCAGACGATTCGGCGTTTCGGAACGGCGCAGCCAGGCGGTCGCCTCCTCCAGGCGGGTGCGGCGGTAGAGCAGATTGTGGGGGCGATCCCGGCGCGCCCACTCCCTGGCATCGGCCTGGATGCTCGGCCGCAGGGCGGCGAATTCCCTTTCCTCGGCGACCCATTCGGCCATGCGGGGCCAGACCGTGAGCATCATGTCGTGCACCAGCTCGATCTGGCCCTTGTGCGGCAGGACGATTCGTCGCTTGATGAGCCAGTCGATCACCCGGGCGGTGGCCTGCGGGTCATCGGATTCCTGGATCAGCACCTCGGGTGCGATGCGGTCGCGCTGGGTCGCGGTGGGGCCGATGAAGGTCAGCGCCATCAGCACATGCCGGGCGGCCAGCCGACTGCGCTCGTTCAATCGTGACCACATGAGCTCGCAGCCCTGGGCGAAAGCCGCTTCCACACCACCGGATTCGCGATAGGCATCCAGGGTCAGCGTATTGCCGCGCCGGTTCTCCCAGACGACGGACAGCACATGGGACAGCATGGGCAGGCGGATCGGGCTGTGCGGTTCGAAGGTGGCCAGATCCTGCACCAGAACCTCGACCAGACTGTTCTCGATCTTCAATCCGGTGGCCGCCACCGGACGCGTGATCACCTCGCGCACTTCGGCTTCCGTCATGGGCTCGAGCAACATGGACGGATTGCGCAGCGCCGCGGCCAGCACGGGTCGTGCGGTCAATTCGGTGAAATAGCCGCTGTCGCAGGCGATGACGACGGTGGTGCGAGATATCGCCGCACGTGCGGCCGATGTCTCTGGTGTGCGGGCGGTCTCGTCCGATGCGGCCAAGGTTGCCAGCGTGTGCAGAAAGTGGTCGGGTTCCTCCGAGGTGCGCCTGGTGAAGAGCCGTTCGACCTGATCGACGAGCAGCAGCCGATGTCCGGGCGGGGCAGCCTCCAGCGCCGCCGCGATATCGTCGTCTGGCGTCACCAGCACCGGCACCCGAGGACCCGGATCGGCCCGCAATCCGGCGTGCAGTAGCGACGACTTCCCCGACCAGCGCCCGCCCAGCAGCAGTACCAGGGCCGGGCCCGGGCCGGATTCGGCCGTCGCGATCAGATCGCGCAGCCGGTGCAGCGCCGCATCCCGCCCGAAGAACAGGTCACGGTCCTGGATCCGATAGGTCTCCACGCCGCGAAATGGGGCGCGGCCGGAATCGGCGATGGGCTCGTGGCTCGCCCGCGCGGCCTCCCAATCCGCCTGCCAGCGCCGCAGATCCAGCAGCGAACCGTCTGTCCGCGAATTCGGCGGACGGTTGCGGGTCTCGCGGATCAGCACCTCGAGCACGGGCAGTACCGATTCGAACATGGCCGGGGTGCGATTCCCGCGCCGCCAATCGCTGATCCGCTGCGCGGTGATCGGGGTGCAGCCGGGCCGCAGGCGCGTATTGGCCGCGCGGATAACCGATTTCACCGGCGGATCACCGGCCGCCGACAAGAGCGCGGACAGGCGCGCGGCGAACGCGGCCCGGCCGCCGGACGCGCTCGGGGTTACCCCACCGGTCGCATCCGAGCGGTGGGGAAGCTGTGCGGCACCCGGTTCCGGCAAGCGCGCCTACCGGCGTCCGCCCGCGGCGGGCTGCCGCTCGATGCCCGGGCCGGACACGGGTTGCGGGCCGGGCGCGGGGCGCGGCGCGATCGTGGAATCCGCTAAAACCGTGGAACAGGACAAGCGCATACCCTCCACCGATGTGTTCAGCGCCTGCAATGAGCGCTGTACCGAGCCGACGGCGTCCGTATCCGGCACCGTTGTCGCGGGAGCCGAGCCGTCGATGGCCTGAGCGAGTTGCGTCAAAGCGTCGTGCAATGCGGCGCCGGCGTCGGCAACGGCCGTGAACGCCCGCCGGGACAGCGGCGATGCCATCGTATCGGTCGCGGTGCCGAAGTCGGCGTCGATGGTGGCCGACAGGCGTGCCGCGGCCTGCAGCCGCTGGCCGACCTCGGCGGTATCGCCGCGATCGGAGGCCGGGGCAATGCCGTTCAGCTGGTCGGACAGGTCACGGAAGGTGCTCTGGAGTTGGCCGACGGTGCGGCTGCCCGCGGTGCAGTCGGCGGTATCGGGATCCGGGGGCGCGGCGGCGTCCGGCTGTCGCGAACAACCGGCCAGGGCCGCGACGGTCATCGCGCAACCTGCGATGACCGCCGCCACCCGTCGCCGGGGACTACCCGACATGGGACAACCCCGTCAGCACGGCATCCTGCACGGCGGGCAGGAAGCCCAGATTCAGCACCAGTGCCATCCCGACGCCGAGCCGGATTCGCCGGTGCCGGTTCCACCAGCCCACCGGGCCGCGCGGGCGATGGTGCACCGCGATGGGCGCGGCATCGCCCGCGTTCTCGTCGTAATACCCGTAAGCGACTGGCGCGGAACGCATATCGAGCAGGCCGCCGAGCGGATCGACGGTGGTGCCACCGGTGAATCGCGTCTCCAACATGGCGTACTCCTCAATGTCCGAAAGGGATCAGGAGATGGTGTCGGCCCACGGTCGCAGCAGGGCGTCGTACACGTCCTGCGTGAAGCGGCCCCGGCCGACCAGATCGCCCAGCACGGCCGCGGTGACGGCCTGGCTCACCACGGTGAGCGCGCCGATCGAGCCCAGCGATTGCAAGAGCCCGGCTATATCACCGGCTACCGCCGAACCGGAGGAAATGGATTGCCCCGCAATCATTCCGGCGATCTGCACATTGCGCGCCCGGCCGAACTCTTTGGCCGTCTCAGTCGCGATCTGTAAGGGCTGAGGATCGGCCGCAGGCTGCTGCCCGAGCCCCGACAACAGCCCTGCGAGCCCACCGCCACCGGTCAGCGCGGCCGCCCCGGTCTGCAACTGCTTGCCCGCCTCGGTATTGAGCCGCTCCCGCTCCTCGGCGGTCAGCTGCGCGGCGCGCTCCACGATCCGCGCCACCGCTCGCCACTGCGGTCCGTACAGGTATTCCAGGTGCAGGGCCGGATCGGTCGGATCGAACGGGACAGCGGTGTCATTCATTTCGGGATTCATGGCTAACTCCTTCACTGGATGGGTGTTTCAGGAGGCACTGCATTGAGTGGAAAGAGCTTTCGATGCGGATCAGCCGACCTCGACCAATCGCCGGGTATCGCTGTCCCGCAAGCCATCCGCGGCATCGACGCCCACCAGCGGAATATCGGCATGCGCGACGGGCGCCGCGGCGGGCTTGGCAGCAGGCGCGAGCAGCGCCTGCAACCCCGCGATCACCTGATCCAGGCTCGCGGTATCGGAAATGCCGTCCAGGAACTGACTCCCGGCCGCCGCCGCACCCCCGCTACCCTGCGAATCCATCGCCGCCCGAATAGCGGAGATCAGATACGACCGGAACGCCGGATCCAACAGGATCAGCAACGGCAGCAAAACCAGCGCGACGAGCCCGGCCACCGCCAGCAACGCCAACGGTGCACCGAGCGCCAGCACCCCCGCCAACAGCGGCAACCCGAGCACGAGGGCCCCGCCCAACACCGGTGCCGCCACTGCGGCCAGTACGGCGAGCGCAGCCCCACCCGCTACGGCGAGAGCAACCGCGCCGAGCACTGGGATCGCTACCGCAGCAGCCACTCCCAGCGCAGCGAGTGCCGCCGCAGCAGCCACTGCCAGTGCCGGAATTGCCACTGCGGCCGCCAGTGCGAGACCGGCCAAAGCCAGGACAGCCGCCCCACCCAACACCGGTACTGCCACCGCGGCCAGGACAGCGAGCGCCGCCCCACCCGCTACCGCGAGAGCAACCGCGCCGAGCACTGGGATCGCCACTGCGGCGAGCAGGGCCAGCGCCGGAATCGCCACTGCGGCAAGACCGGTCAGCAGGGCCGCGCCGCCACCGGCCGCGACTACTGCCAGCAGCGGCAGACCCAGCGCAAGGACGAACGCGCCCACCGGGATTGCCAGCAGGAGGAGGGGGAGCAGGGCCAGGGCGATGAGGCTCGCGATGGCCAGTGGGACGCCGACCGCCAGTAGCGGGAGGCCGATGAAGGCGATGATTGCCGCGCCGATCGCGACCACGGGTGCTGCGGCGGCCGCAGCGGCCAAGGCGGCGAGGGCCAGAAGCGGAATCACCGCTGCCGCAAGGGCTGCCAGTGCTGCGGCGATCGGAGCCAGGGCCAGTATGCCGATCAGGCCCAGGATTACCGGGGCGGAGAAGCTGATGGCCATACTCACCAGCCAGGCGGCCAGCGCCACGCCCTTGACGACTGCCCACAGGCCACCGGCCAGGAGTAGCGCCAATAGCGGGATTCCGAATAGGCCCAGGGCACTCACCAGGAGTGCCGCACCGGCGGCGGTCAATCCGGCCGCGAGGACCGGTGCCCAGATCGCGGCCAGCGCCAGCGCGATGATCGGCGAGAGCGCGGTGGACAGGATCGGGGCGAACGGGCCCACGATCAGGAACGGCAGGCTGAACGCGATGGCCACGATCAGCGCGGCCACACCCACCGGCAGCATGGCCACCACCGCCGCGAGCGCGACGGCCAGCGCCAAGATCGTACCGGCCACCGCCTCCGCGCCCAGGATGGTGAGCCCGGCCGCGATGATCGCCGAAATCAGCACTCCCGCAACGGCGGTCGCCGCGATCGCCACCGGGATGGCGGCCAGCAGGAACGGCGGGAAGAGCATCGCACCGTAGAGGAACGTGCCGATGATCAGCAATGCGGTGAGCGCCAACGGAATTCCGCTTCCCACGGTCAAGGCGGCGACCAGGCCCATGAGGAGGCCGGTCACGATCGCCGTGCCGCCGATACCGGCCAGCACGGTGAGCAGTTGCGCACCCAGCAGGAACGGCAAGGCCAGCAGGGCGAGCGGCGGGTTGATCAGGATCAGCCCGAGGAGCGCCACCGTCAGCATGCCGAAGCTGAGCACATTGATCGCCAGCCCGCCCACGGCCACCGCCGCGACCACGGCGAGTCCCACGGCGACAGCGCCCGCGGTCAACGCGGCCAGACCGCCGAAGGTGAAGACGAAATTCAGCGCGGACAGGCCCATGACCGCCGCCGCGACGACCGCCGCGAAGGCGATCAACACCGGCAGCACGAACGGAATCGTGTACGGCATCAACAAGAGCAGCAGCCCGCCGGCCATGACCGTGACCGACGCGAAGGTGGCCGCCAACCCCAGGATCAGGCTGGTGCACAGCGCGAGCAGCAGGCCCGAGGCGCCGAGACCGCCGAACAGGAACAGCAATCCGAGCGCGGCCGGAATGCCGACCAGCACCAGCAGGAACAGCGGCGCGAGCAGCGGACCGATCACCGGCAGGGCGAAGGTCAGCAGCGCGGTCGCGGCCAAGCCCGCGACCGTGGCCACCGCGGCGGCAATGGCACCGGCCGCCGCGATGAGCAGCACGGCCGCCGCACCACCGAACCACACCAGCACCGCGGTAGCGAGTTGGATGGCGGTCGCCGCCAGCGCCAGCGCAAGCAGCACGATCACCGCCGCCGACCCGACCACGGACAGGGCAGCCAATCCGGCGATGAACAGCGACCCGATCACCGCCGCGGCCGCAATCCCGGCCGCACCGAGCAGGATCAGGCCCGCGAGGCCGAGCACCGCCAGCGCGGGCAGTGTGATGAGGCCGAACGGGGTGAAGAAGGACGCCACCACGAGCGCGACGAACAGCGCCGCCGACACCGCGAAGGTCGCGCCCAGTGCGCCGAATACGGTGGCCGCCAGGGCAATCGAGCCGAGCAGTAGGAACCCGAACGCGAATACGGAGAATGCGATCGGCGCGATGAACAAGCCCAGGAACGGAATGAAGATGGTGGTCACCAGGCCCACGGCGAGCAGGCCCACGAACCCGGCCGCCAGTGCGGCACCGCCGAGCCCGAGCAGCACGGTGGCCAGCGCGATACCGCCGACCACGGTCACCGCGAAGGCCGCCATACCCGCCACCAGGATCACCGGGGCCAGCACCTGGAAGGCAATGAACGCCACTGGAATCGCCACGATCAGCACCGGGATCGCAATGATGGCCAGCACCACCAGCACCGGCAAAGCCAGCACCGCGAGAATGAGGGCCCCGATCACCAGCGCACCGATCACGAACGGTGCGGCCACAATCGCCGCCAGCAGCACCACCGCGCCTATACCGATCGCGCCGATCGCCAGCGCACCGGCGAACAACAACGGGATGATCGCGAACAGCCCCACCACCGGCAATGCCAGCAGGGGCAACGCGGCGTCACGGGTCATGCCCTGCCCGGTCAGCATCCCGCGAATGTCATGCAGCAATGGCGCGAAGGCAGCCGCGGGATCGTTCATGAACGCGAGCGCCGGGGTCAAGAACCCGAGCATCGGGGCAAGTCCACTGAAAGCCGGTGCGGCAAAACCGAATACGGCCGCCCCGAGCGCCTCCAGCCCTGCCCCCGGATCAGCGGTCAGCCGTCGCACGGCCTCGACCAGCTGCTGAAGCGGATCGCCGGTGCCCACGGTGTCGCCGAGCATCGGCTGGAGCAGGTCACGCAGCGGGTTGGCGGAGTCCGTGCCCTCCACGGGGAAGCCGAAAAGCGCACGGCCACGGTCGATCAGCTCGGCGATGGGGTCGTCGAAGCCGTCGCGGCGGCGCGCGCCCACGCCTTCCAGTGCCTTGTTCACGAAGCTCAGCAGGTCCTCGACCGGCTGCCGCAGCGGGCCATCCGGGAAGGTGGCGTCGGTCCATTCGGCCAGTTTCGACAGATCCAGGCCCGAGCCGACCACCTGTGCGGCGACGGCCGCGATCTCCGTGACGGGCGCGGCGACGGGGCCGAGCAGGCCCGGGAACTGTGACGCCGGTGCGTTACCGGCCACCGGTGCGGTGCCGATCGCATTGGTGCGAGCGGGACCGGCGAGCGCCGGGCCGAGATTCGGCGGTGCCTTGGTAAGACCCGGGTTGCCGGGCTTTCCGCCCAACGCGTTCACGGTCTGATCGATGACGTTCTGCGCGGCCGGGCCCAGGTCAGGGCCGAGCGCATTGCCGAGATTCGGGACATTCGAACCGATATCGGGGATGTATCCGCTCAGATCCGGCATCGGCGCACCGGAATTCGCACCGTTTCCCGGGGTGAGTCCGCCCAGATTTGGCAGCGGGACGCCCAGATTCGGGATGGGGACGCCGAGATCGGGAAGCCCACTCTGCTGTGGACCGCCCACGGCCGAACGGACACCCAGATCGGCGGGCGCTATGGGCGAGACGGGTGCCGGTGGCTGGAATGGCTGGGCCGCCGCCGTGCCGGTCGACACCATGGCGGTGGCCAGCGAGGCGAAGGCGGCCGCCGCGTACAGGCCGCGGCGATTGCGCTTGCACTCCTTGAGCTGCCGGGCGGACTGCTTGGTCGTCCGGGTTCGGGCGAGGGATGCGGTCATGAGCGGAACCTCTTTCGAAGGATTCACACGATCGACTGCGGAATCCGGCGTGGGGCCGGGACTTGCCGAGCTCGCGAAGAGCTCCCGGGGAGATCAGACCGGGCCGGTTTCGCCGGTCGCGCAGTTGGCCTGGGAGACGCCTCCTTCCTCACTCAGGGTGGGACCGATCCGGGTGTGCGGTATGCCGCCGATATCGCTGCAGCGAATGAACGCGTGCTGTCCGGCACCGGCGCCCGGCGGGCAGGTGACAGTGACTTGGTTGGGCACCGACGTATCGGTGACGCACTCGGCGGGCGCCGGTTCGGCGGTGGCCGCGGGGGATACCGGCTTTCCGAGCGCCGCACCCGTGAGGGCGAGAACTGTCAGTGCAGCAAATGCTGCGAGTCGGCTGTAAATCATCTGCCGATAGTCCGGAGGCGCGCCCGGGAGGGTCAATGTGACCGGGGCTACAGTGAGGTGATTCGCCCAGTTGGAGAGACTTTTTCAGGGTGTCCGCTGCGGATTGTCGATACGGAATGTTTATGGCGGCGGATATTGACGAATTTCGTGTCGTGGGTTCCTGATCGAATGACCAGCAATACGATGGCTAACCGTCCGAACATTCCCGGCAGCAATGCTTCCGAAAGGATGCGTGAAGTCGAATGGGGAAGAATCGCAGCGGCCGCACCGTGGCGCGCGCGGCGCATGGCCGCCGATTGCTCACACCGGCCCGGGTCTCCGCCGCCGTGCTGCTGACCGCACTCATCGTCGTGATCGTCGTGGCTTTCGTGGCCAACCAGCGCGACCGCGACCGTGCCGAGGCGGAGGTCGGCCCACCCGCGGTCTTCACCAGCGACGGCCGGTTGCATTTCGGGGATGCGGCGACCACGGTCACCGTGATCACCGACTTCCAATGTCCCGTGTGCAAGCACTTCGCCGCGATCACCGAACCCACCCTGAACGACCTCATGCACGCGGGCACGATCGCGGTCGACTACGACACGGTCGCCGTGCTCGACGGCGCGTCCACGGACGGCTACTCCTCCCGCGCGGCCAATGCCGGGACCTGCGTGGCCGTCGCGAACAAGGACGCCTGGCTCGATTTCGCGCAGCGCCTGTTCACCGCGCAACCGCTGGAGAACGGGCCCGGACTCACCGACGACCGGCTGATCGAGCTGGCCACCGCGGCCGGGGCGGGCGGCCAGGACGTGGGGGAGTGCATTCGGTCCGCGCGCTATGCGGGATTCGGCGAGGCGCACGGCAAGGCGGCCATCAAGGACGGACTCAACCATGTCCCGGTGGTGCGGGTGGGCGATCAGACGGTCGAGAATCTCACGCCGGATGGGGTGCAGGCGGCCATCACTCGTGCGGGGGCCGTCAAATAGATTGCCGTGGTGGGGATTCCGCTTCCCAGGCCGCGAGCAGGCTGAGGGCGGTCGCGCTGGGGGAGTCGGCCTCGACGGTGTGGGCGATCAGGGCCTGATCGGGATCGTCCGGTAGACGCAGGGTTTCGAAGCCCAGGTCGATGCGGCCGACCACCGGGTGCAGGTAGATGTAGTGGCCGTGCGTCTTGTCCTTGAGCTCGTGCCGCTCCCACAGCTCACGGAATTCCGCACTCTCGGTGAGCAATTCGTCGATGAGAGCGGCGATGCCGGGGTCGCCCGGATTGCGGGCGGAGTCGAGGCGCAGGTAGGCGACCACATCGGCGGCCTTGGCGGTCCAGTCCTCATAGAGCTCGCGCATGCCCTCGTCGAGGAAGACGAGCCTGGCCAGATTGCGGTCCCGCGGCGGGAGCGCCGAGAAATCGGTGATCAGGGCCGCTGCCAGGCGATTCCACGCCAGCACATTGGTGCCGCGGCCGACAATGTAGGCGGGTACGTCGGAGGAGTCGAGCAGCCTGCGCAGACCCGGGCGCACCTCCTGCTCGGCGGGCGGCTCCTCGCCGGACCACGGCCGGGCCAGGCGGTAGAAGTGTTCGCGCTCAACCGGATTCAGTCGCAGCGCCCGCGATACGGCATCCAGGACCGACTCCGAGAAGTGCAGGGTGCGGCCCTGCTCCAGGCGGACATAGTGATCCACGCTGACGCCCGCGAGCATGGCCAGTTCCTCGCGCCGCAGTCCCGGGACGCGGCGGCGCGCGCCATGATCGATCAGGCCCACTTCCTCCGGCCGCAGCCGGGCGCGGCGGGAGCGCAGGAATTCGCCGAGTTCGGCACGCCGGTCCAAAGTCATGCCAACCAGTATCGCGGGTGGGCGCGGACCGCATCCTGGTCATGCCGTGCCCAGGCTCGCGCAGCACTGTTTACCTCGCTTGCGGATCGCCAAAGTAGTGGTCACAGCCGGAACGGATCCGGCTTCGAACAGGAGATTCGAATGAACACCCGACCTTTCGGCGACACCGGCATGGACATCACCCCGCTGGGCTTCGGCACCTGGGTGATCGCCGGACCCGGCTGGCAGTACTCGTGGGGTGCCACCGATGACGCCGACTCCATCGCCGCCATCCGGCACGCGGTGGACAGCGGCCTCAACTGGCTCGACACCGCCCCGGCCTACGGTCTCGGCCATGCCGAAACCCTGGTCGGCCGCGCGCTCGCCGATCTACCCGAATCGGATCGGCCGTACGTCTTCACCAAGACCGGGCTCATCTGGGAGGACGGCGACGACCGTCAGGGCCCGCCGCGCCGCATCATGCGCCCGGAGGCCGTCCGCGCCGAACTCGAACAGTCGCTGCGCCGCCTCGGCCTCGACCACATCGACCTGTACCAGGTGCACTGGCCCGACACCGGCGCGGTCTTCGTCTACGGCGGTGAAGGCGAGGGCGTCGCCGCACCGACTCCCCTGGAGGAGTACTGGCAGGTCATGGCCGACCTGAAGAAGGAAGGCAAGGTTCGCGCCATCGGCCTCTCCAATCACAGTGTGGCCGAACTGAACCGCGCCGAGGCCGTCGCCCACGTGGACGCCATTCAGCCTCCCTTCTCCGCGATCAACCGCACCTCCGCGCCCGAAATTGCTTGGGCCCAAGCCCATTCCACCGGCGTCATCGCCTACTCTCCCCTGCAATCGGGACTCTTGACCGGCGCGTTCACCCCCGACCGAGTACTTTCCGCCGACGACTGGCGTTCCGCCAGCCCGGATTTCACCACCAACCTCCCCGCCAACCTCGCCCTGGTCGACGCCCTGCGCCCCATCGCCGCCCGTCACAACGCCAAGGTCGCGGAAGTAGCCCTGGCCTGGGCCACCTCCTGGCCCGGCGTCACCGGTGCCATTGTCGGAGCCCGCACCCCCGCCCAAATCGACGGCTGGACAGGCGCTTCCACCTTGACCCTCACCCCTGCTGATCAGGAGGAGATCGCCACCGCGATCACCACCACCGGTGCGGGCACCGGCCCCGCCCGCCCCTGACCTCAGCGAACCCACCACCCTGATTCATCCCCAAGGAGCTCCCAATGTCCCTCCACGTCGTAGCCGAACTCCGCGCCGCCACCGGCAACGAAGACCGCCTCCGCACAGCCCTCGAATCGATGATCGAACCCTCCCTGGCCGAACCCGGCTGCTACGCCTACCAACTCTTCATCAACCCCAACGACCCCACCCACCAGGTCATCGTCGAAGAATGGAAGTCCCCCGAAGCCCTCGAGGAACACTTCACCACCCCCCACTTCCTCCACGTCGCCAAGGTCCTCGAAGCGATCCTCGCCGAGCCCCTGACCATCCGCCGCCTCGTCGCCGAGTAGCCCCACCGACTCCACCCACTTCCCCCGCACTTCCCCCACCGAATCCCCTGCGATTCCCGGGCGAAGAGCCGGAGAAGTGGGTGAAGCCGTCTATGCAGAGCGCCGCAGTGGTTGAAGCGGTGAAGGTGGGGGAAGTCGTTGGGGGGTTCGCGGGGGTGGGTGGGAACTGTAGGGTGGGGGCGTGATTACGCGGGGTCGGGCTTTGGCACTCATGGTGCTGGGGCTTGTGATGTCCGCGTGGGCCGTGATCGGGTTCGGGGTGGCTGAGCCTAATTCGCTGGTGGTGTTGGGTGCCGCGGCGATTCTGGTTTTGAGTGCGGGCGTGTTGTTGGCCGCTCGCGGGCCGATGGTGGCGATTGCCGGGAGTTCGGGGCCTCCCGAGTCGGCGCGTCGGCGTCGGCGGGGAGCGTTCCTGCGGCAGAGCAATCCGGATACCGCGGGGCGGGTACGGGCTAGAGCGCCGGGGCTGGCTGCGGCCTGATCGCGTGTTGAATGCGCGGACGGGCCTTCAGCTGTCCTGATTCGCTTCGCTCGCGGTGCCATTCATTCGCCTGATTCGGCGGTGTCGCGGGTCCTCGTAGTGAGGGTTTTCCGTGCTCGATTTCGTTTACTATCCCGTGTCCGGTGTGCTGTGGGTGTGGCACACGGTGTTCGCTTCGGTGTTCGGCGCTGCCAGTGGGGTGGCGTGGGTGCTGGCGATCGTGTTCCTGGTGATTACCTTGCGCGCATTGCTGTTCCGGCCGTTCCTGGCGCAGATGAGGTTCCAGCGGGCTTTGGCCCGGATGGCTCCGCAGATGCAGGAGATCAAGCGCAAGCACGCCGGGAATACCGAGAAGCAGGCCGCCGAGATGCAGAAGTTGCAGCAGGAGAACGGGGTCAATGTCCTGCTCGGCTGCCTGCCACTCGTCGGGCAGACGCTGGTGTTCCTTGGGCTGTTCCATGTGCTGCGCTCGTTCCAGGACGCACACACCGCCAACTACGTGTTCTCCGCTGACCAGGTGGACTCGTTCCTCGAGGCGAAGCTGTTCGGGGTGCACCTCGGCGCGACGCTGTCCAGTGCCGGTGACACCTTCGGATCCGTTGCCGCGGTGGCGATTCCGCTGATGGCGATCGCCGCGATCGCCACGCATTTCACCGCGCGCTTCTCGGTGGCCCGGCAGCGGGAGACCGGTGCCGAACCCACGGCTCAGACGAATGTGATGAACATGCTGGCGCTGTGGGTCTTTCCGGCCGGTGCGCTCATCGCGGGCTTCATCTTCCCGGTGGCGATCCTGCTGTATTTCGTGGCCCAGAACGCGTGCACCTTCGCGCAGCAGCACCTGGTCCACCGCAAGCTGGATGCCGAGGCCGTGGTGGTCAGCCCAGAGTCCCGGCGATCTCCGAGGCGGTGAGCCTGGCGCACTCGTCCCGGTGGGAAATCTGAAATCGAAAACTCGAGGTCGTGGTCTGATCAGCCCAGAGTCGCGGCGATCTCGCGCGCGGTGAGCCCGGTGCGTTCGTCCGGATGGGCGATCATGAATTCGATGGTCGCCAGCAGCGCTTCCGGGCGCACCGGGAGGCCCTTGAACTTGATTCGGTAGGGGCGGCCGGTCGGGCCGTCCTTCTCGAAGGCCGTTGGCCGGGAGCCGCGGTGGGTGACCACCGCGGCTGTCCGGCAATGGAATTCGATCTGAGGGACATCGGCGCTTCCGACCCGCACCCGCTCGAGGCGGACATCGGAGATGGCATCCCAGGGGAATTCGCGATCGCGATGCGGGACGGTCAGCCGCATCCCCTCGGAGTCGATCTCCAGACGGGCACGGCTCTCGTGCACGAGCGCCCACAGGCAGACCGCCGCCACCGCGAACAAGATCAGCCCGAGCGCGGCCGCCAGCCACGCGCCCGCGCTCACACTCACCAGCAGCCACAGTCCGGCACACAGGGTCGAGCACGCGAACCAATAGAACAGCCCGTTCGTCCACAATCCCCGGGTGATCACAATGCCGTCCGACTCGAGCAGCACCGGCGGGCGCAGCATCGCGATACCCACGACCATGGCAGCAATGCAGGCGATCGACAGCAGGCACGCGAGCGCGATCCCGAACGCGCCATAGATCTCGAAACTGCCATCGCGCAACACCCGCGCACCCGCGAGCACCGCCGCCACACCCAATCCGAGCGGGATGACCCCGAGCGTGAGCCCGGCTCCCAAACTCACCGAAGGCGGGCGAGGCGCCCCGGTCGGCCAGTACCCGGCCGGTGCCGTCGTGAACTCCGCAACCGTGTCGCTCCCCATGGCTGCGGGACTCTAGCGTGCTGTGGCGCGATCACGCGAGCAGCGGCCGCACCTGCTCTCCGACAAAGCGAATGAATTCCACCGGGTCCGGGTGATCCGCGATCGGTTCCAGCACAACGGTGTCCGCGCCCGCCTCGGCATACCGGCGCACCGCATCCGCAACCGTCTCCGGCCCACCCGCGACACCCGCGCCCACCTCGGTGCCCTCACGATCCTGCGCGAGCTCGAGGCGTGCGGCGGCATCGGGCCCGGTCGCCGTGCGGACATAGACGATCACTCGATGGTCATCGGTGCGCCCAGCCTTCGCGCGCCCCTCATCGATGAGCGCCCGCGCGGAGCGAACCCCATCGGGCGAAGTCCGCGAAGTAAGAATGGTCGCATCGGCAAGCTCGCCCGCGAGTCGCACGGTGCGCGGTCCGGTGGCGGCGGCAGCGATCACGGGCGTCTCGATCGGCGGCCAATCCAAGGCCACCTCCTCGAGCGTCACGTATCGCCCTGCGACACTGACCTTCTCACCATTCAACAGCCCCCGCAGCGCACCGAGCTGTTCTCTGAGCAGCGTCATAGGCGAGTCCACTCGAGCCCCCACCTGCCCCATCCACTCCTGCACCCCATGCCCGAACCCGGGAATCACCCGCCCCGGATACATCCGCGCCAACATGGCCACTTCCATAGCCGTCAAAGCCACATTCCGCAGCGGCACCGGCATAACCCCGATCCCCACCCGAACCCGCTCGGTCCGAGCCAACACCGTTGCCGCCGAAGCAATCCCCCCACCCCAAAAACAGTCCTCCCACAACCAAAGCTCCTCCACCCCACTCTCCTCAGCCGCAACCCCCACGGCCGCAAGACGTTCAGGAGCAATCTGAGGCATCGACACAGCACCGAGAACAGTCACCCCACCAACCTATCCACCCCACCCCCACCCCCGCATCCCATTCCCCAGACCTTCCACCACCAAAAGCTCCCGCAGCCGTTGGCTGACCGCTCGATTAGTCCGTGCCGGCGCCCAACTCGGCGGCACGGCACTCGCCTCTCACCCATCGTGTGCCCGCGCCGGGGCCGCTGGCGACCGAGGGAGCAATGATGTCGGGAATCCGGACCCCACCGCCGCCAGAGCTCTCTCGGCCAATGGTCAATCGCTCGGCTCGTCCGCGCTGGGCTCGAGCCGCTGGCGGCCGAGGGAGCTGTGGTGGCGGAATTTCGGGGCATTCGACACCACCACAGCTCCCTCACCCCACCGACCACCTCTCGCGCAGATGGCCTGGGCCGCACTCATCGGCACGGCCGCCGAGCCGAGGGAGTTGTAGTGGCGGAATATGAGCGCCTTTCACGCCACCACAGCTCCCTCGCCCATTGGCCAAGCCCTCGCTCAGGTGGCCTGGGTCGGCAATCTGCGACCTCTGGGCCGGACTCATCGGCAACTGCTGCCGCACTTGGGAGCTGTAGTGGCGGAATGAGAGCGTTTTTCGCGCCACCACAGGTCCCTCATCGGTTCGGATCGCGGGTGCTTGCGGGGGATGAGAGGGATCGCGGTGTCACGCTGGTCGGATGCTGGGTGTGGGGGTGGTTGGGTGTGAGGTGGGTCGCATCTGGGGGTTGCGGGGGCGGTGGACCACGGTGGGGCGGAAAAGGGCTGGGGGCGACCGGATAGTGTGGTAGCTGGTCGTGGGCAGTTTCGGCTGCTTGCGGACCCCTTCGATTCAGCACAGACAAGGACTGCACAGCGCTATGACTAGCCGCATCGAGCTCGCCCGCACTGATCTGCGCGGACGTACGCCCACTGCCGCCGAACTGCGCGTGGCTCTGCCGCGCGGAGGGGTTGACGTGGACTCGGTGCTGCATCATGTGCGGCCGGTCGTGGAGGCTATTCGCGATCGGGGCGTGCAGGCCGCGCAGGAGTTCAGCCAGAAGTTCGATGGCGTGACCCCTGCGGTGGTGCGGGTACCCGCGGCCGAACTCGCCAAGGCGCTCGAGGAACTGGATCCGGCCGTGCGGGCCGCGCTGGAGGTCGCCATCGAGCGGACTCGCAAGGTGCACGCGGATCAGCGGCGGACCGATAAGACCACCGAGGTCGTCGAGGGCGGCACCGTCACCGAGCGGTGGGTGCCGGTCGAGCGGGTCGGACTGTATGTGCCGGGCGGCAATGCCGTCTACCCGTCGAGCGTGGTCATGAACGTTGTCCCGGCGCAGGCCGCGGGCGTCGAATCGCTCGTGGTCGCCTCCCCGCCGCAGGCGCAGTTCGGCGGACTGCCGCACCCGACCATTCTGGCGGCCGCTCAGCTGCTGGGTGTCGAGGAAGTGTGGGCGGTGGGTGGCGCGCAAGCGGTCGCACTGCTGTCCTACGGCGGCACCGATACCGATGGCGCGCAGCTCGAGCCGGTGGACATGATCACCGGTCCGGGCAATATCTATGTGACGGCCGCCAAGCGGCTGTGCCGCGGGCTGGTCGGCATCGATGCCGAGGCGGGCCCGACCGAGATCGCCATTCTGGCCGACGCCACCGCCGATCCGGTGCACGTGGCCGCGGACCTCATCTCCCAGGCCGAGCACGATGTGTTGGCCGCCAGCGTGCTCGTCACCGACAGCCCGGAACTGGCCGACGCGGTGGATGCCGCCCTGACCGCGCAAATGGCGGTCGTCAAGCACCACGATCGCGTCACGGAAGCCTTGTCCGGCAAGCAGTCCGGCACGGTGCTCGTTGATGACATCGCCCAGGGCCTGCGCGTGGTGAACGCCTACGCCGCCGAGCACCTGGAGATCCAGACCGCGAATGCCTCCGCCGTCGCCGCCCAGGTGCGCAGTGCCGGAGCGGTTTTCGTCGGCGCATGGGCCCCGGTCAGCCTCGGCGACTATTGCGCGGGCTCCAACCACGTGCTGCCGACCGCCGGATGTGCCCGGCACTCTTCGGGTTTGAGCGTGCAGACCTTCCTGCGCGGCATTCACGTCGTCGAGTACACCGAGGCGGCGCTCAAGGATGTCGCCGGGCATGTGGTCGCACTCGCCAATGCCGAGGATCTGCCCGCCCACGGTCAGGCCGTGCAGGCGCGTTTCGGGGAGCTCTCGTGAACTCTGTGACCGTTCCCGGGGCCGGTATCTCCCTGGATGATCTGCCGCTGCGCGAGAACCTGCGCGGCAAGAGCCCTTACGGCGCACCGCAATTGACGGTGCCGGTGCAGCTGAACACCAATGAGAACCCGCACCCGCCGAGCAAGGCCCTGATCGACGACGTGGCCGAATCCGTGCGCGCCGCCGCCGCCGACCTGCACCGTTACCCGGACCGCGACGCCGTCGGCCTGCGCACCGACCTGGCCGCCTACCTGACCCGGCAAACCGGTGTCGCGGTGGACGTCTCGAATGTGTGGGCCGCCAATGGATCCAATGAAATCCTGCAACAGCTGTTGCAGGCCTTCGGCGGACCCGGCCGCAGCGCACTGGGTTTCGTGCCGTCGTACTCGATGCACCCGATCATCTCCGAGGGCATCGACACCGAATGGATCGAGGCGAAGCGCAATGGCGACTTCTCGCTCGATATCGACTACGCGGTCATGGTGATTCACGATCGCCGCCCCGACGTGGTCTTCGTGACCAGCCCCAATAACCCGACCGGCCACAGCATTCCGCAGGACGACCTGGTCCGAATCCTCGAGGCCGCCCCCGGCATCGTCGTGGTGGACGAGGCATACGGCGAATTCTCCAGCGAGGCAAGCGCGATCGAGCTCATCGACCGCTACCCCGCCAAGCTGGTGATCAGCCGCACCATGAGCAAGGCGTTCGCCTTCGCAGGCGGTCGCCTCGGCTATCTGGTGGCCGCACCCGCCGTCATCGACGCCATGCTGCTGGTGCGCCTGCCGTACCACCTGTCCGTGGTCACTCAGGCCGCCGCGCGTGCGGCCCTGCGCCATGCCGATGAAACCCTCGCCAGCGTCGCCGAATTGGCGGCGCAACGCGATCGCGTCATGGCCGCCTTGCGTGACATGGGTTACGAGGTCATCCCCTCCACCGCCAACTTCGTCCTCTTCGGCCGCTTCGCCGATTCCGCCCGCGCCTGGCAGCACTATCTGGACGAGGGCGTCCTCATCCGAGATGTCGGCATCCCCGGCTACCTGCGCACCACCATCGGCCTGGTCGCCGAGAACGACGAATTCCTGCGTGTCAGCGCGAAATTGGCCGCGACCGAGCTGGTCGCCCTATGAGCGCCCGGCCTATGAAAAACATGGAAGCGAGCATGAACCGAATCGCCCGCGTGGAACGCACCACCCGCGAATCCAGCATCATGGTCGAACTGAACCTCGACGGCACCGGCAAGACCGATATCTCCACCGGCGTCCCGTTCTACGACCACATGCTGACCGCGTTCGGCCAGCACGGCAGCTTCGACCTGACCGTGCAGGCCAAGGGCGATATCGAGATCGAGGCGCACCACACCGTCGAGGACACCGCCATCGTCATCGGCCAGGCCCTGGCGCAGGCGCTCGGCGACAAGAAGGGCATCCGCCGCTTCGGCGACTCCTTCATCCCCATGGACGAAACCCTCGCCCAGGCCATCGTGGATGTCTCCGGCCGCCCGTACTGCGTGCACGTCGGCGAACCGGAACACCTGCTGCACACCGTGATTCCGTCCGCGGGCCCCGGCGCGTCCTACTCGACTGTCCTGAACCGCCACGTCTTCGAGTCGATCGCGCTGAACGCCCGCATCGCCCTGCACGTGCGCGTCCTCTACGGCCGCGACCAGCACCACATCACCGAAGCCGAATTCAAGGCGGTGGCACGGGCTTTGCGCGCCGCCGTCGAACTCGACCCGCGCGTGAGCGGCGTCCCCTCCACCAAGGGAACCCTATGAGCGCCAAGAAGACCCTTGCCTTGCTCGACTATGGCTCCGGCAACCTGCACTCCGCCGAACGCGCCCTGGTCCGCGCGGGGGCGGACGTCACCGTCACCGCCGACCCCGAAATCGCCTTGAACGCAGACGGTCTCGTGGTCCCCGGCGTCGGTGCCTACGCCGCCTGCATGTCAGGCCTGCTCGGCGTGCGCGGCGACCGCATCATCGGCAAGCGCCTCGCGGGCGGCCGCCCCGTCCTCGGCATCTGCGTGGGCATGCAGATCCTCTTCGAACGCGGCGTCGAATTCGGCGTAGAAACCGAAGGCTGCGGCGAATGGCCCGGCGTCGTCGAGCGCCTGGACGCCCCCGTCCTCCCGCACATGGGCTGGAACACGGTCAAGGCTCCCGAGGGCAGCGTCCTGTTCGCAGGCATGGACGCCGACACCCGCTTCTACTTCGTCCACTCCTACGCCGCCCAGAACTGGGCCTGGGACGACAACAACAGCAACCTGGCCCCCGCCAAACTCACCTGGTCCGAACACGGCGTCCCCTTCCTGGCCGCAGTCGAGAACGGCCCGTTGTCGGCCACCCAATTCCACCCGGAAAAGTCCGGCGATGCAGGTGCCCAACTCCTCCACAACTGGGTCCAATCCCTCTAGAGCCCACCCCGCAACCACCGAAACCCCCGCCACCAGCGGGGGTTTCGCCATCTCATCCCACCCCCACCCCAACGAGCGTCCAATGGTGCAGGCAACACGCCGCCGAACCTCTGCATGAATGAACACTCGCCATCGATCCGAGCACGAGCATGTAATGGCTGGGGCATACGTCGAGTGGCCACTCAGTCAGTGCATGCTCGTCACTTGGGCTGAAGGGTTGGGAGCAGCGGCAAGGCGTAGCGAATCTTGTTCATCGGTGGGGCCTTTCGAACAAACTGTTGGTTGATCCAACGTTGGTGGCACCAATGTATCCGATCGTGGGTGGAACCAACAAGTGTTGTTAGAGTGCGGGCATGGAGACCGCACACGAGGGAGCATCCGGCAGGCTGCGTGCGCTGCCCACACGACTGGTCAATCAGGTCGCCATACTCGCGAATCGTGCGACGGACCGAGCCCTGGAGCCCACGGGCTCGCGTCGCTACCACTACGCCCTACTCGTCACCCTCGACGAGTCCGGCCCCCTCAGCCAGGCCGACCTCGGCCGCCGCACCGGCATAGACCGCAGCGATATCGTCGCCGCCATCAACGACCTCACCGACCGCGGTTTCGTGAACCGCACCCCCGACCCCGCCGACCGCCGCCGCAACACCATCACCCTCACAAAGGCCGGAGCCACCCACCTCCACGACCTCGACGTCCGCCTGGAAGCAGCCCAATCCGAACTCCTCCCGGGCTTCACCGCCGCCGAGCGAGCCAACTTCGTACTGACCCTCACCCGCATTCTGGAAACCCACGACCGGGGCTGACCGACCCCAGGCCGACGACGGCTCGCCGATCGATAACCACTAGGATGCTCCCGTGAGTCTTGTGCTGCTACCTGCCGTCGATGTCGCCAATGGTGAGGCCGTGCGCCTGGTTCAGGGGGAGGCGGGCAGCGAAACCAATTACGGTTCGCCGCGCGATGCCGCTCTGGCTTGGCAGCATGCCGGGGCCGAGTGGGTGCATCTGGTGGATCTGGACGCCGCATTCGGCAAGGGCAGCAATCGCGACCTGCTGGCCGAGGTGATCGGTGAGCTCGATGTGAAGGTGGAGCTGTCCGGCGGCATTCGCGATGACGAATCGCTGAAGGCGGCCCTCGCGACCGGTTGTGCCCGCGTCAACCTCGGCACCGCCGCCATCGAGAACCCGGAGTGGTGCGCCCGCGCCATCGGCGAATACGGCGACAAGATCGCGGTCGGCATGGACGTCAAACTGATCGACGGTGACTGGCGGCTGCGCGGCCGCGGCTGGGTCACCGACGGCGGCGACCTGTGGGAAGTACTCGAGCGCCTCGAACGTGACGGCTGCTCCCGCTACGTCGTCACCGACGTGAGCAAGGACGGCACCCTCACCGGCCCGAACCTGGAACTGCTGACCATGGTCGCCAATGCCACCGACGCCCCGGTCATCGCGTCCGGCGGCATCTCCGTCCTCGACGACCTGCGCGCCATCGCGGGCCTGGTCGAGGAGGGCGTGGAGGGCGCGATCATCGGCAAGGCGCTCTACGCCGGCCGATTCACCCTGCCCGAAGCCCTCGCGGCGGTGCGCTAGCCCGTGACCGACCTCGACGAACTGCTCAGCATTGCCCGAGACGCACTCGACGGCGCTGCCTCGCGGTTCGTCGAGGGCGTCGGCGCACCCAGCGCGGTCCAGAAGGGCCGCAATGACTTCGCCACCGAGCTGGACCTGGAGCTGGAGCGCACGCTCTCGCGGGAACTGCTGGCGCGCACCGGGATTCCGGTGCACGGTGAGGAATTCGGTGGGCCGCAGCTGCTTTCGGGCACCGCCTGGGTGCTCGACCCCATCGACGGCACCTTCAACTATTCCTCCGGGCACCCACTGTCCGGCATGCTGCTGGCGCTGGTGCAGGAAGGTGTGCCGGTGCTGGGTCTGACCTGGCTGCCCGGCCTCGGACAGCGCTACGCCGCCCGCGTGGGCGGACCGGTCTACCTGAACGGGCAGCCCCTGCCGCGCCTGGAACCCGGCAAACTCTCCAACGCCATGATCGGCTTCGGAACCTTCAATATCGATGGGCAAGGCCGCATTCCGGGCATCTTCCGGTTCAACCTGATGGGCGCGCTGAGCCGCCTGTCCGGCCGGATGCGCATGCACGGCTCCACCGGAATCGACCTGGCCTACACCGCATCCGGCGTCTTGGGCGGGGCAGTGGTCTTCGGCCACCACCCCTGGGACAATGCGGCCGGAGTGGCGCTGGTGCGCGCCGCCGGCGGCGTGGTCACCGACCTGCGCGGGCGGGACTGGACCATCGAATCCGGATCGGTGCTGGCCGCCGCGCCCGGAGTGCACGAGGAACTACTGGACATGATCAACGACGAAGTGAGCCGCGTCGCTGACAGTTCCGACGAGAGGTAGAGCAATGACGTTGGCAGTGCGCGTAATTCCGTGCCTGGACGTGGACGCCGGCCGCGTGGTCAAGGGCGTCAACTTCGAAAACCTGAGGGACGCGGGCGATCCCGTGGAACTGGCCGCCGCCTACGACGCGCAGGGCGCGGACGAACTGACCTTCCTGGACGTGACCGCCTCCACCGGCGACCGCGGCACCATGATCGACGTGGTCACCCGCACCGCCGAGCAGATCTTCATCCCGCTCACCGTCGGCGGCGGCGTGCGCACCGTCGAGGACGTGGACCGGCTGCTGCGCGCGGGCGCGGACAAGGTGTCGGTGAATACCGCCGCCATCGCCAGACCCGAAGTGCTGCGCGAGATGTCGGAACGCTTCGGCTCGCAATGCATCGTGCTGTCGGTGGATGCCCGCACCGTGCCGCAGGGCCAGGACCCCACGCCCTCGGGCTGGGAGGTCACCACGCACGGCGGCAAGCGCGGCACCGGCATCGACGCCGTCGAATGGGCCGTGCGCGGTGCGGAATTGGGCGTCGGCGAGATCCTGCTCAACTCCATGGACGCCGACGGCACCAAGGCCGGTTTCGACCTGCCCATGATTCGCGCCGTCCGCGCCGCGGTCTCGGTCCCCGTCATCGCCTCCGGCGGCGCGGGCAAGGTCGAAGACTTCGCCCCCGCCGTGCAGTCCGGCGCGGACGCCGTACTGGCCGCCAGCGTCTTCCACTTCGGCGATCTCACCATCGGCCAGGTGAAGGACGCCATGCGCACCGAAGGCATCATCGTCCGCTGACGGCAGAAACACTTTGCGGAAATGAGCACGGCCCCCGGTGACGCACCGGAGGCCGTGCCTTTCCCCTGAGCTGTAGCGGACGAGCGGTCGGAAGCTACAGCCAGCTCTGAAACCTGTTGATGTACTGCGTCTTAGCCCACTGCACCGTGCGGCAGTATGCGAGCAGCGTTCAGCGCTTCGGTCAGGGCGTCGACGTTTCGAGGGCCTGAGTCTGCCCAGCTCGGCGGGCCGGGCCTAGCGGGGCGAGTGGTAGCCGAGGGAGGCGCTGACAATGGCCGGGGGAGTGTGGCTGGCCAGGAGGTTGGCGCGCTCTTCCGGGGTCAGGTTGGTGCGGGCCCAGATTCGGCCCGCACCGCGGCGGCAGCTGGTGAGGACCGCGGCGGTGAGGCGGGAGGGGCCGGTGCGGCGGGTTGGGGTGTTGGTGGTAAGGGTTGCGTTGGTCATGGTCTAACTCCTGAATTGCGAGTCGCAATCTGCACGCGCCGAAATGATTTCAGGGTTTGCTGGGCATGACTCACCGGCAATTGTCGTCAATAGGACAATTGTCGAAGAGAAATGCGCTGCGCCGCTGAAGAATCAGTGGGAATGCGAGCCGCGACGGGGTAAGTGAATGCAGTCGAGTGCATCCGGATGCGGACTGTCACCGGGTTTCAACTGTGGTACTCACCTCCTGGCGGCATGGGCGTACGGGGGCGCCGAAGCAGGGCACTGCAGGAGTCGCATCACGGGCAAAAAGCCTGGTGAGCACCCCTCTCGTCAGAGTTTCGGCACTACGCGACGTGTCCCGGCGGGTTAGCCGGGAAGCCACTTCGGGTTATCCCTTAATCCGGGAAAACCTGTCCTAACCTTGGGCGTCTCTCGACGTCGTCAGATCAGTGGCCTGTGTTCGCGTAGGAGCCTCACCTATCGAGGTGCATGAACTCCACCCATAGTGGTGCAGGTTTTCCATTTCGTCAAGGCGATTACCGGGCAGGGTGATTGCCGGACCGCCCGAACTCGCCCTGTATAACAGTGTGCATGAGTCTCGATCCCGCAATCGCCGCCCGCCTCAAGCGCAATGAGGACGGCCTGTTCGCCGCCATCGCGCAGGAGCGTGGCACCGGCGATGTGCTCATGATGGCGTGGATGGACGACGAGGCCCTCGCCCGCACGCTGGAAACCCGCAAGGGCACCTACTATTCGCGGTCCCGGCAGCAGTACTGGGTCAAGGGCGAGACCTCCGGCCACACCCAGTACGTGCACGAGGTGCGCCTGGATTGCGATGGCGACACCGTGCTGCTGGTCGTCGATCAGGAGGGCGCGGCCTGCCACACCGGCACGCACACCTGCTTCGACACCGATGTGCTGCTGTCCCAGGGTGATCGGCTCCTGTAACAGCTTGTGGATCAGAGCTTTTCGGTCCCGTCGGCATCGAAATGCGGTGCCTGGCGGGCGGATCGGCCGAGGCCCCGGGCCAGGCCCTTCTCCAATTGCGCCACCAGGGCCTCGCTCAATTCGAGCAACTCTTTGGTCTGGTCTTTGTCGAGACCGTCGAACACCAAGCCGCGCACGGTTTCCACATATCCGGGCGCGGCCTCGGTGACCTTGCGGAATCCCGCATCGGTGAGCACGGCCTGCGCCCCGCGGCGGCCCGTGATGGTGACGCGCTGCGCCCAGCCCAGGCGTTCAAGTTTCGAGATCACATGCGAGAGACGCGATAGCGATGCGTTTGCCTTTTGCGCAAGCTCACTCAGTTGCAACCGGTGGCCTGGTTCTTCGGAGAGCAGAGTCATCACGAAGTATTCGAAATGGGTAATCCCGGACTCACGTTGGAGCTGAGTATCCAGTGCGGCGGGGAGGCGGGTCGTGAGGGCGACAAGGGCTCGCCAAGCTCCCTGTTCCATGGGATTCAACCACTTGGTCACCGTGCCAGCCCTCTCGTAGCAGCCAAGTGACATCGTTGTGCGCTCTAACCAAACGATTGGCGGAACAGCAACACCAGTCACCCGCACGTCAAAGTTTGCCACGATTTCGCTCAGCACGCACGAGGTTGCTGAATGACGTGACATCCATCACGCGTGTCGGATGCGAATTCAGTACTCGCGCGGTTCGGCGGGATTCATCGGCGGTTCGGTCGATACGCGAGGCTTTTCCGGTTCGGTGCGCTGTTTCTCGGCACGATGGCGGCGGAATCGCCTGCGCACCAAGAGAAATGCCACCAGCAGGAACAGCACCGCCGCCGCGATCGCACCCACCAGCGCGGCCCCGCGGAATCCCGGCGCGTCGACATCGAGAATGCGTTCACCGGCGTGTGCGGCATTCGAGTTCCCGAGCACGATGGTCAGCGTCATCAAATTCGGTATGGCCGCCGCGAGGGCGAGAACGGCCGCAGCGCCCGCAATAAACGGACCGCCCCGTTTACCCCGGATCAGCACCGCCAGCAACAGCAGGAAAAGTGGCACCGCCGTACATACGGCACCCATTGCCAAACCGGACCAAATGCCCTTGGCGAAACTCCCGTGCACGTTTTCGGCGATTCGCTGCGCCCACCACCGTGGAATGAACGCGGCCAGAATCAAATACGACACCCACAGCACCACCGCGACGATCACGCCCGCGATGATCCGATTGCGCCACGTGACGAACGACGAATGCTTGCGCTCCGGCACATCTCCGCCGGGCGTGGTCACCTCGCTGGGCGTAGTCATAGACCCAGCGTATGCCGCCCCGCCCGGCGCGTCAGGCAGCGCCGCGCGGGGCCCCTCGGGTGCGCCGCTCAGGGCTCACCAACCGGGTGCCGCTCAGAGGCACCGCGAGGATTGTCCGGATCAGCCGCGCTGACGCAAGAATTCCAGGGCCTCGTCGGCGTGCACATTGGCGCGGATCTCGCTGGAGATCACCTTGGCGATCTTGCGGTCCTTGTCGATCACGAACGTGGTGCGCTTGACCGGCGCGATGGCTCCGAGCAGCCCGCGCTTGACGCCGAACTCGGCCGCCACCTTCGCGCCCGCGTCGGACAGGATCGGGTAACCCAGGCCCTGCTTCTCCGCGAATCCGGACTGCACGTCCACCGAGTCCGCGCTGATGCCGACGCAGGACGCGCCGAGCGCCTTGAATTCGCCTGCGAGATCCCGGAAATGGCACGCCTCGGCGGTGCACACCGGCGTGTTCGCGGCGGGATAGAAGAAGAGCACGACCGGCCCCTCCGCCAGCAGCGAATCGAGGGAGCGGGTGGTGCCGGACTGATCGGGAAGCTCGAAGTTGGGAGCGAGCTGACCTGGCTTCATACGCAGGAGATTACAGGCCTATTCGGAGGTCGCGCCTCCGGGAAAGTTTCGGGGGGATACCCCGGAGATGAGCGGGCCCGCGCCGGACCGGATGGTCCGTGCGCGGGCCGGAAAGCCTGCGGAGTCGCTAGACGCCGATGAGAGCGGCCACCTCGGGGTTCTTGATATCCATGACATCGAGAATGCCGTGCGCCCGCAGGAACGGCTTGAGCTCCCGAATGCGGTCGGTGTGCTCGGCATACTCCTCTGGGAAGCTACGCGGGTCGAGTGCCTCCAAGGCCTTCACATACGTGACGAACGAGGCGATGGCGGAGGCCTTGCCGCCCTGGTTCATATTCATCATCCGCGGCGGCTGACCGGGGTGCGAGCCGAGCTGCTGAGCGTGCCGGGGACCCTCCGGTGCGACCGGTTGCGAGGGGTACATCTGTGTTGAACTCCTCTCGATTGGGCGGAGCAAGATTCAGATATCCGTGCGACCTCTCATATCTGCGGGCAGAGCAGATTGCCGCGAGTGTAGTGACGACCGCATCGAGTATTCGCGGCCGGTGGCGCTTCGGCTGGGCGGGGAGCGCGAATTACATACCGGTAGGTGGGCCTGGAATGATGGGTGCATGAGCGGCACGTCGACCACCTCCACCACCTCCCGTGAACAGTTCCGTCTGCTCGCGGCCGATCACCGGGTCGTACCGGTGATTCGAAAGGTGTTGGCGGACTCCGAGACTCCTCTTTCGGCCTATCGCAAACTGGCCGCGGACCGGGCGGGAACCTTCCTGCTGGAGTCCGCGGAGAACGGCCGCTCCTGGTCTCGATGGTCGTTCATCGGCGCGGGCAGCCCGACCGCATTGAGCGTGGTCGACGGCGAGGCGGCCTGGCTCGGCCAGACTCCGGCCGACGCTCCGGCCGGTGGTGACCCCCTCGCCGCGCTGCGCGAAACCCTGCAGGTCCTGCGCACCGAACGCCTGCCCGGATTGCCGCCTTTGACCGGCGGCATGGTCGGCTACCTCGGCTATGACGCGGTCCGCCGGATGGAACGCCTGCCCAGCCTGGCCGACGACGACCTCGAACTGCCCGAGATGGTCCTCATGCTGGCCACCGATCTGGCCGCCTTCGACCACCACGAGGGTGCGATCACGCTCATCGCGAATGCCGTGAACTGGAATGGCACCGACGAGCGCGTGGACGAGGCCTACGACGACGCGGTCGCCCGCCTGGACCGCATGACCGAGGCCCTGGCCGCGCCCGCCGATTCCACCGTGTCGGTGTTCGACCGCCCCGAGCCGAACTACCGCCGCCAGCGCACCTCCGAGGAATTCGGGGCCGGGGTGCGCCGCCTGATCAAGGAGATCGAGGCGGGCGAGGCGTTCCAGGTGGTGCTCTCGCAGCGCTTCGAAATGGAGTACGGCGGCACCCCGATCGACCTGTACCGCATGCTGCGCGCCTCCAACCCGAGCCCGTACATGTACCTCATGCACATTCCGGACGGCTCCGGCGGCACCGCCTTCTCCATAGTCGGATCCAGCCCCGAATCGCTCGTGACGGTCAAGGACGGGGTCGCGACGACCCATCCCATCGCGGGCACGCGCTGGCGCGGGACCACCGAGGAGGACGATCTCCTCCTCGAAAAGGGCCTGCTCGCCGACGAGAAGGAGAACGCCGAGCACCTCATGCTCGTCGACCTCGGCCGCAATGACCTCGGGCGCGTCTGCGAGCCCGGCACCGTGCGCGTCACCGAGTACCGCCACATCGAGCGCTACTCACACGTCATGCACCTGGTCTCCACGGTCTCCGGCCGTCTGGCCCACGGCAAGATCGCCCTCGACGCCGTGAACGCCTGCTTCCCGGCGGGCACCCTCTCCGGCGCACCGAAGGTCCGCGCCATGGAGTTGATCGAGGAACTCGAAACCACTCGCCGCGGCATCTACGGCGGCGTGGTCGGCTACCTCGATTTCGCGGGCGACGCCGACACCGCCATCTGCATCCGCACCGCCCTCCTCAAGAACGGCACCGCCTACGTCCAAGCGGGCGCGGGCGTCGTAGCCGACTCCGACCCCGACTACGAGGACGTCGAATCCCGCAATAAGGCCATGGCCGTCCTGAAGGCCGTCGCCGCCGCCGAAACACTGCGGGCCTACAAGCCGAACGGTGACGGGCAATGACCGATCCGAAGCCCACCCCGGCCTCGGAAAGCACGGCGGCACAGCACGACTCGCAGACCCCCGAACCGGCCTCGGCGGACGCGGCTGCCTCGCAGCGTGATTCGGACGGTCGCGAGGCCGACCGGAAGGCCGCGGCCGCCGACCGTGCCACCGCCGAGGGCGATGCGCGATCCGCCGCCGCGGAGACCGCCGCCCTGGATGCTGAGCTGCGCTCTGTCGCAGCAGATGTCGCGGCCGCCGAATCCGATGCGGCGGCGATCGAATCCGACGTCGCGGGGATCGAATCGGATGTGGCAGCCGCCGAATCGGATGCGGCCCAGGCCGAGGCGGACGCGCGAGCCGCTGAGGCGGACGCTGCGGCCAAGCGGCGCAAGCCGATCGGTGCCGTGGCGTTGCTGGCGATCGCGGCGGGACTGCTGTGGGTGGCGTCGCGGATGACGTGGGTAAAGCTCGATGTCACCAGTGAGCTCGGGCCGCCACGCACCGTGAATCTGGGCGGTGCGACGTGGTTCGGCGCATTGACCCCACTGGCGCTGGCGCTGGTGGCCACCATGGCCGCGGTGTTCGCCGCGAGAGGCTGGGTGCGCCGCATTCTGGGTGTTGTGGTGGCGGTGCTGGCCGCGGTGTCCGCCGTGCCCGCGTATGCGCTGCTCATGGGGCAGGGCAAGACCGTGGAGCGGGCCGGGCGGCTGGCCGAGTTGCGTACTTGGGAGCATGCGGACAAAGCTGATACCTCGTCGCTTCCCGCGGTGCTGACGCTCATCGGCGCGGTGGCCGCGTTCGCGGCCGGTGTCCTGCTCACGCGCATGCCCGCCGAGTCCGCGCGAATGTCCGGGAAGTACGACAATCCGGTCTTCCGGAAGTCGGCGGCGGCCGAACAGGTTGCCGAACATCACGCCCATGCTCAGGGCGGGGAATCCGGGTCACAATCCGGGCCGCG
The DNA here is from genome assembly GCF_040683015.1 of Nocardia sp. NPDC051030. Lineage (NCBI taxonomy): Bacteria > Bacillati > Actinomycetota > Actinomycetes > Mycobacteriales > Nocardiaceae > Nocardia > Nocardia sp. NPDC051030. The sequence goes on along the minus strand of NZ_JBFBCD010000010.1, from coordinate 118,523 downwards.
CGAGCAGTTGTCGGGCCGTGTGCTCTGGGATGCCCTGGATGCCGGTGCGGATCCGACCGACGATGAAACCAATGCCCCTGCCGCACACGATGATCCAGGTAGCGGGGCAGCGGGCCACAAGCCCGCGTGAACAGGAAGTTGGAGCAGCGTTGCTCCTGGTTCCGCCCCCGCCGTCAGCGGCGGGAACATAGCCATTTACTCTTTCAGTCATCGGTGAGACAGCGCCTGGGGGGATTCTCAGGCAGCAAGTCCGTCTCCCCAGAAAGGATTCGAGCCAGATGACGGTACTCGACTCGATTCTCGACGGGGTCCGCGCGGATGTGGCCGCTCGGGAAGCCCTCCTGGATTTCCAGGCTGTGAAGCAGGCTGCCACAAAAGCGCCTTCCCCGCGAGACGCCAAGGCCGCTCTGCATGCGGACGGCATCGGCGTCATCGCCGAGGTGAAGCGGGCCAGCCCGTCCAAGGGTTCCCTGGCCGCCATCCCGGACCCGGCCGTATTGGCCCGCGCCTATGAAGACGGTGGCGCGCGCATCATCAGCGTCCTGACCGAACAGCGCCGCTTCAATGGTTCGCTCGCGGATCTGGATGCGGTCCGCGCGGTCGTCGACATCCCGGTCCTGCGCAAGGACTTCATCGTCGGCCCGTACCAGATCCATGAGGCCCGCGCCCACGGCGCGGATGTCATCCTGCTGATCGTGGCGGCCCTGGAGCAGGACGTGCTGGCCTCGCTCATCGACCGCACCGAATCCCTCGGCATGACCGCACTGGTCGAGGTGCACACCGAGGAAGAGGCGGATCGCGCGCTTCAGGCCGGTGCCTCCGTGATCGGCGTGAACGCCCGAAATCTCAAGACCCTCGAGGTGGATCGGGATGTGTTCGCGCGCATCGCACCCGGTCTGCCCAGCGAAGTGATCCGCATTGCCGAGTCCGGCATTCGCGGCACCGCCGATCTGCTGGCCTACGCCGGTGCGGGCGCGGATGCCGTGCTCGTCGGCGAGGGCCTGGTGACCAGCGGTGATCCTCGCGCGGCCGTCGCCGAGCTGGTGACCGCCGGAACTCACCCCTCCTGCCCTAAGCCGGTCCGTCGGGGCCGGTGAGAGAGCCGATGACTCAGACGAATCACATTCTCGGTAAGAACAACAGCCTCCCGCAGGCCAGTGAGGGCGTATCGCACAAGAGTGCGCACGAGCCCGATCTGGGCGGGCACTTCGGTGTCTACGGCGGGCGGCACGTCCCCGAGGCGCTCATGGCCGTGATCGAGGAGGTCACCGCCGAGTACGACAAGTGCCGCGTGGACCCGAACTTCCTCGATGAGCTGGACCGCTTGCAGCGCGACTACACCGGGCGGCCGTCGCCGGTGTTCGAATGCAAGAACCTGGCCAAGCACGCGGGCGGCGCTCGCATCGTGCTCAAGCGAGAAGACCTGAACCACACCGGATCTCACAAGATCAACAATGTGCTGGGTCAGGTGTTGCTTGCCAAGCGCATGGGCAAGACCCGCGTCATCGCGGAGACCGGGGCGGGCCAGCACGGCGTCGCCACGGCGACCGCGTGCGCGCTGCTCGGCCTCGAGTGCGTCATCTACATGGGCGCCGTCGACACCGTCCGGCAGCAGCTGAATGTGGCCCGCATGCGCCTGCTCGGCTCCGAAGTCATCAGTGTGACAACGGGTTCGCAGACGCTCAAGGACGCCATCAACGAGGCGCTGCGCGACTGGGTCACCAATGCCGACGAGACCTACTACTGCTTCGGCACCGCCGCGGGCCCGCACCCGTTCCCCATGATGGTGCGCGACTTCCAACGCATTATCGGCATGGAGGCCCGGGTGCAGATCCAGGCGCTCACGGGTCGGCTGCCCGATGCCGTGACCGCCTGTGTCGGTGGCGGTTCCAATGCCATCGGCATCTTCCACAGCTTCATCGATGACGCCGACGTGCGCCTGATCGGCTACGAGGCCGCGGGCGACGGCGTCGAAACCGGCCGCCACGCCGCCACTTTCGCCGGTGGCCGCCCCGGAGCGTTCCAGGGCGCGTACTCGTACCTCTTGCAGGACGAGGACGGCCAGACCATCGAATCCCATTCCATCTCCGCCGGTTTGGACTACCCGGGTGTCGGTCCGGAGCACGCGCTCCTGAACGATATCGGCCGCGCCGAGTACCGGCCCATCACCGATACCGAGGCGATGGACGCGCTCCTGCTGCTGAGCCGGGCCGAGGGCATCATTCCGGCCATCGAGTCGGCGCACGCCGTCGCCGGTGCGCTGAAGCTGGGCCAGGAATTGGGCGAGGGCGCGATCATTCTGGTGAACCTCTCCGGTCGCGGCGACAAGGATATGGACACCGCGGCCCGCTGGTTCGGGCTCTTCGACAAGGAGGGCGAACACAAGTGAGCCAGCAGTCTCGCCTCGCCAATACCTTCGCGGCCTGCCGTGAAGAGGATCGTGCCGCGCTGATCGGGTACCTGCCCGCCGGTTACCCGGATGTGCAGGGCTCCATCGACGTCTGCGTCGCCATGGTCGAATCCGGTTGTGACGTCATCGAAGTCGGCGTCGCCTACTCCGATCCGGTGATGGACGGCCCGACCATTCAGGCCGCCGCCGAGCAGGCGCTGCGCGGCGGTGTGCGCGTACGCGACGTGTTCAAGGTCGTGGAGGCCATCAGCCAGGCCGGTGGCAAGGCCGTCGTCATGGCCTACTGGAATCCGGTGCTGCAGTACGGCGTCGACACCTTCTCCCGCGATCTCGCGGCGGCGGGCGGCCTCGGCCTGATCACGCCCAACCTGATTCCGGAGGAGGCCGACGACTGGTTCGTGGCCTCGTCCTCGCACGATCTGGATCGCATCTTCCTGGTGGCCCCGTCCTCCACGGAGGAGCGTCTGGTCAAGACCCTGGAGGCCTCGCGCGGCTTCGTGTACGCGGCCTCCACCATGGGTGTGACGGGCGCGCGTGACGCGGTGTCCTCGATGGCTCCCGCGCTGTGCGCCCGCATTCGCGCCCACTCCGATATTCCGATCGGTGTCGGCCTGGGTGTGCGCAATGGCGCGCAGGCGGCCGAAATCGCCTCCTATGCGGACGGTGTCATCGTCGGCTCGGCGCTGGTGTCCGCGGCTGCGCAGGGCCTGGACGCGGTCCGCACGCTGACCGAGGAATTGGCGCTGGGCGTGCGCTCGGCGGCCGTCACCTCGTAGGTCGTTCTCGAAAGCTGAAGGGCGCGTATCGAATTCGATACGCGCCTTTTGCTCGTGTCGCGGTCCGGTAAATGGGCAATTAGCTAGCGATCGGGCGGCAGTCGGATAAGTCCGACCTCCAAGCGCGCTTATTTGCCCAGGTAAACCGAATTTGCAGTTACAGACAACTCTCAGTTAATGTCCGCCCATGCTGAGCTTCCTCGCGCCCGCACCACACAAGGAGCGGCTGCCGGAAAAGGACATCGATCCGTACTACAAACGGATGCGGTGGCAGATCTTCATCGGCATCTTCGTCGGCTACGCCGCCTACTACCTGGTGCGCAAGAACTTCGCGCTGGCCTTCCCGCACCTGATCGACGAGGGCTACAGCCGCGGCCAGCTCGGCCTGGCGCTCTCGGCGCTCTCCCTCGCCTACGGCGTCTCCAAGTTCGTCATGGGCGCGATCTCCGACCGCTCGAACCCGCGGCTGTTCCTGCCGCTGGGCCTGCTGCTGTCGGCCGCGGTCATGCTCTTCATGGGCTTCGTGCCATGGGCGACCTCCAGCGTGCTGATCATGTTCGTGCTGTTGTTCATCAATGGCTGGGTGCAGGGCATGGGCTGGCCGCCCGCGGGACGCACCATGGTGCACTGGTGGTCGCAGAAGGAACGCGGCCGCGTGGTGTCGCTGTGGAATACCGCGCACAATGTCGGCGGCGGCCTGCCCGCACTGCTGTTCCTGCTGGGCATGGCCTGGTTCCACGACTGGCGTTCGGCGTTCTATATGCCCGCGTTCTTTGCGATCGTCATCGCCGTCATCGCGTACGTGCTCATGCGGGACACCCCGCAGTCCGAGGGCCTGCCGCCGATCGAGCAGTACAAGAACGATTACCCGAAGGACTACTCGGAGAAGGACGAGCAGGAGCTCACGGCCAAGGAGATCTACCGCAAGTACATCCTGCCGAACAAGCTGCTCTGGTACATCGCCTTCGCCAACGTCTTCATCTACCTGCTGCGCTACGGCGTGCTCGACTGGTCGCCGACCTACCTCAAGGAGGTCAAGGGCTTCACCGTCGACAAGTCCTCGTGGGCGTATTTCCTCTACGAGTACGCGGGCATTCCGGGCACGCTGCTCGCGGGCTGGATGTCGGACAAGGTGTTCCGTGGCAATCGCGGCGCGACGGGCGTGTTCTTCATGACCCTGGTGACCGTGGCGACTGTCGCCTTCTGGCTGGCCCCCGCCGATATGCCCGCCGTCAGCATGGCCTGCATGATCGTGATCGGCTTCCTCATCTACGGCCCGGTCATGCTGATCGGCCTGCATGCGCTGGAACTGGTTTCGAAGAAGGCCGCGGGCACCGCGGCGGGCTTCACCGGCCTGTTCGGCTACCTGGGCGGTTCGGTCGCGGCCAGCGCCGTGGTCGGATTCACCGTCGATCACTTCGGCTGGAATGGCGGCTTCACCATCCTCATCGGCGGTTCCGTGGCCGCGGTACTGCTGCTCATCCTGACCGTGATCAGCGAGAAGAAGCATAAAGAAGAACTGGAGCTGGTCGAGGTCAAGTAGCCTCTGCCGCAACACAACTGCCCCGGGCGCGAGTATGTGCCCGGGGCAGTGTCGGCTACCCGGCGAGTCGTGCGTGTCGCGGCGCGGCGTGCGGGGCCGCCGGGTTCGTCGCCGATTCCACTAGGGTGGGCGCGTGACCATACGAGCCCTGGCCGACAGCCTCCCGGCCTCCGACGTGCTGGCCTACATTCCGAGTCCGTCCCGCGGTGTGTGGGACCTCGGACCGTTTCCACTGCGCGCCTACGCGCTGTGCATCATCATCGGCATCGTCGTCGCCATCTGGCTGGGCGAGAAGCGGTGGCAGCAGCGCGGTGGGCAGGCGGGCAATGTCCTGGACGTGGCCATGTTCGCGGTCCCGTTCGGCTTGGTCGGCGGGCGGCTCTACCACGTGGCCACCGACTATCAGAAGTACTTCGGCGAGGGCGGGCACCCGCTCGACGCGCTCAAGATCTGGCAGGGCGGCCTCGGCATCTGGGGCGCGGTGCTGCTCGGCGGCATCGGCGCGTGGATCGGCTGCCGGGTGTACCGGATTCCGTTGCCCGCCTTCGGCGATGCCATCGCGCCCGGAATTCTGCTGGCACAGGCCATCGGCCGACTCGGCAATTACTTCAATCAGGAGCTGTACGGCCGCGAGACCAAGGTGCCGTGGGGTCTCGAGATCTACCTGCGCTATGACAAAAACGGTCAGCTGGACATGATGAACGGCGTCTCCACCGGCGTGGTGGAGAAGATCGTGCAGCCGACCTTCCTGTACGAGCTGGTCTGGAATCTGCTCGGCGTCGGCGTGCTGCTGTACCTGGATCGCAAGTACCGCATCGGGCACGGGCGGCTGTTCGCGCTGTACGTGGCCATCTACTGCTTCGGCCGGTTCTTCGTCGAACTGCTGCGCGATGACGAGGCCACCCATATCGCGGGTCTGCGGGTCAATACCTTCACCTCGTTCATCGTGTTCGCCGGAGCCCTCGCGTATTTCGTGCTCGCGACCAAGGGCCGCGAGACGGCCGAGATGCTCCGGCCGGGTATCGAGCGGCCGTGGCCGTGGCAGTTCGGGGCGCTGCGCGCGTTCGGGGCGACCAGCGCGGCGGCCGCCGATGTTTCTCTCGCGAAGGGCGAAGCGGCCGAGGCAGCCGAAGACACCGCCGAGGCAGCCGAGGACACCGCCGAGCCATCCGGGGATGATGCCGCCTCCGAATCCTCATCGGAAGTGAACGAATCCGAGCCGGATGGCGATAACTCTTCCGAATCCGGCGATTCCACGCCGGAGGCGACGGAGTCGGCATCACTCGAGAAGACGAAAACGGTCGACTCGGGCAAGAATGGCTCCTGACCAACGCTTCTCAGGAGGATTCGAGTGACCGACCCGTTCAATAAGCAGCCCGAGCAGGGTGGCCCGCAGTACGGCCAGCCGGGAACCGGCCCGCAGTACGGCCAGCAGCAGCCTTATGGCCAGCAGCCCTACGGTGCGCCGGGTCAGCCGCAGCAGGACGCCTACGGCCAGCAGCCGTACGGTGCACCCGGGCAACAGCCCGCCTACGGGCAGCAGCCCGCTTACGGCCAGCAGCCCCAGCCCTACGGTCAGCCCGGCTACGGCCAGCCCGGATACGGTCAGCCCATGCCCGGCCAGTACGGCATGGACCCGGAGGCCCCGTACGGCCGGGACATGTACGGCGTCCCGTACTCCGACAAGAGCAAGCTGACCGCGGGTCTGCTGCAGCTGCTCACCGGTGGTTTCGGTATCGGCCGTTTCTACCTCGGCTACACCACCATCGGTGTGCTGCAACTGATCACGTGCGGCGGCTTCGGCATCTGGGCGCTGATCGACGGCATCATGATCCTCACCGGCAAGGTGCCGGACCCGCAGGGCCGTCCGCTCAAGGACTGAACCGAGCGCGACACACGGGGATAGGCGGGCACCACCGGGCAGAGGGTGCCCGCTCGCCGTTATCATCACCGACGTAATCGAACAAGGTTTCTGTGCGGCGTGATTGTTCGCGTGCCGTCCGGTTGGTTCCGGGCGTACTCTTTGTCGGTTGTTCGTCGCGTGGTTGCCCCACGCCTTAGGAGAGGTACCCCCTCGTGCGCCGTAAGCTCATCGCCGCCGTCATCGCTGTCGTCGCGGCCGCCGGAATCACCGCTTGCGGTAGCAGCAACGACGACCCCAACGTGCTGAAGGTGGGCACCGAGGGCACCTACTCCCCGTTCAGCTACCAGGAGAACGGCTCGCTCACCGGCTACGACATCGACGTGGTCAAGGCCGTCGCCGACAAGCTCGGCCGCAAGGTCGAATTCGTGCAGACGCCGTGGGACGCCATCTTCGCGGGCCTCGAGTCCAAGCGCTTCGACCTGGTCGCCAATCAGGTGACCATCAGTCCCGAACGCGCGCAGAAGTATTCGCTGTCGCAGCCGTACACCACCTCGGACGGCGTCATTGTCGCCAAGGCCGACAACAATGGCATTCACGCGCTGACCGACCTGAACGGCAAGACCTGCGCGCAGTCGACCACCAGCAACTGGAGCAAGGTCGCCTCCGGCGCGGGCTGCAAGGTCGAGGGCGTGGAGGGCTTCGTGCAGGCCGTGCAGCTGCTCAAGAACGGCCGCGTCGACGCCACCGTGAACGACACCCTCGCGGTCGCCGAGTACACCAAGAAGACCGGCGACACCAGCATTCACGTCGCGGGCAAGACCGGTGAGACCAGCAAGCAGGGCTTCGCCGCCCGCAAGGACTCCGCGGAACTGATCGACAAGATCAACACCGCCTTGGATCAGCTGCGCTCCGACGGCACCCTGGCCAAGATCTCCGAGAAGTACTTCGGCACCGACGTCAGCAAGTAAGCGGCGCTGAGCATTCGACGATGAATGACGCCACCTGGGCGCTGATCCGGGAGAACCTGTGGCCCATGCTGCGGGCCACCGTCCACATGACGTTGCCGCTGACCGCCATAAGTTTCATGCTCGGGTTGGTGCTGGCGCTGTTCGTGGCGCTGGCCCGGATGTCCTCGAACTGGGCGCTGTCCGCGGTCGCCCGGTTCTACATCTCGATCATTCGTGGCACCCCGCTGCTGGTGCAGCTGTTCATCATCTTCTACGCGCTGCCGCAGTTCCAGATCATCATCGACCCGTTTCCGGCGGCGGTGATCGCCTTCAGCCTGAATGTGGGCGGGTATGCGGCGGAAGTGATTCGCGCGTCCATTCTTTCGGTGGCGCACGGGCAGTGGGAGGCGTCCTATGCGGTCGGGATGACCTATGCGCAGACGCTGCGCATGATCATCCTGCCGCAGGCGTCGCGCATCGCCGTGCCGCCGTTGTCGAACACGCTCATCTCCTTGGTGAAGGACACTTCGCTCGCCTCCACCATTTTGGTGACCGAGTTGTTGCGCACCGCGCAATTGGCGGCCGCGCCGACGTTCGACTTCTTCGCGCTCTATGGCGTCGCCGCTATCTACTACTGGGTAATTTGCCTGATCCTGGGCTTTGGTCAGACTCGTTTGGAGACGCGACTCGCCCGGCATGTAGCCCGCTGACCCGGGGTTTGCTGAACAGCAGGTGTATATCTTTCCGAATGGTGTGATCCCGCTTAGCGCGACGTTTGTCACAGGACTAGGGTTGTCCGCGTGATGCGACGAACGAAGATTGTGTGCACACTCGGCCCCGCAGTGTCGTCCGAGGACCGTATTCGTGAACTCGTCGAGAGTGGCATGGATGTCGCTCGATTGAATTTCAGTCACGGCGAGCACTCCGATCATGCCGATAACTACAAGAAGGTACGACAGGCCAGCGAACTGCTCGGCCGCGCCGTCGGAATCCTTGCGGACCTTCAGGGTCCGAAGATTCGCCTCGGCCGCTTTATCGAGGGCAAGACCGTCTGGGCGACGGGTGAAGAAGTGCGCATCACCGTCGATGACATCGAGGGCACTCACGACCGCGTCTCCACGACCTACAAGCAGCTGGCCCAGGACGCCAAAGCCGGCGACCGCCTGCTCGTCGACGACGGCAAGATCGGCATGACCGTCATTCGCGTCGACGGCAATGACGTGGTGTGCCGGGTGACCGAGGGCGGCCCCATCTCCAACAATAAGGGCGTTTCACTGCCCGGTATGGATGTCTCGGTTCCGGCCTTGTCGGAGAAGGACATCGAGGATCTCGAGTTCGCGCTCGCGCTCGGCGTCGACTTCATCGCGCTGTCCTTCGTGCGGTCCCCGTCGGACGTGGAGCTGGTTCACGAGATCATGGATCGCGTCGGGCGTCGCGTGCCGATCATCGGCAAGCTCGAAAAGCCCGAGGCCATCGACAATCTGGAAGCCATCGTGCTGGCGTTCGACGCCGTCATGGTGGCCCGTGGCGACCTCGGCGTGGAGCTGCCGCTGGAGCAGGTGCCGCTGGTGCAGAAGCGCGCCATCCAGATGGCGCGTGAGAACGCCAAGCCGGTCATCGTGGCCACCCAGATGCTGGAATCCATGATCACCAACTCGCGCCCGACCCGCGCCGAGGCCTCCGACGTGGCCAATGCGGTGCTCGATGGCGCGGACGCCGTGATGCTCTCCGGCGAGACCTCCGTCGGCGACTACCCGATCGAGACCGTGCGCACCATGGCCCGCATCGTGCACGCCGTGGAGTCGGAATCCTCCACCCGGGTGCCGCCGCTGACCCACGTCCCGCGCACCAAGCGCGGCGTCATCTCCTACGCGGCCCGTGACATCGGCGAGCGGCTCAATGCCAAGGCGCTGGTTGCCTTCACGCAGTCCGGTGACACCGTGCGCCGCCTCGCGCGCCTGCACACCCCGCTGCCGCTGCTGGCCTTCACGCCGAACCCGGCCATCCGCAGCCAGCTCGCTTTGACCTGGGGCACCGAGACTTTCATCGTGCCGCGGGTGGACAACACCGATGAGATGATCCACCAGGTCGATAACGCGCTGCTGTCCATCGGGCGATACAAGAAGGGTGATCTGGTGGTGATCGTGGCAGGTTCGCCGCCCGGAACTGTCGGCTCCACCAATATGATCCACGTGCATCGTATCGGCGAGGAGGACCACTAGGTGAGTGCATGGCTGGGCGCCGAGCCCGCTTCACACGGAATCGCGGACCCCGACGGGGCCGGTCTATCCGATGATCTGCGGGTGCTGCTGCGCCTGCTGGATTTGGAAGAGCATGGCCCCGATATCTTCATCGGGCAGCATCCGGAGAAGGTGTGGAGCCGCACGTTCGGCGGCCAGCTGGTGGCCCAGGCCATTATCGCGGCCGGGCGCACCGTCGGGCCCGAGCGCCCGGTGCACGCCGTCAACGCGCATTTCGTGCGCGGCGGAGATCCCAAGCAGCCGATCGAATATCACGTCGACCGGCATCGCGACGGGCGCTCCTTCGCCAATCGCACGGTGACGGCCTACCAGGAGGGCAAGGAGCTGTTCGTCATGCTCGCCGCCTTCCAGGACTACGGCAAGGGGCTCGAGCACGGGACTCCGCTACCCGAGGTGGCGGCTCCGGAAGATCTTCCGCGCGTGGAGGAATCGTTCGTAGGCCTCGAGGACAAGCTCCAAATGTTCGTCAAGGCCCCGCATCCCATCGATATGCGGTACACGAACGATCCGGCCTGGATCCTCAAGGGCACCGGCGAGAAGCTCAACCACAACCGGGTCTGGATGCGCACCGACGGCGCGCTCCCCGACGACCCGCTGATTCACGTTGCGGCCCTGGCCTACTCATCCGACACCACGGTCCTGGACTCCATCATCACCACCCACGGCCTCTCCTGGGGCTTCGACCGCATCCTCGCCGCCACGGTGAACCACTCCATCTGGTTCCACCGCCCCTTCCGCTTCGACGACTGGGCGCTCTACGCCACCGAGTCCCCGGTGGCAGCCGGTTCCCGCGGCCTGGCCCGCGGCCACTTCTACGCCCGCAACGGCGACCTCCTCGCGACCACGGTGCAGGAAGGCGTAATTCGCCACTACCCGTCGCGAGGCTGAGGATCGAACAACGCGTAATCGGGTCGCACCAATCGGTGCGGCCCGATGTGTGTTTAGGGGGTGTGGGGGCTTGCCCCCACGACTGACCGTCAGGTCCCCCCGATCGTCAGATCAGTTCGCGGTTCTCTTCGAGGTCGAAGTTCTCCCGCTGGAGCGCGTGCACGATGTAGGGGATCGGCTCGCCCGAGGATAGCTCCAGCACCAGCCGCTGCTCGAGCTTGGCGATACCGGCCTTGGTGAGTTGTCGCGCCTCGCCGACGAGGCTGAGGGCGATCTCGAAGGTGTGGCGGTCGCCCGGCTCCTGCTCGGGATGGTCGAGCCGCCATTGGGTTTCGAGGACGGTGTGGGTGGGTTCGTCGCACTCCACGGGAAGCGTGAACCGCCACGCGAAGATGTCCCGATCGGCGACGTATTCGTCGACCACGCGGCACACGGTTTCGGTGACGTGATTCAACGTCTGAGGTGTCACATAAACATGGAGCGAAACATCCGAAATTCGCTTCGGCATGTCCAAGGTCCTGTTCTTGTGTCGCAACCACCGGTTGGTGGTGTTCCGCGCGGAAGTGTAATCCCTTACCGGACCAAACGCGCAGACAGGTCCATTGACACGGTGTGTTTTACGGCCGAGTTGGCCGGGCGCGCCGCGTGATCAGCGGGCCGGGCGCAGGCCGATCTGCTGGTGCGACGCGGGTTGCGCTGGGTGCTTGGGGGATTCGGCCGGTTTGGCCGAATCGTCGCGGCCGCCCTCCAAGACGAGGAGCGGAGGTCGTTGTGCACCGGCATCACTGGCGGCGGTACGGGGGTGGACGGTGGCCTGCGGATGCTCATGCGCGTGCAACGCCAGCAGCAGTGGAACCAGGGCCTCGGCAATGCGATCGCCGACGTCGCAGTAGGCCTGCGGGGAGAGCCCGACCGGGTCGGAGATGTTCTCCCGGCCGACATAGGCGAGATCGTCACGTGCGGCATGCAATCCGAGAACCGAGCGCGCACCGCTCACCTTCGCGATCCGGTACGCCTCCAGCAGTGTGAAGGTGCGCGGTAGCGCCTCGGGCACCAGATCCCGTACCTGGTCGCGAATCTTGTCGGACATGGTGATCACCAGATCGGCGCGATGCACCATCTCCGGTTTCAGTCGCCGCGCCTTGAAATTGTCCGCGTTACCGCCGAGCCCGACGATCGTCTGGGCCGCAAGCGGTTCCACGGGGAAGCCGACGAGCGCTCGGACGCCGGCGCTCTCGGCGGATAGCTCTTGTAGTCCGTGATCGGCAGCTATCGCCAGCGTCAGGCGTTCGGCAATAACAGACCGGCAAACGTTTCCGCTGCACACGAACAGCACATGCATGGGCTCAACCTAGGCCCGCCGAGATCCGTTCGAAACGCTTCCGAGACCGAATCACACCATCTGACCGGGATGTTCATTCTTCGGTCGGGTGTCGGTCGCCTGCTGTTCGCTCCCAGGTACCGATCGGTCCGGAACCGGCGGCGTCAACGCCCCTGGAATGTGAGCATGCGGGTTTTCGTCCAGCAAATCAATAGTGCCGCGAGTTTGCTCATCCGATTGATACAACTCGGATTCCGTGACCACAGAAGCGATCTCGGGTTCGGTGCCCCGCACCCGCCCCCGCGTCGAGAACATCCGCCCCCGGGCCGCCACCGTCGGCGCGAACCGGGCCAGCCCACTCGGCTTGCTCATATCGTCGTACACCGAATCGATCCCGCCGCGCGCGAAGTACGCCTCATGCCAGAACCCCGTCCCCCCGGAATTCTTGAGGAACTCCTGCCACCAGATCCGATGCGGCTCCGACCGAGTCCACTTCTCGAGACTCTCCAGATCCCGCCAGTACTGCCGGGCTCCCCAATGCGGCGGCCACAACGACCACACCACATCCTCATGCGACAGCAACCCGTCCGGCCGCCCCCGCTGCGAACTGTAAAGCTTCGGCCCCACCCCCAACAGCCGCAGAATCCCCCGAGGGGTACGAACCCGCATCCCCAGCAAGATCACGACCAAGTCCGGGTACTCCGATAGATCGGCCGTCACCCTGGTAACCCGCATGCGCTGCCTCCGCACGTTTTGATCTTCACGGGGATGTACGAATTCCTCCACCTCCCGGTTCAACCTGCTACCCCCATCGTGCCTGATATGTCGTGATCAAGACGGTGAGGGAGCACTGGTGGCGGAAAAACCGCCCATTTCCCACCACCAGAGCTCCCTCACGCATTCAGGAGGGAACTATGCGAAGTGGGGGCGGAAGGTGTTGGGGGGAGTGAGAATCGGGGGATGGGTGAGATGGGGTTGTCGGCGGAGCGGCGGAGTGAGTTGGCGGCGCTGTTGGGGGATGAGGCGCGGTTGCGGGGGGAGTATCCGAAGGTGGCGGATTATTTGGATACCGCTGCGCTGCTGCCGGGGACGGGGGATCAGCAGGGGGATGCGGGATTCGATCTGCGGTTGGTGAATTACCTGGCCGGGGGTGCTTCGGTGACGGGGAATCCGTATTGGGACATTGTGGGGCCGTCGGTGTTCGTGCAGGAGGGGCGGCGGGTGGTGAATGGGGGACGGGCGACGGGGAGTGCTCGGCTGGGGTATGCGCAGACCGTTTTGCAGGCCGTGTACGCCTATGCGATTCCCTCGCCGGAGACGGTGGCCTGGGTGGCGGAGTTCTGTGTCGGAAAGCCGGTGGTGGAAGTCGGTGCGGGGCGGGGGTATTGGGCCGCGCAATTGGCGCGGGCCGGAATCACCGTGGACGCATTCGATGTCGAGCCGCCGGACAGTGTGGAGAATCTGTCGTTTCCGCGGGCCTCGGGGCAGCGGGATGTGTGGCATCGGGTCGGCGGGGCGAAGGAGTACGCGGCGCGCGTGGCGGGCGGGGCGGATTACGTTCTGCTGCTGTGCTGGCCGCCGGGGTGGGGGAGTGCGATGGCCTCGGAGGCACTCGCGGGATTCGAGCGGGCGGGTGGTGAGCGGGTGATCTTCATCGGGGAGCCGAAGGGCGGGAAGACCGGGGACGACGCCTTTTTCGACGCGCTGGCCGCCGGATGGGAGCTGGAATCGGAGGATGCGCGCTACGTGTCGTGGTGGAACCTCGCCGATGTGGCGCAGGGGTGGCGCAGGCGTTAGGCGAACTTGCGTCAGGCGGTCTTGTCGACGGGGCCGCCGAAATCGAGGAAGTCCAGGGACATGCGGAAGACGAAGCCGTCGTAGCGGTCTCGGGGGTAGGACACGTCGGCGACCATCAGGACGCGTTCGTCGCGGGCCAGGAAGCGCTGGTGCACGGCCTTGACGAGGTCGCCGGGCGGGGTGCCGAGCCAGGCGGCGTGGGTGGGGGCCGGGAGTCTGTCGGTGAGCGTTTCCTCGAGGAATGCTGCGCTCGTGGTGTCATGCACACCGAGCGGTTGGTACGAGTCCGAGATCGAGATCGGCCGCCCCTCCTCGCTGGCCCGGGTGATCACATGCGTGACCTCCTCGCCGGGCGTGATGCCGAGCATCTCCGCGAGAATATCGGTCGCCGTGATCCGCTTGGAGTTACGTTCCACGCTCGTTTCGCGATCCGATTCATGACCGAAGGTGGTTTCCGGGCTTTCCAACTGGCGCTCGGGGGAGACACGGACCAGGTTGGGGTGATCGGCCACGAATGTCCCGCGCCGCTCGACGGTCCGGACCAGACCTTGGCTCAGCAGTAGCTTGACCGCCTGCCGAATCACGATCGGCGACACCCGATTCCGCTCCGCCAACTCGGAGAAGCTCGGCAACTGCGTGCCCGGAGGTAGCGCGCCCACCCGGATCTTGCGCGCGAGCTCGCCTGCAATGGAGACATAGGCCGGTTCACCCATGGGGCTCAGTCCCTTCCGATCGCATTGTCCATGCCACGACAACAGTCTTAGTATATGCCCACGCGTATACCCAGTTGTGTATACGCTTGAGCTCTCGCAAATCAGTGGCATAGCGAAACCCCAAACGCCAACCGACACAGGGAGTACCTCATGCGATACCGGCCGACGGCGCTCGGCTACCTGCGCACCGACGTCTCACGCCTCTCACAAGCCTGGGACGAAGCGCAGATCCGCAAACTCGCCGAGCGATTCGGCTACGACTTCGCGGGCATGGTCATCCACGACCCGAGCACCGACCGCCCACCCCTGGCCCGCCTCAAGTCTCGAGCCACCCGCCTAGCCGCCGAAGCCGTAATAACCCCCGCCCCCACCCACTTCGAAGGCGCCACCATCCCCGACTCCCTGATAGCCCAACTAGACGTAATCACCGTCGACCCAGAACACACCTACGCCCGCTGGTCCATCCCACCCCTCCCCACCGACCACTGACATCGTGCATCAGGCACAAGAATTCCGTCTGAAGGAGTTGTGCCGCACGGCCTTCGGCGCCCGGCCGCCTCACCGGCGACCAGCGCCCGCGCGAATATCGAAGTCGTGCAACGGATGCTGGGCCACAAGACCGCGACGCTGACGCTCGACCCGCACCTGCTGCGTACGAACTGCGGACCGCATGAGAAAAGGGCTGCTCCGGTGATCACCGAAACAGCCCTCTACCTTGGTGCCGAGTGTGGGAATCGAACCCACACGCCCTTTCGGGCAACGGTTTTTGAGACCGTCGCGTCTGCCTATTCCGCCAACTCGGCGCACCGGGTGGAAAGCATAGCGGGTGGGGGGCTCGCCGGACTAATCGAGGGTCGATTGGGCGGATGACGTTGTGATACTGGTCGGTTTGCGCTGGGTAGATGGGTTGTGGCGGCGGGTGGACGGTACTCTTTGGGGACTCGGGTTGCGTGCCGGTCCCGCGAGGGTGGCGTCGGACCGGTGGCGTCGGGTGTTTGGTTTACGGAGCGACAGGGGTTCATCTATGGGAACGACAGCAGGGGGCGGTTCGAAGAAGGATGCCGCGGCGTCCGCCCCCAAGCGGGTGGTGGTTGCCGAGGACGAGGCGCTCATCCGGATGGACCTGGTGGAGATGCTCTCCGAGGAGGGCTATCTCGTGGTGGGTGAGGCCGGTGACGGCCAGCAGGCGGTCGACCTGGCCGAGGAGCACCGTCCGGATCTGGTGATCATGGACGTGAAGATGCCGCGCCGCGACGGCATCGACGCCGCGGCCGAGATCGCCTCGAAACGTCTTGCGCCGGTGGTGATTCTGACCGCCTTCAGCCAGCGTGACCTGGTCGAACGGGCGCGCGACGCGGGTGCGATGGCCTACCTGGTGAAGCCGTTCACCAAATCGGATCTGGTGCCCGCCATCGAATTGGCCGCAAGCAGATTCCATGAGATCGCCGCGCTGGAGAGCGAAGTCGCGAATCTGACGGATCGCCTGGAAACCCGCAAGCTGGTGGAGCGTGCCAAGGGTGTGCTGATGCAAACTCAGGGCCTATCCGAGCCGCAGGCATTCAAGTGGATTCAGCGCACCGCAATGGATCGCCGCACCACGATGAAGGCGGTTGCCGAGGTTGTACTGGAGAACCTCGCACCGAAGTAAGCACGGGTTTACTACGTTGTTGCCCCTCTGTTGCCGCAAGTAAGCCGACACGGTTTACATGCCTGTAACAGTAGGGGCACTTTCGTTTGTTGCGATGTCACATGGATGATCCGAATGTGATGCAGAGCTAACGTAGCAAGGCTATGTTCTGGACGGGCCGATCGATGGGGCGGCCCTCCTCGGCGAACCCGAGGGGAGTAGAGAACATAGAGGTGAATCGTGACGCGCACGTCTACCCTGCGGCACAGCCGCAGTGCACGACTGGTCGTCGTCGGAGCCGCGGCAGTACTCGCGCTCGGCGCCGCCGGATGTAGCAGCAAGTCCACCGACAATTCCAGCACCGGCGGAAATGGCGGCGGCAGTGGTCTGACCATCCAGCCCTTGGTCCAGATCGACAAAGACGGCAAGGAAGTCCCGAAGGGCGACAATACCGCCGCGGCGAACCCGGCCAGCGACGGCAAGGACAAGTGCGCGCCGCAGACGATCGCCATGTCGGGCCCGTTGACCGGCCCGAACGCCAACCTCGGCCTCAATATCGTGCGCGGTGTGAAGCTGGCGCTCGACCAGCACAACAAGGCCAACCCGAACTGCCAGGTGGCGGTCAAGGAATTCGACACCGAGGGCGATCCGCAGAAGGCCACCCAGGTCATTCCGACGATCATCAATGATCCGTCCATCGTCGCGATGATCGGTCCGACCTTCTCCGGTGAGACCAAGGCGACCGGCCAGGTCATCAGCGATGCCGGACTGCTGTCGCTGACGCCGTCGGCCACCAACGTCACCCTCACCACCAATGGCTGGAAGACCTTCTTCCGCGGCCTCGGCAATGACGGTGTTCAGGGTCCGTCGGTCGCCAAGTACCTGGTCAACACCGGCAAGTACAAGAAGATCTGCGTCGCGCAGGACAACTCGGATTACGGTACGGGCCTTGCCAAGACGCTGACCGAAGGTCTCGGCGCACTCGCCGATCCCAGCTGCTCGGTCCAGCTCAAGGCGGGCGACAAGGACTTCTCGGCCGCGGTCTCCAAGCTGGCCTCCGCCAAGCCGGACGCCATCTTCTACGCGGGCTACTACGCCGAGGCGGCCCCGTTCGTGCAGCAGCTGCGCTCGGGTGGCGTGACCGCCGCCTTCATCTCCGATGACGGCACCAAGGACGTCGAGTTCACCAAGCAGGCCGGTGACGCGTCGAAGGGCGCGCTGCTGTCTTGCCCGTGTGGTCCGGCCTCCGATAAGTTCGCCGCCGACTACAAGGCCTTCAACCAGGGCTACGAAGCCGGGACCTATTCGACCGAGGGCTACGACCTCACCACGATCGTGCTGAAGGGCATCGCCGCCGGTAAGGTCACCCGCTCCGACCTGGTCGAATACGTGAAGACCTACTCGGGCCAGGGTCTCGCCCGCGAATACAAGTGGGGCGACACCGGGGAACTGACCAACGCCTTGATCTGGATGTACGAGGTCAAGTAGTCCCACCGATTCGGTAGCGGCGTGGTGCCGGTTTCCGATGGGCTGATATGAAGCGCAGCCCGTCCCGGTACCCGCCGCTTCCTCGACGGCGAGAGTAACGAATGTCTTCATCCCTATTGGCTGATGCGACACTGCTTGCCAGCGGGTCCATCGAATTCAATGTCTCCGGCGTGATCGACCAGTTCTGGCGACTCACCGTGGACGGCTTGGCATATGGCTCGATTTACGCCCTGGTCGCTGTCGGTTACACCCTGGTCTACGGTGTGCTTCGGCTGATCAATTTCGCCCATTCCGAAATCTTCATGGTGGGCATGTTCGGTCAGTACGTAGGCCTCATGCTGCTCGGATTCAACCCGAGCGGAAACGTGTATTCGCAGGGCATAGTCCTCACAATCGTGTACCTGGCCGTCGCCATGGTGTTCGGCATGCTCGTTTCCGGTGCCACCGCGGTCGGCCTGGAACGCATTGCCTACCGGCCGCTGCGCAAACGCGGAGCCAAACCGCTGATCTTCCTGATCACCGCGATCGGCATGTCGTTCGTGTTGCAGGAGTTCGTGCACTATGTGCTGCCGAAGATCTCCAAGTCACTCGGCGGCACCAATGCGCAGCAGCCGATCATGCTGGTGCGACCCACCGAGCAGTTCTCGCTCTTCGGCGCGTCGGTCACCAATGTGACCCTGGTGATCATCGTGGCCGCGGTGATCCTGGCGGCTGTCACCGAGATCCTGATCAACCGGACCAAATTCGGCCGCGGCATTCGCGCCGTGGCGCAGGATCCGGACACCGCGACCCTGATGGGTGTGTCGCGGGAGCGGATCATCATGACAACCTTCCTGCTCGGCGGTCTCCTGGCGGGCGCAGCCGCATTGCTGTACACGCTGAAGATCCCGAACGGCATCATCTATTCGGGCGGATTCATCCTGGGCATCAAGGCTTTCAGCGCCGCGGTGCTCGGTGGTATCGGCAATCTGCGGGGTGCGCTGCTGGGCGGCCTGCTGCTCGGACTCGCGGAGAACTACGGTCAGATCCTCTTCGGCACCCAGTGGCGCGATGTCGTCGCCTTCGTGGTGCTGGTGGCCGTGCTCATGTTCCGTCCGACCGGCATCCTCGGTGAGAGCCTGGGGAGGGCGCGGGTATGACCGACGTGAATACTTCGACCAAGCCGACCCTCGGCCGCGGAATCGGTGATTCCGTGCGCGATTGGTGGGGCGGCCTGTCACGACCGGCGCAATGGGGTGTGGGCGTGCCCGCGGTCCTGCTGCTCGGTCTGCTTCCGTTGTTCCCGCCGCCCTTGCTCGATACACCGGGCACCAGTTTCTCCGGGGTGATGGCGCAGTTCGCCATGACCGCGCTGGTCGCTGTCGGCCTGAATGTCGTTGTCGGACAAGCGGGTCTACTCGACCTCGGCTACGTCGGCTTCTACGCGGTCGGCGCGTATACCGTCGGCCTGCTCACCAGCCCCAACAGTCCGTGGAACCAGACCAACGGCTGGCTCTCATCGAGCTGGGCCTGGCTCGTGTGCGTGCCGCTGGCCATTGCCTTCACCGCGGTGTCCGGCCTGATCCTGGGCACGCCCACATTGCGCCTGCGCGGCGACTACCTCGCCATCGTGACTCTCGGCTTCGCTGAGATCGTGCGACTGCTCGCCGACAATCTGGGCGATATCACCAATGGCAGCCTGGGCCTGTCCCGGATCGCGTATCCCCACGTCGGCGTGTCGGACTCCCACCCGGACGGGTACTTCTCCTCCGGCAATCTGGGCGATAGGCACAGCTGGAATCTCTTGGACCGGGCCAACTCCGGAGCTTGGTGGTTCTGGATCGGCATGGCGCTGGTCGTCATCGTGCTGCTGCTCGTCGGCAATCTGGAGCGCAGCCGCGTGGGCCGTTCCTGGGTGGCCATCCGCGAGGACGAGGACGTCGCCGAGATGATGGGCGTGCCCACGTACAAGTTCAAGCTGTGGGCGTTCATGATCGGCGCGGGCATCGGCGGCCTGTCGGGAGCGCTGTACGCCGGTCAGGTGCAGTTCATCAATCCCACGGGCTTCAACATCATCAACTCGATGCTGTTCCTGTGCGCGGTGGTGATCGGCGGTCAGGGCAATAAACTGGGTGTAATCGTCGGTGCCTTCCTGATCGTGTACCTGCCGAACCGGTTCATGTCGGTGAATATCGGCGGCCAGTCGCTCGGCGACTACAAGTATCTGTTCTACGGCATCACGTTGGTGGTTGTCATGATCTTCCGCCCGCAGGGCTTGTTCCCGGTGCGTCAGAAGTTGCTCGCCCAGGGGCGCAAGGTGTTCCGTGCGGTGCACCGCGAACCGGAAGCGGGCGACGAGAAGAGTGGAGGACCGCAATGACCGGGCCGGGCGCGGGTGGCGCGCTGTTCGACAACGAGGACATGAAGGCCGGGTATGCGGACGCCGCGGCCGAACCCAGCGCGGGCACGCTGGACGTCACCGAGGTGCTTCCGGTCTTCAAGGATCCCGATGTCGTCGCGGAAGTCGTTGCGCCGCACCGTGATATCGAGACCGAGGTGGGTGCGCCGCTCTTGCGCACCGACGGGCTGACGGTGAAGTTCGGCGGCCTCACCGCGCTGGACAATGTCACCTTCGACATCAGGCGTGGCGAGATCCTCGGCATGATCGGCCCGAACGGTGCGGGCAAGACCACCTGCTTCAATGCCATCACCGGTGTGTACAAGCCGTCGTCCGGTGTGGTGTCCTTCGACGGCAAGCCGCTCACCAAGACCAAGCGGAACGAGATCACCCGCCTGGGCATCGCCCGCACGTTCCAGAACGTCCGGTTGTTCCAGGAGATGACGGCGCTCGAGAACGTGGCCGTCGGCACCGACGCTCGGCACCACACCTCGGTGCCGGGTGCGCTGTTCCGTTCCGCGCGGCATCGCCGTGAGGAACGCGATGCCGTCGAAAGAGGCATGGCGTTACTGGAATTCGTCGGTATCGCGCCGCGCGCGGTGGAGAAGGCGCGCAACCTGTCCTACGGTGACCAGCGCCGGCTGGAGATCGCCCGTGCGCTGGCGACGGAACCGAAGCTGCTGTGCCTCGACGAGCCGGCGGCGGGCTTCAATCCCAGTGAGAAGGCCGCTCTCATGGATCTGATCCGGAAGATCCGTGACGACGGGTTCACGGTGCTCCTGATCGAGCACGACATGCGCCTGGTGATGGGCGTGACCGACCGGATCGTGGTGCTCGAGTTCGGCCGCAAGATCGCCGACGGCCTGCCATCGGAGATTCGGGAGGACCCCAAGGTGATCGCCGCGTATCTCGGCGTCCCCGACGAGGAAGCGGGTGGAGCCCAGTGACATCGCCGAAGACCGATGCCCTCCTCCAGGTCGACGACATGGTGGTCGGTTACGGCAGAATTCAAGCCCTGCACGGTATTTCGCTGTCCGTGGCGGAGGGTGAGTTGGTCACCCTGCTGGGTGCGAACGGTGCGGGCAAGACCACCACCATGCGCGCGCTGTCCGGCTTGCTGCCGCTGACCCGCGGCAGCATCGTCTTCGAGGGCCGCGACATCACCCGCATGAAGGCCCACGAGCGGGTCGGCGTCGGCCTGATTCAGGCACCCGAGGGTCGCGGCGTGTTCCCGGGCATGACCGTCCAGGAAAACCTCGACATGGGTTGCTACGCCCGGCCTTTCAAGGAGAAGTCGGAATACAACAAGACCCTGGACTGGGTCTTCGACCTGTTCCCCCGGGTGAAGGAACGCCAGAAGCAGGTCGGCGGCACCCTGTCCGGCGGCGAACAGCAGATGGTCGCCATTGCCCGCTCCCTGATGGCGCGTCCGAAGCTGCTGCTCCTGGACGAACCGTCGATGGGCCTGGCCCCCATGGTCATCCAGCAGATCTTCAAGATCATCGCGGATATCAATGCCCAGGGCACCACGGTCCTGCTGGTCGAACAGAACGCCCAGCAGGCCCTGACCCGAAGCGACCGCGCCTACATCCTGGAAACCGGCGAGGTGACCAAGACCGGCCCCGGTCGCGAACTACTGCACGACCCGGCGGTCAAGTCCGCCTACCTCGGCGTCGGCTGAAACCACCCAAAAGACTTCGGGCCGGTCACCATTGGTGACCGGCCCGAAGTCTTACAGCAGGGGCGACAGGAATCGAACCTGCAACCTGCCGCTTTGGAGACGGCTGCTCTGCCAATTGAGCTACACCCCTTGGCGAGCGATCACGCTACCAGGTGGCGATCCCAGGGTGAAATCGGTTTTCCTGACCTGCGACGACTGGCGGAATAAGCCCGCTGCTCACGGATGTCGGTGCGGCTCCCTAGACTCTCTGGCGTGACCCCTGCCTCTACCGATCAGCGTCCGAGTGCCATGTCTTCAGCGGGAACAGCCGCTTCCAGCTCCGCCTCGTCCGGTGCGCAGCCGACGCTGCTGCTGTTGGATGGGCACTCGCTGGCCTACCGTGCGTTCTACGCGCTACCCGCGGAGAACTTCAAGACCGCGAGTGGGCAGACCACCAATGCGGTGTACGGGTTCACCGCGATGCTGATCAACCTGCTGCGCGATGAGAAGCCCACGCATGTGGCGGCGGCGTTCGATGTGAATCGGAAGACGTTCCGGGCCGAGGCGTTCCCGGAGTACAAGGCGAATCGGGCCACCACACCGGACGAGTTCCGCGGGCAGGTGGAGACCACCCAGGAGGTGCTGGGGGCGCTGGGGATTCCGGTGATGGCCATCGAAGGTTTCGAGGCCGACGACATCATCGCGACGCTGGCCACCCAGGCGGTGCCCGAAGGGTTCCGGGTGCTGATCGTCACCGGCGACCGGGATTCGCTGCAACTGGTGAACGACAACGTCACGGTGCTGTACCCGAAGAAGGGCGTCTCCGAGCTGGCTCGATTCACCCCGGCGGCGGTGGAGGAGAAGTACGGGCTGACCCCGGCGCAGTACCCGGATTTCGCGGCGCTGCGCGGCGACCCGAGCGACAATCTGCCGGGCATTCCGGGCGTGGGGGAGAAGACCGCTACCAAGTGGATACGCGAGTACGGCGATCTGGCCGCGCTGGTGGATCGGGTGGACACCGTCAAGGGCAAGGTCGGAGATGCCTTGCGCGCCAACCTGTCCAGCGTGGTGCTGAACCGCCAGCTCACCGAGATGGTGCGGGATATGACGCTGCCCTACACCCCGGATCAGCTGGCCATGCAGCCATGGGATCGGGACAAGATTCACCGGCTCTTCGACGAGCTGGAATTCCGGGTGCTGCGCGACCGGCTGTTCGACACGCTCGCGCCGGTGGAGGCGGAGGCCGAGTCCGGCTTCGAGATCACCGGCGGGGTGATCGCGCCCGGCACGGTCGGTGACTGGCTGGCCGAGCATGCCAAAGCCGGTGTGCGGCACGGCGTCTCGGTGGTGGGCAATGGCTCGCCGATCCACGGTGACGCGCAGGCCATCGCGATCGCCGCGGCCGACGGCGAGGGCGGCTATGTCGACGTGCACGCCCTGACCCCGGAGGACGAGCAGGCGCTCGGCGCGTGGCTCGCGGACGTCGAGACCCCGAAGGCCTTGCACGAGGCCAAGTCCGCCATGCACGCGCTGTACGGCCGCGGCTGGCCACTGGGCGGGCTCACCAGTGACACCGCGCTGGCGGCCTACCTGATCCTGCCCGGACAGCGCACCTTCAATCTGGAGGACCTGTCCCTGCGCTACCTGAGCCGGGAACTGCGGGTCGACAATGCCGGTGAATCCCAGCTGTCCCTGCTGGACGATGAGGATCACGTCGACATCGAGATCGCCAATGCGCAAATGCTGCGCGCCCGTGCGGTTTTCGACCTCGCCGACGCCTTCGACGCCGAACTCGAGCGCATCGAATCCACCGCCCTGCTGCACGATATGGAACTCCCGCTGCTGAGCGTGCTCGCCGATCTGGAGGCCGCCGGTATCGCGGTGGACTCCGATCAGCTCGAGCAGTTGCAGCGCGAATTCGCCGACCGCGTCGGCGAGGCCGCCAATGCCGCCTACGGCGTGATCGGCAAGCAGATCAACCTCGGCTCCCCGAAACAGCTCCAGGTCGTCCTGTTCGACGAGCTGGACATGCCCAAGACCAAGCGCACCAAGACCGGCTACACCACCGATGCCGATGCGCTGGAAGGCCTTTACGAGAAGACCCAGCACCCGTTCCTGCAACACCTGCTGGAACACCGCGACGCCACCCGCCTGAAGGTGACCGTGGACGGCCTGCTCAAGTCGGTCGCCGACGACGGCCGCATCCACACCACCTTCAATCAGACGGTCGCCGCGACGGGCCGGTTGTCCTCCACCGAGCCGAACCTGCAGAACATTCCGATCCGCACCGACACCGGCCGCCGCATTCGCGACACCTTCGTGGTCGGCCCCGGCGCGGAATCGCTCATGACCGCCGACTACAGCCAGATCGAAATGCGGATCATGGCCCACCTCTCCAAGGACGAGGGCCTGATCGAGGCCTTCAATTCCGGCGAGGACCTGCACACCTTCGTCGCCTCCAAGGCCTTCGACATCCCCATCGCCGACGTCGATCCCGAACTGCGCCGCCGCATCAAGGCCATGTCCTACGGCCTGGCCTACGGTCTGTCCGCCTACGGCCTGTCCCAGCAGCTCAAGATCAGCGCCGAGGAGGCGAAGGTCCAGATGGACGTGTACTTCTCCCGCTTCGGCGCGATTCGCGACTATCTGCACGATGCCGTCGATCAGGCCCGCAAGGTCGGCTACACCGAAACCCTCTTCGGCCGCCGCCGCTACCTGCCCGATCTGGACTCCAGCAACCGCCAGCGCCGCGAGGCCGCCGAGCGCATGGCCCTCAACGCGCCGATCCAGGGCACGGCCGCCGACATCATCAAGGTCGCCATGATCGACACCCAGCGCGCCATCCGCGAGGCGGGCCTGAAATCCCGCATGCTCCTTCAGGTCCACGACGAACTCATCTTCGAGGTGGCCTCGGGTGAACGCGAGAAACTGGAAGCCCTTGCCCGCGAACACATGTCGAATGCCATCGAACTCTCGGTCCCGCTCGAGGTCTCGGTCGGCGTAGGCCGCAGCTGGGATTCCGCCGCCCACTGATCCGGACCTAACCGACTTCACACACCATTTGGGCTCTTCACCCACGTTATTGCGTGGGTGAAGAGCCCAATCCATTGGCGAAGTGCGGCATGGGGTGTTCACACAGCGTTCGATCCACGGCCCGGCGGGATTTGCTCGGTGTGGTCCAGGGCACTGTTATATGTGGAGGCACATGCCAGGTGACCTGCGACAAAGTTACTCGTGGGTCGATTGCGAATATGGTTGCCAATGCCCAGATGTGTGCCTATGCTCGGTGCCGTGCCGAATCCCGCCCACAGCCGCAGCGCTGCGCTCGAAGTCGCCGACCGCGACCGCGCCGCGCTTCTTCCGCTCACCGCGATGGTGGCTGTGCCGCGCGTACTCGTAGTTCTCCGCCGTAGCGGGGTCTGATTCGGACCGGCCCCTCGCTGCGGCCGCTGAACATCTTTTTTGCGCTGGTCCCCATCCATTCTGGAAAGAAGCCGGGAAGACCTAGTTCAATGACCATCACCATCGATACCCACGCGTTCATTGCCGCTGCCCCCGCGAGCCTGCGGGCCGAGAGCCGCGACATCACCCCCTCCGAGTTCCACGACCGGTACACCGATCACGGTGGCCCGATCAAGCTCGGTGACTGGACCCACCGCCGCGCGGCGGAGTTCACCGCGACCCTGGAGTTCGCCGGTCACCTCCGTACCGTGACGGCCTCGGGCAGCCCGGTCGCCGCGCTCACCTCCGCCCTGTACGACGAGGGCTATCCGGTGGAGATCCTGCAATTCCACCAGCGGCCCACGCAGAGCGGCACCGCCACCTTCGTGCAGTGCGAGTTCAATGGCCGCCGCGGCTGGGGCGCGGCCATTGCCGACGACAGCGCGGAATCCATGGTGCGCGCCGTGATCGCCGGGCTCAACCGCTTCAGCTGAAACAGCATGCGCCGCAACCCTCTCGGGGTTGCGGCGCATTGCTGTGAGCTGTGGCAGCCGAGCCGTGGATTGCGGTGGCCGATCAGGCCCGCCGAATCAGGCTTCGCTTGATCAGGCTCGCTGGATCAGGCTTCGGCCTGCTGCTCGGCGAGCTGCTTGCGGACGTCCTCCATATCGAGGGCCTTCACCTGGGTGACCAGATCCTCGAGCGCGGCGGGCGGCAGTGCGCCCGGCTGCGCGAAGACCAGGATGCCTTCGCGGAAGGCCATCAGGGTCGGGATGGAGCGAATATTGGCCGCGGCGGCCAAGCCCTGCTCGGCCTCGGTGTCGACCTTGCCGTACACCACATCCGGATGCTTCTCCGAGGAAGCCTCGAAGGTGGGGGCGAAGCTACGGCACGGGCCGCACCACGCAGCCCAGAAGTCGACGAGTACCACGTCGCTCTTGGTGACGGTGTCGTCGAAGTTCTGCTCGGTCAGGGTCTGGGTGGCCATGGCGTCCTCTCGTGGTCGATTACCCGGTCAACACCGGGCCGTGCGGTTATCTTCCCTGCGTCCCATCGCCGGTTACCCACTAAGGTAGTCGGGAAATCCTGGGTGCCCGGCCTCGGTGCCGAGGTTGCCGGGTGATCGTCAAGGTCTCGAAATATGCGTGCGCGTGTGCCACCGCGCGCGCGTTTCGGTGGTTGCGCGAGGATGACTCTCATGAGTGACAGCGAGACCCGACTGCGACTGGGGTTGATCGAAGGTGATGGCATCGGCCCGGAGGTCGTGCGCGCCACCCGTGCCGTGGTCGACGACGCGTTCCAGGTCGTGGGCCTGGATCCCATCGAGTGGGTGACGCTGCCCATCGGCCACACCGCGATCGCGGAGTTCGGGGATCCGATGCCGGAGCAGACGCTGAAGACCCTCGAGGGCCTCGACGCGTGGATCATGGGCCCGCACGACAGCGCCTCCTACGCGCCCGAGCATCGCACGGGCCTGCCGCCCGCCGGGGCCGTCCGCAAGCGCTTCGATCTGTTCGCCAATATTCGCTGGGCTCGGGCGCACGAGGGCGTGCGCGCGGTGGCTCCGGATATGGATCTGATCATCGTGCGGGAGAACAGCGAAGGGCTCTACGCCGACCGCAATATGCACGGCGGCTCCGGCGAGTTCAGCCCGACCTCCGATGTGGCCCTGGCGGTCGGGGTATTCACCCGCACGGCCATCGAGCGAATCGCGCACCAGGCCTTCAAGATTGCGACTCGACGCCGCAAGAAGGTCACGATTGTGCATAAGGCGAACGTGCTGCCGCGCACCATGGGCCTGTTCCGGGACGTGTGCTACGAGGTGGCCGAGGAGTATCCGGACGTCGAGGTGAACGATGAGCACGTGGATGCCATGGCAGCGCTGCTGGTGCGCACGCCGGCCGATTTCGATGTCATCGTGACCGAAAACCTGTTCGGCGACATCCTTTCCGATCTGGCGGGCGAGCTGAGCGGTTCGATCGGTATGGCCGCCTCGTTGAACAGTTCGGACAGCCAGGCGATGGCGCAGGCCGTGCACGGTGCCGCGCCCATGATTGCCGGGCACAATCGCGCCAACCCGATGGCCCTGCAGTTGTCGGCGGTCGGGATGTTGCGCTGGCTGGGCACCCGCGATTCGCACAGCGCGCTGTATCGCGCCGCGGACCGAATTGAACACGCGATTGCGGATACGTTGCGGGCCGGGGTCGCTACATCCGATTTGGGTGGGTTAGCATCTACCACCGAATTCACCGAACAGGTGCGGGCCCGGCTGCACCGCTGGTGAGCGCACTTCCGGCAACCGGGCGTGTATCGGCCACGCAACGGCGTGTCGCCGATTAATGTTCGGTTACCGACCCGCACGGACGGTCCGACTCGCCTAGGTTTCAAACGGCGGGCGACGCTCGGATGTCGCGCAACCGAATTGTGGAGGACTGCTGTGTCTGTTCGTATCTCTCTCCGCGGGCGTGCCCTGCGGGCCGCCGGCGTGCTCGCCTGCGGTGCCCTCGCCCTGACCGCCTGTACCAGCAACTCGGACAGCAGCGGTTCCGATATCGCGAAGGTCGATGTCAGCAAGGTCGATTCCATCGCCGCCAAGGTGCCGCACGATCTGATGTCCGCCGGGAAACTCACCGTCGGCGTGAACGTCCCGTATCAGCCGAACGAGTACAAGGATCCCAAGACCGGCAAGATCGTCGGCTTCGATGTCGACCTGATGGACGCCGTGGCCAAGGTGCTCGGCCTCCAGGCCGACTTCAAGGAAGCCGACTTCGAGAAGATCATCCCGAGCGTCGAGGCCGGCACCTACAACCTGGGCATGTCCTCGTTCACCGATAACAAGGAACGCGAGCAGACCGCCGACTTCGTCACCTACTTCTCCGCCGGCAGCCAGTGGGCGCAGCAGAAGGGGAAGACCATCGACCCGGATAATGCCTGCGGCAAGCGAGTCGCCGTGCAGCGCACCACCGTTCAGGACACCGACGAGATCCCGACCAAGAGCGCCAAGTGCGTCGCCGAGGGTAAGCCGGAAATCCAGAAGGTCGCCTACGACGAGCAGAGCGCCGCGGCCACCGCGCTGGTCCAGGGTCAGGTCGACGCCATGTCCGCCGACTCCCCGGTCACCGCGTACGCGATCAAGCAGAACGTCGACACCATCGAGGCCGCCGGCCACATCTTCGACTCGGCCCCGTACGGCTGGCCGGTCAAGAAGGGCTCCGCGCTGGGCCCCGTGCTCCAGGAGGCCGTGCAGTACCTGATCGACAATGGCCAGTACAAGAAGATCGCCGAGAACTGGGGCGTGCAGGCCGGCGCGATCACCAAGTCGGTCATCAACGGAGCACAGGGCTGATAAAGGACCATGTCGCAGGACGAGAGTAATTCCACGGAGGCGAGCCTCCAAAAGAACCCGGGGGCCAGCCTCCGGAAAGATGCGGCTCCGGCTGCGACGGTCGTGACGAACGCCGAACCCGAGCCGATCAAAGCGATTCCGCTGCGTCGGCCGGGCCGGTGGATCGCGGCCGTGGTCATCCTGGTGGCGCTGGGCCTGTTCCTCTACGGCGCGGCCACCAACCCGGCTTACCACTGGGACACGTACTTCAACTACCTGCGCGACACCAATCTCGCCAAGGGCGCGATGGTCACCCTCGAGCTCACGGTGCTGGCCATGGCCATCGGCGTGGTGCTGGGTGTGCTGCTCGCGGTCATGCGACTATCGCCGAATCCTGTTCTGCGGTCGGTGGCTTGGGCGTACCTGTGGATCTTCCGCGGTACCCCGGTGTACGTGCAGTTGGTGTTCTGGGGCCTGTTCCCGGCGCTGTACAAGACCATCACGGTGGGTGTGCCGTTCGGTCCGTCGCTGCATAGCTTCGATGTGCAGCACTGGTCGGCTCCGTTCTTCTTCGCCATGATCGGCCTGGGTCTCAATGAGGCCGCCTATATGGCCGAAATCGTCCGCGCCGGAATCGGTTCCGTGGGCGACGGGCAGCGGGAGGCCTCGACCGCGCTGGGCATGTCGTGGATGCAGACCATGACCCGCACGGTGCTGCCGCAGGCCATGCGGGTGATCATCCCGCCGACCGGCAATGAGCTGATCTCCATGCTCAAGACCACCTCGCTGGTCACGGCCATCCCGCTCACCACCGACCTCTACGGCCGGGCGCGGGACATCTACAGCGTCAACTTCCAGCCGATTCCGCTGTTGCTGGTCGCCGCCACCTGGTACCTGATCATCACCAGCGTGCTCATGGTCGGCCAGTTCTACCTGGAGCGGTACTACTCGCGCGGCTCCTCGCGGCAGTTGACCGGAAAGCAGCTGCGGGCATTGGCCGCGATGGAAACCCGGGGAGTTGAGGGGCATTGAGTTCGGTAACCGATTCCGTGACGTTCGACAGCTCCACCCCGATGGTGCGCGCCGAGCGGGTGTGCAAGAACTTCGGCGCGCTGAACGTGCTGAAGGGCATCTCGCTGGAGGTCAAGCGCGGTGAGGTGCTCTGCCTGATCGGCCCGTCCGGCTCCGGCAAGTCCACCTTCCTGCGCTGCATCAACCATCTGGAGCAGGTGAACGCCGGCCGCCTCTACGTGGACGGCGATCTCGTCGGCTACCGGGAGACCAATGGCAAGCTCTACGAGCTGCATCCGCGCGAGGCCGCCAAACAGCGCCGCGATATCGGCATGGTGTTCCAGCACTTCAACCTGTTCCCGCATCGCACGGTGCTGGAGAACGTCATCGAAGCGCCGACCCAGGTCAAGAAGCTCCGCAAGGCCGACGCCATCAAGCGGGCCAAGGAACTCCTGGACCGAGTCGGCTTGGCGGACAAGGCCGATACCTATCCGGCGCAGCTGTCCGGCGGACAGCAACAGCGTGTCGCCATCGCTCGTGCCCTGGCCATGGATCCCAAGCTCATGCTCTTCGACGAGCCCACCTCGGCGCTCGACCCGGAGCTGGTCGGTGAGGTCCTCGGCGTCATGCGCGAACTCGCCGCCTCCGGCATGACCATGGTGGTCGTGACCCACGAAATGGGCTTCGCCCGTGAGGTCGCCGACCAGCTGGTGTTCATGGACGCCGGTGTAGTCGTGGAAGCCGGTGACCCGCGCGAGATCCTCTCCAACCCCCAGCACGACCGCACGAAGGCATTCCTTTCGCGCATCCTGTAGGGGGACAACGTTTTACGGCAATTCGACCCGCTCCGTGGCTTCGGGGCGGGTCGAATGCGTATACAGGCGCGTATTCAGCTGTCCAGCAGGAACTTCAGCACCGTATCGGTTTGGTCGAGGATGGCGTGGCCGACGTCGGGGAGTACGTGCACGGTGGCGTGCGGGATGGATTGCCGTGCGCGGCGGGCGGTTTCGGCAGAGTCGAACATGGCGTCCGCCGCGCCGACTATGACCTCGACCGGCATGGGGAGGGACTTCAGCTGAGCGTCGGTGAAGAGGGGGAGACGCTCGGTGCGGGGTTTGAAATGGGTGAAGGTGAGCTCGATGTCGTCGAGGATCGGATCGAGGCCGGGGCCGGTCAATCCGGTCACCAGGGCGGCCTGGCGGCGCAGGTCGTGGCGGCCGAGCAGGCGGGGGAGGACGGCCTTGAAGATCCAGCCGAAGCGCTGCTTGCCGATTCCGCCGGGGCATAGCAGCACCAGGCGGGTGACCTTTTCCGGGCGGCGGATGGCGTAATCCAGGGCGGTCCAGCCGCCGAGCGACATGCCGACCATCGCCGTGCTCGAAAGGTTCAGGCCCGCAAGGACATCGCTGAGCCACAGGGCCACGGCCTCGGATTTCAGGACCGGGCGCGAGGGGTCGCTGCCACCCGGCTCGCCGACCAGATCGACGGCGTAGGTGCGGAAATGCTGTGCCCAGGAGGCGATGTCACCACGCCAGGTGTTCGAGTTGGAGCCCGAACCGTGCAGCAGCACCAGCGGCGGTGCGTCCCGGGGGCCGGAGGCGATGACGAAGGTCTCGCCCTCACGGGTGGGGATGCGCAACTGCTCGGCGGGAACCGGCCAGGACCAGAGCGACTCTCGATAGTGCTCCTGGATCTCGTGCGCGCCTGCCTCGGACTTGTAGATCGTGCTCATGACGCGAGTACCCCTTCCAGGTATGCCAGCAGTTGGGCGGTATCGGCGACACCGCCGACGATGATGATCTTGAGCCGGGCTCGCTCGGCGTCGTAGATGGTCTGAATGCGCATCGGCTGCTCGCGCGGATCGTGAGTCTGCACCCCGGCGGTCGCGAGGGTGATCACCCGATCGGCCATGGTCCGGTCGATGGCGTCGATTTCCACGATGCTCGATACCTCGGAATGCCGTTGCCGCACAGTGGATTCGCGCGCGGCGGCGGGCACCGGCAGGCCGGTGAAGGCCTCCAGGTCCGCCTGCGCGATCCGGTACTGCTTGCCGATGCGCACGGCGGTCAGCTTCCCGTCACGCACGTAGTTGCGGACCGTGCGGACGTGCAGGCCGAGGCGTTCGGCGACCTCTTCCACGGAGTACAGGCGATCATTCACATGAAATACCGTAAACGACTCTATGAAGGGGCGCAATAGGGAAGTTTAGGGAAGTTTGGGGAGTGATTCCGTCTGGATGACTCGCCTGGTGGACCTCTAGTTCCGGAAGAACATGGGCTCCGGATCCTTCCAGCTCTTGAGGGCGATACGCAGCTGTCCCAGTAGCACTTTCGCGGCCGGACTGACCAGCCGTTCGCCATGCCAGGCCAGTGCCAGCCGCCCCTGCATGGGCGGCTCGATGGCCAGGATGCGCACTCCGAGTGCGGCGGCGTTCTCGTCGGGAATCGGCGGCACGATGGCGACGCCCAGGTCGTGTGACGCCAGCCGCAGCAGTAGTGGCGGAGAACCTCCCTCGAACGCCACATTCGGAACCAGATGCTCGGCGGCGCATGCCTTTTCGAGTAGGCCGCGGATTCCGGTTCCGCGCGGCAGCGAGATCAGTGGATGGGTGCACAGGTCGGCGAGGGTGATGCAGTCACCGAAGCCGGTGGCATCCGCCGCGACGGCCGCGGCAATGGCGGTGCTGAAGACGGTTTCGGCGGCGATGGCCGGATCGGGATCCTCTCCGGAAAAGCTGATCAGCGCGATATCGAGCTCGCCGCGCCGCAGTGCCGCGTACATGTTCTCCGAGCTGTCCTCGATCAGCGAGATGCCGACCTGTGGATGATCGGTGTGAAACTCGGCCAGCACCTTGGCGATATCGATCTCGTCATTGGCCGCACCGGAGATCAGCCCCAGGCGCACGTGTCCGCGCATCAGACCGGCGAACTCGTCGACGGTGTGCGTGATCCGCTCGGAGGCCTCGAGCGCGGCCCGGGCGAGTGGCAGCACCGCCTCGCCGACCGGAGTCAGTGTGACCGATCGCGTCGAACGATCCAGCAGGGGCTGCCCGAGCTCCTTTTCCAGCTGTTTGATCTGGGCGCTGAGGCCCGGTTGGGCCAGATGCAGCCGGGCCGCCGCCCGGGTGAAGTTGGCTTCCTCGACAACGGTGACGAAGTAGCGCAGCTGCCGAAGTTCCATAACTACTGATTCTAGCTATAAGAAGATCTATCTGTTGGAGTTATTAATCCATCCGGAGCAGAGTTATAGTCATGACGAAGACAGCGATCACCGAACTGCCCGCCACCACCGGCCCGGTCTTCCAGCCCGGTGACACCGGATACGACGCCGAAATCGCGGGCTACCAAACGGGTTACACTCATCAGCCCGCCGTCATCGTCGGCGCGGTACACGCCGAGGATGTGCGCGCCACCGTGGAATACGCGGCGCGCCACGGTCTTCCGGTCGCCGTGCAGGCCACCGGGCACGGCCTCTCGGTGGCCGCCGACGGCGGTGTGCTCATCAATACCCGCCGCATGACCGACATTCGGATCGACGCGCAGGCCCGCACCGCCCGTGTGGCCGCCGGAGTCCAGGCGGGCGCGCTCATCGAGGCGGCCGTCGAACATGGTCTCGCCCCGCTGAACGGCTCCTCGAACTCGGTCGGCGTGATCGGCTACACCCTGGGCGGCGGCATCGGCCTGCTGGCCCGCGAATACGGTTATGCCGCAGAACATGTGCGCGCCATCGATATCGTGACCGCCGACGGTCGGCTGCGGCACCTGAAGCCGGGCGACGAACTGTTCGGCGCGGTGCTGGGCACCGGCGGCAATTTCGGCGTGGTCACCGCGCTGGAAATCGACCTGATCCCGGTCACCACGGTGTACGGCGGTCAGTTGCAATTCGAGGGCGCGCTGGTGCCGCGGGCACTCGAAGCGTGGCGGCTGTGGACCGCCGATGTGCCGGAGCAACTCACCTCGGCCATCGGCATGCTGAGCTTCCCCGATATCCCGCAGATGCCCGAGGCCATGCGCGGCAAGTACGTCGCCACCATCAGCCTCGCCTTCACCGGTTCGGCGGAGGAGGGCGAACGCCTGGTCGCACCGCTGCGCGAGGTCGGCCCCCGGCTGGCCGATGATCTGCGGGTCATGCCGTACCTGGAAAGCCATGCCATCCACCGCGATCCGCCGACCCCGCACGCCTACACCGCCACCAATGTCCTGCTGACCGAACTGCCCGCCGATGCCACCGACGCCTTCCTCGAGGCCACCGGTCCCGATTCGGGGCTGCCGGTCGTCGCCGGGTTCCGGCACCTCGGCGGTGCGCTGCGGCGGCGTGGCCCGGCCGGTATCTCGGTCGATCACCGGGAGGCCGAGTATGTGGCCCGCGCGATCTCCATGCCCGGCGGTGGCACCCCGGAGGCCGTGCGGGAGCGGCTGTCGCAGATCCAGAAGACCTTGTCGCCGTGGACGATCGGCCACAATCCGAACTTCCTCTACGGCGGCGGCGACTTCGCCGACGAGGCGCAGACCAAGGCGATCTACGACGACGGAACCTATGACCGGCTGGCCGCGCTCAAGGCCGAGTACGACCCGCGAAACCTGTTCCGCCACAACCGCAATATCCGGCCCCTCTGATATGAGACCGCCGATCCGGGCAGTGCGTGCGACCCTCGCGCTCACTGCCCGGATCGGCGCGCGATCAGCTCACGGACGGCGTGATAAGCGGGCTTGGGCGTGTAATCATCGCGCAGCAGCCCGAACCGGCTGGTCCAGGTGGCATCGCTGCGTCCGTCACGCAGCCCGAAGAATTCGTAGGCCGTCACGCCGACCCCGGAGGCGAGGACGGCCTCCGCAACGGTTTCCAGAACATGGCGCTGGGTCGCCTCGTCGCGTTCGGAGTCGGTCGGCCATCCGGTCTCGGTGATATGTATGGGTGTGCTCTCCGGAACGCCGACTTTGCTTGTCACAGTGCGGAAATGCTCGATCAGATAGGTGACGGAACCGGCGAGCTGCTCGTGCGGAATGCGACGGAACACGTCCGGGAATGCGTCCAATCCGACGTAGTCGACCGCCGCGAGCCGGTCCGCGCCGACGGTGTCCGCCAGCCGTTCCCAGAAGGCGAGGTCGGCCAGGCCCGCCGAGTTCACGCCGATCTCCACATCCACGCCGAGCCGCTCGCGTTCGTCGAAGGCGGCGGCGAGTCCGGCCGCCACGGCCTCGAAACAGCCCGGGCTGCCACCATCCAGGGGTGCGGGCATATTGAGTTCCTCGCCCACCTGCACCTTGCCGCCACCCCACGCCGCGACCTCCCGGACTGCCTCGCGGACGAACCGCGCGAAGCCGTCCGGATCAGCTACCGGGCTCTGATAGCAGGCCACCAGGTCGATGAGACGTCCTTCACCGCAATATAACTCGGGGTTCGGCGGGGTCGGCACGATGCCCGCGTTCTCAGGTACGCCCCGGCCGAAGTGCCGGTAACAGCGCACATAGAACCGCCTCGCATCGCCCTGTAGATCGCGCAGCGCCGCCAGCGTGGCGGTCGGGTCCTCCGGCGGAACCTCGAGGGGCCGCAGTGCGATGAGGTCCGCCGCGACGACACCTGGCCAGATTCCGAAGATCATGACACCTCCAGTTAGTCGTATACGGCTAATTCTGTACGAGTAGCCGTATACGACTAATTGCTGGCCAGACTCCGAAATGTGTCTCAGAACGCGCTCGACAACCTGCTGTCGCGTCTGCGGCACGACGTCGCCTGGCTCGGCGGGATCGCCGGGCGCATCCGGACGGGAGACCTCACCTGGGCGTTGTGACCTCGCCGCTGCTGGCTATCACCTGAGGTCAGAAAACAGAAAAAGAGCTTCGCACCGACATCGGTGCGAAGCTCTTCACAGAAGATCGCGCGGAATCAGATGGCGCGGACGTCCTGGGCCTGGGGGCCCTTCTGGCCCTGCTCCACCTGGAACTCGACACGCTGACCCTCGTCGAGGGACTTGTAACCCGCGCCGCTTACGGCCGAGTAATGCACGAAAACGTCGGGACCGCCGCCGTCCTGCGCAATGAAGCCGAAGCCCTTTTCACCGTTGAACCACTTCACACTGCCTTGAGCCATGCTGTAAACAACTTCTTTTCTGTAGTGAGCCGGGCACATTCCTGATGGAAAGCCCGTTCTCAACGCCCAACTATGCCACAGCCGACGCCGATCGCGCGCATCGCGCCGTGATGCCGGGGTCCGCCCCCTTGGCACGCGTGCCGATCCGCGCTATCGTCGTGATATCACTTCGATACTAGGAGAGTGTCATGGAGTTGCGCAGAGCCTTCCGGCTGAACGGCTTTCTCATGTTGGGCGTGCTCGTACTTTTGGGGGTGCTGTGCGTCGTCGGCCTCGCCCTCATCGGGAACGCCGAGAACGGCGACGGCGGCAATGGCTCACCGGCGGGGGTGGTCCTGCTCATCCTCGGCATCCTGGCCGCCATCGTGGTGCTGACCGGATTCATCGTGGTGAACCCGAACCAGGCCAAGGTGGTGCAGTTCTTCGGCCGGTACACCGGCTCGGTGAGTGAGGCCGGATTCCACTGGATCACCCCGTTCAGCAGCCGTCGCAGCATCTCGCTGCGGGTGCGGAACTTCGAGACCCAGAAGCTGAAGGTCAATGACTCCGACGGCAATCCGGTCGAGATCGCGGCCGTCGTCGTCTACCGCGTGGTCGACAGCTACAAGGCCGCCTTCGCCGTCGACGACTACGAGGGTTTCGTGCAAACCCAGGCCGAGACCGCCGTCCGGCACCTGGCCACCACCCACCCCTACCAGTCCGACGACAACGAGGGCACCAGCCTGCGCAATGGCGCGGAGGTGGCGAGCGAACTGACCGTCGAACTGCGTGAGCGCACCTTGCTGGCCGGTATCGACATCATCGAGGCCCGCATCACCCACCTGGCCTACGCGCCGGAGATCGCCCAGGCCATGCTGGTCCGCCAGCAGGCCTCCCAGGTGGTCGCCGCCCGCAGCCGGATCGTGGAAGGCGCGGTGGGTATGGTCGGTCTCGCCCTCGATCGACTCGCCGAACAGGGCATGGTCGAACTCGATGAGGAGCGCAAGGCGGCAATGGTTTCCAACCTGCTCGTGGTGCTGTGCGGTGACCGCGCCATCCAGCCCATCGTGAACACCGGCTCCCTCTACGCCTGATGTGCGCCGCAAAACGCGAGCCCAAGAAGGTGCTGCTACGCCTGGACCCGGTCGTCCACGACGCCATCGCGAAGTGGGCAGCCGACGACCTGCGAAGTATCAACGCACAAATCGAATACGCACTGCGGGTGGCCCTGAAGAACGCGGGCCGCGAACCCAAAACCAACTAGATCAGTACCCGTGCCGCGGTCCACGTTGGACCGCGGCACGTTCGTGTCTCAGGCAGGCTTCTCCGTAACGAAGATGGCTGTGCCCGGGAAGATCTCGCCGCGCAGCGGGCTCCACTGGCCCCATTCGCGGTCCAGCCACTCCGGCCAGTCGGGTTCGATGATGTCGGTGAGAATCAGTCCCGCGCCGACGATTTCGCGAACCCGGTCGCCGATGGTGCGGTGGTGTTCGACGTAGGTGGGCTCGCCTTCGGTGTCGTACTCCACATAAGGGGTGCGGTCGAAGTAAGGGATGGTGGCGCGCAGGCCCTCGGGGCCGGGATCGTCGGGGAAGATCCAGCGCATCGGGTGGTTCACCGAGAAGACCCAGCGGCCGCCGGGCTTCAGGACGCGGGCGACCTCGCGCATCACCTGTGCGGAGTCGGCCACGAACGGCACGCCACCGAAAGCGGAGCAGGCGAGATCAAAGGTCTCGTCGCCGAACGGCAGGTACTCCGCGCCCGCCTGGACCAGCGGCACTCGGGGCCCGCCCGCCTCCATGGCCGCGATGCCGCGATCGAGCATCTGCCGCGAGATGTCCAGTCCGACCGGGTGCGCGCCGTGCGCGGCGAGCCACCGGGAGCAGGGTGCCGAGCCGCAGCCGATCTCCAGAATGCGTTTGCCGGTGATATCGCCGAGCAGTTGCCAGTCGCCCTCGTGCAAGCCCTCCGGGCACCAGACGAATTCACCGGCGGGGGAGTCCACGCCCAGGAAGTCCGCGTGGGTCTCGTGGTAGGCGGTGGCGTCGGCATCCCACCAGCGCCGGCTGGCGCGCTGACTGGATTCCGAATCAACCTTGGCGCGAGTCACTCCCGCCGTTCCGAGCAGTGCGTTCGCCTCGGCGTGGCGAGTATCATCGGGGGCGGCGGAGTGATCTTCGGACATGGCCTCACCCTATCGACCCGCTACAGGGGACCCTTGTTTGCTTGGTACAACGCATGTCGCGTACGCTGTTTTCCGCGAGTGTCTTCTGTACTCGGTTTCACTGCGAGCCGCGTAGAGCAGACAATCGTGCTGTGAGTCCGCATGCTTTGAGTGCAGCGTTGTGCTCCGCCGCAGCGATGTGCAGTGCATGTCCTTGCTAAGACGCCAACGTTAGTTCCATCGCTGTGTGTTCGCAGCAATACCGAAAGCCCACATGTCCACTACCGACCACAATCCGTCCGGAGCCTCCCAACATATGCCCACCACCGTGACCTCGCCGCAGGTAGCCATCAACGATATTGGCTCTGCCGAGGACTTCCTCGCCGCTATCGACAAGACGATCAAGTACTTCAACGACGGCGATATCGTCGAAGGCACCATCGTCAAGGTCGATCGTGACGAGGTCCTTCTCGACATCGGTTACAAGACCGAAGGCGTCATCCCCTCCCGTGAACTCTCCATCAAGCACGATGTCGACCCGTCCGAGGTCGTTTCCGTGGGCGATGAGGTCGAGGCCCTCGTTCTCACCAAGGAGGACAAAGAAGGCCGTCTGATCCTGTCGAAGAAGCGGGCTCAGTACGAGCGTGCGTGGGGCACCATCGAGGAGCTCAAGGAGAAGGACGAGGCCGTCAAGGGCACCGTCATCGAGGTCGTCAAGGGCGGCCTGATCCTGGACATCGGTCTGCGCGGCTTCCTCCCGGCATCGCTGGTCGAGATGCGCCGTGTCCGCGACCTCCAGCCGTACGTCGGCAAGGAGATCGAGGCCAAGATCATCGAGCTCGACAAGAACCGCAACAACGTGGTCCTGTCGCGTCGCGCCTGGCTCGAGCAGACCCAGTCCGAGGTCCGCTCCGAGTTCCTGCACCAGCTCCAGAAGGGCCAGGTCCGCAAGGGCGTCGTGTCCTCCATCGTCAACTTCGGTGCCTTCGTGGACCTGGGTGGCGTCGACGGCCTGGTGCACGTCTCCGAGCTGTCCTGGAAGCACATCGATCACCCGTCCGAGGTTGTCGAGGTCGGCAACGAGGTCACCGTCGAGGTCCTCGACGTCGATCTGGACCGCGAGCGTGTCTCCCTGTCGCTCAAGGCGACCCAGGAAGACCCGTGGCGTCAGTTCGCCCGGACCCACGCGATCGGACAGATCGTCCCGGGCAAGGTCACCAAGCTGGTCCCCTTCGGTGCCTTCGTGCGCGTCGAAGAGGGGATCGAGGGCCTGGTCCACATCTCCGAGCTGGCCGAGCGCCACGTCGAGGTCCCGGACCAGGTTGTGGCCGTCGGCGACGACGCCATGGTCAAGGTCATCGACATCGACCTGGAGCGTCGTCGTATCTCGCTCTCGCTGAAGCAGGCGAACGAGGACTACAACGCCGAGTTCGACCCGTCGAAGTACGGCATGGCCGACAGCTACGACGACCAGGGCAACTACATCTTCCCCGAGGGCTTCGATCCCGAGACCAACGAATGGCTCGAGGGTTCGGACAAGGTCCGCGAGGAGTGGGAGTCCCGGTACGCCGAGGCCGAGCGTCGCCACAAGATGCACACCGCTCAGATGGAGAAGATGGCGGCCGACGCCGCCGCTGAGGCCGCCAATGGCGGACCGCAGAACTACTCCTCGGAGACCGGCGCGCAGGCGACCGCTACCAGCAGCTCCACCTCGTCGACCTCCGAGTCGGCCGGTGGCTCGCTCGCGAGCGACGCGCAGCTGGCTGCCCTTCGCGAGAAGCTGTCGGGCAACGCCTGATTCGCTGAGTACGCGATAAGCGACTGAAAAAGACCCCCGAGTCCTTACGGACTCGGGGGTCTTTTCTATGCCACGCTGAGCACCATGATCATGGCGGCCTCCGAGGCGGTTTCGGGAAATCCGGCTCCCTTCACCTGGGTGACGGCGGTATCCATGGCCGTGTTCTGCGCGGTCCTGTGGCTGATCGTGGACTACATGCGTAAGCATCCGCGGCCGTCCATGTGGGTGTGGGGGCTGTCGATTCTCACCTTCCCGCTGTGGATCTGGGGCCCGGGCCGCGATATCGGGCTGATCAACTGGTTCTCCTGGGCCAAGATCCTGTCGGTGCTGATTCCGCTGACCGTCGTGGGCGCCATGCGGATCGCGGCGTCCGAACCCGAACGCCAGGGCAAGGTGTGGACCCTGCTGCGCAATCCGAGGTTCCTCTGGTTCCCCTACGCCATCCTGTTCCTCAATATCACCGAGGCCACCCTGCGTGACGCGCAGATCGGGAACTCGTGGAATGCCGCGGTCGGGCTCGGGCTATGCCTGACCATTCCGTACAGCCCGCGCTTCTGGGAGATGACCGGGCGCAATGCGGAATTGGTGGCGTATACGACCGCGGCGTGGAACTTCCTCTACACCACCTGGAACCTGTGCTTCACCTTCGGTGGCTACCCGCCGCAGGAGGAGCACTTCGCGGCCAGTATCTGCATTCTGGCCGTGGCCGAGATCTATCCGCTGGTCAAGGGGCGGCCCGAGCTGTACATCATGGCGCGCATCTACACGCTGCCGGTGCTCATGCTGTGTATCGGCATCTACAACTTCTTCCCGAAGGTGATGCCGTCGGACGGCTGGTTCAATGAGCGGGTCTGGTTGATCTGGGGCGGGGTCAACTTCGCGCTGACCGTGCCGTACCTGTTCTGGCATATGTGGCAGCTGCATTCGAGCAAGGCGTTCATCACCTTCCGGCGGGGTCCGGCGCGGGCGGAATTCCTGGAACGGCACGGGGCCGAGGTTCAGGAATTGATCGCCATGGACCGATCGCTGGATGCCGGAGTGCTGGCGGCGCGTGAGCGCGAGCGGGCCGCGGCAACGGTGTGATGGACGTCCGCCGACGGGTTTTCACGGCGGTTACGGATCGTTTGCTGACTGGTCATCATACGAAGGTTTGATGCAGGGGTTCCGGCGGCCGTGACATGATTTGGCACGCTAACGTTTCGCATACGATGAAGGGCGTTTCCGGGTTATGGGCGTTTTCGCCGGTTTGAACAGACGAGATTTCCTGGCGAAGGCGATGGCCGCCGGTGGCGTGGGCGCCATGGCCGCCTGGGCCAATCCGATCATCGAACGGGCGTACGCCGCGGACCCGGCGGGCATGGGCGGACTCGGCGATATCGAGCACTTCGTGCTGCTCATGCAGGAGAACCGGTCCTTCGACCACTACTTCGGAACCCTTTCCGGCGTACGGGGTTTCGATGATCCGTCACCGGCGTGGAATCAGTACGGATACGCGCCCGGCATCGGGCCGACCCCGGACGGCTTCATCAACCCGTTCCGGCTGGACACCGAGCTCGGCGCGACCCTCGACGGCGAATGCATCAACGACCCGGACCACACCTGGGCCGGTATGCACAAGGCGTGGAACAACGGCGCGAACGACGGCTGGATGCCCATGTCGATCGCTTCGGTCGGCGCGGCGAACGGCCCTGCGGCCATGGGCTATTACACCCGTGCCGACATTCCGGTGCATCACGACCTGGCCGACGCCTTCACCCTGTGCGATAACTACCACTGTTCGGTGCTCGGTCCCACGGATCC
This sequence comes from Nocardia sp. NPDC051030, assembly GCF_040683015.1. Taxonomy (NCBI): domain Bacteria; kingdom Bacillati; phylum Actinomycetota; class Actinomycetes; order Mycobacteriales; family Nocardiaceae; genus Nocardia; species Nocardia sp. NPDC051030. The sequence continues at coordinate 77,243 of NZ_JBFBCD010000010.1, read as the reverse complement.
CAATCGCCTGTACTGGGTTTCGGCCACCATCGATCCGGATGGGCTGAATGGTGGTCCGCTGCTGGAGACTCCGGCGCTCATTCCGCAGAACGCCTACAGCTGGCGGACCATGCCGGAGAATCTCTCCGATGCGGGCGTGAGCTGGAAGATCTACAACAATCGCGATATGGGCCCGCTCTCCTCGGTGATCCTGGACGGCATGATGGGCTGCTTCAAGCAGGCCGCCGACCCGAATTCCGAATTGGCCCGGCGCGGAAAGGCTCCCGTCTACCCGAGCGACTTCGCCGCGGATGTGGCCGCCGGAACGCTGCCCGCCGTGTCGTGGGTGATTCCGCCGCTGTTCAACTGCGAGCATCCGGCGCTGCCGCCCGCACTGGGCGCGGTCGGCATCATGCAGGTCCTGGACATCCTGACCTCGAATCCGGCGGTGTGGGAGAAGACCGCGCTCATCGTCAGCTACGACGAGAACGGCGGCTTCTTCGATCACGTGACGCCACCGACCGCCCCGCCCGGTACGCCCGGCGAGTTCGTGACGGTCCCCTTGAATCGGGTGTCGAAATCCGAGGGCATCGCCGGACCCATCGGTCTCGGCTATCGCGTTCCCGGCCTGGTGATCTCGCCCTACAGCCGCGGCGGACTGGTCGCCTCGGAGACCTTCGACCACACCTCGCAGCTGCGACTACTGGAGCGTCGCTTCGGGGTGGACGTGCCCAACCTGACCGCGTGGCGTCGGCAGACCACCGGCGATATGACCTCGGCCTTCGACTTCGGATCCCGGCCCGATGCCGCGAAACCCGCCTTCGCACCGGCGGATCGGAAGGTCGCCGCGGCCATGGCGCAATGCGGGCCGAATGCCATTCTGGGTATGGCGAATTCCGGTGTGTCCTATCCGGTGCCGTCGAATTCCATGCCGACCCAGGAGCCGGGTACGCGTCGCCGCCCCAGCGGCGTGGTCTGAGAATTTGCCGAGAGCCTGAGTCCCGGGGCCGTATTCGAACCAACGGCCCCGGGTGAACACATGACAACGACCCAGTCCGATCGGATCTGGGTGGCGGTGACGAATGTGGTCAGGCGGCGGTAGCCGGTACCCACTGCGGGGCTGTCGCCGACGCGGTGCGTTTTCGCATGGCGGCGAAGCTGTGGCGCGCGGGGTTCAACAGGGTGGCGAGCCACGGACGACGGTGCTCGGCGAGCGCTGCCGCGACTGCGGGGATCAGGATGCAGTGCATCGTGCCCGGCAGTCCCAGACGGTGGCGACCCGTCTGGATGTTTCTGGTGCCCAATGGTGTTCCTTCTCTTGCGTTTTACCGGCCTTGGAGCGCCTCGGCGCGAACCTTAGCCGAACAAAAGTGTGCGATGCCGTATTTTGCGCGACATTCGCCCCGGCGTGTCGGAATGTTGCCGACATACGGTCGGTAAACGCCGGAAAAAGTTGCGAGTTGGTCTCGTCGATATCACGGAATGAGTAAGTCCGGCCATTGCGAGTGCAATTGCATGAGGGAATGGGTAATCGGCTCTATCGCTATTCCGCAGTGCCGGATAGTGATTCACGAGGTCGGGGCGCTGAGCCCGCGCGGAGTCCCGCAAACGCGGTGTGCGCGCCCGGATGCGAGACTGGTCAAATGTTGCGAATCGGTCTCACTGGTGGGATGGGTGCGGGCAAGTCCACCGTGGCCCGCATTTTCGTCGAACGTGGCGCGGTGCTGGTGGACAGCGACGTGATCGCCCGCGAAGTGGTCGCCCCCGGCACCGAGGGCCTGGCCGCCCTGGTCGCCGCCTTCGGCGATGACATTCTGGCCGCTGACGGCAGCCTGGACCGGCCCATCCTCGCGGCCAAGGCCTTCGCCAGTGACGAGGCCCGCGCCACCCTCAATGGCATTACCCATCCGCTGGTCGGCAAGCGCGCCAATGAACTCATCACGGGCGCGCCCGCCGATGGCATTGTGGTGCAGGACATTCCGCTGCTGGTCGAGAACGGCCTCGCGGCATTCATGAACCTCGTGGTCATCGTGGATGCCGCCGAGGAGACCCGGGTGCGCCGCCTGGTGGAACACCGCGGCATCGATGAGGCGGACGCGCGCGCCCGGATCGCCGCGCAGGCGACCGACGCGCAGCGGCGTGCCGTCGCCGATGTGCTGCTCGACAACAATGGCGCGGGCGGCGCGATCGACGCCGAGGTACACCGGCTCTGGGATGAGCGCGTCATCCCCTTCGAACACAATCTGCGCACCGGCACGCCCGCCGCGCGGCCGGAATTGCCGGTGGTCGAGGCGAATCCGGACTGGCCGGTCCAGGCGCAGCGGATCATTGCCCGCCTGGCCGTGGCGTGCGCCGCCGATGCCCGGCGCATCGAGCACGTCGGCCCCACCTCGGTGCCGGGCAAGCCCGCCGCCGATGTGGTCGACATCCGGATCACCGTCGCGGACGCCGCGGTGGCCGATTCGCTCCGAGAGCGCTTGGCGAACATTGGTTTTCCGCAGGTCACGGGCGACGCCGGGGTGAACCTCGCGCCCGGCGAGCGCCTGCATGCGAATGCCGATCCCGGCCGCCCCGCGAATGTGATCGTCACGCCGGGGGAGTAGCCCGCCGCACTCGAAGGGCCGCCCACACCGATCGGGTGTGGGCGGCCCTTCGCTATGCCGAAGTCGCAGCCGCTACATCCAGGTCAGCTTGATGTCGTGTGCGGCCATCCAGCTTTCGAAACTGTGTCCGTGCGCGGCGATTCCATCGATGGTCGCGGTGGCGGTCTCGATGGCCTGCTGTGCCTCGGACAGTTCCAGGTACCCGGCGGCGTGGGCGGCGAGGAGTTCGTCCACATCGAGTAACTCGACCTCGCGCCCGCTGCGCACCACCAGGTCCAGGTAGTGATCGACCGACTTCCACTTCTTGGGTCCGACCTGGGCGTATTCGCCGATGTCGATGTAATAGTCCTGATCGCGCAGGTGTGCCGGGGTGAAGTGGAAGACCGTGGCGCGGATGGACAGGCTTGGCAGCAGCCAGGATTCGATGTAGTGGAACTCCGGATGGTCCGAAGTCCTGGCCATATACAGCCCCCACGGCTCGACCTGGTATCGCTCCACCTGCCGGACGAAGCCCTTGGGATCGATATTGGTGAGCTCGTCGACGTTGAAGTACTCCACCTTCGGTCGGTGCAGGTCCACCGCGGGCGCCTGGGTCATGTCTCTCAGCATCGCGTGTCGGGCGGCAGTCGTCCAGCGGAGGGCGTGAGGAGTCGCCCACAGGTTGCGGGGGCGGGGGCCCGCGGCGGGGCGGATTTACCGAAAACGCAATCTGAAGCACATGCGTTTCGCTACTGTCGCGGCTACCCATCGATGCGAATGGGTAGCAGAGCAAAGGGAAGTACCTGCATGAACGTACAGAAGACCCGGGTCCGCCGGGTTGGTATGGGGCTCACGACCTTCGGCGCGCTCGCCGGGGCCATGGTCATGGCCGCACCGACGGCCGGCGCCTGGGTCGGCAACCTCGAGGTATCCGATAAGGACCACAAGGTCGGCTGCTCCTACACCGTGACCGCCTCGGTCGAGGTCGACCGGCTCTCCACCGTGAAGTTCACCGACAATGGCAAGGACCTGCCGGGCAGTCCGGTCTCGCCGTCATTGCTGAGCAATAAGGTCACCATCAAGTGGACCCCGGACTCGGTCGGCGCGCACAAGCTGGAAGCGCGGCAGATCCTGATCAGCGATTCGATCACCGTGCAGGTGGCCGCGGCGAGCAACTCCGGCAGCGCGGGGTGCGGCGGCGGCCTCGGTGGGCTGATCCCGAGCCTGTCCGGGTAGTCGGAGGACGGACAGTGCCGGAGAAGTCCTGAACGAAAGCCGCTCGGCCCGTTGTGAATACGGACCGAGCGGTCTTCTTTGTATCGGATCGGTGATTACAGCCAGCTCAGCGCGACACCCTGCGCCGCGAGCCAGCGATCCACATCGTGACCACAACCCGCGATGCCGTCCACCACCGCGGCGGCGCGGGCGATGGCCGTCTGGGTGCGCACCGAATCGAAGTGCCCGGCCGCGTGGGCGGCCAGCAGTTCGTCGATGCCGAGCAGTTCGGGCACCTGGCCCGGGCGGGCCACCACGTGCACATAGTGGCCTTCGGCGCGCCACTTCTTCGGGCCGACCGGCCCGTAATCGCCGATATCCAGGTAGTAGGTCTGGCCCCGATCATGGCCCGGCCGTTGGTGATACACGGTCACCCGCAGCGAGAGCTCCGGCAGCATCCAGGACTCGATGTAGCGGAAGCGCGGATTGTCCACGATCCGCTCCATGTACAGGCCCCACGGTTCGGCATGCATATGCTCCACCTGATGCAGGTAGCCGTGGTAGTCGGTCCAGGACAGCTCGGCCAGATTGAAGAATTCGAGTCTGGGGCGATGCGGGGTCGCCGGTTTGGCGCCGACCGATCGATACGGGTGCACACCATTGGTGGAATTCCGCTGTGGCATACGCAGACCGACCATGGCCCTGCCCTCTTTCTCGACTCGTGCGACCAGCCAGATCAGGTTACACCTGGACTCTGGGAATCGGACCCCGTGAGCGAGACGATATTTCACCCACGCCGAGTCGATATGTGCTCGAAGAACGTTGGGGGAAGGGAAATTCGGACATTTGCCCTTTCGTTGGTATTGCGAAGGTTTTCGAATGGTAAAACCGTCGACCGGTGACCACGGGAAACGCGGTGAGTGTCGTTCTCGTCACGTCTGAGGCTTCTCCGGCGCGGCGCGATCGGACCGGCGTGCCGGAGAAGCCGAGCCGGTCGGGGCAGGTCGGGCTGAATCTGTCGGTGGGTCGTCCTAGGCTGGTGGGCATGGCTTTCGCAACCGACGCCCCGGATGACCTGCCGCTCGCGCATTCCGACTTTCGCCCGATCGGCGAGATCGAACGCGCCGACGGCCGGTTCGAGGTGGTCAGCGAGCTCAAACCCGCCGGTGACCAGCCGGCCGCCATCGCGGAGCTGGAGCGGCGGATCAATGCGGGTGAGCGGGACGTGGTGCTGCTCGGTGCCACCGGTACCGGTAAGTCCGCCACCACGGCCTGGCTCATCGAGAAGTTGCAGCGCCCGACGCTGCTGATGGCTCCGAACAAGACCCTCGCCGCGCAGCTGGCCAATGAGCTGCGCGAGATGCTGCCGAACAATGCGGTCGAGTACTTCGTCTCGTACTACGACTACTACCAGCCCGAGGCGTACATCGCGCAGACCGATACCTATATCGAGAAGGACAGCTCGGTCAACGACGATGTGGAGCGGCTGCGCCACTCGGCCACCTCCAGCCTGCTGTCCCGGCGCGATGTCGTGGTGGTGGCGTCGGTGTCCTGCATCTACGGCCTCGGCACCCCGCAGTCCTATCTCGATCGCTCGGTGCAGTTGGAGGTCGGCGGCGAGATCGACCGGGACCGGCTGCTGCGATTGCTGGTGGACGTGCAATACACCCGCAATGACATGTCCTTCACCCGCGGCAGTTTCCGGGTGCGCGGCGATACCGTCGAAATCATTCCCTCCTATGAGGAATTGGCGGTCCGCATCGAATTCTTCGGTGACGAGGTCGAGGCGCTCTATTATCTGCACCCGCTCACCGGTGATGTGGTGCGGCAGGTGGATATGGTTCGCATTTTCCCGGCCACCCACTATGTCGCCGGTCCCGATCGCATGGAACGCGCGGTCGGCGATATCGAGTCCGAACTCGAAACGCGGCTCGCGGAGTTGGAGAAGCAGGGCAAATTGCTGGAGGCGCAACGACTTCGGATGCGCACCCAATACGACCTGGAAATGATCAAGCAGGTCGGCTTCTGCTCCGGCATCGAGAACTACTCGCGTCATATCGACGGGCGGCCCGCCGGTTCCTCGCCCGCGACGCTGATCGATTACTTCCCCGAGGATTTTCTGCTCGTCATCGACGAATCGCATGTGACCGTGCCGCAGATCGGCAGCATGTACGAAGGCGATATGTCGCGCAAGCGGAATCTGGTGGAATTCGGCTTCCGGCTGCCCTCGGCCACCGACAACCGGCCGCTCACCTGGGAGGAATTCTCCGAGCGCATCGGGCAGACGGTGTATCTGTCGGCCACCCCCGGCAAGTACGAATTGGGCCAGACCGGAGGCGAATTCGTCGAACAGGTCATCCGCCCGACCGGCCTGGTGGATCCGCACGTGGTGGTGAAGCCGACCAAGGGCCAGATCGATGATCTGGTGCACGAGATCCGGTTGCGCACCGAACGCGATGAGCGCGTGTTGGTCACCACCCTCACCAAGAAGATGTCCGAGGACCTCACCGACTATCTGCTCGGACTCGGCGTGCGGGTGCGCTACCTGCACTCGGAGATCGACACCCTGCGCCGCGTGGAACTGTTGCGCCAGCTGCGGTTGGGTGAATACGACGTGCTGGTCGGCATCAACCTGCTGCGCGAGGGCCTGGATCTGCCCGAGGTGTCGCTGGTCGCGATCCTGGATGCCGATAAGGAAGGCTTCCTGCGCAGTAGCACCAGCCTGATCCAGACCATCGGCCGCGCGGCGCGCAATGTCTCCGGTGAGGTCCACATGTATGCGGACAAGATCACCGACTCCATGCGGCAGGCCATCGACGAGACCGAACGCCGCCGGGCCAAGCAGGTCGCCTACAACACCGAGCGCGGCATCGACCCAATGCCCTTGCGCAAGAAGATCGCCGACATTCTCGATCAGGTGTATCGCGAGGCCGAGGATGTCGAGGTCGAGATCGGCGGCTCCGGGCGCAATGTCAGCCGTGGGCGGCGGGCGCAGGGTGAGCCCGGCCGGGCCGTCAGCGCCGGGGTCTACGAGGGTCGCGATATCAAGTCCATGCCGCGTGCCGAGCTCGCTGACCTGGTGAAAGACATGACCGCGCAGATGATGAACGCGGCGCGCGAGCTGCAGTTCGAGCTTGCCGGGCGGCTGCGTGACGAGATCCAGGATCTCAAGAAGGAACTCCGCGGTATGGACGCCGCCGGACTACAATGACAGCTAGTTCACCGCAGTAACTTTCACGCTGTCGACATGTTCATCTTCGACGCTGTGTGACACGTTCATCTTCGACGCTGTGGACATGTTCATCTTCGACGAAATGCTCAGGACATAGAACCGAGCTACGATCCGCCCGTTACACGTTCGCGCTAGCGGGGAGGAGCGTTGCTATAGCGCTTCGTATTTGGCTCAGCAGCGCCGGGGTTGCCACAACCCAGGTGATGCGATTGTTACGAGAGAACCCCGATGGGGTCGATGTCAGTATCTACACCAGCAATGTTGATCCTGATGCGGCGGCGCTCTCGGCTTCTGATGTGTCCGAGATCGAGCCGCGCCATGTCGGCAATGACGAGTACGCGCGGTTCGCCCTGGACTTCTGTCGCAGGCATCGCATCGATGTCATGATTCCGCCGCGCCGCCTGACCGCGCTCGCGGGGCGGTCGGCGGAGTTCGCCGAGATCGGCACCAGGCTCATGTGCTCGCCGCTGTCCGCGGTGGAGGTGCTGACCAGTAAGCGCCGCACCTATGAAGAGGCAAGTGCGGCAGGCCTTCCGGTGCCGCCCTGGCGGGTGGTCGCGGATGCGGACGGATTCCGCGCGGCCGTCGAGGAGCTGTCGCTGACCGATGACAAGCTCTGCATCAAACCGACCGGGGAGTACTCGGCATTCGGCTTCCGGATTCTGCAAGACCGGCCGCTGAGCATGAAGGATCTGCTGGTTCCGCCGCTGCCGGTGGCCTCGGTGGACGCCGTGGCACAGGCGCTGCGGCGAGCCGCGGACGAGAGCGATATGGTCCCCGAACTGATCGTGATGCCGTTCCTGGACGCCCCGGAGATCAGCGTCGACTGCCTGTCCGCCCCCGGCGGCGAACTGCTGGTCGGCATTCCGCGCGCCAAGCAGGGGCGCTATCGCATGTTGCTCGACGACCCTCGGGCCACCGGCATTGCCGAACGCCTGGTCAAGCATTTCGAGCTGGCGTATCTGACCAATGTGCAGCTGCGCCAGTATCACGGCGAGCCGGTCTTGCTGGAGGCGAACCCGCGCCCGGCGGCGGGACTGTTCCAGACCGAGTTCACCGGTGTGAACCTGCCGTGGGCCGCGGTACGCGTACTGCTGCACGGGGATTCGGGATTGCGGCAGCCGCCCCGGCTGGGCGGATGTCTGGCGGTGACGGAAGCGGTGATGGAGGTCCCCCCGCGCGCGCTGCTGCCGGTGGCGGCACCCGTGCCGGTCCCGGCGGCGGTCGTCTCGGTGCCCGCGCCCGGGCAGGTCACCGCGGATACCCGGATCGCCGTGGCGGTTCCGACGCCCGTGCCGGTGGCTGCGGACGCGTCCATAACCGTCTCGGTTCCGGCGTCCGCGCCGGTCTCGATCGGCGTCGCGTAAGCGGGATGGAATAGCGATGGCGGGGCCGGTCACCGGCCCCGCCATTCGTCAATTCTGTTGCGCCAGCCACTCATTGACGCGGCGCTCGGCCTCCTCGCGCGGCACGTCCTCGACCCGGGTCATGACCACCCAGCGGTGCCCGAACGGATCGATGACCACGCCGAACCGGTCACCGGTGACGAAGGTGGCCGGTTCCTCCACCCGGCGCGCACCGTTCTCGGTGGCCAGGGCGACGACCGCGTCCACGTCGGGGCAGTAGTGCACGATGCTGGTATGCACCCATTCGCCGTTCGGGGCGCGCAGGCCCATATCCGGCATTTCCATGCCGGTCTGGATGGTGGAGTCACCGATCAGCAGCTCGGCGTGCGCGGGCTGGCCGTCGGGCAGATCGCTGCGGGAAATGACCTTCGCGCCGAAGACGTTCGAATAGAAATCGATGGCCTTGTTGCCGTCGGTGACGGCCAGGAAGCAGGTGATGGAGTGGTAGCCCTCGGGGATCGGATTCACTGCGTTGCTCATGGCTATTACTCTCGTCGTCGCGGCGGCCATGGTCTTGGAAGAAAGCGACAGGCCCGATGACCACCGGAAATGCTGGGGGAGACGGCTTCCGGCCGCGTCCGGTGCCGCCGCCGGAAACCGCCAAGGGCCTGCTGCGCCCACGCGAGCAGTTGCGCGCCAGCAACCTCGGCCGATTGGCCGCGGGCCCGCGGGTGAGCGGCTATGTCGAGTGGTACTGGTCGGTCAATTGGGACCGTCGGGGGATGCCGCCCTATTACGCCGAGGTGCTGCCCTATCCCTCGGTGAATCTGACCTTCGAGGACTGTCACGAGCGCACCGGCGGCTTCGTGACCGGCGTCTGGACCAAGAAGTACGTGCGCGAGCTGGCGGAGGTGGGGGAGACGTTCGGGGCCAAGTTCCTGCCCGGCGGCTTCGGCGCGTTCACCGGGCTTGACGTGGGATCGCTGCGCGATACCTCGGTGCCCATGGCCGAGGTCTTTCCCGAATCGGCCTTCCCGGAGGTCGAGGGCCTGTCCGAAAGCGTGCTCGCCGCAGCCGATTCCGAGCAGCGCCGCACCCTGGTCGAGGACTTCCTCAGCGCCGCGGCCAAGCGCCTGGATCTCACCGAGGATCCCGCCTACCGGCAGGTCCTGGAGATCGTCGCCGCCATGGAATCACACCGTGAATTGACCCGGGTCGACCAGGTCACCGACCTTTTCGGCATTCCGGTCCGCACCTTGCAGCGAGTGTTCCGCCGCTACGTCGGCGCGGGTCCGAAGTGGGTGCTGCGCCGCTATCGCCTGCAGGATGGCGCGCACCTGCTGGCCGAGGGGCGCACCTCGGACCTGGCCGCGCTGGCCCTGGAGCTCGGATATTTCGATCAGGCGCACTTCTCCCGGGAGTTCGCGCAGGAGATCGGAATGGCTCCGCTGGAATACGCGCGGACCTCGCTACTCTCCTGACAGCCCTGCAAGATCGGGAATAAGCACCGCCCTGATGAAGTTGGTTGCCGTGTCACCTAATGGCGCATCGACCAAGGAGCGAGCCATGGATGTTCTGGTGTTGATCGGGCGGATCCTCTTCGTCGCACTGTTCCTCAGCTCGGGCGTGGGTCACCTCACCCAGACCGAGCAGATGGCGCAGTACGCACAGTTCAAGGGCATTCCCGCGCCCAAGCCGGCGGTGTTCGCCTCGGGCGTGCTGCTGGTGCTGGGCGGACTGAGCGTGCTGCTCGGCGTCTGGGCGGACCTGGGCGCGCTGCTGCTGTTCATCTTCCTGCTGCCGACCGCGTTCCTCATGCACGCGTTCTGGAAGGAAACCGATCCGCAGGCCAAGCAGACCGAGATGATCTCGTTCAACAAGGATGTGGCGCTCGCGGGCGCATCGCTGATGCTGTTCGCCTTCTTCTCCTATGTGGGCAGCGACCTCGGATTGACGCTCACCGGACCGCTTTTCAACCTCTGAGTCGAACCTGGCGGATAGTATTGCCCGTCATTGATCGGCTGGAATCGCCATGATTTACCGGCCCGTCTGTTGTGCACTGTCACAACGGGCGGGCCGGGCACATCGGACTTGTGACGAATATCCCAGGGGCACAATAGGGTTAACGTTTTCGGATCGTTCCGGCGAGTACTGCGAAATTCGCTGGTAGCCGAGGCCGTTTCGGGCGCGATCGGGGAATGTGTTGTACGCCCGGTGCGGCGCGCAAGTGTGATGTGGTGCGATATCGAAAATTTCCGTCGGATATGCCGCTATTGTCAGGCGAAGTTGCCGCGCCGGTAACCGTATTAGCGGGGGCGTCGCGGCCCGAACCTTGTACTTGGAGGAGAGAATGACCGCCTACCGGACGATTGTCGTCGGTACCGATGGCTCGGACTCGTCGTACGTCGCCGTCGAGCGGGCCGCTGCTCTGGCCGGTAACGAAGACGCCACGCTGTACATCGCCTGCGCCTACTACCCGACCGACGCAAAAGATGTGGCGGCCGCCGCGGATGTGCTGAAGGAAGAGGCCTACCAGGTCCGCGGGTCCGCCCCGACCAGCGAGATCCTGCGCATCGCACGTGACAAGGCGGTTGCCGTCGGCGCCGCCAACGTGGTGGAGAAGGCAGTGGTCGGCGAGCCCGTCGAATCCCTGCTCACCCTGCTCAAGGAGGTCGACGCCGACCTGCTCGTGGTCGGCAACCGGGGGTTGAACACCCTTGCTGGCCGCCTGCTCGGCTCGGTCCCCTCGGACGTAGCTCGCAAGTCCCGCTCGGACGTGCTGATCGTGCACACCGTGCGCTGAAGCTCAACATAACGAAGCGGCCGTGCCCAAAAGGGCACGGCCGCTTCGCTGTTGAAAGAGGAACGGAGGACGGGGGCTAAGCCCCCGAACCCCCTTAGGGCTGCGCCCGGCGAACCCCTTAGGGCTGCGCCCGCGGCTACGTGGCCGAGTCCTCGTAGAGGCGGTGGAGGACCGGGGGGAGGTGTTCGGTGTGGGCTACGTTGAGGCGCTGGGTGGCTCGGGTGAGGGCTACGTAGAGGTCGTTGAGGCCTCGGGGGGACTCGGTCAGGATTTGTTGGGGTTCTACGAGGATTACCGCGTCGAATTCGAGGCCCTTCACGTCGTGGACGGTGAGGACTCGGACCGAATCACCGGTCAGGTGGGATAGTTCGGCGGCCAGGTCGTGGGGGGCGATGACGGCGGTGGTGCCGGGGTGTTCGGCCTCGTCGGTGACGAGGCGCTTGACCTGGTCGGCGAGTTCGGATTTCGGGACGCGGTGGGCGGCGGGGCGGAAGCCGGAGTCGCGGACCGAGCGGGGGATGGAGGCGCCCGGGTCGATTTCGGCCAGGACGTCCGCCGCGACCTCCATGATTTCGGCGGGGGTGCGGTAGTTGACGGTCAGTTCTGTGAGCTTCCAGCGTTTGGCCACATAGGGTTCCAGGACCTGCTGCCAGGAGGACGCGCCCGCCGGGTCGCCGGTCTGGGCGACATCGCCGACGGCGGTGATCCAGCGGTTCGGGATGCGCCGCATGACCATGCGCCACGCCATTTCCGAAAGTTCCTGCGCCTCATCGACGATGACGTGCCCGTAGGTCCAGGTGCGGTCCCCGGCGGCGCGTTCGGCGGTGGTCTGGCTGGTGCGGACCTGCTGGCGTTCGGCGAGCTGCCCGGCGTCGATCAGGTCGTAGGCCATGAGGAGTTCGGGGTCCAGGTCGTCCTCGAGATCCTGCGGCGCGGAGCCGGTGAGGATGTCGAGGGCGTCCTGCGCCTCGGCCAGCTGGGCACGCCAGCGGCGGCGGGCGCGCTCGCGTTCCTCGGTGTCGTCCACGCCGAGCAGTTCGGCCAGTTCGTCCAGCAGCGGGGCGTCCGCGGCGCTGAATTCATTGTGGTCGGGGCGGTACAGTTCGGCGCGGTCGGCGTCGCTGAGTTGCCCTGCGGCCCTGGCCAATCGCTTGGGGTCGGCCCACAGTCCGCCCAGCACTTCCTGGGGGGACAGGATGGGCCACAGCGCCGCGATGGCGCGCTGAATCTCCGCGTCGCCCCGCATTTCGTCGCGGATCTCGGTGAGATCGGTCTGGCTCAACAGGTTTCGCCCGCCGAGCGGGTTCCGGCCGATGATCTCCGCGAGCTGCTCGGTGAGCGCGTCCACCACCCCGGCCGCGAAGACCGGCCGGGCCAGATTGTGCGCGCGCCGCGAGGATCGGGCCCGGCCGCGCGCCCGGGTGACGATCTTGCGGTCCAGCAGCAGGTCGTGCCCGTCGAAGTGCAGCCGCACCGGCTCGGACGGCACGTCCTGCCAGTCCCGCACCGCCTTCTTGAGCACATCGAGAATGGCCAGCGAGCCCTTGAGCTCCCCGGCGCGCAGCGAATCCTCCACGGTCGCCCGCACTCCCGGGTACAGGTCGCCGATGGTGGACAGCAGCACGCCGGTCTCGCCGAGCGAGGGCAGCACCTGGCCGATGTAGTCGAGGAAGGTGCTGTTCGGCCCGATGATCAGCACACCGGACTTATCCAGCTGCTTGCGATAGGTGTACAGCAGGAACGCCGCGCGATGCAGCGCCACCGCGGTCTTGCCGGTACCCGGCCCGCCCTGCACCACGAGCACGCTCTTGTGCTCGGAGCGAATGATCGAATCCTGTTCGCTCTGAATGGTTTCGACGATGTCGTTCATATGCCCGGTGCGGGCGGCATTGAGCGCGGCCAGCAGCGCGCTCTCGCTGCCGACGCCACCGTCGCTGTCCACCACGCCGTCGCGGACGGCGGCCTCCAGGCTCAGGTATTCGTCATTGAGCGAGGTGACCTTGCGATTGCGCGAGCGAATGTGCCGCCGCCGCGTGACGCCGTCGGGGGCGGCGGTGGTGGCCAGATAGAACGGCCGGGACATGGGCGCGCGCCAGTCCAGCAGCAGGGTCTCGTAATCGTGGCTCTCGTCGAGGATGCCGATGCGGCCTATATAGCGCTGTTCGGAGTCCCCGTTCTCGGAGAGGTCGATGCGTCCGAAGCACAAACCGTGTTCGGCCGCATCGTATTTGGATAGGTCTTCGGAGTAGAGCTGGGTGAACGATTCCCGTTCACTGCGGGCCTGCGGGGTGCCGCCGGTCTCCAGCAGTACGGTGCGCAGGCGGCGTTGCGCGTATTCGCGCATGCTGTCGAGTCGGTCGTACAGCACGTCCAGGTGCTGCTGTTCCCGTTCCACGTCTTTGTGTTCGGACACAGACGTCTGACGCTCCTCGGTCAAATCAGGCAAAGCGGAACTCCTTGTCACCACGCCGGCCTTCCGGGCGCGCGCGTGCGAAGCATCGAGAACAGAGTTGTCGAGTCTAGTTCGCGTTTCGCGAGCTCGCCGTATCGCCAGGTCGAACCGTGATGCGCGGCTCAGGAGGCGTGGGTCGAGTCGCTTCTGGCCGAATCGCCTCTGCGGCCGCTCAGCGTGCCATTCTGGTGGCCGGACGGCTTGGCTCGGTACATGGCCAGATCGGCATCGTGCAGTACGGCCTCGGGACTGCGGCTGTCGCCGATGTGCAGCGGGGTGATGCCGATCGAGGCGTTCACCTGGATGCGGTGACCGCGCGCGATGATCGGCTCGGCCATGGTCTGGCGCAGCCGTGTGACCAGCGCGTCCAAATCCTCGCCGAGGGTGCGTCCGGACAGCAGCACCAGGAATTCGTCGCCGCCGATCCGGCCCACGATGTCATCGGAGCGCAGCCCGCGTTGCAGGCGCTGGGCCACGATCTGCAGCACGGTGTCGCCGATGGCGTGGCCGAGCGTGTCGTTGATCTGCTTGAACCCGTCCAGGTCGATGAACAGCACGGTCGAGACCGGCAGCGTCTCGGTGGTGCCCAGCGCCCCGGCCAGCCGGGACAGCACCAGCGCCCGATTGGCCAGCCCGGTGAGTGGGTCGTGGGTGGCCTGGTACTCCAATTGCCTTCGGCTGGCTCGGAATTCGGTGATGTCATTGAACGAGGACACCGCCGAGGAGTTGGGATCCTCCGGGTTGAGCAGGCGGCTCGAGGCGGAGAGCCAGCGCCGCTGCCCGTCGGGGCGGTCCACGCCGAAGACGAAGCGGGTGACGGTCTCACCGGTGGACAGGGTGCGAATCACCGGATACCAGGCGGTCGGCATGGGTTGGGCATTGGCGTCCAGCAAGGCCAGCGGTAGGTCGTCGATCCTGGTGCCGATCAGATCGTCGGCGTCGTACCCGAAAATGCGCCGCGCGGCCGGATTGGCCGATTCGATGCGGCCCTCCTTGTCGATGACCACCACGCCTTCTTCGAGCTGCGACACCACGGTGGTGAAGAACTGCTCGGCGCGCCGCTGTGCGGCCTCGGCGCGGCGCTGCTGGGTCAGATCGTGCACGACCACCTGATAGGCGAGGCGGTCGTGCCAGGCGGTGAGCACCGAGACGGTCTCACACTCGACATTGCTGCCGTCGGTGCGGACCAGGCTCAGCTCGGCCGGTTCGGAGGCGGTGCCGGCGATGGTGAGGCGGCGGATGCGCTCGAGCATGGCGGGCACATCACGCGGTTCCACGAATCTGGCCACCGGCTGACCCACGATGTCGTCGGCGGTCTCGCCGCCGAGCAGCCGGACCATGGCCGGGTTGGCGTACACGATGGTCCCGCGTTCGTGGACGACTACCCCGTCGGGGCTGAATTCCACGAGTGAGCGGTACCGCTGGGCAAGCTGTTCGGCATCGGTCGGAGCGTTAGCCCGATCGTTACCAACCACCTCGAGCACCCCCTGATCGTCGTTGAAACACGTCGGTGGAGCACGGCACTATTGTGGGGTCGGCAAGGTTGCTGGGATACCGCGCCAACCGTATTGAATCAATCACACTTCCGAACAGCATCGGCCTGAGGTTGTGATCATTACAGGCACTGGCTCTGAAGGGAGCGATGCAATGCCTGGCACCACCCCCACCACGGATACCGCAGAGCAGCACCAAGATCATATGACCATTGCCGGCATCGGTGCCGTCACCGGGTACGGCTGGGGTCGAGAAGCCCTGTGGGAGGGTTTGCTGAGTGGCAAGCCCGCAGCCCGGCTGTACCCAGGGTACGGCCCGGAACGTGATCGTCCCGGCTGGGTTGCCCGCGTGCCGGAACTCGATTCCGAGGATTTCGGACCCAGCATTTATATGCACGCGATTCTGGAATCGGTGCGCGAGGCGGTCGCCGACGCCACCGCGCGCGGCTGGCGGCGCGGCCGCACGGTCGGCCTGCTGCACGCCATCGTGCTCGGCAATGTGTACGAGATGCGGGACTTCTACGTCGAGGACGGCGGGAGCCGCCGGGCCCGCGATTACATGCGGTTGCTGCCCTCGACCCCGAACTCGATGATCATGCAGGAATTCGGCTTCCACGGCCCGGCCATGAATGTCACCGCGGCCTGCTCCTCGGCCAATGCCGCCCTGATCACGGCCCAGATGTGGCTGGCACAGGGTGTCGCCGACGATGTCGTGGTGGTGGCCACCGACCTGTCCGGCACGGCCGATATGGTCAACCATTTCGAGGCGCTGGGCGCGGCCATCACCGACGAGGAACCGCTCCTGGCGTGTCGCCCGTTCCAGACCGGCAGCCGGGGGTTCAGCTGGGGCGAGGCCTCGACCGCCTTCGTGGTGACCCGTGAGGCCGACCGGCCGTACGCGGCGGTGCTGGGCGGGGCCATGTCCAATGACGGCCACCACGTGATCTCGGTGGAGCCCTCGCACGAGCAGATCTTCGAATGCGTGCGCCGCGCCCTGTCCAGCGCGAATGTGCGTCCCGACGAGGTCGCGTATCTCAACGCGCACGGTTCGGGCACCCAGCAGTGCGACGATGCCGAAACCGCGCTGCTGGCCAAGATGTTCGACGACCGGCCCCAGGTGATCGCCACCAAACCGCTGACCGGGCATTGTCAGGCCGCGTCGGCGGGCGTCGAGGTGGCGGGCGTGGCGCTGGGCTACGAACGCGGCCTGGTGGTTTCGGCCCCCATCGTCTCCGAAGCGCACGCCCGGCTGGTCGACGGCGTGATCCAAGGCACCGACGGCCTCACCCTGAAAACCGCACTCGGCATGGGCGGCAACAACTCCGCCCTACTCCTTGGGCCGATCAGCTGACGCGACAACTGATTTCGTAAGGTCCGGGTAACTCCCCGGGTACCACCATGATCGGTGTTGCCCATGACCGCACCACGCGTGCATAACTGAAAAGGCACTCAGCCGTGCGCTGAATTGGCGGAGAGGCGGGTCAGTGCAGCGGCACCGACCAATTGAGTTTGGTGCCGGTGCCGTTCTGGTCCTTGGGGTCGCGGCGGGGGTAGACGGCCAGGCTGCCGCCGGATTCCTCGGCGCGGCGGGCGAGATTGGTCAGGCCGCTGGGGGTGATGTCGTCGGCGATGCCGCAGCCATTGTCGGCGACGGTGATGGTGAGATCGTCGGCGACGCCGATATCGATGGTGATGGTGTCCGCGCCGGAATGGCGGACCGCATTGCTGACCGCCTCGCGCACAACGGCTTCGGCGTGATCGGCCAGGCCGGGCTCGACCACCGACAGCGGGCCGGTGACGTGCATGAGGGCGCGGATCTTGGTGGAGGCGGTCTGCTGTTTGACCGCACGCTCGATGCGCTGGCGCAGTCGCGTGCTGTGCCCGTCGCCGCCGTGCAGATCGAAGATCGAGGTGCGGATCTCCTCCACGACGTCCTGCAGGTCATTGATGGTGTCGGTGAGTCGTCGCTGCACCTCAGGCACGCGGGCGCGGGGCACGGTGCCCTGCAAGGCGAGTCCGATGGCGAACAGCCGCTGGATGACGTGATCGTGCAGATCGCGGGCGATGCGATCGCGGTCGGTGAGAATGTCGAGTTCGCGCATGCGCCGCTGCGCCACCGCCAATTGCATTGCCAGCGCGGCCTGATCGGTGAAGGCGGCGATCAGCTCCACCAATTCGTCGCTGTACGGCGCGGATTCGGCGGTGCGCAGCGTGATCAGCACGCCCAGTGTGGAATCCGGGGTGTGCAGCGGCAGCACCAGCGCGGGCCCGATTCCGGCGATCGGCTTGCCCAGGTCGATGTGCCGGGCGTCGTCGAAGCGCAGCGGGGTGCGGGTGGTGAGCGCGGTGCCGACCGCGGTACCGGTGGTGCGCACGATCGCGTCGCCGTTCTCGACTCCCTGTCCGGAGCGCTGCACGACGATCAGTTCGGTGACGTCCTCGGGCGGGGTATCCGGATCGGCCACCACGGCGAGCAGCGCCCGATGCGAGGCGGTCAGTTCGCGCGCGTGCTCGACCACATGGGCCAGCACCTGATTCGGGTCGGTGTCGGCCAGGAATTCGGTGGCGATATCGCGGGTGGCCTCGATCCAGGCCTGCCGGGTGCGGGCGGCCTCGTAGAGGCGGGCATTGTCGACCGCGATACCGGCCGCGGCGGCGAGGGCCTGCAAGAGCACCTCGTCGTCCTCGGTGAAGGGATGCCCGCCGGATTTCTCGGTGAGATACAGGTTTCCGAACACCTCGCCGCGAATCCGCACCGGCACGCCGAGGAAGGTGTGCATGGGCGGATGATGCGGCGGGAAGCCGATCGAGGCGGGATGGCGGGTCAGGTTTTCCAGGCGGATCGGCTCGGGTTTGCTCATCAGCAGGCCGAGCACGCCGTGCCCCTCGGGCAGGTCGCCGATCAGGATGCGGGTCTGCTCGTCGATGCCGTGATAGATGAACTGGCTGAGCTGACGTTCGTGCCCGCGCACGCCCAGCGCGCCGTATTTGGCGTCGACCAGACCGGTGGCGGCGCGCACGATGGTGCGCAGGGTCTGATCCAGGTCGAGGCCGGAGGTGACGGCGAGCATGGCTTCGACCAGTCCGTCGATGCGATCGCGCGCATCGATGATCTGCTCTACCCGGTCCTTGACCTCGGAGAGAAGTTCGCGTAATCGCAACTGCGAGAGCGTCTCTCGCACCGAGGGTGGACCGGCGCGGTGGGCGTCGTGCATAGGTATCCTGCGGTCCGTCGGTGGCACACGGGCTGCGCGGGAGTCTACGCGCCGACTGGTTGCCGAAAGGTTGTCACGCCGAACGTGACTGTCCCGTACGCAGTTTCGAGGCCAGCACCGCGGCCTGGGTGCGGCGTTCCATGCCCAGTTTGGCCAGCAGTCGCGAGACATAGTTCTTGACCGTCTTCTCGGCCAGGAACATGCGCTCGGCGATCTGCCGGTTGGTCAGGCCGTCACCGAGCAGGTCCAGGAGTTTGCGTTCCTGTTCGGTCAAACCGGCCAGCGGACCGTCGAATTCGGTGCTGCGCCGCAGCCGGGCCATGAGCGCGGCGGCGGCCCGATTGTCCAGCAGCGAGCGGCCCGCGCCGACCTCCTTGATGGCCTTGGCCAGCTCCATGCCCTTGATGTCCTTGACCACATAGCCGCTGGCCCCGGCCAGAATGGCGTCCATCATGGCCTGCTCATCGGTGTAGGAGGTGAGGATCAGGCAGCGCAGGTCGTCGTGCTCGGCCAGGAGGTCGCGGCACAGTTCGATGCCATTGCCGTCGGGCAGCCGGACGTCCAGGACCGCGACATCGGGGCGCAGCGCGGGAATTCGGGCCAGCGCCTCCGCCACATCGCCGGCCTCGCCGACCACATGCAGCTCGGGATCCTCCTCCAACAGGTCCGTCAGGCCACGGCGCACGATCTCGTGATCGTCCACCAGGAAGACATTGATCACGACGGCCTCCAGGCTCATTCGGGATGCGGCAGCGCGGGCGCGGGCGTGCGCGAGGCGACACAGGCAACGTAACCCGTGCGAAGCCAAGCGGATACGGGCAAAGGTCCCTTGTTTCGACGCTGGGGACTTTCGGCCCTGTCCCGAATACCTCGGAATGTGTTGCCATTAATTCGGGTTGCCGGGTCGGGATCTGGCTGGGTCGTATGGGGCTGGGCCGAAACCGGACTGGGTAGGTACAGACCGGTCTTTCGGGCTGGTTCGCAATCGGCTGGGCATCAAGGAAAGAGGGTCGGCTATGGACGCGTTCGACGTGTGGTCCAGTGCGGCGGATCCCGACTTCGTGGTGACCACTCGCGGACCCGTCCCACCTGCGGAGGTGACCCGAGTGGTGCGCGGGCTGGGCAGAATCCTGCGCCGCCACGGAGTCGAAGGGCCGGTGCGGGTTCGCCTGCACTGGCCCGACTCGGCCGAGCAGACCACCCTGGTGCAGGCGACGATCCGGGCGCTGGGGAAGGCGTACCGGGTTCAGGTCGCCGGGCCGGGACGGTTCGCCGCGACCTTCGCGCTCGAACGCCTGGACCTGCGATTGGGCTGTCCACCGGACGAATTGTCCCGGCCCTGGCCGGATCCGGCGCGGCCCACCCTGGCGGTGGTGACCGGGCCGCGAGCCATTGTGCGGCGCAAGGATTGCCGATTACAGGTGGCGACTCCGACGGCGGCGGCCAAGGTGCTCGACGCCATGGATTACGACGCGCACCTATTCATCGACGCCGAGACGGGCGCGGACGCGGTGGTGTGCTGGACCGGTCCGCTCGGGACGCGCACCCTGCGCCAGCACCGGGATCCGGTGCCCGTGCTGGTGGATGACGAGGCCGCCGCGCGACTATGCCTGGGCGGGCTGCCGCATCTGTTCTACGCCGATCCGCATACCCGCCGTGGACGGTTGCTGTATCGCCGCTTCGACGGGGATCTGGCATTGGTCACCGCGGCGGGTGCGGCCGTCACTACCGAGGAGCGGGCGCGCGAGCGCGGGTTACAGTCGCGGGCCATCGCGCCCTGTGTGCGGCGGCCGCTGCCGACTGCGGCCGGGGTTCCCGAGTTGACGGTTGGCGTGGTCGAGAACTTGGCTTGACCTGTATTGATGTCGGCACTGTGACCAGCGTTTCAGTGTGCGCGGCCGAACTTGTCGGTGGGCGCGCCTAGCATGGCGTCGGGGGTAACTCTGGATGCCGAAACGTTGGAAGGATGGCCGGTGGCGGATCGCCTGACGGTGCGTGGTGCGCGGGAGCACAACCTGAAAGGGGTCGATCTCGACCTACCCCGTGACAGCCTCATCGTGTTCACCGGGCTGTCCGGGTCCGGCAAGTCTTCGCTGGCGTTCGACACCATCTTCGCCGAGGGACAACGCCGGTATGTGGAATCGCTGTCGGCGTATGCCCGGCAATTCCTCGGGCAGATGGACAAACCGGATGTGGACTTCATCGAGGGCCTCTCGCCCGCGGTGTCGATCGACCAGAAGTCGACCAACCGCAACCCGCGGTCCACGGTCGGCACCATCACCGAGGTCTACGACTATCTGCGCCTGCTGTTCGCGCGCGCGGGCACCCCGCACTGCCCGGTCTGCGGTCATCTGATCGAGAAGCAGTCGCCGCAGCAGATCGTGGACCAGGTGCTCGCCATGGAGGAGGGCATCAAGTTCCAGGTGCTCGCGCCGGTGGTGCGTACCCGCAAGGGCGAATTCGTGGATCTGTTCGAGTCCTTGAACTCGCAGGGCTATTCGCGTGTTCGGGTGGATGGTGTGGTGTATCCGCTGACCGATCCGCCGAAGCTGAAGAAGCAGGAGAAGCACGATGTGGAGGTGGTCGTCGACCGCCTCTCCGTGAAGCCCACTTCCAAACAGCGCCTGACCGATTCGATCGAGACCGCGCTGCGGCTGGCCGACGGCATCGTGGTGCTGGACTTCGTGGATCGCGATGAGCACGCGCACGATCGTGAGCGGCGCTTCTCCGAGCGGCTGGCCTGCCCCAATGGGCACCCCCTGGATATCGAGGATCTGGAACCGCGGTCCTTCTCGTTCAACTCGCCCTACGGCGCGTGCCCGGACTGCACGGGTCTCGGCATCCGCAAGGAGGTCGATCCGGATCTCGTTGTGCCCGACCCGGAATTGAGCCTGGCCGAGGGCGCGATCGCGCCGTGGTCGCGCGGGCAGACCGCCGAATACTTCACCCGCCTACTGTCCGGCCTGGCCGAGGGGCTCGGCTTCTCCATGGACACGGCGTGGCAGGACCTGCCGCCCAAGGCCCGCAAGGCGGTCCTGGAGGGCAGCTCCGAACAGGTGCATGTCTCCTATACCAACCGGTACGGCCGGAAGCGTTCGTACTACGCCGATTTCGAGGGTGTGATGCCGTTCCTGCAGCGGCGCATGGAGAGCACCGAATCGGAGACGATGAAGGAGCATTACGACGGGTACATGCGGGATATTCCGTGCCCGGTGTGTAATGGCGCGCGGTTGCGGCCGGAGATCCTCGCGGTCACGCTGCAAGCGGGCGGGGAGATCAAGTCGATCGCCGATATCTCCGAACTGTCCATCGGCGAGGCGGCCGGATTCCTGAACGCGCTCACCCTGGATGAACGCCAGGCCGCGATCGCCGCGCAGGTGGTCAAGGAGATTCAGGCGCGGCTCGGCTTCCTCCTGGACGTGGGCCTGCAATATCTGAGCCTGTCCCGGGCGGCGGCCACGCTGTCCGGTGGTGAGGCGCAGCGCATCCGGCTCGCGACGCAGATCGGTTCCGGACTGGTCGGCGTGCTGTATGTGCTGGACGAGCCATCCATCGGCCTGCATCAGCGAGATAATCGCCGCCTCATCGAAACCCTCACGCGCCTCAAGTCTTTGGGCAACACCCTGATCGTGGTGGAGCACGACGAGGACACCATTCACGCCTCGGACTGGGTGGTGGACATCGGCCCGCTGGCCGGTGAGCACGGCGGTCAGGTGGTGTACTCCGGTCCGTATGACGGGCTGCTGAAGGACAAGCGATCCATTACGGGCGCATACCTTTCCGGCCGCGAGCGCATCGAGTTGCCGCTGGTCCGGCGGCCGGTCGACAAGAAGAAGCAGCTCACCGTCGTCGGCGCGGTCGAGCACAATCTGCGCAATATCGACGTGACCTTCCCGCTGGGCGTGCTCACCGCGGTCACCGGCGTCTCGGGTTCCGGAAAGTCGACGCTGGTCAATGACATTCTGGCGACCGTGCTGGCCAATAAGCTCAATGGCGCACGCCAGGTCCCGGGCCGCCACACCCGCATCAATGGTCTCGATCACCTGGACAAGCTGGTGCAGGTGGATCAGTCGCCGATCGGCCGCACCCCGCGCTCGAATCCGGCCACGTACACGGGCGTCTTCGACAAGATCCGCACCCTGTTCGCGGCGACCACCGAGGCCAAGGTGCGCGGCTATCAGCCAGGCCGGTTCTCCTTCAATGTGAAGGGCGGCCGCTGCGAAGCCTGCTCGGGCGACGGCACTTTGAAGATCGAGATGAACTTCCTCCCGGACGTGTATGTCCCGTGCGAGGTCTGCCACGGTGCGCGCTACAACCGCGAAACCCTGGAAGTGCATTACAAGGGCAAGACCATTGCCGAGGTCCTGGATATGCCCATCGAGGAGGCGGCCGAGTTCTTCGAACCGGTGACCTCCATCCACCGCTACCTCAAGACCCTGGTCGAGGTCGGCCTCGGCTATGTCCGCCTGGGCCAATCCGCGCCCACGCTGTCGGGTGGTGAGGCGCAGCGCGTCAAGCTCTCCGCCGAACTCCAGAAGCGTTCCACCGGCCGCACGGTCTATGTCCTGGACGAGCCCACCACCGGCCTGCACTTCGAGGACATCCGCAAACTGCTGATCGTCATCAATGGCCTGGTCGACAAGGGCAATACCGTCATCGTCATCGAACACAACCTGGATGTCATCAAGACCTCCGACTACGTGATCGATATGGGCCCCGAGGGTGGCTCCGGCGGCGGCATGGTCATTGCCGAGGGCACCCCGGAAGACGTTGCGGCCGTGGCCGACAGCTACACCGGCCAGTTCCTGAAGACCGTCCTGGACGCCCAGCCCGCTCTCGAATCCAAGCCCGCCAAGGCGAAGGCGGCCAAGACCCCCGCGGCCAAGAAGGCGGCTCCCGCGAAGAAGGCCGCTGCCACGAAGACCACGGCGGCCACGAAGACCACGGAGCAAACGGCCGCCGCCAAGAAGGCCACGGCAGCCCGCCGCAAGGCAGCCGCCCTCCGCTGATCCGTCCCGAAACCAAGATCACCATGCAATGGCGGGGGAATCGCCCGAGAAGATGCCCCCGCCATTGCATGCTCGTCCGTGTGCGGCCGGAAATTCAGATGCTGTGGGGGCCGTTGGCGGTGAGGATGGGCGGGTGAGTGTGAACCATTGGAGCGTCAAGGCTTTGGGGGTTGACCATCCCGATGCAGTCGGGCTGTTGCGGGACTATACGGCGGAGGTGGCGGGGCGCTATTACGGCCGCACCATTTCGGATCCGGAGTTGGACGAGTATCTGGCCGAGGAGCCCGCGGACGGTGTGGCGGTCTTCCTGGTGGCCCTGTGGCAGGGCAAGCCGGTCGGCTGTGTCGGGCTGCGCCGTCTCGGCCCCGAAATGGGTGAACTGACAAAGGTATTCATTCGCCCCGGGGCGCGCGGCGAGGGCGGGGGAGCGCAGTTGATCGCCGCGGTGGAGACCGCGGCGCTCGAACTGGGACTCACCGTCCTGCGCCTGGACACCCGCGCGGACCTGGTCGAGGCACGGGCGCTCTACGCCCGGCACGGCTACCGCGAGATCCCCGCCTACAACAACAGCCCATTCGCGGACCACTGGTTCGAGAAGCTCCTGTGACCTGACGACTCGCCGGTGATATCGACCAGGTAGAAATGTGACGGTGCCTTCGGAAGAAATTCCGGGGCCCGCCGCACGGCTTCGCGCGGTCACCCAAGCAACCCTGTCGAACGAAGAGAGACTGATTCATGGCGTCCTCCACAGCGCGCGCACAGATCGGGGTCACCGGCCTGGCAGTGATGGGCAGCAATATCGCCCGCAACTTCGCCAATCACGGCTACACGGTCGCGCTGCACAATCGCAGCGTCGCCAAGACCGACGCTCTGCTCGAGGCTCACGGTTCCGAGGGTGATTTCGTGCGCACCGAGACCATCGAGGAGTTCGTGGCCGCGCTGGAGAAGCCGCGCCGCGTGCTGATCATGGTGAAGGCCGGTGACCCGACCGATGCCGTCATCGGGGAGCTCGCCGACGCCATGGAGCCGGGCGACATCATCATCGACGGCGGCAACGCCCTCTACACCGACACCATCCGGCGCGAGGCGGCCATGAAGGCGCGCGGGCTGAACTTCGTCGGCGCGGGCATCTCCGGTGGTGAGGAGGGCGCGCTCAATGGCCCGGCCATCATGCCCGGCGGCCCGAAGGAGTCCTACGAGTCGCTCGGCCCCATGCTGGAATCGATTGCGGCGCAGGTCGACGGCACTCCGTGCTGCACGCATATCGGCCCCGACGGTTCCGGCCACTTCGTGAAGATGGTGCACAACGGCATCGAGTACGCCGATATGCAGCTCATCGGCGAGGCCTACCACCTGTTCCGCGACGCCCTCGGCTTCGGTGCGAAGCAGATCGCGGATGTGTTCACCCAGTGGAACTCCGGTGATCTGGAGAGCTACCTGGTCGAGATCACCGCCGAGGTGCTCAACCAGGTCGACGCCAAGACCGGCAAGCCGCTCGTGGACGTGATCGTGGACGCCGCCGAGCAGAAGGGCACCGGCCGCTGGACCGTCAAGTCCGCGCTGGATCTGGGCATCCCGGTCACGGGTATCGCCGAGGCCGTGTTCGCCCGCGCCCTGTCGGGTTCGCGTGAGCAGCGCAAGGCCGCCACCGGTCTGGCCTCGGGCACCCTGGCCGCCAAGCCCACCGATGTCGAGCAGTTCACCGAGGACATCCGCCAGGCCCTGTACGCCTCCAAGATCGTCGCCTACGCGCAGGGCTTCGACCAGATCGCCGCGGGCAGCGTGGAATACAACTGGGACCTGAATCCCGGTGATATGGCCACCATCTGGCGTGGCGGCTGCATCATTCGCGCCCGCTTCCTGAATCGCATCAAGGACGCCTACGAGCAGGACCCGGCCCTCCCGAGCCTGATCCTGGCCCCGTACTTCCGCGAGGCGATCGAGACCGCCATCGACAGCTGGCGTCGCGTGGTGGCCACCGCCACCCTGCTGGGCATCCCGGTCCCGGCCTTCGCCTCCTCGCTCTCCTACTACGACGCCCTCCGCGCCGAGCGCCTCCCGGCCGCCCTCACCCAGGGCCAGCGCGACTTCTTCGGCGCGCACACCTACGAGCGCATCGACGCCCCGGGCAAGTACCACACCCTGTGGAGCGGTGACCGCAGCGAAGTCTCCGCCTAGGAGTAGCCGCACAGCCAAAGATGAGGCCCCGCACCGGATTCCGGTGCGGGGCCTCATTCGATTCACTGCCGCGTGACTACCTGGTCGATATCGCCGGAGAGTCGCGGTCCGGCTGTTCGACCTCTCGGGTCTCTGCCGTGGTTGTCGCCGCTGCGGTGCAGGGCCGGGACCTCCAGCCGCCGGACCTGGGGCGAGTGGGGCGGGCTTCGTCGATGGTGGTGGGTGCGGTGTTCATGCGCTGCTCCTCTCGGGCGAATCGACGGGTCAGTTCTTGGCGGAGCGGGTGGTCCAGACCGCCACGGAGGCAAGCACACTCAGCGCCGCGCCGAACCACAGCACGGCGGTGAGGGCCACCGAGTCGGTGATGATGCCGCCGAACAGGGCTCCCAGCGCGATGGCCAGATTGAACATGGCGGTGTTCAGCGCGGTTGCCGCCTCGGCGGAATCGGGGGCGGCTTGCAGGATCCAGGT
The DNA here is from genome assembly GCF_040683015.1 of Nocardia sp. NPDC051030. Lineage (NCBI taxonomy): Bacteria > Bacillati > Actinomycetota > Actinomycetes > Mycobacteriales > Nocardiaceae > Nocardia > Nocardia sp. NPDC051030. Next base: position 51,268 of record NZ_JBFBCD010000010.1, on the reverse strand, counting down.
CTGCACGCCGACCGGAATGCCGCCGAAGGCCAGGCCCCAGGCGATCAGCAGGATGATGCCGGAGATCGGGGTGGTGCCGATCAGGGCGACGAGGGTCAGGACCGAGGCCAGGACAATGCTGATGGCGACAATGGTGGCGTGAATATTGCGGCCACCCGCCGCGCCGGTGAGGAAGTTGCCGACAATGCCCGCCACACCGTAGGCCAGCAGCACCGGGCCGATCAGGTTCTTGTCGATGCCGATATGCGATTCGATGATCGGGCTGACGAAGGTGAAGGCCGCGAAGTGACCGCTGACCAGCAGGAAGGTGACCAGCACGCCGGTGCGGACGACCGGATTGCGGAACTGCTCGGCCAGGGTGCGCAGGTGCACGGGCTTATCGGCGGGCATCTGCGGTAGCAGTAGCAGTAGTGCGGTCACCACGAGCAGGCCCAGTCCGCCGAGCACTCCGAAGGCGATGCGCCAATCGGTGAGCTGACCGATCAGGGTGCCCGCCGGAATGCCGAGCACATTGGCGGCCGTCGCGCCGCCGAAGGCGATGGCGGTGGCCTGCGGCACGAACTTGCTCGGCACCATGCGCACCGCGATACCGGCTGCGAGCGACCAGAATCCGCCGATGGCAATGCCGACCAGCAGTCGGGAGACGAGCAGTACCGCGAAGTTCGGGGCGGTGGCCGACATGACATTGGCGGCGACCATGAGGGTGATCAGGCCGAGCAGCACGATGCGGCGATCCAGGCGGCCGATCGCCACCGGTAGCAGCGGCGCGGTGGCCGAGGCGACCAGGCCGGGAACCGTAACCATCAGTCCCGCAGTGCCTTCGGAGACACCGAGCGCTTCGCTGACCGAGGAGAGCAGACCCACGGGCAGTTGCTCGGAGGTGACGACCGAGAAGGTGCCGACGGCCACGGCCGCGACACCGAGCCAGCGCTTGACGGGTACCCGCTCGGATTCGGTTGTGGTGGTCGCTGTTTCAGCTGTGGTGATCATGGCGAGCTCCTTCTAGCAAGTATGCCAGTGTTAAGTATCTGAATATTGAGATTTATTTCGCGCAGGTCAGAGCGCCGGAAGTGGTGTTCGGTGGTTCAGGCCGGGCTGCCGTCGACCCGGATGGTCTGACCGGAGACCCAGTCGGCGGCCGGGCTGGTCAGCCAGGCGACGACCCGGGCGATGTCCTCGGGCTGGCCGAGGCGGTCGCGGCGCGGCGGCTCGGGCGGGACCGCGTCGGTGACCGGGCCCGGGGCGACCGCATTGACGGTGATGTCCCGCACCGCGAGTTCCCGTGCGGCGGTGACCACCAGCGCCTCGACTGCGGCCTTCACGGCCGCCGACGCACCGTGGGATCCGGTGAGTGCGCTGGTGAGGGCGACGTAGCGGCCGTGCTCGGTGAGATGCCGGGCGGCGGCCCGCAGGGTATTGAAGGCGCTGCGGGTGTTGTGGTCGAGCAGCAGGTCGAAATCGGCGTCGGTGTGCTCGGTGAGGGGCTTGTCCAGGACCGCGCCGACCGTGTGCACGACAATATCGAGGCGACCGTGCCGGGCGAGGACTCCCGTGAAAAGCGTGTTCACATCGCAGGATTGGGTCGCGTCCGACCGGATGGCCTCGGCGCGCACGCCGAAGCGTTCCAGGGCCGCGAGGGTGCGGGCGGCGGCGTGCTCGCCGTGGGCGTAGCTGATCACCGTGGTCGCGCCGCGGGCGGCGAACTGTTCAGCGCAGGCTGCTCCCAGATTGCGGGTGCCACCGACAACAAGGGCGACGCGGCCCGCGAGATCGTGGTTTCCGGTGGTGAGGGAGTTCTGCCACCGCACCCAGTCGGCCGAGGCGTGTGGCATCGGAAGTCCTTTCGTCGCAGGTGCTTTGCTGTCACCAAGCTTGCTGGAATGGACGCCGAAGCGGAAACAAAAGATCTTGGTAGCGGCCACCGGTGATTCCGGTGGCCGCAGATAACTGCGAAGGCGCGCAAGGCTTCCAGCCCCGGTAGGGTCAGCGGCGTGATCGATCTGGATATTCGCCAGCTGCAATCGTTTCTGGTGGTGGCGGCCGAACTGAATATCACCCGCGCCTCGGCCCGGCTGCATCTCAGCCAGCAGACGCTCTCCACCCAAATCCAGCAGCTGGAACGCGCTTTGGCTGTGACACTGCTGGTTCGGACCTCGCGCGGGGTACTGCTCACGCCCGCCGGGGAGGAGCTCGCGCGCGGCGGCAATGCGGTGGTGGCGGATCTCGGCGCACTCACCGAACGCGTGCAGGCCGCGGACCGTGGCAATCTCGGCAAGCTGCAACTGGCCGTGTGTCCCTACGCCACATCGCTTTTCGCCACCGAGGTCGCCGATGCCATGGAGGCGGCCGTGCCCGGCCTCGAGGTCGACCTGACCACCGTCCACACACCCCCGGCCGAACGCGAACTGCTGCTCTCGGGTGAGGCCGACGCCGCCTTCATCTGGCTGCCCCTCGGTGACGATCGTTTTCAGCACGCCGTGGTGCGCACCGACCCGCGCGTCGTCGCACTCTCCCCGAAACATCCCCTCGCCGAACAGGAGTCGGTGACCCTCGCCGACCTCGCCGACGAACCGGTGCTGCGCCCGGACATCTACCTCTCCGAGGAGAACCTGCGCCATTGGATGGCCGATCCCCGTCCCGACGGCACCGCCGCCCAGCGTGGCCCGGAGGTCGAGAAGGTCGAGGACGCCCTCATGATGGTCGCCCGCCGCAAGGGCGTCTGGCTGGCCCCGGAACCCTTGAGCCGCTGGATCCCTGCCACCGCTGTGGTCTGGCGAACGGTCACCGACGCCGAACCCTCCGAGCTCGCCCTGGTCTGGACCGACCGCGCCCCCGCACAACTCATCGCCCGCATGATCGCCGAGGTCCGCACGATCATCGGCCAGTCCGAACCCGCCCTGGTCTGAAGCGCGACGTCCGAAACAGAAAGCCCCGCACCGGATTCCGGTGCGAGGCTTCGGCGTGTGTGTCGTGCTAGAGCATGGCCGATGGGATGGCGGTGGTCATGCCGCCGTCGATGAGCAGATCCTGGCCATTGATGTAGGACGCCGCATCGGAGGCGAGGAAGGCGACCGCCTCGGCCACATCCTCGGCGGTGCCGATGCGAGCGGCGGGCACACCGGCGATGACATCGGCCTGTGCGGTGGGGGAGACGTTCGCGTGGAACATGGGCGTCTCGATATAGCCGGGGCTCACCGAATTGACCCGAATCCGCCTGGGGGCCAGGTCCGCCGCGAGGGTGCGGGCCAGATTGTGCACGGCCGCCTTGGTCGCCGAGTACACCGTCGCGCCCGGAATTCCGCGATGCAGCGTGACCGAGGCATTGATGATGATCGAGGAACCGTCGGCCAGCAGGGGGAGTGCCTGTTGAATGGTGAAGTAGACGCCCTTGAAGTTGATGTCCACGACCCGGTCGAACTCGTCCTCGCCGAACTCCGCGATCGGCGCGAACGAGGCGACGCCCGCATTGGCGAAGACCACATCCAGTCGTCCATGCCGAGTCCGGATGAGATCGGTCAGGTCATCGAGGTCGGCGCGATTGGCCACATCGCCGCGCACGGGCAGGAGGCGTTCGGCCGCATCGGATCCCGTGCCCCGGAGTTGGTCGGAGGCCTCATCGAGCCGGTTCTTGTCGCGTCCGGTGATGATCACATGCGCGCCCCGGGCCAGCAGCGTGCGGGCGGTGGCCAGACCCATGCCGCTGCTGCCGCCGGTAATGAGCGCGACCTTGTCGTCGAATCGAGAAGTGCTGTCCGTCATGGGATTCAGCATTCCGACCGGCGGAGGCCGCAAACAGTGCGTGTTCAACCTGGGTCCACCACCACCAGGCTCACGCTTCAGCCGACGGTGACGCGCATGTCCTGTGCCAGCCGGTCGAGGCGTTCCCCGGTGCCGGTGCCGGCGCGCGGGTTGTAGAGCTCCAGGAACCAGTCCGGCTGGTCGATCACGGCCAGGGTGGTCTTGTCGAAGGTCAGTTCACCGGCTTCGGGGTGGCGAATGGTCTTGACGGCCCGGGTGGGTGCGGCCACATCGTGGCGATCCCACAGTTCGTCGAATTCCGCACTGGCGTCCCGGAGTTCGGTGATCATCCGCTCGAAGGCCGGATCGCCCGGTGTATGCGCCGCGTCGGCCCGGAAGGCGGCGACCATATCCGGTGCGACGGCCGACCACTCACTGTGCAACTCTCGGAAGCGGGGGTTGGTGAAGAACGAGATCAAGCAGTTGAAATCGCCTTCGTCGTGGCCGAATACCCACCGCGTCCCGGCATTCACGGCGAGCAGATTCCAGTGCCGATCCCGCAGCCCCGCCGGTCGCGGCCCCCACGAGTCGAGCAGTTCGCGCAACTCCGGCGCGACCGTCGCAGCGGGAACCCCGGGTTGCGGTCGCGGCGGTCCCGCCAGCAGAAACAAATGTGCGCGTTCGGGTTCGGTAAGCCGCAGCGCCCGGCTCACGGCATCGAGAATGTCTTCGGAAACATTGATATCGCGCCCCTGCTCCAGCCAGGTGTACCAAGACACCCCAACCCCGGCGAGCAGCGCCACTTCCTCCCGCCGCAGCCCGGGAGTCCGGCGGGCACCAGTGGTAACCAATCCGACCTCGCCGGGCGTGACCCGAGCCCGCCGAGTGCGCAGAAAATCGCGGAGCTGTTCCCGCTGTTGCTGTTTAACTGCTGCGAAAGTGCTGACCATGTCCGGGGACAACAACGCCGAGCCCGCCGGTACTCCATGAGAATGGTTTCTGTTCCTCTAGCCGAAACGCCCCGCTCGTCCTTGTCGGCATGGCTCAGGATGCGCGGCGGTGCTCCCCGTCGTGTTCATGGTGGGCGATCACCGACAGTAGCTCTGTCACCCATGCGGGACGTGTTGCACCGGTGTCATTTTCGGCCAGATCTCGCTCGATCAACTGGCGAATGTACGCGGACTGGTCAATCCGGCCGCTTTGGCGCGCGCTTTGCACGCCCGATCCAGTGGGGCGGGAAGCTTCACCGATCGTGGGACCAGGGTCGTCTCGGGGTCGAGGTCGATCCCCAACTCTTCGATCGTCGCCTCTTCGCCGGTGTACTCGAGGCGCTCGGTCATGGCGGCGACCTCGTCGGGGGTCATGTCGTCGAAGGTGTCACTCATGGGTTGCCTCCCATTTCTCTACTTCGTTCACCTGGTCGCCGGTTCTCTTGGGGATTCAGCCTGTGGCGTGATGTTGTGTCGCAGACACTCCGGCGGAGTTTTGCGACAGTTCTCTGGGGTGTTGCAGTTCAGGTGGCTGGGTGCCGTGACTGTCCGTCGACCTAAGTCTTCGACACCATCGACGAGGCGTTGCGCGCCGCGGCAACCTAGCCGCGGCCTACAGCAATTCTGGTGCGAAATAGGTGGCGGCCAGGGCGACGAAGGTCTTGGCCTCCTCCTGCGATACGGCGTATTCGTAGGTGACGCGGCGGGCCACGAAGACTTGTTGCGGGCCGCGGTCGCTGTTGGGATGGGCGGCGATTTCGGTTCGCAGGTCGGCGACAACGGCTTTGGCGAGGTCCACGCTTTCTCGCCGGTATTTCCACGCCATGACGCGGAGTTGGCCGTCGTAGGAGTCGAGCCCTTCGAGGAACCGCTTCTCGTCGGCGGTGTACTGCTGGATGCGCGGAATTCGGTCGCCGTAGACGTTGAGGGTCAGGCCCGCGGAGAAGCCGAGGGAAGCGCCGAAGAGGCAGGCCGCCGCGGCGATGAGGAGGAGGCGACGGGTACCGGGTGAGGCTGTGATCACCTACCGAATTGTATTGCGTGACAGCGGGCGTCGAAGTCGAGTTGTAGCGGCTCCCCGGCAATCGCGGGTACCGCTGTGCTGGGTCACCGCCGACACCTGTCGTGATTCGCGTTAGGTGCCGCGAAGACCGGTGAACTGCTCAAACCTCTGGCTGAACCGCTTCGGACCCCGGTGACCCCAAGAGAACAGCCGTGACGTGCCGCGGCTGAGCGGCCGTAACACGCGGTGTGCCCACGATGGTTCGAAGAGCGCTCTCGTGCAAATTGTGGTGTAAATACTTTCAATTCATGGAAGCGGTTCGAATGCAGACCCCTTTCCGTGGCTCACCCGAGCTACCGGAATGGTCGTTGACGGTCAGCCGCTCTCGGTGCTGACGGGTGGGAGTTCCCGCAGCGGTGGCGCTCCGGCCATGATGCGCTTGGGGTAGTCGGGCTCTTCTGCGTCTGTGGCGATGGTGAACCGGTTACCCGTGTCTGCGCAGATCACGTCGGCGAACTTGACGAGTGCCTCGATGTCGGCGGGTTCGAGGTGATCGTGGCTGGGCACGATGATCGCGTTGACGTCCTCGTTCCACACGAGAGTCATCAGCCGTTGCACGACGGCGTCGCGCTCGGGTGCTATCAAGACCATGAGACAGATCTCGTATCCATATTGATTTGCGGCAGAGTGCATCTCGCTCTCATGCACTGGTTTCTGGAGACCGGAGATCTCGCGGCGCAGAAATCCGATCGCGTACTGTGTCATGGTCACGCTCCGAGGTAATCGCGATAGACGGGCCGGGTGATCGCCACACGGCCCCGATTGGTCGAACGCCACCGCGCGGGGCCTTGCAGGGTTCCCATCACCAGCCCGGTTCGAGACAGGCGCAGCAACGCCCGGTGAACCGACGCCTCGGGCAGCCCGGTGGCGCAGCAGAGCTGGCGCGCGGTGAGCGTCCTGGCTGGTTCCAAATTCGACAGTGTGCCAAGGACTTTCGCCTCTGGCTCGGTGAACGCCATCGGTCACCACCTCCGACTGACTGGCACGTAGGTGCGCGGCGGCTCGGCCGCCAGACGCGCCTGGATATCGGCGACCGTCAGCCGGGGGACGTCGCGGTCCATGGACCCGGCGATGCGCCCGACCACGGCCGCCGCGAACACCCCTAGCGACACGAGCGTGATGGCAAGAATGGGTTCCATGTCCGGCAGCTCCCGGTAGTTCGACGGTCGATGCAGAAAGCGCCGGGCGTGAAGATCGCGATTGCGGGAACACAACTCGCCGGGCACTTCCAATGACACACCCCTCCCTGTGATGGTTTCCATCGAATCGGTGGGACCGAAAAAAGTTCCTCGAAACCCCTGAACAGCCCCCGCCGCAGGTGGAATGATTACCCCGACATGGTGATTCACCCTCCCCGAATCGGAGGATGCAATGACACAGCCAACCAGCGATGCGGGTTCGACGCTGCCGCGTCGCCAACTCGGCCGCTACCTCCTTGAATGGCGCACCCGCGCCGGATACACACAGACGAAGGCCGCTCAGCTTCTGGAGATGGGCGCATCCAGTCTCGGTCGGCTGGAGAAGGGCGAGAACTCTCGAATCAAAACGCGCGACATACAGGCCGTGTCCGATTTGTACGGAGTGCCTGAGGATCTCACCGCCGCGCTGGTCGGCCTCGCAAAGCAAGCCAACGTCAAGAACTGGTGGCACCAATACGGCGACTTGATCCCCAAAGACTTCGATGTCTACGTAGGTCTCGAAGCCGCCGCATTCAAAATCATTACGTACCAACCCGATCTGGTGCCTGGCCTACTTCAGATCGCCGACTACGATCGATCACTGGTCAGCCAGATTTGGCCAGCCGATTCCCCTGAGGAATGGGAGCGGCGCGTGCAGTTGAAGATGCAGCGTCAGAGGATTGTTACCCGTAAGACGCAACCCGTGACGCTCGATGTCGTGGTCGGCGAAGCAGCGTTACGCCGAGTCGCGGGCAGCTCGGCCATCATGACCACTCAGCTCCGACATCTGGCCGACCGATCAACAGAAGACAACGTTGAGCTACGGGTACTTCCGTCCGCCGCAGGCTTTCCGGGCGGTATCTCGATGCCTCCATTCGTAGTGCTGCAATATGGGGAATCGGCACCCGGTGAACCCGTAGAGCCTCCTGTTGTATTCCTGGAGGGCATCGTGGGCAACATGTACATCGAGGACGCGGACGACGTGGCGAGCTTCTTGCGATCGTACGATCGCCTGAGGAACGCATCGCTCGACTGTTCAGACAGCCGACAGTTGCTCAGGCAGATAGCAAGGGAGTATGAGAGTGGACACTGACCTGTCCGGCGCGCACTGGTTCAAGAGCAGCTACAGCCAGGGTGGTGGCGAATGCGTGGAGGTCGCCTACCTGGACGGTGGCATGGTCGGCGTCCGCGACTCCAAGAACCCGACCGGCCCCGCGCTAGTCTTCACGCCCGGCGAATGGAGCGCCTTCACCGCGGGCGTCAATGACGGAGAATTCAACCGCACCAACTGATTTCAAAAAGAATGCCCCGCACCGGATTCGGTGCGGGGCATTCTGTTCGGTCGGATCAGGCTGACGGTGCGGCGACCGCCTTGGCCTCCGCGACCTTGCCGAAGTCGAGCTTGACCAGTTGGTCGGCGAGGTGGAAGTAGCGGTCGTCGTGGGTGATGACGATGACCGTCTTACCGCGGCGTTTGAGATCGGTGAGGATCTCCTTGTAGAAGACGTCGCGGAACTTGGGTTCCTGGTCGGCGGCCCACTCGTCGAAGAGGTAGATCTGGCGGTCTTCGAGGAGTGCGGTGAGCAGGGCTAGGCGCTTGCGCTGGCCCTGGGAGAGGTTGATCGTGGAGAGGCGGCCGTCTTGGACGGTTACCTTGTGCGCGATCTGCAACTCCTCGAGGTAGCGGCGCACCTCGACATCGATGCCGGGTTCGAAGCCCAGGTAGTCCTCGAACAGGTGGAAGTCGGTGAAGATGGCCGACGAGTTCTGGCGGAACCACTCGATGTTCTCGTGGTCGATCGCCTCGCCATTGAGCGAGACCTGGCCGGTGCGCGGCACGTACAGGCCCGTGATCAGCTTGGCGAGGGTGGACTTGCCGCTGCCATTGCCACCCACGATGAAGGTGATCTGCCCGGACTCGAAGGTCAGGTCGATCGGGCCGAGGGTGAATCCGGTGACGTCGTCCGCGGCGGGCGGCGGACCCATCGGAGCAGGTCGCATATTCGGCGAGCCATGGCTGATTCGCTTGTGTCCATTGACATCCGGGCGACCGGCCGGACCCATCGGCGCACCGTGCGGTGCGGGACGGCCATCCGGCGGCGGCGCGTGATGCTGACCGGGTGCGGGCCGTCCACCCGCACCCGGATGCCCGGGCCGTCCGGCCGGGGGCGCACCCTGTCCCGGTACCGGATGTCCGCCCGGACTCTGCGCCGGACCCTGTGCCGCAACAGGTCCCGGCTGCTCGCCACCGGGCGGCGGTGGGAACGGCGAGGGCGCTTCGGACTGGTAGTGGTAACTCACACCGGCCAGTTCCAGCCGGGCTTCGGTGGCCTGCGGGCGCTCGGTGTAGGGCAGCTCGTTCTCGTTGTGCATGGTCTCCATGGAGAACTCCATGCCGCGAATCTTGGCCAGCGCCACATCACCGCGCAGCAGGTCCGGAATGCGATGCATGAAGTTCTGCATCGGCATGGACAGGAACGTGGTCACCAGGATGTAGCCGAACATGACGTCGCGCGGCACATTCCACGCCGAGGCGATCCCGAACAGGATGAGCGCCATGGTGCCGAGCTGCAACAGCTGCCCGAAGCCCTGTGCCACCGAGAACTTGGATCCGGCGTCGGTATTCTGCGTCCGCAGTTTGTCGGCCGTGCCAAGCAGGTGCCGGTCCATGAAGTCCTGGCGCCGGCCGCGGTGCAGCTTGAGCTCCTTGATACCCAGCGTCACGGCCTGGAAGGAGCGCAGCAGTGCGTCCTCGTTCTCGCGGGCCTCGTGGTAGATCCGCCGCACCCGCTTGAGAACCAGTTCGACACAGGAGATTCCGAGTACGGTCCCCGCCGCGGTGACCGCGAAGATCGGACCCGAGATGATCAGCAGGTAGACGAAGCAGCCGATGATGGTGGCCACGTCGACGCAGATGCTCGGGATGGCGGTCACTGCCTGCGACAGTGACCGGACATCCTCGGTGAGGGTCGCCATCAGCCGGTGCATGCCGAGCCGCTCGAGGTGCTCGAGCGGCGCGGACACGATGCCGGAGCTGAGCTCCGAGCGCAGCCGGTAGATGGCGTCCTGAGCCAGGCGGATCAGCAACACCTGCGACAGCACACCACCGACCACGATGACCAGTGCGGTCACCGCGAAGTGACCGAAGGTGGCGTTCGGACTCGGTTCCGGTGACACGACTCCCCGAATGAGTGTCACCAGGTAGGTGTTCGCCACACCGCAGATGAGACCGGCGGCAATGATTACCGAGATCCGCATCCACGAGATCGAGACTAGAAATCTGATGAGTTGCATGATTGCTGCGCTCTTTCGAATCGGGCGGTAGCTCGATTATCGGCGGATGATGTCGAAGACGATGCCTTCGAGTGTGACGCCCGGCGCGAAGGAGAACGCCACACCGGTGGAAATCGGCTCCACGGTCTCCGCCTGCTGAATCATCTTCTCCAGCACGAAGATCAGCGAAACGCTGAGCATATTGCCGTACTCGGCCAGCACATCCCAGCTCGTGGCCGCGCGTTCGGCGGGAATACCCAGCGAGTTGACCGATTCCTCGATGATCTTCGGGCCACCCGGGTGGATCGCCCACAGATCGACATCGCCCTTGCTGAGCCCATTGCGGTCCAGCACGTCCACGATGACCGGATCGACACCCTTGTAGATGTACTGCGGCAGGTTCGCCGACAGCTCGCAGGTGATGCCATTGTCATTGACGCCCAGGACGATGCCGTCCTCCGCATCGTCGAACAGGTAGCTGAAGCTGTCCCGGATCACGATCTTGCCGGGGGCGAGCTGCTCCTGCACATTGCCCGCGCCGATCACGACCGCGCCGCAGCCGTCACCGAAGAGGCTGTGGATGATCACATCATTGATGTTGTCGTCGAACACCGCGTTCGCCGAGCTGATCTCGATGCAGATGACCATGGCCTTCTTGTCCGGGTGCGCCCGAACGTAATCCACGGCGGTGCGCATGGCGTTCATCGCGGCCGCACAGCCCATGAAGTTGACCACGACCCGGTTCACCCGCGGCGACAGGCCGAGCTGCTTGACCACGGCCACATCCACGCCGGGCGCGATGAAGCCGGTGCTGGTCGCGAAGACCAGCATGCCGATCTCGGCGGCCGGATCCTCGATACCGGCGATGGCGCGCCCGGCCACGTCGACCGCGAGCGGTGCGGCGTGCTCCATGAACAGATTCATCCGTTCCCGGATGGTCGCCTTCTCGCGGGAGAACTCCAGGAAGTCGGGATCGACCGGGTTGACGGCCAGGTGCCGGTTGGTGATCTTCGTCTTCTGGTAGATCCGCGGAATGCGGGTCTGCTGCGCCGGATCGGTGAACAGCGCGGCCACCTGATCGGCGGCCTCGGACTGGTCGAAGATCTGCAGCGGCGAACCGGTGGCAATGCTTTCGATCACGCCGACCGTGGTCGGCGGGGTCGGGGGCAGCACGGTCTCGGTCAGGCTGTGTACGTGATCAGCCGAGCCGTAGCCACGCTGGGTCCCCTTGTGCGATGCCCCCCAGGACTGAGTGCCCTCATCGATGGTAATAGACATTTTGAAGCTCTCCCCATTCTTTCAAAAGGTGATCGGGCAGCACTGCCTGCGGAAGGCCCGATCACCGAGCAATCAACGAAACGGGTTCAGACCGTTCCGATTCCGGTGAAGCCCTGAGCCATGTACACGACGCAGGTCTTCAATGCCAGCGGCGAGAAGTGTTCCCGAGCGAAGCCCCAATTCCGCTCCACCGCATCGTCCGAAGGCGACAGCAGGTAGGTCTGAATCTGCTTCGGGAATCGATCGGTGAAGAAGCTCTTCGCCGGAATCCACTCCACCCCGAATTTCGCCGCTTCTTCGCGCAATACGTCCTCGGTGGCGATATTGGCGAAGCCACTCCGCTGGTAAGGCAGGACATGGTGCACACGGTGTGAACTCAGTCCGGCCGAGAGGAAGCAGTCGACATAGCGGTTGCCGACCACCTTCAGGTCGTAGGCCTGTTCGAGCTGGTTGACGCCCCAGTCTTCGGTGTTGGTCTCGATGTGCTCGGTCTCCACCTCGAAGTCGTGGCTGGCCACGACCAGGAAGGTGCTGATCCAGAGCGAGAGCACGAATTGCAGTGCCCAGGCCCAGAAGTCGCCCGCGAGGGTGAAGGCGATGAGCTCGCCCAGCAGCAGGAAGCGCACCCCGAACGAGCCGATGAAGTGCGGCAGCGCACCGCCCCAGGTGCCGTACATGTCCTTGATGCCCACCTTGCGGGTGAGCCGGCAGACATCGAGCAACCGGAAGATCATGCCTGTGACCGTGTGCCCGAACTTGTGCACGGTGTGCACCGGGATCCGGAACAGCCGGGGCACTCGCACCATCATGGTGAAGACGTTCTTCTTGATGTCGACTTCACTCTGGGTGTGCGGGTGGTGCAGTAGTGCGTGTCCGTCCGCGGTCACGAATGCCAGTGCGACGTAGTTGAAGTCGAAGGCATTCACGAAGATCTTGTTCCAGCCCTTCTGCGCGCGGTGGATCGCGTAGTGACCGAACCCCGCGAGGGAGCTGCGCAGTAGAACCATGGCGATGACGAATACCGGCAGCGGCATCCAGCTGCGCTCGAACAACCGCAGGCCCTGGACCGCGAAGTACGAGATGGCCAGCAGCGCCACCACGACATTGAAGGTCTTGTCCATGCGCCGGATTCGCGCCGCCAGGTCGGGGTCCTTCAGTCGCGCCTTGACCTTGTGGAGGAGGTCCTCCTTATTGTCGAAGCGGTACTTCGGGGTGTCGCGCCAGCTGTCGAAACCCTCCTTGAACAGGAAGTCCGGTGCATTGGCCTTGGGGTGGATGTCCTCCGGGAGAGCATCGCGATCGAGCGAGTACTTCTTCAGAACTCGTTCGATTCCCTCCGGATTCCGGTGGTATGACCCGATAATGGAGGTGATATCCCGATTTTTCGTTCGCCCGATGAAGAACTCGCCGCCCGGATGCTTGGAAATCCAGTCGCTCAAGTCGTAGGCTTTGCCGTTGTACACCCAGACATTGGAGATCGGAGGCGGTCCGTCAGGACCGGGAGGTCGACGGAAGTCCCGCTCCTCGACTTCCGGGCGGTCGTTCGTCGTCATCTCATTCCTCCAAGTCTTGAAACAGCGCTGCCGATCGGTGGTGCATTGCTCGCTGTTCGCCGATCAATGTCACACGCACACACAGCGTTCGAGCGTTGGAACCAAATCTTGCGTGCCGCGCCTTGCATTCCACTGAACAATCTCTTAAACCAGTAGCTTCGTTATCTCTGGCAACCCCGCCGCCGAGCCGGGCCGCTACACATCAAGGGTGTCGGCTGGCGGGCATCGAGTGTTTCGAATCGGCTGGACACGCGGTGTGTCGACGCGCCGATAGTCTTCCCCCGACCCCCTGGAGCTCCCCGCCCCAATGACGAAATCCGGTCCGGGTCCGTGGCGACAGCCGTTGGGGCCGTTCCACTTTCCCGGACCGGTTCCGAACTCACACGTCAGAATTATGACCGCGCGGGCCTGCGGTGCGCACGCCCTTATCTCTCGGGGCGTGCGACTCGAGCGCAGGGGTGAGCGATTTAGCCGCCGGGCTTGGTGACCGTGACGGGCTTGGCCCAGTCGGACAGCGTCACCGTGATGGTGCCGGAGTCCTTCTTGACCACGGCCTGAACCAGGTTCGGTCCATTGCCCGGCGAGGCGGCAGTGGACGGCAGCGTGGTCGCGCTACCGGTCGGCGGCGCGACATCCTTGATCCACAGGGTGATCGGCATGGTGCCGGCATCCTTGCCCGCCTGCGGCACGATCGGGTCGATGACCGAGGCGTCGATGGTGCCGGACACCTTCACGGTGTCGACGCCGTCGACCTTCTCGCGGCCCTCGACCTTCGGGTTCTGCACATTGGCAATGACATTGGCGAGGCCCTTGTCCTTGTCCAGGATGACGCCCGGATCGTAGACCTTCTCGGCCGGACCGGCCGGGGCGTACGAGGAGCCGTCACCGATGTACAGGGTCTTGTCCACGACCAGGAACTTGGTCGAGGTGAAGGGAGCGTCCTGCTTCATGCGGACCGAGGCCTCACCGATCGCCTGGCCATTGCCCTGCGGCTGGTTGGTGACGTCGGCCTTGACGCTCTCCACCGGGAGGTTCGGGACGTTCTTCACGGCCAGAGCCAGGTGGACCGACTGCAAAGTCTGTGTGGTCTTCGCGCTCTCCGAGACGATCTGCGCGCCATCGGGCAGCGCACCGGTGGGAGCAGGCGCGGACGTGGTCTTGGAGTCGTCGCTGCTGGACGAGCAACCGGTGACCAGCGCGGCGAAAACGGAAGCCGCCATCACGGCCGGGACGAGGCCCCGACGAAGGCGCAGGCCCCGTCCTCGCGTTATCGAATCAGTCATACTTTCAACCCCCGTGGAGTTCGGACTACAACGTTCTGTTGGTGGGCCACTGTCGCAGCCCGCGTCGTAGTATGCAGTACTTCGGCCATGTCTCGCTCGATCGGGCGAGACTTCGGCATTCAACCAGCACCACACCGGTGGTGTCGCCTGGATTGCCGATAACAAGGTCGCGCAAGGGATTACGCGCCTCGTTCTGATCTATCGCAGGTTGCTGCGGGTCCATCAACAGTCGCGCAATATTTGCTATTTATTCGCTGACAATCCGCCGATTATCTGCTGTCCGAGAATATTCCGTATGGAACAGCTTGCCGTTCGACGGTTGCCGAGCCGTTTCAACGGTTGGCGACATCGTGTAGCAACTCCGCCAATTCGGCCGTCTTCGACCACATCGGCCAGTGCCCGGTGGGTAGGTCGAGATATTCGGCGTCGATCCGGCGCAGCTCCCGGAAAAAGGGCTCCTCACCCGAATCTCGGAGCTGCTTGACCAGATCCGACGGGTAGCTGGTGCAGATGACCGTGGTCGGGATGGACAGCCGCGCAGGCGAATCGCTCAGCTTCAGCGCCGCACCGGCCACGCCCGCGGGCTCGCTCACCGCCCGCTCCCGGAACCGCGCGAGATCCGCCTCGTCCAGCCCCGCGAGGCTATTACCCGTGGCTTCCACCTCTTCCCAGGTGTCCGGTAGCGGGAAGTCGGGCCGCGCGCCCAGCTTGGGGATGAGGGCGTGGCCCTCCGGTACCGGAGCGCTGTCGATGTAGATGACCCGGGAGAACCGTTCCTGCGCAAGGTCGGTCGCCAGATAGGCGGCCGCGCCGCCACCCGAGTGCGCCACCAATACCGTCGGCTCGTCGGCGGCCTCGACAATGGCCTGGGCCTGCGTCTCCAGCGTCGCCGACAAGCGCTCGGGATCGTCGGCGTCCAACCCCGGCAAGGTGATTGCCAGTACCTCGTCCCCGCGCTGCCGCAAATCCGCGGCCACTTCATCCCACGCCCACGCCCCGAGCCAGAACCCCGGAACCAGCAGCATTCGTGCCATATCCAGAGCATGGCACAGCCCACCGACAACGAAATCTGTTTCGGGACATGGCCCTTGCCCCGGTTCCCGGGCGATGGCATTATGAACACATGTTCATGAACGATTGTTCATAAAGGAGATCCTGATGACCGAGATCGTCAATACCGCACAGTCCGAGGCGTGGAACGGCTACGAAGGCGAGCACTGGGCCGGTCATTACGACCGCTACGACGCGGTGAACAGCGGCTTCAACGAACCCCTGCTGGCCGCCGCGAATATCGCGGAGTTCTCGAGGGTTCTCGACATCGGTTGCGGCAATGGCCAATTGACGCGTCTCGCGGCCCGTCGAGCGGCGTCCGGCTCGGCGCAGGGCATCGACCTCTCGGGTCCGATGCTGGGCCGTGCTCGCGAGCGCGCGGCCGCCGAGGGACTGGGCAATGTCACCTTCGAACAGGGCGATGCGCAGATCCATCCCTTCGACCCGGCTTCCTTCGATGCCGCCCTGAGTCGCTTCGGCATCATGTTCTTCGCCGATCCGGTCGCGGCCTTCGCCAATATCGCCCGCGCCCTGCGCCCCGGCGGACGTCTCGCCTTCGTCACCATGCCGCCCATGACCGGCACCGACCTGGGATCGGTATTCGGCGCGGCCGCAGACCATCTCGACAGCCTGGAGATCGGCCACACCAGCGGTCCCTTCGCCGATCCGGACCGCATCCGCGAGCTGCTGACCGCCGCCGGATTCACCGATATCACCGCCCGTCATCTGGAATCCGACGGCCACCGGGGCCGGGATGTCGCCGACGCAACGGAATTCATCATGGGCTGGGGCCCGGTGCGCTACCACCGCTCGCTGGCCGACTTCGCGACCGATGACAAGGTGCGCGCCGCGATCGCGACGGCCCTGGAACCCTTCGCCACCCCGGCGGGTGTCCGGCTGCGCGGTACCGCCTGGCTGGTCACGGCCGCCGCGCCGCTACCGTAACCAGCCATGTCACCGAGAAAGGCAGCGGCGCTGCGGGATAGCGACGGCGAGCGCGGTCTGCGCGACCACCTCGTCATCACCGCGCAGCGCCTGATCGCCGAGCAGGGCGCGGCCGGGCTCACCGTCCGCGCCATCGCCCGCGCGGCGGGTGTCGCCGACGGTGTTCTCTACAACCACTTCGCGGACAAGGAGGAACTCCTCGCCGAAGCCGTCCGGGCGCACGTGGCCGCCGCGCATCGGGACATGGGTCCGTTGCCCGCCCCCGGCACCGCGACCCTCGAAGCGAACCTGAGCGCCTATCTGCGTGCAGGATTGGCGCTGCACCGCAGTGTGGTGCCGGTCTTCGCCGGTCTGATCGCCACTCCGGCGGTGCTGGCCCGCATCGGCGAACCCGGGGAGGGCGAATCGCATTGGCGTGATGACCTGGCGAATTATCTGCGCGCGGAACGCGATCGGGGCCGCCTGGCCGCCGACGCGGACATTGCCGCCGCGGTCGCGGTGCTCGTCGGCGTGTGCCACGACGAGGTGCTGTCGGCCGTGCTGCCCGGCATACCGCGTGCCCCGGCCGCCATCGAATCGGTCGTCACGACCCTTCTCGACGGCATCGGGCCGCGCTGATCTCCCCGGGTCCGGATTCGCCGCGGGAAGATCGATCGGGTGGAAGCGGTCCGTTCTATCGGGTGGAGGCGGTTCGTCAGTAGACGGGACCGGTGTACTTCTCGCCCGGTCCCGCGCCCGGCGCGTCCGGATGCGACGACGCTTCGCGGAACGCGCGCTGCAAGGACTGCAAGCCATCGCGGATCGGACCGGCGTGCGGGCCGAGGTATTCGACCGAGGCGGTGACCAGTCCGGCGAGGGCTGTAATGACGCGACGCGCCTCGTCCAGGTCGAGATGCGGGCTGGCGGACGGGTCGGCCTCGCCCAGGCCGAGCTTCTCCGCCGCCGAACTCATCAGCATGACGGCCGCGCGGCTGATAACCTCCACCGCGGGAATCTCGGCCAGCTCGCGGACCAATTCGCCCTCGATGAGTGCCGATTCCTCGTTCACAGACACCTCGCTCATGGGGTAGAGCATCGCATCGACCGGGTTGTCCCTGGTCGACGGGGCAGCCGATTTAGAGCTCGCGGGCATAGCTGTTAGACTCTTCTGCGACGACCGTCCCGGACAGGTTCACGCGACCGACTCGGGGCACTAAGTGGAGCCCGACTCCCACCGTCAGCCTCAGGCTCGACGGTCCGGTCGCCCATCTTTTTCCAGATGGGTTCTGTGCGGGATTTTTCCTGCACAGGTGCGATGCGCATAGTTTGCGTCGTAGATCGGTCGACTCGGGCCCCGTGTTGGAGAAATACCAACGCGGGGCTTTCGTGTTGAAATTGGGGTTGCAGTTATTGCTAGCGGTCGTTGACGAACCGCTTGACCTAGGAGGCCCCATCAGCACTGAGACCCGCATCAACGATCGCATCCGCGTACCCGAGGTCCGCCTCATCGGACCCGGAGGCGAACAGGTTGGGATCGTGCGTGTTGAAGATGCACTACGCGTTGCCATGGAGGCGGATCTCGATCTGGTCGAGGTCGCCCCGGACGCGCGTCCGCCGGTTTGCAAGATCATGGATTACGGCAAGTTCAAGTACGAGACCGCGCAGAAGGCGCGTGAGTCCCGGAAGAACCAAGTGCAGACCGTGATCAAGGAGCAGAAGCTCCGCCCGAAGATCGACGATCACGACTACGAGACCAAGAAGCGCAATGTCGTTCGCTTCCTCGATGCCGGATCCAAGGTCAAGGTAACCATCATGTTCCGTGGTCGCGAGCAGTCGCGACCGGAGCTCGGTTTCCGGCTCTTGCAGCGGCTGGCCTCCGACGTCGCCGATCTCGGTTTCGTCGAAACCTCGGCCAAGCAGGACGGCCGAAACATGACCATGGTCCTCGCCCCGCACAAGGGCGCGAAGACGCGGGTGAAGGCGCAGAACGACGCCAGCTCGACGCCGCAGCGTGCCAGCGCGCCGGCCGAGTCGGCTCCGGCTCCTGAAGCTCCGGCCGCCGAAGTTCCGGCAGTCGAGGCTCAGGCAGCGGCCACCCCGCAGCAGTAATAACGGACAGCACTGGCGGAGGCGTGCTCACGCGCGCCTCCGGCACGAGACAGATAGAGGAATCCATGCCGAAGATGAAGAAGCACTCCGGTGCCTCGAAGCGATTCAAGGTGACCGGCTCGGGCAAGCTGCTGCGCCAGCAGGCGAACCGTCGCCACCTCCTGGAGCACAAGCCGTCGACCCGGACTCGTCGTCTGGACGGCGTGGAGGTCGTCGCGAAGGCGGACACCGCTCGCGTCAAGAAGCTCCTCGGCCTCTGAGGCTCAGGGCCTCCTCGCGATCCGTTCCGCGGACGCCATAACCGACCACCTCCGGGCGCTGACCGCAAGCGCCCCATCACGATCAAGGACTGACAAGTGGCACGCGTCAAAAGGGCTGTCAACGCTCAGAAGAAGCGCCGTTCCGTACTCGAGGCCTCCAAGGGCTACCGCGGTCAGCGGTCGCGCCTGTACCGCAAGGCCAAGGAACAGCAGCTGCACTCGCTGCAGTACGCCTACCGGGACCGCAAGGCGCGCAAGGGTGACTTCCGCAAGCTGTGGATCGCTCGTATCAACGCCGGTGCGCGTCTGAACGACATGACCTACAACCGCTTCATCCAGGGCCTCAAGGCCGCGGGTGTCGAGGTCGACCGCAAGATCCTCGCCGAGCTGGCCGTCTCCGACGCCGAGGCGTTCGCCGGCCTGGTGGCCATCGCGAAGGCCGCGCTGCCGGCCGACGTGAACGCCCCGGCCGCGTAGCCAGGACTGCGTGACAACGCAACAGCATTCGGAACGACCCGTGGAAGCGCTCTCCGAGCGCAATCCGCGGGTCGTTTCGGCTGTCAAACTCCATCGCACTCAGACGCGGCGCAAATCCGGCCTGTTCCTCGCCGAGGGCGCGAACTCGGTCGAGTCCGCGCTGGAAACCGGGCGCGTGGAGGAGCTGTTCTATTCGCTGCGCGCCGCCGAGCGTGAGCATGAGCTGGTGTCGGGTGCCGCCGCCATGGGCGTGCGCACCACGCTGGTGAACGAGCGGGCCGCGGAATCGCTGGGGGAGACCGTGACTCCGCCCGGGCTGGTGGCGGTGTGCCGTCAGGTCGATGTGCCGTTGAGCGACATCCTGGGCGCGTCCCCGCAGCTCTTGGCCGTTCCGGTGGAGATCGCCGATCCCGGCAATGCGGGCACGCTCATCCGGGTCGCCGACGCGGTCGGCGCGAACGGTGTTGTGCTGGCCGGGGATTCGGTCGACCCGCACAATGGCAAGACCGTGCGCGCCTGCGCCGGAAGCCTCTTTCACGTACCGGTCGCCCGGTCGCGGGATATCGACGGCACGCTGACCGCCCTGGAAGACGCGGGGATCGCCATCCTCGCCACCACCGCCCGCGGCGAGGTCGACCTCGATGAGGCCGATGAGCTGCTGGCCGGTCCGGTCGCCTGGCTGTTCGGCAATGAGGCGCACGGCCTGGACCGCGCGGTGGCCGAGCGGGCCACCCATCGCATTCGCATCCCGATCCACGGCCGCGCCGAGAGCCTCAATCTCGCCGCCGCCGCGGCGATCTGCCTCTACGCCAGTTCTCGCGTGCAACACGCGAATTAGGGCGGCCATTCAGGTCGGCTGAGGGCCTGGTGAAGAACGAGAAGGCGCACGGGCTTCGAGCCCGTGCGCCTTCGTTGTTTCGACCCGGTTGCGGGGTGAGGCGGGGCAATTCGGTGTGCTGGTGATTTGCCCTTATTCTTTCCCGGTGACTTCGCCCAGCACCCTGCGTTCCGGTGCGCTGTCCCTGGCATCCAGTGTGGTGATCGGGGTCGCGTCGGCCGGACCTGCCTACAGCATTACCGCGACCCTCGGACTGGTCGTGGCCGCCGTGGGACTGCAGTCGCCGGTCATCGTGCTGCTGGCCTTCGTGCCGATGCTGTTGGTGGCCATCGGGTATCGGGATCTCAATGCGGTGGAACCGGATCCGGGGACCACCTTCGTCTGGGCCACGCGCGCGTTCGGGCCGTTCACCGGCTGGATGGCCGGGTGGGCGATCGTGGTGTCGGATCTGCTGGTGATGGCGAGCCTGGCGCAGATCAGCTCGCAGTACACGTTCCTGTTGCTCGGGGCCGACGGGATCGGGTCGGACGCCACCAATGGATGGGTGCTGTTGCTGGGGATCTGCTACCTCATTGTGATGACGCTGGTCGCGGTGTACGGGATCGACGTGTCGGCGCGATTGCAGTCGGTGCTGCTGACGGTCGAGTTCGCCATGCTGGTGGTGTTCGCGGTGGTCGCGCTGGTGCGGGTGGCGCTCGGGCACGCCTCGGCCGGGGCGATGACACCGGAGTGGTCGTGGTTCAACCCCTTCGAGATCGGGTCGTTCTCCGATTTCGTGAATGCGCTGCTGCTCATGGTGTTCATCTATTGGGGCTGGGATTCGGCGGTCGCGGTGAATCAGGAGACCGTGGATCCGCGGCATACGCCGGGGCGGGCCGCGGTGCTCTCGACGATCATGCTGGTCGCGCTGTATCTGCTGGTGACGGTGGCGGGGCAGGCGTTCGCGGGGACCGGGACCGACGGGCTCGGGCTCGCCAATCCGGAGCATGTCGACGATGTGCTGGGCGCGCTGGGCAGCGCGGTGTTCGGCGACGGGCCGATCGGGACCGTGCTGGTGCACCTGCTGTTCCTGATGGTGCTCACCTCGGCGGCGGCGTCCACCCAGACCACGATTCTGCCGACGGCGCGGACCACGTATTCGATGGCGCTGCACCATGCCCTGCCCGCCGCGTTCGGGCGGATCGATCCGCGCTTCCGGACGCCGGTGTTCTCGACCATCGTGTTCGGCGGGGTGTCGGTGGTGCTGTATGTGGGGCTCAACTTCGCCTCGGGCGGGCGCTTGATCGCCGAGGCCGTGACGGCGATCGGCATTTCGATCGGGCTGTACTACGGGCTCACCGGGATCAGTTGCGCGTGGTTGTACCGCGACCGATTCGCTTCCAGCCCACGCACTCTCGTGATGAAGGGCATTCTTCCGGCGCTGGGCGGGTTCGCGCTGCTGTTCGCGGCGGGGTGGACGGCGGTGACGTCCTGGTTCAGCGCGATCTTCGTGCTGGGTGTGGGCACGCTGCTCATCGGGATTCCGCTGTACCTGATCCTGGCGCGCGTCATGCCGCCGTTCTTCCGCGGAGAAGTGTTGGCGCGCAAGCTACCCGAGCCGACCGAGAGCATTATCGAGGCCGATGCCGAGCCGGACGAATCCGTGCACAGCTGAATCAGATCCCGTCCTCCTCGAGGCACTGAATGATCTCGTCGGCCCACGGGGCGGCGAAGGCGTCGGGGCCGATGACCCCCATGGCGGTCAGGTCGGTGAGCAGCATGCCGGTGGCCATGAAACGGCGGACCTCCGAGGGGGAGGCGTCGGTGAGTTCCTTGACCAGTGCGTGCATATTGCCGAATCGGGTGCGGATCGCGTCGCCGATGGCCGGATCGGAGGCTGCCGCCATGCCTTGCAGGAAGACCCGCGGTAGATCGGGTTCGGCGAGGAAGTCGCCGCCGAAGCGCTCGCCCATGGCGTCGAGCCGCTGCTTGGGGGTGGCGTCGGGGGCGGCCTGGGCGGCTCCGGCGCGGAAGAGTCCCTCGATGCCGTCGCAGACGCGTTGCAGGACGGCGAGGAACAGTTGCTGTTTGGTGCCGAACAGGCGGATGACGTAGGGCTGCGAGACCCCGGCGCGGCGCGCGATCTCATCGGTTTTGGTTGCCGCGTAACCCGATTCGGCGAAGGCGGAGATGGCGGCCCGCAGTACTTCCTCGCTGCGTTCGCTCGCGGTCATCCGGGTCTTGGTCATTGCTCTCGCGCCTCCTCGTCATCGGGGAATCGGGCTTGCCATTGACATGTTATCAGTCAATGCATACTCTCAAGTTATCAGTCGATAACAACAAGGGACTGGACAATGACTCAGACTCTCGAAGACTCCTCCGCGGCCCGCAAGGTCGCCGACGCCGCACGGCAGCGACCGATCGCCGCAGTGCTTGCGGCCGTGGGCATTCCGATGTTCATGGTGCTCTTGGACAACCTGGTGGTGACGAACGCGTTGCCGGTCATCAAGACCGAACTCAATGCCTCACTGTCGGACTTGCAGTGGTTCATCAACGCCTACACGCTGTCGTTCGCGTCGATGCTGCTCACCGCCTCCGCCCTCGGCGACCGCCTGGGCCGTCGCCGGATCTATCTCGCCGGTATCGCACTGTTCACCGTGGCCTCGGCGGCCTGCGCCATGGCCACCGAACCGTGGATGCTCATCCTTTTCCGCGCCATTCAGGGCTTCGGCGGGGCGGCGGTCATGCCGCTATCGCTGACGCTGCTGACGGCCGCGGTGCCGGAGAAGATGCGCAGTGCGGCCATCGGAATCTGGGGCGGCATCTCGGGTCTCGGCGTCGCGCTCGGCCCGGTGGTCGGCGGCGCGGTCGTCGATGGACTGAGCTGGCAGTGGATCTTCTGGCTCAATGTGCCGATCGGCATCCTCGCATTGCCGTTCGCGGCCCGCGTGCTGAGCGAATCTTTCGGTGGCGCACGACGGTTGGACATTGTCGGACTGCTGCTGTCGGCCGGTGGCGTGCTCGCCGTGGTGTGGGGTGTCATTCACGGCGCGGACGACGGGTGGACCTCGGGCGTCGTGCTGGGCGGACTGCTCGGCGGCGGAGCATTGCTCGCCGCGTTCGTCGCCTGGGAGCGGCGGACTGCCGACCCGATGCTGCCGATGCGGCTTTTCCGGGTGCGCAGTTTCAGCGCCATCAGCGTCACCCTGTTCACCTTCTCGGTGGGCGTCTTCGGCTCGATCTTCCTGCTGGCGCAGTACTTCCAGGTGGTGCAGGGCTATTCGCCGCTCGCCTCCGGAATTCGCACGCTCCCCTGGACCATGGCTCCGATGGTGGTCGCACCGCTGGCGGGCTTGGTCGTCGACAAGGTCGGCCCGCGCGTCCTGGTGTCCGTCGGACAGGTTCTGCTGGCCGCGGCTCTCGGCTGGATGGCCCTGACCACCGCCGTCGACGCGTCGTACGGCTCCTTCGTGCTCCCGTTCATCCTCGGCGGCGTCGGCATGGGCCTGACCTTCGCACCCGCGTCCTCGGTCGTCATGGCCAGCGCGGATCCGACCGAGCAGGGCATCGCCTCGGGTAGCAGCAGCACCATCCGTGAGGTCGGCGTGGCCATGGGTGTCGCCATCCTGGCTTCGGTCTTCTCCTCGCACGGCTCCTACACCGACCCGCAGAGCTACGTCGACGGCCTGATCCCCGCGGTCTGGGTCGGCGCAGCCATTGTCGCGGTCGGCGCGGTGGTGGCGCTCCTGCTTCCCGGCCGCCCCGCCGCGGGCGCTGAAACATCCTCGAGCGCAACAGCACTCGCGCTCTGATCCCGGAATCGAACGAAACCCCGGAGATGCATCATGCTCACGACCCTCCTCCTGATGGCAGTCCCGACCCTCCTGTTCCGCGTCCTCGGCGCGGTCGGCGTAACCCGCTTCGCCACCTGGCGAGTCTCCGCCGCCCACGGCCTGGCCTTCATGCTCCTCATGACGGGTGCCTCGCACTTCGCCCCGGACAGCGTGACCGTCATGCCCACGCACGCCGACTCCCTGGCCATGCTCCCGTCCTGGATTCCCTTCCCGGACTTCACCATCTACTTCTCGGGGGCCCTCGAATGGCTCGGCGCACTCGGCCTGGTCATCACCCGGACCCGCACCCTCGCCGGAATCGGATTGGCCATCCTCTTCGTCTTCCTGCTCCCCGTGAACATCTACGCCTACGTCAATGACATCCAGTTCAACGGTGAACCCCCGACTCCCTTGTGGTTCCGCATCCCGGAACAATTCGTCTACCTGGCAATCGCCCTCTGGGCAGCCCTCGGCCTCGAACCCCTCCGCCGAGTCCTGACCCGCCTCCGCCCGGCCACCCCGGCGGTCTCGCGCTAGCGCAGGCCCGAATGCCGATGCGCCCCTTCCGATTCGATCGGAAGGGGCGCGTTGCCGTCGGGCCTACGTCTTCCGGGGATGCACGGTGAAGTCATTCATCACTGCCGGATCATGGCCGAGCGCCACCGCAATCTCGCAGGCCTGCTCCGGCGGCACCGAGTCCCCATAATCCGAACCCCGCCACACATTCCGCTCCGGTCTCTCGTCCGCATACCAGCGGCCATCGCGGTCCAGCCGAGCTCCGCTGGGCCCACCTCCCGCCTGCAGGTCGTATCGGATCAGCCCGGTCACCCGATCGCCTTCATACCGCGTGTAGAAGCCGGTCCCATCGCACCCCGGCCCGAACTCGACCCGGTATGGCCTCTGGGTGTCCCCGCCGAAGAAGTACGCCCAGTACAAGAACCGCTGATCAGTCACGGCGATCACCTCCATGCGTCCGAATTCCGAAGCTACGCTTGCGGACTGATCGTGGGAAACCCTGTTGATGCGGGGAGCGAGGCTGGGGTAGGTTTCGGGCATGCAGCGCGCTTACTTCACCACGACGCCGGAACACGTCCCGGCGCGCTGAACCTTGTTCTGACAAAGCCCCGGGCGGATGCCCGGGGCTTTTCCGTGTGGTCATCCGCCCTCATCTATGAGGAGAAACCACATGTATGACCATCGCAAGCTCGGGCGGGAGCTCGGGTTGTTCGACACCGACCCCTTGATCGGTGCGGGACTGCCGTACTGGTTGCCGGACGGGGCGATCGTGCGGCACAGCCTCGAGGAGTACATACGGAGCGCGGAGCGGCGGGCGGGGTATCGGCACGTGTATTCGCCGGTGTTGGGCAAGCGGGAACTGTATGAGATCTCCGGGCACTGGGCGCATTACGACGAGGACATGTATCCGCCGATGGATATCGGGGGAGAGCAGGTGGTGTTGCGGCCGAGTCTGTGTCCGCATCATGCGGTGATGTATCGGGCTCGGTCGCATAGTTATCGGGAGTTGCCATTGCGGATGGCGGAGCTGGGGGCGATGTATCGGTCCGAGTTGTCGGGTGTGCTGGGTGGGTTGACCAGGGTGCGGTGTATTCAGCTCAATGACGCGCACATTTTCTGCACCTTGGATCAGGTCGCCGACGAGGCGGCCGGGGCCTTGGCGCTGATCGCGGATGCGTATCGGGCCATGGGGATCGAGGGCGCGCGGTATCGGCTGTCGCTGCCGGGAGCGGGCGGGAAATATGTTGCGGCACCGGAGATGTGGCAGCGGGCGAGCAAGATCCTGGCTGAAGTGCTCGACGGGGCCGGGGTGGCTTATGAGGCGGTCGAGGGGGAGGCCGCGTTCTATGGGCCGAAGATCGATGTGCAGGTGCGAGATCACGCGGGACGGGAGTCGACCCTGTCCACCGTGCAGGTCGATTTCCATCAGCCGGAACAGTTCGATCTGCATTACGTCGGTGCGGATGGGGGCAAGCATCGGCCGGTCATGGTGCACCGCAGCATTATCGGCAGTGTCGAGCGGGCGGTCGCGCATGTGATCGAGCTGCACGGGGGTGCGTTTCCCGCGTGGCTGGCGCCGGTTCAGGTTGCGGTGCTGCCGATTTCGAGCGCCGAGGATGCGGCTGCCGCCCAGTTGTGTGACCGGCTTCTCGATATGGGATTGCGAGCGCAGGTGCTGGATGCGGACGGCGGGAGTCTGGGGGCTCGGGTCCGGGAGTCGCGGTTGGTGCCGTATCAGTTCATTCTCGGTCCGGCCGAGAGCGCGAACGGGGAAGTGTCCGTGCGGCTTCGGGACGGTCGCAGACTTGCTGCTCAACCCGTGGGTAACGCGGTGGCACACGTTCGAGAGTTGGTGGAGGGGTACGACACCCGACTGTGGATCGACTGAGCGATTCGGTCGGTGAAGGGGTACACGAAAGGGAAAGGCGCGCATGCGTTCCTTTCCCCTTCTCAAGGTATAGCGGACCGGGGGGCTTGCCGCAAGACCCCGTTGATAATGCAGAATCGCTGGCCTAAGCCAGAACCCGCGGAAAATGGAGTGTTCGAGTGACGCATACCGACGTGATCATCGTGGGCGCCGGCCCGGCCGGTCTGACGCTGGCCACCGAATTGCGGCTGGCCGGAGTGCGACCGGTGGTGCTGGAGCGACAGCCGCAGCCTCGGGAAACGCAAAAGGCGCACGGTATCGGCGGGCTGATTCTGCAACTGTTGCGCTACCGCGGCTTGCTGGACCAGGTGGCCGCGGCCACCACCGATCCGGTGCCGCCGCCGAGGTTCCCGTTCGGCGGTGTGCACCTGGACTTCACGCAGCTGGACGAGCCGCCCATGCGGGCGTACCCGATCCGGCAGGCGGCGCTCGAGCGCGTGCTCACCGAGCGCGCCGAGGAGTTGGGCGCGGAGATTCGCCGCGGACATGCGCTGGTCGGACTGAGCCAGGACGCCGATCTGGTGACGGCGGAGGTGCAGGGGCCGGACGGGCCGTATGAGATCACCGCCCGCTACTTGGTCGGCTGCGACGGCGGTCGCAGCAAGACCCGCGAGCTGGCCGGAATCCCCTTCCCCGGCACGCTGTATCCGGAGGTCAACCGGCTCGCCACCGTTACCCTGCCCGATTCGGTGACCACGTTCGAGAACGGCGACCTGAATGTCCCCGGAGTGGGCAGGGTCCCTTTGGGTTTCAATCATCTGGAGGGCGGGACGTTCGCGCTCGGACCGCTGGTCAATGGGGTGGTGTCCTTCCAGACCACGGAGGAGGAGCTCGACGAGGTCGATGATGACGAGCCGCTGACCATGGACGAGCTGCGCGACAGCATCCGCCGCGTGCTCGGCGCGGACCTGCCGCTGGGTGAGCCGCTTCGGCTGTCCCGCTACCAGTTCCAGGCTCGGCAGGTCGAGAGCTACCGCGACGGGCGGATTCTGGTGGCGGGCGATGCGGCCCACCTGTTCCCCGCCACCGGCACCGCGATCAATGTCGGTATGCAGGATTCGATCAATCTGGCGTGGAAGCTGGCCGCCGAGGTCCAGGGCTGGGCTCCCGCCGGACTGCTGGACACCTATCACGACGAACGGCACTACGCCGGTGAGCGGGCGCTGCTGCAGACCCGCGCGCAGGTGGCACTGCGGCGAGGACTCGACCCGGCCGCCGATGCGCTGCGGCAGCTCTTCCAGGAATTGCTTCTCGACGAGCAGCCCTTGCGCCGCATGGGCGATCTGGTGGGTGCGAACCTGCACTACCCGCTGCCCGGCGCGAATCCGCACCGGCTGGCGGGCAGCTTCGCCCCCGACCTCACCCTGCACACCGAGGAGGGCACGACCACCGTCGCGTATCTCATGCGTGCCGCCCGGCCGGTCTTCCTCGACCTCGCCGATCGACCGGAGCTCCGCGAGGTCGCCCGGGAGTGGGCGGACCGCATCGATATTCGCACCGCGAAGACCGAGGACCGTCCGGCCGATGCCCTGCTGATTCGCCCGGACGCGCATATCGCCTGGGCCGCGGGCATCGACGAGTGCGGCGACACCGCCGCTGTCGCGTTGCGGGAGGCGCTCTCCAGCTGGTTCGGTGAACCTGAGAAGGCGGCCGTGTCGGCCGTCTGACCCATCGCACGATGCGAAGCGAGCCGCACTCGGGGATCTCCCCGAGTGCGGCTCACTTTGTGTTATCGCTGGTCACAAGGGATTTCGTGGTGCAACGCGCCGCGTCGCAAGGGTGGCGAACCCTGAATCGATTCCGGCCATGGAATACCTGGGGTACGACCAAAGGCTGATATGGGCGACGACCTCGGGGCGATGTGCCGGGCCCGGATTCCGGCCCAGAATCGCTTGTGCGGCCGCTGATCACAGATCTTCTGCAGGAAGCTCTCAGCCGCAGCGCATCTGACGCTCAGGTGCGGATGTGAGGGTGTTGGTTGGTTACGCGTGAACTAGATCTACCTGATGAATGGGAGAACACAGTGCCCGCAACGCTTCTGCTCGACGAAAACCGTCTGACCACGGACGAGCGAATCGCGGCTGTCGAACTCACCGGAACCCTCGCCGCCACAGTCCGCCGCTACCTGCGTGCAAACAACCTGTCCGGCCCCGTAATCGAGATGCGAGGCCCGCAACGCCGCGAGATCCACCTGGTCGCCGGTGCAGGCAAAGCCGCGCGGGCGATCGAAGTGCTGCGCAGCGCGGGCGCGATCGTGCACACCGATGGCGCAAGCATCCCCCTCCCCACCTCGAGCGACTCGATGGCCTGGGGAATTTCCCCGAGCGAAGCCCGCTGGGTGCCGCCACTGGTGGCCCTCGCCGCCGCGGTGCGCGCGGCCGGTGCGGTCAGGCGCACTCACCTCGGAGATGTGGCCTGCTGACGTCAAGAGCGGTAGTTGCGGCAACCGCGGTCGATGACCGGCCGACGGCATCCGCTAGATCGAGGTGGGGTCGGGGTAGAGCCGCCTTACCGCGTTGGCTTGATCCAGTACATCGGCCTCGGCCGGGGCATATCAGGTCGAGGCTATGGCGTGGGTCACTTGATTTGACTGGTATTCGTTCTGTCGATCACTCTGTTGCTGAAAGTTGTCTACAGGGGAGTGGTTGTTATGCGGCTGGTTGCCAAAATCTCGCGGATCAGTGCTGTCGTCGCAGCGACCGCAGTTACCTTCGGTATTGCTGGTGGCACGGCGTCTGCGGACATCGTGCGGCCGGAGCCGGGGGTATGGCCGTTCGGGGAGCAGTCGGAGTTCGGTCACGTCATCGGCGACACCCTCAGCTGCCAGATCAACTACCGGATCTGGGTCGAGAATGAGCCGGGTGCGCCTCGGCGGGGGACCGTGAAGGTTCAGGCGCTCGGTATCGACACGCTTCCGTGGGGGCCCGCTGATCGGTGTGGTCAGTGGGTCACCGTGCGGATCAACGTGGGCATCCCTGAACATCTGGGAGGGGTGAAATGGATCCAGCAGGACATCTATCTGGAGGGTGGTCGGGCTCCGGGTGCGCCGATCTCCGTTGATACCGATCTGACCGATATTTCCTCCCCCGGACCGATGACTCTCATTGTCAGCGCCATGTCGCGTCCCGGCGGATACATCCCGTTCGCCAATTGGGGACCGGAAGCCTCCATCAGCGTGGTCTACAAGCTCCCCTGATCGGGGCGTTGCGGGATCTTGTGGGTCTCGAGTTGGCTCTGCGCTAACTTGCGTGCCATCTTGCGGTGGCAGTCTCGGGGGCGTGTACAAGGTCACCGATAGCGAGCGGGGTCAGGCGGTTCGGTGGTTTCGCGCGCTCTGTGAAGGGGTTACGGCTCGGCTGCCATTTGGGTTGGGGCGTTGGCTGGTGCCGACATTCGTGGGGTATTTGCTGGTGAGTGCGGTGACCTTTGTGGGGGATCTGCTCATGCTCACGGGGCTGCATGGTGGGCTGGGGATGGCGTTGCCTATTGCTATCACCGTTGCTTATGTCACTGCGTTCGGGATGAGCTATTTGTTGAATCGGGTGCTCAACTTTGCCTCTCATGCGCCGGTTGGGCCGCAGTTGATCTTGTACATCGTTGTTGTCGCGATCAATTACGTGGCGTTCATACTTGGCGTGACCAGCGGGCTGTCCGCGCTTGGTGTCGAGTACCACCTCGCTCGCATCGTTGGCGGACTTGGTGAGGGCTTGTTCATGTACACCGCGATGCGGTGGCTGGTTTTTCGTCGCTGACGGCTGTCGTGTGGGACGGTCAGGACGCTTGCGCGTTGCGGGCGCGTTCGATGTCGTTGATGTGTTCTTCGGTCCACCGGCGCAGGGCGGTGATGGGTTCGGCGAGGCTGCGGCCCAGGGGGGTGAGGTCGTAGTCGACGCGTGGGGGGATGGTGGGATGCATTGTGCGGGTGATGAATCCGTCTGATTCGAGGCTGCGCAGGGTTTGGGTGAGCATTTTCTGGGAGACGCCCTCGATGCGGCGGCTGAGGTCGGTGTAGCGCATGGTGCCCTGTTGGAGGAGGGCGTCGACGATCAGGACCGTCCACTTACCGGCTATGTGGTCCAGGACTTGGCGGGTGGGGCATTTGGCGGAGTAGACGTCGGCGGGGAGGCCTGAGGATTCGACCAGGAGAGTCACACCTAGGAGAGTAGCGCACTAATTAGTGCCTACTTCACAAAAGAGTGTCACTCTCCAATAGTTAGTGGCATGAACAAGATGATGTCTGTCGCCGAAGCCATTCGCACTCGACGCACTGTGCGGCACTACCTGCCGGACGCGGTGCCTGCCGAGCAGCTCGAGACCTTGCTCGCACTCGCCATGGAAGCACCCTCCAGCTGGAACTTGCAGGATCGATCGATCGTGGTGGTCGCCGATCCGGAGGGACGAGAGGGACTGGTCTGGGCGAGTGGTGGACAGCCGCAGCCGCAGGAAGCCCCCGTCATGCTCGTATTCGTGGCCGAACCGCAGGCCTGGCGCGAGGATCGGTCCGATGTGTACGAGCAGGCACGTGGCAACAAGGCCTGGAGTGAGGAGTTCATCACCGGATTCGCCGCCGCCTCAACGGAATTCCAGCAGGGGCTGGCCGAGCGCGCACTGGAGCGCGAGTACGCGGTGAAGGACGCGATGATCGCCGCCTCATACGTGATGCTGGCCGCCACCGAGCTCGGCCTGGCCACCTCGCCCATGAACGGCTGGGATGAGGACAAGGTGAAGAAGGTCATCGGAATCGAGGGCCGGGACGACCTGACGATCGCGCTGTTGATGTCGGTTGGCTATGCGGCGGAGAAGCGGGTGCACCCGGGTCGCCGGGCGCTCGAGCGCACGGTCTGGCGGGAGCAGCACGGCGCGGCGTGAGCGCGTGATGTGCTGCCCGAGGTGGCGCGCGCCACGCCCGGCGGGGTGCGCGCTGCCTGCGGGAAAAGCAGGTGAGCCGGGCTGATTGCAACGTCTACGATTCAACCAGCAAGAATGGGGAGGCAATCCGCCCGACCCGTACCAGCCAGGGGAGTGACGAACCATCGTGGCCGACGATATCGACCGTGCCGAGCAGCAAGCGGCGCTGACCGAAGACGCCCTCGCCGCCGCAGCCGAAGCCGCCGAGAAGGCGTTCGCGTCTGCGTCCACCCTGGACGAGCTCGCGGCCGCGAAAACCGAGTTCATGGGCGGAAAGTCGCCGATCTCGCTGGCGCAGCGCTCGCTGGGCACGCTGCCCAAGGATGAGAAGGCCGAGGCCGGTAAGCGGGTGAACGTGGCCCGCGGCCGAGTGTCCGCGGCCTACGAGGCACGCAATGCCGAGCTGCTCGCCGAGCGCGATGCCGCAGTGCTGGTGGCCGAGGCCATCGACGTGACCGTCCCCGCCCGCCGCGGTGCGATCGGCGCGCGGCACCCCATCGGTGCGCTGTCCGAGCGAGTCGCCGATGTGTTCGTGGCCATGGGCTGGGAGGTCGCCGAGGGCCCCGAGGTCGAGACCGAGCACTTCAATTTCGACGCCCTGAACTTCCTGCCGGATCATCCCGCGCGCACCATGCAGGACACCTTCCATATCGCCCCGGAGGGTTCCCGTCAGGTGCTGCGCACGCACACCTCGCCGGTGCAGGTGCGGTCCATGCTGTCGCGCGAGCTGCCCATCTATGTGGTGTGCCCCGGCCGGACCTTCCGCACCGATGAACTCGATGCCACCCACACCCCGGTGTTCTCGCAGGTCGAGGGCCTGGCCATCGACAAGGGCCTGACCATGGCCCACCTCAAGGGCACCCTGGACGGTTTCGCGCGGGCGCTGTTCGGCCCGAACACCACCACGCGCATGCGGCCCAGCTTCTTCCCCTTCACCGAACCGTCCGCCGAGGTGGACGTGTGGTTCGAGGACAAGAAGGGCGGTCCGGGCTGGGTCGAGTGGGGCGGCTGCGGCATGGTGAACCCGAAGGTGCTCATCGCCAGCGGGATCGATCCCGAGGTGTACAGCGGTTTCGCGTTCGGCATGGGTCTCGAGCGGACCCTGCAATTCCGCAACGGCCTGCCGGATATGCGGGACATCGTGGAGGGCGACGTCCGCTTCACGCTGCCCTTCGGCATCCAGTCCTGACCCGATCCCTTAATTCGAGGAAGCGAAACGTCAAGTGCGAGTAGCGCAGTCCTGGCTGACGGAAATCCTGCAACGCACCACCCCCGAGTGGTCCGTGACGCCGGAGGAACTCGACGCCGGCTTCGTCCGGGTCGGTTTGGAAGTGGAAGAGGTCGATCCGCTCCAGCGGGTGATCGGTGATATCGAGCATCCGCTGGTCGTCGGCCGCGTCGCCGAGATCACCGAGCTGACCGAGTTCAAGAAGCCGATCCGCTTCTGCAAGGTCGATGTCGGCAATCCCGAGTTGCAGGAAATCGTCTGCGGCGCAACGAACTTCGCGGTCGGCGACCTGGTGGTCGTGGTGCTGCCGGGTGCCGAGCTGCCGGGCGGTTTCAAGATCGCCTCGCGGAAGACCTACGGGCACACCTCCAATGGCATGATCTGCTCGGTCGCCGAACTCGGCATCGGCAAGGATCACAATGGCATTCTGGTGCTGGAGCCCGGCACCGCCGAGCCCGGCGCGGACGCCAATGCGCTGCTCGGCCTGGACGACACCGTCATCGAGCTGGCCATCACCCCCGACCGCGGGTACGCCTTCTCGGCCCGTGGTTTGGCGCGCGAGCTGGCGTGCGGCTTCGACCTGGAGTACGCGGATCCGGCGCAGCGGCTGCTGCCCGACTCCGACGCCGAGGCGTGGTCGGTCAAGATCGAACCGGATTCCCTGTGCACGCGGTTCGCGGCGCGCCGGGTGACCGGTATCGATCCGAAGGCCGTGAGCCCGTGGTGGTTGCAGCGTCGGCTGCTGCTGTCGGGCGTGCGCCCGATCTCCCCGGCGGTCGACGTCACCAACTACGTGATGCTCGAACTGGGTCAGCCCCTGCATGCCTGGGATGCCGACAAGGTGTCCGGCGGGCTGGTGACCCGGCGCGCCAATAAGGGCGAAACCCTGCGCACCCTGGATGAGGTCGAGCGCACTCTCGACGCCGAGGATGTCGTGATCGCCGACGATTCCGGCGTGGTCTCGCTCGCCGGTGTCATGGGCGGCGCGAGCACCGAGGTCGGCTCGGCCACCACGGATGTGCTGCTGGAGGCGGCGACCTGGAACCCGGTCGCCATCGCCCGCACCGCGCGCCGCCACAAGCTGGCCTCCGAGGCCAGCCGCCGGTACGAGCGCATCGTCGATCCCGAGATCAATGTGATCGCACTGGATCGCGCCGCCACCCTGCTGGCCGAAATCGCCGGTGGCACTGTGGAATCCGCGCTCACCGACGTGCGTGTATCGGTCCCCGCGGTCGCGCCGATCAGCATGGATATCGACCTGGCTGACCGCATCGCGGGCGTCCACTACGCCCCCGGCACCTCCACTCGCCGCCTGCAGCAGGTCGGCTGCGCGGTGGATGTCGGCGTCAGCGAGGCCGGTCACGGCCAGCTCGTCGTCACCCCGCCGAGCTGGCGTCCCGACCTCACCCAGCCCGCCGACCTGGTCGAGGAGGTGCTGCGCCTGGAGGGCCTCGACAAGATTCCGTCCGTGCTGCCCACCGCCCCCGCCGGTCGCGGCCTGACCGCCGAGCAGCGCCGCCGCCGCGCGGTCAGCAAGTCGCTGGCCTTCGAGGGTTGCGTCGAGGTGCCCGCCCCGACCTTCATGCTCGGCGGTGTCTTCGACACGTGGGGCTTGGACGCGGGCGACCCGCGCCGCAATACCCTGCGCGTGCTGAACCCCCTCGATGTCGAACGCGCGGAACTGGTTTCGACACTGCTGCCGGGTCTGTTCGAGATCGCCGCCCGCAATATCTCGCGCGGCGAACGCGACCTCGCGATCTACGCCATCGGCCAGGTCGTCCTGCCGACCCCGAAGACCGCACCGGTCGGCCTGCTGCCGGTGGACCGTCGCCCCACCGAGGCCGAGATCAAGGTCCTGCTCGACTCCTTGCCCGAGCAGCCCATCCGGGTCGCGGCCGTCCTCACCGGTCGCCGCGAACCGCGTGGTCCGTGGGGTCAGGGCCGTCAGGTCGAGGCCGCCGACGCCTTCGCCCTGGCCGATGCCGTGGCCGAGGCCGCCGGTGTGACCATCGAACGCCGTGCCGCCGCCCACCTGCCGTGGCATCCGGGCCGCTGTGCCGAACTGCTGGTCGACGGTGTCGTCGTCGGATACGCGGGCGAACTGCACCCGGCCGTGCTGGAACGCTCCGGGCTGCCGCCGCGCACCTGCGCCGTCGAACTCGACCTCGATGCCCTGCCGTTGCGCGAAAACCGTCCTGCCCCGGTGATTTCCGCCTTCCCGGCGGTCCTCCAGGACGTCTCGGTGAGCGTCGAGAAGACGGTCCCCGCCGCCTCCGTCGAAGCCGCCCTGCGCAGCGGTGCGGGCGAACTCCTCGACGGCATCTCCCTGTTCGACGTGTACGAGGGCGCGCAGGCGGGTGAGGGCCGTAAGTCCCTCACCTACGCCCTGCGCTTCCGCGCTACCGACCGCACCCTCACCGAGGACGAGGCCAGCGCCGCCCGCGACGCGGCGGTTGCCTCGGCGGCTGGTGCGGTGGGAGCGGTTCTGCGCAGCTGATTCGTTGCGGTGGCCCATCGCTCGACACTCCGGCAAACGGTGTCGCGGTGGGCCGTCGTCGCGTACGATCAACGACATCACTCCGGTGATGGCTGAGAGGATGGAGCGCTGCCGTTTACAGCGCCCCACCCGGACGGGCTACCTAACCCGACTAATCAGTCGGATCAGGCACAGGACCCCGGCGGCTGCGGCAGCTCCCATTGCAAAGGATGCCCAGTCGAACGGGGTTTCCTGCTTAGAGGAATGTTTCCCCATAACCCATCACCTCCTCCCTGGCGGGGCGACGAGGATCAGGCCCTTGTCGCCACCCCCCTCGGGATGAGGTGGACTCACCATACTTGTTAGCTATGGTTCTTCGGGTTGGTTTGGGGAGCAACAACTTTCGAGACTGCTCGGTCTCCGTTCGGTCACCATTCGGCGAGCGATCCGTCCTTGCGGTGCCAGACCGGATTGCGCCAGCGGTGGCCGAGTTCGGCGGCGCGTTTCACTGCGTCCACATCGACCTCGATTCCTAGGCCCGGGGCGGGCATCAGTTCGACGTGACCTTCTCGGTAGGTGAAAACCGTTGGGTCTACGAGGTAGTCGAGTAGGTCGGAGCCGGTGTTGTAGTGGATGCCGAGGCTTTGTTCTTGGATGAGCAGGTTTGGGGTGGCGAAGCCGACCTGGAGGCTGGCGGCCAGGGCGATGGGGCCCAGGGGGCAATGGGGAGCGAGGGCTACGTCGCGGCATTCCGCCATGGCGGCGATGCGACGGACCTCCGAGATGCCGCCCGCGTGTGAAAGATCCGGTTGGACAACGGCTATGCCTTGGTCGAGGACCTGGTTGAAGTCCCAGCGAGAGTAGAGGCGTTCGCCGGTGGCTATGGGGATGCTTGTGCTGCGGGTGATTTCGCCGATTTGGTTGCTTACCTCAGGAACCAAGGGTTCTTCTACGAAGAAGGGGAGGTAGGGCTCGAGCAGGGGGAGAACTCGGCGGGCCATGGGGATGGAGAGGCGGCCGTGGAAGTCGACGGCTATGTCGAAGTCGTTGCCTACTGTTTCTCGGACTGCGGCTACTCGGTCGACTATGGCGAGGGTGGCTCGGGGGGTGTCGATGAGTTCCAGTTCGGGGGAGGCGTTCATTTTGATTGCGGTGAAGCCCTGAGCTTTTCGTTCCAGGGCCAGTTGGGCTACGTCGTCGGGGCGGTCGCCGCCGATCCAGCTGTAGACGCGGACTCTGTCGCGGACTGCGCCGCCCAGTAGCTGCCAGACGGGGACGTTCAGTGCTTTGCCGGTGATGTCCCAAAGGGCTTGGTCGATGCCCGCGACCGCGCTGGAGAGGATGGGGCCGCCTCGGTAGAAGCCGCCCTTGGTGAGGACTTGCCAGTGCGCTTCGATGGACATCGGGTCTTTGCCGATGAGGTAGTCGGAGAGTTCTTCGACCGCGGCGGCGACGGTGTGGGCGCGGCCTTCGATGACAGGTTCGCCCCAGCCGGTGATGCCCTCATCGGTGTCGATGCGCAGGAAGCACCAGCGCGGGGCCACCAAATAGGTTGTGAGAGCGGTGATTTTCACCGGGATTCCTTTCGTACGCTCCAGCCGCCGTCGACGGTCAGGTCCGCGCCGGTGATGAAGGAGGCGTCGTCGGAGGCCAGGAAGGCGACGGCGGCGGCGACTTCCTCGGGTGCGCCGAGCCGGTCCAACGCGGTGGCGCGGGCCGAGAGTCGGCGGCCTTCTTCGTCCACGTCGTCCCAGACTCGGGTGAGTACCGGTCCCGGCAGGACGGCGTTGACC
The DNA here is from genome assembly GCF_040683015.1 of Nocardia sp. NPDC051030. Lineage (NCBI taxonomy): Bacteria > Bacillati > Actinomycetota > Actinomycetes > Mycobacteriales > Nocardiaceae > Nocardia > Nocardia sp. NPDC051030. Next base: position 14,595 of record NZ_JBFBCD010000010.1, on the reverse strand, counting down.
CGCACCCGGTCGGAGCCGTATTCCACCGCCAATTGCCTTACCAGTGCGGTCAATCCGCCTTTGGCGGCCGCGTAGGAGGGATAGCCGGGGAGGCCGAAGCGGGCGTGCACGCTCGAGATGGCGACAATATTGCCGCGCCGGACGCGCAGGTCGTCGATGAAGGTGCGGACGCCGAGGAACAGCGGGGTCAGGTTGACGGCGAGGCTGTCGTTCCAGGCTTGGGTGGTGAGTTGATGGGCGGGGACGAGGCTTTGCATGGATGCGTTGCTGCACAACAGATCCAGTGGTCCGTAGAGTGTTCCGACCCGGTCGCGGAGTTCGATCCAGGAGGCCTCGTCGGAGACATCGCAGCGGACGAATTCGGCGCGATGCCCGGCCGCGCGGATCTTGGCGGCGACCTCCGTGCCCGCCGGTTCGGAGATATCGGCGAGCACCACCGCGGCTCCCTCCGCGGCCAGGCGTTCGGCAATGGCCGCGCCGATGCCGGACGCGGCTCCGGTGACCACCGCGACCCGGTCTGTCAGGCGATTCATGGTCTTCCCCTTCATGATCAGCGGTTGATATCGGCGGCGGCGAGGAGGTCGAGTTCGTCCCGGGTCGGCAAGCCCTCCCAGTCGCCGGTGACCGATACCGCGAAAGCGCCACAGACAGCAGCCATTTGGAGGCAGTGCGATACGGACGCGTCCGCTAGTCCGCCGTCGTCGAGCACACCCGCGAGGTATCCGGCAACGAAGGCGTCACCCGCGCCGACCGGGTCGACACTGGTGACGGGCACCGCGGGTTCGGTGATCAGGTGCCCGTCGTGCAGTGCGATCGCACCGTCCGCACCGAGCTTGATCACGACCTGCGACGGTCCCAGCGCCGAGAGATCGGTTGCCATGCGGGCTGGTTCGGCCGCGGGCACGAGCAGTGCCGCCTCCTCCGCCCCAGCGAAGACGATATCGGCGCGAGTCACCAACTCGCCCAGCACCTTCGCCGCCTCGTCGGGCGGCCACAGCGTGCGCCGATAGTTGATATCGAACGACACCGTCACCCCGGCGTCGACCGCGGCATCGAGCGCCGCGTGCACGGCCTCGCGCGCCGACGCGCTCAAGGCCGGGGTGATCCCGGTCAGATGCAGCACTTGGGCGCTGGCGATCACAGCGGGGTCGATATCGGCGGGGGACAGCTGCGCCCCGGCGAGTGAGCGGCGGTAATACGTGACCCGAATCCGGTCGGCCGTACGCCGCTCGCGAATCATCAACCCGCTGGGCAACTCTCGTTCGATCCGGCATCGCGAGACGTCGACACACTCGGCACGCATTCGGTCCATCACCATGGTGCCGATCGCATCGCTCCCCAGACTTCCGATCCAGGTGGCGGCATGCCCGAGCCTGCTCACCCCAATGGCGACGGTGGCCTCCGCCCCCGCGAAATCCATCCGCATGGCCGCCCCGGGTGCAAGCGGCCCGGGCTCGACCGCGGCCACCACCCCGACGGCCTCGCCGAGCGTGACCAGCGTGCCCCTCATCGCACCTGGTCCCGCAGCATGGCCGCGCGATCGCGCAGCGCCTCCAGATCGCCACCCGTGCAGGCGTCGCCGAGCAGCGGCGAACCGATGCCGAGCGCGGTGGCCCCGGCATCCAAATACGCCTTGGCATCGGTGATTCCGACGCCACCGGTGGGGACCAGGGGTATATCGGGCAGCGGAGCCAGGATCGACTTGATGTATCCGGGCCCGCCCACGGAGGCCGGGAACACCTTCACCATGGCCGCGCCCGCCGTCCACGCCGTATGGATCTCGGTGAGCGTGAACGCGCCGCAGATGACCGGGACACCCGAGCGGCGGCCCTCCTCGATCACCTCGGTGACGACGACCGGTGTGATCAGGTAGGCCGCCCCGGCATCGATGGCCCGCCCGGCATCGCGAGCGGTGAGCACCGTACCCGCCCCGACCGGGTGGGCGGCTCCGGCGCACTCGCGGATAGCGTCCAGGGCACCGGGGGTATTGAGCGTGAATTCGACTGTGGTGATGCCTGTTTCGTGCAACACGGCCGTGACTTCGGCGAACCGTGCGGCAGTCGCCGCCCGTAGAATGGCGATGACCGGTGTGTCGAGAGCGAGATCAGCGGTCACCGGCGCGCACCGCCCTGGCGTCGGCATACGGCGTCACGGCCAGCCCGGTGAGACCGGGTCGGCAGGTGAACAGCCTGCCCGCATCCGGTTCACCGGTGGGTCCTTGTGCGGCGGTGGTGATCACCAGAATGTCCAGGTCCGGTCCGGCGAAGGCGCAGCTGGTCACTTGTGACGCGCCGACTTCGACTACTGCGCAGGGCTCTCCGTCCGGATTGAACGCGCGCACCTGCCCGCCATCCCACACGGCGACCCACACCGAACCATCGGACGCCACCGAAAGCCCGTCCGGCAGACCGTAATCGAAGGACACGAACGGGCGGCCATTGCTGATCGTGCCGGTCTCCACGTCGTAGTCGAAGGCGTCGACGCGTCCGGTCGGCGTATCGGCGTAGTAGAGCGTGCCGCCGTCCGGACTCCAGCCGAGTCCATTGGAGATGGTCACGCCGGTGCGCAGCTCGCGCGCCCTGCCATGCGAATCCACCTGGTAAAGCGCTGCGGTACCGGTGATTTCGTCCTCGGACATGCTCCCGGTGAGCAGTCGTCCGCGCGGGTCGACCTTCGCATCGTTCAAGCGCCGCCGAATCCCGTCCTCGGGCAGGGGCAGCACCGTGATCGGCGTGACCGCACCCAATTCGTCGATCCGCACGACGGTATCCCGCATGGTCGCGATCAATCCGCCGGAGGCGCTCGGCAAGACCGCGCTGACCGGCCCGATGAAGCGTCGGGTGGACCGATGTCGCAGGTCCACGGCGGTACCGTCGACATCCATTACGGCGCAATGAATCTGCCCCGCCGGGATATCCACCCACAGCAATTCCTGAGTCCGGTCGTCCCACACCGGGCCTTCGCACAGCCGCCCGGGTGGCAGCGAACATGGTTGAGCGGTAAGAGTCTTCATATTCCCCTCCAGTTGATTCGGGCTCACGCTAGGTCGGCAGGCCGACCGCGCGTTCCCCACTGCGTCGCTGTTGAATGACCACGGCCGCCACCAGCAGCGACCCCTGTGCGACGTTCTGCCAGAAGGTGTTGACTCCCACCACATTCAGACCGTTGTCCAGTGCACCGAGCAGTACGACCGCGAGCAGTGTGCCACCGATGGTGCCCTTGCCGCCCTTGAGCGCACACCCGCCGAGCGCGGCCGCGGTAATGGCCTTCAACTCCAATCCCTCACTGCCCGAGACGGGTTGCCCCGATCCGGTACGTGCGGTCAGGATGACTCCGGCAATGGCCGCCACGGCTCCCGCGAGCACGAACACCGCGATCAAATACTTGTTGATATTGATTCCGGACAGCCGTGCCGCCGTGTCATTCCCGCCGATGGCATAGATGTTTCGCCCGATATCGGTGTACTTCAGCAGTACATGCATGGCGATGGCGACCACCGCGAGCACGATCACCGGCACCGGCAGCCCGAGGATCTTGCCGCGTGCGATGAAGATGAAGACGTCATTGTCCAGCACGAACCCCTGCGCCTTACCGCCGGAGATCAACTGCGCGATGCCTTTATAGGCAGCGAGCGTGGCCAGTGTCGCGATCACCGGATTGACCCGCCCGTAGACGATGATCAGCCCATTCACCGCCCCGAGCACGAGCCCGCACCCGATCGCGGCCAGAATCCCCAGGAAGGCATTCCCGGAGGTCGAGGTGAAGGCCATGGCACTGATCACCGAGGCGACCCCGGCCTGCGAGCCGACGGAGATATCCAAGGCCCCGCAGATGATCACCACGGTCTGCACCACGGCCAGTAGCCCGAAAACCGTGACCGCTTCACCGATTCCGGCCAGATTCTTCGGATCCAGATACCCGTCATTGAGCGATCCGAAGATCGCGGCGATCACTACGAGGGCCCCGATGAGGCTGAGATTCCCGGTGCCGATCGCCCGTATCACTCGCTTCGGCGAGTATGGACTGCTGCGCCCTTCGGCCCGGATGGGTGTAGTGGCCGATGCGGCCGCGGGTGCCAATTGCTGCTCGGTCATGAAAGTCCTTCGGATGTCTGCGTTTCCAGATCCCCGGCCATGGCCAGGGCGAGGATCGCCTCCTCGCCTGCTTGTTCGCGATCCAGTTCGCCGGTGATGCGCCCGTCCTGCATGACCACGATGCGGTCGGCCAGGCCGAGTACTTCGGGAAGTTCGGAGGAGATCACCAGTACGGCGACGCCGGAATCGGCCAATTCCTCGATAATGCGGTAGATCTCGATCTTCGCGCCGACATCGACGCCCCGGGTGGGCTCGTCCAGGATCAGCGCCTTGGGCTTGCGGGCCAGCCAGCGCGCCAGGACCACCTTCTGCTGATTGCCGCCGGAGAGCTTGCGCACCTCCTGCTCGATCGACGGCGTCCGCACCCGCAGCGAGTCCACATACTGCTGCACGAGCCGCGTCTCCTCGCCGCGTCGCACGAACCGCCAGCGCCGCAGCCGATCCAGCATGGCGAGCGAAATATTGTCCCGCACACCGCGATGCAGGAGCAGCGCCTGCGCCTTGCGTTCCTCGGGCGCGTAGCCGAGCCCGGCCCGCACCGCATCGCGCGGTTGCCGCAGCCGCACTCGTTTGCCGTCGATCCGCACCTCACCGGAGCGGATCGGCAGGTCCCCGGCGAGCGCCCCGGCCAGTTCCGAACGGCCCGCGCCGACCAACCCGGCCAGCGCGACGACCTCGCCCGAGCGCACCTGCAAGCTGATGTCCCGCACGTCGTCGGTGGTCACCGCGTCCACATCGAGCACGACCGCCCCGGGCGTATTGTGCTTGCGGCTGAACAGCGTCGACATATCCCGCCCGACCATCATCTTCACGATTTCGCGGTCGGTGGTCGCCTCGATCTCGCGCACTCCGACCAGTCCGCCGTCCCGCAGCACGGCGACCCGATCGGCGAGCTGGAAGATCTCGCGCATCCGATGCGATACGTAGATGACGGTCAGCCCTTGTTCGCGCAGCCTGCCGATGAGCGCGAACAGCGCCTCGGTCTCGTGCTCGGACAGTGAGGAGGTCGGTTCGTCGAAGGCGATCACCTTGGCGTCGGTGGTCAGCGCCCGCATGATCTCGACCAATTGCCGCTGTGCCGCAGTCAGTTTCGAGCCGAGGGTGGCCGGGTCGAGATCCCGGTCGAAGCCGAGTCGAGCCAGATCCGAGCGCATCCGCTCGGCCAGCGCCGCCCGGTCGAGCAGTCTGCCCGCCCGGCGCGGCAGCGACCCGAGATACACGTTCTCCGCGACCGACACGTGCGGCACGATCTCCGGTTCCTGCGCGATCACCCGAATTCCGGCCGCCCGCGCATCGGCGGGCGTATTCAGTTCCAGCGCAACGCCATCGAGTTCGATCCGCCCGGAATCCGGCAGGTGATCACCGCCCAGAATCCGGATGAGCGTCGACTTCCCGGCCCCGTTCTCGCCCATGAGGGCGGTCACCGCACCGGCCGGGAAATCGATGCTCACTTCGCGCAGGGCCGGCACCCCGGCGAAGCTTTTCCCGACTCCGGTGACCCGTAGTCCGTTCAGCTGCACTTGACGCCCTTCGACTGCCAGTCGGTGGAGTCCACCATCGCCGTGGGCGCGAAAGCCTCAGCGGGCATGGCCTTTCCATTGCGCAGGTAGTCGTAGATGGTCTGCACCGACAGCGACCCGACATCGCGCCCATTGATGAACAGCGCCGCCTTGAACCCGGTCGGCTTACCGCCGCGCCATTCCTTGCAGGCCAGGTACGCGCCGAGCCCGACGCCGAGCACATTGTCCGCGCCGTATCCGGCGTTCTGGATGGCCGCGACACCGCCGCTGACGTTCTCGTCATTGCAGCCCATGACAATCCAGTTCTTGACCGACCGATTGCCCGCCACCGTGGCCGAGATCTTGTTCTGCGCATCCGACGGTGTGTTGTCGGTGCCGACCTCGATCACCTTGACGTCCGCGCCCGAAGCATCCTTGAACGCCTTCTGATTGGCCTTGACCCGGTCGGTGCAGACGGTCACATCCTGTTTCCAGGCGTCGATGATGGCGGTCTCGTCGGCCTTCCATCCGGCCTTCACGAAGTCCTGTCCGGCGCGGGTGCCGACCTCGGTGCCCATCTGGGTACCGCTGAATCCGACGCGCGGCACCAGTTGATCCTTGGCGCACGAGGACGGGGCCGGGCCGTTCACGCAGATCTGATCGTCGGAGGTGAGCAGTGCGACGCCCGCCGCCTTGGTGAGCTGCACGACCTGCGGCCCGACCGAGGGATCCGGAACCACCACGATCACGCCATTCGCCTTCTGGTTCACCGCGTTCTGGATTTCGGTGACCGCCTTATTGGCGTCATTGCCGAGATTCACGATCTTGAGATCGACACCGAGCTCGGCGGCCTTGGCCTTGGCGCCATCGGCCTCGTCGATGAAGTACTCCTGGTCGCCCTGCTTCTGCGCGTAGACGATGCTGATCTTTCCGGTATTCGGTTGTGGTGCGTTCGTTTGGTTCCCGGTGTCCTTACCGGATGAGCAGGCCGTCGCCGCGAGCGCGAGAGCCGTCCCGAACAGCACCGCGCTCGTCCATCTGCTCTGCCGAGTCATCCAGGCCATCGCGTACTCCTCTATGAGCTGCCCCACAGTCGGGGCCGGGTTGTGATGTGGGGTACAGTACGACTTAGCGTAACGGTTGTAAATACTCGTGTAATAAGTGACGTGATCGGCGGAAAGCGCTGCGGCGGTAACGTTTGCGAGTACCAGCGGAAGGAGTGGCCACACCGTGTACCAGCTGACCGCGCGCGATATCAGGCGCCGGAACCGGTTTGCCGTACTACAGGCGATCTACGCCGCCGACGGTCACACCAACCGGCAGGAGATCGCCCAGGCCACCGGCCTGTCCTTCGCCACGGTCGGCAATATGATCGCCGAGCTGCTCGATGTGGGGGTGCTCGTCGAACATGGGTATGACGCACCGGGTGTGGGACGGCCGCGGGCGCGACTGGCGATCAATGCCGAGCGGGGTTTGCTGATCGGCGTGGACATTGCCGAAACCAGCGTCCACTTCGACCTTTTCGATCTGGCCATGTCGGTGATCAGATCGGTCGAGATTCCCCTGGATCCGGCCGCGACCAGTCCCGATGATGTCGCCGACCTGATCGGGCGCGGCATAACGGAATTGGACCCGGACCCGGATCGGCTGCTCGGCGTCGGACTCAGCGTGCCCGGCCTGGTCGAACCCGAACGCGGCGTCTCGGTGTTCTCGCCGTACTGGCATTGGCGCGATATCCCATTCCGGGAACTGCTGGAACAGCGCCTGCCGCACCGGCTTTACCTCGACAATCCCCTCAAGGCCAGCACCGCGGCGCATCTGTGGTTCGGGTCGGAGCGGGATGTGGACGACCTGATCGTGGTGGTGCTGCGCGCGGGCGTCGGCATCGGCGTCGTGATCGAAGGTTCGCTGTATAGGGGGGTCGGCAATAGCGCCGGGGAGTGGGGGCACACCAACCTCGTACTCGACGGCCGCCTCTGCCGGTGCGAGCGGCACGGGTGCGTCGAGGCATATGTGGGTGCGCCCGGCATCGTGGCGACCCTGCGCGAGCTCGCACCGTCCAGTCCGCTGATCGGCGCAGACGACACGGTCACCATCGCGGCCATTGCCGAGGCTGCGGCACAGGGCGATTCGGTGGCCCTCGCGGTAATCGACAAGACCGGCGAATACCTCGGCGTGGCAATCGCCAACCTGGTCAACCTCTTCAACCCACGCACCATGGTGCTCAGCGACCTGGTGTCGACACACTTCGGCATCCGACTCCTGGAAGCAACCCGCCGAGTGGCCGCACAACACGCCATGTCCGACCCATTCGCCGCCGTCACCCTCCAGTTGTCCACGCTCCCGCACAATCCGGTGAGCCTCGGCGCGGCGGCCTTCGCCCTCGAAGGCTTCCTCGCGGACCGGGAGACCTTCGGCTCCATCGCGGCGCGCCGCGCCACCCGGGCTTCGACGACCTAGCTCCGGTGGAGTAGGAACGGGGTATGCAACATCCGGCGCGGGCGATTCTGAATGTGCTGACCTATGTTCCGGATCGGCAGATCGTCATGACGCCGAGACAGTTCGGGCTCGAGTACGAGGACCTGTCGCTGCTCACCTCGGACGGCGAGACCGTCAACGCCTGGTTCGTCCGCGCAGCGGGCGAGCCGCGCGGGCATGTGCTGTTCGCGCACGGCAACGGCGGAAATATCGGGGACCGCTCGCCCATCCTCGCCATGCTGTCGGCAGTCGGCTTCGATGTCCTGGTCTTCGACTACCGCGGATACGGCCGCAGCAGCGGAAGGCCGAGCGAGCAGGGAACCTACCGTGACGCGCGGGCGGCTCGCGCGGCCCTGCTGGCGCAGCCCGGCGTCGACCCGAATCGAATTGTCTACCTGGGTAAATCGCTCGGCGGCGCAGTAATGCTGGAGCTGGCGACGGCCTTCCCGCCCGCGGCACTGGTACTCATGTCCACCTTCACGGGCCTGCGGGATGCAGCGAAGGCGGTATATCCGTACCTGCCGAAGCCGTTCGTGCCCAACGCATACCCGAGCCTGAAGCGGATCAGCACCCTGCGCTGCCCGGTGCTGATCATGCACGGCGATATGGACGAGCTGCTACCGGTGCGAATGGGCCGCGAACTCTATGAGGCCGCACCCGAACCCAAGCGCCTGATCATCTATCCCGGTGGCCTGCACAATGATCTGGTGTCCCGGCCGGAGTGGCCCGCCACCTTCTACGCCTGGGTGACCGGTGCCCTGGCACGGCAGCGCACCACACCCGTTGCCGAATAGGCCGTTTCATCCGGCGCGGTTGGCAACGCCCTGTAATGCCGAAAATCGAGTGGTGGACGCCGATCAGCTTTGGGATCATCGGGCGTTCGACATCAGTGCTGGTGGAAGGAAATCGCGGATGACCACGGCGCGGCGGTTCTGGATCGAATTCGACCCTCGGGACTGCCCCGACGCCCGGTTCTGGCAGGGCATCGGTGTGACCGGCTTCGACGTGCGGGATTGCTTGTCGATGATTGCCGATCTCTTCCCCGATGGACCGTTGCCGCCCGTGCGTCGAATTACCGCCGACCTCTCGCTGGCCGAGCCACTACCGGTGAATCCCCGCGATTTCGGTGTCCCGGTGTGGCGCGGCGTGTGGTATCCACCGGAGAACCTCGCAACCGGGCCGACCCACGACATCGACCGAAGGGGAGCGCCCCGCGACTACCCGACACCCGTCACCGCATCACACCCTCGAGTGCGCGCTGGCGCGACCCTGCCCACGAAAACCGCATGGTGGAACGAGATCCCGCATATCGATGGCCTGCTCTGGCCGCTGAGGGACGCGCACCGCGCCGAGCGCGGCGGTGGAATGCAGCGTTACGCCCCGGTGCTGCGCTCCGCCTGCGCCGCGGATCCGACCTACGGAGCCCTGGTGCGCGAAGCCCTCGACTACATGATCGTGTGGGGTCCGACACCCGACGAATGGTTCGATCCGACCGAAGCCAGGTTCGCCGACCAGCGGGAACTCGACGAGTACCTGCGAGCCTTCCGTGACTACTTGTTCGGAACCCGCCCGGAGCCGATCTACCCTCCTGGCAGCGAACCATTCACACTCGACGAACAACTGCGACGAATCGGGATCGAGTGAAATCCGCTGAGGGCCAAAACATCCCGCGATCGCACCTGGGCGCGAGACCCGAGCGGGGTCGAGCTTGCTGCGGCTTGAACCATTCGGTCATGTCGATGCCGCGCTGACATAACCGGCTAGCGTCGGGTTGTCAAAGGTCGACGGGCCGAGCTGATCCCAGTCTGTCGGTATGTCCGCTACTGCCGATGTGAGTGCGATCCGGAACGCATCAGGGCGACAATAGCTGCCTGAGATCGAGCAGCGTCGGCAGAATCGTCTGGTATGCAACGCATTCCGTTCGACCTAGAAGCTTATGCTCAGCGCGTCCAGTCGAATCCCTGCTTCATCTGCGAGGTTGTTGCCGGCACACACCGCGATGGATGGCACGAGGTGGTCGCCCAGACCGAGGACGGCATCGCGTTCTTGTCTAAGTACCCGACCTTGCTCGGGCACGTGCTGGTTGCCCCAAAGATCCATCATGAGAATGTGGTGGGCGATTTCAGCGAAGACGCTTTCCTCCGGTTGATGAGGTTGGTGCATCGGGTCGCGAGAGCGGTGGAAGCCACGGTTCAGGTTGAACGTACCTACTTGTTGAGTTTGGGCAGCCAGCAGGGCAATTCCCATGTGCACTGGCATATCTCGCCGCTGCCTCCGGGCGTCCCATATCACCAGCAGCAGTTCCACGCGCTGATGGCGGAGAACGGGGTTCTGCCGTGGACGCAGGAGCAGGCCAATGTGTTGGCCGGACAGTTGCGGGCCGCCTTGGCTCACTGAGCCGAGGCAGGTGGGGAACGCACTCATCTGCCGCATTGAGCGCTGACCGATCCGGCTAGCGCAGCGGGGCGAAAGATGAAGTGGCGGTGTCGGTCCGAGGCAGCCTGGACACCCAACTGGCGTGGGGCGGCCTGATCGAGTTGCTTCGGTACCCGAGTCCTACACAAGATCTCCGCATTGTGCGCGCGGCAGCATCACAACGGCGATCTAGCGTTGGCGCATGCGTGTGAAGATGATCCTGCCGGCCCTAACCGAGGCGACGAGCCCGTTGTTTCGGCCGATCAAATACTCGCTGTTCCCACCGCTCGGGCTGGCAACCCTGGCCGGCTACCTGCCCGCCGACGCCGAGATCAGCCTGCATGACGAGCATGTCGAGCGGCTTCGGACCGATGATGACCCGATCCCGGACCTGGTGGTGATTCAGGTGTACATCACCTCGGCGCGCCGCTCCTACGAACTCGCTGACCACTACCGGGCGTACGTGGTGCTGGGAGGCCTGCACGTTACCTCACTGCCAGAGGAGGCGGCCCGGCACGCGGATACGATCTTCTGCGGCCCAGGTGAGGACACCTGGCCGGTATTCCTGGCCGACTGGCGCCGCGGTCGTGCCCAGAAACGTTACGTCAGTACGGATAGGACACTCGCCGGGCTGCCTCCGGTGCGCCGAGACCTCATTGCTCGGCACCGGTATCTGGTCCCCAACTCGATCGTGGTGTCCCGAGGATGTCCGCATCACTGCGACTTCTGTTACAAGGACGCCTTTTTCGAGGGCGGGAAGTCGTTCTACACCCAGACCGTGGACGCCGCGCTCGCCGAGATCGACCGGCTGCCCGGTCGGCATTTGTATTTCCTGGACGATCACCTATTTGGCAACCGACGGTTTGCCGCAGAGTTGTTCGAAGGCATGCGGGGCATGGGCCGACTGTGGCAGGCCGCCAGCACCGTCGATTCCATCCTCGCCCCCGACCTGCTGGAACAGGCAGTGGAAGCCGGCCTGCGCAGCTTGTTCGTGGGCTTCGAGACGATCAATGACACCAACCTCGTGACCAGTCGCAAACGGCAGAACATCGGCCGGGACTACGGCGCCGTGGTCCGCCGACTGCACGATGTGGGAGTCATGGTCAATGCGAGCTTCGTGTTCGGGATGGACGACGACGGGCCTGATGTATTCGACAAGACCGTGGACTGGGCGATCCGCCAGGGGATCGAAACCGCGACTTTCCACATCATGACCCCGTACCCCGGCACCGCCTTGTTCGACCGGATCGCCGACCAAGGCCGGATCGTGCACCGCGACTGGGACCGCTACGACACTCGGCACGTCGTATTCAAACCTCGCAACCTCACTGCCGAGCAACTCGAGGCCGGTTACTGGCGGGCCTATCGAGATTTCTACAAATGGGGCTCTATTTGGCGTGGAACAGCCAGCCAGCCAAGTATGCGAGGCCGATTGCGGCATCTGGCATACGCGGGCGGCTGGAAGAAGTTCGAACCTTTGTGGAACCTGGCAATTCGATCCCACCAGGTGCTACACGCCCTTCCGCTGCTCGAGTCGGTCCTGTCGGGGTTCGGGGAGCGGCCCGCCAACACCACTCACAAGGACGCACGTAAAGCCCACCCAGCACCGCAAGATTCATCGACTTAACAGACGCCTTTCCCCGGACGCCCGGGTCGTTGACCCCGCTCCATGCTCACACAACCGGCCTGGAACAACCGAACCCGTTGCGCTGCACTTTGTAGCATCCTGTAATGCCGCATATCGCTCGGTCGAGGATGGTCGCAGCACCCCGCGGCGAACACACTGAACTGCCGATGTGTGCGGGGTTCCCGGTGGGTCCGAAGGTCAACGGGGAGAGACCGTTTCGGAATGTGTGTCTGAGTTGCGACCTGTGGAGTCACCCGTCGGCGAGGCGTTGGATGGTGGTGCTGAGCCAGGCCTCGAGGTCGGCGGGGGCGCCGAGTTCGGAACGTAGGACTCGGCGGCGGGTCGAGACGCCGAGGACGAAGGCGTCGATCGCGGCGGCTCGGCTGCGGGCTTCCGCGTCGTCGAGGCCGGTGTCGCGTAGGTAGCGGTGCAGGGGTTCCAGTGAATTCGTGTCGAGGAAGGCGGCCAGCGCCTCCGCCGCCTCCGGGCGTTCGCCGGATGCGCGTTGCAGCGCGAGCAGCGGATCCTCGCCGGGAGTGCCGAACCAGCGTTGGACGATGCTTGCCGCGAGGCGTGCGCCCAGTGTGGAACGGTCGCCGTCGAAGGAGGTCGAGACCGGGATCTCCACCCGGGTCGCCGCCAGGAACAGGCCGTCCTTGCCGCCGAAGTAGCGCGTGATCAGGTTGGGGGACACGCCGGCCGCGTCGGCGACACCTTTGACCGTGATTGCCGCGAACCCGTACTGGGCGAACTGGCGTTGCGCGTGCTCGAGGATCCGCTGTCGAGTGGCGGCCGCATCGCGAACTGTCATGTGTACGAGCATACACATCATGTATATGCTCGTACACATGAACGACGAGATGCGGGAACGACTCCGGCGGACGCGGCGGGTCACCACCCCCTGGAGCGAGGACGGGACGCGCGGCCTCGGCGGCACCCGTCTCGACGAACTGCTCGACCGCTGGGCGAACGGGTACGACTGGGACGTGCATGAGCGCCGCATCGATGAATTCCCTTGGGTGACAGTGCGGGCGGGCGATACCGACCTGCGTGTGATCCATCAGCGGTCCACGGATCCCGGCGCCCCGGTGGTCGTGCTGCTGCACGGCTGGCCGGATTCGGTGTTGCGGTTCGAGCGCGTCCTGCCTTTGCTGGCGGATATGCATGTGGTGGTCCCCGCGTTGCCCGGATTCCCCTTCGCGGCTCCGCTCACCGTGCCGGGTATGTCGGCCAACCGGATCGCCGAGATCGTCGCGCAGGCTCTCGAAGAGCTCGGTTACTCGCGGTACACCGTGTCCGGTGGCGACATCGGCGGCACCGTTGCGGAACTCATCGCGGCCGAACACCCGGACCGGGTGGCTGCCCTGCACCTCACGAATATCGCTCCGCAGCATGCGTTTTCGGCGGATCCGGCGGAGCTGGCACCCGATGCGGCGGCGTACCTCGCCCGGTGTGCGCAGTGGTTCCGGACAGAGGGCGGGTACATCGCCGAGCAGTCGACGCGACCGAACACGCTCGCCGTCGCCCTAGGCGATTCACCCGCGGGCCTTGCGGCGTGGATCGTCGAGAAACTGGAATCCTGGTCCGATGAGTCGGCCTTCACGCCGGACGAGCTACTCACTTGGGTCACCGCCTATTGGGTCACCGGTACGATCGGCACTTCGTTCGCCACCTACGTCGAACCGGTCGCCCTCCCCGACCGAATCGACACGCCGACCGTACTTTCGGTGTTCGCGCACGACACCAAGCCCGAGCCGCGAAGCTACGCCGAGGTATTCCTGAATGTTTGCGACTACCTGGAACACCCTGTCGGCGGCCACTTCTCGGCCTGGGAACAGCCCGAGATCTACGTCGACGACCTACGTCGTGCGGTCGAGCTGGGCGGCTGAACCGCAGCTCGCGAACGCTCCACCGCTGCAAGAGCACCAATGACGTTGGGGACGTAGGCGTCTGCCCATCTCTATTGCTGCGGTCCATCGCTAGCTTCGAGCGATGACTCGTTCGGCGAACCCCTCCAAGTGTTCGATCTTGGTCTCCAGCGACTGAGTATCCTGCTCGGTGGTGCAGAGGTTGCGGAAGCCGACGATTACGTCAGTGACGTTGGCCCGCAGCGCAGCCAGTTTCGTGAGCGGCCGGTCCAATTCGGCGGGGTCGCCGCCGGCGTGCATCCAGCCGTCGCCGCGTTGCGCGGCCCGCCGCAGCGCGGGTCCACTGTGCTAACCGACGAACGCACTGTCATGCCGATTATGTGACGATCACGAATCATGGCTGAGGGCTGCTTTTTCTCGCTCCCGGAGATGCTGATACCAAGACCAAGACCAAGATTCGAGAGCGAGTGCGCTACGCGATCCGGCGAGCTTGGGATGGTTCCCAGAAACGATCGTTTTAGAGACTGTGAGGATGATGTTGATGGCATCCGAGTGGTCTGACCCGCTTAGAGACTGACGTCTTCGACTGTCCTGCTTTTGATTTGTTGACCGGT
>NZ_JBFBCD010000009.1:344234-500419 GCF_040683015.1 Nocardia sp. NPDC051030 | reverse complement strand
AGCGGGGGGGTCCCGGGGGGTGGCCCCCCCCCCACACCCCCCCCCCCCCCCACAGCTCCCTCACCGTTTATGAGACCTGTTTAGTGCACGTCGAATTCGTTGCTGAGGCCCGTGAAGGGGTGGAGTGAGCCGTCGGCGGCGAGTTGGTCGGCGAAGTGCTGGAAGCGGTAGCGGCCGGGGGTGGCGTCGGCGGGGATATCCCAGGTGAAGCGGGCAGCGGAGACGTCGGTGCCGCGGCGGCTCCAGAAGAATTTGACCGCCCACTCCCCCTCATTGGCGACCCGGGTCCAGCCGGAAGCGGTGACGCGCTGCACTTCCAGGAAGGTGCCATTGCGGCGGTTGTTGTGTTTGGGGTGGGCGGAGACGAATTCGACGGAGGCCTGATCGCCGCGCGCGTAGGAGGGGGCGGGCTGGGTCAGGACGTCACCGAAGCCGAGGCCGGGCGGGGTGGCGTCGGGGCCGGGGGCGGCCACGAAGTTGGGTTGCAGATTGGAGACGTCGCGCGGGGCGGGGCCGCGGCCGACCTGCTGCTGGGCCGCGAAAGCCGTTGCGAGACGGTCGAATTCCTGGAGGTAGGCGGGCAGGGTGTAGCGGCCGTACAGGGTGGAGCCGCCCTCGTACTGCTGGGCGTCGTATTCCTCGGGGGTGGCGACGTATTCGTGATAGCAGTTGGCGTAGCCCTGCATGAGCACCTGCTCCACCGGCACGCCCAGCGCGGCGGCCACGGTGCGGCGGATGCGCAGGCCGGACACGATGGTGAATTCCGCTCCGCCGCAGGCGAGGTAGAGCTCGCCGATGCGGACGATCTGGATCGGCACCACGCTCGGCACCCACGCCACCGGCGGCATGATGCCGAGCGGGGCGACAATCGCCTTAGGGGCCTGGGCATCCGCGAGCCAGTCGGGAATGGCGGGCATATCGCCGCCGATGAGGGCGTCGACGAACGGGTTCCGCACACCTTCGGGAATGGGGATGCCGGGCAGGCCGGGTCCATCCTCGGTGCTGCCCGCGATGAGCGAGACACCGGCGGCGGCCGTCGTGGTGTGGCGCGGCTGGCCGTTCGGGGTCCAGCGGCCATCCACGGCAATGTCGGAAATGTCGATATAACAGAGCATCGAGCCGATCGGCCCGCTGATCGCGCTCGCGGCGGCGAGAGCGGCCTTGCCCGCGCGATATTGGCGATCGCCGATAATTCGGGTGTTGTCGAATTCGTTCTTGGTGGGGCCGTCGGTGGGTTGCAGGTTCAGGTTCGGCGACATGTCACCGGAGTTGGTCTGCGGGAAGGCCGCCACGAAATCGCAGCCGTCCAGGTAGCGCACGCCATGCTCATCGTGTTCGAAGCTGTAGGACGCGTAACCCTTGTTGTCGGCGCTGATCAGCCGGTTCGTATTGCTCATCGACGTGTTGTGGGTGGCGAACCAGGTGATCGCGCCGACCTGGCGGCCGCCCTTGGTCAGCGACAGCACGGTGACGGTGGGGTCGATGGCATTCGGAAAGTGCTGTTTGTCGGCATCGGGATTGCGCTCGAACGCGATTCGCGAGCGATTCACGCTGGCGTCGTGCAGTTCGCCGCGGCCCAGCGACAGGCCGCCCGGGCCCAGATCGGCGTCCGCGGCGGCGATCGCCTCCACGATGCCGTTCACCTCGGCGTCGTACACCTGCTGCTGGAAACCGAAGATGGACAGGTTGTAGGCGTAGTCATTGGAGGACCCGCCACAGGTGGCATGCGAATGCGTCGAGGTGAGCAGAACGTTCTGTTCGGTGTAGCGGTCGCCGAAACGCCGGGCCAGTTCCTGCATGACACCCCGGTGCACGCTTTGGAAGATCATGCCGTTGTCGGCGACCACGTAGACCAGGCGTTGTTCACCGCTGCCGAGGATGAAGGCGCGGGCGCGGGGACGCAGGTGAATACCGGCGGTGGTTTGCTCGAACTGCGAGTAACCCATCATGCCGCATTCGGCCGCTGGGCCGGTTATGTCGGAAATGCCCACGCCGATGAGGTAATTGCCGGAATCAGCTCGCGCTTCGCTCTCGGGTAGCGCGAAAGTCGCCGACACGGCCAGTGCGGCCGACCCCGCGGTCGCTCCCGCCAGAACGGTTCTGCGCGAAACCTTCGCGGACCATTCCTGCTGGTCCGTTCCGTTGTCCGACACCGCCATTCGCGCCTCCTGTTTGTCTCGCATGGGAGTGAACCACGCAACTGGACGTTCGTCCAGGCGAGATTTTCCGAGCGTGCGAATTGACTGCACGCGTCGCGGACGCTTAACTCCCTGGAGTGTCCTCCCGATTGAGCGTCGAAGAACGACGGGCCCACCTTATCGAGGCGGCCATCGGCCTTGCCGAAAAAAAGGGCGTGGCAGGAGTTACCACGCGCGATGTTGCCCAGGCAGCCGGTGTTTCGCTCGGTGTGGTGCATTACTGTTTCGAAAACAAGGACCAACTCATGACCGAGCTGGTCAAGGCCCTCTCGATGGAATTGCGAGATTCCGTCGATGCCAACGAAGCAGTATGGCAAGACGTCGGAACCGGAAAAGAAGCGCTTCAGAAATTGGTGCGCGTTGCTCTGGAACTCATGTGGCTGAACGTCGAAGCAACTCCGGAACGCCAACTACTCACCTACGAAACAACCACCTACGCACTCCGCGAAGGTGAATCGACTCCGGCAAAACTCGCAATTGCCCGGGAGCAGTACACGTTCAACGACTCCACCCTCACCGATGTCATCGAACACGCCCGCGAGGCCACCAGTACCACCTGGACCGTCCCCGTCGGCACCCTGAGCCGCTTCGTGCTCAACACCATCGACGGCATCGTCCTGCGCTGGCTCGTCGACAATGACAGCGCCTCCGTCCGCGAACAGCTGGACCTCGTCGCCGCCATGGTCGTCTCGCACGCCGCCTGAGCAACCGGTTCAGGCGTTCACCCGGAGTAGCAAGCCTTCTCGACGGTTACATGCGCTGTAAACCCCGTAACCGTCGGCAAGGCCTGCAACTGTGGGTGAATGCTGACCGGGGCAGGGCAGCAGCTCACCACGCCCGATGAGTCCCCGTCGCCCCGACCGTAAGCGCGCGGGGACGACGGGTTTTCGCGCGGCGTCAGTCGGGCTGCGTGTTCCGGTGGGGTTGGGCCTGGACGTGGGTGACATCGCCCTCTCGCCACCAAGCGACCGCGGCGATGCCTTCGTATGCGCCCGAGAGGCGGACCCGGAGGTCGTCGTGGACCACGAGTTCGCCTGTGGGAGCGGGCAGGCCGAATTGCAGGCGGAGCAGGACACCGAGCGGATCGGCGGTCCAGGTGGTCGGGCGACCCTCGCCGAGGACCTCGGCGGTCACGGCCTCCGAGGCGAGCGGGATGTCCAGGAGGGTGGCCAAATCATGGGCGGTGTCGATATCGCCGACCACCAAGCGGTCCGCGGGCAGGGCGGGGCCGAACCAGGGCAAGTCGAGGACCAAGGCGTCTGCCGAGTCGATGATCACGCCCGAGAGGGCGCGCACTCGGTCGGGGAGCTCCAGGTCCTCCAGGTCCAGGCGACCGGTGGCGTAGGCCTCGGCCAGGCGGCGGTGGGTTTGTGAAATCGATTCGGGGCTGGGCATTCTCGCCGGGTCCGCGAGGGCGTCGAAGAGTTCCTCCGCCAGCACGGGGCTGATGACCTCCGGGTCGGCCAGGACACCGCGCAGCACCCGCAGGTCATGCGCCGAGAAGCCCGGCAGCTGTGGAAGCAGACCGGCGAAGAAGTTGTCCTCCGGATGCCGCATGAGACCCAGTGGGATGCCGTCGATATGCGCGTGCAGGCGCAGCCACCAGGCCGTGTAGCCGTCGCGGTCGGCGAGCAGGCGGCGGGTGGTCTCCTCGGACAGCAAGAGGCGCAAGGCTTCCGGCCACTCCGCCTCGTCCACCAGGTCCAGGTCACGCACCGCGAGGAGCTCCGGCGGATCCTCGGCCAGGCCCTCCCACCAGGATTCCTCGTCATCCAGATGATGGTCCGGACCGGTCGGATCGGATTCCGTCACCACGGTGAAACCCCAGCCGACACCGATGGCGCGCAAGGCTTCCGCACCGTACTGCTCCACCGCCTCGGCCGAGATGATGGCGAACGGCGAATCCTCCACCAGCACCCGGGCCAGGGGCGCGTCCGGCAGCAGCAGTTCGTCGGCGGGCATGAGTTCGCCGTCGGCGTCCGGCAATTCGAGCAGGCCGAGCCAGGACGGCAATGCGCCCGGCACCGAAAGGGTGTTCCGGGCCAGGCTGAGCACGGCGGCGACGGTATCGGGGTCGCCCGGATCATCCTCGAGCTGCGCCTGCAGGCCGGGATCATTCAGCAGATCCTCCGGCGTGGCCGCGCGAGCACCCAAGCGGCCCAGCAGTTCATGCGCGGCCTCGGGATGCGCCAGCCGCGCCCAATGCACCGGAATCGCGCTCTCCAGCTGATCATCCAGCACCACGGTGCGCGGCCCGGTCACCAGCCGTCCGTCGGCCAGGGGCACCGCCAGCGCGCCCAACTCCTCCACCGACAGCGGATCGGTAACAAAGCCTTCCAGGGCGTCGTACAGCGAATACCACCACTGCGGTTGCCGTTCCAGACTGTTCGACAATTCCGCAATGCGCGCCAGCCCGATCCGGTGCACATCCAGCACCGCCAGCGCATCCGAACTCATCCGGCCGGAAAGCTCCGGAATAACCAGCGGCCCAACCATATCCGCCAGCAAATCCGCCAATTCCGAAGTCACACCGGTGAACACACTGGCTCGACGCGGCGCGGCATCCACCCCACCCAATACCGGCAGCCAATTCTGCTCCCGCAGTTCGGCGACAATCGCCTCCCGCAGCAGCCCATCCACCTCACTGCGCGCAAACCCAGGCACCGGCACCAAAACGAGGCGGTCCCGCTCCGGCAGCGCCCGCGCGAAATCCGCATACCCCGCAACCAGATCCGTCACCCGCACCCCCGGCAACACCCGCCGCCGATCCGGCTGCATGGCGATATCCGCGATCAGCAAGGCGGGCAGCGAAAGCTCTTCATCCGACCGGGTGGGCGCGCGCAATACATCCGCATGCGCCGCCACCGCCCGCCCCTCCCGAACCGGCACCAGCCATCGCGCCCGCGCCGTCCGGTACTGCCACCACACCCGCTCATCCCCCTCCGGCCCGGAGATCCGAAGCTCCTGCACTCCGCCGTCGAGATTCGCACCGGCGCTGCCGATTTCCGCGTGCTCGACGCCCAGAGCGTCAAGGCTCGCAGACACCGATTCGGGGGTATCGGCCGCGACGCCATTGAGGCCGGCACTCCGAGGCTCGGACTGATCGGCCGCGCCGGGCATGGCGAAGACGTCCGTGCCGACGGCCTCGGGCATGGGGAAGATATCCGCGGTG
Source organism: Nocardia sp. NPDC051030 (assembly GCF_040683015.1). Lineage (NCBI taxonomy): Bacteria > Bacillati > Actinomycetota > Actinomycetes > Mycobacteriales > Nocardiaceae > Nocardia > Nocardia sp. NPDC051030. The sequence continues at coordinate 495,049 of NZ_JBFBCD010000009.1, read as the reverse complement.
GCAGCGTCCGGCTTGGCCGACCGCCGCTGCGCGAGACCAAAGTCGAGATCGCGTACGGTGCTGGAAATCTCGTCATTGCCGATCCGAATGCTTTGCAGCGCAGGCAATTCCACCAGCAAATCGACCGCCTCCGCCCGCATCCCCGCGAGCAGCCCGGTGGTTTCCATGTCCTGGCGCAGCTGGAGCACGATCTCACTGTCGAAACCGGTCACCGGCCGCGCCTCACTCGGCCACGCCAGCCGCAGCGCGGGCGGCGCGAAACCCGCTTCGGTCTCGGGTATCCCGATCCCCTGCGCCGTCAACTCCGCCCAGGTATCGGCCCGCGAAAACCGCACCGACCCACGCGTGGACCGAAACTCCACCTCATCGGAAACACTCAGCACCGCCGTGAAACCGACGCCGAACCGCCCCACCGAGACATCCGCCCCGGCCTTGGCGGAAGCGCGCAACGCAGTCAGCGCATGCACTCCCGAAACATCCAGCGCCACACCCGTGTTCGCGACATGCAGCGCCCGCCCCTCCAGCCACACCCCGATCCGCCCCGGCACCCCCGCCTTGGCCGCCGCATCGGCCGCATTCTGCGCCAACTCGGTCAGCACCCGATCCCGATACCCCGCCCGCACCAAATCAGCCTCGGTAGCCGCATCCTCCCGCAACCGAGTAGGCGAATCCCGCCAAGCCGCCAGCACCCCCGCCCGCAGCCCCGCCGTCCCGAACGGATCCCCCAACTCGCCACTACTCACGCCCCGCACCCCTTCCCGACCACGTCGCACCGTGCACCACGGCACCACTCGAATTCCCGAACCGTACCCACAACCCACCGGACCCACCCGGCCCCCAACCCGCGATAGAAAACCCCGCCCGCGCTCCGGCGTTCCCACACCACAGCACGAGGGCCCAGAGAGCCCGGCGGCCGATGACCTCTGAATGAAAACCCACATCCAGCGCCAACAGCCGCCTTCGCGCCACGAAGTTCACCGACCGAAGAAGTCTGGATGAAGGCCCGCACCCCGGCGGCCGCAACTGCCTTCGCGCCGACGACGGAGACCGCCGAACGTGTCGCGCGCCGAAGGAGTCGCAGGCTCGGCCTATCGCAGCGAACTCGGCTCCCCTGCGGGGCCGCCCAGTTCGCGCGGACGACAAGGTCGCCATCTCGATCCCGTCCATTCGATCGATCACCGCAGATGTGTGGGCCGCGGCCACATGCGGCCGCCTCGTCGATGCTCGCCGCGCGGCGGCGCTCATCTCCAGCCCGGGTCGGCGAAAATGCCTCCGCCGCCTGGGAATTGGGCCGCGAGGCTCAGTGCTGGTCCGTCGCCCCGAAATCGCCCGGTGTGGCGGTCTCGGGTTCCACGGCGACCGCGGTGGTCCCCCAGCCGTCGTCGTAGACGGCGTCCGGGTCGACGTCGAACAGGGTGATCACGCCGTTCTCTGACGTATCGGAATTCGTAACGGGCGCTTCGGGTTCCGGGTCTTCGACCGTCGAATCCTCCTCGGCGACAGTCGAGTTCACCACGTCATCGGTGGTGGATTCGGCTTCCGCGGCGGCGAGATCGACCGGGTCTGCCTCGGCGGTGGCCGCGTCGACCGACTCGGCCTCGGCGGCGGGAGTCTCGGCTTCGGTAGTGGCCGTAGCCGTTTCGGTGGCGGGACGGAGTTCGGCGGTGGGGATGAGGTCGAAGGCGGCATCGTCGTAGGCCTCGTAGGCGGGGGAACCGCCGCCGGTGGGAAGTTCCACGTCGGAGTGGGCTCCGCAGCCGTAGCGGACGTGGACGACGTGGCCGTCCGCGCCCAGGGCGTTGGCGCAGATGCCGAAGGCGGCGGAGAGAGAGCCCGCGAGGGGGGTGAAGAAGCCGCAGAGGCCGCAGGTGGAGGGCGCGGAGCGGGCCATTTCGGTGTCGGGGCCGAATTCGGAGTACCAGCGGTCGGCGGCCTCGAGGCGGCCTTCCAGGCTGAGGACCCGGGTGCGGCCGAGGCCGATGTCGAGGGCCACGTCGTCCACGGCCGGATCGCCGGTGGCGAGGTAGCCGGGGACCAGGCGGGGGTCATTGGCGGGCGGCGCGAGCAGATCGCCGGGGGCGAGATCGCCGGGGCGGATGCGCTGTTCCCAGGGCAGGAAGTCGGGGGCGACGAGCGCGTCGGGGCCGGGCAGGAGCGCGGACTCGCTGACCGTGGCCCGGGTGGCCTCCGGAGGGGCCGCCACCACGACCGCCCACTGCCAGCCGCGATAGCCGGGCAGGGTGCATTCGAAGTGGTGCGTGGCCGCTGATTCGTCCTCGGCCTTGACGCCTAGATGTGGGCCGACGCCGAACGGCTCCAAGTCCATGAGCGCACGCCGAGCCAGCTCGACCGCCTCCGCCAGGATCGGCCGTACTACGGACTCCGAAACTCCAACCGCGCTCACGCCCTACATTTTGCCGTATGGAGCGCAAACGTCGTGCACCGGTAGCGACCGTCCCGATCGTGCTGACCACAGCCCTGGCCCTGGCGGCGACCATGACCGCCTGCGGCCACACCGACGACACGCCGAGACTGCGCGTCGAGGTCATCGCAACTCGCCCGCACGACGCGGCCGCCTTCACCGAAGGCCTGGAGGTGGACGACGGCATCCTCTACGAAAGCACCGGCCTGTCCGGCCGCTCCTCCGTCCGCGCCATCGACCTCACAACGGGTACCGGACTCGCGCGCGCCGACCTCCCCGCGCCCCTGTTCGGCGAGGGCATCACCCGCGCCGGTGACATGCTCTGGCAGCTCACCTACCGCGACGGCATCGCCATCGCCCGAGACCCCCACACCCTCACCGAACTCCGCCGCACCACCTACGACGGCGAAGGCTGGGGCCTGTGCACCCGCGACAACCGCATAGTCATGAGCAATGGCACCGCCACCCTCACCTACCGCGACCCCCAAACCTTCGCCGTAACCGGCACCGTCACCCTCACCTCCCGCACCGACACCAAACTCAATGAACTCGATTGCGCCCCCGACGGATCGATCTACGCCAATGCCTGGCCCACCGACCGAATCCTGCGAATCAACCCGGATTCCGGCGAGGTCATCGACGTCATAGACGCCTCAGGTCTCCTCCCGAAGGCTTCCCGCACCCCCGACACCGACGTCCTCAACGGCATAGCCCACCTCCCCGGCACCGACCACTTCCTCCTCACCGGCAAAAACTGGCCCACCACCTACGAAGTCCGCTTCGTCCCGAATTGATCGGCGAGCATGCAACGGCTGAGGCGTTTCCCGACGTTTGCCCTCAGCCATTGCATGTTCACCGCCCGACTTGGGGGGGGAATCCGGGGGAATTTGGGGCTTTTGGGCGGATTTTGGGGGGCGCACACCTGCCGTGGTGGCACCGGGGTGGCGCTGCACTGCAACAATTGGGTGCGTGACTGCTCCCCGTGAACCCGGCGCCGATTCCGATCGGTGGGGCGACGAGGAGACCCCGCTCATCGATCGGCATCCCGGATTCGACCGGTATCCGCCTGCGAATACGCCGAATCCGCGCCCGAATCCGCCGCGCCCGAACGAGCCCGAGGTGCCGGATTTCCTGGCCCGCCGCAATCCGACCCGTCCGTATGACGCTCAGGGGATCCGCCCGCAGGACGCGGCGCCGATGCGCCCGGGGGACGAGCAGTCGATCCGCCCGCAGGACGCGGCGCGCGGGCAGCGGCCCGGCGAGGAACCCACGCGAGCCCACACCTCCCGGTGGTCCCGGCGACGCCGTTCGGAACCCCCGGCGCAGCCCGAGAGCCCGCCCACACGGCCGCTCGAATCCCAGTCGTATCCCCCCGCGCAACCCCCGGCCGATTCGCGGCAGCCCCGGCGGCGCGGTCCCGAACCGCAGCCCCCGGTCCGCCCCGGCGACCACTTCCTGACACGCCCGGACCCGGCACGCAGCGAGCGCCCGGACCCGGCCACCCGCGAACTGCCGGAAGCGGCTCACCCGCAACCGCATTCACAGGACCCCCATCCAGGTGACGAATACGCGGCCGGATTGAAGAAGCCACCCCGCAAGCTGACCGTGACGCGAGTCGCGGTGCGGCGCAGCAAGGAACTCACCGAACGCGGGTTCGCGACCTTCCAGCGCGCCGCGAAGGCGGATGGCGCGGAGGAGTCCGGGCTGACCGCTCTGGTCTACGCCACCATGGCCAACTTCGCGACCGATGCCGCGGTCGCGGTCGCCTTGGCCAATACGCTGTTCTTCGCCAGTGCCACGGCCGAATCCAAGACCAAAGTGGCGCTGTACCTGCTGATCACGATCGCCCCCTTCGCGGTGATCGCACCGCTGATCGGCCCCGCGCTGGACCGTTTGCAGCGTGGTCGCCGGCTGGCGCTGGCGGGCTCGTTCGCCGCGCGTGTGCTGATCGCCGGAATCCTGATCTTCAATGTCGATACCTGGGCGCTGTATCCCCTCGCCCTGTGCATGATGATTCTCAGCAAATCGTTCGCGGTGCTGAAATCCGCGGTCACGCCGCGCGTGCTGCCCCCGGGAATCGACCTGGTGCGCACCAATTCCCGGCTCACCGTGTTCGGCCTGGTGGGCGGCACGCTGGGAGCGGGCGCGGTGGCGGGCCTGATCGCCTCGGTGGCGCATTCGGCGGGTGCGCTGCTGTTCGCGGCCGCACTGGCCGCGGCGGGCGCGTACCTGAGCTTGCAGATCCCGTCCTGGGTGGAGGTCACCGAGGGCGAGGTCCCGGCGACCCTGACCTATCACGGCGCCGATTCCCACACCGAGGTGCTGGAACCCGGCCAAGCCGCCAGGGTGCAACCGGACAAGCGCCGCCAGCCGCTGGGCCGCGCGGTGGTGACCGGCCTGTGGGGCAATGGCACGATCCGCGTCCTGACCGGCTTCCTGACCTTCTATGTCGCGTTCGTCGCGAAGGCCACCGAGCATCGCCCCACGCAGCAGGCGGCCATGCTGGCCGTGGTCGGCGTGTGCGCGGCGGTCGGCAACTTCGCGGGCAATGCGAGCGGTGCGCGCATGAAGCTGGGCCGCCCGACGCTGCTGGTGCTGGTCTGCACCATCGCGTGCGTGGTCGCGGCGGTCAGCGCGGCCGTCTTCGACAATCTGCTCGGCGCGGCCGCGGCCACGCTGATCGCCGCGGGTGCGAGCGCACTGGCCAAGGTGTCCCTGGACGCCGCCATTCAGGACGATCTGCCGGAGGAGTCCATCGCCTCCGGTTTCGGCCGCTCGGAGACGGTTCTGCAGCTGTCCTGGGTGATCGGCGGCTCGATGGGCGTGCTGCTGCCGACGGACTGGTGGAAAGGTTTCGCTGCGGTCTCGGCGGTCATGGCGCTCGGCTTGGTACAAACGGTGGTCAGTTACCGTGGGCATTCGCTACTGCCTGGTTTGGGCGGTAATCGACCGCAGCACGCGAAGCAGGAGATCCCCGGCGCGCACGGCGCCGGCGAGCCCACCTAGGACAGGAATTCGAGCCGGTGAACACACCCAAAGCCCGCACGATCGTCGCTCTACTGGCGGCCCTGCTCGTGGTGGCCGTGGCTTATTTCGCCGTCATCGTCGTGGTGGCCCGCCATGCGGACAAGCCGGAGCCGGAGATCACCGCGTACGCGCACGGCAAGTCGGTGGTGGTGAAGCCGTTCATGTACTGCACCGTGCACATCGAGAACAACACCCTGGACCTGCGCGACTGCGATAACAGCCAGTCCATCTCCACCGTGTCCGTGCCCGCCGGATATCCGCTGCAGCTCTCGCTGCCCAGCGAGATCGTCGATGCGCCTTGGCAGATGGTGCTCGTCTACCAGCTGCCCGACGGCACCGCCGTGCAGCGCATGCAGACGCACCGCGAATACCCGGACAAGGCCCGCGCCATCACCATCGACACGCCCTCGGACCCGCGCCTGCAATTGGCCGGTGTGGAGATCCAGCTGCCCGTCCCGGCCAAGGACGAGAACGGCAATGAGGGTTTCATCCCGCACGCCATCTGGTCGATCCGCACCGCTGCGTAGCGCCCCGCACTCGAATTCACGGCCCCCGGTGACCATGTCACCGAGGGCCGTTGTCGTCGATCCTGGAAGCGCTTGGGACCCAATGGCAACGGGCCCCGGTGAGCGTGTGGCTCACCGGGGCCCGTTGGGCTTGAAAGCGTTTCGGCCTAGTGGTCGAGTTCGCGGGCCACGCCGCGCACGACCTCGGCAATGCGCTGGGCCATCTTGCGATCCGGATGCTTGCCGCGGCGCAGGTCCGGCTGCACCTTGGTTTCCAGCAGCGTGATCATGTCCTCGATGAGGCCGTGCAGCTCATCGGGTTCCTTGCGGGTGATCGGAGCATCGTTGCGGCCCCGGCGATCTCCGCGCTCCCCGCGTTCGGGACGGTCACCGCGCTCAGTGCGCAGGGTCGGCGTCTCGAGCAGCTTGAGGCTGAGCGCCTGCGGGCCGCGACGGCCGGCCGCCATACCGAATTCCACACGCTGGCCGGGCTTGAGCGCCTCGACACCTTCGGGCAGCGCCGACGATCGAACGTAGACGTCCTCACCCTCATCCTGGGAAAGGAAACCGAAGCCCTTTTCGACGTCGTACCACTTCACCTTGCCGGTCGGCACTGCGCTCACCCGTTCGTTATTCGATGCCCGGACGCGCCGGGCACAGTCGTGGTTGACGGACCAATCGTCCGCAACCTTTCCGTTTGCGAAAAGAACGCGCCCCACACAGCGATGGCAGGACGCGATTGCGTTCGAGTCTACCCCGGTGTGAATAGCCCGAGCACATCAGTTTTACGGTTCTGAGGTGTCCGACACTTCTTCCAAGCAGGCGCCGCGCAGGTCCGGGAGTTGGCTGCTCTATGTGGCTTCCGCGCTGTTCGCGGTCGGATTGCTGGCCATTGTGGCGATCTTCGGCATCGGTCTGCTGACCGATTCGGCCCCGGGATTGTGGCTGTATCTGCTAGCCATGGCCGCGCCGCTCGGTTTCCTTCTGGGGATCGTCTTCGCGTTGTGGTCCGGCCGACGTTCCCGGTAGGCGTCCGCGACACGTGTAATGCCCCATTCGTTACCTCGCCAACCCTGTGACCTTCGTCACATAACGGGATGGTCACGGACGGGTGACAGACCCCTATCGGCCGGGACTCGCCGTGACCACCAGCGCAGACGCGAAGTGGAACCCCTTGCGCCGGTTCGGGACCCGGACAGACACGGCGGTTACCAAATGGTGATTTTTCCCGGCGGTCGTCGTAATGTCTCTCACCAGCCGGGTCAGCCCGGCGCCACCGGCCCGCCGCACCGAACTTCGCCCCGCGGGAACCGGACCCCCAACTGGAATCAGGGGCGAAGACGAGGAATAGCGCGCACCAGCGCGCCGGGCCGGACGACCTCTCAGTTCGACCCCGGTAGTCACTCCTCGCAGGGGCGTCGAGAGGAACGACCCGAATATGAGTGGACGCCATCGCAAGCCGAGTAATACCGGCCGCACGGTCGCCAAGGTTGCCCTGACGGGCATCGCCCTCGGCGGCGCCGGAGTGGCCATGGCTGGTAACGCCAGCGCGGCACCCGACTCCGACTGGGATCGACTCGCGCAGTGTGAGGCCGGCGGCAACTGGGGCATCAATACCGGCAACGGTTTCCAGGGCGGGTTGCAGTTCTCGCCCAGCACCTGGAATGCCCACGGCGGCGGCGAGTACGCCGCGACCGCCAATCAGGCCACCCGCGAACAGCAGATCGCTGTCGCCGAGAAGGTGCTCGCCTCGCAGGGCTGGGGCGCATGGCCCTCCTGCTCCTCGAGCCTCGGCCTCAGCAGCGCTCCCACGCAGCGCACCGCCCCCACCACCACCGACGCACCGCGCTGGAACCCCAACCCGGGCACCGTGACCGCCGCGGACGACACGCAGAAGGTCTTCCAGGCCGTCGACCGTGCCGTACAGGTCGCTCAGGACCAGGGTGTGAATCTTCCGCAGCCGGTACTGGACTTCATCAATGCCACCAAGTCCAGTGGCGTGAAGCTCGATCCGGGCATCACCAATTTCTTCGAAGCGAACAAGGCCCTGCTCCCCAGCTGATCAGTTGAAGGTTCACAGCCTCTGAACGTTCGCAACAGGCAAACGCCCCGCATCAATGACGATGCGGGGCGTTTGCTGTATGCAATCCGGGTGCCGGATCAGGCGGTTCGCCGGGGTGCATGCCAGAATGAGCGACGTGGTGAACAAATCGAAGAAACCCTACGTTGACAACGGCTGGCCGACGATGGAGAACGGCGATCACGCCGTCACCGAGCTCTCGTCCGCCCGCTCCGGCGGCCTCTCGCCGTACGGTGAGGATGTTGAGTTCCCGCTTCCGGTCGATCAGCTGCCCTACGTGCACCCGCACACGGTCATCAACCGCTGATTCGACGTACGACCGAGACATATGCCAGGCGCGGGGAGGCGGACGGGTGAAGTGACCGATACCGCCACCTCCGCCGGTCCCGGCGATGCCGCCAAGACCAAGACCGCCGCCGGAGCCGATACGTCCCTGGCGGAGTGGCTGGCCGCGCGCGGCGACGCCGAACTGGTCACCCTCTTACAGCTGCGGCCGGATCTGGCCGTCCCCCTGCCCGCCTCCATGGCGGTGCTGGCGGCCCGCACCGAACAGCGTGCTTCGGTGCTGCGCGCCACCGATGAACTCGACACACTCGACTTCGCGGTCATCGAAACCCTTGTGGTGCAAGGCGCGGCCGACGGCCGGCACGGTCGGCCCGTGCCGCGCACCCGGCTGCGTGGCCTGCTCGGCGATCGAGTGCCCGCCAAAACCATTGCGGCGGCCGTGGATCGCCTGCGCGCCCGTGCCATCGTCTGGGGACCCAACGACGCCCTGCGCCTGACACCGGCCGCACCGGAGGCCCTGCCGTGGCCGCTGGGCAGCACCACCGAGCTGCCGGACGCGCTCACCGAGCCCGAGATCACCGCGGCCCTGGCCGAACTCGCGCCGCCCGAACGCGGCCTCCTCGACAAGCTGGCCACCACCGGCCCGCGCGGCCGCACCCGCGATGCCGCGCCCGGGACACCGGAGGACCGGCCGATTCAGCGCCTGCTGGCGCGGCGACTGCTGAACTGGATCGATGACGAGACCGTGGAATTGCCGGTCTCGGTCGGGCAGCTGCTGCGCGGGGAACCCGTCACCGATCCGCATGCCCTCAGCGCCCCGCAGGCGACTCAGCGCAAGCAGTCCCCCGCCGACGTGAATGCCGCCGCCGCGGGCGAGGTCGGAGAACTGCTGCGGCACAGCGCGTCCATCCTGGATGTGCTCGGCCAAGCTCCCGCGCCTTCGCTGCGTTCCGGCGGTCTCGGCGTGCGGGAACTGCGCAAGGTGGCCAAGCAGACCGGCATCGACGAGACCCGGCTCGGCCTGCTGGCCGAAATCCTCAGCGCGGCACGCCTGCTCGACAAGGGCGTCCCCGAACCGCCGCCGGAACCCGATACCACCGACGACTACTGGGCCCCCACCACCACCGCCGACGCCTGGCTGGCCGTGATCCCGCCGCGCCGCTGGGTGGTGCTGGCCCAGGCCTGGCTGGAACTGGACCGGTTCCCGTGGATGATCGGCATGCGCGACGCCAATGACAAGCCGCTCGCGGCCCTGTCGGCGGAACTGCGCAATGTGCACGCCGTGCGCGATCGCCGCACCGTGCTGGACCTGCTGGCCGAATATCCGACCGGCACCGAGGTTTCGGCCGCCGATCTGGGCCGCGTGCTGGCGTGGCGGCAGCCGCGCTGGCGGCGGCACTATCGCCTGGAGGCGGTGCAAAGCACCCTGGCCGAGGCGCAGACGCTGGGCCTGGTGGCGCGCGGCGCGGTCACCTCCGCGGGCCGGGCGCTGCTGCACGGCTCGCCGGAGGACGCCGAGAAGGAGATGGCGGCCGCGCTGCCGGATCCGGTGGATCACGTGCTGGTGCAGGCGGATCTGACGGTGATCGCCCCCGGCCCGCTCACGCCCGAATTGCAGGACCGGATCTCACTGGTCGCCGATGTCGAATCCGCCGGGGCCGCAACGGTCTACCGGATCAGCGATATCTCGGTGCGGCGCGCCCTGGACGCGGGCGCGACGGCCACCGAACTGCACAATCTGTTCACCACTCATTCCCGCACCCCGGTGCCGCAGTCGCTGACCTATCTCATCGACGATGTGGCGCGCCGGCACGGCCGCCTGCGCGCGGGGATGGCGCAATCCTTTGTCCGCAGCGAGGATCCGCGATTGCTGGCGGAGGTGCTGGCCGCCCCGGTGGCCGGTGTGCTCGCGCTGCGGGCGGTCGCGCCGACGGTCGCGATCTCGCAGGCATCGCTCGGTGAGGTATTGGAGCACTTGCGGGCGGCCGGATTCAGTCCGGCGGGCGAGGATTCCTCGGGCGCGATCGTGGACCTGCGCCCGCGCGGCGCGCGCTTGGCGGCGCGCGCCAATCAACGCCAGAATTGGCGGCCGAATCCGCCGAACTCCGAGCAATTGCAGGCCCTGGTGGCGGAATTGCGTGCCGGGGAACGGGCCGCGAACTCCCGCCCGGGCCAGACCGTGCGCTCGGACGGTAGCCGCACCAGCACCGCCGCGACATTGAACCTGCTGCAACTGGCGGTGCGCACGCGACGGCCGATCCATATCGGCTACGTCGACGCCTCCGGTGTGGCGACGCAGCGCGTGGTCGAACCATTGAAGGTCGGCGGCGGCCAATTGGACGCCCTCGACCCGGTGACCGGCGCGGTCCGGCACTTCACGCTGCACCGGATCGCGTCGGTCGCTCTCGTCGAATAGTCGAGATTATTTCGGGTTACCGAGGCAGAAAGTGGTCTTCGGATCCGGCACGATGCGGAAGCCGATGGCCGAGCTGGTGTCACAGAGGAATTCGTCGGCCTGCCCGTCGATGCGCTTGGTCACCTTGAAGGAGGCTTCCGGCGCGGTGCACTGGACGTACTTGTAGCCGGTGGTCTTGCTCTCGTTGTAGCAGGCGCCCTCCTTGAAGTTGGGCGTCAGGCACAGGAAGGCCGTGGTGCCACCGTTCAAGGCTTCCTCGTAGGAGGTCTGCTCTTCCTTGCATTCGGTCTTCTTGTCGAAGATCTGGGCGACCTTGTAGACGGCCTTCTCCGAGGAGCAAGCGACCGGCTCGGTCTTGGAGTCGGTCGCGGAGCCTTCGAGGACATTGATGCAGTCCCCTACCTTGGCCTTCGCCGTATCGGACTTACTGGCGTCCTTGAGCATCGAGCACCCGGTCACGGCAAACGCGGCAATGGCCACCGCCACAAGGGCGAGCACGAGGCGGAGGATCGGCCTCGTTCCTGCGAACTTCACTAGCGAAAACCTTTCTCACCGAACAATTCACGGCTGCCGTGAACGCGGTGAGAATAACCCGTGAGCTGCCCGGACCGCATCAGCCCGCCGAGGGATCTAGATCATCGAGAGGCCGCGCATGCCCATCAGCGAGAGGTTGAGGATGGTGGGCAGCAGGCTTTGGAGGAGTTGCAGGCCGAAAACGTTCACGAGTGTTCCCTCTCGATTTGGGCGCTCGTCCAGAAAGTTGCGCCATGGGTGGTGTCGTACCCGATCCGTGACTCGTTACACATGCGAATCAGGGAATAGTTGATCATCTCGACGAGCCGTTGTCCACGGAACCCGTTCCGGCAGAACCGGTTCCGCTCGAACCGCTGCTGCCCGAGCCCGAATCCGATGAGCCCGAGGACCCCGAATCCGCCGAACCCGTACCGATCGATCCGGTAGGCACCGTCGCGCCCTTCGAACCCGGACGGTTGATGTACACCGTGACCGGAGTCGTCGCGTTCGCCTCGATGGTCACCACCCGCGCCCCGGCCGCCGAGGTCACCGTGCCGCCGTCGACCCGCACCTCATACCCATTCGGGTAGTGCAGATCGGACACGTAGATCTCGGTCGGTTTCGTTCCGGCCCGCGGCGTGTACCGGTAGGCGAAATCGCCATTGTCCGCATCGAAGATCATTCGTCCCGGCGTGCCCGCGGTGGCCTGCGGATAGGTCCGCACCAGTTGCCGCCCGACATCGCCGAGGAACGGATCCGGCTTCGGCCCGCCCGCACCGAAGCGCGAGGCGTAATGCCAGTACTGCCAGCCGATGAACCGCTCGTCCGCGCGCTTCAAGGTATTGGCCAGCACCGTGGCATCGCCGTCGCCGAATTCGGTGACCAGGGTCGGAATGTGCGTGCGATTGGTGAAGGAATCGATATTCCCCCACGTCTTGTCCTGTTGCACCGGGCACAGCGCGCGCAGGAAGACAGGCAGGCCAAGATAGATGGCCAGCTGGCTCGGAATGCAGTAGTCGTGCGGTGCGAACGCGATATCCGGCGAGCTGATCGGCGGATTCTTGCCCAGGTTCGACGGCATGGTCTCGTTCCAGGTCACATTGGGTTCCCAGAAGACGTTCACCTCGCTGCGCGCCCGCACCGCGTTCGTCAGCTTCTGCATGGCCGCTTGGTATTTCACGTCGAACCCGGGACAGCCGTCGGGATAGCAGGACAGGAATGCCGAGCCGGGCCACGGCTCGTTCAGCAGCTCGATCCCGAGGACTCCCGGCCGATTCCCGACCTTCGCGGCGAGCGCCCCGAGCGCGTCACCCAGGTGGTCGAGGACGCCATTGTTGTTGTTCCACACCTCATCCCAGCCCTGATTCATGCTGGGCATGAGGTAGTACAGCGGGAAGCCGAGGTTCGGTTCGAGCGCGCCGGGTCGCGATTGCAGCGCCCATTCCGGAAAGCCATTGCCGCCCCAGATCTTCGACAGGCCGTCCTGGTGATTGTCGAGCAGGGTGTGAATCCCGTACTGCGCCAACGTATCCACGACGGAGGCGACACGATCAAGATAGGCCGTGTCGACCACGCCCCGGGTAGGCATGAGTCCGTCGAAGGAGACGCCGAGCCGCACGGTGTTGAATCCGTGCCGGGCGAGCAGGGCCGCATCGTCGGCGGTGAGGGTGAATCCGTCGCCGGGTTCGATGTACGGAGCGTCCTTGTCGACATTGTTGACCCCGTGCAGCAGCACGACCCGCCCGTACTCGTCGGTGAATCGGGAGCCGTCGATCCGGATCCGCCCGGCCCCCGCCGGATCGGCGTGCACAGGCGTCGCCGTCATCATGAGCGCACTTGCGAGCACTGCCGCCGCGCTCGCCAACCACCGTCTGCCTCGTCTCGACATCGGCACCTCTATTCAGCTAAATCAAACGTCCAAATGGACAACCGTCCAACTTTTGGAGTGATCGTAGCCACAGAAACTCGGGTCTTGACCGCTTTCACGGAATTGACATCGCGTTCCGCCGGTTCCATTACCGACCCCCGTCCCTTCCCACGGCGACCACTGTCGGTCCCATCAGGAACAATGGACGACGGCCCGTTCGGGTCGGACAACCAGGAGGTGTCGTGACCGACGGTCCGCTCATCGTTCAAAGTGACAAGACGCTGCTGCTCGAGATCGACCACGAGGCGTCCGGCGCGGCGCGGCAGGCCATCGCGCCATTCGCCGAGCTGGAACGCGCGCCCGAGCACGTGCACACCTACCGGATCACGCCGCTGGCGCTATGGAATGCCCGCGCGGCCGGTCACGACGCCGAGCAGGTGGTCGACGCCCTGGTCAACTTCTCCCGCTATGCCGTGCCGCAGCCGCTGCTGGTCGACATCGTGGACACCATGGCCCGCTACGGGCGGCTACAGCTGGTGAAGCATCCGGCGCACGGCCTCACCCTGGTCAGCCTGGACCGGGCGGTGCTGGAGGAAGTGCTCCGGCACAAGAAGATCAGCCCCATGCTCGGCGAGCGCCTCGATAACGACACCGTGGTCGTGCACCCGTCCGAGCGAGGCCGGATCAAGCAGATGCTGCTCAAGATCGGCTGGCCCGCCGAGGACCTTGCGGGGTACGTGGACGGCGAGGCGCATCCCATCGAACTCGACTACACCGCCGGTAAATGGCATCTGCGCGACTATCAGGAGATGGCCGCCGATTCCTTCTGGGCGGGCGGCTCCGGTGTGGTGGTGCTGCCGTGTGGCGCGGGCAAGACCATGGTGGGCGCGGCGGCCATGGCCAAGGCCAAGGCGACCACGCTGATCCTGGTCACCAATACCGTGGCCGGGCGGCAGTGGCGGCGCGAGCTGCTGGCGCGCACCTCGCTCACCGAGGAGGAGATCGGCGAATACTCCGGCGAGCGCAAGGAGATCCGGCCGGTCACCATTGCCACCTATCAGGTCGTCACCCGCAAGACCAAGGGCGAGTACCGCCATCTCGAGCTGTTCGACAGCCGCGACTGGGGTCTGGTCATCTACGACGAGGTGCATCTGCTGCCCGCACCGGTCTTCCGCATGACCGCCGATCTGCAGTCCCGCCGCCGCCTGGGCCTGACCGCCACGCTGGTGCGTGAGGACGGCCGCGAGGGCGATGTGTTCTCGCTGATCGGCCCGAAGCGCTATGACGCGCCCTGGAAGGACATCGAGGCGCAGGGCTGGATCGCTCCGGCGGACTGCGTCGAGGTCCGGGTGACGCTCACCGATGCCGAGCGCATGGCCTACGCGGTCGCCGAGCCGGAGGAGCGCTACAAGCTGTGCTCCACCGCGCGCACCAAACTGCCTGTGGTGGAATCGATTCTGGCGCAGCACAAGGGTTCGCCGAGCCTGGTGATCGGTGCGTACCTGGATCAGCTGGAGGAGCTGGGCGCGCATCTGAACGCGCCGATCATCCAGGGTTCCACCCGCACCAAGGAGCGCGAGGAGCTCTTCGAGGCGTTCCGCCAGGGCGAAATTCCCGTGCTCGTCGTCTCCAAGGTTGCTAACTTCTCCATCGACCTACCGGAAGCGTCTGTGGCCGTCCAGGTTTCGGGCACGTTCGGTTCGCGGCAGGAGGAGGCCCAGCGGCTGGGCCGGCTGCTGCGGCCGAAACAGGATGGCGGTCAAGCTCACTTCTATTCCGTGGTCGCACGTGACACGCTGGACGCCGAATACGCCGCACATCGGCAGCGTTTCCTCGCGGAACAGGGGTATGCCTATCGCATCACCGATGCGGACGACCTGCTGGGGCCGACGATAGGATAAGCGGAGGACTGTTCTCCAATTCATGGCATTGGTGAACCGGCCTCCAGAGGCGGGAGGGAACGAAGGTGCGACGCTTCGAATTCGCGGTGGACCGTGAGCATGCCAGGGCGGTCAACGAAGTCGTCGCGGACCTGCGGCGATTGCGCGTGCTGGCGATCAGCGCGGCAGTCGGGCTGGGGCTGGGCAGCGGATTCCTGATCTGGCTGAACCATCCGTGGTCGTATCTGCTCGCGGTGGCCTTCGTACTGGGCGCGGCCACGGCCCTGTTCATCGGGCTCTACACCCCGCACCGCGGCCGGGTCGACAAGCTGTATGCCGCGGGCGAACTGGTGCCCGCGGTGGTGTCGGAGACCAATGGCAAGGGCGCGACCCTGCTCGCCCTGGTGAATCTGGCCAAGCCCAGCGCCGACGGTCCGCGCTACGCCTTGGTCACCCGGACCGTGCGCACCCTGCCGGGCCATCGCCCGCGCACCGGCGAACGCGTCCCCGCGGTCACCGTCCGCATCGACCGCGCCCCCACCTCGGTCGGGGTCAGCGATCTGTGGCAGTCGGTGAGCGCCATGCCGATCGCCTGGGGCACCCGCGATCTGAACATCATCGAACGCGCCCGCGGTGCCATTCGCGAGGTGGAGTGGCAGCTGCTCACCGACAATCTGGATCTGGCCGCCAAGGTCCGGCACGCGGATGCCAAACGCCTGCTGCTGGACCCCCGGCAGCTTCCCGAGGAGCTCCGCCGATAGCTCCCGGGTCGCCGGAATAACAACAGGAAAACGCCTTGTCAAGGTACGTAGAATGATCCGATGATCCCCGTGGGAAACCTGGTGGCATTTCTGGTCGCCGCCGTTGTCATCATCATAATCCCCGGCCCCGGTGTGCTTTTCGTGATCGGGCGGGCGCTGTCCTACGGTCGCCGGGCGGCCTTCCTGTCGGTCCTCGGACATTCTGCCGGGGTCTTCGTGGTGCTGTGCCTGGTGGCGGCGGGACTGGGGACGATCCTCGCGGCGTCGGCCATAGCGCTGGTGGTGGTGAAGTTCGCGGGCGCGATGTACCTGATCTATCTCGGGATCCAGGCGATCCGGGAGCGGCGCTCGCTGCGAGAAGCCTTGCAGTCCAAGGTGGAACCGGTGGGCACCAGCCGGGCGCTGCGCCAAGCCGTGCTGGTCGGCCTGACCAACCCCAAGGCCATCATCTTCTTCTCGGCGGTGCTGCCGCAGTTCATCGAGCCGTCGGCCGGGCCGGTGCCGGTGCAGCTGCTGATCCTGGGGGCGATCTTCCTGGCCGTGGCGCTGGTGTCCGACACCGTGTGGGCGCTGGCGGCCGGATCGGCGCGGGACTGGTTCGCCAAGTCACCCAAGCGCCTGGAGGCGGTCGGCGGCGCGGGTGGGGTGATGATCATCGGGTTGGGTGCCAGCGTGGCCGTGTCGGGCAGCACCAACTGAACAATCGGGCGACTAGCATCGCCCCGGAAATGAATCTTCCGGAAAAGGGGCGGTTTTGCGGATGAAGGACAGCTGGTGGCGGTTCACCGCGGCGGGGGCGGCGCTGCTGGCGATCACGAGTGCGGCTCCCGCACAAGCGGATACGGCCGATCCATTCACCGGATCGCCCGGTCTCGGCGACCCCTACTATCCGTTGGACGGCAATGGCGGCTACGACGCCAAGCATTACGACGTCACCATCGGCTACGACCCGCCGTCCCATCAGCTCACCGGCTCGACCCGGATCGAGGCCGTCGCCACCCAGGCGCTGCGGGTCTTCGACCTGGACTACAGCGGCCCGCAGATCTCCAAGGTGACGGTGAACAACCTCCCCGCCTGGTTCGATCGCGGTGACGAGCACGAACTGGTGATCACCCCGATGATCCCGCTGCTGCCCGGCCTGCCGTTCACGGTGCAGGTGGAGTACGCGGGCGAGGTCGCCAATACCGACGGCGAGGGCTGGGTGCTCTCGCCCAGCGGCGGGGCTTTCGTTGCGGGCGAACCACATTCGGCCACCAGCTGGTATCCGCTCAATGACACGCCCTTGGACAAGGCCACTTTCACGCTGCACGCCACCGTCCCGCAGGAGTGGGAGGTGATGTCCAATGGCGCGAAGGTCCGCGATGTGGTGCAGGGCGGCAATCGGACCGTGGACTGGGAGATGCGGCAGCCGGTGATCGGCTACCTCACCACCATCGCCATCGACAAGTTCGAATTCCTGGAGCAGCGGCGCGGCAATGGCACCCCACTGCTGAGCGCCTTCGCACCGGATGCGCTGGCGGCCAAGGATATCGAGGCACGACTGCCGGAGATCCTCGATTTCCAGGAGCAGCTGTACGGCCCGTACCCGTTCGACACGGCCGGTGGCATCTATGTGGACACCGACCTGCAATTCTCCCTGGAAACCCAGTCACGGCCCATCTACGCGCCCTGGACGGACCTGAATACGGCGGTGCACGAGATCACCCACCAGTGGTGGGGTGATTCCATGTCGGTGCAGCAGTGGTCCGACGTCTGCCTGAACGAATGCTTCGCCAGCTACACCGCCGACTACCTGTGGGCGGAACGCAAGGAGGGCAAGGACGTCGACGCCCAGTACCGGGAGACCGTCGCGAAATACCGTGACACTCCGAAGTACTGGGAGATCGCGCTCCAGAACCCCGGCGCGGGCTATGAATTCACGACCGTCTACACGCGCGGACCGCTGTTCCTGCACGCCCTGCGCCGGACCATCGGCGATGAGGTCTTCTTCCCCGCCATCGGCGAGTTCGTCATGGCGCACAAGTACGGGAACGCGTCCATGCCGGAGTTCCGCAAGTTCATGCAGTCCAAGACGCCACACGAGCTGACCGGCTTCTTCGAGGCCTGGCTGGACCGGACCGACCGGCCTTCGGACGAATTCCTGTTCCCGGGTTCCCTGCGTTCGTGAGATCAGGCGGGCAGCGGCCTGGCCCGATCGCTCGCGACCATGACGGCCATCGCACCCAGCACCGAGCCGGTGACATAACGCTGGGCGCGCAGCCACAGGGGACGTCCGGCCAGGAATCCGGCGATCCCGCCCGCGGTCAGCACGATCAGCCCGTTCACGCTGAGCGCGATGATGATCTGCACCGTGCCGAGACCGAGACTCTGCAACCAGACGTGACCCAGCTCCGGGACGATGAACTGCGGGATCAGCGCCATGTACAGGATGGCGATCTTGGGGTTGAGGAGGTTGGTCACCAGGCCCATGGTGAACAGCCGGCGGGTCGGGTCGGCGGGGAGCTCGCTGGGCGCGAAGGCCGAAAGGCCGCCCGGGCGCAAGGTTTTCCAGGCCAGCCAGACCAGATAGGCCGCGCCGGCCAGCTTCACGGCCAGATACAGGGCGGGAACCACCGCGAAGACTGCGGTGAGTCCCGCGGTGGCGGCGACCAGGTATACGGCGAATCCGACGGCTACGCCGCTGAGTGAAATGAATCCGGCTCGGCGGCCCTGGGAGACCGTGCGCGACACGAGATACATCATGTTCGGGCCTGGCGTCAGCACCAGTCCCAGTTCGATGGCCGCAACTCCAAGTACCGCACTTGTCCCACTCACGCCTTCGATCTTGGCCGATCGTCCGGCCGCGTGTCGCGGTCCAATTACGAGCTACTGGCCTTGAAGAGTGCCATCCACTTCGGCGCGTCGGGTCAGCGTGTTGTGGAGGGCTGGGCGGCGCGGAGGCGGCGGACGCCCTCGGCGATGGTTTCTTCCTTTTTGCAGAAGGTGAAGCGGACGAGGTGACTCCAGGAGTCCTTGTCGTCGGCGAAGACGCTGACGGGGACGGCCGCCACGCCGAGGCGTTCGGGGAGTTCGCGGCAGAAGGCGTAGGCGTCGGTCGCGCCGAGGGGGGTGATGTCGGCGCAGACGAAATAGGTTCCGTCGCTGCGCTTCACATCGAATCCGGCCTCCTTCAGCGCGGAGGAGAGGCGAAGTCGCTTCTCGGACAGGGTGTCTCGCAGGGCCGCGACCCACTGCTGTTCATTGTTCAGCGCGTGGGCGACGGCGGGCTGGAAGGGGCCGCCGCCCACGAAGGTGAGGAATTGTTTGGCGGCCAGCACGGCGTCCAGAAGCGGTGCGGGGGCGCAGGCCCAGCCGATCTTCCAGCCGGTGACGCTGAAGGTCTTGGCGGCGCTGGAAACGATCACGGTGCGCTCGAACATGCCGGGCAGGGTGGCGAGGCTGATGTGCTCGTGGCCGTCGAAGGCGAGGTGCTCGTAGGCCTCGTCGGACATGACGTACAGGTCGTGTTCGATGGCGATCTCGGCAATGGCGGTGAGGTCGGCGCGGGACAGCACGGTGCCGGTGGGGTTGTGCGGCGAATTCACCAGCAGCATGCGGGTTTTCGGGGTGATGGCGGCGCGCAGGCTGTCCAGGTCGAGGGCGAAGCCGTCGCCGTCCGGGACCAGGCGGGCGGTGCGGCGCTGGGCCCCGGCGAGGGCGATGGCTGCGGCGTAGGAGTCGTAGTACGGCTCGATGAGCACCACTTCGTCGCCGGGCTCGACCAGGCCCAGGATGGTGGCGGCAATGGCCTCGGTCGCACCGACGGTGACGAGCACCTGGCTGTCCGGGTCGTAGTGGGTGCCGTAGCGGCGCGCGCGGTCGGCGGCGACGGCCTGGCGCAGGACGGGCATGCCGCGTCCGGGCGGGTACTGGTTGAGGCCGTCGGCAATGGCCTGTCGCGCCACTTCGAGCATGCCCGCGGGGCCGTCGGAGTCCGGGAAGCCCTGCCCGAGATTGACGGCTCCGTGACGGACGGCGAGTTCGGTCATCTCGGCGAAGATCGTCGACGCGAAGGGACGCAGGCGCGCGACCGTCGGATTCTTGGGCATGACCGGAGGATAGTCGACGCGCGGTGCCGGTCTCCGGAACGACGGAATGGTTGCGAAGCAATAGCGAACAGCTATGTTTCACATTTCATTCGAGCCCTCTACCTGGCTCGTTGTGCATTGCCCCGAGGGCAGCTAGCCTGCCCGTGTTTTATCTCACACCGCTACCGCGGTTTCTTGAAAGGGGCGAAACGTGCCCTCATATATCGATCTTCTTCTACATCCGGCCGCTGCAGTCGATTTCGTGCATCATCTCGCGGCCCAGCTCATCGGCGGCTGGTCCAATGGTTCGTCCACCCCGGATGTGGGCCTGGGCTCCAGCATTCCGGGTTCCGGATCGGGCACCGGATCCGGCATCGGCCAGTGCACGCCGACCGGTTCGGTCAGCCTGTCCGGTGGCATGGATTGCGGCACCAGCGCCGGTTCGGCCACCCCCAACTGACGACTTCCGGTGTGCGGCAAGCCGTGTCGGGGGTGTGCCGCCCACCGGGCCCAGTTCGGGGAACGTGAATATCTCAGTGCGGAACGTGAATACCCTTGAGCTTGGCCGGGTTCGCGAGATCATATGCGCCCCAGACCTTCCCGTCCTTGACGGTGAATCCGTAGACACGAGTCGGCGTCCCGGAGCGCCCGTCCACAAAGGCGCGCTCGTGCACCAGCACCCCCAATTGCCCGTTCACCAGCACCAATTCGAGCGATTCCCGGAACGCTTCCGGATCGCCGAGACCATGCATGCGCCGCAGGCCCAGCCACAGGCGCGCCACCTTGTCCACGCCCGAGACCACATTGATCGCGGTGGAGGTGGTGCCGCCCGCATCGCCGATGGTGCGCACGTCCGGATGCAGCAGCGCCACAACGGCATCCATATCGGCGCGACCGAGCGCGGCCAGCAGCTGTTGCACCACGACCTCATGCTCTTCGTCCGGTACCGGATCCGGGGTGCGCGCCGCCGCCTTGCGAGCCCGGACGGCCAGCTGCCGCGCGGCTTCGACGGAGACGCCCAGAATGTCGGCGATCTCATCGAACGGCACCGAGAATCCTTCGTGCAGCACGAATGCCACCCGCTGCGGCGGGGTCAGCGTGTCCAGCACCACGAGGGCGGCGAAACGGTAATCCTGTTTGCGCACCACGACCGCGAGCGGATCGGGCGCGGTGGAGGGCCCGGTCGCCGTGACGATGGGCTCCGGAAGCCATTGCCCCACATACTTTTCCCGGCGGGCCGACGCGCTGCGCAGCCGGTCCAGGCAGATGCGGCTGACGACGGTGGTGAGCCAGGCGCGCAGATCCTCGATCTCGTACTGGTGTGCCACCGCGAGCCGTAACCAGCTCTCCTGCACCGCGTCCTCGGCGTCGCTCACGCTGCCGGTCAATCGGTATCCCACCGAGAGCAGATGCGACCGATGTGATTCGAACAAGTCGGCGAGAAGAGCGGCAACCATCGAGCCGATCCTACGGCGGTGTTCCGGGCCGTCCGTCACCGGTCCAGGAAACGTTGTGCGCCCGTGCACGGTTCCGTGTCAGCATGGCGCTGTGGACGCGCAGAAGCTCTCGAATGGGACGGTGTGGCTGTCGCCGCCGACGGTGCACGATATCGACGCCATCACCGCCTGCTGTCAGGAACCGTCGGTCGGGGAATGGACCACCATGCCGGTCCCCTACACCCGTGCCGACGCCGAGAAGTTCGTCTATGACACGGTCACGCCCGGCTGGGCCACCCGCTCCCCCACCTGGGCGATACGCCTGGGCGAGTATGGCCCCGTGGTCGGCATGATCGGCCTGAGCCCGATCTACCTGACGAACCGCGATCCCGAGACCGCCGAGATCGGCTTCTGGATGTCGGAGACCGTCCGCGGCCGCGGTCTGATGACGCAGGCCGCGAACCTGGTGTGCGAGGTCGGTTTCAACGTGACCGGGTTCGCCTTCGAACGCCTGGAGTGGCGCGCCATCGTCGGCAATAACGCGTCGGCCGCCGTGGCCCGCCGCAATGGCTTCCACTACGAGGGTCTCTTGCGCGGCGGTGGCGTGCAGCGCGGCACACGCCGCGATGTCTGGATCGCGAGCCGCCTGTTCACCGACCCACCCGGCCCGGCCGAGGATTGGCCGGCCGGGGTGTGAGCCGATTGCTTCAGCCGCGGTGCGCGGCTGTTCATCAGCCGCGACGCGCGACCGTATTGATCAGCCGCGGCGCGCGGCGACGGCGTCGGCCAGCGCGTCCAGCTGGGCGGCCGTCGTATCCCAATCCAGGCAGGCGTCGGTGATGGACTGTCCGTAGGTGAGGTCCTCGGCGTGGCCGAGGGTCAGGTCCTGGCGGCCCGCGACCAGGAAGCTCTCCAGCATGACGCCGACGACGGTGCGCTCACCGGCGGCGATCCGGCCCGCGATATCCGTGACGACATCGACCTGCTTGTTGTGGTCCTTATTGCTGTTGCCGTGGCTGGCGTCCACGACCAGGCGCTGATCCAGGGACGACTTCTCCAGGCGCAGTAGGGCTTCCGCGCAGGAGGCGGCGTCGTAGTTGGTGCCATTGGTGCCGCCGCGCAGGATGACGTGGCAGTCCGGGTTGCCCGCGGTGCGGATCAGCGCGGAGCGGCCGTCGAGGTCGGTGCCGGGGAAGACGTGGCTGGCGGCCGCGGCGCGCACCCCGTCGACCGCGACCTGCACATCACCGTCGGTGCCGTTCTTGATGCCGACCGGCATGGACAGTGCCGAGGACAGCTGCCGGTGCACCTGGCTGGCGGCGGTACGCGCGCCGATCGCGCCGTAGGACACCAGGTCCGAAATGTACTGCGGGGTGATCGGATCCAGGAACTCGCACGCGACCGGCAGGCCGAGCCCGGTGATATCGACCAGCAGGCGACGGCCCAGGTCGAGTCCGGTATTGATATCGAAGCTGCCGTCCAGGTGCGGATCGTTGATCAGGCCCTTCCACCCGAGCGTGGTGCGCGGCTTCTCGAAGTAGACGCGCATGACCACGTGCAGCCGATCCCCGAGTTCCTCGGCCTTGGCGGCCAGGCGGCGGGCGTAGTCGATGGCGGCGTCGGGATCGTGCACCGAGCACGGGCCGACAATGACCATCAGGCGGTCGTCATCGCCATTGAGCACATCGACGGTGGTCTTACGGCCGGCCCGCACGGTGTCGGCGAGCGAGTCGTCGATCGGGTGCGCGGAGCGGATCTCGCGAGGCGAGCGCAGCGGGCTCACACTGAGCGTGCGCTGGTCGTCGAGATCCGAATGCACGTCGAGATCGGCGGCGAGAGTCATGATCGTGGGTTCCTTTTCTCAGGCCGGCCCACGGGAGAGTGCTATCTGAAACCCCTTTGAGCCGGTCTGGTTCGTCCGGCTCGGGGTGGAAGAGGTCAGCGCAGGTTCACGCCGCTCGACCCACCCGGGGCCGGCTGGCTAAACCAGAAATACACGCGCTGCATGGCGGCGACTGTACCAGAGAAGTCGAATCACGCGTGTGGCGTGCGACACTCTCGCAACTCGCTGACCTGCCCACTCACTCAATGCGCGATGTAATGCAGGACTATGTCGTGCACGTGGCGGGTCTTCTCGTCGCCGCGGAATTCCACCTCGTAGTTATTGTGGCCGGTGCTGATCACCAGGTGCCCCGAGGAGAAGAACTGGCCCGCGAAGGACTTGTTGGTGATCACGCTGACGCTGCTGATCCGGGAGTACGGGATGCTGGTGATGGCGATCTTCTTACCCACGAACGAGTTGTCCTGGATGATCACGCGTCGATCGGTGAGCCCGAGGAATCCGGTGCCCACGCCGATGGCGTCGTAGACGGCCAGGATCTGCTCCCCGGGCAGCAAGCCCTGTTGAATCTTCTCGAGTTGGTCGCGACGGTCATACGGAATGCTCATGTCCCCCAGCCTCTGAAGCTTCTTACCGGCGAGCGAACGAGTAACCGACCTTGGTCAGCTGCTCGGAGAGTTCCCACAGCCGTCGCGCCATAACCTCATCGCGCGAGGCGGAGGACGACGGGCTGAGCCCCGGATGTCCACGCAGGCCGCGCAGTCCGGTCGGGCCGTAGAAAGCGCCCGGTTCCACCTCGGCGGTGGCGGCGAACAAGGTTGGCAGCGCACCCATTTCGGCGCTCTGCGCGATCAGCCGGTTGCCGATCGACAGGAAGAAGTCCTGGATGGACTCGGTATGGCCTTGGAGATCGGTGGCGGCCCAGCCAGGGTGCGCGGCGAGCGACAGTTTCGCCGAACCGCTGGCGGTGAGGCGGCGCTGGAGCTCGTAGGCGAACTGGAGATTGGCCAGTTTGGACTGCCCGTAGGCGGCCCACCGCTGATAACGGCGGCGCTCCCAGTTCAGGTCCGCCACATCGATGCGGCCGATGGCGTGCGCGCCACTGGAGAGCGTCACCACGCGGTCGCGAATCTTGTCCAGTAGCAACCCGGTCAGCGCGAAATGGCCGAGATGGTTTGTGCCCATCTGCATTTCGAAGCCGTCCGCGGTGCGCTTCAGCGGCACCGCCATGACACCCGCGTTATTGATCAGCACATCGGCGGATTCGATCGAGTCGGCGAAGTCGCGCACCGAGGCCAGATCGGCCAGATCGAGGCGGCGCACCTGGACATTCGCGCCGATGGCGTCGGCCACGCCGCGGGCCTTCACCTCATTGCGGCAGGCCATGATCACCTGCGCACCGGCCCCCGCGAGGGCTCGCGTGGTCGCCGCACCCAGCCCGCTATTGGCGCCGGTGACGATGAACGTCCGGCCGCTCTGATCAGGGATGTCCGAGATGTCCCAACCGCTCACGTGATCGAGTCTAGGGGCGGACGGCCGGGGCCGCCGTGTGTCGACGCGAAGCAGCAAATGCCAGAAATTTGCCAACGTAGGCGAAAGGGCCCTCGACGCGCGGCGTGTCCGGATCGCATTCAATGGCGATGAACTGGTCAAGCGGTAGCGTCCGCGACCATGGACACGATCATATGGGCCGGTTTGCTGGCTGCATTGGTGTTGATCTATCAACAACGATCCCGTCGTATCGTGCTGGCGGCCTGGTGGATCATGCTCATTGCGACCGCCCTGCTGCTGCGTCACCACGTCACCAGCGGACTCGGATTGGGGTTGACATGGTGACCCAGCCGATCGCCGACACACCGGCCACCGAGGATCGCGGCGGCCCGCTCGGGCAGGTGCAGTACTGGCTCGCGGTCATTTTCGTGGCCGGCTGGACCGGTGTGGTCTGCGGCGGCCTCGGCGTGCAGTTCGGCACCTGGGACTACCCGTGCCCGCTGTGCATGGTGCAGCGCAATTTCATGATCCTGGCCGCGCTCGGCGGTGCGTTCATCGTCCGAAAGGGCTTGAACGGCAGTCTTTCACGCCGCGATTACATGACCGGCTGGGGCCTGTGCATCGTCGCCAGCTTCGGCGGCGGCTTCGCCTCCTGGCGGCAGACCATGCTGCACATTCTGCCCGGCGACAAGGGTTACGGCGGTGCAGTGCTGGGCCTGCACCTTTACGTGTGGGCGTGGATTCTGTTCATCGCCGCCATCACCACGATCGGTGTGGTGCTGGCCTTCGCGAACGAGACTGCGGCCCGGGTCATCCCGACCGGTGGTGTGCACGCGCTGCTCGGCAAGCTGGCGCTGGGATTCCTGGGCCTCGTCATCGTGATCAACCTGGTGGCGGTGTTCTGCCTGGCAGGGTTCCACTGGTACCTACCCGACAACCCGTCCTGCTACCAGCTGTTCCACGATATCGGCATCATCGACGGTGACTGCCCCGTGATCGAGTAGCTCGGCCAGAACCCACGAAATACCGGCCCCCGCATCGGATTCGGATGCGGGGGTTCGCTTTTCAGGACAGGGCGAGCACCTCGTCGTCGGACATGTTCGCTACCTCGAGGTAGAGGGTGGCCACCGTGTCCAGGCGGCCCGAAGCGCCGGAACGCGCTTCCCGGTCCAGCAGGCGCTGGGCCAGGCCCGCCACGGTGCGGGCGGCGAAGAAGTCCGACACCACCGCGTCCGGGGAGTCCAGCCAGTCCCGGACGCGGGCGATGACGGCGGTGGCGAGCACCGAATCACCGCCCAGCGCGAAGAAGTCGTCGGTCACGCCGACCACCGGGCGCTCCAGCACGACGGCCACGATATCGGCGACCGCACGCTCCAAATCCGATCTGGGCGCGACGAACTCACCCGCCTGATCGTCTTCCACGAGCAGTGCGACGACGGCCTTGCGATCGGGCTTCCCGTTCGAGGTGAACGGGAGTTCTTCCAGCAGTTCGACACGGGTCGGGATCATGTAGCCCGGCAGCAGCTCGGCAGCCGCGGCACACAGCGCCTCGGCCTCCAGGGCCACCCCCTCGTTCGCCACCACGACGGCGCTCAATTTCGGTGCCACCGAACCGATCACGGCCGCGATGGCGTGACGCACACCCGGCAGGGCGCGCAGGGCGCTCTCCACCTCGCCGAGCTCCACGCGGTAGCCGCGAATCTTGACCTGATGGTCGGCGCGGCCCAGGAATTCCAGGGTGCCGTCGGGCAGATAGCGGGCGAGATCGCCGGTGCGGTACCAGTTCAGGCCCTCGTGCCCGACGAAGCGGTCGGCGGTGCGCTCGGCATCGCCCCGATAGCCCGCGGCCACGCCCGCGCCGCCGATCCACAGTTCACCGGTGACCCAGTCCGGGCAGTCCTGCCCCGACGGGCCGACCACCCGGCAGCGCACATTGCGCAGCGGCGTGCCGTACGGCACCGCCGACCACTCCTGCGGCACTTGGGCATTCACCACTTCACAGATGGTCGAATGGATGGCGGTCTCGGTGGCTCCGCCCAGTCCGGCGAATCGGCAGTGCGGTGCGACCGCGGCGAGCCGCCCCGGCAGCGCCACATCCACCCAGTCGCCGCCCAGAATCACCATGCGCAGGCTGTCCATGGCCTGCCCGGCCGCGGCCTCCAGCAGCATATCGAGCAGGCTCGGCACACAGTTGACCACCGAAATACGGTGCCGCCGGACCATTTCCACCCACAGTGCGGGTTCGCTGCGCTGCCTCTCATCCAGCGCGACGATCGCACCTCCGGTGCTGAGCAGCCCGAAGATGTCGTACACCGACAGGTCGAATTCCAGCGCCGACAAGGCGAGAGCCCGGTCCGCCGCGCCGATCCCGAATCGCTCGTTCAGGTCGTCGATGGTGTTCATCGCCGCTCGATGCGGCACCTCCACACCCTTCGGCTTACCCGTCGACCCCGACGTGAACAGCACGTAGGCAATGGCTTCCGGATCCGGGAAGACGGCTTCGTCCAGGGGTTCCGGATACACCCGGGCGTCAGCCAGGGCGAGCGCCCGGACCTCCGGCACGTCTCCCCCGGTGGTCAGCGCGGCCACCACCGCACCGGTGCGCAGGATCTCCGCCCGCCGCGTGTCCGGCTGATCGAATCCGATCGGCACGTACACCGCACCCGCCGCGAGCACACCGGCTGAGGCAACGATCTGATCCGGCCCCTTCGGCAGCTGCACCGCCACGGCCTCCCCCGGCTGCACTCCAGCTGCCCGCAGCGCACCGGCGACAGCCAGTGCCTCTGCCGCCAACTGCCCGTACGTGAGCACCTGGACCGCCGAATCTCCGGTGCTACCACCCACGGGAGACTCGGCACCGCCATCGATCACGCTCGCCGTGTCATGCGGGGACGCCCCGGTGTCATGGTCGTCGCGTTCCCAGATGATCGCGGGCGCGTCGGGGTTTGCGGCGGCGTGGGTGAACAACCCGGTGTGCAGCAGGTCTCCGCTGAGCGGTCCGTCGGTGGCATTGACGCGGGCGCGAATCACGGCCTGTTCCACCGGGATTCGCACGGCCGCTTCGGCATCCCAGCCCGCGTCGGCGCGGGTGCCGTGCTGGCCGCGGTCGGCATGATCCTTATCGGTGCCCGCCAGCCGCAGGACGGCGTCGATGTAGCGGGCGAACATGGTCTCGACCATGGTCGCGGGGAAGGCGTTCGCGCGGACGTCCCAATTCAGCAGGAGGCCGCCGCGAACCTCGGTGACCTGGGCATCCAGGAGCACCTGCGGGCCTTGGGAAATGATCCAGACCGGATCGCCGAAGGTGTCGGTGACCTGGTCGGAGAAGAGTTCGCCGAGGTTGATGGCGCTGGTGTAGACGATCGGCGCGAGCACCGGCTCGCCGCGCTGACGGCCGAGATCACGCAGTACCTCCAGTCCGGAGTACGCGGAATGCGCTCCGGCGGCATGCAATTCACGTTGCAGTGCCTGGGCGCGCTCGGTGACGGTGGCGGGAGCGGTGACATCGACCTCCAGCAATACCGAGGAGGTGAAGTCGCCGACCACGCCGTCCACCTGCGGATGCACCGGTTCGCGATGGAACAGCGGCAGATTGAGCAGAAAGCGCCGCTGCGCCGACCAGCCGCCGATGGTCTCGGCGAATACCGAGGCGAGGGCCATGGCGGGCGTCACGCCACGCGAGTGCGCGGCGGCGAACACCCGGGCCTTGGCCTCCGGTGACAGCCAGCGATGCAAGCGCACGGTACGAGCGCTCGCCTCGGCGGTCTCGGCGGCACGCGGAAGTTCCGGTGCGCCAGGCATTTCCGGCATCCGCGCCTGCCACCATGCGCGATCCGCATCACGTTCGGGCGCGGCTCCGGAGTGCTCGGCCAGGTACTGCCGGAAGGTGTAGTCCTGCGGCGGCAGCTCTTCACCGTGGTACAGCCGCGCCAGGTCCGCGATGAGGATCCGGTAGCTCATGGCATCGGCGGCGAGCATGTCCACGTCCACGTGCAGCCGGGTCCGCCCGTCCGGCAACAGGGTCAGCGCGATATCGACGACCTGCCCGTCCTCGACCGCCATCAGCTGATGAGTCCGCTTGTCGCGCAGCTCCTCCAGCACCCACTCGGACTCCGCACCCGAGTCACGCAGATCGGTGACGCTCCACACCGACCGCCCCGGCCGCTGCAGGGTCTGCTGCGTCCCATCCGGCAGGAACCGCGTCCGCAACATGGGATGCCGCCGAACCAGGGCCTCGACAGCCCGTCCCAGTCGCTCCGGATCCACGTCCGCCCCATCGAATTCCACATACAGGTGCGCAGCGACGGCCCCGAGCTGCTGCCCGTCGGACCGCCCGATCCAATAGGCGTGCTGCATCGGCGCAAGTCCGAACGGACTTCCATCATCGACGGCGATTGCCACCCCCGCCGAGTCACCCACCGGTCCAATCGAATTGCCGATGCCATCGGGCTCAGCTCCGGCCGACCGTTCGCCACTGATGCCGGTGACCGCAGTTGGCGTGTCGCCAACCGCATGCGCCGCGTCCTCGTGTGCCAGGGAATTCGCCAGATCGGTTGCCGCGCCCGGCCGGTCGGCGTCGAATTCGGCGACCGAGCCGTGCGCGACGGTGCCGGAGGTGGTCTTCGCGGCGGCCGCGGCGTCGGCGTCCGTCCCGCCGAGGAGGAGGTGCCACGCGGCGATGGTGGGTTCGGCGGCCAGTTGGGCGAAGTTGACGGCAAGGCCGCGTTTGCGCCAGCTGCCCGCGAGTTTCATGGTGCGGATGGAGTCCAGACCGAGCTGGATGAGGTCGTCGTGGTCGGCGATCTCGGCGGGGGTGAGGCCGAGGTGGGTGGCGACCGCGGCGCGGATCTCATCCCGGGCGATGGTGGCGCCGTTGGCCTGCGCTGACTCCATTTCCGCTGGTACTCCTTGTGCTCTCGCGCGGGCGCGCCGCGACCGGACCGGGTGTTCCGGACTGTTCGGCAGCAGCCTAACGCATTGAGATAGGGTTGCCTAACCTTTGTAACTACACCCTTACTTGCTAGAGGCCAGAGCTGTGACATCGATATCGACCGACGCCCGGGACCATCGCGACGGCTTCGTCCCCTTCCCCGCCGACCTCGCCGAGCACTACCGGCGGGCCGGATACTGGGCCGGGAACCCGCTCGGTGACCTCCTGCGCGACGCCGCCCGGCAGTGGCCGGAGCGCCCGGCGCTGCTGACCGAAAACCCCGACGCCACGGTCGATTACGCGGAACTGGATGCGTCGGCCGATCGCATGGCACACGGTTTCCTGGCACTCGGCATCGAGCCCGGCGACCGGGTCGTCATGCAGCTGCCGAACACCCCCGAATTCGTGCCCGTGCTGTTCGGCCTGCTGCGGGCGGGCATCATTCCGGTGCTCACCCTGCCCGCGCATCGGCGCGCCGAGATCGAGCACCTCACCCGGCTGTCCGGTGCGGTCGCCTACGTGATCGCCGACCGGTTCGGCGATTTCGATTACCGCGTCCTGGCCGCCGAGGTCGCCGCCGCCGTCCCGAGCCTGCGGCACGTGCTGGTGCTCGGCGATCCGGGATCGTTCACGGGCCTTAATTCGATTCCTGCCGAGGGTGATTCGCTGCCGCAGGTCGACGCCTCCGATATCGCCCTCATGCTGGTGTCGGGCGGCACCACCGGCCTGCCGAAGCTGATCGCCCGCACCCACGACGACTACACCTATAACGCGAAGGCCAGCGCCGAGATCTGCGAGCTCGGACCCGAGGACGTGTATCTCGCCACACTGCCTGTCGCGCACAACTTCCCGCTCGCCTGCCCCGGCGTGCTCGGCACGGTCGCCACCGGCGGAGCCATGGCCTTCGTCACCGACCCCAGCCCGGAGAACGCCTTCGCCGCCATCGAGCGGCACCGGGTGACGGTCACGGCCGTGGTTCCGCCGCTGGCCCAACTATGGTGTGCCGCAACCGAATGGGAGGATGCCGACCTATCCTCGCTGCGACTGCTACAGGTGGGTGGCGCGCGCCTGGCCGAGGTCAATGCCCGCGAGGTCGTCCCCGCGCTGGGCGTGCGGCTCCAGCAGGTCTTCGGCATGGCGGAGGGCCTGCTCAACTACACCCGCGCCGAGGATTCCGACGACCTCGTCTGCACCACCCAGGGCCGTCCCCTGTCCCCCGCCGACGAGGTGCGGGTGGTCGACGCCGACGGCAATGAGGTCCCGCCCGGCGAGGAGGGCGAGCTCCTCACCCGCGGCCCATACACCCTGCGCGGCTATTACCGTGCCCCCGAACACAATTCCCGCGCCTTCACCCCCGACGGCTACTACCGCAGCGGCGACCTGGTCCGCCGCCTGCCCAGCGGCCACCTCATGGTCTCCGGCCGGATCAAGGACGTGATCAATCGCGGCGGCGAGAACATCTCCTGCGATGAGCTCGAGGAACACCTCCTCGCCTACCCGTCCGTCCGGCACGCCGCCGCGATCGGCCTGCCCGATGCGGTGCTCGGCGAGAAGGCCTGCGCGGTACTGGTGATCGACGGCGATATGCCCACCCTCGCCGAGATCAAGACCTTCCTCACCGCCCGCGGCCTGGCCACCTACAAGCTCCCCGACCTACTCCGCCGCGCCGACACCCTCCCGATCACCGCGGTCGGCAAGATCGACAAGAAAGCCCTCGCCGCCCACTACTCCTAACGGGATGGGTTCACACCCGATCCGTGTGGCACACACCAGCTATCGGTCGCCCGCATGGGGTGCGAACCAAAGGATCGGGTGCGAACCGTACCGTCGACGACCGTCA
Source organism: Nocardia sp. NPDC051030 (assembly GCF_040683015.1). NCBI lineage: Bacteria > Bacillati > Actinomycetota > Actinomycetes > Mycobacteriales > Nocardiaceae > Nocardia > Nocardia sp. NPDC051030. The sequence continues at coordinate 463,688 of NZ_JBFBCD010000009.1, read as the reverse complement.
GCACAGGTGCGGGCGGCGCGCATCCCGGAGGCCGGTCACCGGACCCATTGCGGCGGTGTGTATTTGATCACCGCGTTTCAGGAGGCCCCGGAGGCGCGGGCATCATAGAGTTCTTCTATGGGTGGGTGGACTACAGCGAATATCCCTGACCAGACCGGGCGGACGTACATCGTCACCGGTGCCACCAGCGGGCTGGGCGCGGCCACCGCACGCGCCCTGGCCGAGGCGGGCGCGCAGGTGATCATGGCCTGCCGCAATCAGGTCAAGGGGCTGGCCGTCGCCAAGACCATGCCCGGGCGACCGCAGGTGCGGGCCCTGGACCTGGCCGATCTGGCCTCGGTGCGCGCCTTCGCCGCCACCGTCGAGGGCGCGGATGTGCTGATCAACAATGCCGGTGTCATGGCGGTGCCCAAGAGCACCACCCTGGACGGCTTCGAAATGCAGATCGGCACGAACTACCTCGGCCACTTCGCGCTGACGGCGCTACTGCTGGACCGGATTTCCGACCGCGTGGTGAGCCTGTCCAGCCTCACGCATCTGATCGGCCGCATCGACCTGGACGACCTGAACTGGGAACGCCGCGCCTACTCGCGCTTCGGCGCCTACGCCCAGTCGAAACTGGCCATGCTGCTGTTCACGTACGAACTCCAGCGGCGGCTGCTCGCCGCCGGGTCCCGGAAACTGGCGCTGGCCGCGCATCCGGGATACGCGGCCACCGAGATCTCCTCCAAGACGCAGAACCGCCTGGAACAGCTGATCGGCCTGGGCAATCGACTGATCGCGCAGAGCGCCGACATGGGCGCGCTGTCGACCCTGTACGCCGCGACGGCCGAGGTCGAACCGGGCGGCTTCTACGGCCCGGAGTGGTTGAACTGGCGCGGGTATCCGACCCGGGTCGAGTCGAATGCCGCGTCGAAGGACGAAAAGACCGCCCAACTGCTCTGGGAATTGTCCGAACGCCTCACCGGCACCGACTTCCCGGTCCACGCGGGCTGATTCCGAAAACTCAGGCCCGCACCGCGTTCATTCAGGCCCGGACGACGTACGGCGCGACGCTGCCGAGCTTCTCGCAGGTCTCCTCGAATTCACGCTCGGGCCGGGACTGCCCGACCACACCCGCGCCCGCGCGCAGCCACGCGCCCGCACCGGTCTGATAGACCGCGCGCAGCACGAGCGTGGCCTCCAGCGCGCCCTCCGGCGAAACCGTCACCACGGCACCGGAATACAGCCCGCGCGGATCATGGTCGAGCCGGAACACCGCATCGACTCCGGCGGCCTTCGGAATACCCGAGGCGGTCACCGACGGGAACAGGGTCTCCAGGGCGTCCCAGGGGCTGCGGTCGGCCGCCAGCCGTCCCTTCACCGTGGAGGCGAGATGCTGCACGCTGCCGCGCTCACGCACCGCCATGAAGTCCGAGACCGCGGTGGTGTCGGGTTCGGCCACGGCCGCGATCTCGGCGAAGGAGGTCTGCACCGAAATGGCGTGCTCCACGATCTCTTTCGGATCGCTGATCAGATCGTCGCGGGCGGCGGTGTCGATGTCGCTGCCGCGCCCGAAGGCCCGGGTACCGGCCAGGGGTTCGGTGGTGACCACGCGATCATTGTCGACCGAGGCCACCAGTTCCGGACTGAACCCGGCAGCCTCGAGGCCGCCCAGCCGCAGCAGGAACGAGCGCGCGGGCGTGTTGTTGACCCGGCCCAGCCGGTAGGTGGCCGGAATGTTCACGGGGAAGGGCAGTTCCACCTTCCGCGACAGGATCACCTTCTGATACCGCCCGCCGTGGATCTCGGCCACACCGGTGGCGACGCGATCCCGGTAGCCGGTCGGATCCACGCTCACGTCCACCGGATGGGCGATCGGCAGCGGCGCGGTCTGCGAGGCGGCGATGAGTGCGTGGATATCCCCGGTCTCGGCGGGGGTGGCTCCCGAGACGCGCACCCCGGAGGCGTCGATGCGCACCTCGATGCGCGGAATCATCAAGTGCGCCAGAGTAGCTCGCGGGTGGACGTGCGCGGTCGAGCCGAGCGACCAGGCGCAGAACTCGAATCCGATCCAGCCGTAGGCATTGCGCCCGTCCACGGGCAGTCCGGCGAGTGCGCGGTCGACGGCCTGCGCGGGGCTGCCCGCCCACGGTCCGGTGTCGGTGCGGCCGTCCCAGTGCACGCGCAGTTCGTGCGCGTCGAGTTCGACGCCGCCGATCGGGTCGGCGGCGAAGACCCATTCGCCGGGCTTCTCGTACATGACGTATTCGCCGAAGCGATCTGCCGCCGCCAGTGCGGAGACCGCCGCGACCGGATCGGTGACGTATGCCCCCCACTGCTGCTCGGTTTCGAGCCGTACCCGTTCGTCAGTGGCCGACACCAGACCTCCAAGGTTATGCTTACCTTACTTACTCTCGGCGAGGTTAGCATTACCTTGCTTTGAATGGCGAAGGGGAGACGAGGGTAACGATCACCACCCCGCGCACATGGCGACGCCACGCCTGCCCGTACCCGACGCGCGCGGCCACGCAGCGAGTTCCGGCAACAGGCGCCCGATTTTCGGCTTGAATGGACTTCGCTAGTAGGTGCAGGCGGAGGGACAGGCCATGCTCGATCACGACAGTCGACTCCCGGCGGCAAAGGTCGCGCCGGGCTCGGTCGTCGCCCTCGTCGACGCCGCGGGAAATGTCGAACGCGAACTCATCGGCAATTGGCTCGCCGAGGGCGGCATCGCCCAGGAGTTCGGAACCGGCGCTCCCGTCACCCAATTGGACCTCGACGCCGAGGCCGTCACCACCCGCCTGGTCGGCCGCAGCGATGACCCGCTGGTCGTGCCGGTCCGCGTGCTGTGGTTGCCACCCGAGCGAGACGGCGTGCGGCGCACCACCTTCAGCGATCTGCTGACCCTGTCCAATCCGCGCAAACCCCATCGGCTCATGCAGCGGCGGCTGCTCGCCAAGGCTCCGGACCGGCACCTCGTGCTGACCGGAGCGCCCGCGCGGCTGAGCGAGCTGCGGGCCAATAATCCGGGCGCGGCCGGAGCGCCGGACGCCTTCGGCCGGGCCATCGTGCGCGCGGGCATCGTCGCCCTCGAGCGCGCCGAACGTGCCGTCATCGGCGACCGCTACAAGGTGCCGCGCCTGGTGGTCGAGGAGATCCTCGACTCCCCCGAATTCCTGCGCCGCCTCGACACCATCGCCGAGGAGCAGGGCACCCCGGCCCGCGAGGTGTATCGGCGGGCCGAGAAGGGGCTGCGCGAACTCGTCGCCGCCCAGAGCCGCCTGGTCTCGGACCTGTTCACCCAGGCCATGCGGCCCGTGCACGCCTCCACCTGGAATGTGGACAGCGATGAGACCGGCCTCGATCGGCTGCGCGCGCTCAACCGGCGGTATCCGCTGGTGTTCCTGCCGTCGCACAAGTCCTATGTCGACGCGTTCGTGCTCGGAGACATCCTGGCGCGCAATGACTTTCCGCCCAATCACGTGGTCGGTGGGGCGAATCTGAAGTTCTGGCCGATCGGTCCCATCGCACGCCGCACCGGAACCGTCTTCATCCGAAGGAGTTTCGGCGACGACGAGGTGTACAAGGCCGTCGTCGAGGAGTACTTCGCCTACCTGCTGGCCAAACGCTTCAACCTGGAGTGGTACTTCGAGGGCGGGCGCACCCGCACCGGCAAGCTGCGACCGCCGCGCTACGGATTGCTGAACTACCTTGCGGCAGCGCTGCGTTCGTCCCGCATCGACGATGTCATGCTGGTGCCGGTCTCCATCACCTACGAGCGGCTCAATGAGATCGGGGCCATCGCCGACGAACAGACCGGTGGCCGTAAGCAACCCGAGGGACTGGCCTGGCTGGCCCGGTACGTACGCAATCAGCAGCATTCGGCCGGACACGTCTATGTGCGCTTCGGCGAACCGCTCTCGGCGCGCGACCGGCTCGCCGTGCACGGCGACCCGCTCCGACCGAACTCCTCCGGCCATGCAGCGGACGAGAGCACGGAAACCATTGACGCCGAAGGTAATCCGATAGTGCATCAGGAGGACCTCGAACACCGGGCCGTGCAGCGGCTCGCCTTCGAGGTCGCCGTCGGCATCAATGCCGTCACCCCGATCACCGTCAACGCCCTCACCACCCTGGTCCTGCTGGGCGTGCACGAACGCGCCCTCACCCGGGTGGAACTGCGCACCGCCATCGCCCCCGTGCTCGACTACATCGAGGGCCGCGACCTGCCCAGTGGCGAACTCGCCACGCTGCGTGACGATCACGGCCTCGCCGTCGTCCTGGAACAGCTGGCCATTGCCAAGGTGGTGACCGTGTACCGCGGCGGCCTGGAACCGGTGTACTCCATCGGCGCGGGCGCGCACCTGGAGGCGGCGTTCTACCGCAATAGCGCCGTGCATTGGTTCGTCAATCGCGCCATTCTCGAACTGGCCATCCTCACCGCCGTCGAAGCCCCCGAAGGCGATCAGCTGCGGGTCGGCTGGGAGGCCGCCTACCGGCTGCGGGACCTGCTCAAATTCGAGTTCTTCTTCCCCGAGCGGGCCGAATTCACCAGCCAGCTCACTGCCGAGATGCTGCTGGTGGACCCCGAATGGCATCGCCGCACCGCGGCCGGAACCGTCGGCTCCGAAGTCCTGGCCAAACTGGCCGACACCGGCTTCATGATGGCGCACCGCGTGCTGCGCTCCTTCTTCGACGCCCAACTGGTGGTCGCCGAACGCCTGGCCGCCCGCGATCCGGCCCTGCCGGTGGACAAGAAGACGTTCATCGACGAATGCCTGCAGATCGGCAAACAGATGCTGCTGCAACAACGCCTGCACAGTCCCGAATCGGTCTCGTCCGAATTGTTCGGCAGCGCACTCAAACTCGCCGACAATCACGCGCTGCTGAGTGGTGACGACCCGGACGAGCTGGCCGCCCGCCGCACCCGCTTCGCCGCCGAACTGCGCGCCATCGGCGGCCGCATCTCGCGCGCCGCCACCCTGGACCCCTCCAACCGGCTGGACGCGCTGTGACGCACCGCGCGGCCGGCCCCGCGGAGGGTGCGCTACCGGTGCCGCCCGGCGTCGGCGTCACCCAATTGCCCATCGGCGCGGTCGAACTCGACGACGCCATCGCCGATATCCGCTCCGGGTCGCAGGGACCGCGCGTCGCCGCCGTCTTCGACTTCGGCGGCACCGTGCTGAGCGGTTTCAACCCGCCCGCCGTGGCGCGCCGAATCCTGCGCCGCGGTAATCGGAGTGAGCTGGCCGCCACCCTGCTCGGCAGCATTCGCGGGGCCCGCAGCGAGGGCGAGTACGAACGATTCCTGCAACACGCCATGCACACCTGGGCGGGCGTGCCGGAAGCGGAACTCGAGGATGTCGGCACGGAACTGTTCCGCAAGACCGTGCACGGGCACCTCTATCCGGAAGCCTGGCGGCTGATCCGCGAGCACGAGACCGCCGGGCACACCCTCATCCTGGTCAGCTCGCTCACCCGCTATCAGGTGCGGCCGGTCGCCGAGGAGCTCGGCATCCCGAATGTGCTGTGCACCAGCATGAGCGTCCAGGACGGGGTACTCACCGGGCATGTGGACGGAAAACCGCTGTGGCGCAATGGCAAGGCCGAGGCAGTGCGGCGGTTCGCGAATGCGCACGGCATCGACCTGACCCAGAGCTGGGCCTACGCCGACAGCGCAGCGGATCTGCCGCTACTGCAAATCGCCGGTCGCCCGACCGCCGTCAATCCGGACCCGCGCGTCGTACTGGAGGCGGCCGAAAGGGATTGGCCGGTATTGCATTTCCGCCCCCGGCAATCACCCGGACCTATTGATTACGCGCGCACCGTCGCCGGACTCAGCGCGCTACTGGGCGGTGCGATATTCGGCGTCGCCACCAAAGCGCATACGAAAGAACGCCGCCAGATGGCGGATTCGATGTTGACGCACGCCGCGGATTCCACACTCCGCGGAACGGGCGTTCGAGTTCGGGTGACCGGGGCCGAAAACACCCGCGCGCCAAGGCCCGCCGTATTCATCTTCAATCATCAGAGTCAATTCGACATCGTGGTGCTCGCCGAGGTACTCGGCACCGGATTCACCGGGATCGCGAAGAAAGAAGTCACCAAGAATCCGATCTTCGGACCGCTCATGCGATTCGTGGAAATCACCTTCATCGACCGCGCCGACAGCAAGGCCGCCAAGGCTGCCCTGGAACCGGTCGTGGAGACGCTGCGGGGCGGACTGTCGGTCGTCATCGCCCCGGAGGGCACGCGGTCGCTGACGCCGCGCCTGGGGCCATTCAAGAAGGGCGCCTTCCACATCGCCATCCAGGCGGGGGTGCCGATCATTCCGGTGGTCATCCGCAATGCGGGTGAAATCTCCTGGCGCAATTCGGCAATCGTGCGCAAAGGAGTCGTGGACGTGGCCGTCCTGCCGCCCATCGACGTCAGCGGCTGGGATCCGGCCCATATGGACGCGGACGTGGAGCGGGTGCGGGAGCTGTTCGCGGACACCCTGCTGCACTGGCCCGAACAGGAATGACCCCGCACCACCCGTGTGGCGCAGGGTCATCGCGAAATTCTAGACCTGCTTGCCGAACAACAGCTTCCACGGCATGAGCGCGGACTCGAGCTGCACCTTGATGCTCATCTTGGAGTCGCCCAGGGTGCGCTCCTCGAAACGGATCGGGACCTCGGCGATCGCGATGCCCTTCTTGACCGTCCGGTAGTTCATCTCGACCTGGAACGAGTAGCCATTGCTCTTGATCGAGGCAACGTCGATGGCGCGCAGCGTATCCGCCTTCCACGCCTTGAAACCCGCGGTGGCGTCCTTGACGCCCAGGCGCAGGATCAGGTTCACGTAGAAGTTGGCCCAGGCCGAGAGCGCCTTGCGGTACCACTTCCACTCCTCGGCGGTGGAACCGCCGGGGACATACCGGGATCCGAGCACGACGCCCGCGTCGGTGGTCTCCAGCTTCTCCAGCATGGCCGGAATGACCTCGGCCGGATGCGAGAGGTCCGCGTCCATCTGGATCACCACATCGGCGCCCTCGTCGAGCGCCTTGGTGATACCGGCGATGTAGGCGCGGCCCAGGCCGTCCTTCTCGGTGCGGTGCAGCACGCTCACCTGATTCGGCAGGTCCGCGGCCAGCTTGTCGGCCACCTCGCCCGTGCCGTCGGGGGAATTGTCGTCCACCACCAGCACATGCAGGTCGGCCACCGGTAGCGCGGTCAGTCGCTCCACCGCCACGGGCAGGTTCTCCCGCTCGTTGTAGGTCGGCACCACCACGGTCACCTTCAAGACACGCCCTCCCGGCTTATTTCCCCGATACGTCAATTCTGCTCACGAAACCGTACCTGGTCCGCCTGAGTACTCCGTGAGTGCATCGACCAGCAACGCGATCGGGTGACCCAAACCTCAGTCGTCGTCCTCGTCGGCTTGCTTGTTCCGCGCCCGCGCGATCTCCAAAGCCCGCTCAGCAGTGGCTTTATCGGGGTAAGGCCCCATCCGACTCCCCACCCAGCACTCTTTCCCCTGCTCCGCCTTGTGATGGTCCAGGCAGTAGTACCAGCCGTTTTCGTCAGCATCAGCCATGAATCCAGGATGGCATCAAGATCAGGAGGAAGGGGGTGAACACGCAAAGAAGGCCGCACCCTCAGGGTGCGGCCTTCTCCATTACGTGGCCAGAGCCGGGATTGAACCGGCGACCTTCCGCTTTTCAGGCGGACGCTCGTACCAACTGAGCTACCTGGCCGAAAGGCACCCGATTCGAATGCCAAGCTTTGTTACTGCGACCCTGACGGGACTCGAACCCGCGACCTCCGCCGTGACAGGGCGGCGCGCTAACCAACTGCGCCACAGGGCCTTGCTCTGCTCCTACAACAGTGTTTCCACCGTTGTACCCCCTACGGGATTCGAACCCGCGCTACCGCCTTGAAAGGGCGGCGTCCTAGGCCGCTAGACGAAGGGGGCCCGCCGGATTTCTCCGGACCGTTATGCTCAACGGCTTCCGTTGGGAGCGGAGATAGCTTATGACAGCATCCGCGTGATTCCCAAATCTGCTGGTCAGACCGTCAAATTGAGATCTTCCAGCTTTGCGGACACCCGCCAGCCGACCCGACGGAACTCCTCGGTCCACTCCGGTGTCGCGGTGGCATCCACGATCACTTCGAGCGCCTCGGTGAACCGGGACCGCAGATCCGACGGACCGCCCAGCACATCGGCGATATATCGCTGACCTGCCAGTGAGGCTGCCAAGGTCCGGGTGAAGCGATCCGGATCGGCATCCGAGCGGAGCTGTTTGTGCTCGGCGGCGCGTACCGCCAATGAGCGGATGGCGCGCCCGAGTATGCGCCCACCGCCGGCCTGAATGTCGCGGTAGAACTCCGGTTCGATGATGAGCCGGAACTCTGCCTGGATGATTATGTCGTTCTCCAAGCGCAGCGCGATCTCGTCGATCATGCCGTGCAGAACATCCAGCGGACCGAGATCGCTTCGGGCAAGCCATCTTTCGGTCGATGCGCGGTAACGGTCGACTGCCGCCTCCAGCACCGCGCGTGCCAGATCCTCCTTGGAGTCGAAGTGGAAGTACATGGCGCCCTTGGTGGCGCGCGAACCTTCCAATATGCGGTTGAGCGATGCAGCGGCATAGCCGCTCTTCCCGAACTCAACGGCGGCGGACCTTATGATCGCCGCGCGTGTCCGGCGGGCCCGCTCTTGCTGCCGTGCCATGCTCGAAACGCCTCCGAAGCTAGCTACCGCCGCGAACTGCCCCCTGATTAGGGAACAATCCCCGACGCAAAGTTACGTGTCTTTCAAATACTTTTGAACGGGCTTTTGCCCGAATTACCAAACTTTTGGTACGAAAAAGCGCGAAAAACTTGAAACACACCAACTGGTATAGTTTTTCCCGCCCGGGTGCACCGCAGGGGTGCGCATCCGGGCGTTCACGTCGTCTCGATCGCCTCCCGCAGCCTCACTGTGTTGGAGCCGCGATCGGCCAGACCGGTCGCGACACGTTCGGGCACATCAACGATAGGCCGAATCCCGTGTCGCCGGGGCAATCCCGGTTCTAAGGGAATTCACCAGTCGGTCACCGTACCCGGAAAGCGCACCCCGCGTGAGGTGTACCGGAAAGTCAGTTAGCCAGCACGCCTCCTATCCAAAGCCGCAATTTCCCAGTTACCGAATGGGCGATTGGTCCGAATGGACGAATTCGCCCGTATCCCACGGATGTTCGGCACCTTGATAGCACCCGTGCGAAAGCCACCCCCTGGCATGGCATCGCCACCGGGCCGACGCCGCAACCCCCGCGCCGACTCCACCCGGCCCCCACCCCCTACACCAAATTGCTTGCCACACATAAGCATTGAAATATTTTCGCATCCCGTGGCCACGAAACAAATTGAGTGGCAACGCGATTGCCGGACACGCAGGCAGCGGCGGCGCAGCGCGCGCTCACCCGATCCCGCGGCGCGACGAAGCGCCGCACCACCCCCACCCGATTCGCACCCGATATCGATACGCGCCACAGACCCTCGGGTCTGCTCTCTACTACTGCACGGCGTCACAGCCCCCACCGACCGGTCCGCACCCTCACAGGGTCATGGTGCACCGGAAGCGTCGCCGCACCGCCAACCGACCGGCCGATCGGCACGACCCGTCAGCCATACGGCACGACGCGTCTGTCCGGAACCCCCGCGCGGGATCGGACCGAGCCGATCCGCCACACCCACTCGGCGACGCCACGCCCGCGCGCGGCGACGACCCGGCGGCAGGCCCTTGCCCATCGGCCTGCCAACCGGGATGACCTGCGCAAATACCCGGCAGCGGAACACAATCGGATACTCATTTAACAGTTGCGGGACTTGCACCGTAAACTCACATCCCGCGCCCCTATAGCTCAGTTGGTAGAGCTACGGACTTTTAATCCGCAGGTCCCAGGTTCGAGCCCTGGTGGGGGCACTCTCGTGCGAGGGGCCCGGATACTACATCCGGGCCCCTCGCCACATCTGCGAATCTGTGGCAATCTGTCCGGTTTTGCCCTAGCGTGAGCTGAGCAGAGCTATTCCCGGGACCCATCACCTCAGGCGGAGTTCATGACTTCCTTCGATGACCTGCTCTCCCACGTACCGGTCGCCCAGATTGCCGAGAAGCTCGGCGTCGACCAGGCGACAGCGACCACCGCGATCGGGGCGGCCATTCCGGTCCTCCTCGGCGGACTCCAGGCAAAAGCCAGCAACCCTGATGCGGCGAGCGAGCTGGAAGGGGAAATCGCCAAGCAACCCGACGATCTCCTCGAAGGCGGCGTCAATATCGATCAAGTCGACGTCTCCAATGGCAATCAGATCGTCGATCAGACCTTCGGCGCCGAGAAGAACACGGTCATGAGCGCGCTCGGCAATGTCGGCGGCAATGCCATCAGTTCCGACCTGATGGGCAAGCTACTGCCCATGCTGGCCCCCATCGTTCTGGCCTACCTTGGTAAGAAGGCCATGGGCGGCGGAGGCGGCGGCGCGGCCGCCGAATCGACCGGCGGCGGTGGCGGCATCGGGGATATCCTCGGCGGTCTGCTGGGCGGCGCCACCGGCGGTAAGGGCGGCGGCGGCCTGGGCGACATCCTGGGCAATGCCCTGGGCAAGAACGCCGGCAGTGTGCTGGGCAATGTCCTGGGCGGCATGCTCGGCGGCAAGAAGTGAGATTTCACCGGATTCCGGTGTACGGCTAACACATTGCGGCCCATGGCGATAGACACGACGCCGTGGGCCGCAGGTCATATGACATCTCTCACGGGTCTCGCAATGGCGCTCGCATGAGTTTCACATCACCATACGGTCACGTAAGGTATGGGCCGCGGCGGCAGGCCAGCGAGGGATGACAGCTAGAACGCGATACGAAGGGCACTTATATGGCAAGGGATCTGACTCAACTCGAACTACTGTCGGAGTTGGAGCCGGTTGCCGAGGAGAACGTCAATCGCCACCTCTCCCTGGCCAAGGAATGGCATCCGCACGACTACGTCCCGTGGGACGAAGGCCGTAACTTCGCCGCCATGGGCGGCGTCGACTACGACGATTCGCAGTCCAAGCTGAACGAGGTCGCCAAGGCGGCCATGATCACCAACCTGCTCACCGAGGACAATCTGCCGTCCTACCACCGTGAGATCGCCGAGAACTTCTCCATGGACGGCGCCTGGGGTACCTGGGTCGGCCGCTGGACCGCCGAGGAGAACCGCCACGGCATCGTCATGCGGGACTACCTGGTGGTCACCCGCGGCGTCGACCCGGTCGCCCTCGAGCAGGCCCGCATGATCCACATGACCAACGGATTCGCCTCTCCCACAGAGGCGGACGCCGGCTTCCTGCACTCGGTCTCCTATGTGACCTTCCAGGAACTGGCCACCCGCGTCTCGCACCGCAATACCGGCCGCGTGTGCGACGACCCCATCGCCGACCGCATGCTCCAGCGCATCGCCGCCGACGAGAACCTGCACATGATCTTCTACCGGAACATGTGCGGCGCGGCCCTGGACCTGGCTCCCGACCAGGCCCTCGATGCCATCACGCTGATCCTGGAGAACTTCCAGATGCCCGGCGCGGGCATGCCGAACTTCCGGCGCAATGGCGTACTGATGGCCAAGCACGGCATCTACGACCTCCGCCAGCACCTGGAAGAGGTCATCAACCCGGTGCTCAAGAAGTGGAAGATCTTCGAGCGCACCGACTTCACCGCCCGCGGCGAGGAAACCCGCGAGCGCCTGGGCAACTTCCTCGAGAAGCTGTCCAAGGACGTGGTGAAGTTCGAGGAGCAGCGCGACCGCATGCTGGCGCGCGAAGCCGCCAAGCGCGAAAAGCAACTCGCCAGCGCCTGACGGCCGAAAACCTCGCAAGGCCCCCGTGACGAAAAGTCGCGGGGGCCTTGCTCATTCTCGGGGTAGTTCAGTCCCGGGGCCGCTCACTCCCGGGGGCGGAGCGCCAGGTAGCAGCACGCGACGGTGAGCAGCAGCTCCCCCACCGCGCAGGCCACGGCCTGCGCGAATGCCGCCATGCTGACCGAGGTGGTGATGTCGAACCAGGCGTCCAGCAGCGCGACCGCCCCGGTCGCGGCCGCGGCGACCCGGACGCGCTCGTCGCCGCGTTGGGCCAGCAGCGCCGTCACGAGACAACCCGCGGCCAGCAGGACATCCAGTCCGACCCAGGCCCTGTTCCAGTTCTGGACCTGCGTTTCGTCGGGCAGTGTGCGGCTCAGCAGCACCATCCAGGGGATCAACCCCACGGCGGCCACCGCGAGGCTCCTCGAAACCCATTCGATCGCTGTCCATTTCGTTCGCATGCTGCCACGGTACGACTGCAAACAGATCTCTGCAAACATAATTCTGCAAAGATTTATTTGCTACCCTGGGCGCATGCCGAAACGTGTTGTCGAACCCGCGAGCAGTGCCGAACGCACCGCGCTGTACCGCACGCTGGCCCACCCGCTGCGCGGGCGGATCCTCCAGCACCTCGGCGCGCACGGCGACGCCAATTCGACGACGCTGGCCGAGCTGCTCGGCGAGAGCACCGGCACCACCAGCTACCACCTGCGCAAACTCGCCGAATCCAAGCTCATCGAGGAGATCCCGGAGAAGTCCGGAGGCCGCGAAAGATGGTGGCGGGCACTGCCGTTCAGCCACACCATGCCGGACCCGGCGACCATGCCACCGGAGGAGCTCGACGCCGCCACCCGGCTCGCGCACCTCAAGATCAGCGCGGATATCGACCGCTATATCCGCGCCAACAAGGAGTGGACCGGCCCGGACGGCTGGGCGCAGGTACAGCGACACGGCACGTACATGACCCACGAAGAGCTGCACGCCTTCATGGATGAGTACATGGCGCTGCTCACCAAGTACGGCCACCCCCTGCGCGCCGACGCCCCCGCCGATGCCCGGCCCGTGGCCATTCGCCTCTTCACCGTCCCCGACGAGGAGTGAGCCGGGCTCCGCCGGCTTGCTGTGATCGAGTGCACAACGGCCGGTAGGTGGCCCCGGCCACAGGGTTGCGGATGAGACACTGGGTCGGTGACATCGTCGCTCGAAGCCCCCAAGACCGCGCTGCGGATCGGCCCCTACCCGGTCGATCCCCCGGTCGTGCTCGCTCCGATGGCAGGCATCACCAATGTCGCCTTCCGGACGCTGTGCCGGGAGTTCGGCAGCGAAACGTCCATCTACGTGTGCGAGATGATCACCGCCCGCGCGGTGGTGGAGCGCAATGAGAAGACGCTGCACATGATGTCGTTCGGGCCGGACGAGAGCCCGCGGTCGATGCAGCTGTATGCCGTCGATCCGAAGACCGTCGGCGAGGCCGTGCGGATCATCGTGGGCGAGGGCTGGGCCGATCACATCGACCTGAATCTGGGGTGCCCGGTTCCCAAGGTCACCAAGCTCGGTGGCGGTGCGGCCCTGCCCTATAAGCGGGAGCTGTTCCGGGACATCGTCAAGGCCATGGTGTCGGCCGCCGAACCGGCCGGGGTGCCGATCACGGTGAAGTTCCGCATCGGCATCGACGACGATCACGTCACCTACCTGAACACCGGCCGGATCGCCGAGGCCGAGGGCGCGGCGGCCATCGCGCTGCATGCCCGCACCGCCGCCCAGCGGTACTCCGGCGAGGCCGACTGGACGCACATCGCCCGGTTGAAGGAAGCCGTCACCACGATTCCGGTGCTCGGCAACGGCGATATCTTCAGCGCCGCCGACGGCGTCCGCATGATGGCCGAAACCGGCTGCGACGGCGTCGTCGTCGGTCGCGGATGCCTCGGCCGCCCTTGGCTTTTCGGGGAACTACAGGCCGCCCTGCGCGGCCAGCCGCTGCCCGCCGCGCCGAATCTCGGCAAGGTCGGCGAGATCCTCTACCGGCACGCCTCGCTCCTCGCCGATCACGACGGCGAGGACAAGGGCATGCGCGATCTGCGCAAGCACATGGCCTGGTACCTGATGGGCTTCCCGGTCGGCGCGGAACTGCGCCGCGCCTTCGCCACCGTCGGCAGCCTGAACGAATTGCAGGACCTGATCGGCAAACTCGACCCCACCGCGCCCTTCCCCAAGGACGCCGAGGGCCCGCGCGGCCGACAGGGTTCCCCCGGCAAGGTCGCCCTCCCGCACGGCTGGCTCGACGATCCCGACGACCCCACGCCGCCGTGCGGGGCCGACGTCATGCACAGCGGCGGCTGATCCTCCGAAACGGCATTCGCACCGTCCCGACGCAGCTCCCGAATCAAGAGCCGCTGCCCTGGCACACTTCCCGGAGACGCTTTCCCGAAGATGTCCGTCCGAGGGGCCGCAGCGGCGCATCCCGCCGCGGCCGACCGGTCCGGACCTCGGCGGATACAGGTTCGAGTGGTCCATCGTGGCGAAATCGTTATCATGGCGGTCGGAATCGAAAAGCAAAGTGAGGTTCGTTGGTGGGTGACGATCGGTACGGGCGTACGCCTCGGCCCGGAGGTCGCGCCCCGTGGGAGCGCTACCCCGCGGACGATGACGCCCAACCTCGCACCGGCCGCCGGAACCGGCACGCCGACACCACCACCGGCTCCGTGCCGCTCTCGGTGCAGGATCTCGTCGAGAAGGTCGACAGCGAGCGCAATTCGCGCCGCCGCCGTCGCGCCGAACCCGAGCCGCCCGCCGACAGCACCGGCACGCGCCGTCCCGCGCCCCCGGAACCCGCCGCCCCCAACGGTTCTCACCGCACTCCCGACGCCGGATCCACCGGCGCGCGCCGCGCGGTACCGCCGGACCCCCTGAACACCACCGGATCCCGGCATGCGGTGACCCCGGATCCCACCGTCACCGGTGCGCGCCGCGCGGTAAACCCCGACTCGCCCAACGCGACTGACGCCCGGCCCGCCACCGGTTCCCGGCGCGCGGTGCCCGCCAAGCCGAGCAACCCCGCGGCCGATCCGGTCACCGAGGAGCTACCCGCGGTCACCGATCCCCCGCGCGCCGATATCAAGACGCTGCGCGCCCAGGCCGCCGCCGCGCCCGTCGCGGCCTCGCCCGCCGACTATCCGACCACCGCGCTTCCGTCCAATGTCGGCGCGAAACCGCTGTCCCGCCTCGCGACCGCTCGCAAGCGCCGCAATCGCAAGCTGCGGGCCGCCGGGCGCGCCTCCCTCGCCATCTTCGCCGTGATCGCCATGCTGGTCACCGGCGGCGGCTGGAGTTACCTGCGCGCCAAGGACAATGCGTTCAATCAGGTCACCGCGCTCGAACCGGACTCCCCCGATGTCGTCGACGCGGGCGCGCAATACGGTGACGAGAACTTCCTGATCGTCGGCACCGACACCCGCGCGGGCGCGAACTCGCAACTGGGTGCGGGCAGTACCGCGGATGCCGAAGGCTCCCGCGCCGACACGGTCATGCTGGTCAATATCCCCGCCGACCGGCAGCGCGTGGTGGCCGTGTCCTTCCCCCGCGACCTCGACGTCACCCGCCCGGTCTGCGAGGGCTGGGACAATGACAAGGGCGCCTACACCGGCGAGAACTTCCCCTCCGCCATCGGCGACAAGCTCAATGCCGTCTACGCCCTCGGCGGGCCGAAGTGCCTGACCAAGGTGATCCAGAAAATGTCCGGCCTCAAGATCAATCACTTTGTCGGCATCGACTTCTCCGGCTTCGAATCCATGGTCGACACCATCGGCGGCGTCGAGGTCTGCACCACCAAGCCACTCGTCGACGAGGTGCTCGGCACCGTGCTCACCACACCCGGCAAGCAGGTCGTGAACGGCAGCACCGCACTCGATTACGTGCGCGCCCGGCACGTCTACGGCGAGGAACGCAGCGACTACGACCGGATCAACCGGCAGCAGCGCTTCCTGTCCTCCCTGCTGCGCACCGCACTGTCCGGCAAGGTGCTCTTCGATATGGGCAAGCTCAATGGCTTCATCGACGCGTTCGCACAGCACTCCTTCATGGACAATGTGTCCACCAAGGACCTGCTCACGCTGGGCCGGTCCATGCAGAAGATGCAGGCCGGGTCGATCACCTTCCTGACCGTGCCGACCGCGGGAACCACGTCCTACGGCAATGAGATTCCGCGCGAATCCGATATCAAGGCCATCTTCCGCGCCGTCATCGACGATCAGCCGCTGCCCGGCGAAAAGCCCAGCGCGCCCGTCACCAGCGAAGCGCCGCCGGTCGCCGCCAAGCCGAAACAGCTCGCCGTCGACCCGAGCACGGTGTCGCTGCAGGTCTCCAATGGCTCCGGCACCCCGGGCCTGGCCAATACCACCGCCACCAAGCTGTCCAATCAAGGCTTCCAGATCTACAGCACCGGCAACTACGCCGACGGCACCTCACCCAAGACCATCGTCCGCTACTCCAGCGGGCATGAGGCCGCCGCCGCCACCGTCGCGAGCGCCATCCCCGGCGCCACCCTGGAATCGACGACCGGTCTCGGCAGCATTGTCGAGGTCGTGCTCGGTTCCGATTACACCGGAACCGTCCGCACACCCACCGCCTTCGGCCAGACCCTGCCCGACACGCCCACCGACAGTGGCGGTCTCACTGCGGCTCCGGTCACACTGCCGTCCGATCTGGAACACGTGAACGCCGCCGACGACACCTGTAAGTAGGCGGGTCGCGGCACCGGCGCGGAACTGCGGTGACGGCACCGAAACAGACCAGCACCGATGATTCACCCACCGTTGGTGACTTGGTCAGCGGCTACTACTAATGTCTTGACTCATGCGTGTCATCTACAACGAACAAATGGCCGAACTCGCCGACCTGCTCGGCGGTATGGCCGGGCTCGCCGGATCTGCGATGGAGCGGGCGACCCAGTCGCTGCTCACCGCCGACCTCGAGCTCGCGGAGCAGGTGATCTCCGAATATGACCGCATCGCCGAGATGATCACGCTGGCCGAGGAGAAGGCCTTCGCCCTCCTCGCACTCCAGGCTCCGGTCGCCGGCGACCTGCGCCAGGTGGTCAGCGCCATCCAGATCGTCGCCGACGTGAACCGCATGGGCGTGCTCGCCCTGCACGTCGCCAAGATGACCCGCCGGCGCTTCCCCAGCCACGCCGTGCCCGAGGCCGTCAACAGCTACTTCGCCGAAATGGGCCGCATCGCGGTCAAGATGGGCGCGAAGGCGAAAGAGGTCCTCGAGACCCGCGATCCGGATCGCGCCGCCAAGCTCAATGACGACGACGAGGCGATGGACGACCTGCGCAAGCACCTGTTCACGCTGATCATGGACCGCGACTGGGAGTTCGGCGTCGCGTCGGCCGTGGACGTGGCGCTGCTGGGCCGCTACTACGAGCGCTTCGCCGACCACGCCGTCGAGATCGGCCGCCGCGTGGTCTTCCTCGTCACGGGCGTGCTGCCTCCGGACCCGGACTCCGAAAAGGAAAGCATCTAACTTCGAGAACAGTTCGACGCCCGCACACGACACGGTGCGGGCGTCGAAACGTATTCGGAGCTCCTACAGGAGGATTCAGCCTTCTTGTGCTGAATCGGCTGTGGTGGGCTCTTTTTCGCGCCAGCCCAGCAGGATGGACTGATCCTGCTCGCGCCGCCATGGCAGGAGCACGGCCACCAGGATGGCCGACACCAGCAGCGCGCCCACCGCCACGTGCGATGCCGCCGATGCGCCCTGCATGGCCGCCACCTTCATGGCATTGACCAGGTCCAGCTTCGCTTGCGCCAGAATCGGATTCACCGGCGCTTTGACGATCTCCAGGACGCTGATCGGCGTATTGCTCGCCAGCTCCTTCTGTTGCGGATTCATGATCTGGTTCGGAATCCCGGCGATCCGGTCCGCGATCTCCCGGGTGTACACCGAGGTCATGATCGAGCCCAGCAGCGCGACGCCCAGCGCACCGCCCACCTCACGGGTGGTGTCATTGACGGCCGATCCCGCGCCCGCCTCCTCCAAAGACACCGAGCCCATGATGGATTCGGTGGCCGGACCCTGCACCACCGCGAAGCCGATGCCCAGCAGGATCATGGACACCACGACCGGGCCGACATACTCGGTCTCGGGAGTGACGGTGCCCGCGATGTACATGCCCACCGCGAGGATGAGCATGCCGCTCACGATCACCGCGGTCGAACCGACCTTCTGCGCCAGCATGATCGCCACCGGCGCACCGATGCCCACCGCCGCCGCGAAAGGCAGTGAGTGGATACCGAATTCGAGCGGGGTGAGCTCCTTCACGCCCTGGAAGTACTGAGTGATCAGGAACAGGAAGCCGAAGGCACAGAAGTAGGACACGGTGATCGCCATGGACGGGACCGCGAAGCGCCGGATCCGGAACAACCTCATATTCAGTACCGGTGCGTCGACCCGCAGCTCCCACGCCACGAACACGGCCAGTGCGAGCACCGAAAGCCCGTATCCCGCAAGGCTCTGCGTCGACAGCCAGCCGTGCTTGGGGGCCTCGATGATCGACCACACCAGCGCGGTCACACCCACCAGCGACAGGATGATGCCGACGCGGTCCAGCCGATGTACATGCGCCGCACGCGATTCCGGCGTGGTCGCCAGCACCGCCACAATGGCCACCAGCGCGACCGGCACATTGATCCAGAACACCGAGTGCCAGGAGAAGTGCTCGAGCAGCCAGCCACCCACCACCGGCCCGATGGCAATGGCGATACCGGCCATGGCCGTCCACAGTGCGATGGCGGCGGCCCGCTCCCGCGCCTGGGTGAAGATATTGGTGATCAGCGCCAGCGTCGCCGGGAAGACGACCGCCGCGAATACACCCATCCCGGCCCGTGCCGCGATGACCTGCCCGAGCCCCGAGGACAGCGCGCCCGCCGCCGACATGACCGCCACACCGGCCAGGCCGATGATCATGAACTTGCGCCGCCCGTACCGGTCGCCGAGATGACCCGTGGCGAGCAGCAGCCCGGAGAACGCCAGCGTGAACGCGTCCACGATCCACTGCAAGCCGCTCATATCGGCCTGCAGCTGCACCGCCATGGACGGCAGCGCCACGTTCACCAGCGTGTTGTCCAGCACGACAAGCAGTTCCGCCAGACAGATGGCGACCAGCGCCGCCACCCGTCCCCGTGCGGATAATCCCGCCACGCCGAGCCCGGATCCCCGGCTCGCCATTGAGACCGTCATCCCGCCACCTCCCAAACTAAACCGATCGGTTTACCTACGGGAATAGGCTAGCTGTGACCGACAGTTGCACACAATTACCCGCGGTGACTATCAGAGGCGACGCACTGCCCGCCCTTCGACGTGCTGCCCGTCACTCTCACGCCCTCAGCCGCAGGGATGCCGACGAGACGAGACGCCTGAAGACGCCTGAAAATGCCAGTGGCCTCTGTTCATGGAACAGAGGCCACTGATTTCCCGGCGGAGCTTTCTAGCCGAAGCGACCGGAGATGTAGTCCTCGGTGGCCTTCTGGGAAGGGTTGGAGAAGATCTTCTCGGTCTCGTCGATCTCGACGAGCTTGCCCGGCTTGCCCTGGGCCTCGAGGTTGAAGAACGCCGTCTGATCACTCACACGCGCGGCCTGCTGCATATTGTGCGTGACGATGACGATGGTGAACTCCTTCTTCAGCTCGGAGATCAGATCCTCGATCGCGAGCGTGGAGATGGGGTCCAGTGCGGAACACGGCTCGTCCATGAGCAGCACGTCCGGCGAGACCGCGATGGCGCGGGCAATGCACAGGCGCTGCTGCTGACCACCGGACAGGCCGCCACCCGGCTTGTCCAGACGGTCCTTGACCTCGTTCCAGAGGTTCGCGCCGCGCAGCGAGCGCTCGGCGGTCTCCTCGAGTTCCTTCTTGTTGCGCACGCCCTGCAAGCGCAGACCGGCCACCACATTGTCGCGAATGGACATGGTGGGGAACGGGTTCGGCCGCTGGAACACCATACCGATGGTGCGGCGCACGCCGACCGGGTCGATGTTCGCGCCGTAGATGTCCTCGCCGTCGAGCAGCACCGCGCCCTCGACGCGGGCCTCCGGGGTGACCTCGTGCATGCGGTTGAGCGAGCGCAGCACCGTGGACTTACCGCAGCCGGACGGACCGATGAAGGCCGTCACGCTACGCGGCAGCACGGTCAGCGACACATCGGCGACCGCGTGGAACTTCGCGTAGTAGATATTCAGGTCTTTGATGTCGATCCGCTTGGCCATCAGTCTTTTCCGTTCCTATCGGTTCCGCGTCAGCAGCTTGTTGACCGCGGCGGCGGCGAGATACAGCAGCGCGATGATCAGAATCAACGTCAGCGCGGCACCCCACACCCGCGCCCGGCCGGCCGGTTCCGGGTTGGCCAGTTCCTGGTAGATCATCAGCGGGAGCGAGGCCATATTGCCGTTGGAGATGTCGAAGTTGATCGACTTCGAGTAGCCGACCAGCACCAGCACCGGAGCGGTCTCACCCATGACGCGGGCCAGCGACAGCAGAATGCCGGAGATCATGCCGGGGGCCGCGGTCGGAACCACGATCCGCACAATGGTTTTCCACTTCGGGATGCCGAGTGCGTAAGAGGCCTCACGCAATTCGTCCGGCACCAGCTTCAGCATCTCCTCGGTGGAACGCACCACCACGGGGAGCATGAGCAGCACCAGCGCCAGCGACACCGCGAAAGCGCTCTGCGGGAAGCCGAAAGTCGAGATCCAGAGCGCGAAAATGAACAGCGCGGCCACGATCGAGGGCACACCGGCCAGGATGTCCACCATGAAGGTGGTGGTCTTGGCCAGCCAGCCGCGCCCGTATTCGACCAGGTAGACGGCGGCCATGATGCCCAGCGGCACCGCGATGATCGCGGCAATGCCGGCCTGCACGATGGTGCCGTAGATGGCGTGGTAGACACCGCCCGCCATCTGGTCGGGCAGCACGCCCTTCTGCGACTTGGTCCACCAGTCCAGCGACGCGACCGCGCGCCAGCCCCGGTCGACCACGGTGTAGAGCACCCACAGCAGCGGCACCAGCGCGATGCCGAAACAGGTCCACACCACGCCGGTAGCGAGATTGTTCTTGAAGCGGCGAGCCGGGCTGACGTGCCGGAAGGTCGGGGCCTTGATCGGCTTGTCGAGTGTGGTGGTCATCCGTTCACCTTCCCGCCCGCGATGAGCCGGGCCAATCCGTTGACGACGAAGGTCAGCGCGAACAAGACGAAACCAGCGGCGATGTACGCACCGGTCGGCAGCTTCGAACTGAATTCCGAAGCCGAAGCGGCGATTCGGGAGGCGAAGGTGTAGCCGCCGTCGAACAGCGACCAGCCGCCCGGCTTGGGTGAGGTGTGCAGCAACATGAGCACCGCGATGGTCTCACCGAGCGCGCGACCCAGGCCCAGCATGGAGCCCGCGATCACACCGGAGCGGCCGTAGGGCAGCACCGTCATGCGCACGACCTCCCACTTGGTGGCACCCAGCGCCTGCGCGGCCTCGATGTGCGCCCGCGGCGTCAGGCCGAAGACCTCACGGCTCACCGACGTGATGATCGGCAGAATCATCACCGCCAGCACCACACCGGCCGTGAAGATGGTGCCGCCACCGGCGATGCTGATGTTTCCGTCGGAGAACAGGAACAGCCAGCCGAGGTGCGAATTCAGGAAGGTCTGCACCGGTTCGGTTTTCGGAGCCAGAACCAGGACGCCCCACAGACCGAACACAACCGAGGGCACCGCCGCCAGCAGGTCCACGACCATGGAAAACGGTTTCGCCAAAGCCTTCGGCGAATAGTGCGTCAGGAACAGCGCGATACCGACACCGATCGGCACCGCGATCACCAGCGCGAACACCGAACTCAGCACCGTGACCATGAACAGGTCCTTGATGCCGAAGCGCAGGTTGTCCGCGTTCGAGGTGCTGAACTCGGTGCTGGTGAAGAAGTTCGCCTTGTTCGCCAGCACCGACGGCACGGCCCGAACCAACAGGAACAGGGCGATCAACGCGATGGCGGCGACGATGAGTCCGCCGGCGGTGGTGGCCGCCGAACGGAACACGAACTCCGCACCGTATTTCGAAGGGGCTTTGCGGTCGGCCGGCTTGGCACTGGGTTCGGTCGGCATGAGCGCAGTATCCCCCGACGGCAGGTCACGGTTCCCCCGCGGGCCGGTCGCAGTCGGCAGGCCCGCGGAGGAAATTTCGTCGTGCACGGTCATGGTGTTGTTTCGATCAGGCGATCAGGAAATGGCGTTGATCGCGGTGGCGAGCTTGGTCTTGAACGCGTCCGGGATCGGGACGTAGCCCGCATCGGCCAGACCGGTCTGACCATTGCCGACCGCCGAGGTCAGGAACGCCTTGACCGCCTTGGCGGTGTCCGCGTCGCTGTACTTCGAGCAGACGATCTCGTAGGTCGGCAGGATGATCGGGTACGCGCCGCCCACGGTCGGCTTGTAGAACGACGAGGTGTCCAGCACCAGGTCGTTGCCTTCGCCGGAGATCTTCACGCTCTCGATGGCCTTGGCCGCGGTGGCCGAGGTCAGCTCGACCGGCTTCGGGTCGTTCGAGGTGGAGGCGGTGAGAATGCGCGCCACCGACAGGTTCTGCGACTTGGCGAAGGACCACTCGTTGTAGGTGATCGAGTACTTGGTGTTCTTGATGGCGGCCGAGGTGCCCTCGTTGCCCTTGGCACCCTCACCGACGCCGCCGGTGAACGCCTTGCCCGCGCCCTTGGTCCACGCGCCCTCGGAGGCGGCGGTCAGGTACTTCTGGAAGTTGTCGGTGGTGCCCGACTCGTCCGAGCGGTAGATCACCGCGATCTTCTCGGCCGGCAGCTTGTCGGCCTTGCCCGAGTTCAGCGCCTTGATGTGCTGGTCATCCCAGCTGGTGATCTCACCATCGAAGATCTTCGCCATGGTCGGGCCGTCCAGCACCAGATCGGTGAGGTCGCCCAGGTTGTAGGTCACGGCGATCGGGCCGAACACGGTCGGCAGGTTCCAGGCCGGGCTGCCACAACGGGCGGCGGCCTTGGCGATCTCGTCCTTCTTGGCGTCCAGCGGCGAGTCGGAACCCGCGAAATCGGTCTGGCCGCCGAGGAACTCGTTCACGCCGGCGCCGGAGCCCGAGGAGGTGTAGTCCAGCTTGGCGCTGGTGCAGTTGCCTTCGTAGGCCGCGATGAAGCGGTCCATGGCGTTCTTCTGAGCGGACGAGCCACTGGCCTTGAGCGCGCTCTTACCGCCGCAGGCGACGTCGATCTTCGCGACGTTGCCCGTCTGGGCGGAGTTGTCGTCGCTGCCACAGGCGGTCAGCGTCATGGCGCCGGCCGCGGCCAGGACACCGATCAGGGCGCTGCTGCGCTTGAGATTCACTTGATTCCTCCGCGAATCACGGTCTGCACGCCCGACCCCTCAACGGTCGGACGGGCGTATGTGGCGGCCGTTCGCTGCGAACTAGCGCACCGGGCAGCGTGTGCCGCCCACAAGCAACGTAGGGGCGCACGGTTGACAGTTGGACCTGGGCAGGTGAACGGCGGATGAACAACCCACCCCGATTGCGACGCCAGCGGTGTGATGTTAGCCGCAGTGTTGCAGAATGCCGATCACGACACGACGGAGTAAGCCACGTCCACGTGCGAGCGGGTGAATCCGAGCCGGGTGTAGGTGTGCACGGCGGCCGTATTGTCGCCCTCGGTATAGAGCAGAACCTGCCCCAGCCCGCGCTCATGCAGATAGTGCAGACCGGCCAGCGTCAGCAGGCGGCCGAGACCGCGGCCCTGCGCGGCGGGATCGATGCCGACCACGTAAACCTCACCGAGCGGCGGGTTTTCGTCGTGATGCACCTTTGTCCAGTGGAAACCGAGGATTCGGGCCGGGTCGGCCGGGTCGACGGCGATGAACAGACCCTTCGGGTCGAACCAGGATTCCTGGCGGCGCGCGTCGATATCGCGCTCGGTCCAGCCGCCCTGTTCCGGATGCCAGGAGAAGGCGGCACCGTTCACGCGGAGCAGTTCGGCGTCATCGGAAGGCCCTGCGTACGTACGCAATTCGAGGCCCTCGGGCACCGCCAGTTCCGGTAGCTCAGAATTAGCGAGATCGCGGCGCATTTGCCACAATTCGCGCGAAACGGACAGCTTCAAACGCGCCGCCACCGCCTGCGCGGGCGGCAGATCACCATGCGCCCAGACCCGCGCCCCGGGACCACCGGCGGCCAGTGCGGCATCCACCAGACCCGTCCCGATGCCCTGTCCACGATGCTCCGGAGCGACGGCGACCTCGGCCATGGCCGGGTGCTCACTGTGTGCGGGAACGAGATTCGCGTATCCGACGACCTCGCCGGATCCCGCGACGGACGCCACCAGATGCCGGGCCGGGGATCGCGTGCCCAGCGAAAGTACCGCCTGCTCCGAGACGGGTGCGACCCGATCCGAGGCGGTCGCCCGCTCCAGCAGCTCCCGGACGGCCCGCGCGGTCTCCGCCGCGAGCTCGTCTTCCCAGTTCGCGGTGGTCGCCCGATCAGTCATTTACGCAGCGCCTATCTAGCTAGAGAGTGCCGTTCGCCGAGGTCAATTCGGAATCGTCGGTGCCGTCGGAGTCCGGAAAGCTGACCGCCGGTTCACCCTTCGCGCCCTGGGCGCGGGCCGGGCGGACCGCCTTGTAACCGACATTGCGCACGGTGCCGATCAGCGATTCGTATTCGGTGCCGAGCTTGGCGCGCAGTCGTCGCACGTGCACGTCGACGGTGCGGGTGCCGCCGAAGAAGTCATAGCCCCACACCTCTTGCAGCAGCTGCGCGCGGGTGAAGACCCGGCCGGCGTGCTGGGCGAGGTACTTCAGCAGCTCGAATTCCTTGTAGGTCAGGTCGAGCGGGCGGCCGCGCAGGCGCGCCGTATAGGTGCCCTCGTCGATGACGAGTTCACCCAGGGTGATCTTGCCGGTGTTCTCAGGGCTGGCGGCACCGCCATTGCGGGCCACCAATAGTCGAAGCCGGGCGTCCAGTTCGGCGGGGCCGGTGCCGGGCAACAGAATGTCGTCCAGCCCCCAGTCCGCGTTCACCGCGACGAGTCCGCCCTCGGTCAGCACCGCCACCACGGGCACCGAGGAACCGGTGCTGCCCAGCAAACGACACAGGCCGCGCGCGGCGGCCAGATCGATCCGGGCATCGACCAGCGCAACATCAGCGGATCCGGCCTCGAGCAACGACGCCACCTCGGTCGGCGCGGGCCGCACGTGATGCGGCAGCAACGCGAGCGACGGCAGAACCGCCTCGGGGTTAGGGTCGGAGGTCAGCAGGAGCAGCTCCATGGGGGCCCTCCATCCCATCTGGCATGTGCGTGGCAACTGCTCTGTACGCCACGACCGCATGCTGGTCATCACAGGTAATCGGTGCCTACATTAGCGTGTCCGCTCCGACAGCCTGGCATTCCGGGTTGCCGTCGCAACCCTGGTTACCGCGAAGATCACACTCGATGGCGACCTCCGACATCGCGGACAGCGCCATCGGACACGGTGGGCCGTCCCTACTAGGGTGCACGTATGGCTTTCCGTCGGGTGATCATTGGGCTGCTGTGCCTGGCCGGGCTGGCCGTCGTGCTCGATTTCGGCGCGGCGGCCTATTCGGAGTACCGGGTCTCGCGCATGCTGCGCGACGGCTCCAACCTCAGCGCGGATCCCGAAGTCACCTTCCACGGCTTCCCGTTCGTCGCGCAGGCCTTGAACGATGACTACAAGAAGATCGAGATCCGGGCCCGGGCCATGCGCCCCGACATCCCCGGCGAGATCATGGTCGAGGCCACCCTGAAGGACGTGCACCTGCCGCTGCGCGATCTCATCGACGGCCATGTCCGCACCGTCCCGGTGGACGAGGTGGAGGCCCGCATGCGGATCGAGCCCACCGAGCTGGGCCGCTTGTTCACGATCCCGGACCTGCAGGTGTTCGGCCCGCCCGCCGACAAGTCCGACGGCTCCGGCGGTTCCGGCGGCACCGGCATGACCACGGCGGGGGCGATCATCCTGACCGGCACCATCCCGCTCGAACCCGACACCCCGCTCACCGTCACCCCCAATGGGAAGAGCGGCGAAACCGTGAGCGTCCTGGCGGATCTGCGACTCGACGGCGATCAGGTGCGCATCACCGCCACCGATATCTACCGTGGCAATGAGGCCTCCCCCGCCGCCGTGGTGCCCGAGGCGGATCGCGCCGCCGTACTGGCCCGCTTCACCCGCACCATCGATACCAAGGACCTGCCCTTCGGCATTCGCCCCACCAAGGTGGAGGCCAGCGGCGGGCAGATCGTGGTCGAGGGCAAGGGCAGGAATGTCACCATCGATCTGGATCGGTTACAGCAGCCATGATCGAGATCGCGGTGCTCGTGGTGGCGCTCCTCGCGGCAATCGGCGCGGGAATCCTGGTGCGCCGCAATGAGGGCCGCGTCCGCACGATCACCCCGAGGCCGGACGTCCCGAAAACGCCCGGGGCCGAGGATGATTCGACGGGTACCGCCGCGGTGTCATCCCGCACCGCCCTGCTGACCGCCGCCGGTGTGGTCGCGGGCCGTCCCGCGGTCCTGCATTTCTCCGCCGACTGGTGCGGCCCGTGCGCCGCGGTGCGCCGGGTGGTGTCCGCGGTCGTCGCCGATCTGTCCGGCACCCCCGCGCCGCCCCTCGATATCGAGGTGGATATAGACGCGAATCCGGACCTGGCGCGCGAGCTGAACGTGCTCTCGCTGCCCACAACCTTTGTCTTCGATGCGGCCCAACGAGATTTATTCCGCATAGCCGGAGTCCCGAAGGCGGCGGATCTGCGCACGTCACTGGCACCATTAACCGTCTCGACGGCCGCAGAGTGACCAGCATTACGGACCCCGGGTCCAATTTCCCCCGGAAACCGGGTAAACTCCCCTTCGTGGAATCCAACCGCGAGCTGATGCTCACCCGACGCCGCACAGTAGACCTGTGCCGCCTCGGCGGTTGTTGCTGCCTGTGCCGCTAGCCGGTCGGCCTTTCGAATTCTTCTGACGCCGACCGGGTTTGACCCGCCGTACGAGAGATCATGTCGATCCTCCGGCGATCTGGCCATATAGACCTTCAGCGCAGGAGCACACTCATGTCGAATCAGAATCCCCTGAAACCGCCTGTGGGACAGGTGGATGTCCGCGGCCCGCGTTTCGCCGCCTGGATCACTACCGCTGTCCTGGCGCTCGTCCTGATCGTTTCCGTCTTCTCCGTCCCCGCCGCCGCCGTGCTGCTGGCCGTGCAAGCGGTGGTGTTCGCGCTCGGCGCCGCCAATGGCCCGCGCCGCAGCCCCTACGGACGGATCTACGCCACCCTGGTCGCGCCGCGCATCGGCCCCGCGCCCGAAGTGGAACCGATTGCGCCGCTGCGATTCGCGCAGCTGGTCGGCCTGATCTTCGCCGTGCTCGGCGTGATCGGGTTCGCGGCCGGCAGCACTCTCGCCGGTGCCATCTTCACCGGGTTCGCCTTGTTCGCGGCCTTCCTCAACGCGGCCTTCGGTATCTGCCTGGGCTGCAAGATCTATCCCCTCGCCGCGCGTTTTCTCCCGAAGGCCGCGACGAGCTCCCCGACCGCCTGACCCCTCAACCAACCGCCTGACTCCGGCAACACATCGAAAGGAACAACATGGCTCGCTCCGATGCCCTGGTCTCCGCTGACTGGGTCGAAGAGAACCTGAACACCCCGGGCGTCGTCCTCGTCGAGGTCGACGAAGACACCTCCGCCTACGACCTGGGGCACATCGAGGGCGCCGTGCGTCTCGACTGGAAGAAGGATCTGCAGGACCAGGTCCGGCGTGACTTCGTCAACCGCGAGCAGTTCTCCGATCTGCTGTCGGCCCGCGGTATCGGCAACGACGACACCGTCGTGCTGTACGGCGGCAACAACAACTGGTTCGCGGCCTACGCGTACTGGTACTTCAAGCTCTACGGCCACCAGGACGTGAAGCTGCTCGACGGTGGCCGCAAGAAGTGGGAGCTCGACGGCCGCCCGCTGGTCAAGGATGTCGTGTCGCGTCCGGCCACCGCCTACAAGGCCAGCGAGCAGGACCTGACCATCCGCGCGTTCCGTGACGAGGCCATCGCGGCCATCGGCACCAAGAACCTGGTCGACGTGCGCTCCCCCGACGAGTTCTCGGGCAAGATCCTGGCCCCGGCTCACCTGCCGCAGGAGCAGTCGCAGCGTCCGGGCCACATCCCGACCGCCATCAACGTGCCGTGGTCCAAGGCCGCGAACGAGGACGGCACCTTCAAGTCCGACGAAGAGCTGGCCACCCTCTACAAGGAGGCCGGTCTGGACGGCGAGAAGGAGACCATCGCCTACTGCCGCATCGGCGAGCGTTCCTCGCACACCTGGTTCGTGCTGCAGGAGCTGCTGGGCCACAAGAACGTCAAGAACTACGACGGGTCCTGGACCGAGTACGGGTCCCTCGTCGGTGCACCGATCGAGTTGGGAGCGTAATCAATATGTGTGCAGCACCTACCCAGGGTCAGGCCATCCCGGCCAATGTCGACGTCGAGAAGGAGACGGTCATCACCGGCCGCGTCCTGACCGCTGACGGCCAGACCGTCGGTGGCGCGTTCGTGCGCCTGCTCGACGGCAATGGCGACTTCACGGCCGAGGTCGTGGCCTCGGGCACCGGCGACTTCCGCTTCTTCGCGGCGCCGGGCTCGTGGACCATCCGCGCGCTGTCCGCCTCCGGCAACGGCACCGCCGAGGTCGCGCCCGAGGGCGCCGGCATCCACACTGTGGACGTCACCGTCGCCAAGTAAGGCGATACCTCGAAATACCTGAAACGGCCCCGGGATTCATTTCCCGGGGCCGTTTTCGTGCGCTTTCGCCCACACACCCCCGGACCCGCTTCGCTTCGCCGGGGCCGTGCGATTAGAATCCGAGACGTGGTGCTTACCTTCGAGATACTGCTGGTTCTCGTCTCCGTACTGATCGCCTGGTTCGGTCTGTACGTCCTCTACCGGCTGTTCACCGAGTCGTGACCGACCCGGCACAGGAGAACGTCGACAACGAAGTGGCCAATGGGTCGGCGTCGACGACGCCGACCAAACGCCATGACGACGGTTCACGGCGCAGTGGTGACCAGGCGGTCGCCGAGGCGGTCGAACGGGCCAAATCGAGCGGGGCGCTGAACATTCCGTCGCTCCCCGGACTTCCGCTGCCCGAGGACACCGCCAACCTGCGGCTGGGTCCCGACCTGAGTTCCTCCATGCTCGCGCTGCTGCCGCTGGTCGGCGTGTGGCGCGGTGAGGGCGAGGGCAACAATGTGGAGACCGGCGACTACCGCTTCGGCCAGCAGATCATCGTCGCCCACGACGGCGGCGACTATCTCACCTGGGAATCGCGTTCCTGGATCGTCGACACCGACGGCAATTACGGCGGACCTGATCTGCGCGAGAGCGGGTTCTGGCGGGTCGGCATCGACGGCGACGACGAGGTCCTCGAACTGCTGCTCACCCACTCGACCGGCATTGTCGAACTCTTCTACGGCCAGGCGCTGACCCAGTCCTCCTGGGAGCTCGCCACCGATGTGGTGATCCGCAGCCAGTCCGGCATCGTGGTCGGCGGTGCGAAGCGGCTCTACGGCATTGTCGAGGGCGGCGACCTCGGCTACGTCGAGGAGCGCATCGGACCGGACGGGGCTCTCGAACCGCGCCTGTCCGCCCGCCTGCAACGCCACGTGGGCTAGCCCGAAACATAGATCAGCCGGTTGTCTCTAGACAGACAACCGGCTGATTTTTTTGCCCCTGAAACGGGGAACGACCCCCTAGCTGTTACCGCGGATGCAACATTCGCGGTTCCCGATCGGACAAGACCGGGAGGCTAGGGGGCCGGGTGACTGCCTGGAATTCGCTAAGCGCTCGCGCTACGGGATTCCGTTGCAGCGGTGGCCCTTAGCGGACAGCCACCTCACGAGTCCTCGAATTACCAACCATTATTCGAACCACCTCCTTTCCGTGTACAGATGAAAGTAGTCGGCCGCGGCGAACCCGGCAACGCATTTTCTCCGACTGCGAAATCGCAGGTCAGTTGTGGTTTGCGGGAATAAGCCGGTCGATTGTGATGGTGCCGTCCGCGGCGACGCGGACGATGGTGTCCGCGCGATGCTCCGGCGGCAGCTGATGCGTGACCACCACGACCGTCCGATCCGCGTCGACCAGGCCATGCGATTCATCCAGCAGTCCACGCAGCAGCTCCGCGCCCGACTCGGCCTCCAGATGTTCGGTCGGCTCATCCAGCAACAGCACTCGTACCGGGGCGAGCAGCGCCCGAGCCAACAGGATGCGGCGACGCTGACCACCCGAAACGGCCGCCGCGCCACCGACCAGATCGGTGTGCACGCCCTCGGGCAGGGAGTCCAGCCACGCACCCGCTCCCACCGCACGCAGCGCCTGCTCGGCCTCCCGCGCGGTGATGTCACCGCGAGCCACCCGCAGGTTCTCGAGCACCGTGGTGCCGAACAGGTGGGCATCCTCGGCAAAGAAGGTGACGCCCGCGCGAGGAGTGTCGAACAGGCCTGCCCAATGCATCAGCAGGGTGGTCTTCCCGGCACCGCTCGGACCGACCACGGCGATCCGCCGCCCCGCCGGTAGCTCGGGCAGATCCATTGCCGGACCCTCGGATTCGGTGCGCTCGAGATCATCCAGCCGATGCAGGGCAGCCCGCCCCGTCGTGAGCGCCTGCGCCGCGGCGGGTAACACCCCGACCGCCTCGAACGCGGACAGCGGCACCAGCACCAGCACCGCGAGGGCCATGGGCGTGATCCCGCCACCCGCCACGGTCTGAAATCCGCCTATGTCCACCGCCGGACCGGTCCCGTACAACACGATCCCGATCAGCAGCGCGCCGAGCACACTCACCCCGATGGACAACGGCAATACCGCCGCAGACCAAGCGCTGCGCGCGGCAGCCCGATCCTCGGCCGCCACCGCACGCTTCCCGGCCAGCTCGGCCGCCCCGATCGCCCCGGAAAGCCTTCCGGCCACCCGCAATTCGGCCGCATGATCGAGCACCGTCAACGCCTCGGCCGTGAACTCCGTCCGATCGGCCCGCACAGCCAACTCGGCCTCCCGCGCCGCCCGAGCCGAAAGCCACGGCGCAATAATCCCCGAAACCGCCAGCGCCCCAGCCAATATCAGCGCGGCGTACACAGAAATAGCCGCCATCAGGCCGACCGCGGCCACCGACAGCACGAGCGCCACCGCGATCGGAACGAACGCCCGAACCACCACGGCGCCAAGATCATCGATATCCGAACCGACCCGGCTCAGCAGCTCTCCCCGCCGCAACTGCGTCGGATCCCCTTGCCGCGGTGGCTCTTCGGTGCCGAATGGCCGATCGGCCGCCACGCTTCCCGATCCGGTCCGCCGAGGCCGCCAGATATCGGCCGCCGCGAGCGTCCGGTAGGTGCTGGTCCGTGCCAAGCTCATCGACCGCAACGCCACATCGTGGGTGGCCAGCCGCTCGAGATACCTGCACAGCCCTCGCGCGATGCCCAACGCCCGTACCGTCACCACCGCGATCGACAGATCCAGCACCGGCGGCATCTCCCACGCCCGCGCAATCAGCCACGCAGCCAAGGCCGCCAGCCCCAGCCCACTCCCGAGCGCCGCCACTCCCCAAGCAACGGAAACCGCCATCCGCCACGGCGAAAGCTCCAGCAATTCGCGAATCCGCCGAAAGTCCTCCAGCACAGCCCTCATCGCACCCTCACCTCACCACTACCCGCAGCTCCGACCCCATCCGGAACCGCAACCGTGCTTTCTGTCGCAGCGCCCCGCCGCGCGGTGATCGCCGACGCGAGGTCCTCACCTCCGGAACTCTGGAACGCCGAGTCCGTGCTCCGGCGTGGATCGTGCACGGCGGTATTCGATTCCGCGTCCGCTGCACCCAGGTCATCGATCCGGGCATCGCGGGTGTCCGACCCGGATTCCACCGCGATGCTCGGAGATTCGCTCGGGACGGCGAAGGCTGACTCCGCCGCTGGAACGATGGGCCCGCGCACACCTGCGTGGGTGGCCGCTCCGACTGGGTTCGCATCGGAGGAGGGGGTGGCGGGGTGTGGAACGGCGTGGACTTCGACGATGTGGTCAGCCACGGCGAGGACGGCGGGGCGGTGGCCGACGATTACGACGGTGGCTCCGGCTCGGGCGCGGGCCACCAAGGCGGCGAGAACCGTTTGTTCGCAGGCCTCGTCGAGGTGGGCGGTGGGTTCGTCCAGCAGGAGGATGTGGCGGTCGGCGGCCAAGGTTCTAGTGAGAGCGAGGCGTTGGCGCTGGCCCAGGGAGAGGCCGGTGCCGCCCGTGCCGACGATCGTGTTCCAGCGGGCCGGGAGTTCGTCGAGTATGGCATCGAATCCGGTAGCGGTGCAGGCGTTCTCCAGCTCGGCGGCACTGGCGGGCGGGCCGAGTAGTTCCAGGTTTTCGCGGAGGGTGCCGGGGACCAGGACGGGGCGCTGCGGGAGCCAGGCCAAGCGGGACCACCACTGGTCGCGGTCGAGGGCGGCAACCGGGGTGCCGTCCACCGTCACCTCGCCCGAATCGGGGGTGAGCAGTCCCAGGATCGCCTGGAGGGCAGTGGATTTGCCGCTGCCGTTCGGACCGGCCAGGACGGTGACGGTGCCGGGGCGGAGGACGGCTGTCAGCCCACCGGGGGCCGCTCCGTCGCGGGCCGCGACGGACAGATCTCGAATGTCTATGCGGCCGAGGCAGTCTCGAATTTCGACGGTGGTCGACCGTCCGACGCTATCGGCGGCCGGATTCGGCTCGGCGGGGGTGGCGGGGTCGAGGACCGCGAAAGCCTTTTCGGCGGCGGCCATTCCGTCCTGGGCGGCGTGGAAGCGCTCACCCACCGCACGGAGGGGTAGATACACCTCGGGGGCGAGGATTAGCGCGACCAGACCCGCGTGCAGGCCCATTTCACCGAAGACCAAGCGCATGCCGATGGAGACGGCGACCAGGGCTACACAGAGGGTCGCGAGCATTTCCAGGACCATGGAGGAGAGAAAGGCCAAGCGGAGGGCCGACATGGTGCGGCGGTGCAGGGTGTCGCCGAGGTCGCGGACGCGAGTCGCCATGCTGCGGGGCGACTCCGGTTGTGCGGCAGCGTCACCCGACACCAGGGCAGCCTCATCCGATCCCGCCGCAGCGTCACCCGATCCCGCGGCAGCATGGTCGGGTCCTGTGGCGGCATTCGACAGCCGCGCGCGGCCGGACTCGCGGCCCAAGGCGCGCAGGGTGGGCATGCCCGCAAAGAGGTCCAGCAGCTGATCGGAGAGCTGGGTGGTGGCGGCGAGGGTGCCCTTGGCCCGGCCCTGGGTGAGTAGGCCGATGAGGATCATGAAGATCGGGATCAAGGGGAGGGTCACCGCGATGATCGCCCCGGAGACCCAGTCGTGGAGGGCGATTACGGCCAGCACGATGGGTGGGACGAGGGTGGAGAGCAGGAGGGCGGGGAGGTAGCCCGCGAGGTAGGAGCGGAGGCCGGTGAGGCCGGAGCTGACGACTACCGCTAATTCGGTTCGGCGGGTTTCCAGTTCGCGGGGCTGCAGGTGGGCTCCGGCGGTGAGGACGGCCGTCTCGAGTTCGGCCACTACCTGGGCTCCGGCGCGGTGGGCGAGGCGGGACTGCCACCAGGTGGCGGCGGCCCGGCAGGTGATGGCGGTGGCGAGGATCGCCAATTCGAGGGTCCAGGAGCCTATTTCGCGGAGGGACGGGTCGGTGATGACTCCGGCCAGGATGCGCGCCAGGGCGAGGGCCGCGATCACGATGCAGAGGGTGGTGATCAGTGAGAGTGTCACGCTCAGGGCGAGATACGTGCGCGCCGAGCGGGCGTACCGCCACAGCCGCGGATCGATCGGCCGTGCCATGTCGACCTCCTCGGGGTGCGCGCCCCCGGCACTGTGCCGGGGGCGCGGTCCCGTCCAACTAGATACTGCGAGCGGTTACGGCTTCGACTCCGCCAGGGGCAGGCCGATCGGGGCCGGGATCTGCTCCATGGTGAGCCGCTTGCGGAAGACCCAGTACGTCCAGCCCTGGTAGATCAGGACGATCGGGGTCATGACCACCGCCACCCAGCTCATGACGACCAGCGTGTAGTGCGTCGAGGACGCGCTCACGGTGCCGTCGCGGCCGTCGACGCTGAGGCTGTAGGCCGCGTCGATGGTGGAGGGCAGCACATTCGGGAACAGCGATCCGAACAGCAGTACCGTGGCCGCCGCGATGGTGAGCGCGGTGCCGGTGAAGGCCCAGCCGTCGCGCCCCTGGGTGGCGGCGAAGCCCGCGACCAGCAGGCCGACCACGGCCAGTGCCAGCGGAATCCAGGTCCAGTCGTGCCCGTAGGCGAGCTGGGTCCAGATGCCGAAGGCGGCGACCACGACGGCGGTGGGCACGAACAGGATTCGGATCAGGCGCTGGGCGTCGTCGCGCACCTCATTGCCGGTCTTGAGCGCGATGAACACCGCCCCGTGCAGCGCGAACAGCAGCGTCGTGGTGAGCGCCGCGAGCAGCGAGTACGGGTTGAGCAGATCGAACAGATTGCCTTCGATCATCTTGTGCTCGTTGAGCTTCACGCCGTGAATGATGTTGCCGAACGCGAGACCCCAGGCGATGGCCGGAATCCAGGACCCCAGCCCGATACCGACATCGGCCCAGAACCGCCACTTCGGATCGTCGATCTTGCTGCGGTATTCGATGGCCACCGCGCGCACGATCAATCCGACCAGAATCAGCAGCAAGGCCAGATAGAACCCGGAGAACAGGCTGGCGTACCACTCGGGGAACGCCGCGAACAGCGCGCCGCCGCCGGTGAGCAGCCACACCTCATTGCCGTCCCACACCGGTCCGATGGTGTTGAGCACCACCCGCTTCTTGACCTCGGAGCCCTTGCCGATGATCGGCATGAGCATGCCGACGCCGAAGTCGAAGCCCTCCAGCACGAAGTAGCCGGTGAAGAGCACGCCGATCAGTAGGAACCAAAATACTTGCAGACTCATGCCCGACTCCTAGTAGGCGAAGGAAAGCTTCTCGACGGCTTCGGAGTCCCCGGTCATCTTCGGGGTGTCATCGTCGCCGCCGCTCACTGCGCCGATGGCTGGGTGATCCGGGCCCGCGATCACGTAGCGCCGCATCAGGTAGAACCACACCACCGCGAGCATCCCGTAGAGCAGGGTGAAGACGATCAGCGAGGTCAGGACGGTGCCCGCCGAGACCCCGGAGACGCCCTGCTGGACTGTCATTCGAATGTTGTGGTCACCGGTCGGATTGGGTGCGACCACCCAGGGCTGGCGGCCCATCTCAGTGAACACCCAGCCCGCGCTATTGCCCACGAATGGCGTGACGATGGCGAGCAGCGACAGCCAGCCGAACCATTTCATATCGGGCACCCGGCCGCGCCGCGTCACCCAGAATCCGGCCAGCGCCAACAGGATCGAGCCGGCCATCAGGCCGATCATGGCGCGGAAGGACCAGTAGGTGACGAACAGGTTGGGCCGGTAGTCGCCGATGCCGTACTTCTCGTTGTAGGTCACCTGCAAGTCCTTGACACCCTGCAACGTGACGTCGTTGAACTTGCCTTCGGCCAGGTACGGCAGCACGAACGGCACCTCGATGAGGTGGTCCACACTGTCGCAGTTGTTGTGCGTGCCGACCGTGAGGACCGAGAAGTCCGGATCGGTTTCGGTGTGGCACAACGATTCCGCCGACGCCATCTTCATGGGCTGCTGTTTGAACATCAGCTTGCCCTGGATGTCACCGGTGAACACCATGGCGATACAGGCGACCACGATCACCCACAGCCCGAACCGGGCGGCGGGCCGCCAGGTGGTGCGGGCGTATTCGAGGGGCGCTTCGGTTCCGTCGGCCTTGGCCTGCCGCGCCTGTTTCACCATCCACCAACCGGCGATACCGGCGACGAAGGTGCCCGCGGTGAGGAAGGCTCCGGCCACCACGTGCGGGAAGGCCGCGAGAGTGGTGTTGTTGGTGAGCAATTCGAAGATGCTCGTGAGTTCGGCGCGCTTGGTCTCCGGATTGTATTTCGCGCCCACCGGATGCTGCATGAACGAGTTGGCCGCGACAATGAAGTACGCGGAGGCGTTCACGCCGATGGCGACTATCCAGATCGTCGCCAGGTGCACCTTTTTGGGCAGCCGGTCCCAGCCGAAGATCCAGAGTCCGAGGAAGGTGGACTCCAGGAAGAAGGCGACCAGGGCCTCCATGGCGAGCGGTGCGCCGAATACGTCACCGACGAATCGGGAGTACTCGCTCCAGCTCATGCCGAACTGGAATTCCTGCACGATGCCGGTGGCGACACCGAGGGCGAAGTTGATCAGGAACAGCTTCCCGAAGAACTTGGTGAGGCGGTACCAATGCTCCTTGCCCGTGACCACCCACGCGGTCTGCATACCCGCGACGAGCGGGGCGAGGCCGATGGTGAGCGGCACGAAGATGAAGTGATAAACGGTGGTGATTCCGAACTGCCAGCGTGCGACGTCTACGACGCTCATCCGACCTCCTGCCGATCTACGACATGACGTAGTACCAGACAGTACGCCTCGGAATCAGCGAATCAACATGCGCCACGCCACAGTGTCCAGAAATTAGCTGGACCGTTAAGTTCGCGCGAACGACTCACCAGTCCGCGATGCTCCCCTGCTGCGCGATCCCGCGATCCACCAGCTCGGTGATCTCGGCAGCGGTGTCCGGGGCCGACATTCGCAGCCCGTCCAAGGACTTCACCCGCGCCGCCAAGGTGACACTGGACAGCATCCAGATGCTGTCGGCGGTGATGAGATCGGCCGTGAACAGCGGCTCGTACAGGCACTCATAGCCCGCCTTCTCCGCCACGGTGTACAGCGCGCGCTGAGTCGTCCCAGGTAGCACCCCATTTCGTGCAGGCGGGGTGATCAACTGTTTACCCCGGGAGATGACCACCGTGGAACGCGGTCCCTCCAGCACCCGATGCTCGGTGCTGGTGAAGATGACGTCGTCGGCCCCCATCCGCTGGGCGAATCGCAGCGCGGCCATATTCGTTGCGTACGAAAGGGTTTTGGCCCCCAGCAACTGCCACGGCGCGGCCTGCGCCAGATCGATGGAGATACCGCGCGACAATGTGATGACCGAAACACCCTCGGTGCGAGCGGTTTTGACGCGATCGGGTACGGAAAGCACCAAAACGTAACCGGTGGTGGCCGGTTCGGCCTCGGACAGCTCCCCACCATTGATAGCCGTTGCTTTGCTGGAGGAACCGTGATGGCTGTCACGCCCGCGGGTGAGCACCATCCGCAGCAGCCCCTCGCGCTCACTCCCCCATTCCTTGGCCGCCGTCTGCACGGCAGACCGCCAGGCGTCCAGATTCGGCGCGGGCAATTCGAGCGCCTCCGCCGACCGGCGTAGTCGGCCCAGGTGCAGTTCCAGCGCGCACGCCGTCCCCTCCCGCACCAGCACCGTCTCGAACACGCCGTCGCCCCGCAGCGTCCCGATATCGTCCGCATACAACAACGGCGCATCCGGATCCCGGATCGCGCCGTCAAGAGTCACCAAAACCCGTTCCACCATGCGACCGAGCCTAGGACAGCAACCGTTTTCCCGAGCCCTAACCGAGCGGCAGAACCCGCCAACCCGCCTGTACAGCGGTGAGGGAGTTCCGGCGGCGGGATTACCGCGTGTCGAGCCGCACAGCCGCTCCCTCGGGGGTGTCCGAATACGCAGGCTAGGGTGGAACCGTGTCCTCCTCGGTTGCGCCCAGTCCGATCCTTCAGGTTCCAGGGGCTGTCGCGGGGCCGCCGGGATCTCCGGATGCCGCGGTGGCGTGGCATTACGGTGATCCGCTCGGCGAGCAGCGCGCGGCGGTGCAGCGGGTCGCGATCGTGGATCGGTCGCATCGATTCGTCCTCGCGATCACCGGTAAAGAGCGGCTGACCTGGCTGCACACCATCTCCAGTCAGAGCATCGCGACGCTGGGCGACGGGCAGTCGGCGGAGGATCTGGATCTGGATCTGAACGGCCGCGTGCTCAATCACTTCGTGCTGACCGATCTCGACGGCACGCTCTGGATCGATACCGAGGCCGAGCGCGGACCGGATCTGCTGAGCTTCCTGCAGAAGATGGTGTTCTGGGCCGATGCCAAGCCGGTCGAGGCCGCCGATCACGCGGTGCTGAGCCTGCTCGGCCCGGACGCGCGGAGCCTGCTCGAAACCCTCGGCGTCGCAGCCCTTCCCGACACCTATCAGGCCCTCGCCCTGCCCGGCGGCGGCTTCATCCGCCGCATGCCGTGGCCGACCGCGGACTCCTTCGACCTGCTCGTTCCCCGCGCCCAACTGGCCGACTGGTGGTCCCGGCTGCGCGCCGCGGGCGCGGAGGCGGCGGGCATGTGGACCTTCGAGGCGCTGCGGGTCGCGGCCCTGCGCCCGCGCATCGGCATCGACACCGATGACCGCACCATCCCGCACGAGGCGAACTGGATCGGCGGCATCGAGGAATTCGGTGCGGTGCACCTGAACAAGGGTTGCTACCGGGGTCAGGAGACGGTCTCCCGAGTCCACAATCTCGGTAAGCCCCCTCGACATCTGGTGCTGCTGCACCTGGACGGCTCCGCCGACTCCCGCCCGGAACCCGGTGAGCCGGTGACGGCGGGCGGCCGCGCGGTGGGCGTGCTGGGCACCGTGATCGACCACTACGAACTCGGCCCGATCGCCCTCGCCTTGATCAAACGCACTATCCCCGCCGACACCCAGCTGACGGCGGGCCCGTGCGCCGCCGCCATCGACGCGGATTCCGTTCCCGCCCATGACGAGCCGCAGGCCGGCCGGCTCGCCGTCGAGAAGCTCCGCGGCCGGTGAGCACCCATTCCGGCCGAGTCCTGGCCGTGTGTGTGGTGCATGCCGAGATCGAGGTGAAGACGCGGGTCGGCCGCACCGCCATCGACAAGCGTCCGGTCCCGCGGCGAGTTCCGGTGCGCGCCCTGGGTTTCGAGGGCGATCACGTCTGCGACCCCGAGAATCACGGTGGCATCCACCAGGCCGTCTACGCCTATGCGGAAGAGGACGCGAACCGCTGGGCCGGTGCACTGCACCGCGAACTCCCCGCGGGCTGGTTCGGCGAGAACCTGCGCATCGAGGGTCTTCCGGTGAGCGACGCCGTGATCGGCGAGCGCTGGGCCGTCGGCGACGCCCTCCTGGAGGTGTCCGCCCCGCGCGTCCCATGCGCCACCTTCCAGCAGTGGTCCGGCGAGGCGCAATGGGTCAAGCGCTTCACCCTGCAATCCGATACCGGCGCCTATCTACGGGTCTTGACCGAAGGCACGATCGGCGCGGGCGACGAGGTCCGCGTCGTGCATGTCCCCGCGCACGGCATCACCGTGCGAGACCAGTTCACCGGCACCGATATCGAGCGCCTGGACACACTGCTCGAAGCCGAGCCGACCATCTCCGACGATGTGCGCATGCAGGTCGAGCGGCACCGCCGCCGTCACGAGAACGCCGCTCGCGCGGCCGCGAACCTGAAGGGAGCCGATGCAGTGAGGGAGCGCAGCGAGCGAACCATAGGAACAGCGTCCCCGGCGTTCATGCCGGAGCCGAGCGCCAGCGAGGTGCGGGCATGAGCGTCGATCTGGTGGAAGTGGTCCGCTCCGGTTTCCGTGAGTGCGTGCATCGCGGTTCGGTGGTCGTGCTGCGTCCGGACGGTGAGCCGCTGGTCGAGTTGGGTGCCGTGCACGGCCCGATCTTCCCGCGCTCCACCAATAAGCCGATGCAGGCGCTCACCCTGCTGCGCAATGGTTTCGAGCCGATCGACGATGCCGAGCTGGCCATTTCCACGGCCTCGCATTTCGGCGAGCCGGATCACGTGGACCTCGTACAGCGGCTCCTGGATCGCTTCGGTTTCACCGAGGACGATCTGGAATGCCCCGCCGATCTACCCTTCGACGAGCAGGCTCGCGCGCAGGTGCTGGCGGGCGGCGATCGGGTGAAGTCCGCGCGCCGCATATTCATGAACTGCTCCGGCAAGCACGCGGCCATGCTCGCCACCTGCCAGATCAATGGCTGGCCCACCCGCGGGTACCTGGATTCCGCGCACCCGCTCCAGCAGGCGGTGCTGGCGACCATCGCGGACGTGACCGGTGAACCGGAGACCGACCTGGGCATAGACGGCTGTGGCCTGCCGATCGTGCCGGTATCGCTGGTGAATCTGGCCCGCGCCTACGCCACTCTGGCGACGGCCCCGGAAGGTAGTCCGGAACGTCGGGTCGCGGATGCGATTCGTGCCCATCCGCGAGTGATTTCCGGCACGGACGGGCCGGATTTGCGCGTGATGACCGCAACGCCGGGTCTGGTCTGCAAGATCGGCGCGGATGGCGTGCACGCGGGCGCGCTGCCGGACGGCTCGGCCTTCGCCTACAAGATCGATGACGGTGCGGATCGTGCCCGGGTTCCGCTGACGCTGGCGATTTTGCAGCGTATGGGCATCGAATGGTCCGACGCGCACGCGGAATTGGCCGCCCCGCCGGTACTCGGCGGCGGCGCGAGAGTGGGCATCGTGCGAGCGATTCCGGGCGTGCTGTAGCCCTGCTCGATGCCCGGATCACACCGCCGCGAGGTCCTCGCGGCGGCACTTCCGTGGTTTCTCCCCCACTCCTGGAAGCGCGACCGCCTGACACACGCTAAAGTGTCTGTCAGGAAGATTATTAATTCGAACGGGGCCGCCAAACCCACCCCAGGCCGCCCCGCAGTGACGCGAGGGGGTCAGCCATGGGCCGTGGCCGGGCTAAGGCAAAGCAGACCAAGGTCGCACGTGAGCTCAAGTACAGCTCTCCGTCGACCGACTTCACGAGCCTTCAGCGCGAGCTGGCGGGTAGTCCCGCCGAATCGCAGCGGAGTGGTGCTGTGCTGTCCGACGAGCCTGACGCGAGCAAGTCGCCGTCGAGCTGGGACGACGACGACAGCTACGACGACTGGCGACGCTGACTCGGATTGATTGACGCGCAAGGGGAGAC
The DNA here is from genome assembly GCF_040683015.1 of Nocardia sp. NPDC051030. Taxonomy (NCBI): domain Bacteria; kingdom Bacillati; phylum Actinomycetota; class Actinomycetes; order Mycobacteriales; family Nocardiaceae; genus Nocardia; species Nocardia sp. NPDC051030. The sequence continues at coordinate 422,832 of NZ_JBFBCD010000009.1, read as the reverse complement.
CGAGCCTGGTCTCCCCTTTAGCACGTCGATGGACCCCGGATGCGACGACATCGAGGACTCGCTGAGAACACCAGCTCCCGCCCGATCTTGGACGGGACACTGGTGGTTTTTTCGTTGAACTCCCCCACCTCTCCGCAACTTTTTGCGCCCGGCTGAGTGCCGTCGCCAGAAGGCAACGCGTAGTGGCGGTTTGGCGTGCCACCGATTCTGGGGTACCCGCGGAGTTACCCGGATCTTGCGAAATCAGTTGTTACGAAATAAATCGGCCCCGATCACTCATGAGTGATCGGGGCCGATTTCGTGCCTGTGCTTCTAGAAGCGCGGGTGGTCTCCCATGAGGAGCACACGGGCCGCGTCGGCGTCCTTGGCCTTCTTCACCGTGCCGAGGGTCCAGCAGTCGATGTGGCGGGCAGTCAGGACGGCGAGGGCGCGGTCGGCGTCCTCGGGGGCGACGACGGCGACCATGCCGACGCCCATATTGAAGGTCTTCTCCATCTCGGCGCGCTCGACGCGGCCGCGCTGGGCGATGAGCTTGAAGATCGGGGCCGGGTTCCAGGTGCCGCGGTCCAGTTCGGCGACGAGGCCGGCCGGGAGCACGCGGGCCAGGTTATTGGCCAGGCCGCCGCCGGTGACGTGGCAGAAGGTGCGCACATCGGTTTCGGCGATCAGGGCCAGGCAGTCCTTGGCGTAGATCTTGGTGGGCTCGAGCAGTTCCTCGCCGAGGGTGCGGCCGAATTCCTCGACGTGTCCGGTGAGGGACATGCGGTCGATATCGAGCAGGACCTTGCGGGCCAGCGAGTAGCCGTTCGAGTGCAGGCCGGAGGCGCCCATGCCGATGACGACGTCGCCGGGGCGGACGCGGTCGGGGCCGAGCACGGCATCGGCTTCCACGACGCCGACGCCGGTGGCGGACAGGTCGTAGTCGTCCGCGCCCATGAGGCCCGGATGTTCGGCGGTCTCGCCACCGAGCAGCGCGCAGCCCGCGATGACACAGCCCTCGGCGATGCCGGAGACGATCTGCGCGACGCGCTCGGGGACGACCTTGCCGATGGCGATGTAGTCCTGCAGGAACAGCGGTTCGGCGCCGCACACGACCAGATCGTCGACGACCATGGCGACCAGGTCGAGGCCGACGGTGTCGTGCTTGTCCATGGCCTGCGCGACGGCGATCTTGGTGCCGACGCCGTCGGTGGAGGCGGCCAGCAACGGCTCCTTGTATCCGCCCTTCAGCGCGAACAGTCCGGCGAATCCGCCGAGTCCACCCTGCACCTCGGGCCGGCTGGCCTTCTTGGCCAGTGGCGCGAACAGTTCGACTGCGCGGTCGCCGGCTTCGATATCCACTCCGGCCGCCGCGTAGGAGGCACCGGCGCCGCTGGGTGTCTGTTCAGTCATGTTCGGGGAGAACTCCAAGCCGATTCGGTCGGATAGATGCCTGCTCACGCTACCTGAGTCCGATAACAGGCTTACATCCGTGTCGGTGCCCGTCGGGTGTCAAGCCGTGTGATCGGTGGCGAACAGCTCCACCGTCTCGGCACGGCGGCGGCGCTGCTCCACCGGATCCGGGACGGGCACGGCGGCGACCAGGCGACGGGTGTACTCCTGGCTGGGGCTGCGCAGGATTTCGTCATTGCCGCCCTGTTCGACGACCGCGCCATTGCGCAGCACCACGATCCGGTCCGCGAGCTGATCCACCACGGCCAGGTCGTGGCTGATGAACAGGCAGGCCCAGCCGCATTCGCGTTGCAGGTCGGCGAACAGCTCGAGCACCTTGGCCTGGACGGAGACGTCCAGGGCGCTGGTCGGTTCGTCGGCCACCAGCAGGTCCGGGTTGAGCACGAGGGCGCGCGCCAGGCTGACGCGTTGACGCTGCCCGCCGGAGAGCTCGTGCGGGTAGCGGCCTTCGGTGCCGGCGGCGAGCTGGACGTCGTCGAGCATGTGCCGCACGCGTTCCCGCATGGCCGCGCCCTTGACCTCACCGTGCACGATCAGCGGTTCGGCAATGCAGTCGCCGATGGTGAGGCGCGGGTTGAGCGAGGTGGCCGGATCCTGGAAGACGAAGCCGAAGCGTTTGCGGATGGGCCGCAGCTTGCGCTCGGAGAGTCCGGAGATATCGGTGCCGAGTACCCGCACGCTGCCCGAGGTGGGGCGTTGCAGGGCGGCCACGCAGCGGCCGATGGTGGACTTGCCGGAGCCGGATTCGCCGACCAGGCCGAGGGTTTCGCCGCGGCGCAGGGTGATGGTCACATCGTCCACGGCCCGGAAGGCGGCGCGCCCGAGCGGTCCGGGGAACTCCACGACCAGGTCGGTGACCTCGAGCACGATTTCGGCGTCGGCCGGGACGGGCTCGCGCACGGTGGTCTTCTCGAGCAGTGCGCCCGCCGTGCTGGAGGACGAATCGGCGACCGCCACATGCAGTTTCGGCACGGCCGCGAGCAGCGCCTTGGTGTACTCGTGCTGTGGATTGGAGAAAAGCTCGTCCACCGTGGCGGTTTCGACGATGCTGCCGTCGCGCATCACCACGACGCGGTCGGCGAGATCGGCGACCACGCCCATATTGTGGGTGATCAGCACGATGGCCGCGCCGGTGCGGTCGCGCAATTCGCGCAGCAGCTCCAGGATTTCGGCCTGCACGGTGACGTCCAGGGCCGTGGTGGGCTCATCGGCGATGATCACCTTGGGCTCGCACGCGATGGCGATGGCGATCACCACGCGCTGCTTCTGACCGCCGGAGAGCTGATGCGGGTAGTAGTCCACCCGGGCTTCCGGATCGGGCAGGCCGACGGCGTGCAGCAGCTCGATCGCCTTGGCGCGCGCGGCCTTCTTGCTCATATCGGAGTGCGCGCGCAGGGCCTCGCTGATCTGGAAGCCGACGGTGAACAGCGGATCCAAGGCCGCGCCGGGTTCCTGGAACACCATGGAGACCGCGCCGCCGCGAATGGCGGTGAGTTCCCTCTGGCTCATCTTGGTGATGGCCTTGGCGCCCAGGTTGACGCTGCCGCGCACGCTGGCGGTGGGCGGCAGCAGGCCCATGGCGGTGCGGGAGCTCACCGATTTGCCAGAGCCGGATTCGCCGACGACGGCCAGTACCTCGCCCGGAAAGACTTGGTAGGACACGTCTTTGACGGCGTGGACACTGCCCGCGTCGGTGGCGAAGGTGACGGTGAGGGAGTCGAAGGACAGTACCGGATCAGGCATCGCCTGCCTCCTTCGAGAGTTCGGGCATGCCGGGCGCGATTTCGGGTGCGACGACGCCGATTTCGGCCTCGGTGGCGGCGAGTTCGGGCTCGGTCGGCGCGGCGGCGGCGGCACGGCGGGTGCGCAGCAGCGGGTTGAGCACCTCATTGAGGCTCTCGCCCACCAGGGTCATGCCGAGCACCACGGTCACGATGGCCAGGCCGGGGAAGATGCCCGTCCACCAGATGCCATTGGACACGTCCGAGAGCGCCTTGTTGAGGTCGAAGCCCCATTCGGCGGCCTGGGTGGGTTCGATGCCGAAGCCGAGGAAGCCCAAGCCCGCGAGGGTCAGGATGGCTTCCGCGCCATTGAGCGTGATCAGCACCGGCAGTGACTGGGTGACATTGGCGAGGATGTGCCGGAACAGGATTCGCGTGGTGGACGCGCCGGTGACGCGCGCGGCGTCCACGTACGGTTCCTGCTTCACCGCGATGGTGGCATTGCGCACCACCCGGAAGTACTGCGGCACGAAGATCACCGTGATGGCGATGGCCGCCGACAGGATGCCGCCGAAGCTGCTGGACTGTCCGCCGGACACCACGATCGACACCACGATGGCCAGCAGCAGCGACGGGAACGCGTACATGGCATCCATGAACAGCACCAGGATGCGGTCCACCCAGCGCCCGAGGTAACCGGACACCAGGCCCAGCGGCACGCCGACGATGAGCGAGAGCACCAGTGAGACGGCGATGACCGACAGCGCGGTGCGCGCGCCGAAGATGACGCGGGAGAACACGTCCTCGCCGCGCACCGAGGTGCCGAACCAGTGCGCCCCCGAAGGTGCTTGCTGCCGTGCGAAATCCACGCCGTCGGACATGCTCTGCGCGAAGCCGTAGGGCGCGATGAGCGGTGCGAAGACCGCGACCAGGATGAAGCCCGCGACCAGCACCAGGCCGAACAGCAGGGTGGCGCGCTGCAATCCGTGGGTCATGCGCATGAGCGCCAGACCGGGGATCTTCAGCTTGAACCGGCCAGGCGGCACGGGGGCCGCGACGCCCGTTTCGATTGTGGTCATCAGAACCTCACCCTCGGGTCGATCATCGCGACGATGAGATCCACCAGGAAGCTCATGATCGCCACCACGATCGCGATGAACGCGACGATGCCCTGCACCGCCACGAAGTCTCGGGCTTGTAGATACGCGGCGAGCTGGTAGCCCAATCCCTTCCACTCGAAGGTGGTTTCGGTGAGCACCGCGCCGCCCAGCATCATGGCGATCTGCATGCCCATCACGGTGACGACCGGGATGAGCGCATTGCGGAAGGCATGGCGGCGGGTGACCACGCGGTCGGACAGGCCGCGGGCGCGGGCGGCGTCCACATAGCCGGAGCGCAGGGTCTGGATCAGGTTGATCCGCACCAGCCGCAGGAAGACGCCCGCGGTGAGCAGGCCGAGCGCGATGGCCGGCAGCACAGCGTGTTTCAGCACGTCGACGATGTACGAGGTGTCGCCGTAGAGGAACGCGTCGACGATCATGATGTTGGTCTTGGGCGAGACGTGTTGCAGGTCCAGCTCCACATTGGTGCTGGCCCGCCCGGCGACCGGCAGCCAGCCCAGCTTGACCGAGAAGATCAGCTTGAGCACCAGGCCGACGAAGAACACCGGGGCCGCGTAGACCAGGATGGCGAACAGTCGCAGACCCACGTCGGCGGCCGAATCACGTTTGGTGGCAGCGTATCTGCCGAGCGGGACGCCGACCGCGAAGGCCACGATCAGCGCCCAGAACACCAGTTCCAGGGTGGCCGCACCGTAGGTGGTGATGACATCGCTGATCTGACGATTGTCCTGGGACTTACCGAAATCGCCGTGCAGCAGGCCGGTCAGGTATTCCCAGTACTGGGTGAGGATGGGCCGGTTGAGACCGGCGGCCTCCTTGCGTTCCTCGATCTGGGCGGGGCTGAGCCGCCCGCCCATGGCGGCGCTGATCGGATCACCGATCACCCGCATGAGGAAGAAGACGATGGTGACCAGGATCCAGGTGGTCGGGATGATGAGCAGCGCTCGCACCCCGAGGTAACGCAGCAGCGCACTGTAGCGGGAATTGCTGCCGCGCAATCGCTTCCCCGCGGGACGGGCCGGAGTGGTTGCCGGCCCGCCCTTCTCGTCGATGGCGGTCACTTGCTCAGGACACCGAAGCGGAACTTGAAGCTGGGATCGAGCGTGTCGTCCACACCCTTGATGCCCTTACCGGCGACCGCGATATTGCGTCCGGCCAGCAGGGGCAGCATCGAAATGTGGTTGTTGGCCAGCTCGAACTGGACCTGCTTCAGGATGGCGGCGCGCTTGGCCGGATCGGCCTCGACCTTCTCGGCGGTCATCAGGGCGTTGATCTGCGGGTTGTCGAAGTGGTTCTGCAGCGTGTTGTCCGGGCCGAAGAACGGGGTGAGGTAGTTGTCGGCGTCCGGGAAGTCCGGGAACCAGCCGAACTGGTAGAGCGGGTAGCTGTCCTTGACGCGCTCGTCCTGGTACGAAACCCATTCGGTGGACTGCAGATTCACCTTGAACAGGCCGGTGGCCTCGAGCTGGTTCTTGATCGCCGCGTACTCCTCGGAGCTGGAGCCGCCGTAATGATCGGAGTTGTACTGCAGGTTCAGCGTGACGGGGGCGGCGACGCCGGCGTCGGCCAGGAACTTGGCGGCCGCGTCCTTGTTCGGCTTCGCGCCGTAGAGCTCCTTGTACGGCTCGGTCGCGCCCGTCGCGCCGGGCACCACGGAGGAGTAGGCCGGGCTGAAGGTGCCCTTGTAGACGCCGGTGGCCAGGGCCTCACGGTCGACGCTGCTGGCGATCGCCTTGCGCACGGCCAGCTTCTGCTCCGGGGTGTTGCCGGGCATGGTGTTCATGTTGAACACGATGTAGCGCAGCTCGCCGCCGGTGCCCTCGTGCACGGTCAGCTTGTCATTGCCGCGCAGCGATTCGATATCGGTGGGGCTCAGGCTGCGGTAGGCGACGTCGATATTGCCGTTCTGCACATCGAGTTTGAGGTTCTCGCTGCCCGCGTAGGTCTTGACCGAGATGTGGTCGTTCTTGGGCTTGCCGAACAGGCCGTTGTAGTCCGGGTTGGCGTTGTACTCGGCCAGCTTGTTCTTGTCGTAGCTGGTGATCGTGTACGGGCCCGAGAAGGAGCCGGTCTTCACGACCGCGTCGTCCTCGAGGGTCTTGTCGGCCGGGAAGGACTTCTCGTCGATGATGAGTCCGGCCTGGCTGGGCAGGACCGACGCGAAGGTCTGGTCGTTGGCTTCCTTCAGGGTGAAGTTGACCGTCTTCTCGTCCGGGGCTTCGGTCTTCTCCAGGTTGCCGAGCAGTGCGGCGGGGCCGTTCGGATCATTGATCTTCAGGACGCGGTCGAAGGAGAACTTCACGCTCTTGGCGGTGAGCGGATTACCGTTGGCGAACTTCAGGCCCGGCTTCATGGTGCAGGTGAAGACCTTGGGGGCGGTGAACTCACACTTCTCGGCGGCGTCCGGCTTGGGCACGGTCTCGCCCGGCGCGAAGTTCAGCAGAGCCTGGTAGATGGCGGTCTCGGCCTGGAGCGAACCATTGTCGTAGGCGAGGGCCGGGTCCAGCGAGAAGATCTTGTCGGTGGTGCCCATGACGATGCCGGTGCCATTGCCTCCCCCCGTGCGACCCGATCCACAGCCCGCCAGCGCGGCGACCGCGATACCTGCCATGCCGACCGCGGCGATCTGCTTCGCCCGGCTCGTCTTCGAACTCATTCTGCTCATCTCTCGAACGTCAGGCGCTGTTGTCCGGGTTACGGACATCACAGCGCCGAGCTTGATATGTCTGGGGGCACCCTAATGGTGGGTTGTTGCCGTTCTGTTGCCTGGGTCCTCGAATACAGAACCGCAGGCTGTACCCGATATCCCGAGCTGGTCATTTGCTCAACAAGTCCCAATATATGGGAGTAGCCGCCAATATGCGGGCCCCGCTCCCCCTCATATGGAGCGGGGGCCGCCAGGCGTCACTTGCTCAGCACACCGAATCGGAACTTGGAGGACGGGTCGAGCGTCTTCTCCACGCCCTGCACGCTCTTGCCCGAGACCGCGATCTGATTACCGGTCAGCAGCGGGACGATGGGCATGAAATCGGCCATCAGATCGTGCTGCAGGGTGGCGAGCGCGGCGGCCCGCTTGGCCGGATCCGGCTCGGTCAGCTCGGCCTGCAATTCGGCGGTGATCTTGGGATCGGTGAAGTGATTGCGCAGGAAGTTGTCCGGCTGGAAGAACGGGGTCAGGTAGTCGTCGGCATCCGGGTAGTCCGGGAACCAGCCGAACTGGAAGAGCGGGTAGCCGTCGGTGGAACGCGCCCTCTGGTACGAAACCCATTCGGTGGATTGCAGATTCACCTTGAACAGGCCGGTGGCCTCCAGCTGGTTCTTGATGGCCGCGTACTCCTCGGAGCTGGTCTGGCCGTAATGATCGGTGTTGTACTGCAGATTCAGCTCCACCGGCGTGGCGACGCCCGCATCGGCCAGGAACTTCGCGGCCGCGTCCTTGTTCGGCTTGGCGCCGTAGATGTCCTTGAACGGCTCGCTCGCGCCCGGGAGACCCTGCGGCACCGGCGAATACAGCGGGCTCCAGGTGCCCTTCCAGACATCCTTGGCCAGCGCGTCACGGTCGATGGCGGTGGCGACGGCCTTGCGGACGGCCAGCTTCCCGGCCGGAGTGCCACCGGGCTGAGTGTTCAGGTTGAACACGATGTAGCGGGTGTCACCGCCCGGCGACTGGTGCACCGTCACCTTGTCATTGCCGCGCAGCGATTCGATATCGGTCGGGGCCAGCGTATGCCAGGCGACATCGATATTGCCCTGCTGCACATCGAGTTTGAGGTTGGCGGCCTCGCCGTAGTACTTGACCGTGACATTGTCGGTCTTGGGCTTGCCGAACAGGCCGTTGTAATCCGGGTAGGCCTTGTACTCGACCAGCTTGTTCTTGTCGTAGCTGCTGATGGTGTACGGGCCGGAGAACGGCTTCGCCTTCACCACGGCATCGTCGTCGAGGATGCTCTCGGCCGGGAAGACCTTCTCGTCCACGATGGCCGCCGCCTGGGTGGGCAGAATCGCCGGGAAGGTCTGGTCATTGGCGACCTTCAGCGTGAAGTTGACGGTCTTCTCGTCCGGTGCGTCGGTGTGATCGAGGTTGCCCAGCAAAGCCGCCGGGCCCTGCGGGTGATTGATCTTCAGCATCCGGTCGAAGGAGAACTTCGCGCTCTTGGCGGTCAGCGGATCGCCATTGGCGAACTTCAGGCCGGGCTTCATCGTGCAGCTGTAGACGGTGGGCGAGGTGAACTCGCACTTCTCGGCCGCATCGGGTTTCGGAGACGCCTCTCCCGCCGGGAAATTCAGGAGGAACTGGTAGACCTGTGTCTCCGCCAGCAGTGATCCATTGTCGTAGGCCATGGCGGGGTCGAGCGAGGTCACCTTGTCGGTGGTGCCGACCACCAGGCCGGTACCACCACCTCCTCCGGTCTTCCCCGACCCGCAACCGGCTATCGCCAGCACAACCAGGCCTGCAACTCCTACTGCCGCAACACTTTTCGCGCGCATACTGCCCTGCTCTCGAAACGCCGCGCGCGGGCCGGGTCGCGGCCCCGCCGCGCCGCGGTGGACATCTTTTGGCTGCGCACAGTATCGGCGTGTCGTTGCGGAAATGTTGCGTTTACGAACAAATTGATCATTATTTGGTCAAATGCGCGCACACGCCCTTGTCGTAAGTGCGCCAATACCTTTCGCCCGCATATCCCCCGCGACCTCGTGGCCTGCGGTCCTCACCAGTGGTTATAACCGGTTGTGCGGAATGCCATCCCACTTCGCGAGATGGGTCGGCATCTTTTCAGCAAACAAAATCGTCACTAGCGATCTGTACAGGACCCCTCGGTTGTGCATGCCAACGCGACCCGACGGTGCCTACCTCGACGGTGCTTACCCCGAACGCGACAGTGCCCCGCCCGCGGATCGCGGACGGGGCACTGTGGCAATGAGATTCCTACGGGCGGCTGAGCGCGCTCGCATTCGCATTGTCGGCGAGCAGCTCGGTTTCGGTCGAACCGGTGAGCATGCCCTCCAGGACGTTCTTGCCGATCGCCATCTCGCTCGGCAGCGCGATCGGGTAGGTGCCGTCGAAGCAGGCGCAGCACAGGCGCGACCGCGGCTGCTCGGTGGCGGCGACCATGCTGTCCAGGGAGATGTAGCCGAGGCTGTCCGCGCCGATCGAACGCCGCACGCCGTCGACCATCTCGTCCACGTTCTCGGTGCCGATGCCTTCGGGTCCCGCGCCATTGGCGATCAGCTCCGCCGGAGAGGCGAAGTCGATGCCGTAGAAGCAGGGCCACTTCACCGGCGGGGAGGCGATCCGGACGTGGATCTCCAGCGCGCCCGCCTCCCGCAGCATGCGGATCAACGCGCGCTGGGTATTGCCGCGCACGATGGAATCGTCGACCACGATGAGCCGCTTACCGCGAATGACCTCGCGCAGCGGATTCAGCTTCAACCGGATGCCGAGCTGGCGAATGGTCTGGCTGGGCTGAATGAAGGTGCGGCCCACATAGGCGTTCTTCATCAGGCCCTGGCCGTACGGCACGCCCGAACCCTGCGCGTACCCGACCGCGGCCGGGGTGCCGGATTCCGGAACCGGAATGACCAGATCGGCCTCGACCGGATGCTCGGCCGCCAGGCGGCGGCCGATCTCGACGCGGGTGGCGTGCACCGAACGACCGGAGATGGTGGAATCCGGGCGGGCCAGGTACACGTATTCGAAGACGCAGCCCTTGGGCTCGGGATTGGCGAAGCGCAGCGAGCGCACACCGTCGGCGTCGATCGCCAGCAGTTCGCCCGGCTCGATCTCGCGCACGAAGGCCGCGCCGACGATATCGAGTGCCGCGGTTTCGCTGGCGACCACCCAGCCACGATCCAGGCGACCCAGGCAGAGCGGGCGCACGCCGTGCGGATCCCGCGCCGCGTACAGCGTGTGCTCATCCATGAAGGTCAGGCAGAACGCGCCGCGCAGCGTCGGCAGCAGTTCCAGGGCGGCCTGCTCGATGCTCTTGTCGGCGGCCGCGTGCGCGAGCAGCGCGGTGATCACATCCGAGTCCGAGGTGGCGGCCATGGAACCGGCCAGACGGCCGGAGACCAGGCCGAGTTCGCGTGCGCGCGCGCCCAATTCGGCGGTGTTCACGAGATTTCCGTTGTGGCCCAGCGCAAGTCCGGTGCCGACGGCGGTGGTGCGGAAGATCGGCTGCGCGTTCTCCCAGGTGACGGAACCCGTAGTGGAGTACCGGCAGTGGCCGACGGCCACGTGACCGGGCATGGCGGCCAGGGTCTGTTCGTCGAAGACCTGGCTGACCAGGCCCAGATCCTTGAATACCAGCACCTGCTTCCCGTCGGCGACGGCGATACCGGCCGCCTCCTGACCGCGGTGCTGTAGTGCGTAGAGGCCGTAGTACGTGAGCTTGGCCACATCTTCGCCCGGGGCCCAGACACCGAAGACGCCGCACTCTTCGCGCGGTTCGTTCTCGGCCTGGTCGGGGGTGTCGGTGGTGGGGGGCTGATTCACCGTTTGCTCCCTGATAGACGGGCGGGGGGCATTGCCCATACTACGGCCAATCCATGGACAACCCACCGCCGGGATAACCCGGGTCGCAGGGCGTTTGCTGTTAGCGTGCGAACGTGACGAGCACCGAGACCGCGGCAGCCCCTCCACGTCGGCATCTGACCCCGTTCAAGTGGGTGTTCCCGATAGTCGTGGTCACGCTGCTGGCCTCGCTGCTGGGTGTGATGTATCTCGACTATGTCGTCGATCCGGAGAAGAATCTGCACAACTTCCCGATCGCGCTGGTCAATCAGGATGTCGGCGACGATCTCGGCACGCCCGGACAGACCAAGCACGTCAACTTCGGTGATCAGGTCGCCGCGGGCCTGCAAAAGGCCGTGCCCTCGGACAAGATCGATCTGCGCGTGCTCGGCATCAATGAGTCGCAGATACAGATGCAGACCGGACAGGTCTACGGCACCATCATCATTCCCAGTGACTTCTCCAAGCGGCTCGGCATCCTCGGTGTCGGCAGCGTGGTCCCCGGCGATATCACCAAGCCGGTCCTGACCCTGCAGACCAATCCGCGCACCGGCGCCTTCGCCACCGCGATCACACAGAAGTTCGGTGAGCAAGCTCTCACCCAGGTGAATGCCCAAGTCGGACAGCAGCTCACCGAACAGGTCAAGGCGCAGCTGACGCCGCCGCCGGGCGCACCCGCGACCGAGCTGACCGCCGCCACCAAACTCGTGCTCGCAGAACCGCTGAATGTGAGCGTCGAGCAGTTCCGGCCGCTGCCGGGCGGTTCGGGCGAGGGTCTCACCGCGTTCTTCTACAGCCTGCTGCTCTTGCTGATCGGCATGGTCGGCGCGATGATCATCCACCAGCTGATCGACTCCGCGCTCGGCTTCCTGCCCACCGAATGGGGTCCCTGGTATCTGCATTTCCCGCGCGCACCGATCTCCCGGGTGAGCACCCTGCTGATCAAATGGTCGGCCATCACGGTCATGGCCATCGCCGTCTCCGGGGCGTTCATGGGCATCGGCGCGGCCCTCGGCATGCCGATCGATCGCCCGCTGCTGCTCTTCCTCTACGGCGTATTGGTCATTGTCGCAGTCGGTTTCACCTGCACCTCGGTGCTCGCCGCGGTGGGTACCGCCGGTCTGATCATCAACCTGATCATCTTCGTCATCCTCGGCCTGCCCTCCTCCGGCGGCACGGTCCCGATCGAAGCCACCCCCAAATACTTCGGCTGGCTGGCCAAATTCGAGCCCATGCACCAGGTCTTCCTGGGCACCCGTTCCATCCTCTACTTCAATGGCAATGCCCAAGCCGGTCTCACTCGAGGCGTCTGGATGGCCGTGATGGGCCTGGCCATCGGCACCGTCTTCGGTCTCGCCATCACTCGCTTCTACGACCGCAAGGGCTTGGAACGCAAACCGGTCAACACCCAGAAGGCGGCCACCGCCTAGTTCACGCCTGCGCCACGGGTAGCCACCGCGCCACTTCCGCCGCACGGCTACCCGAGGCGGTGACCCGCGCCGACTCCACCGCCTCCTCGAACGTCAACAACCCGGTAGCCAGCAAAAGCCAAGTCCGAGCATCGGTTTCCACCACATTCGGCGGCGTCCCCCGAGTATGCCGAGGCCCCTCGATGCACTGCACCGCCACAAACGGCGGCACCCGAACCTCGACCGACGCCCCCGGCGCATCCGCCGCCAACGCCCGCGCAGTCCCCCGCACGGCAGCCGCCAACTCGGCCCGCGCCGGAGCCCCAACGCTCTCGTCCCGCAGCCACTCCCCCACAGCCGCCACCGCGGCCCGCAATTCCCCCGGATCCATCGCTCCTCGCGCCACGCCAGCGAGGCTACCTCCGCCCACCGACACCCCGGAGCCACGCCGGGGAATGACGGTGCGGTGAAGCGGAGTCCGTAGGCCGAGGAGGTTTCCGCCCGGGCAAGGTGCCGCCGACTGGTACTCGCCACCGGGCTGACGGTGGAGCCGGTCAGGTCGGATCGGGCGATACCTGGCCGGACAATATGAGGCGGGCCAGGATCGGGGCGATCGCGCCTCCGGCGTTCATCGCCAGGTGCAGGAGGGCCGGGGCGGTGGCGCTGCCGGTGTGGCGGCGGAGGCGGGTGAACAGGAGGCCGCCGAGGGTTGTGACGGCGATGGTGGCGGGGACGGGATCGCCTACGCTGCGGGCGGGTTGGATGTGGGTCAAGCCGAAAGTCAGTGCGGCGAGCCATTCCCCGGGGCGGCCGAAGGCTTCTTCCAGGACAGGGTCGAGGGTGGCTCGGTAGACGAGTTCCTCGCTGAAGACGGTGCCCACGGGGATGTGTACTCCCGCCCACTCGGCCGCGTGCACGTCCGGGCCACGGTCCGCGAGTTCGGCGAAATGGCGGCGGGTGGAGGGAATGGCCAGGGCCGCAGCGTAACCGGAGAGGACCACGGCGGCCGCGGCGCTGCCGTAGGCAAGACCTCGCGGGGAGAACCAGTTCGGGCGGCCTCGGAAAGTCACCGCATATGCGGTCGCGAATGCGGCATTGGCGGCGGATCGGCCGCGGATGTTCAGATGAAAGGCGGGGAGGAGGGTGTTGGTCCACAGCAGTGGGAGAGAAAGGGCGGCAAGGGCTTTCAGGCGTGTGGTGGTGGGGCGCACGCTATTTGACCGTTCGCTCGTAGTCCTCGGCCAGTTCGACCTGGAGGCGGATGCGTTCGCGGAGTTCGGGGGTCCAGTCGGGGGGTTCGGCTATGGCGGCCCAGCCGTCCAGGACGAGGGAGCCGTAGCGGTGGCCGTGGCCGTCGCTGACGCCCTGGGCATTGGTGAGGTCGGCGGCGACCTGCCAGAAGGTGACGAAGGGCCACCAGCGCATTTGGGGGGTGACGTCGGGTCCGCGGGGTTCGGAGAGCCAATCCGGTTGGGAGAAAATGAGATCCGACGACCACCAGACGATGGGGTCGGAGGCGTGCTGGAGGTAGGCGATGCGGGGGCGACGCCAATCGGGGGAAGGTCTGTCGAGGTCGGGGGCGTCCCCGCCGAATCGGACCACCAGGCCGTCGGCATAGACGGGATCGATCTCGCGGGTGCCCGGATCGCGGCGGGAGACGAACTGCTCCCACAGCCGATTCGAATTGGGTGGTCCCACCCAGAGCGCGCCATCCACCTTGGAACGCAGATCGGCCAGACCGTCGAAGGCCGACTCGGAGCCTTGCGAGCCCAGGCTTTCCCCGTAGACAAGGAGTTTCGGGCGGGCGTTCTGCGGCTGCTGCTGCCAGCGTTGATAGATGGCGTCGAACATCTTCTTCCCGGCGACGGCGACCTTCTGTCGGTCAGCCAGAAAGGACAGCACGCTGGGCAGATACGAGTATTGCGAGGCCACGATGGCGGTGTCGCCGCCATACATGTACTCGAGCGCGGCGGTGCTGAGCGAATTCACCCAGCCGGTGCCGGTGGTGGTGACGATGACCAGCACCTTGCGGTCGAAGGCCCCGGTGCGCTCGAGTTCGGCGACGGCGAGCTCCTCCTCGGTGGCATTCGGGGCCGCCGATTGCAGGCCCACATACACCCGGATCGGTTCGCGCGCAGGCTTTCCGGTGACGGCGCTGATCAGCATGGGGTCGGGTCCGTGCGAGACGAACCAGCGCCCTTCGAAGCCGAGGGTCTCCCATTTGGCGAGCGAATCGGGGCTGCCGGAGCGTTCGGGTTTGGTCGGCTGCACCGCGTAATCGCTCATCTGGTCATTGCGCACGCTGAACGCCGAGTTGGCGACCGCGAAGAAGGCGCGGGTAGCGACGCCATTGAACAGCGTGATGACCAGGATGGTGAGCAGCAGCACGCCCACGGCGGGTGCGAAGGCGGGCGGCACCCGCACCCACCGGCTGAGCTGACGGGCGATGAACCGCACCAGTTCCCGCACCGTCCGGTAGGTCGCCACCACCAGCGCGCCGACCGCGAAACTCAGTCCGCCGGTGCGCAGGTACGCGGCGCGGGTGGTGCCCTCCATATTCATGAGGCCGAAGATCTCGCGCTGCCAGTCCGCGGACAGCACCAGCATGTAGGCGGCGACCATGGCGCATCCGACGACCACGAAGATCTTGACGAGGTAGCGCACCCATCCGGGCGGCGTCCCGATTCTGATCCGGGGCCGAATCCACTTGCGGAACAACCACTGCAGGACGCATCCGACGCCGTAGCCGAGGGCGGCGTTCACGCCGGAGATCAATCCTTGGAACAGCCAGTCGCGCGGCACCAGCGACGGCGTCACCGACCAGGCGAAGAACACGGTCGCCACCACGAGGCCGGTGTGATTGAGGTCGATGATGTCCTCGACGCGCCGGGCGGCCACCGCGATTCGCCGTCCCCAGCCACGCCGGAACAACGCGGAGCCGCGCGTGCGCAGCCGCGTCAGGACGTCGGCGGGGTCAAGCACCCGTCAAGTATGGACGTACGAGATCGGAATCCGGGGACGTGACGCTGTGAGAGGCACCTCGGGGACGGCGTGTCGAAGTGGTCCCCGGCCGGTGGGCGCGGTATTTACGTACGGCACTCGAGTAGTTGTACCCGGTCGAGCACCACCGGAGCGCGACAGACTCCATGCCATGAACACTCCCAGCGCAGAGTCCAAGAGCACCACGGCTTTTCTGGCTCAGGCCGCGATCGCGTTCGGAATCAGCTTCTCCGCCACCATCATCGGCATCCTGTATCTGCCGCTCGACGTCTGGCAGCGCGGATTCCTGTCGATGACCACGCTTTTCCTGGTGAGCAGCTGCTTCACCCTCGCGAAAGTGGTTCGCGACCAGCATGAGGCCTCGAAGGTGCACTCCCGCATCGACGAGGCCCGCCTGGAAAAGCTGATCGCGGAGCACGATCCGTTCAAGGTCGCCTCCTGACACAGGACACCCCGCCGGATCCGGTACGAGGGGTACGGATCCGGCGGGGTGTCGCTGTGGTTCGAACTCAGTGCTCGAAGGCTCCGAACAGCGCGGGCAGGGTGCCCTCGAAGGCGGTGCGCAGTTCGGTCAGCGGAATGCTGAACTGCCCCTGCACCTCCAGCTCGCTCGAGCCCTGATCGACGACACCGATGCGCACCCACGGCAGTTCGCGCGCCGAGCACATCTTGGTGAAGCGGGTCTCCTCCGAGCGCGGCACGGCGACCAGCACGCGTCCGGCGGATTCGGAGAACAGGGTGACGAACGGGTCTTCGCCCTCGGGAAGCAGGACGCGGCAACCGGTTTCGCCCGCGAGGGTGGCCTCGACGACGGCCTGGATCAGGCCGCCCTCGGACAGGTCGTGCGCGGCGGAGATCATGCCGTCGCGGGATCCGGCGGTCAGCACCTCCGAAAGCAGCTGCTCGCGAGCGAAATCGACCTTGGGCGGGACGCCGCCGAGGTGATCGTGCTCGACCTGCGCCCAGATGGAGCCGTCCAGCTCATCGCGGGTGTCGCCGAGCAGGATCAGGCTCTCGCCCGGCTCCAGGCCGAGGCCGGTCGGGATGCGGCGGTGCACATCGTCGATGACGCCGAGCACGGCGACCACGGGGGTCGGCAGGATGGCGGTCTGGCCGGTCTGGTTGTAGAAGGACACATTGCCGCCGGTGACCGGAATGCCCAGGGCCGCACAGCCGTCCGCCAGACCGCGCACGGCCTGCTGGAACTGCCACATGACGCCCGGATCCTCGGGGGAACCGAAGTTGAGGCAGTTGGAGACGGCCTTCGGGGTGGAACCCGTGGTGGCCACATTGCGGAAGGCCTCGGCCAGGGCCAGTTGCGCACCGGTGTACGGGTCCAGCTTGGTGTAGCGGCCCGACGCGTCGGTGGCGAGCGCGATGCCGCGACCGGACTCCTCGTCGATGCGAATGACACCGGCGTCGGCGTTCTCCGCGAGCACGGTATTGCCGCGCACGTAGCGGTCGTACTGCTCGGTGATCCACTTGCGCGAGCACAGCTGCGGGCTGGCGATCATCTTCAGCAGGGTGGCGCGCAGTTCCTCGCCGGTCTTCGGGCGGTTCAGCGCCTTGCTGGAATCGGCGATGAGCGCGTCCTGGTCGGCGGGGCGCTCGATCGGGCGCTCGTAGACCGGGCCCTGATGGGCGACGGTGCGCGGCGGCACATCCACGACGGTCTCGCCGTGCCAGGTGATGATGAGGCGGTCGCCCTCGGTGACCTCACCGATGACGGTGGCGAGGGTGTCCCACTTCTTGCAGACGGCCATGAAGGCGTCCACATTCTCGGGGGTGACGACCGCGCACATGCGCTCCTGCGATTCGCTCGACAGGATCTCGGCGGGGGTCATGTTCGCGGCGCGCAGCGGGACCTGATCCAGGTCGATGTGCATGCCGCCGTCGCCGGCCGCGGCCAATTCCGAAGTGGCGCAGGACAGGCCCGCGCCGCCGAGGTCCTGGATGCCGACGACCAGGCCCGCCTTGTACAGGTCGAGACAGCACTCGATGAGCACCTTCTCGGTGAACGGGTCGCCGACCTGAACGGCCGGGAGCTTCTTACGGCCGGAACCGGATTCGTCGCCGGAGAAGGTGTCCGAGGCGAGCACGGACACGCCGCCGATGCCGTCGAGGCCGGTGCGCGCGCCGAACAGAATGATCTTGTTGCCCGCGCCGGAGGCGAAGGCCAGGTGCAGGTCCTCCACCCGCATGACGCCCGCGCACAGCGCGTTCACCAGCGGATTGCCTTGGTACGAAGCATCGAACACGGTCTCGCCGCCGACATTCGGCAGGCCGAGCGAGTTGCCGTAACCGCCGACGCCGCGCACCACGCCGTCGACCACGCGCCGGGTGTCCGGGTGGTCGGCCGCACCGAAGCGCAGCTGGTCCATGACCGCGATCGGGCGCGCGCCCATCGCCATGATGTCGCGCACGATGCCGCCGACACCGGTGGCCGCGCCCTGGTACGGCTCCACATAGGAGGGGTGGTTATGCGATTCGACCTTGAAGGTGACCGCCCAGCCGTCGCCGATGTCCACCACGCCCGCGTTCTCACCGATACCGGCGAGCATGGACTTCTTCATCTCGTCGGTGGTGGTCTCACCGAAGTAGCGCAGGTGCACCTTGGAGGACTTGTAGGAGCAGTGCTCGGACCACATCACCGAGTACATGGCCAGCTCGGCATCCGTCGGCCGGCGGCCGAGAATCTCCTTGATGCGGGCGTACTCGTCGTCCTTGAGGCCGAGTTCCTTATAGGGCTGCGGGAGGTCCGATGTGGCCGCGGCGTTGCTGACGGTATCGACGTGGCTGGTCACGGGAATACCAGAGTCCTTTCGGCCGGGCAGGTCAGAACCGAGAACCGGCATGCTGGATATCGGCGAGATACTGGCCAGAGTCTAATTGCCGCCCGATCACCGCCTTCGACCACCTACGACTGTGTGCGAGAGCACTGCCGCGCGAGTCCGACCGGCGGCGGCACCCGCGCCGTGCATTGCCGGTCCGGGGAGGCACAACAGCTACTCTGTCCCGGTGAACGATCGATCCGGGGTCGCGGATCCGACCGAGAAACCCGTGTCCACACCGGGCGGACTGACACGACGGCAGTGGCAGTTGCTGGGGATCGCGGTGGCATTGTTCGCCGCCTCCGCGGCGCTCGGCACCTTCGCCCACTTCTGGCACGGCTACATCGACTTGCAGGTCTACCGCAATGGTGCGCGAGCCTGGTTGGACGGCAAGGACATCTACGGCCCGATGCCGCAGGTGTTCGGGATCGGACTGCCGTTCACGTATCCGCCGCTGGCCGCGCTGTTCTTCGCGCCGCTGGCGCTGATGCCGCTCGTGGTCGCGGAGTGGGCGGTGCTCGCGACATCCATGGTCGCGCTGGGCGCGACGCTGTGGGTGGTCCTGGATCGGGTTCGCCCGGCCATGCCCCGAGTGACACAGATCAGCCTCGCGATCATCGGCGTCGCGCTCCTGCAGCTGCTGGAACCGATCCGGCAGACCTACGGTTTCGGGCAGATCAATGTGGTGCTGATGGCCGCCATCGCGCTGGATTGCCTGGTGCGCAAGCCGTTCTGGCCGCGCGGCATGCTGATCGGCATCGCGGTGGCGGTGAAGCTGACGCCCGCCGGTTACCTGCTCTTCTTCCTCCTGCAGCAGGACTGGAAGGCCGTGGGCGCGCAGGTGCGGGCGGCGTGCACGCCGTTCTCGGCGCGCGGCGCGCTGGCCGCGATCGTGCTGCCCGCCAAGGCGATTCCGCGTCCCGCGCTCACGCTGGTGCTGTCCACGGCCGGTGCGATCGCGGTGGGCTGGCTGATCTTCCCGAAGGATTCGCCGCAGTACTGGTTCCACACCCTGTCCGATACCGGGCGCATCGGCCCGCCCTGGTTCGCGGGCAATGAATCCCTGAAGGGCTTCGCCTTCCGCCTCGGCGTCTCCGATTCGGTGGCCACGCTGATCTGGGTGGTGCTGTCCGTCCTCGCCGTCGCGCTGGCCGCCATCTGGATGAAGCGCCTGCTCGACGCGGGCGCGCGGGCCGCCGCCCTGATGGTGAATGCCGGTGCGGTGCTGCTGATTTCCCCCGTGTCCTGGTCGCACCACTGGGTCTGGATCGCGCCCGCCCTCATCGTGGCCGCCGACGCCATCGCCCGCGGCCGCCGCAGCCCGCTGTTCCTCGGCGCGACCGCCCTGGCCGTGCTCATGTTCGCGGTCGGCCCGCAATGGCTGCTCCCCCACGACCATGACCGCGAACTCACCTGGTCCTGGTGGCAGCAGATCCTCGGCAGCAGCTACGTCCTGTTCACCTTCGCGATCTTCATCGTCGCAGTCGTGACCTATCGCCCGGCCGCAAAGACGCCCGAGTCTGCCCTCACATAAGGGTCATCAAGATCAGGGAGCTCTGGTGGCGGGATTCGAGGCCCGTTTCTACCGTGAGAGCTCCTTGATCTTGGTGTGTGCGGGTGCGCTAGCGCGGGGCTTCGGGGGTTAAGAAGGCGGCCAAGGCGGCGGCGTAGGCGGGAACGTCTGCCGCGCCCATCATTTCGCGGGCCGAGTGCATGGCGAGTTGGGCTGCGCCTACGTCGACGGTGGGCATGCCGGTGCGGGCGGCGGTCATCGGGCCGATGGTGGAGCCGCAGGGGAGGTCGGCGCGGTGGACGTAGCGCTGCAAGGGGACATCGGCTTGGGCGCAGGCCAGGGCGAACGCGCCCGCGCCGGTGGCATCGGTGGCGTAGCGGAGGTTCTGATTGACCTTGAGGACCGGGCCGCCGTTCACCTCGATGCGGTGCAGGGGTTCGTGGCGGTCCGGATAGTTCGGGTGGGTGGCATGGGCCATATCGCCGGAGGCGCAGACGCTTCCGGCGAGGGCGGCGAGGTATTCGGCGCGGCCGCCGCCGCGGGTGAGGACGATGCGTTCGAGGACGGTGGAGAGCAGTTCGGACTGTGCGCCACGATCGGATTGGCTGCCGACCTCCTCGTGGTCGAACATGGCGAATACCGGAACCGCCACGCCGGGTTCGGCTATGGCGGCCAGGAAGGCGCGCAGACCGGAGTAGCAGGTGCCCTGATTGTCGAGGCGGGGCGCGCTGACCAGATCCAGGTCGCGACCGATCAGCTTGGACGGCACCAGGTCGTGGGTCATGAGTTCCCAGCCGAGCACGGCCTCGGCCTCGATGCCGGAGCGTTCGGCGATGAAGGCCATGAACGAGCGCGCTTCGCCGCCGATCCCCCACACCGCGTTCACATGCCGCTGCGGGTCGAGGGTGACCCCGCGCCGGTCCTCGGACAGGTGGATGGCCAGCTGCGGCACCCGCAGGATCGGTTCGTCGATACGAATCAGGCGCTCCCGCACCACGTTTCCGTCGCGCACCGAGAGCCGCCCGGATATGCCGAGGTCGCGGTCGAGCCAGGAGTTGAGCCAGGCCCCGCCGTAGGGTTCGAGGCCGACCATCTGCCAGCCCGCCACCGCCGTGTCGGGATGCTGTTTCACGCGCAGATTGGGGCTGTCTGTGTGCGCGCCGACGACGCGGAAGGGGGTGGCCTGCCCGGTGCGGAATCCGGTGGGCGCACCGGGGCCGCCATCGGCCCAGGCTACGAGGGAGCCGCCGCGCACCACGTAATAGCGGCCCGCACTGCTCGACGGCCACGGCGCGGATTCCGAGAGCCGGGTGAAGCCGTGGTCGTCGAGTTCCGCCGCCACGGTGCGGCACACGTGGAACGGCGACGGGGAAGCATCGATGAATTCACACAGTCCGGCGGCGGTCGCGGTGGTCTCGGCAACTGGCATGAACGCAATCCTAAGCATTCACGGTTCAGTTACTGCTGAACAGGCTGGGAGGTTACGCGATTTCGCTGACGGGGGTGACCCGGTCCGGCACCGGCACCTCGGCGACCCGCTCCAGCAGGCGCAGCAGATCCAGGTATTCGTCGCCGCCGAGGCGGCGGCGGAGTTCGGCCTCGGCGCGCATCTCCTCGACACGCACCTCCTCCACGAGGTCCGCCCCGCGCCGACTCAATCCGATCAGGATGCGGCGGCGGTCATCGGCGGCGGCGACGCGGAAGATGAGTCCGCGTTCGGCCAGGTGGTCGGCGTGCCGGGTGGCGGAGGAGGGCGGTAGCTGGGCGCGCGTGGCCAGCTCGCTCATGGTTATGCCAGTTTCCGGCGATAGGTTGGTGAGCATGCACCATTGGTCGGCGGTCAGCCGTCTGGCGCACAATGCGGCGTCGAGGTGACGAAGCCAACTCCGCTCCGCGGCCCGCAGCGCTCCATGCAGGGTGGAAATGCCACCTAGAATTGTCGCCATATTTCCCGCCCGTCAAATCCGCTTGAACGAGGGGAAGAGTAACCGATGACCCCGTTCGGCGTGAATCCCGAAAATACTATCGAGATCCTCAACATAGTGCCCCAGCAGGGACCCGGCGGTATCTTCGCGCCATCCTGTGAGGCCGCAATTTCCCTCGCCGTCGAAGAAATCAACACGGGGACAGGAATTCTCGGACGAGAATTGCGGGTCACCCACATCGACGGCGGCCGCGAACCGGCGGAAGTGGCACAAGAAGTGTCTGCCCTGCTGGCCACGGGAATGGTGCACGCCCTCACCGGCTGGCACACCTCCGCCGTACGGCGGGCGGTGGCGCGGGTGACCGCGGGCCGGGTGCCGTATCTGTTCGCCACCGATCATGAGGGCCTGGATGAGCGCATGCCCGGGCTGTTCATGATCGGATCCGATCCCACCCGGCAGATCCTGCCCGCGCTGCGCTGGCTGCGGCGCGAACTGGGGGCGCGACGCTGGGCCATCATCGGCAATGACTATGTGTGGCCGCGGCGCACGGCCGAGGTGGTGCGCGGCGAATTGGCCGACCGCGCGGGCTCACTGGAACGGTCGGTGCCGCTCGAACAGTTCGTGCCGATGGGCACCAAGGATTTCGACGAGTTCCTCGCCGACCCGCTGCTGGATCAGGTGGACGGGGTGATCGTGCTGCTGGTGGGTGCGGATGTCTCGCGCTTCAATCGGCAGTTCGCCCGGCTCGGACGCGATGACAAGCAGCTGCGGGTGAGTCCGGCGGTGGATGACAATGTGCTGCTCACCGGTGGCCGCGCCGCGAATCGGAATCTGTATGTGCCGTCGAGCTTCTTCATCAACGGCGCCGAGGGACGGGATCGGCGGGCGCGCTATGAGCGGCTGCACGGCGGGTTCGCGCCCGCGCTCACCAACTTCAGCAATACCGAGTACGAGGCCGTGCATGCCCTGCGCGCAATGGCGAAGGCCGCGGGCTCACTGAGCGTTGCCAGTGTGCACGCGGCCGTCGCGGAGGGCGCGATTCTCGAAACACCTTCCGGCGAGATAGGTTTCGCCGGTAATCAGGTGGTGCGCCCGGGCTATATCGCCCGGGCCGACGGGGTCGAGTTCGAGATACTCGACCGCATCTGCTGAAACGCTGGTTACCGAAAGATCAGGCGGAGACGAGCGCGTCCAGCACGGACAGGAACATGCCCAGGCCGTCGTCGCTCGGACCGGTGAGCGGTTCGGTGGAGTGCTCCGGATGCGGCATCAGGCCGACAATGCGGCCGTCCGCGGAGGAGATGCCCGCGATATTGCGCTGCGAACCGTTCGGGTTCTCGCCGGAGTAGCGGAAGACCACGCGGCCCTCGCCTTCCAGCTCGTCGAGCACGGCATCGGAAGCCTGGAACCGGCCCTCGGCGTTCTTGACCGGGATCAGGATCTGCGCGCCCGGCTCATAGCGGGAGGTCCAGGCGGTCGAGGTGTTCTCGACGGCCAGCCACTGATCGCGGCAGACGAAGTGCAGGCCCTCATTGCGGGTGAGCGCGCCCGGGAGCAGGCCCGCCTCGCAGAGGATCTGGAAGCCGTTGCAGATGCCGAGCACGGGCATGCCCCTGCCGGCGGCCTGCACGACCTCACCCATGACCGGGGCCATCGAGGCGATCGCACCGGCGCGCAGGTAGTCGCCGTAGGAGAAGCCACCGGGCACGACGACCGCGTCGACACCCTTCAGGTCGGCGTCGGCGTGCCACAGGCTCACGGCCTCGGCACCCGCGAGCCGGACGGCGCGGGCCGCATCGACATCATCGAGCGTGCCCGGGAAGGTGATGACTCCGATGCGAGCGCTCACAGCCGGACGACCTTCCATTCCTCGATGACCGTGTTGGCCAGCAGCTGTTCGGCGATCTGCTCGAGTTCGGCGTCGCTCACGGCGTCGTCCACATCGAGTTCGAATCGCTTGCCCTGCCGCACATCCGAGATTCCGGGGTGACCCAGACGCCCCAGCGCGCCGATGATGGCCTGTCCCTGCGGATCCAGGATTTCGGCCTTCGGCATCACCTCGACCACGACACGTGCCACGCGTTGCTCCTCAGCTGGTGGGGCGGCGCTCGGCACGACCATTGGAGTGCACGCGGCCGAGCGGGGGTTTCGCTGATCAGGGTAGTTGGCGCGCCCGGCGCACGTGCCGCCGGGTCGGACCCTCCGCGCGTGCGTGGCGCACGCCACATGTGCCCGAGCTACCGTGGCCATATGCGCATAGCCCATTTCGGACACTCGTGCCTGCTCGTGGAGATGGATGGAACCAAGGTCCTTTTCGATCCGGGCACTTTCTCGCACGGATTCGAAGGCATTACCGGACTGGATGCCATTGCCGTCACGCATCAGCATCCGGACCACATCTGCCCGAATCGCATCGAGGCGCTGATCGCCGCGAATCCGCAGGCCCGGCTGCTGTCGGATCCACAGACGGCGCAGCAGCGCGGCGAGCCGTGGGAGGCCGTGTACGCCGGAAACGTCCTGAAAGTCGGCAATGTCCAGGTCACCGGTGGTGGTGGCAGGCATGCCGTCATCCACCCGGAGATCCCGGTCATCGACAACACCGTCTTCCAACTCGGCAGCACCGACGACCCGTCCCGGTTCGTCCACCCCGGCGATTCCCTCTGGGTCCCGCCGACCCCAGTCGGAGTGCTGGCAATCCCCGCGGTCGCCCCATGGATGCGCATCAGCGAAGCCGTCGACTACCTGCGCGCCGTAAATCCCATGGCAGCCTTCCCCATCCACTTCGGCATCATCGTCCCGGAAGCCCAGGGCATCTATTTCGGTCGATTGAACGAAATGAGCCCATCGAATACCGAATTCCGAGTCATTCAACCCGAGGATCACGCCGAATTCTGATCACCCGCGACATCCACGCCGGTATCGGTGAATCCGCGCCCGCCCAGAACCGTCCCGACGAATTCACGGATCGCGGCGGGCTGCGCGGCACCGGAATAGCCGAAGGGCGACAAGGGGATCGACGAATCCACCGACCGGGCGTAGGTCAGCGCGTGTAGGAGGCGAGGAACAGGGCCTCGGCCAGTGCCATGTGTTCGATTTCGGTGGGGTCCACGCTTTCATTGGGGGCGTGGATCAGGCAGGTGGGCTCCTCTACGCCGATGAGCATGATCTCCGCGTCCGGGTAGGTGTCGGCGAAGACATTGCAGAGCGGGATGGAACCGCCCTGGCCCATGGTGGTGGCCTCGCGGCCGTAGGAGGCGGCGAAGGCCTGCTCCATGGCGGAGCGAGCCGGGCCGCCGGTGCCGGAGCGGAAGGGGGAGCCGGTGGACTCCTTCTCGACGGTGACCTTGGCGTGCCAAGGGGTATTGGATTCCAGGTGGGCGGTGAGCGCCTTGAGAGCCTGCTGCGGATCGGTACCCGGCGGGATGCGCAGGTTGAGGCGGGCGGCGGCGCGAGGCTGAATGGCTGCGGCGGAGCCGACGACCTTGGGGGCGTCGATGCCGAGCACCGTCAAAGCCGGTCGCGCCCAGAGCATATCGGCGATCGAGCCGGAGCCGACCAGGTCGACGCCGTCCAGAACACCGGCGTCGGAACGGAATTGCGCCTCCGGGTACTGCACGCCGTCCCACTTCTGGTCATTGGTGAGTCCGGCGACGGTGGTATTGCCGTCGGCATCACGCAGGGTGGCCAGCAGGTGGATGAGGGCGGCGAGCGCATCGGGCGCGGCACCGCCGAACATGCCCGAATGCATTTCGCTGGCAAGGGTTTCCACGGTGACGACCACATTCACGGTGCCGCGGAGCGTCTCGGTGAAGGTGGGCGTGCCGACCGCGAAGTTGCCGCAGTCGGCGACCACGATGGCGTCGGCGCGCAGCAGATCGGCGTGCTTGGGAACGAAGTCCTCCAGGCCGCCGGTGCCTTGTTCCTCGGAACCTTCGGCAATGAGCGTCAGGCCGACGGGGTAGTCGCCACCGCCGAGCTGCCGCAGGGCACGCAGGGCGGTCAGGTGCATGACGATATTGCCCTTGCAGTCGGCCGCGCCGCGCCCATACCAGCGGCCGTTCTGCTCGGTGAGCTGCCAGACCGGTGTGCGCCAGGCGTTTTCGTTCAATGGGGGCTGCACATCGTAGTGGCAGTAGAGCAGCACGTGCGGCGCACCGGGCGGGCCGGGGCGACTGGCCACCACGGCCTGTGAGCCGTCGGCGGTCTCGTGCAGCCCGACATCGGTGAGGCCCTCGGCGGCGAAGGCGTCGGCCACCCATTGCGCGGCCTTATGGCACTCCTCGATCGGGAACTGGCGTTCGTCGTAGACCGACTTGAACGAAACCAGTTCGGTCAGATCGCTTTTGGCCTGCGGCATGAGCGCCTGTACCGCGGTGCGCAGTGCGGCGGTCCGGGAGTCATCGGCAGCCCCAGCGTTTTTGGTCATCAGCCCTCCTGTTGTCAGTGATCCGTCTCGGATTTCACCGTGTTCCCAGTCTTCAGGGTGCCGGTTTTCTGAAGATAGGCGGCAAGCCGGTCGGGGCAATAGGTTTCGATGGCGAGGGCGGTCGCGGTGAAGATGTCGCGATCGGCGATGACCGGCCGGCTGCCGGGACCACTGGCCCCATTGCTGATCGCGGCATCGTATCGGGCCTTGATCAGCGGCGAATCGGGGTCCTGGCACACCAGTCCGCC
The DNA here is from genome assembly GCF_040683015.1 of Nocardia sp. NPDC051030. Lineage (NCBI taxonomy): Bacteria > Bacillati > Actinomycetota > Actinomycetes > Mycobacteriales > Nocardiaceae > Nocardia > Nocardia sp. NPDC051030. Next base: position 396,675 of record NZ_JBFBCD010000009.1, on the reverse strand, counting down.
GTCCTCGCCGAGCGCGTCGGCGATCACCTGCGGGTCCGGCGCGGCCAGTCCCGCCTCGATGAGCCGCGATTGCAGCACCTGTGCGCGGCGTAGCGAATCCTCATTGTCCTGATGCCGCTGGAACACGATCATGCCCGCGACGGCGACGGCCACCAGCGCCACCGCCACCGACAGGTAGGTGATCCGCCGCACCGAATCGCGGACGTCCCCGGTTTCGGTCATGCCAGCGCCTCCTCGGGAGCCCCGGTCTTCCAGGCGGGTTTGCGGAATCGCAGGAACAGGAACGGAATCAGCAGGCCGACCACACCCATGCCGAGCCCGATGAGCAGCACATAACGCAGGCCATTGCCGCTGCCGTACTGCGAGGGCGGCACGAAGCCGATCAGGAAGGCCGCGATGGAGGAGACGGTGCCCAGGCCGCACAGCGCGATCAGAGCCGGTGCCTTGTATCCGCGCGGATGATCAGGCTGATTGCGCCGCAACCGAATCGCCGCGATGAACATGAGCACGTACATGATCAGATACACCTGTGTGGTGATCACCGACAGAATCCAGTAGGCGCTGGAGACATCGGGGATGAAGGCGTACAGCAGCGCCAGCAGCGTGGTCACCACGCCCTGCGCCACCAGCATGTTCTGTTGCACCCCATGCTTGTTCACGCGCGTCAGGATCGGCGGCAGGTAGCCCTCGTTGCGCCCGATCAGCAGCAGTCCCTTGGACGGTCCGGCCAGCCAGGTGAGCATGCCGCCGAGCGCCGCCGCGACCAGCATGACGCCCAGGATCGGGGTCAGGAATCCGATGTGGAAGTGATTGAAGAAGCCGTCGAACGCCTGCATGACACCGGCGGTGAGGCTGAGGTTCTGCGACGGCACCACCCAGCTGATCACCACGGCGGGCACGATGAAGATGAGCAGCACCAAGCCCACCGCCATGGCCATGGCCCTCGGGTATTCCTTGCCCGGATCGCGCAGCGAGGACACGTGCACGGCGTTCATCTCCATGCCCGCGTAGGACAGGAAGTTATTGACGATGAGCACCAGGCTGGCCAGGCCCGTCCACGCCGGGAACAGGTGTGAGGAGTCCATCGGCGCGGCGGAGGCATTGCCCTGCGCCAGGAAGACGAAGCCCAGGATCACCAGCAGCACACCGGGAATCAGGGTTCCGATGATCAATCCCATACTCGACAGTCCCGCAACGGTTTTGGTGCCCTGCGAGGACACGAACACCGCCGCCCAGTAGATCGTGATGATCACAATGGCCACGTAGACGCCATTGGAGGCCAGCGACGGATTGATGATGTAAGCGAAAGTGCTTGCCACATAAGCCAAGAGGCTCGGGTAGTAGAAGATCGTCATGGCGAACTGGCACCAGACCGCCAGGAACCCCATGGGTTTCGAGATGCCCTCCCCCACCCACTTGTAGACTCCGCCGGTCCAGCCGGAGGCCAGCTCGGCCGCCACGAACGCGGTCGGCAGCAGGAACAGCAGTGCGGGCAGCAGATACAGGAAGACGCAGGCCAGGCCATAGACGGCCATGGTGGGTGCGGCGCGCAGGCTGGCCACCGAGCTGGTGGTCATGAGCGCCAGGGTCACCCAGGACATGTACTTGGTGGCCGTCGCCGCCTTGGTCGTCGTCGTGCCGGACATTCCCGGTCACCGATCCTTTCCGAAAGCGTCTGGACTACAACGGAATTCAGAACACCGAGAAGTGGCCGGCGCGCGCGAAGGCCTCCAGGGCCACCGCACCCGATACCGAATTGCCCTTCTCGTCCAATCCCGGACCCCATGCGGCTATCGCACAGCGATCCGGGACGACGGCCAGGATCGCGCCGCCGACACCACTCTTGCACGGCAGTCCCACCCGATACGCGAATTCACCGGCCGCGTCATAGGTGCCACAGGTGGTCATGAGTGCGATGAGGTGCCGGGCGTCGGCGCGTTCCAGGAGGCGGGAGCCGTCGGCGCGCAGGCCGTGCCGGGCGACGATAAGTCCGGCTTTGGCCAGTTCAGCGCAGGTGATGCTGAAGGAGCACTGCCGGAAGTAGTGGTCCAGCGCGAGGTCGACGGGATTGCGCATATTGCCGAAGCTGGCCATCAGGTATCCGATGGCGCGGTTGCGATCTCCACTGCGCAGTTCGGATTCGGCGATGACGCTGTCGACTTCGAGGGAGCGGTTCCCGGTTTCGGCGCGGAAGAAATCCCGGAGCGTGGACACGGCATCGCCGGTATCGGCCAGCAATTGATCCGCGACCACGATGGCCCCCGGATTGATGTACGGATTGCGCGGTATGCCCGCTTCGAGTTCCAGCTCGATGAGGTCATTGAAGGGCATGCCGGACGGCTCACGATGCACCCGATCCCAGATCGCACCGTCCTGACGACCGAGGACCAGCGCGAGGGCGAAGACCTTCGAGATGCTCTCGATGGCAAACGGGACGTCGACATCGCCGTCGCCGTACACCTGCCCATCCACGGTGGCCACCGCGAACCCGAACTGCTTGGGATCCACCGAGGCCAGGCCCGGAATGTAGTCGGCGACCGCACCTTCCCCGATGTGCGGCGCCGTAGTGGACATCACCTGCTCGATGACATGCCGATAGTCCATATCGGTGAATAGTAACTGTTCAGCAACTATCTTCGGATAACGAAACGGTAGCTTGCAGAACCAGTTTCGATGACCATGGAACTGGAGCCCACTCCCCGGCAAACCCATGCCGTGAGCACCACCGGAGGCCACATGACCGGCAATCCTGAATCCGACGACCTGTTCGCCATGCCCGGCCTGCGCCGCAGCGCCCCCAAGGCGGGCTTCCCCGACACGGAGATGTTCCCCCAGGTCGCCTACGAGGTGGTCCACGACGAGCTCATGCTCGACGGTGTGTCCCGGATGAACCTGGCCACCTTCTGCACCACCTGGATCGACGATCAGGCCCGCCGGTTGATGGCCGAATCCCTGGACAAGAACATTGTCGACAAGGACGAGTACCCGCAGACCGCCGAACTGGAGAAGCGCTGCGTACGCATGGTCGCCGACCTGTGGCATTCGCCCGATGCGGCCGGCACCCTGGGCACCTCCACCACCGGCTCCAGCGAGGCCGCCATGCTCGGCGGGCTCGCGGCCAAATTCCGCTGGCGGCAACGCGGTGGCACCGGCATGCCGAACTTCGTCTGCGGCCCGGTCCAGGTGTGCTGGGAGAAATTCGCCCGCTACTTCGATGTGGAGATCCGTCAGATACCGCTGCGCGGCGACCGGCTCACCATGCACCCGGACGATATCGCCGCCTACTGCGACGAGAACACCATCATGGTGGTGCCCACCTTCGGCCAGACCTTCACCGGACTGTTCGAGGATGTCGCCGGAATCAGCAAGGCCCTGGACGACCTGCAGGCCAAGACCGGCCTGGACATTCCGATCCACGTCGACGCCGCCAGCGGTGGCTTCCTGGCACCCTTCTGCGCACCGGATCTGGTGTGGGACTTCCGATTGCCGCGCGTGAAGTCGATCAATGCCTCCGGCCACAAGACCGGCCTGGCACCGCTGGGCGCGGGCTGGGCGATCTGGCGCGAGGCCGCCGACCTGCCCCCGGACCTCATCTTCAATGTCGATTACCTCGGCGGCAGCATGGCCACCTTCAATCTCAATTTCTCCCGGCCCGGCAGCCAGGTGATCACGCAGTACTACGAGTTCATCCGATTGGGGCGCACCGGATATCGGCGCGTGCAATCCGAGATCTACCGCACCGGACAGCATCTCGCGGCCAAGCTCACCGAAATCGGGCCGTTCGAACTGATTCACGACAGCGATCCGCAGCACGGCATCGCGGCCGTGTCCTGGCGGCTGAAGGGAGATCCGGGCTTCAATCTCTACGAACTCTCGGATCGGTTGCGCACCAGGGGCTGGCTGATCGCCGCCTACCCGCTGCCCGCCGACCGCGAGAACGAGACCATCATGCGGGCGCTCATCCGGCACGGCTTCAGCCACGACATGGTGGACCTGCTGCTCGCCGATATCGTCCGCGGCCTCGAACAACTCGCCAGGCATCCGCAGTCCACGCCGCTCACCAAGGAGGAAGCGGGCGGCTTCAACCACAATGCGACCGCGGCCGTACCCAGCAAGAAAGCCACGCCCGCCAAGGCGACGAAATGACCACCACCACGGGCGCGCACCGGAAGGCCACGACCAAATACCTGAGCGTCTCCGCACTCGGATTCACCACGGCCGCATCGATTGTCACCAGCCTGCGCGGCCTGCCCATGATGGCCAAGGAAGAGATGACGATGTTCTTCTACATCGGCTTCTCCACGGTCCTGTTCCTCATCCCGGCCGGGCTGGTGGCCGCCGAACTCGGTAGCGCGTTCGGCAAGCAGGCCGGTGGCCTGTACGCCTGGATCAGCGGGGCGTTCGGCAAGCGGGTCGGCTTCGCCATCATCTTCCTGTCCTGGATTCAGGTGATCGTCTTCTATCCCACCGGCATGAGCTTCGCCGCCGCGGGCGTCGCCTACGCCTTCGATCGGCCCGATATCGCGCAAAACCACGTGTATGTGGGCGTTTTCGCCATCGCCGCCTTCTGGCTGTGCACGCTGATCGCGTTCATCAGCAATCAGTTCGCGGCCAAGGTGACTCAGGCCGGATTCCTGCTCGGCACCGCCCTGCCGGGCATCATCCTGGTGCTCGTGTTCGTCTGGTGGATCAGCACCGGGCATTCGATCGGCTGGGAGCACACCAGCGATCCGGCGGTGACCACCGTGCAGGACGGCCACGACTCGCCACGGTTCTTCCCCTATATCGTCGGCCTGTCCGGGCTGGCGTTCCTGGCGGGCATCCTGCTGAATTTCGCCGGTGTCGAGGCGCAGGGCGTGCACGCCATGGAGTTGAAGGACCCGGCCAAGGGATATCCCGCCGCCATCATGATCGCGGCGGTAACGGCTTTCGCCATCTTCACCCTCGGCGCGCTCGCGGTCGCGGGCATCGTGCCGTATCACGCCATGGACCTCAATACGGGCCTGTTCGACGCCTTCGACTCCGGCTTCACCGAGATGATCCACACCACCTGGCCGGTGCGCATCCTGTCGATCCTGATCGCCTACGGTGCGCTCGCGGGCATCCTGGCGTGGATTCTGGGCCCCAGCCGCGGCGTCCTGGCCACCGCGCACGACGGCATGCTGCCGCCCGTGCTGCAAAAGGTGAATTCCCGTGGGGTGCAGGTGAACATCCTCATCATCCAGGGGATCGTGGTGTCGCTGCTGTCCTCGATCTACCTGTTCATGGACGACGTGAGCTCGGCGTTCTTCCTGATCTCCGCCATGGCCGTGAGCCTGTACCTGATCATCTACATGGTCATGTACGCGGCGGCCATCCGCCTGCGCTACACCCAGCCGGATCTGCCGCGCGCCTTCAAGATTCCGGGCGGCAAGATCGGCATCTGGCTGTTCGCCGGAATCGGTTTCCTGGCAGTGGCTTTCGCCTTCGTCCTGGCCTTCGTCCCGCCGTCGCAGCTGCCCATCGGCAGCCCGGCCACCTATGTCGCGCTGGTTGCGGGCGGCGCGATTGTGTTCTCGGCCGTGCCGCTGATCATCGAGCGAATGAAGAAGCCGTCCTGGGTGCCCCCGGACGAGGTGAAGGCGCAGGCCCTCGGCCCGAGCGCCGACACCTCACATTTGAACGTGTGAACAGTTCCCCGACGGGGTAACCCGCCTCCGGACGAGCAATCCGGAGGACAAATGGGGCGTGGCAGTGGAACCCACCGCCACGCCCCATTCCCTTTTCCTTATGCTCGCGGCATGAATCCGTACACCATCTTTTCCGACATCGTGGCCGGGCGCGCGCCTGCCAGCAAGGTCTACGAGGACGAAGATGTCATGGCGTTCATGGATATTCGGCCGGTGACTCCGGGGCATCTGCTGGTGATTCCCAAGGTTCCGGCGCGCAGCCTGGCCGAATTGGATCCGGAGTTGGGCGGCAAGCTGTTTCAGGTGGGGCAGCGGCTGGCTGCGGCGCTGCGGGAGTCGGAGGTGGGGTGTGACGGGGTGAATTTCTTCCTGGCCGACGGTGTGACGGCGGGGCAGGAGGTGTTTCATGTGCACCTGCACGTGATCCCGCGCACTCCGGGGGATGGGTTCGGATTGCGGGCGCGGGCGACCTCTCCGCCGCGCGCCGACCTGGACTACCTGGCCGGATCCATCCGCGGCGCGGCCTCGCGTGGCGCTGGTGATTCATAGCCTGACGGCATTACCATATGCGTACCGTCTGGTTTGCCAGCGACACGCCATACGCGGAATCTACCCCGTGACAGGCTGCTCTCGAGTTACGTTGGAACGCGATTGTGGTGGGCTGATGGAGGTGGGGACATGCGTAGAAGGGTCGTTGCCGCAGCGGTTTTCGCGATTGCGGCGGGTTTGCTCAGTCCGGTGGTGGCAACACCGGCAACCGCTCGAGCCGCTCAGGTCGTCCGCGTCGACGACCTGAATTCGACTCGCGCGGCGCTTTTCATCGACTCGCCCGCTATGGGGCGAACCATTCAGGTACAGGTGCTACATCCCGCCGGTGGCGGCGCGCGGCCGAGCTATTACCTCCTGGACGGTCTGGACCCGGGTGCGGCCCAGAGCACCTGGACCAATGCCACCGACGCCGAACCCTTCTTCCAGGGCCGCAATGTCAATGTGGTGATGCCGATTGGCGGCCAGGCCAGCTACTACACGGACTGGGCCTCCGACGACCCGCGCTTCGGCCGCTACAAGTGGGAAACCTTTCTGACAGAAGAACTTCCGCCGATCATCGACGGCTACTTCGCCGGTAACGGAGTGAACGCCATCGGCGGGCTGTCCATGGGCGGCATCGCGGCTTTCGTTCTGGCGGTACGGCATCCGGGCATGTACCGGGCCGTCGCCGGGTACAGCGCCTGCCCGGATCTCACCATCGCGCAGGGCGCGATCATGTTCTCCATCGCCAATCGCGGCGGCAACCCGTTCAATATGTGGGGCGGACCCGGCAGCGCGGACTGGGGAACACACAATCCGGCCGCCATGACCGAGGCGCTGCGCGGCAAGACCATCTACCTGTCCACCGGCACCGGCATCCCCGGCCCGCATGAGCTGGAGATCAAACCGCAGCTGCCGGAGAACATCTTCTTCGGCGGGCCCATCGAATCCGGGGTGGACGCCTGCGTCACCTCGTTCGAGAACCAGTTGCGCACGGCGAACATTCCGGCGCGCGTGGAACACAACCCGGTGGGCACACACTCGTGGTCGTACTGGCAGGACACCCTGCACGACTCGTGGCCGACCATCGGCGGCGCGATCGGCGCTTAGGCCGCTGAATCCGAAGACAGACCCGCAAGACCCGATCGAGCCCGGCCGGATCGAATCCGGCCGGGCTCGATCCGGATTCGAGTTGATCCCGGATCAGGCTCGAATCACGCGCCGGGCCGGTTGAATTCGCCATCCTTGGCGCCCGCCACGAACGCCTCCCATTCCCCGGGGGTGAAGATCAGCACCGTTCCCTCGGGGTCGCGGGAATCCCGCAGGCCGATGTTTCCGCTGGCCAGGAAGGCGATTTCGACGCCGTCGGCGCTGTCGTCCCCGCGCCGCCACACCGCGCCGGACTCGATCTCGCGATTCTTCGATTCATGAGAAATCTCGGGCACTTCGGACGCTCCCCTGGCCGATTACTGCGAGTACTGGACGGTGATGTGGATCGCACTCATGATGCCAGTGTTTGCGCCGGGTTCGGATCGGTTATCCCATTCGTGTCAGCGGAGAGGAGGAATGGTGCGTACGCCATGGTCTCAGCAGCGAGCAGCTCCCATCTCCGACAGCTGTTCGGTGGTCCCGGAGCGGTTCAATCCGGAGCTCGCCGACAGCATTTTGCGGATTCATAGAAGTTGCCCCACCGATTCATGTGCTCGCCGGAAGGCTGCGGTCTTCTACCTGTACGAGGAGCGGCGGCACCTGATTCCCGCGCGTTCGCGACGGCATCGTTAGCCGTTCAAGGTCGCGCCCGGCGGGACAGGCGTCGTAGCAGCCACACCACGACCAGGATCGAAATAACCGACATCACCGACAGCACAACGATCTTCACCACGGAATCACCGTCGGAGTCGAACCCGCGCACCGTTTCGGTGCGGTGGACGACCCGGCGGTAACCGCTGTCATCGGGGGCATTGGTGAAGGTGAAGTCGTGGGCGATCGCCGCTGGTGTGGAGATCAGCACGGTGAGTTCGGTCAGATAGTCGCGTCCGGAGGCGCTGAGCTGCCGTAGATCCGGATCGGACGAGCCGGAGACGCGCCCGGCGAAATCGACCGTCACCGTCTGCGCGGCGGCATCCGCGTCACTGCGCCGCACACGATGCTCGGCGAGCACGTACAGATGGACCGATTGGGTCCGGGTGGCGGCGCTCGACATACGCATCGGGTAGACCAACCGGTCGGATGCGAAGCTCACACGCACCGGATCGAGTTCGCCGGACAATGCGGTGGCCGTGAGCCGCATGGCCACGAAACTCCAGCCCTCACTCAGATACGGCTGCAAGGTGGCGATCACCTCGGGGCGCATCACATAGCCGTTGTCGCTCAACCACCGCTGGATACCCGTGACATCGCCGCCGGTCAGCGTGGTGGCCTCCAACGGACCCAATTCCACGCGGGCCAGGACCGTCGGCGCCTCGGTCGGAGCGGCGGCGCCCGCTCTATCCCCGCCGCCGGACTCGACCCGCCGATCGATGACCACCTCCGGCGCGGTGAGGCGCGTGAGTTCGGTGAAGGTGTCGCTTTTTCCCGCGGTGACGGTCGCGGGAGTGAGCGTCGGCACGATGAGCGCGGCCCGGTCGCCGCCGCTCCGCAGCGCCAGGCGCATGAGGATGGTCTCGGTGGTGCCATCCCAGCCGACCAGCGCCGTCTCGCCGTCCACCTGCACGGGCGTCCCGCCGTCAGGTATGGCGACGCCCCCGCACGCGCATGCGAAAGCCGGTGTGGCCAGGCTGATTCCCCCCGCGCCGAGCACGATGGCCACCACCGCGATCAGGCGCGCTGTCCTACGCAACAGCATGGCCGCGAGCCTAACGCCGCAGGCCCGTTCCGGGCATGTCATCGGATAGTCGCTAACGTGGTCCACATGCCTTTGGACAGTGGTAGCGCGACCTCAGTTTCCGGCGCGGTGGTGACGGCGCCGATCGCCAAGCGGGTGCCGACCGAGCGCGTGCACCACGGTGACGTCTTCATCGATGAGTACGAGTGGCTGCGGGACAAGGAGAATCCCGAGGTCATCGCCCATCTGGAGGCCGAAAACGCCTATACCGACGCACAGACCGAGAAGCTGCGGCCGCTGCGCGAGAAGATCTTCGACGAGATCAAGGGGCGCACCCAGGAGACCGATCTGTCAGTGCCCACCCGCATGGGCGACTACTGGTACTACTCGCGCAGCTTCGAGGGCAAGCAGTACGGCGTGCATTGCCGCTGCCCGATCGCCGATGCCGACGACTGGAATCCGCCGCAGCTCGAGGTCGACGCCGAGATCCCCGGCGAGCAGATCATGCTGGACTCCAATCTGCTGGCCGAGGGCCACGACTTCTTCTCGCTCGGCGCGTTCTCCCTCAGCCACGACGGTGACCTGCTGGCCTACTCGGTGGACACCGTCGGCGACGAGCGCTACGTGCTGCGCTTCAAGAACCTGGCCACCGGCGAGCTGCTCGCCGACGAGATTCCGGAGACCGCGCCCGGCGCGACCTGGTCCCTGGACGGCACGCACGTCTTCTATCAGACCGTGGACGAATCGTGGCGGCCCGACACCGTGTGGCGGCACCGCCTCGGCACCGCGCAGGCCGATGACGTCAAGGTGTTCCACGAGCCGGATGAGCGCTACTGGGTCAGCATCGGCGCGACGCGCTCGGAGAAGTACCTCGTCGTATGGGTCGGCTCGAAGATCACCAGTGAAGGCTGGATCCTGGAGTCCGACAACCCCGAGGGCGAATTCCGGGTGCTGCTGCCGCGCCGCGAAGGCGTCGAGTACTCGGCCGAGCACGCCGTGATCGGCGGCCAGGACCGGCTGCTCATCCTGCACAACGATGTCGTGGACGGGGTGAAGGCGGAGAACTTCGTCCTCGCCGAGGCCCCGGTGGCCGACCCGGCCGAGATGACCATCCTGATCCCGCACCGCGACGACGTGCGCCTGGAGGATGTCGACGCCTTCGCCGACAAGCTGGTGCTCAGCTACCGCCGCGAGGCGCTGCCGCGAGTCGCGGTGTGGCCGTTGACCGCCGACGGCTACGGCGAGGTCGACGAGATCGACTTCGATCTGGCGCTGTTCTCCGCCGGGCTCGGCTCGAACCCGGAATGGGAGCAGCCGACCCTGCGCATCGGCGTCACCTCCTTCATCACCCCCATGCAGGTCTTCGACTACGTGCCCGAGACCGGCGAGCGGCTGCTGCGCAAGGAACAGCCGGTGCTTGGCGGGTACGACGCCAAGGACTATGCGCAGCAGCGCGATTGGGCAGTGGCCGCGGACGGCACCCGGATTCCGATCTCGATCGTGGTCCGCAAGGACGCGCCCGCGGGCCCGAAGCCTTTGCTGCTCTACGGATACGGCTCCTACGAGGCCAGCATCGATCCGGGCTTCTCGGTGGCGCGGCTGTCGCTGCTGGATCGCGGCATGGTGTTCGCGGTCGCGCACGTGCGCGGCGGCGGTGAGATGGGACGGCTCTGGTACGAGCACGGCAAGACGCTCACCAAGAAGAACACCTTCACCGACTTCGTCTCCTGCGCACAGCATCTGGTGGATTCCGGCGTCACCGCCGTGGACCGCATGATCGCCGATGGCGGCAGCGCGGGCGGCCTGCTGGTGGGTGCGGTCGCCAATCTCGCGCCGGAGCTGTTCGCGGGCATTCTGGCCAATGTGCCGTTCGTGGACCCGCTGACCTCCATCCTCGACCCGTCCCTGCCGCTCACCGTGATCGAGTGGGACGAGTGGGGTAATCCCTTGGAGGACAAGGACGTCTACGAGTACATGAAGTCGTACTCGCCGTACGAGAATGTCGAGGCCAAGGACTACCCGGCCATTCTGGCCATCACCAGCCTCAATGACACCCGCGTGCTCTACACCGAGCCCGCCAAGTGGGTAGCCAAGCTGCGCGCCACCAAAACCGGCCACTCCCAGCTCATGCTCAAGACCGAGATGAGCGCCGGGCACGGCGGCGTCAGCGGCCGCTATGAGAAGTGGAAGGAAGTCGCCTTCGAATTCGCGTGGGTGCTCGACACCGTCGGGCTCGCCGACCGATAGTTGTCGGCCAGCTGAACTGGCCGTAGCTTCCGGCACTAGCTGGAAGAAGTGGACCCGACTCTTCACCGGACGGTGGGCAGTCGGGTTTCGCGCTTTCCGGGGGGATTGTCGACATCTTGACAATCGACCACTATTCGCGATCAACCTGGAACCTCGCACGATGGCCGGCGAAGTGTGGCTATAATTCACTATCGATATGTGGCCACATAGGAGATGATCATGGACGTCGGGATTCGGGAACTGCGCGACAGTCTTAGCCGCCACCTGGCCGAGGTTCGCTCCGGCCGCACCGTCACCATCACCGATCACGGACGGCCGATCGCCCGCATCGTTCCCGTCGAGCAGCCGACCCGGCTCGAACAGCTACGAGCCGAAGGGCGCATCCAACCGGCACGCAAGAAGAAGCAGCCGGCGCCGACGCCCGTCCGTGGGAAAGGTGTCGTCAGCGATCTCATCGATGAGCAGCGTCGATGATCGGATACCTGGACACGTCGGCGTTCGTACCGCTACTGGTCGATGAACCGAGCAGTGAAGCCTGCCGCCGATTCTGGGATGATGCCGACGCTGTCGTGTCGAGCAGGATGCTCTACGTCGAAACCGCGGCCGCACTCGCGCAGGCTCATCGCATGACACGCCTCGACGACGTGGGATACGCGGCGTGTCGGCGACTCCTCGACCAACTCTGGTCACAGATCGAAGTCACCGAGGTGGACGAGCCTCTGATCGTGCGCGCTGCGGAGTTGGCGGACTCCCAGGCGCTGCGCGGCTATGACGCGGTCCATTGCGCGTCAGCCGAACAGTTGGAGGACACAGACCTGGTCGCCGCATCGGGCGACAAACGCCTGCTCGAAGCGTGGAGAAGGTTGGGAGTGGCGACCTTCGATACGAATGCTCCCGAGTCCACGACCTGAGTCTTTCCGCTATGACAGTGCGCGGGGAATCCGCAGGCGAATTGCGTTCTCGCAGCTACAGAATCGGGGACGGGGTGTAGCGGGCGGCCTCCGGGTCGGCGTCGACCAGTTTCTGCACCTGGGCGATGACTGCGGCGGTTTGTGCTTCGGCCGCGCCGATGAAGGCGGAGCGGTCGGACAGGGCGGCATCGAGGGCGGCGCGGTCCAAGGGCATGCGGGCGTCGGCGGCCAGGCGGTCCAGGAGGTCGGGCTCGCGGCCCTGCTCGCGCATGGCCAGGGCCACGGCGACGGCGTGCTCCTTGATGACCTCGTGGGCAGTTTCGCGGCCGACACCGGCGCGGACGGCGGCCATGAGAATGCGAGTGGTGGCCAGGAAGGGGAGGTAGCGGTTGAGTTCGCGGTCCACCACGGCGGGGTAGGCGCCGAATTCGGCGAGGACGGTGAGGAAGGTTTCCATCATGCCGTCGATGGCGAAGAAGGCGTCGGGGAGCGCTACGCGGCGGACCACCGAGCAGAAGACGTCGCCCTCGTTCCATTGCGCGCCCGAGAGTTCGGCGGCCATGGAGGCGTAACCGCGCAGGACCACCTGCAGGCCGTTGACGCGCTCGCAGGAGCGGGTGTTCATCTTGTGCGGCATGGCCGAGGAGCCGACCTGGCCGGGCTGGAAGCCCTCGGTCACCAGTTCGTGGCCGGCCATCAGGCGGATGGTGTGCGCGAAGGAGGACGGGCCCGCGCCGACCTGCACCAGGGCGGAGAGCACATCGTGGTCGAGCGAGCGCGGGTAGATCTGGCCGACGCTGGTCAGCACGTTCGCGAAGCCGAGGTGGTGGGCCACCTTCTGCTCCAGCTGGGCGAGCTTGCCCGCATCGCCGTCGAGCAGGTCCAGCATGTCCTGGGCGGTGCCCATCGGGCCCTTGATGCCACGCGCCGGGTAGCGGTCCAGCAATTCCTGGAGCCGGGTCAGCGCGATCACCAATTCGTCTGCGGCGGAAGCGAATCGCTTGCCGAGGGTGGTGGCCTGGGCGGCCACATTGTGCGAGCGTCCGGCCATCACCAGGGTCTGATACTGGGCGGCGCGCTCGGTGAGCCGGGCGGCGATGGCGACGCCGTGCTTGTAGACGTGCTCGAGCGAGAGCCGGATCTGGAGTTGCTCGACGTTCTCGGTGAGGTCGCGGGAGGTCATGCCCTTGTGCACGTGCTCATGCCCGGCGAGCGCGTTGAATTCCTCGATGCGCGCCTTCACATCGTGGCGGGTGACCCGCTCACGCTCGGCGATGGAGGCCAGATCGACCTGGTCGATGACCCGCTCGTAGTCCTGAACGACGCCGTCGGGCACCTCGATGCCGAGTTCGGCCTGGGCGCGCAGCACCTCGAGCCACAGCCGCCGCTCGAGCACGATCTTGTGCTCGGGCGACCACAGGTGCACCAGCTCGGGGCTGGCGTAACGGGTGGCGAGGACGTTCGGAACAAGGCTCACGTGCAGCGATTTTACCGGCCTGCCCCGGACTGGTTTGCCGCAGCATCGCTCTCGGCCGAATCGGTATCGCTCCCGGCCGGATTGCCCTCGATCACGCCGGCGGAGCGACGATATCGATGACTTCCAGCAGCGCGCCCCGGGCCATTCGGCGAGGCTGCGGATCGAGCTCCCCGAGCGCGGTCACGACGGCACCGTCGACCACCGCGCACAACCGGCGTAGCTGTTCGGCCCGAACCACCCGATCGGACCGGCGCAGCACATCGGCGAGCAGCTCATCGAGCTGGGCGCGTAGTCGGAGCTGCACATCGCGTAGTTCGGGATGCCGGGCGGAGGCCACCGAACGCTCATACCGGGCGATCAGCTGGCTGCGGGCGTCCTCGTCCTGAATCTCCGGACCCACCAGCAGGTCCAGCACCAGGTCCACGGTCGCGTCGGCGCCGCGGCGGCGATGGTTCACCTCACCGACCCGGCGGCGCATGGCCTCCAGCTCGGCGAGACCGGAGAATTCGACCGCACGCGCGATCAGATCCTCGAGCGATTCGAAGTAGTAGGTGGTCGACGCCAGGGGCAGATCCGCCCGGGTCGCGACCGAGCGGTGCCGGACCGCCTCGAAGCCGCCTTCGAGCAGCAGCTCGGCGGCGGCTGAAACCAGCGCTTGGCGACGCCGTTCGCCTTTCGGTGTCGTCGCAGTGGTCACGGTGCAATCGTGCCAGTCATGACCCGGGCACGTGGGCGAGTCCGGCATAACCCACTCGAGAAATGTCTTGGCAGATCACGCTATATACCGTTCCAACCGGTCGAGTGCCTCCTCGATATCGGCACTCGCACCCGCGAACGAGAAGCGCACGGTGTGCGACCCGTTGTGAGTGTCGAAGTCGATGCCGGGGGCGAGCGCGACGCCGGTGTGGTCCAGCACATCCGTGCACCACCGCATCGAATCATCGGTCAGGTGAGCGATATCCGCGTACGCGTAGAACGCGCCGTCCGCCGGAGCCAGATCGGTGATGCCCAGCTTCGGCAGGCCGGACAGCAGCAGTTGCCGGTTCGCGGCATAGCGCCGCACATGCCCGTCGAGCTCGGCCTTGGCCTCCGCGCCGAAGGCGTGCACAGCCGCGAACTGGGAAATGGCGGGCGGGCAGACCGTCATATTCGAAGCCAGCCGCTGCAGAGCCGGGCGCAGCGAGCGCGGCACCAGCATCCAGCCCAGCCGCCAGCCGGTCATGGAGAAGTATTTCGACACCGAGCCGATGACCACCGACTCCTTCGAAGTCTCCCACGCCGAGGAGGTCGGCTCGGTGTCCGCGGAAAGCCCGGTGTCATAGACGATGCCGTGGTAGATCTCGTCCGAAATCAGCAGCGTCCCATGGTCATCGCACCAGCGAGCCAATGCGGCCAGCTCGTCCGGGGCGATCATGGTGCCGGTCGGATTGGCCGGGCTCGCCACGATCAAACCCGCGGGCGGCTCGGGCAGCGCCTCCAGCATGGCCACGGTCGGCTGGAACCGGGTCTCCGGGCCGCAGTCCAGCTCGACGACATTGCAGCCCAGCGCCGTCAGCGTGTTCCGATACGCCGGATACCCAGGTCGGGCCACCACAACGGTGTCCCCGAGATCGAACGCCGCCAGGAAGATCAGCGTGAACGCGCCCGACGATCCGGTGGTCACCACCACATCCTCGGCGTCCACCTCGACCCCGTAGGTGCTCCGGTGATGCCCCGCGATGGCCTCCCGCAACGCCAGGATGCCGAATGTCTCGGTGTACCCGAGCAATTCGGAATCCATGGCCTCCTTCGTCGCCCGCAATACCGCCCGCGGCGCGGGTGTGGAGGGCTGCCCGGCGGCCAGCACGAGCACATCCCCGTGGGTTCGTGCCCGTTCAGCTGCTGCTTTCCAGACATCCATCACGTAAAAAGGTGGAATGGCCGACCGGCGAGATTCGATACGCACCCGACAGACGGTAGAGCACCCGCTCCCCCGCCTGTCCCCTAATGGCCGCCGGAATGCCTGAGGAGGACGCTTTGCAGGGGGGACCAACCGCCACCGAGCCCAGCTCGGCGGCCGAAAGACAAGCGCCGTCCAGCGGGGGTGAACCCGCCGCACACGGCCCCGACCCGACGGTCGAGCCCGATGAGCGCGCGGCGGCCGACCCCGAAGCCGCCGAGGCCGACACGCACACGCCCGAAGCAGACGCGCCCGAAGCAGACGCGGAACTCGCGGGGGCAGAGCTGGACGCTGAAGGTGCCGAGGCGGAGGCCGACGCAGCGGATGCAGATACCGCCGAAGGGGCTGAGGCGGACGCCGACGACGAACCCGAGGCAGAGGGGTCCGAAGCGGAACCCGGAGTGCGCAAGCGCGGGTTTCGGGCGGGCGTGGACGGCTTTACGCCCGGGATTCGGGCTGCGCTGAGTTCGGCCGAGGCCGGGCCGTCGAAGGTGCGGCAGCGGGCCGTCGAGGCGGCCGGGCAGGGTGCGGCGTGGGTTCGGGCTCAGGTGCCGGTGGCTCGGGAACGCGGGGGGCGGCTCTGGGAGCAGCGGCCACGGTCTCGGGCGGAGTTCGAGCAGCTGTACGAGAAGGGGAAGGACGAGGCGCGGCGGCAGGCTCCGGTGGTGCGGGCCTGGGCGATCAAGAATCGGGTGCTGATCGGCGGGGTGGTGGCCATCATGGTGTTCGCCGGGGCGGATAGTGCGATCGGGTTGATTCCGACCGATGCGCCCGTGGAACCCGGTGTGGCGCTGCGGGTTCCGGTGGCCTACCCCTTGCAGGTGCAGACGCCCAAGGAGTCGGCCAAGCGGTATCTGGACGCCATCAACAATGGTGAGCGGATTCGTGAGTCGGCGGTGGTGGCGGCCGCGGCGCGATCCACGCTGGAGCGGGCCAAGGCGGAGGCCGCCGCCGCGGTGGCCGGGGAATATCAGCCGTGGATGGCGGGGACGCCGCTGCCGGACGGGACCATGCCGCCCGGATTCGTCATGCCGGGCGTGGGCGGGTTCGTGATTCCCGCGAAGGGCGCGTTCACGTCCGGGTTCGGGACCCGCTGGGGCACCATGCACCAGGGCATCGATATCGCGGCCCCGATCGGTTCACCCATCTACGCGGTGGCGGCGGGCACGGTCATCGACGCGGGCCCGGCGCAGGGCTTCGGCCTGTGGGTGCGCATTCGCCACGATGACGGCACCATCTCCGTCTACGGCCACATGTACGACTTCTCGGTCTCGGTAGGCGAGCGCGTCCCCGCGGGCATGCAGATCGCCCGCATCGGCAATCGCGGCGACTCCACCGGCCCGCACCTGCATTTCGAGATCATCATCAATGGCCAGCATGTGGACCCGCAGATCTGGCTGGCCCAGCGCGGCATTTCTCTCACCGGCTGACCCCGGAACGCGAACGCCCGCCCGAGCCGAGCTCGGGCGGGCGCGAAAGCTGTTCGCCGGATCCGGGATTCAGACCGCGGCAGGAATGGTGATGCGGCCTTCTTCGGCCGCCAGGCCGATATCGCTGCGGAAGTGACCGCCGGGCAGCTTGATCCCCGCAAGACGCGCGTAGGCGTTGGCGCGGGCCTCGGCGAGGTCCGCACCCTGTCCGACGACGGACAGGACACGCCCACCGGCGGAGACCAGCGCACCGTCCTCACGCTGTGCGGTACCGGCGTGCAGCACCTCGGATTCGGTTCCGGTGCCGGTGGATTCGGCTCCGGTGATGACATCGCCGCTGCGCGGGCGGCCCGGGTAGTTCTCGGCGGCCAGCACCACGGTGACGGCCGAGCCGTCCTTCCAGCGCGGCGCGGCGACCTGGTCGAGGGTGCCGGTGGCGGTGGCGTAGAGCAGCTCTGCCAGGGGGCTGTCCAGCATGGCCAGTACGGCCTGGGTCTCGGGATCGCCGAAGCGGCAATTGAATTCGACCACGGCGGGTCCGTTGGTGCCGATGGCGAGGCCCGCGTACAGCAGGCCGCTGAACGGCACGCCCCGGCGAACCATTTCGGCCGCAACGGGTTTCACCACATCGTCGACAATGGCGGTGGCGGTGGCCTCGGGCAGCCACGGCAGCGGCGTGTACGCGCCCATGCCGCCGGTGTTCGGCCCGGTGTCGCCGTCGCCGACCCGCTTGTGGTCCTGGGCGGGCAGCAGCGGCACCACGGTCTCGCCGTCGACGAGGCAGAACAGCGAGACCTCGGGTCCGTCGAGGAAGGATTCCAGGAGCACCGGATGCCCGTTCTCGAGCAGTTCCGCGGCGTGTTCGCGCGCCACCGACCGGTCGGGGCTCACCACTACGCCCTTGCCCGCGGCCAGCCCGTCGTCCTTCACGACCCAGGTGGGCCCGAAGCGATCGAGTGCGGCATCCAGCTCGCCCGGGTGATCCACGATCTCGCTGTGCGCGGTGCGAACCCCGGCGGCGTTCATGACGTCCTTGGCGAACGCCTTGGAGCCCTCGATGCGCGCGGCGGAGGCGGACGGCCCGAAGGCCGGAATGCCCGCGGCGCGCACCGCGTCGGCGACGCCGAGCACCAGCGGCACCTCGGGTCCGATCACGACGAGGTCGGCGGCCAGCTCCTGGGCCAGCGCCACCACGTCCTCTCCGGAGGAGGGGTTCACCGGCCGCACATCGGCATGCTGGGCAATGCCCGCATTGCCGGGCGCGGCGGTCACCGCGGTCACGGCCGGGTCCTTGCGCAGGGCGAGGACGAGGGCATGTTCACGGGCTCCGGAACCGATGACGAGTACGCGCACGGCAGACAGCTTAGAGGGTGGGAGTGCGTTCCAACTGGGGGGATGATGGTCGGTGAGGGCGGTCACCGGAAATCCACTATGAGGATGTGCCTGCGATGGGCTTGATCGACGGAATCATGGGCAATGCGGGTCGCATCGATCCCGGCGGCGCACAACAGGAGTACGGCAGGCTGCTCGGTCACGGAGAAACGGTTCATGCCGCGTATCTGCTGGTCCGCGATGCCATTCTCTTCACCGATCGCCGGCTGATCATGGTGGACAAGCAGGGCCTCACCGGTCGCAAGGTGAGCTATCACAGCGTCCCGTATCGGGCGATCACGCACTTCTCGGTGGAGACGGCGGGCACCTTCGATCTGGATGCGGAACTGATGATCTGGGTGTCGGGTTCCCACGAGCCGATTCAGAAGCGCTTCAATCGGCAGGTCGACATCTACGAGGTGCAGGGCATCCTGTCGCACTTCGTCGCGGTCTGAGCGCACCGGTCGCGCCCCGCGTAATCTCCGGGGCATGGCTTCCGTTTTCTCCGCAATCATCAATGGCCAGCTGCCTGGCCGGTTCGTCTGGGAGGACGACGAGTTCGTCGCATTCCTGACCATTGCCCCGGTGACGCAGGGGCACACGCTGGTGGTGCCGCGCAAGGAGATCGATCAGTGGCAGGACCTCGATCCGGAGACCTTCGCGCGAATGGGCGCGCTGGCTCAGAAGATCGGCGTCGCCGTGCGGGCCGCATGGGACGCGCCGCGCGCGGGCCTGCTCATCGCGGGCCTCGAGGTGCCGCATCTGCACATGCATGTGTTCCCGGCGTTCGAGCTCGGTGATTTCGATATCACCGGCGCGGATCCGGAGCCGAGCAAGGAATCCCTGGACGAGGCGCAGGCCAAGCTCAAGCAGGCGCTGCGCGACCTGGGTTACGGCGCCAACGTCCCCGACTGACCGTCGCGGGGCAGCCGCACGGTGAAGGTCGTTCCCACGCCGGGCTCGCTGGTCACCGACACCTCGCCGCGGTGCGCGGTGACCAGCGCCTGCACGATCGAAAGTCCCAGTCCGGTACCGCCGCTCACCCGGCTGCGTGAGCTGTCGGTGCGATAGAAGCGTTCGAAGACCCGCTCGGCCTGTTCGGGTTCCAGGCCGGGCCCGGTATCGGCCACCTCCAGCAGCACCTCGTCCGCGGCGGGGGTCAGGCGCACGGT
The DNA here is from genome assembly GCF_040683015.1 of Nocardia sp. NPDC051030. Classification (NCBI taxonomy): domain Bacteria; kingdom Bacillati; phylum Actinomycetota; class Actinomycetes; order Mycobacteriales; family Nocardiaceae; genus Nocardia; species Nocardia sp. NPDC051030. The sequence goes on along the minus strand of NZ_JBFBCD010000009.1, from coordinate 377,107 downwards.
CACCGCCGCCTCGGGCGGGGTGTGCACCATGGCGTTGTTGATGAGGTTGGCGAAGATCTGCCGCAGCCGCGTCTCATCGCCCAGCACCTCCAGAGTGCCCGCGCCGGAACGGATTTCCAGGTCGATCTGCCGGGTCGGCGCGTCCGGATGCTGCACGGCCGCCAGCGCGCGAGCGCTGTGCACGGCATCGCTGGCCAGGGTCAGCAGGTCCACGGGCCGCCGGTCCATCGGCCGCTGCTCGTCCAGGCGGGCCAGCATGAGCATTTCCTCCACCAGCAAGCCCATGCGCTTGGATTCGCGTTCGATGCGATCCATCAGCATCTCGGGTTCGGTGATGGCACCCTGCCGGTACAGCTCGGAGAAGCCCTTGATCGTCGTGAGGGGCGTGCGCAATTCGTGGCTGGCATCGGCGATGAACCGCCGCATCTTCGCCTCGGATCGCCGCGCACCCTCTTCGGAGGCTTCGGTGGTGGCGAATGCCTGCTGGATCTGGGTGAGCATGATGTTGAGCGATTGCGAGAGGTGATCCACCTCGGTGTCGGTGCCGCGCACCGGGACTCGCTGATGCAGATCCCCGCCCGCGATGGCGGCGGCGGTCCGCTCCACTTCCCCGAGCGGTCGCAGACTGCGTCGAATGACCAGCCGGGCCACGACCGCGAGCGCCGCCAGCACCAGTGCGCCGATTCCGGCTTGCAATCCGATGAGCCGGTCGAGGATGGACTTGGTCTCGTCCATCGGTATGGCGACCGTGCTGCTGCCGTTCGTATTGGTCACCCGCACGATCCGCCACAGCTTCCCGGAGTCACCGACGGATTCGACGGTGACCGCGTGATTGCCGAGATCCTCGGGCACCACCGGTTCGTCCGACGCGGGATCCAGGTGCTGCACCAGCGCGCCGGTCGAATCCAGCACTCGCACATAGAAACGCGTCGGCGGCCCCTCCTTGCCATTGACCGGCACGGACCTCGGACGTGACCGGCCCGGTTCCGCCCAGCTGTGGGTGGCTTCGAAGAGCTGCTGATCGAGGCGCTGGATGAGCACATTGCGCATGAGCGAGGTCACCGCGATGCCGGAGAGCAACAACCCGAGCGCGGCCAGCGCGACCAGGGCGATGGTCAGCGTGGTCCGCAGCGGTACCGCGGCAAGCCGATGGGAGATCCGGGCGCGGGTGTTGTGGGCGACCTCCGCGGCATTCACTTCGCGATCGATTTCCGATTGGGTTCGCGCATCACGTATCCGACCCCACGCAACGTGTGGATCAGCCGGTCAGGTCCGGTGTCGACCTTCTTGCGCAGGTACGACACATAGGTTTCGACCACGCCGACCTCGCCACCGAAGTCGTAGCGCCACACGTGATCCAGGATGCGCGGCTTGGAGAGCACGGTCCCGGCATTGACGAGGAAGTAGCGCAGCAGTGTGAATTCGGTGGGCGACAGGGCGATCGGCTCGCCCGCCTTCCACACCTCGTGGGTGTCGTCGTCGAGTTCGATATCGGCGAAGCGCAGCCGGGAGGATTTGGCCTCCGGCGCGGTGCGGTGCGCCCGGCGCAGGATGACCCGCAGTCGCGCCACCACTTCTTCGAGGCTGAACGGTTTGGTGACGTAGTCGTCCGCGCCGAGGGTGAGCCCGGTGACCTTGTCGTCCACATCGTCGCGTGCGGTCAGGAACAGCACGGGCGCGTCGATCCCGTCCGCCCGCAACCGCCGCAGCAGCCCGAACCCGTCCATGCCCGGCATCATCACGTCCACGATGAGCGCATCGGGCCGGAAGGCCCGCGCCCGATCCAGTCCCTCGCTCCCGCTCGAGGCACTCACAACCTCGAACCCCTGATACCGCAGGCTGACCGTCAACAACTCCACGATCATCGGCTCGTCATCGACGACCAGGACCTTCGCCTCTGCCACCTGATCTCCGGAACGCTGCACGGGCACACCTGTCATGACGGTAATCCTGCGTCCACCATCGTCGAGTTCCCTGAACCCTCGCTGGGAGTTTCCTGGGAGCGATTCGGACCAACTACGCACTGTGCCCATGAAAAACGCCGGTGATCTGCAAGATCACCGGCGTCTCGAACCCCGAGCCCCCTGTCAGGATTGAACTGACGACCTTCGCTTTACAAGAGCGGTGCTCTACCACTGAGCTAAGGAGGCGGAAAGCGGTGCCCATCATAACCGGGTGGGCCGGCTGCGCGGAAAAGCCGGCGTCTCCGGTCAATCGGTACCCGCATCGGAGCCGGGGTGCGGCCGTTCGACGCTCAGGGCGTCGCTCGGCCGCATCCGGAAGCCGTTGCGCAGTATCGGACTAACCGCTAGGTGTCAGGACTGAGCCGCCTGACGGGCCGCGTCATCGGCGGCCATGGCATCTCGAAGGCTCTTGGGACGCATATCCGTCCAGTTCTTCTCGACGTACTCGACGCAGGCAGCACGGCTGTCCTCGCCGAACACGACTCGCCAACCCGCCGGAACCTCGGCGAAGGCCGGCCACAGGGAATGCTGCTCTTCGTCGTTGACCAAGACGAAGAACCGGCCGTCTTCGTCATCGAAGGGATTGGTGCTCATTTCACCTCACTGGATACTGGCGCTGTGTACGGATACGGCGACGGATCGCCCTCGCTGCGGCACCGCAGTGATGGAACGAACCCCCGACGTTGATTCGACCCTAGCAAGGCGGGCGTTACGCAAGGGCGGTTACCTTCACGCTCCGAGGAATTCCAGCAGGATCTTGTTCACGACTTCGGGGCGTTCCAGGTAGCCGAAGTGCCCGGCATCGGGAACTTCCTGGTAGCGCGCGCCCGGAATGACGTCCGCGACCTCGCGGGACAGGTAGGGCGGGATCATGCGGTCATCGGCGAAGCCGACCGATAGGCACGGCACCTTGATGCCCCGGTAGGCGGTGGTGCGGTCGAAGTCGTGGTCCATGCGCCGCTGCGCCCGGACACCGGGCGAGGCCGGGCCGCCGGTGAATTCGAACAGGTCCAGCCAGTCCCGGGCGGCATTGGTGTCGGCCATGGTGGCGGGCGAGAGGTTCATGAGCGCGGTGAGCGCGGCCTCGTACTTGGCGGGCAGCCGCACACCGGAGTCGTCGAATTCGTGCTCGCCCAGCGACATGGTCTTCTGGAACTGATCGAGGCGGGCGTGCCCGGCCAGGAAGACCGCCTTGCGGACCAGGTCGGGGCGGGCCAGGGCGAGTTCCTGGGCGACGCGCGAGCCCATGGACTGGCCGACCACCAGGGCCGGTCCCTCACCCAGGAATTCGATGAGTGCGGCGGTATCGCGCACCAGCTCGTCGATGTGGATCCCGTTCGGGGCCTCGAAGGAGGGCGCGATGCCGCGATTGTCGAAGGTGCAGACCCGGTAACCTGCGGCGATCAGCGCGGGCACCTGGTGCAGTTCCCACACCCGGCCCGGGCTGCCGGTGCCCATGATCATGACGACCAGCGGGGCCGACCCCTTGACGTCGGTGCCCTGCTTCGGGTCTCCCTTGACCTGGTAGTTCAGCGAGATTCCGTTCACCGTCGCCAACGGCATGCTGCGACACCCCTTCATCAGGTCCAACGACTCGTGCTTCCGTTCACCGTATCTGTCTCCGGGCCCCCAGCGTTTCGAGCGTCCGGAGTACCCCGGTTTCGAGCGTTGCGTTTCGAGCTCTGTTGCACCGAGTGCACGGACCCGTCAACCCAGGCAGATACGATGGATCTTTCACGACCTGTGACTTCCCCGAGAGGACATGATTATGGCCGCGAACAGCAGCGCCAAGGACATCGCGGACGACGATCTGGAACCGCTCGCCGACGAAACCGCCCGCCAGGCCCAGCGCGTGGTGGCGGCCTACGCCACCGATGCGGACGAATGCCGCATGTTGCTGTCCATGCTGGGTGTCGCTCCTATTACGCGAGGCGAATAGGCTCGTGCACCCGGACAGCTCCGGTTCCGGTTTTGTAGTCGTCGCCAACCGGCTACCGGTCGACCTGGAGCGACTACCCGACGGCACCACCCGCTGGAAACGCAGTCCCGGCGGTTTGGTCACCGCCCTGGAACCGGTCCTGCGCAATAACAAGGGCGCCTGGGTCGGCTGGGCCGGCGTACCGGATGTGGAGATCGATCCGATCGTCGAGGACGGCCTGGAATTGCATCCGGTCCCGCTCTCGGCCGATGAGGTCTCCGACTACTACGAGGGTTTCTCCAATGGCACCCTGTGGCCGCTGTATCACGATGTGATCGTGCGGCCGGTCTACGACCGCAATTGGTGGCAGGCCTACGTGCAGGTCAACCGTCGTTTCGCCGAATACACCGCGAAGGTGGCCGCCGAGGGCGCGACGGTGTGGGTGCAGGACTATCAGCTGCAGCTGGTGCCGAAGATGCTGCGCATGCTGCGCCCGGATCTGACCATCGGTTTCTTCCTGCACATTCCATTCCCGCCGGTGGAACTGTTCATGCAGATGCCTTGGCGCACAGAGATTGTCGAAGGCCTGCTGGGCGCCGATCTGATCGGCTTCCATCTGCCGGGTGGTGCGCAGAACTTCCTGTATCTGGCCAGAAGGCTTGCCGGACAGCCGACTTCGCGCGGCAATGTGGGCGTACGCTCGAAACTCGGTGTGGTGCAGGTGGGTTTCCGCACCGTGCGGGTGGGAGCGTTCCCGATCTCCATCTCCTCCACCGAGATGGACGAGTACTCGCGCCGCCGCGATGTGCGCGAGCGGGCCGCGAAAATCCGTGCGGAACTGGGCAATCCGAAGAACATCCTGCTGGGTGTCGACCGCCTCGACTACACCAAGGGCATCGACGTCCGGCTGGCCGCGCTGGAGGAGCTGCTGGCCGAGGGCCGCATCGACCCGGCGGAGACGGTGGTGGTCCAACTGGCCACGCCGAGCCGCGAACGCGTCGACTCCTACATCCAGATGCGCGGCGATATCGAACGTCAGGTGGGACGCATCAATGGCGAGTACTCCCGGGTGGGCTACCCGGTGGTGCACTACCTGCATCGCCCCATCCCCCGCGATGAACTCATCTCGTTCTTCGTGGCCGCGGACGTCATGCTGGTGACCCCGCTGCGCGATGGCATGAATCTGGTCGCCAAGGAGTACGTGGCCTGCCAGGGCGGCCTCAACGGCGCGCTGGTGCTGAGCGAATTCACCGGTGCGGCAGCGGAATTGCGTCAGGCCTACCTGTGCAACCCGCATGACCTGGACAGCGTCAAGGATGCCCTGATCGATGCCATCGAGGACGATAAGGACACCCGCCGTCGTCGCATGCGTTCCATGCGCCGTCAGGTGCTGACCCACGACGTGGACCGCTGGGCCCGCGCCTTCCTGGACGCCCTCGCCACCGACCGCGTCGCCGGGAGCGCCCTGCTCACCGACGACGATGTCGATCCGGGGACACTGCGCCGCTAGCCCTGCACGCTGGCGTCGAAGCTGTACACGACCCCGGTGAGCCGTTCCGACTCGAGCCAGAGCCGGGCGGCGAGCTCGGGGTCGTGCGCCGCGGCGCAGGCCTCGTTCAGGACCGGGTAGCCCTTGAGTCGCCCTGAGGGACCGAAGAATTCGCCGCCGCGCGCCGTGGGATCGACGGCCGCGCGCAGTGTCGGCAGCGCGCCCATCTCGGCGGTTTGCAGCAGCGGCTTGAAGATCCAGTCCACCTTGGGGCTGGTCAGCGGCATGAGCATCGGGGGCAGGAGCTTGTTGAAATCGGTGCGCGCCGCACCCGGATGCGCCGCGAGCGCGACCAGATTCGTATCCATGCCATTGAGCTGCCGCTGAAGTTCGAAGGTGAACAGCAGATTCGCCAGCTTCGACTGTCCATACACCGCGAACTGCTGATACTTGCGCCGCTGGTAGAACAGATCGTCCACGTCCAGCGCCGAGGATTTATTCGCCGAGGTGCCACTGGACACCGTAACGATCCGTCCGGCGGGTGCGGCCAGCAAGAGATCCAGCAGCAGTCCCGTGAATGCGAACGGCCCCAGATAGTTTGTGGCGAGGGTGGATTCGAATCCATCGGCGGTTTCGGTCCGCTGATGGCTCATGGTGCCCGCATTGTTCACCAGCAGATCGATGCTGTCGTACTCGTCCCGTATCCGCGCCGCCGCGTCCCGCACGGATTCCTGCGAGGACAGATCCAGCTCCACAATGGGCAGCTGGGCCTCGGGCGCGGTCTGATGGATGAGTTCCACTACGCCCGCGGCCTTTTCGACATTCCGGCAGGCCAGCAGCACCCGCGCGCCGCGCTCGGCGAGCATGCGCGCGGTCTCGAGCCCGAGTCCCGCGGTCGCACCGGTGACAACGGCGGTGCGCCCCTTCAGATCCGGGATATCGGCCGCGGTCCAGGGCGTCGTCTTTTCGCTCACCCGAGCGAGCCTAGATCGGGTCGACGTCCGCGACCAGCCAGCGGCCGTCCCGCTTGTCGAGTTTCACACGCAGGCGGGTCTGGTCGTCGGTGCCCTTCGACGGATCCTTGCCGACGCTCTTCTGATTCAGGAGCACCATGACCTCGGCATGGTCCGCGCTCGCCGAAATCACCCCGGCGGCTTCGATGGTGGCGGTGCTGTCGAAGCTGGAGCCGAACATGCCTTCCGCGGCCCGGCGCGCCACCAGGACCGAATCCGTGCGGGCATCATCGACCTGCTGGTCCTGCCACGCGCCGTACCCGTTCCAACCGGCGACGCCGAGGCTCCCGCCGAGCAGCATCCCGGTGCTGGCCAGCAGGCCGACCGCGTACTTTCGCCGGATCACTGCATCCGCTCCATTCCGGTCACCGAGAGCTTGCCGTCGTCGGCGCGGGCGACGGTCACCCGGAACCGGCTCAAAAGTACTTGCGGCCCTTCGGCTCCGACATTGGACAGGGTTTGCTTCACCAGCACGAGTGCCTGCGCGGAATGGTCGTCCGAGCTTTCCAGGGCGGCCTCGATGACTTCGCCCTTCGCCTTCACCTGCGCCTTCTGCACGAGCTGGGAGAAGTCGTCCTTGCCCTTGGCGAGGTCGGCGGCGAACACACCGGAGGCCATGGCCAGCACCCGAGCGAAATCGTCCGGGGCGGTATCGAAGTCGAGATTGGTGACACCGGTGATGGCCTGCTCGGCGAACTGGATATACGCGGCGCGCTGGACCTCTCGGTCCGCCGCGATATCGCGCTGGTGCAGAAAGTATCCCGACGCGCCGAGCGACACGAAGGTCAACAGGGTGCAGACCGCCGCCGCGAACAATATCCACACGGTGCCGCGCGTACTGGAAACCTTTGCGGGCGTTTCGGATTCGGTGAAGGTCGCATGGCGGTACCCCGCACCCCTGATCTCACTCATCACCACTGATCTTGCGCTGGATCACGCCGAAATGCGAATAGACGATGATCAGATCGGGTCGACGTCCGAGACCAGCCAGCGGCCGCTCTGCTTGTCCAGCTTGACCCGCAGCTTGCTCTGGTCGTAGGTGCCCTTGGCCGGATCCTTGCCGACGGCCTTCTGATTCATGAAGACCATGACCTCGGTGTGGTTCGCACTCGCCGAGATCACGCCGGTGGCCTCGATCGTGGCCGTGACGACCAGTTCCTTCTCCTTGGCCCCGGGTGCGATCACATCATTGGTGACCTTCATCCAGTCGGCCTTGAAGTCGGAGGTCATATCGTCGACGACCTTGGGCATCTGCTGGTCGACGCTCTGATAGCTGTAGCCGAACATGCCCTCGATGGCACGCCGGGCCACCACGACCGAGTCATTGCGGGCATTGTCGGCCTCGCGTTCCTGCCAGGCGGAGTAGCCGGTCCAGCCGCCGACAATGAGGCTCGCGACGAGCAGGACGCTCGCGCCGGTGAACAGCCACAGATTGAACGATTTGCGAATCTTCAACGTGCGCTTCACAGCACCATCTCCATTCCGGTCACCGACAGCTTGTCCCCGTCCCCGCGGGCCAGGGTCACCCGGAACCGGTACTGGCGCTGCTGCGGACCTTCGGCCCCGGCATTGGTGAGGGTCTGCTTCACCGCGACGAGCACGATCGCGGAACGATCGTCGGAGCTCTCCAGTGCGGTTTCGACGACCTCACCCTTGGTTTTGACCTGCGCCTTCTGGACGACCGAAGAGAAGTCGTCCTTGCGCTTGGCGAGATCGGCGGCGAAATCGCCGGAGGTGACGGCCAATACGCGGGCGAAATCGTCCGGAGCGGTGTCACCGCTGATATTGGTGATGCTGGTCATCGCCTCGCGGGCGAACTGCGTGTACTCGGTGCGCTGGGCCTCCCGGTCGGCGGCGACATTGCGCTCGTGCAGGAAGAATCCGCTCGCGCCGAGGGATGCCACGGCCAGCACGACGAAGACCGCCGCGGCGATCCGCATCCACATCGGTCCGCGCTCGGCCGAAGCAGCTGCGGGCGCTTCGGATTCGGCGGTGTCGGCGTCAGTCGACTCGGTGACCTCGACGCCGGTCGACTTGGTGAGCTCGACGGCGGCCGCCGGGGTGGCCTCGACGGGAGCCTCGGCGACCGGCTTGTCCAGCTTCACGGTATCGGCGGCCGCGATCTTCACCGTGGTCTCGAATACCGGTGAGGCGACGGCCTTCTCCTCCGGCGGCGGCCCTTCCGAGCGCACCGCGCGCCGACGGGAACGGTTGTTCACCCCACTGGTATCACTCATCGCATCTGCTCCTGCACCATTGCTGTCAAACTCGACGGAACGACCCCGGACCCGTCCGGTCCGATGTTGGCCAGACGATACGTGCGATTGTCGGGTCCGAGGAAGGTACCGCTGCTCGGATCGTACGACCGCGTCTTGACCGAGGCGGGTTGGGTCCCATTGGGTGCACCACCCTGATCCGCGGCCGGCGCGTTCGAGTTCCCCTTCTCGAAGGGCAGCGGCATATTGCCCTCGGGCACGTACCCCTGCGGATCGCGGCACAGTTCCGGCGTCGGAGCCCGCCTGCCGGGGTACTCCATGCACGGCGTATTGCGAATGCCGCGGACCGCGTAGGGCGCATCCTGGGCCGCCTTGCAGTACAGGTTGTCCGGCGTGGCCGGGTGGTCCAGGTTGCTGGCGTCGCGCCGCTGGTCGGACGACAGGAAGCCGACGGTGCAACCCACCGGATCGTTGACGCCCACCATGAAGTCGACCATCGCACCGTATTCGATGGGCCCTCCGGTGGCGACGGAGAGCAGGCCGGCGATCAGCGGCGGGAAGACGACCAGGAGCTCTTCGATGCTCGGGTTGTAGATGTAGCTGACCTGTCCGACGCTGACCAGATTGCGGGCGAGCAGCGGCAGGGTCGGCTGGAGATCCTGGAAGAGCTTGGTGGCGGTGTTCGCCGCGCCCGGCGTCTTGTTGATGACATTGCGCAGCGCCGGATCATGTTCGCGCAGTTGGTCGGTCAGCGTGGCCAGATCCTTGGTCCAGCCCCGGATGGCGTCGTCGGACTGGACCTGGGTGTCGAGCAGCGGTCCGATCTTGTCGATCAGATCCTTGGTGGCCTGCGTGTTGTTCTTGGCCTCCTGCACCAGCAGCGATGCGGAGTCCAGGAATCGCGCCAGGTCGGGACCCGCGCCGTCGAATGCCTTGAAGGCATCGTCGATGACCTGCTTCAGCTTGGTGTCGGCAACACTGTTGAGCAGCCGATCGGTCCGGTCGAGCAGGGTGCCGACGTCCTGCGGCAGCTTGGTGCGCTCGACCGGAATCACCGATCCGCCGGACAGGTTGCCGCCCTTGGGATTCTGCGCGGGAACCAGGTCGACGTATTGTTCACCGATCGCCGACACGCTGCGCACCACGGCGTCCACATCGGACGGAATCTTGTAGTCGCTGTCGATGGACAGTTTCGCGTCCACACCCGCGGGCGTGAGCCGAACCTCTTGCACCTTGCCGACATTCTTGCCGCGGTAGGAGACATTGGCGTGCTCGTAGAGCCCGCCGGTGGAGTCCAGTTTCACGGTCACGTCGTAGACGCCGATCCCGAACATGGCGGGCAGCTTCACGTAGACCCCGGCCATGACGGCCAGGCCGATCACGGTCAGGACGGAGAAGATGACCAGCTGGGTCCTGACGAAGCGTGTGAGTTTCACTGTCCACTCCCTTGCGGCACGGTGATCCCCGGAATCGCGGGCAGACCGGGCACCTGGCCCAGGCCCGGGATGCTCGGCACCTGATCCGACTTCGGTTGCAGCGGAGCGGTCTTCGGATCGACCGGGCCGCCGTCGGTGCCGCCGACCTGACCCAGCGCGCCCTCGACGCCGGCGACCCGCGGGCCGAGCGGGGTCGAGGTGAGGAAGTTCTTCTGCAAGCGCGCCGCGGTGAGATCGAAGACGATCTTCACGTTCAGGTAGTCGCCGCGCACCGCGCCGTCCAGCGAATGCATGGGGAACGGGAAGGTGAGCAGCATGCCCAGCGCCTGGGTGAGATTGCTGCCGGTATTGGCGATCTGCTCCAGCGCCGGCCACAGGTTGGCCAGGTCGGCCTTCAGCGCGTCGCCGCCGTCCTTGACGAACTGCGACACCACATCGCTCAAACCGCCCAGTGCGGTCAGGGTATTGGTGATGGTCTCGCGCCGGTCGGCGAGGACGGTCAGCGCCGGATGAATATTGTCGATGGCATCGGCCACCTTGTCCTTCTGCTGCGCCAGGACCCCGGAGAACCGGTCCAGCCCGCCCATGGCATCGATGATGTCCTTGGTCTGGCCGTCCAGCGTGGTGACGAGCGAGTTCAGCTGCGGCAGCAGGTCGCGGATGGCGTCGGTGCGGCCGCTGAACGCCTTGTTCAGCTCACCGGTGATGTTCTCCAGCTGGCTGATTCCGCCGCCGTTGAGCACCACCGAGAGGGACGAGAGGGTCTGCTCGGTGGTCGGGTACGCACCTGCCCGCTCCAGCGGGATGATGTCCCCCGCCTTCAATTCGCCCTGTGCCGCAACGTCGGTGGGCGCGGCCAGTTCCAGGTGATTGGAGCCGAGCAGACTGGTCTGCCCGATCTTGGCGGTCGCGTTCGCCGGTAGTTTGACGCCCTTGTCGATGCTGACGGTGACCAGCGCGTGCCAGCCCTCCACCTCCATGCCGGTCACCGAGCCGACGGTGACGTCATTGACGCGGACCGGCGAATTGCGGGTCAGCGTGGTGACATTCGGCATCTGGATCTTGACCTGCCAGGCGCCCTCACCGGTTCCGGCGGCGCCGGGCATGGGCAGCGAATTGAGCCCATCCCAATCACATCCGGTGGTGCCGAGCGCGATGGCAATGCCGATGGCCAGTCCGGCCACCCGTTTGCGTCCCAGGATGGTTCTCATCAGTTGCCTCCCGGAAGAGCCAGATCGGCAAGGGATTTCGGCGCGCCGACCTGTGTTTGTCCAGCGGCACGGGCCGCGAGGTCCGGGGTGCTGTACTTGATCTGGTCGGGTGTCGCGCCGGCCGCGGTGGCCGGGCTGAGCAGGAACGGCAGATAGTTCATGGTCAGGTTCTGCAATTGCGGTCCGAGCACCGTCGAGCACAGGTCGGCGCTCTTGTCCGCGGTGGGCCTGCCGTCGGCGCGAATCGAACCACAGATGAAGCTGAGCGGATCGGCGAAGTTGGTGAGCACCGGGTAGCCGGTGACACTGCCGGTCAAGGGCTTGTAGATCTGGTAGAAGTTCGTCAGCGCGGTGGGACCGGAGTGCAGCAGACGCTCCAGCTGAGGCCGCTTGTCGACCAGGATCTGGGTGACGTCGGTCAGGCGCTGCAGATCCTCGGTGAGGGCACCGCCGCGCTGATCGATGAAGCGCTTCACATCACCGACCGCGACATCCAGATTGTCCAGTCCCGCACCGAGATCGGTGGACACATTGGCCAGCACCTGCGACACCGAGGCGAGCCGCCCACCGAACTGCACGATCTGGTCGTTGCTCTTGGAGAGCACGTCCACGAACGTCTGGAGGTTGCGGATGGTCGCGAACAGATCGGTGCGGCCGTCGGACAGGGTGCTCAGCGCGCCGGACAACTCCTTGAGCGCAGTGCGGAAGGCATCGCCATTGCCGTCGAGATTGTCGGCGGCGGTATTGACGAAGCGTCCGAACGAGCCCTGCTTGTCCTCGCCGACCGGGCCGAGAGTCGTTGCGAGCTTGTTCAGTTCGGCCTTGATGTCATCCCATTCGACGGGGATGGCGGTGTGCTCGATCGGAATGGAGCCACCATCGTTCAGCTTGGGGCCGCCGGTGTAGGCGGGTGCGAGCTGAACGAACCGCGCGGACACCAGGTTCGGCGAGACCAGCACGGCCTTGGCGTCGGCGGGCAGATCCACGCCGCGGTCGATGGTCATCTTCACGGTGACCCCGTCCTTGCCGGGATCCACGGAATCGATCTTGCCGACCTTCACGCCGAGCACCCGGATGTCGTCACCGGCGTACAGGCCGCTGGTGGCCGGGAAGTGGGCGGTGATCTTCTTCTTGCCGATCTGCCCGATCGTGGAGTAGCCGACCGCCACCAGCGCGGCGATCACCACGACCGCGGCGGCGATCTTGGCTGCCCGTGGCAGCGTTCCGAGTTTGCTTCGCACTGCGTTCATTTCTGCGGTCCCGTCAGTCCGGGAGTGATGGTCGGACCGGTGCTGAACTGGTTCTTCAGCGCGTCGGGCAGGTTCTGCGGCCAGACCATGGCGTCGATCAGCGTCTCCAGGCTCGAACTGCTGAAGTTCGAGATGTAGGCCTGGAAGTAAGGGCCGGAGCCGACCTGCTCACCCAGCGCACCCGCGTACGGTCCGACGGCGTCGAGCGCGTCCTTGAGGTCCTGCTGATTCTTCTGCAGCACACCCAGCACCGAATTCAGTTTGTCGAGAGTGGGTTTGAGTTCCGCCTCATTGTCATTGACGAAACCGGAAAGCTGCTTGGCCAGGCCGTTCACATACACGATGAGCTGGCTGAGCGCACTGCGCCGCGAATCCAGTTCTCCGAGCAGCGAATTGCCATCTACCAGCAGGGAACTGATCTTCTGGGCCCGATCCGACAGCACCTTGGTGACGCCCTGTGCCTTGGCGAGCAGATCGGTCAGCGCCTGATCGCGGGTATTGATGCTGCGGGACAAGGCGGTAATGCCGTCCAGCGCGCTCCGCAAGGGCGCGGGCGTATCGGCGAAGGTTGCCGACAGTGCGTCGAGGGTGGTGTTCACCTGGTCCATGTCCAGCCCCTTGACGGTGTTGGACAGATCGCCCAGCGCGTCATTGAGCGAATACGGAGAGGTGGTGCGATCCAAGGGAATCGGATCGTTCTTGGAGATCGTCCCGCCGCCGGCCGGAGTCACCTCCAGCGACTTGCGACCGAGCACGGTATTGGTCTTGATGGCGGCGGAGGTCTTGTTGCCCAGCGGAATTCCCTCGTCGAGGGTGAAGCGCACCTTCACCTTCGCCCCGTCCAGTTTCACCTCGTCGACACGGCCGGACTTCACCCCGGCCACCTGCACCTGGTCACCGGCGAGCAGGCCGCCCGCGTCGCCGAAGTAAGCGATGTACTCGGCACCGGAACGCATGAAGGGGACTCGGTCGAATTGCAGGGACGACAGTGCGACGGTCACGGCGACCACGATGCCGACGACGCCGATATTGATGGTGGAGCGGTTCGCGTTCATGGCTACTTGGCACACCTTCCGAGGTTCTCCTGGCCGCCGGGCGTCCCCACGAGCAGCGGTTTGCCATTGGGGCCGTCGACCAGAATGTCGGTGCCGCAGACGTAGATGTTCAGGAACGAACCGTAGGAGCCGATGCGCACCAGCTTCTTGTAGGACTCGGGCAGATTCTGAATCAGCCATTCCAGCTCATCGGACTGATCATCCACAGTCGTTGCGGTACGACCCAATTGCGCGATGGTGCTCTTCAGGTCCGGACGGGCCTGCCGCAGCAGATTGGTGAGATCACCGGTCGCACCGGCGATCCGGGGAATGGCGTCGCCGATCGGGTCCTTGTCGGCGGCCAGGCCGCTGACCAACCGCTGGAGTTCGTCAAGGGTGGTGCCGAAGGCCGCGTCCCGCTGGTCGATGGTGCCGAGCACCGTCCGCAGATTCTCGATCACGCTGCCGATCAGGGCATCTCGCTCGGCGAGGGTCTTGCCGAAGGAGCCACCACTATTGAGCAGCGACACCAGCGTGCCGCCCTGGCCCTGGAAGACCTGCAGCAGTGCCTCGGTGAGATCGTTCACCTGGGTCGGATCCAGGCCGCGCAGCAGCGGTTTGAACCCGCCGAGCAGCATGTCGAGATCGAGCGCGGGCTTGGTCCGGTCGGTGCCGAGCGTGCCGCCCTTGTTCAGGATCTGCGCGGTGCCCGTGCCTTCGACGAGTTCCAGATACCGGTCGCCGACGAGGTTCTCGTAGCGGACGGTGGCCTGGGTGCTGGTGTAGACCTTGTACTTGCGATCCACGTCGAAGTCGACGTGCGCCAGCTTGTCCTTGCCGACATACACCCGGCTGACCGAGCCGACGGGCACACCGGCGATCCGCACCTTGGCCCCGGGCAGCATGCCCGAGGAGCTGGTGAACACGGCGTGATAGCCGTTCTCCCGAGCGAAGCGCATCTGGCTGAAGATCACCCCGAGCATGGCCAGCACGACCACCATGATCAACGTGAACAGACCGAGCTTGACGGTGACCGCACGCGGTTTGAATCTCACTTCTTCACCCCCGGGATGCCGCTGAACAGCAGCTGGAACACGTTGGCATTGAAGTGCGGGTTGGTCTCCGGGTAGAAGACCTCGCCCTCGGAGGTGTCCGTGGCGAGGTAATTGGCGTTCTGGCCGTTCACGTGGTCGAGCACGCCCTCACAGTGCGGCCCGCCGGTGGCGTTCACCTTGGGCAGATCCATCGGGTACTGGTACGGCGTACCACCGGGCATGACGCCCGCGTTCATGGTGACCGCCGCATAGCGGCCACCGAATTCGTCATTGACGATCGCCATGTTCGAGCCGAGGCCGACAATGGTGCAGTAGATGGCGGACTTGTATTCGTTCAGCGTCGCGACCGTCGGCTGCAGCAGATTGAGCGCCTGCGCCAGCGGTGACGCGGTCTCGTTCAGCACCGAGGTCCCGGTATCGGCCAACCCGATCACGCTGGCCAGCATGGCATCCAGCTGCTGCTGTTCGGCCACCAGCGTGGCACTCGTGACCACCAGATTGTCGGTGGTGCGCAAGAGATCCGGCGCGGTATCGGCGTAGATATCGGCGACCGTGGTGGTCTTCTGCAAATCCGTTTGCAGGGTCGGCAGGCTCGGGTTGATCGCGCGCAGGAAGTCATCGGCGTTGACCAGTGTCTGGCCGAGCTTGTCGCCACGACCCTGCAGCGCCGAACCGAGTGCGGTCAGTGTCGAGTTCAGCTTCTCCGGCTCGATCTTCGCGAGCACATCGTTGAGGTGCTGGAAGATGGTATTGAACTCGACGGTCACAGCGGTGGCCTTGACCGTCGAACCGGATCGCAGCGAATCGGCCGAAGGATGTTGCGGTGCCACGAAATTGATGTATTTCGCGCCGAAGACGGTGGTGGATCGAATATCCACGACCGCGTTCGCCGGAACCAGCTTCAATTTGTCCGGGTCGACCGCGAGTTCGATATTCGCGCCGTCCGCGGTATTCGTCACCTTGTTCACCCGACCGATTTCCACGCCGCGGATCTTCACCTTGGCGTCGGTGTCGAGCACCAGGCCGCTGCGCGGGGCGGCGACGTTCACCTTGACGGTGTTGTCCAAGCCGCCCGCGAACATGACCAGGCAGATCGCGACGGCCGCGACAATGCCGAGGACCAGGCCGAGTCCGGCCAGCTTGACGAACCAGCCCTGCTCGACAGTTCTTGTGGGTCTTTGCTTCTGCACGAAGGCGGAGCCGATCGGGCTCACGTCCCTGTCGCGTTCTGTCACCATGTCGCCGCCCTACCCGGAGAGGTGGAAATTGCCGGAGGTGCCGTAGATGGCCAGCGACATCAGCAGCGTCACCATGACGACCGCGATGAGGGATGCTCGCACGGCATTGCCCACCGCGACGCCGACGCCGACGGGTCCGCCCGAGGCGTGATAGCCGTAGTAGGTGTGGATGAGCATGACCGCCATGGCCATGAAGATCGCCTGCGCGAACGACCAGAGGATGTCGCTGGGGATCAGGAAGGTCTCGAAGTAGTGGTCGTAGACACCGCCGGACTGCCCGTAGATCCCCACCGTCGCAAAGCGACTGGCGATGAAGGAGGCGATCACCGCCAGCGAGTACAGCGGGATGATGGCGATGATGCCCGCCAGCATGCGGGTGCCGATCAGGAAGGGCACCGGCCGGATGGCCATCACCTCCAGTGCGTCGATCTCCTCGGAGACGCGCATGGCGCCCAGCTGCGCGGTGGTGCCCGCGCCCAGGGTCGCCGCCAAGCCGATGCCGGAGATCACCGGCGCGGCGATGCGGACATTGATGAATGCCGCGAAGAAGCCGGTCAGGGCCTCGACGCCGATATTGCCGAGCGAACTGTAGCCCTGCACGGCGATGGTGCCACCGGCGGCGAGGGTCAGGAATCCGACGATCACGACGGTGCCGCCGATGACGGCGAGTGCGCCGGTGCCCATGGAGATCTCGGCGATCAGCCGGATGGTCTCGGTGCGGTAGTGGATGAGCGCCCGCGGCACGGAGGCGATGGACTGCGCGTAGAACAGCGCGTGCTTGCCGATCGAGTCGAACCAATCGGACACGCGCCGTGCGCGATTCATCACACGGGGAAAACGAGATTGGATCACGAAAGCCATCAGATCACCGCGCCGTGAACTTGATACCAACGGCTGTTACCACCACGTTGATCACGAACAACGCCATGAACGCGAAGACGACGGTCTGATTGACCGCATCACCGACACTCTTGGGGCCGCCCTTCACATTGAGTCCCAGGTAGCAGGCCACCAGCCCGGCGACGAGACCGAACAGCGTGGCCTTCACTTCGGAGATGACCACCTCGGGAAAATGCGTCAGCAGCGTGATGCCATTGACGAACGCGCCCGGGTTGACGCCCTGAAGGAAGACGGAGAAGACGAACCCGCCCAGAATGCCGACGGCGGAGACCAGGCCGTTGAGCAGGAATGCCACGAACATGGAGGCCAGCACGCGCGGCACGACGAGGCGCTGGATCGGGTCGATGCCCAGCACCCGCATGGCGTCGATCTCTTCGCGAATGGTGCGTGCGCCGAGGTCGGCGCAGATGGCGGTCGCGCCCGCACCGGCGACGATGAGCACGGTGACCATCGGGCCGACCTGCGTGACGGTGCCGAAGGCCGCACCCGCGCCGGAAAGGTCGGCCGCGCCGATTTCACGGAGCAGGATGTTGAGCGTGAAGCTCACCAGCACCGTGAACGGAATCGCGACCAACAAGGTCGGAACTATGGAAACCCTTGCGACAAACCAGGATTGATCGACGAATTCGCGTCGCTGGAATGGTGGCCGCACCAAGGCGCGAGCGACGTTGCCGGTGAGTTCGAAGAACCCTCCGACCGCTCGCAACGGTACGGCGAGGACATCATGCATTCCCGCGATTCCTCCTGCCCCTGCCTAGCTATAGCAACCGAGATTTGAATGTGATCTCGGTCCCGCCCGAAGATTAGAACACGTTCTCGTGCCATTCGGGAAGGTTTCGAGCTTTTGAACAGGGGATCTTTCTGAACAAAAGTCCAGTTTTGAGAACATGTTCACCCCCTGACCATACTGATGGGTATGGCATCTTTGTGAGACGCCACACATAGTCGATCCCCATTCCTACCAGCGGTCGACCCCGTGATCAACCGCTGGTCGCGGGCGTGAAACCCCCGCTACCGGAACTAAGGGTCGACTAACCGAGATCCATCAGCGATGACGCGGAAAACGTAGCTGTCGCCGAGCGTTCGGCGAAATAGCCGCCCAGCGTGTCCGCCAGACCTTCCCGTGTCCACTCCCCCTCGGCGTCGAAACGCCGCTCCACCACCGGAGCCGCCATCAGCGCCACCATCGGGCCGTAGACGACGAACAGCTGCCCGTTGACGGCCTCGGCCGCCGGGGAGGCGAGGAAGGCCACCAGACGCGCCACATGGTCGGGAGAGAGCGGATCCGGGCCCTCTTCGGGTGCCGCGGAGAAGACCTTCTCGGTCATGGAGGTGCGCGCCCGCGGCGCAATGGCATTGGCGGTCACGCCGAATGCCGACAGCGCCCGCGAGGCGGAGAGTGTCAGAGCGGTGATACCCGCCTTGGCGGCACCGTAATTGGCCTGCCCGGCCGGGCCGAGCAGACCGGCCTCGGACGAGGTGTTGACGATGCGGCCGTAGACCGGCGCACCGGCCTCCTTTGACTTGGCCCGCCAGTACGCGCCCGCATTGCGGGTCAGCAGGAAATGCCCGCGCAGATGCACCGCGATCACGGCGTCGAAGTCCGCGTCGGACATGTTGAACAGCATCTTGTCCCGGGTGATCCCGGCATTGTTGACCACGATGTCCAGCCCGCCGAAGGTTTCCTCGGCGGTGCGCAGCAGCGCGTCGGCGGTGGCCGATTCGGCGATACTGCCGCCGACGAACTCCGCCTTCGCGCCCAGCGCCCGGATATCGGCGAGGGTCGCGCTCACCGCGTCGTTCTCGGCCAGGTCGTTCACAATGACCGAAGCGCCGGCGCGGGCCAGCTCGAGGGCCTCGGCCCGCCCCAGCCCCGCACCGGCTCCGGTGACAATGGCAACCCGGCCGGCAAGACTCACATCAGAATCGCTCACCGGGCCGACTCTAGAACGTGTTCCACCCGTGGAGCAAGGCTGGGTTCAGCCGAGTTTCAGCGCCGCCTTCGGGCACTGCGCCACCGCGGTCTTCACATCCCGCTCCGAGCCCGCGGGCACCTCCGCTCCGATGATGTGCAGGACGTCGTCATCGTCGAGATCGAACACTTCGGGGGCGATTCCGACGCAGATTCCGTTCGCCTCGCACTGGTCGAGATCAACAGTGACCTTCATAGCTTGCTCCTTCAAGACTGGTACGGCCCGAGCCTAACAAGCACGGGGGTACAGGGACAGCCGAAACAGTTCCTCGGGGCTGTAATACTGGAACATGTTTCACCTGCTGTGTAATGATCGGCTGAACCCTGAGACGAAGGCTAGAGGTATCGCCATGCGGATCGCATACACGCCGCAACAGGAACAGCTACGTGCTGAGCTGCGTGACTATTTCGCCCGACTGATCACTCCAGAACGCCGTCAGGCGCTCTCTGCCCAAACCGGAGAATACGGTGAAGGCAATGTCTACCGCGAGGTAGTCGCCGAGATGGGCCGCGACGGCTGGCTCGCCCTGGGGTGGCCGAAAGAGTATGGCGGCCAGGATCGTTCGACCATGGATCAGCTGATCTTCACCGATGAGGCCGCCATCGCGGGCGCCCCGGTGCCGTTCCTGACCATCAACTCGGTCGCGCCGACGATCATGCACTACGGCACCGAGGAGCAGAAGAAGTTCTTCCTGCCCAAGATCGCCGCCGGTGAACTGCACTTCGCCATCGGCTACTCGGAGCCCGGCGCGGGCACCGACCTCGCCTCGCTGCGCACCTCCGCGGTGCGCGACGGCGACGACTGGATCATCAACGGCCAGAAGATGTGGACCAGCCTCATCGCCTACGCCGACTACATCTGGCTGGCCGCCCGCACCGACCCGAGCGCCAAGAAGCACAAGGGCATCTCGATGTTCATCCTGCCGACCACGGCGGAGGGCTTCTCCTGGACTCCGGTGCACACCATGGCCGGACCGGACACCAGCGCCACCTACTACCAGGACGTGCGGGTCAAGCACTCCGACATGGTGGGCCCGGAGAACGGCGGTTGGTCGCTGGTCACCAACCAGCTCAATCACGAGCGGGTCGCGCTGACCTCCTCCGCACCGCTGGCCCTGGCCGTCGCGCAGGTCACCGAGTGGGCGCGGAACACCAAGAACGCCAATGGCGGCCGCGTCATCGACCAGGAATGGGTGCAGATCGCACTGGCCCGCATTCACGCCAAGGTCGAGTACCTGAAGCTGCTCAACTGGGAGATCGCCTCCCGCGCCGACGCGGGCGGGGATGCCGCGCCACGCCCGTGGGACGCCTCCACCTGCAAGGTCTACGGCACCGAACTCGCCACCGAGGCCTACCGCGCGCTCATGGAGGTGCTCGGACCGCAGGCCTACCTGCGCCAGGATTCCGCGGGCGCGCAGCTGCGCGGCCGGATGGAGCGCATGCACCGCGCCTGCCTGATCCTCACCTTCGGCGGCGGCACCAATGAGGTGCAGCGCGACATCATCGCCATGACCGCCCTCAAGCAGCCCGCCGCCGCGCGGTAATTCTCGAAAGCTGAGTACTCCTCATGGATTTCACTCTCACCGAAGCGCAGCAGGACCTGGCTCGGCTCACCGCCGAGGTGACCGGCAAGCTGGTCACCGCCGACCGGCTGCGTGAACTCGACAAGAACACCGGCGCGGACGGCACCCCCACCGTGCGGTTCGACGACACGCTGTGGAACTCCCTCGCGGAGACCGGCGTGCTGGCGGCCACCCTGCCGGAGTCCGTGGGCGGCAGCGACCTCGGCGTGCTCGAGCAGTCCTCGATCCTGCGCGAGCTCGGCAAGTCCGTCGCCGCGGTGCCCTACCTGTGGTCGATCGTGCTCGGCGCGGGCGCGCTGGCGCGGTTCGGCTCCGAGACGCAGCGCGAACTGGCCGCCCAGGCCGCCACCGGCGCAACGATTCTCACGGTGGCGCTGAGCGAGGAGCGCAACTGGGAGCTCGCCAAGCCGGTCACCACGGCCGACGAGAACGGCACCTGGCGCATCACCGGCCTCAAGACCACGGTGCCGTACGCCCGGCAGGCGTCGCGAATCCTGGTGCCCGCCACCGTCAACGGTGCTGCCGCCGTCTTCCTGGTCGATCCGTCCGACGCCACCGTGCGCGTCTCGGACCAGATCGTCACCGACCGGTCCCCCGAGGCCGAGGTCGAATTCGCGGGCACCCCTGCGGAATTGGTCGGCACCCTGGACCAGGGCCCGGAAATCCTGGACTGGCTGCTGCACCGCGCCTGGCTGGGCCTGGCCGCCACCCAGCTCGGCACCCTCGAGAAGGGCCTGGAGCTGGTCGCCGACTACGCGCGTGAACGCGAACAGTTCAATCGCAAGATCGGCAGCTTCCAGGCGGTGGCGCAGCGCCTGGCCGACGCCTACATCGACGTGCAGGGTGTCCGCCTGGCCGTGCAGCAGGCGGCCTGGAAGCTCGCCGAAGGCCTCCCTGCCGCAAGCGAAGTCCACACCGCCAAGTACTGGGCCGCCGAGGCCGGTCACCGTGTGGCACACACGGTCGTGCACATACACGGCGGCGTCGGCATCGACCGCGACCACATCGTGAACCAGTACTTCACCGCCGCCAAGCACAATGAGTTCGCGCTCGGCGGTGCGAACGATCATCTGCGCGCCCTCGGCTCGCTCCTGGCGGAGCCTGCCAACTAAGATCGAAAAGCGGCGAGGCGGTGGTCCATCCGGACCACCGCCTTTCTGGCTTTTCCTGGGGGTGTGTGGTGAGTCCACGGTATATAACCGTGTCGCGGCAGTCGCTGATGCTCGCGATCCCGCTGGTGATCGTGCTGGGGGTGTTCGTCGGACTGGTTACGGCTCAGGCCATTCGGGCCGACGACTCGAATCCGAACGCCAGCGCGGCGACGACCACGACCACGCTGCGGCCGGTGTCGACGTCCACGATCCCGACCACCTTCCTGAAGCCGGTCGCGGCGACACCGGAAGCCAATACGCTGAATTCCGGTCTGCGCCTGCCGGACTGGCAGTGCGAGCTGCAACCCCTGAACGATATGAGCGCCGAGAGCCAGCGCACCTTCGTCGAATCCGGGCTGCAATGCCTGGAGCGGATCTGGCTGCCCGCCCTGCGCGATGCGAACATCGTCGGTACGGTGCCGCCGGTCAAGCTCGTCCTGGTCGAGAACGACCAACCGGCCTGCAACAATCACAAGACGGCCAGCCCCACCGAGGTCGCCTTCTACTGCGCGAACACCGTGTACTGGCCCGTCGCCGACGAAAGCCGCAAGGATCTCGGCGCGAAGGACTGGGACCTGTATCTGTTCCTGCTCATGCACGAATACGGCCACCACGTACAGGAATTGACGGGCCTGTCCCGCGTCGCGGATCACCGGCAGCAGGATGCCGGTGTGGACTCCCCCACCGGACTGCTGCTCAGTCGCCGCGTGGAACTGCAGGCCCAGTGCCTGGCCGGAATGGCCATGGCCGCGGCCGAACAGGGCGGCGCGCTGTCCGCCCGCAAGGTCGGCCACATCATCGACGACGAGTCCAATATGGTCGAGGAAGAGGTGCACGGCTCCTCCGCGAGCAATTACCGCTGGACCCAGGCCGGTTATCGGGACCGGGCCACCACGGCCTGCAACACCTGGACCGCCGCCCCGGACGAAGTGAATTAGCTTCCGCCGCTAGGGCACCAGAGGCCCGGCGAGCACCCGCTCGCCCGCCGCACGGTCACCCGTCCACGTAAATACCGCGTCCGAAGCGGGCGTACGTCCCCACAGTGCCAGCAGCAGATCCGATGCGGTGCCTGAGATTTCGGCGACCGCCTCCCCCGGGCCATAGGTCCAGCTCTGGCCGGTATCGGTGGCCCGCAGCGCGAGCGCGACCTCCGGCGCGGTCGCCAGCCCGCGATAGATCATGCGCTGCGCGAACATCTCGAACACCTCGGTGATCCCGTCCTCGGCCAGCTCGGTCTCGAACGGTTCGGCCGTTCCCAGCGCGTTCTGCCCATCCCACAGATGCATCAGGGTCTCCTGCGCCCGCCGACGCCGCCAGAACCCGACCGTGCGCGGCATCGACCGCGCGAATATCCAAGCCTCGGTCTCCGGATCCACCGACAGCGCTTCGACAATCGCCGCGGCCGTCCCGTCGTACCAGGGCCGCAGCTCCCCCGGATCCCTGGGCGCAGGCTCCCCCTCATACTTCCCGTGCAGTTCCGCGACCGCGGTGACCACCCACATATTCCCTTGCCCCACATGGTCTGCCAGGTCATAAAAGGTCCAGTCCCCGCACGACGGCACCGGCGCGCCGAGATCCACATCCGCATCGATCAATTCACCGAACGAAGTGAGCTTGTCGCGGAGAATGCCCAGGAAATCCATAGCGGTCACGGTAATGGGAACCGGCCCGCAGCGCCGATCGATCCGCGGGCCCCTCTCGGGTGGGCGTCAGTTCGCGCCGGGGTACGCCATGTAGAACGGCTCCCACTGGTGGCCGTCCAGGTCGATGAAGGTGCGGCCGTGCATGCCGACCTCGGCCTCCTGTGCGCGCTTGTCGGCATTGACCTCCTCGGTGGCGCCGGCCAGGACCGCGGCGTCGGTGAGGGCGTCGACCTCGGCGGCACTGCCCAGCGAGATGGCGTAGAGACCGTTCACGGTGCCGACCGAATCGCCGAGCGGGCGGGTGCTGAAGGTGGTGAAGAAGTCCTTGGTCAGGAGCATGAGGCAGATATTGTCGTCGACCACGATGCAGGCGGCATTGCCATCGGTGAAGTCCTGGTTCACCTTCCAGCCGATGGACTCGTAAAAGTTCTTGGAGCGCTCCAGGTCGGAAACGGGGAGATTGATGAAGATCATCTTGCTGGCCATGGCGGTCCGTCCTTTCGCTCCGCAATCCCTATTGCGGTGTCACTCGGTGTCTTAGATGAGGACGGGATGAGCCGGGAAAACTCATCGGCCCCGCTCCGATGTGGTCTGTGACACATCATTTGCTCATCGCGTCATCGGGGGCCGATCAAGCGTGCGAGAGTGGCGGGTGGAGGTGCCCGATGAAGTACAGCTACCTGGTTGCCCTCACCGGAAGCGGCGGAACGGTGCCGCCCGAACTCGGCGTGGTGCGCCGCCTGATCCGCCGCGGGCACCGGGTGACCGTGCTCGCCGAGGAATCCATGGCCGCCCAGGTGGCCGCCACCGGAGCACTGCTGAGACCGCGCGCGGGTCATGGATACGCCCGCGACACCGCCGCCGAAATCGACAGTGACCGGCCCGATCTGGTGCTGGCCTCCTATTTCGCCTTCGGGGCCATGGTCGCGGCGCAGGCCCGCGAGGTGCCGTTCTCGGTGCTCATTCCCGGTATCTACCCGCTGCCGGTGGAGGGCGGCCCGCCACCCGGCTCCGGATTCCGCCGGGCGAACGGACCGGTCGGCCGTCTACGCGACCGCATGGTCGGCACCATGGTGCAACGCCGCTGGGACCAGGAACTGCTGCCCCAACTCAATGCTCTCCGAGCCGATTTCGGCCTGGAACGCGTGGCCCACTATCAGGACCAGGCCCAGCTGGCCCACCGCCAACTCGTATTGTCCAGCGAGACTTTCGAATTCCCCGGCCCCCGCCCCGACGGCGTCCGCTGGGTCGGCCCCATCCTCGACGATCCGGACTGGGCCGCCGACACCGCGTGGACGGTCCCCGACGGCGGCAACCCCGTGGTCCTGGTCTCCCTCTCGACCACGTTCCAACGCCAAACCGACTGTCTCCAGCGCATATCCGACGCCCTCGCCACGCTCCCGGTGCACGGCGTCATCACCACCGGCCCCGCCGTGGACCCCGCCGAGCTGACCGCCCCGCCCAATGTGACAGTCCTGCGCACGGCCCCGCACCGGCGCATCATGCGCCACGCCAGCCTGGTCATCACCCACGGCGGCCACGGCACGCTGATGAAATCGTTCGCCGCCGACCTCCCCGTCGTGATCCTCCCGCACGGCCGCGACCACGCCGACAACGCAGCGCGTGTCCGCGCCCACGGGGCCGGAATCACCCTCCCGCGCACCGCTTCTCCGCAGCGTATGGCCCGCGCCATCCGCCGTATCCTCAAAACTCCGGCCCCTTATCGCGCCGCCGCCGCTCTGGGCGGCATCATCCGCCGCGAAGCCCACGCCGACCATCTCCTGCACGAACTCGAACCCACCTCCGAAGGCCCGGACCTGGTCCCCGACCGCGACTTTCCGGTCCGAGAACTCGAATCCTGATACTCGAGTCCTGATAGCCGAACGGCCCGCAGGGAGGAATCCCGGCGGGCCGTAACGCATGTCGCCGCTGTGCGCCGGACCACCCCGGCGCAGCCCCGAAGGGTGCGGCGACGGGGTCTAGGGGCGGAGTTCGGGGGCGAGCCCGAAGAGGGGGAAGAGCTTCTCGGTGTCGAGGAAGAAGGTGAGGCCGGAGATGCGGTCGCCGTCCAGCTCGAGGGTGGTGATGGACCAGGGGACCCACACGCCGGGCTCGTCGGCGCTGGGCTTGTAGTGGCCGAAGGCGGGAAGGCCATTGGCGCCCAGCGGGATCAGGCGGGAGTCGCGGCAGGCATGGCCGGTGCCGAGCATGAAGGCGGCCACATTCTCCGGGCCGGAGATCCAGAGCGAGAACGGCGGCATGGACAGCGCCACATCGGCTTTCAGCAGCTCGGTGAGCGCGCTCATATCGTAGGACTCGAAGGCGGTGACGAAATCGTCGACCAGCTTGCGCTGCTGTTCATCGGCCTCGTCGAACACGTCGGAGACGGTGGAGCTCTCCTGCACCTTGGACATGGTGGCGCGGGCGCGCTGCAGGGCGCTGTTCACCGAGGCCGGGGAGACATTGAGCATGTCGGCGGTCTCGCTGGCCGAGAAGCGCAGCACCTCCCGCATGATGAGGATGGCGCGCTGGCTGGCGGGCAGATGCTGCACCGCGGCGACGAACGCCAGCCGCAGCGTGTCCTTCGTGCTGGCCGCCTCGGCCGGATCCGCACCGAAGGCCAGGGCATTCGGAATCGGTTCCACCCATACGTAATCCGGCTCCGGAGCCGGGAGTGAGGAATCCGGGGTGGAGGGGCCGTTCAGGTCCATGGGCCGGGCACGGCGCTGCGGACCGTCCAGCATGTCCAGACAGACATTGGTGGCGATCTTGTACAGCCAGGACCGAATGCTGGACCGGCCCTCGAACGAGTCATAGGACTTCCAGGCGCGGGTGAAGGTCTCCTGCACCGCGTCCTCGGCCTCGAAGGAGGACCCGAGCATTCGATAGGCATAGGCGCACAGCTCCCGCCGATGCCCTTCGAAGGACTGCAATACCTCGTCCGTAATCGTCGCGGACCGGCCTGCCTGCTCGCTCATGAGGGACACTCTGTCACAACCCACCGACAAGAATCACGGGTCGAAATTGACTGTGCCCGCCTGTTTTGCAACAGGCGGGCACAGCTTTCACAGGAGCCTCGTGCGTCGCTATTCGGCGGGTGCCCGGTTGCTACTTGGCGGGGGCCTGAGCGTGATTGTCGGCCTCGCGCTCCTGCGTCTGCGCCAGCGCCCACTTGTAATCCGGCTTGCCGGCGGGCGACCGCTTGATCTCGTCCACGTACCACAGGCTGCGCGGCAGCTTGTAGGACGAGATCTCCTGGATCAGCGTGGGCCGCAGGTCATCCAGCGTCGGCTTCTGCTCGCCGCGACAATGCACGACCGCGACCACCCGCTGTCCCCAGCGCTCGTCCGGCACGCCGACCACGAGCGCGTCGAAGACCTCGGGATGCGCCTTGAGCGCGCCCTCGACCTCTTCGGGGTAGATCTTCTCGCCACCGGAGTTGATGCTGACCGAGCCGCGACCCAGCATGGTCACCGTCCCGTCCTCCTCCACGCGGGCGTAGTCGCCCGGGATGGAGTAGCGGGTTCCGTTGAACTCCTTGAACGTCGCGGCGGTCTTCACCGGGTCGTTGTAGTAGCCCACCGGGATATTGCCCTTGCGGGCGAGCATGCCGACCTGCCCGGACCCGGCCGCGACCGGATTGCCGTCCTCGTCCAGCACCTCGGTGGAGGCGTCGATCTTCACTCGCGGCCCGCCGGTGTGGGTGGCGCCCTTGGTGGCCACGGCCAGACCGCCGAACCCGGTCTCCGAGGAGCCGATGGAGTCGGTGATGAGCGCGTTCGGGAACTTCTCGATGAACTCGTCCTTGAGCGAGGGCGAGAACAGCGCCGCGCTGCTGGCCAGCACCCACAGGGTCGAATGCTGGTACGGCTGACCGGTTTCCGGGTTTCCCTCGGACAGCGCGTCCAGCATCGGGCGGGCCATGGCGTCACCGACGATGAAGATCATATTGACGCCGTGCTGCTCGATCGCCTTCCACACGGTGTGCGCGCCGAACTCCGGCAGCATGACCGCCTTGCCGCCGTCGAACAGGCTGTGCAGGGTCGCGGTGAACGCGCCGCCGTGGATCAGCGGCGGGATCGGGTAGCGCACCATCGGCGCATTGCCGCTGGCACCGCCCTTGGACTGTTCCCACTCGTCCTGGATGAATTCACCGGTGTAGAAGTTGATGCCGCCGCCGAGAACTCGCCACCAGTCCTCTTGCCGCCACATCACGCCCTTGGGCAGGCCGGTGGTGCCGCCGGTGTAGATCATCATGATGTCGTCGGAGGAGCGCGCTTCGAAGTCCCGCTCGCCGTGCGAGCCGGCCAGTGCCGCTTCGTATTCCACCGCGCCGGTCGGCGTCGGCAGATCGGTGCCGTCCTCGACGAAGGTGACCGAGGTGATCTTCGGGACGTTCGGCAGCACATTGGCCACCTTGTCGCTGTAGCGCCGCTCGTGGATGAGCGCGACCATGTCCGAGTTCTCGAAGATGTATTGCAACTCGTTCTCGACGTACCGGTAGTTCACATTGATCATGACTGCCCGGATTTTGAAGATCGCCACCAGAGCCTCCACGGCCTCGATGGTGTTGCGCGCGTACACGCCGACCTTGTCGCCCGGCCGCACGCCCTGTTCCTGCAGGTAGTGCGCAAGCCGGTTGGCTCGGTCCTCCAGCTGGGCGTAGGTCACCGAACGGGTGTCATCGACCAGCGCGACACGTTCCGGCATGAGATCGATGGAGTGTTCGACGAGGTCCGCTATGTTGTAGCTCACAGCATCAAAATAGAACGTGTTCTCGTATGAGGCAAGGCGCAAATTCAACTTGGCCCGATGACCGGATGTGGCCCACGCCACAGACTACGGACCCGAATGCCGAAAAGGAATAGCACGATGCGAAACCCGCCCGGGGCACCCGGGCGGGCTGCAAATTTAGAACGCGTTCTACGATCCGATGATCGGCTTCAAACGCGCGAATTGCTCGGCATCGCGCACGCCCACGAGCATCATGGTGACGCCCGCCTTCTCCCACACCAGCAACTGCTCACGCACGTGCGCCTCATCGCCGATGATGGTGGTGTCCAGGATCAGCTGATCGGGCACCGCGGCCGCCGCCTCCTCCTTGCGGCCGGTGCGGAAGAGATTGGTGATCTCGTCGACCTGCTCGCCGTAGCCCATGCGCCGGTAGACCTGGGCATGGAAATTGAGTTCCTCCGCACCCATGCCGCCGATGTAGAGCGCCATGAACGGGCGCAGCCGATCCAGTTCGGCCTGCGGGTCATCGGTGAGGATTACCTGTGCGGTGGCGGCGATGTCGAAGTCCTCCCGCGAACGCCGGGCACCCGGGCGCGCGAATCCCTCATCCAGCCAAGAGTTGTACATATCGGCCAGTCGCGGCGTGTAGTAGATGGCGAGCCAGCCGTCGGCGATCTCGGCGGTGAGCGCCACATTCTTCGGCCCCTCGGCACCCAGCCAGATCGGCAGATCCGCACGCAGCGGGTGGGTGATCGACTTGAGTGGCTTGCCGAGCCCGCTGGCGTCGGATCGGTTGTAGGGCAACGGGTAATGCGGCCCGGCATTGGTCACTTTGCCCTCGCGGGCGAGCACCTGCCGGATGATGTCGACGTATTCGCGGGTGCGCTGCAACGGCTTGGCGAACGGCTGCCCGTACCAGCCCTCCACCACCTGCGGCCCGGAGACGCCGAGGCCGAGAATGGCCCGGCCGCCGCTGAGGTGATCGAGGCTGAGCGCCGCCATGGCGGTGGCGGTGGGCGTGCGCGCCGACAGCTGCACCACGGAGGTACCCAGCTTCACCCGATGGGTGCTCGAACCCCACCAGGCCAGTGGCGTGAAGGCGTCCGATCCCCAGGATTCGGCGGTGAAGACGGCCTCGAATCCGGCCTCCTCGGCGGCGATCACCAATTCCTGAGCCTTGGCGGGCGGCTGTTGTCCCCAATATCCGAGTTGCAACCCAAAGCGCATGTTCGGTTCCCTTCCCACTTGGGCTCTTGCGACCATCTTTAGAACCTGTTCTACTCGATCTCGTGACTCTGGGGAACACCGAAGTACTCGCCGCACCGCTGCGGATGACATTCGACTACACCCGTTCCGTCGGACCGACCATCGGACGATTCCTCACCGGCCTGCGCGGCGGACGAATCGTCGGCGTGCGCGGTACCGATGGGCGCGTGATCGTGCCGCCTGCCGAATTCGATCCGAAAACCGCGGAACCGCTGACCGATTTCGTGGACGTCGCGGACGTGGGCACCGTCGAGACGTGGAGCTGGGTGGCCGAACCGCTGCCCGGCCAGCCGTTCGACCGGCCCTTCGCCTACGCGCTCATCAAACTCGACGGCGCGGATACCGCGCTGCTGCACGCCGTGGATGTGGCCACTCCGGCCGATATCTCCACCGGCATGCGGGTGCGCGCCCGCTGGGCCGCCGAGCGCACCGGCGACATTCACGACATCGCCTGCTTCGAACCGGGCGAAACCTCCAATGCCCCGGCCGAATCCGATGCGAACACCGAACCGGTGACCGGCATCATCACCCCGGTCGATCTGGAGTTCAAGCACACCGCCTCGCCGCAGGAGACCGAATTCCTGAAGGCCATCGCCGAGGGCAAGCTGCTCGGCGCGCGCGCAAAGCTGGACGGCAAGGTGTACTTCCCGCCGCGCGGCGCGGACCCGCGCACCGGCGAACCGACCGAGGACTATGTGGAGGTGTCCGACAAGGGCATCGTCACCACCTTCTGCATTGTGAACGTGCCCTTCATGGGCCAGCGCCTGAAACCGCCCTATGTGGCCGCGTATGTGCTGCTCGACGGCACCGATATCCCCTTCCTGCACCTGGTGCTGGGCGTGGACGCGAGCGAGGTCCGCATGGGCATGAAGGTCGAGGCGGTGTGGAAGCCCCGCGAGGAATGGGGCCACTCCATGGCCAATATCGACCACTTCCGGCCGACCGGCGAGCCCGATGCCGTGTACGAGACCTTCTCGCACCACCTGTAAAGGCTGAAAACGTTGAGCGACAACGCAACCGATATCGCGGTGGTGGGCTTCGCCCACGCACCGCACGTTTCGGAAACCTGGGGCACCACCAATGGCGTGGAAATGCTGGCCCCCTGCTTCCGCGAGCTGTACGCCGACCTCGGCATCAGTACCCCGGATATCGACTTCTGGTGCTCGGGTTCCTCCGATTACCTGGCGGGACGGGCCTTCTCGTTCATTTCCGCGATCGACTCGATCGGCGCGGTGCCGCCGATCAATGAATCGCATGTGGAGATGGACGCCGCCTGGGCGCTGTACGAGGCGTGGGTGAAACTGCGTTCCGGACAGGCGCAGACGGCGCTGGTCTACGGCTTCGGCAAGGCCTCGGCCGGAACGCTGCGCCAGATCCTGACGCTGCAGACCGATCCGTACCTGGTCGCGCCGCTGGGCCCGGACGCCTACTCGATGGCGGGCCTGCAGGCCCGCGCCGGTATCGATGCCGGTCGCTGGACCGAGCGGGATATGGCCGAGGTCGCGGCGCGCAGCGCTGCCCGCGGTGCCGCCGTCGACGAATCGGATATCGAAAAGCTGCTGGCCGCGGCGTATGTGGCCGATCCGCTGCGGGCGCATGACATCGCCCCCATCACCGATGGCGCGGCCGCCATCGTGCTGGCCGTCGGCGACCGGGCGCGCGAACTGTGCGAACGCCCGGCCTGGCTGACCGGCATGGCGCACTACATCGACACCCCGATCCTGGGTGCACGCGACCTGACCGCCTCGCAGTCCACCACCCTCGCGGCGAAGGCCGTAACCGGTGGCGACGCAAGCGGTTTCGATGTCGCCGAGCTGCACAACCAGTTCAGCCACGAACAGCTGATTCTGGCCCAAGCCATCGGGCTGGACGAGCACACCCGGATCAATCCCTCGGGCGGTCCGCTGGCGGGCAATCCGATGTTCGCGGCCGGTCTGGAGCGAATCGGCTTCGCCGCCAAGGAAATCATCAATGGCACCGCGAATCGCGCACTGGCACACGCCAGTAGCGGTCCCGCGTTGCAGCAGAACCTGGTCGCCACCCTGGAGGCAAAATGAGTTACGCGGCCGCGGTGCTCGGCACCGGACAGACTCACCATGTGACCAAGCGGTCCGATGTTTCGATGGCGGGCATGTGCCGCGAGGCCATCGACCGCGCTCTCACCGATTCCGGCCTGACCATGGCCGATATCGACGCCGTCGTGATCGGTAAGGCCCCCGACTTCTTCGAGGGCTCCATGATGCCGGAGCTCTTCCTCGCCGATGCGCTCGGTGCGACCGGTAAACCGCTGCTGCGCGTGCACACCGCGGGCTCGGTCGGCGGCTCCACCGCGGTCGTGGCCGCCAGCCATGTGCAGGCGGGCGTGCACGGCAAGGTGCTCGCCATCGCCTGGGAGAAGCAGTCGGAATCGAATGCCATGTGGGCACTGTCGAATCCGGTGCCGTTCACCATGCCGGTCGGCGCGGGCGCGGGCGGCTACTTCGCCCCGCACGTGCGCGCCTACATCCGTCGCGCCAATGCGCCGCTGCACATCGGGGCCATGGTGGCGGTGAAGGATCGCCGCAATGGCGCGCGAAACCCGTTCGCGCACCTGAAGCAGCCGAACATCACGATGGAATCGGTGACGGCGTCCCAAATGCTGTGGGATCCCATTCGCTTCGATGAGACCTGCCCGTCCTCGGACGGCGCGTGCGCCATCGTGATCGGCGACGAGGCCTCCGCCCGCGCGGTCGAGGCGACCGGCAAGAAGGTGGCCTGGATCCACGGCACCGCCATGCGCACCGAACCGCTCGCCTACGCCGGGCGCGATCAGGTGAACCCGAAGGCCGGGCAGGCGGCCGCCGCCGCGCTGTGGAAGCAGGCCGGGATCACCAATCCCCTGGAGGAGATCGACGCGGCCGAAATCTACGTCCCCTTCTCGTGGTTCGAACCCATGTGGCTGGAGAACCTCGGCTTCATGCCGGAGGGCGAGGGCTGGAAGCTCACCGACGCCGGTGAGACCGCCATCGGCGGAAAGCTGCCGGTCAACCCGTCGGGCGGCGTGCTGTCGTCCAACCCGATCGGCGCGTCCGGCATGATCCGCTTCGCCGAATCCGCCAAGCAGGTCATGGAGCGGGCCGGGGACTATCAGGTCGAAGGCGCGCGCAAGGCGTTCGGGCATGCGTATGGTGGTGGCTCGCAGTACTTCTCGATGTGGGTCGTGGGGAGTGAGAAGCCGTGACGACGACAACCGAACACCCGGCCAGGATCGCCGGTGCCGCCTCGCAGGGCGCCGTGCGCGCCCGCGACAAGGCGGCCTGGGTGGCGTTGTTCGCCGCCGACGGCATTGTCGAGGACCCGGTCGGGCCCTCCTTCTTCGACCCCGAAGGCAAAGGCCACCGCGGCGCGGAAGCCATTGCGGCCTTCTGGGACAAGGCGATCGCACCGACCGAGTCCATCGAGTTCCGCTTCGAGGACTCCTTCGCCTGCGGGGGTGAGGTGGCCTTCACCGGTCTCATCCGCACCCGCATGGGCGGACAGGTCATCGACGCCGAGGGCGTCTTCACCTACAAGGTGGACGAGGACGGCAAAATCCTTGCCCTGCGGGCCTTCTGGGAGCAGGAACGCGCCATGGCGACCATGAAGCCGGAGTAGCTCTTCAATTCTCGTGCCCGCCTGCTATCGCAGGCGGGCACGCAGGAAATACAAGGCGGGGGGGGGGGGGGGGGGGCCCGCCCGCCGGGGGGGGGTGGAACGGGGCGGGCGCGGGCGGGGGGGTTTCTTGGCGGGTCTGGCTTATTACGTTGGTGCGCCCCCCGCCG
>NZ_JBFBCD010000009.1:0-344224 GCF_040683015.1 Nocardia sp. NPDC051030 | reverse complement strand
TCAATTCTCGGGCCCGCCTGCTCTGGCTGGGGGGCACGCAGCAAATACACGGGGGGCGCGCGGTTTTCACCGCGCGCCCGCCTTCGTTTTCTCTCAGTGCGCGACGGGGCAGGTCTTGTAGTCGACCTGGAATTCCTTCACGCCGTTGAGCCAGCCCGAGCGCAGGCGCTTGGGGTCACCCAGCTTGGTGATGTCGGGCATGTGGTCGGCGATGGCATTGAAGATGATCTCGATCTCCAGCCGGGCCAGGTTCGCGCCGATGCAGAAGTGCGCGCCGGTGCCGCCGAAGGACAGGTGCGGGTTGGGATCCCGGGTGATGTCGAAGGTGTACGGATCCTCGAAGACGTCCTCGTCGAAGTTGGCCGAGCGGTAGGACAACACCACCCGCTGCCCCTTCTTGATCTGCACATCGCCGAGCTCGACGTCCTCGAGGGCGGTGCGCTGGAAGGAGCTGACCGGGGTGGCCCAGCGAATGATCTCGTCCGCCGCGGTCTTGGGGCGCTGGGACTTGAAAAGCTCCCACTGGTCCGGGTTTTCGAGGAATGCGGCCATGCCGTGGGTGGTGGCATTGCGGGTGGTCTCATTGCCCGCCACGGCCAGCATCATGACGAAGAAGCCGAATTCCTCCGGCAGCAGCGCCTCGCCGTCGAGATCGGCGTTGATCAGGGTGGTGACGATATCGTCGGCCGGGCAAGCCCTGCGGGCCTCGGCCATTTGATAGGAGTAGCCCAGGATCTCGGTCGAGGCGACCACCGGATCGGCATCGCTCTCCGGATCGTCGTAGCTGGTCATATCGTTGGACCACTTGAAGAGCTTCATGCGGTCTTCCTGCGGCACACCGATCAGTTCGGCAATGGCCTGCAGGGGCAGTTCGGCCGCCACCTGCTCCACGAAGTCGCCGGTTCCGGTGGCCGCCGCGGTCTTCACGATGTTCTCGGCGCGGGCGGTCAGTTCGGCGCGCAGGCCATTGATGACGCGGGGGGTGAAGCCCTTGGCGATGATCTTGCGCAGTTTGGTGTGCTCGGGCGCGTCCTTGTTGAGCAGGACGAAGCGCTGCAATTCGATCTGCTCGCGGGTGATGTCGTCCTGGAAGCGCGGGAGGGCGGTGTTCTCGTAGGTGGAGAACACATCATCGCGGCGCGAGACGGTCTTGACGTCGGCATGCTTGCTGATCACCCAGAAGCCGTCGTCCTGAAAGCCGCCGACCTCCGGGGATTGCGGGTTCCACCAGATCGGGGCGGCCTTGCGCAGTTCGGCGAGTTCCTCGACGGGGACCCGCTGGGCCCACATCTCCGGATCGGTGACGTCGAATCCGTGTGGCACGTTGGGCTGAGCATGGGGCGCGACCACCAGTTGTCTCCTTTGACAGACTGAAACACGTTCTAGATGTATTCAATCACAGGGGGTAAGACTAGGGAAGAAGCCTCAATTGGCCTACTTTGCTAGTAGAGAACTTGTTGCAGTTCTGATCTTGAAAGGATCACCATGGGTACACCCGTCATCGTCGAGGCCGCGCGCACCCCGAACGGCAAGCGCAATGGCTGGCTCGCCGGCCTGCACGCCGCCGAACTCCTCGGCGCGGTACAGAAGGGCATCCTCGAGCGCGCGGAGCTGGACCCGGCTCTGGTCGAGCAGGTCGTCGGCGGCTGCGTCATGCAGGTGGGCGAGCAGTCCAATAACGTCACCCGCACCGCCTGGCTGCACGCCGGACTGCCGTGGCAGACCGGTGCGGTCACCATCGACAATCAGTGCGGTTCCGCGCAGCAGGCCGCGGGCATGGTCGCGGGCCTGATCGCCACGGGAGCCATCGAGGTCGGCCTGTCCTGCGGCATCGAGTCCATGAGCCATGTTCCGTTGGGCGCCAATGTCGGAACGCACGCCGGTCCGCGCCGCCCCGCGAGCTGGGATATCGATATGCCCAACCAGTTCGAGGCCGCGGAGCGAATTGCTAAGCGGCGCGGCATCACTCGCGACGATGTCGAGGAGCTCGGCGAGCGCTCGCAGCGGCTGGCCGCGCAGGCGTGGGCGCAGGGCCGTTTCGACCGTGAAGTGCTGACCATCAAGAACGCACCGCAGGTCGACAAGGAGGGCAACCTCACCGGCGAGACCCTGGACGTGAGCCGCGATCAGGGCCTGCGCGAGACCACCCGCGAGGGCCTGGCCAAGCTGAAGCCGGTGCTGGAGGGCGGAATTCACACCGCGGGCACCTCCTCGCAGATTTCCGACGGCGCGGCCGCGGTGCTGCTCATGGATGAAAAGGCCGCGCTGCGACAGGGTTTGCGCCCGCGCGCCCGGATCGTTTCGCAATGCCTGGTGGGTGGCGAGCCGGAATTCCATCTGGACGGTCCGGTCCAGGCCTGCGAGCGACTGCTCGAGCGTTCCGGTATGAGCATCGGCGATATCGATCTGTTCGAGATCAATGAGGCCTTCGCGTCCGTGGTGCTGTCGTGGGCCTCGGTGCACAAGCCGGACTTCGATCGGGTGAACGTGAATGGCGGCGCGATCGCGCTCGGCCATCCGGTCGGCAGCACCGGATCCCGTCTCATCACAACGGCTTTGCATGAGCTGGAACGGTCGGACAAGAACACCGCGATGATCCTCATGTGCTGTGGTGGCGCACTCGCGACGGGCACCATCATCGAGAGGATCTAGTCCCCACAATGATTTTCGGCCTAGGTTGAACGTTCATCCGACTTGTCGCGAAACGTGGCGTACGCCACACAATCTGCGGTACAGACAAGAAGATGAGACGTCAGCTATCTTGGAGCTACCGGCGGCCCGTCAAGGAAGACCTTCGCGACGGGCCAGAACCGGGACTCTTAAGCCCTCGGCAAGAACCGTGGGGGTGGCCCGCAAACGCCCAAGCCACGGCCGGTTCACCGGATCACCGCCTAGAAGCTTCAAGGAAATCACGAATCAGGCGTAGGTTTTCAGTTACTGAGCCGCTAATATCAATGATACGTATCCGAGATAACGACTGTTAGTACAGCGAAGGGAATTGGGCGGCTCACAATGGCTGATTTCGCGGCGCGGCTGAACAAGCTGTTCGAAACCGTGCATCCCCCGGGGCGTAAGCCGCACACGAACGCAGAGGTGGCGGCTGCCTTGACGGCATCCGGACATCCGATCTCGAAACCGTATCTCTCGCAGTTGCGGTCGGGACAGCGCACCAACCCGTCCGATGAGACGGTGGCCGCACTGGCGAAGTTCTTCAAGGTCAAACCGGACTACTTCTTCAACGACATCTACGCAGCGAAGATCGATCATGATCTCGAGCTGTTGTCCCAGCTGCAGGGCTATGGACTTCGTCGCTTGTCGAGCAGGGCGTTCGACCTCTCCGAAGAATCACAGAACCTCCTCACCTCCATGGCGGAGAAATTGCGGGCCAGCGAAGGGCTGCCCGAGATTCCTCCCGACGGCACGGAATAAGCCCTGCCACAGAGCAATACAGTGCGACTGGCTCGGAGGCCGCACCGTGTTGGTTTGTTACAGAGCTTCTCCAGGCCGGACCACGGCTGACCGGACGGCGCTGCTTGCAGGGCAGCGCCATCCTCCGTTCGGCCATACGGTGCGCGTGAAGAGTGTTGCACCGGTCTCAGTCCGCTGAGGCCATGTGGCGCAGACCCCTGCGCTGGTGCATTATGCACAATCCTGGCATACGCCGCCTGGGTCACCCCGGCAGCGCAAGCCGGTTGTTTTGTGCACTATGTCGTTTTGTGCGCTGTGAGTGTTTCGCCCCCAATGCACCGAGTGCGACGATCAAAGTCCCGTGCTGTCCATTGCACGGGACTTTGCGCATTTGCGACAAGATCGCAATTACGCCAAACATGATCTTCAAAGGCATTCACAAACATCACAAAAGTGATAGATGAACGCATGGAAGATCGCGCGTGAACAGTGTCGGTAACGACTCTCGTTGCCAATTGGTGATCTGCGCAGAGCCCCTCCGGAGTTGATCCGGAGTTGATCTAGCGGGGTGCGGAACCCTGAATCGCGGCCGCCTTGGCGGCCGGCGCACCGGCATCGAAGGCGCGGGCAATCGCCTGTACCCAGCGGCGCGGACCGACACCCGGCGGCGGAGCGATCCACCTCGGGTCGATCACCACATCACCGAACGGATTCCGGGCCCACTCGGCCACCCGCGTCGCGCGTTCGGGCACCGAATCCGGTGGCGGGGCGATGGTGTCCAGGTCCACGCCCAATGCCGACAGGTCCGCGCCACCACCCGATTGCAGGTAGAGCGCGTCCATGATCTGGGCGACCTGATCCGAGGCCTTGAGTTGGGTGCCCGTTCCGGTCTGATCCTTGGCCACCACCTCGGGGAACCGGCCGATCAGCACCCGATGCAGCAGGCGAACCTGCCTCAGCAGCATGCGCGCCCGGCCCCAGAGTTCGATCACGATCCACACCGCGCCCACCGCGATGAGCAGGCTCGCCACCTGCCAGATCGGCCAGAACCAGTCCCCGGCCTCAGGTTTCGCCATCACCTCATGCTTCAACTCGCGCCGCACCGACAGCGCGGCCAGCACGCCGACGACCATGGTGCCCGTGGTGTAGAGCGCGATGCCGCGGCCGAGGGTGGTCCAATCCAGGTTCCGCAGACCGGTGATCGCGATGAAGACGCATTCCAGCGTCACGATGACCCAGCCGAAGGTGACCGACCACAACAGAGTCAGCAGCATGGCGATCAGGCCACCGGCGTAGATCATCCAGGCGATCTGGCGGAGGTTCCGGCGCGACACCACCGGCCAGGCGGCGGCCGCCACCACCGAAGTGGCCGTCGCGAACAGAATCCAGGCCGCCGTGGTGAGGCGATCGGAGAACCAGGAGCCGTGCACCCCATTGGGCAGCAGATGATCCACTGCCACACCGACTTCCGGGATCGAAATTGTCGCTGCGAAGGCGACCGACGCCACCGCGACAACAATCGCGACGCGGGCCGTCGTCGCGGGCTTCACCAGCACCCGGCCTACTCGAGCACCGGCTGCCATCCAGACCAGCATGGCCGTCAACCAGAAGGTCATGCGGCGTCCTTTCCCGGATGCCCGAGGGGCACTACGTGGTTACGCAAGCTGCCGCCTCCGTGCCCTGACTCGGTCATCCGAGTGCCTCATCGA
The DNA here is from genome assembly GCF_040683015.1 of Nocardia sp. NPDC051030. Taxonomy (NCBI): domain Bacteria; kingdom Bacillati; phylum Actinomycetota; class Actinomycetes; order Mycobacteriales; family Nocardiaceae; genus Nocardia; species Nocardia sp. NPDC051030. The sequence goes on along the minus strand of NZ_JBFBCD010000009.1, from coordinate 339,107 downwards.
ATCGAAGGACCGAGACGCCTGCGCCCCGGCTTTTGAATACGCGCAGGCGAGTCATGAGCATGCTGGCGAAGGTTTCCGCCTCCCACTCCGCCTGCTCGTCCTCGCCGAGATCCACCACCTTCTGATGCGAGCGCTGGCTCAGCATGTACGCGATGAGATCGTCGCTGGCCTCGAGGGTGACCTCCGCGGCCGCCTCGCCCGGATGATCGAAGACGATGTGCCCCAACTCGTGTGCGAGGGTGTGCTCGCGGGTGGGCAGGGCGGACGCCAGCACGATCACGTCCTTGTCCGGGTAGCTGCGGCGCTGACCGCAGACGCCCGGACCCAATTGCGCGCTCGCGATCTCGATCGGCCGCCGCCGCTCCGCGGAGATCGCCAGCACCACCTCGTCGAGGGTGGTGGCGTCGAAATCCGCGGCCACGGCGCAGACCGCGTCCACCGCCGCGGCCACCCGCCGGTAGGACCCGATGCTATGAGCTTTGCTCTCGGTCATCGTGGTCCCCTTACACCCGTGGTCCGAAGAACGCGGCCCGCGCGGCGTCGATGCGCCCCTGTGCCGCCGAAGCGCTCTGGAAGCTCACCGCACCCGAGCCCGCACCCGCGAGCGTCATGGCGATCAGCCCGCCGATCACCGACAGCACCTTGATCGGCGGCAGCGGACTGTTGTCGGAGGTCGGCTTGAACTCCGGATTCGGTTGTGCGAGAACCGGAGCCGGGGCCGGTTTCGGCGGTGGCACCGGCGCGGGCTCCGCCTCGGGCGCGGGGATCGCGGGCGCGACCACCGGAGCGATCACGGCGGGCAGCGGCGGAATGACCGGCGACTGCGGAATTTCCAGCGGAATCGCGGGCGACTCGGGACTCGGCAGGGGAATCAGCAGAAGCAGCAGCGGGGACGCGCAAATCGCCGCCGACCCGACCGCCGCGGACCCGACCGCCGCCGAACCCACTGCGGCGGAACCGACTCCGGCCGAACCGACGCCCGCGGAACCCAGACCGGAGCCCGTTGCCGCAGAACCGCCGACCGAACCGGTACCCGCCGAACCCACGCCGGAGCCCGCACCGGCGGAACCGACTCCCGCCGAGCCGACTGCGGCGGAACCGGTGCACAACGCGCCGAGTCCCGCTGAACCGACTGCCGCCGAACCCACTGCGGCAGAACCGACTCCGGCCGAACCGGTGCCGAACAACAAACCCAACAGCGCCGAACCGGTGCCGACGCCCGCGGAACCCACTCCGGCCGAACCGAGGCCAAGGACGGATCCGGTACCCACACCAGCGGAACCGACTGCCGCGGAACCTGTTCCGAGCACTCCGGAACCGGTCGCGAGTCCGGCCGATCCGGTGCCGACGGCCGCCGAACCCACACCGGCTCCGGCGGAGCCGACGGCGGCGGAACCGAGGCCCAGCACGCCGGATCCGGTGCCGCCCAGCACCGTGCCCAGCCCTGCCGAACCGACTCCCGCGGAACCCACACCGGCCGAGCCGACGCCCGCGGAACCGACCGCCGCGGACCCGGTGCCTACACCCAGAATGGCCGCCAGCAGGTCACCAGGACCGGCAACGGGATTCACGGGTACGCCGACCACCTGCGCGGACTGACCGGGAAGTGCGGGGTCCTGCCCCGAGGGAACGGGCTCGAGGTCGATGCCGCTGGGCTGCGCCTCGGCAGTGCCGGGCCCGAGCAGCGCCGACCCGGCGACAGCCGCGATCACTGCCACCAAGCGCATTGCACGACCAAAGATCATGCGAAGGCCATCCCCTCATCGATACCGCGCAGTTCGGCTTCCTTCCCGCACCCCTGGGTGCGGGATTCCACTCGCACCATTCAGGTTGGAGCGGTATCAAGCGGCCCAGGCAACCCCGATTGCCAAGCCGTTGCGGAACGCGGTCATCGTAACGGCCACCGCGCCACCCCGCACAACTCCCGATCGCATTAGGGGTACCCGCAAACCGTACGCCTGCCCTACCCCCGATGTACTCAATATCAACTAGCGCTGCAGCACAATTGGCAAACCTCGCAAGCACACAATCCCCACATCAACCCCACCGGCAACCCCCTCCCACCCCAGATTCACCACCAAAACAGACAATCCCCACCAACCAGACAGCAACCTCCCTGCTCACCGCGCATCCGCTCACATACTCGAACCAAAGTGGGCTACATCACATTACAAACCATCCGGCTACCGCTCCCCGCAACCCAGCCGCGCCCCTTCGCAACCCGCGCAAACAAACGTCGCCGGTGCCCCATGGGGCACCGGCGACGAAAGTGACTGGTGTGACCGAAGATCAGGCTCCGTAGACAGGCTCCGGAGTGGTTGCCTTCGCGAGCAGATCGCGAACCACCGGTCCCAGCTCGGCAGGCTCCCAGCGCGCGCCACGGTCGATGGAGACGCCGTGCCGCCAGCCGTCGGCGACGGTCACCTTGCCTGCCTCGACCTCGAACATGCGGCCGGTGACACCGGCGGAATCGGTGCTGCCCAGCCAGACCACGATCGGCGAAACGTTCTCCGGAGCCATGGCGTCGAAGCCACCGTCCTCCGGGGCCGCCATGGTGTCGGCGAAGACGGTCTCGGTCATGCGGGTGCGGGCGGACGGGGCAATCGCGTTCACGGTGATGCCGTAGCGCGCGAATTCGGCGGCGGCAGTGATGGTCAGGCCAGCGATACCGGCCTTGGCGGCGGAGTAGTTGCCCTGACCGATCGAGCCGAGCAGACCCGCGCCCGAGCTGGTGTTGATGACACGAGCCTCGGGCTGGCGACCGGCCTTGGACTCAGTGCGCCAGTATTCGGCGGCATGACGCATCGGGGCGAAGTGGCCCTTGAGGTGCACCTTGATGACGGCGTCCCATTCGTCCTCGCCGAGGTTGACGAGCATGCGGTCACGAACGATACCGGCATTGTTGACCAGCACATCGAGCCGTCCGAAGGTCTCCACGGCGGTGGCGATCAGGCGGCGGGCGCCCTCCCAGTCGGAGACGTCGTCGCCATTCACGACGGCTTCGCCACCGGCGGCACGGATCTCCTCGACCACGCGTGCGGCACCGGAGTCGGGGCTGGGCGCACCGTCGAGCTCGGCACCCAGGTCGTTCACCACGACCTTGGCCCCGGCGGCCGCGAACGCCAGCGCGTGCGCGCGGCCGAGGCCCTGCCCCGCACCGGTCACGATGACCACGCGGCCGTCGCAGATCTTCTTGTCCGTCATATCGATTACCTCTTCGTGTCGAGTGAGCTAGTGCCCGGAGACCGCGGGAACGTCCGCGGTGGAGGCATTGAGGAAGGCGGGCTTCTCACCGCCGCCGTGCACCAGAAGCGCACTGCCGGTGACGTATCCGGCCAGGGGTGAGGCCAGGAAGGCGGCGGTGCGGCCGATGTCCTCGGGACTTGCCATGCGTTGCATGGGGACGGTGCCGCTCACCGCGGCGATGCCGTCCTCGTCGCCGTAGTGCAGGTGCGAGGACTCGGTATTGACCAGGCCGCAGATGACCGAATTCATGCGGACCTTCGGGGCCCATTCGACCGCGAGCGAGGAAACCAGGCTGTCCACACCGGCTTTCGCGGCACCGTAGGCGGCCGTGCCCGGCGACGGACGATGGCCGGAGACGCTGGAGATCATGACGATGGAGCCGCCGGTCTCCTGCTTCTGCATCACGCCATTGGCGACCTGCGAAACCAGCAGTGGCGCCAGCAAATTCAGCTGAATGATCTTGGAGTGGAAGTTCGGGCTGGCGTCGGCGGCCAGGGCGAACGGCGCACCGCCCGCATTGTTGACGACGGTATCGAGCCGCCCGTATTTCGCCACGATCGCGTCGACGAGTTCGCGGACCGAATCCGGATCGCGCACATCGCACGGCAGGAAGTCGATGCCCCGCCCATTGCTCTCGACGGGGGTGTCGGCGGGGCGGCGGGCGCAGGCGACGACGGTCGCGCCCGCGTCCAGGAATACGCGGCTGATACCGGCCCCGACTCCCCGGACGCCGCCGGTGACCAAGACGACCGAGCCGGAGAGGTTCACTTCGATTGACACCGTGCTAACCTACCAAGCACTTGCTTGTTTTGCCAACGATGGGCAGCTACACCTCTAAGGAGGCGCGATGGGGATCATCCGTCACACCGAAACCGAGGGCGTCGAAGTCGTCACTGTCGACTACCCGCCGGTCAACGCCCTACCTTCCGACGGCTGGTTCGCCCTTGCCGACGCCGTCACAGCCGCCGGCCGCAATCCGGAAACCCGGGTCGTCGTACTGCGCGCCGAGGGCCGCGGCTTCAATGCGGGCGTCGATATCAAGGAGATGAACGCGGACACCGGGCACACCGCCCTCATTCGCGCCAACCACGGCTGCTTCGCGGCCTTCGCCGCCGTCTACGACTGTGAAGTACCGGTCGTCACCGCGGTCAATGGATTCTGCCTCGGCGGCGGCATCGGCCTGGTCGGCAATTCCGATGTCATCGTCGCCTCCGACGACGCGACCTTCGGCCTCCCCGAGGTCGACCGCGGCGCGCTCGGTGCGGCCACCCACCTGTCGCGACTGGTCCCCCAGCACCTCATGCGGACCATGTTCTACACCGCGGGCACCCTCACCGCGCAGCAGCTGCACCACTACGGCTCGGTGTTCAAGGTGGTGCCGCGCGCCGAACTCGACGCCGCCGCAATGGAAGTCGCCAAGAACATCGCCAATAAGGACGGCCGCGTCATTCGCGCCGCCAAGAAGGCGCTCAACGGCATCGACGTGCAGGATGTGCACCGCTCGTACCGGTTCGAGCAGGGCTTCACCATGGAGCTCAACCTCGCCGGAGTGGCCGATGAGATCCGCGCGCGCTTCGACGATGACCTCGCGGCGCAGAAGAAGGAGAAGTAAATCCCATGCGCGACAAGAGGATGAGCCTCGACGAGGTCGTCGGCGAGCTCCGCAGCGGCATGACCATCGGCATCGGCGGCTGGGGTTCCCGGCGCAAGCCGCTGGCGTTCGTGCGCGCGATTCTGCGTTCGGACATCAAGGATCTGACGGTCGTCACCTACGGCGGGCCCGATCTGGGTCTGCTGTGCTCGGCGGGCAAGGTACGAAAGGCCTACTACGGCTTCGTATCCCTGGACTCCGCGCCGTTCTACGATCCGTGGTTCGCCAAGGCGCGCACCGGTGGCGAGATCACCGTGCGTGAAATGGACGAAGGCATGGTGAAGTGCGGGCTGCAGGCCGCGGCCGCACGACTGCCGTTCCTGCCGATTCGTGCCGGATTGGGTTCCGCCGTAGTCGATTTCTGGGAGGGCGAGCTGAAGACCGTTCAGTCCCCCTACACGGATGCCGACGGCCGCAGCGAGACCCTCATCGCCATGCCCGCCCTGAATCTGGATGCCTCCTTCGTGCATCTGGATCTGGGTGACAAGCACGGCAATGCCGCCTACACCGGAGTCGATCCCTACTTCGACGACCTGTACTCACTGGCCGCCGAGAAGCGCTACCTGTCGGTGGACAAGCTGGTCGAGACCGAGGAACTGGTGAAAGCCGTTCCGCACCAGTCGATCATCCTCAACCGCATGATGGTCGACGGCGTGGTCGAGGCCCCGGGCGGCGCGCACTTCACCTTCTCCGGCAGCTACGGCCGCGACGAGAAGTTCCAGCGCCACTATGTCGAGGCCGCCAAGACGCCCGAATCGTGGGCCGAGTTCAAGGCGCGTTACCTGGATGTGTCCGAGGACGAATACCAGGCCGCCGTCCGCGCTTTCGCCGAGGAGCAGAAGTAATGAGCGCTGAAACATTGAACGATGCCACCACCATCACTCGGGCCGAGATCTGCGTGGTCGCGGCTGCCGAAATCTTCCGTGGCGCGGGCGAGATCATGGCCAGCCCGATGTCGACCGTCACCACCATCGGCGCGCGACTGGCGCGGCTGACCTTCGAGCCGGACCTGCTGCTGTCCGACGGTGAGGCGCTGTTCTTCGCCGAGGTTCCGCCGATCGGCGGCAAGGCTCCCGTCGAGGGCTGGATTCCGTTCTCGAAGGTGTTCGATGTGGTTGCCTCCGGGCGTCGCCACGTGGTCATGGGCGCGAACCAGATCGACAAGTTCGGCAATCAGAATCTGTCGGCTTTCGGTCCGCTGCAACAGCCTTCGCGGCAGATGTTCGGTGTGCGCGGCGCGCCGGGCAACACCATCAACCACGCCACCAGCTACTTCGTGCCCAAGCACAATAAGCGGGTATTCGTGGATCAGGTCGATATCGTCTCCGGAATCGGTTACGACAAGATCGATCCCGAGAACCCGGCCTACCGGTTCCACCACCTGCACCGCGTGGTGTCGAACCTGGGCGTGTTCGACTTCAGCGGTCCGGACCACACCCTGCGCGCGCTGTCGCTGCACCCGGGCGTGACCGCTGACGAGGTCGCCGAGAACACCACATTCGAGATCGCGGGCTTGGCCGAGGCGGGCGAAACCCGGCTTCCCACCGAGGAAGAGCTGACGATCATCCGGACCGTGCTGGACCCCAAGGGCTTCCGTGAGAAGGAAGTAACGGCATGACCGCTCGGCTGAAGACGCCGCTGACCGAACTGGTCGGCATCGAGCATCCGATCGTGCAGACCGGCATGGGCTGGGTCGCCGGTCCGGGACTGGTCGCGGCCACCGCGAATGCGGGCGGCCTCGGCATCCTGGCCTCGGCCACCATGAATCTCGACGAGCTCGAGGTGGCCATCGCCAAAACGAAGGCCAAGACCGACAAGCCTTTCGGCGTGAATATTCGCGCCGACCTGTCGGACGCGCCGGATCGCGTCGAGCTGATGATCCGCGAGGGCGTGAAGGTCGCCTCCTTCGCGCTGGCTCCCAAGAAGGAGCTCATCGCGCGGCTGAAGGACAATGGCGTGGTGGTCATGCCGTCCATCGGCGCGGCCAAGCATGCGGTGAAGGTCGCCTCCTGGGGCGCGGACGCCGTGATCGTGCAGGGCGGTGAGGGCGGTGGCCACACCGGCTCCGTCGCCACCACGCTGCTGCTGCCGTCCGTCCTTGACGCCGTGGACATTCCGGTCGTGGCCGGCGGCGGTTTCTTCGACGGTCGCGGCCTGGCCGCCGCCCTCTCCTACGGTGCGGCCGGTGTCGCCATGGGCACCCGCTTCCTGCTCACCCAGGACAGCAGCGTCCCGGATTCCGTGAAGCAGGAGTACCTGTCCCGCGGCCTCCAGGACACCATCGTCTCCACCAAGGTCGACGGCATGCCGCATCGCGTGCTGAATACCGAATTGGTCGACAAGCTGGAGCATTCCGGCCGGTACCGCGGTCTCACCGCCGCCGTCGCCAATGCCTTCAAGTTCAAGGGCATGACCGGCATGAAGTGGTCGACCATGGTCAAGGACGGCATCGGCATGCGCAAGCAGAAGGACCTCACCTGGTCCCAGGTCGTCATGGCCGCCAACACCCCCATGCTTCTCAAAGCCGGTCTGGTGGAAGGCAATACCCACGCGGGCGTCCTCGCCTCGGGTCAGGTGGCAGGCATCATCGACGACCTCCCCACCGTCGAAGACCTGATCGACCGCATCATCATCGACGCCATCGCCCGCATCGACAGTCTCGCCGCCTACCGCGTGACCGACACCGCCACGGCGTAACCGTCCCTCCCCAACGCTGCGGACCCCGAACCCGCAGCCCCTCCCACGTGCGCGGCCCGACACAATCGTCCGCGCACTCCAACGGATCGGGCACCACCGATCCGTTGCGCGCGCCGCCTTCGCGGCCGCACACGAGCCGTCCCCGGAACCTCTCGCCCGGGGGCGGCTTCGTGCGTTTCGGCGTCGACTCGCTACTTGCGGCGGATGCCGGAGGAGAGGGCGAAGACGGTGTCGAGGATGAAGGTGGGGGTTAGTTGGGTGGCGAAGATTTGGATCTTGCCGGGGAGGCCGGGGACGTAGCGGGCCCTGGGGTGTTTGGCGGTGAGGGCTTTTTCGACTTCGGTGACGACCGTGGCGACGGGGGCGGCGATCTTGGGGACGAACTCGGACATTTTGCGGAGTCCGGCCAGGTGGGCGCTGTAGAGGTCGCGCTGGGCGTCGGTGAGGTGGGCGGTGGTGGTGTCGACCATGTCGGTCGCGCCGAACCAGAGGTCGGTGGCGATCGGGCCGGGCTCGATGAGGGCGGTGTGGATCTTCCAGGGGCGCAACTCCACTCGGAGGGCATCGACCAGGCCCTCGAGGGCGAACTTGGAGGAGTTGTACGCGCCGGTGCCGGGGGTCGAGATGCGGCCGCTGAGGGAGGAGATGAAGACGATGCGGCCCTGGGTGGTGCGCAGGCGCGGGAGGACGGCCTGGGTGACCGCCAGCGCACCGAAGACATTGACTTCGAACTGGTTTCGGAGGGTGTCGAGGTCGAGGAGTTCGACGGGGCCGTCGGCGACGATTCCGGCATTGTTGACCACCGCGGTCAGGTCGGCGGGCAGGACCTCGTCGAGGGCGGCGATGTGGTCAGGGTTGGCGACATCAAGGAGGACGGGGGTGATGTTCGAGGCCTCGGTGACCAGGGCGTCACCGTCGGACAGCTTGCGGACACCGGCGTAGACGTGCCAGCCCTGCTGCGCCAGCCGCAGGCTGATGGCCTTGCCGATCCCCCGCGCCGCGCCGGTAACCAGAACAGATCTCATGGCCGCCAGCATAATTACGGCTCTCGATTCGGGGCAGGTCGAATTGTGCGTGCCATCCGCGCGAGCGGGTGCCACCATGTGGCGATGGGGAATGTCTTGATTGTCGGGGATCTACACGGGAACACCGGCCACGCGCTGGCGTCGGTGCAGGTCGCGGCGCGTAATGACTGCGCGAAGATGTTCGTGGTGGGGGATTTCGGGGCCTGGGAGCACATGCTCTCGGGGCGGCGGTACTTCGATGTGGTGAGCAAGGCCGCCAAGCGGGCCGGGGTGATCGTGTACTTCCTCGACGGGAATCACGACAAGTCGTCGCTGCTGCACGAGATGTACGACGGCAAGCGGGACGACGAGGGGTTCCTGATCTGCCGCAAGTTCCTGCGGTACGCGCCGCGGGGGCACCGATGGACTTGGGAGGGAACCACTTTCGCGGCCTTCGGCGGGGCGCGCTCGACCGATAAGGGGTGGCGGCTGGCGCGGGAGTCACGCAAGGAGGAGCAGGCCGAGCGGCGTCGCCGGTACGGGTCCCTGCGGCAATCCGACGCCTCCGGCACGCTGTGGTTCCCGGAGGAGGAGATGACCGACGACGAACTGGACGCACTGCTCGAGGCGGACAGCTCACCCGTGGATGTGCTGCTCACGCACGACAAACCGCGCGCCTCGAGGCCGAAGTTCAATCGCAAGGACCGGCCCGAATGCTTCCCGAACCAGGACCGCATCCAACGGGTCGTGCAGACGCTGCGACCCGGGCTGCACGTGCACGGGCACCTGCACTTCCGGTACACCGAGAGCATTTCGTGCGGCGGCGACCGGTGGACCCGCGTCGAGGGACTCGGCGCGGATCCGGACGCCTCGCAGTATCCCGGCTATGACAATGAGGACTCCTGGATGGTGCTCCAGTTGCCCTATGCCACCGAACTACTCGCGGACGCCGCCTCCGGGAAAGCGGGCTAGCGTTCGCTCGGTTCGTCGTAGGACGAGGTGCCCTCGTCCAGCAGCGGCTCCTCCGCCTTGAAGTGGGCGGGCGCGAACAGGCGCAGCGCGTGATAGCCGGTAATGACCACCACCGTGCCCAGGGCGATACCGCTGAGCGTGAAGGTGTCGGTGAACTTCATGCTCACATTGCCGATGCCGATGATCAGGCCCGCGGCGGCGGGAACCAGGTTCAGTGGATTGCGCAGATCGACCTTGGCATTGGTCCAGATCTGCGCGCCGAGCAGCCCGATCATGCCGTAGAGGATGACGGTGATGCCGCCGAGCACGCCGCCGGGAATGGCCGCGACGACCGCACCGAATTTCGGGCACAGGCCGAACAGCAGCGCGAAACCGGCTGCGGCCCAATAGGCGGCGGTCGAGTAGACGCGGGTGGCCGCCATGACGCCGATATTCTCGGAGTAGGTGGTGTTGGGCGGGCCGCCGACCGCGGTGGAGAGCATGGAGGCCGCGCCGTCGGCCGCGATGGCCGTGCCGAGCTTGTCGTCGAGGGAGCGGCCGGTGATCTCGCCGACCGCCTTCACATGTCCGGCGTTCTCGGCGACCAGCGCGATCACCACGGGCAGCGCGACGAGCACCGCGGACCATTCGAACGAGGGCGCGTGCAGCGTGGGCAGGCCGATCCAATCCGCCTTGCCGACACCGGAGAGGTCCAGTCGCCAATGATCGGTGACCGCGCCGCTGCCGTCGGCCGAATGGATTTTGCCGAAGACCCGGTCCAGCACCCACGAGAAGGTGTAACCGAAGACCAGACCCAGGAAAATCGCGATGCGCGACCAGAATCCGCGCAGGCCGACCACCGCCAGACCGGTGAACAGCATGACCAGCAGTGCGGTCCACTGATCCTGCGGCCAGTACACCGAGGCCGTGACCGGAGCCAGATTGAAGCCGATCAGCATGACCACGGCACCGGTCACCACCGGCGGCATGGCGACGTGAATGATTCGCGCACCGAACTTCTGCACCGCCAGGCCGATCAGGAACAGCACCAAGCCGACCGCCAGGCAGGCCCCGGTAACCGTCGCGCTACTGCCGCCCTGCGCCCGGATCACCGCGGCCACACCGACGAAGGACAGTGAGCAGCCGAGGTAACTCGGCACCCTGCCACGCGTGGCGAGCAGGAAGATGATGGTCGCGACGCCCGACATCATGATCGCGAGATTGGGGTCCAGGCCCATCAGCACGGGTGCGACGAAACTGGCTCCGAACATGGCCACCACGTGCTGTGCGCCCAGCCCCATGGTCCTGGGCCACGTCAGCCGCTCATCGGGCGCAACCACCGCTCCGGGCGCGGGCGTGCGCCCATCGCCGCCGTGCAGTTTCCAGCGGACACCGAGATCCATGTGCAGCCCGCTTTCTCGTGAGGTCGGGACAATCCCGGCAATCGTAGTGGCAGCAAACCCGTGGAATCGCACACCCGAGGACGGTCGAAAGGATCCGGCGGCGTTTTATAGGCGGAGGTGAGGGCGGGCGGCCCTAGCATCAGGCGGTGCGGATCAGCGTGGCATTGAGCGGGGAGCAGCTGGAGTCGCGAGTGGCGGCCAAGTTTCCGGGGGTGGGGCTACTCCGAGGGGAGTACGTATTCCGGCGGGCGGGGCGGTATCCGACTACGGAATCGGTCGAGGAGTACCTGGTCCCCTATCTGCGGGACGTCGCCGAGCAGGCGGGCGGGCAGCCCGTGTGGTACCGATTCCTCGAAGTGACGACCGTAGAGGCGAATGTGCTTGCGGGAGTGGAGGAGTATATCGAGGGCGAGGCGCATCCCCTGCTCGGGATGCGCGGCATTCGGCGAGCCCGGCGATTTCCGGCCCACTTCCGAGCGGAGATCGCCGGGGTGGCCGCGGTGGCGAATGCGGTGCCGGGCAATGGAATCGGAGTGGTGCTGCCCTTCGTGACCGATCCGGAGGAGGTCGAATGGGCGGCGGCCGAGATTCAGCGGCACGCACCCGGGGTGGCGATCGGGTCGATGATCGAGACCCCTTCGGCGCTACTGCAATTGGATCGGTTGATCGACGCCGGGGTCGAGCGGGCATTGATCGGGGTCAATGACTTGTCGTCGCTGGTCGAGGCGCGGACGCGGGCCCGGGGCGTGCCACCGTCCGGTGGGCTCATGGCCGCGATCGCGCTCGCCCGGGAGGTGACCGCTCGGCGCGGCATCGAACTCGCGGTGGCCGGATATCTGTCCGCCGAGCTGATCGATGCCTGCCGCGCGGCCGGGGTGGATGAATGCGTGGTGCACTATCACGATCTCCCAAGGCTTTTCGGCAGTGAGTGGGACGACCTGCCCGAGCTGGGATTGCTCACGGAGATCAAGGAGAAGACGCTGCGCGATATCGCCGCGCGAACGGCTCGCGGGTAGCACCGCTCAGGGCATGACGCGAATGCGCTGCATCATGTCGTGATCGGCGTGGTCGAGATTGTGGCAGTGCCAGACGTAGCCGCGGATGTCTTCCTCGCCGGATGTCATGGCCATGCCGTGCATGGCGGCGGACGGCGAGATGGCTTCCGCACCAGCCGGAATGGGCACGGCCGCGTCGGGGTCGAAACCCAGTTCCTCGATGGACGGCCAGCGCACCAGGACCCGCGTAATGGTGTCGGTCGGGCATTCGACGGTGTCCTTCCACCCGAGTTCCCAGGGCGGAGGCGATTGCTGCCCGCCGAGAGCGAACGCGTCCGCCGAGGGTGCCCAGCGTGTCCCGAACTTGGGCGGATAGTTGGCCACCCAATACGCCGAGGTGAGGATGGGCTGGCGGGCGATCACCCGCATGCGTGCCAGATGAATGTGAATGGGATGGTCGAAAGGGGTGGTATTGACGATGTCCCACTGTTCGGTGACACCGGCGGTGGCCATATCGATGTCGTCGCTCAGGAAGGCGAGATTATTGAGCGACATCATGGTCGGGAAGACGGCGGCCGCACGGGAGTCGTCGTTCAGGCCGATCAGGGTCATGGTGCGCACCGACTCCGGCTGGTAGACCGGCTCGAGCAGGTCGGGTAGGCCGGGGCCGCCGCGCAGGCGCTCCGGTACCGCGGCCGCCGGGCCATCCCCCGCCACCGTGAACCGCATGATCTGCCGCAGCGCCGGGGCCATGAACACGGTATTGCCGAGATCGTTGTAGGCGGTATTGAACAGTTCCACCTGGTCGCCGTCGCGTAGCCCGCTGAAGTCGACCAGGAGGTCGACGCGTTCGCCGGGACTCACTCGAATGGACGGTGTCGGCACCGGGGCGTCGAGCAGTCCGAGATCCGTGCCGATCGCCCAGCACAGTCCGCCATTGGAGAACTCGAAAATGTATGGGCGCGAATTGGATCCGTTCAGTACCCGGAAGCGGTAGAGCGTGCGCTTCACCTGGAGCTGCGGCCAGGCCACGCCATTGACGCAGGCGACGTCGCCGAACTGCCCGGACTGGTTGTAGCCCTCCGGAATGTAGGTCGCCAGCATCGGTTGCAGGCTGCCGTCGGCATTGAAGGTGCGGTCCTGCACGATCAGCGGTATCTCGAACTCGCCGCTGGGCAATCCGAGCGGGTTGCCCTCGCGCCCGGTGTCGAATTCGTCTCGCACGTAATACAGTCCGGCCAGCCCCGCCTGAATATTGAGGCGGGTGATGCCCATGGCGTGATCGTGATACCAGAGGGTGGCCGCCTCCTGGCGATTGCCGTAGCGGAAGTTGGGCCCGCCGCCATTGCGCCAGCCGATCAGCGGATGCCCGTCCGCCGCAGGCTCATTCGCGCCGCCATGCAGGTGGACGGTGAAACGGGGATCGGTGCGGTCCAGCTCGGTCACGCCGTGCATGGTCAGATCGACGTGCGGTGCGAGCACGTGTGTGCCGAGGTCATTGCGGAAGGCTATGTGCGCCATGCGATCCCGCCGTGCCTCTAGCGTCGGCCCCAGTACCGGCTGCGAAAAGCCCCAGCTGCGCGTCTCCGGCAGATCCCGGTGATAGCGATGGAGTCCGGATGTCGCGGTCAATTCGCCTGCGGCCTGGCGTGTTTCGATCATCGGCAGCTCGTCCACATAGGGCTGCAGCGGCGGCGAATGATAGTTCAGCGGGGTGATCGTCGGCGGCGGAATGGGCGGCACGGGCAGCGGCGGTGGCGGCAGCGGCACGGGATCGGCCGCCGCGGTGGCGGCGAAACCCAGCGCTGTAATGCCGAGAGTCCCCAGGAGGAACCCCCTTCTCGGCAGATTCTCGCTCATATCCAACTCGATCCGGCCCGTCATGGGGCCTTGTCGCCGTTGATCTACTCCGATTCTGCGCCAGGATTCCGTATCCGTCCCAGACGCGCAGCGTTTTCGTTATACAACTGGTCCATCGAACCGGCCAGGCCCGGCATTACGGGCATCGGGCCGGGTGGCAGACGACGGGAGCCGCACACCGAAACGGTGCGCGGCTCCCGAAAAACCCACCAGCTCAGGCTATTTCAGCCCAAACGCTCGATGATCGTGACATTGGCGGTGCCGCCGCCCTCGCAGATGGTGAGCAGGCCGTAGCGGCCGTTCACCCGCTCCAGCTCATTGAGCAGCGAGGCGAACAGCTTCGCGCCGGTCGCGCCGAGCGGGTGGCCGAGCGCGATCGCGCCGCCATTGACGTTCACCTTCTCCGGATCCGCGCCGGTGTCCTTGATCCAGGCCAGGACCACCGAGGCGAAGGCCTCATTGATCTCGATGACGTCCATGTCCTCGATGGTGAGGCCGGTCTTCTCCAGGGCCCACTTGGTGGCCGGAATCGGCGCGGTGAGCATCATGATCGGGTCGGCACCGCGGGCGCTCACGTGATGGATGCGGGCGCGCGGGGTGAGGCCGTATTCCTGGACCGCCCAGTCGGAGGCGAGCAGGGTGGCGGCGGAGCCGTCGGAGATCTGGCTGGCGACCGCGGCGGTGATGCGGCTGCCCTCGGCCAGGGGCTTGAGACCGGCCATTTTCTCCATGCTGGTCTCGCGCGGGCATTCGTCGATGAAGAAGTCGCCGACACCGACGATCTCCCGGTCGAACTTGCCCTCGACGATCGCCTTGCGGGCGCGCTCATTGCTGCGCAGCGCCCACTGCTCCATATCGACCCGGCTGATGTCCCACTTCTCGGCGATCATGTTCGCCGAATTGAACTGCGACACTTCGCCGGTGCCGTAGCGGTGATCCCAGCCGTGCGCGCCGACGAAGGGGGCTTCGAAGCCGTACTGCTGCCCGGCCAGCATGGCCGCGGAGATCGGGATGGCGCTCATGTTCTGCACGCCGCCCGCCACGATCACCTCGGCGGTGCCGGACATGATGGCCTGCGCGCCGAAGCTGATGGCCTGCTGCGAGGAGCCGCACTGCCGGTCCACGGTCACGCCCGCCACCGACTCCGGGTACCCCGCGGCCAGCCACGAGGTGCGGGCGATATTGCCTGCCTGCGGGCCGATGGTGTCGCAGCAACCGAACACCACATCGTCCACGAAGCGCGGGTCGATCTGGTTGCGGCCCAGCAGGCCGTTCAGCGCCGCCGCGCCGAGGTCGGCCGGGTGCACGCCCGCGAGCGATCCCCCGCGCTTACCGACCGGGGTGCGGACGCTGTCGATGACGAACGCCTCCCGCATCGGCGAGTACTGGCGACGAGACGGTGCTGACATTGGAACTCCTACTGCTGACTGCGGGTTGAGCTGTCGCTATTCGGCTGTGGGGTTTCGGGGCCGAGCCCCGAATGTCCCGAGTGGGGTTTCAGGGGCAAAGCCCCTGAGAGTCCCGAGAGTTGGGTCAACCGCGCTTTTCGGGGTTGGTGAGCCCGTCGAGCACGATGGTGAGGTACTGCTTGGCGAGGCTGTCGACGGTGATCCGGCCGCCGGGCTGATACCACCGCACCGACACCCACACGGTGTCGCGCAGGAATCGGTAGGCGAGCTCGATATCCATTTCCGGCCGGAAGCTGCCGTCTTCGACACCGGTGGCGAGCACCCGATGCCACAGCTCGCGGAACTCTTTGTTGTATTCGTCGATATAGCCGAATCGCGGTGTGCCGCTGAGGCGTTTGGCTTCGGCCTGGTAGATGGCGACGGCCGCGTGGGATCGGTCGAAGGATTCGTAGGACGCGATCACCAGGGCTTCGAGCGTGTCGCGCGCGGGCAGGCCCGCGCCGACGATCTCCCGGTAGTGTCCGAAGAGGTCGTCGAGGAAGCCGCGCAGAATTTCGTCCACCATCGCTTCCTTGGAATCGAAGTGGTGGTAGAGACTCCCCGATAGAATTCCCGCGGCGTCGGCAATGTCGCGGACCGTGGTGGCGCGCAGCCCGCGGTCGGCGAACAGTCCGGCGGCGAGGCCGAGCAGTTCATTGCGACGGGCCGATTTGGACGGCTCTGTTGGTGGGGTCACCGCCCCAATATACAACCAAGCATTTGCTTGGTGTCAACGGACCGAGTATCTCAGCGGCGACGATACCGACAGATCCGCCAGCAGACGGTCGCAGATCACCACCGGGGAGATTCCGGCCCGGGCCATGCGGGCCACCAGGGCCAAACGCCGCTCCTGACTGTCCCATTCAACGGTCATCGGGCCGAGCCCCGGCCCGGCATCCACCGTGGCCATGACACGCGGCGGACCGCCGTCGGGGGTGGGTTCCTCGATTATTTTCAAAATCATTCCGCGCTGCCAGGCCTGATATGTCTCCATATCCGCGCCGACCACCAATTTGTCTGTGGCCGCGCATAATCCCTGCGCTATGACATCGGTGAAAGCCACATGGTCGAAGCGCAGTCGAGCGCAATCGCGCACCACTTCCAAGAGGTCCGAGCGCACCTCGCGCAGTAGCGCCGTCTGTCTTCGACGGCGCTGTTCCGGCTCGGAATCCCCGTGCCCGGCCTCGCGGGCGAGACCGATGCGATAGGCGCGCTGCCGATCGCGAACCATGTCCCGGCGCAGCGCGGCGCGGGGATCGCGAGCGACATCGCTCTCGTCCACGGCGTGCTGCTCCAGGATCTGCGCCGCCCGCATGGCGGTGGCGCGTTCGGAGTCGTGATCGAGTAATTCCGCGCCCAAAGTCAATGCGGCGAGAACAACGTTGTCGAGCCTGCGACGCGCCAGAACGACCTCGCGCACCAGCTCGAGTTCCAATTCCTCGGGGGGATGTTCGTGGGCTGCTTGTTGTCTGCGTTCCGGACCCATGGGTCGTGCCCTTCGACTATGCGGAACCGGCGTAATCAAGGATTGCACAAGGACACCAGTGGCGCGCCAGCCATTTTCCGCTGTTAATTATTTGGGCAGGTTCGCGACCCCCTCCGAGCAGGCAGACTGAGAAAAACTGCGACCAGTGGACACGGCTTTCCACATCTCGCGATCGCACGAATTCAACTGCGCCGCGAGGGAATCGGCAGCAGGGTGAAATACGTGTGGCCCCGTCCGGAACTCCGGACGAGGCCACACGACATTCCGGATGAACCGGACAAGAATCAGGCGCGCTGACTCGAGATCGAGACCACCTCACCGGTCAGGTAGGTGGTGTAATCGCTCGCCAGCATGGCAATCGTCGCGGCCACCTCCCACGGCTCGGCCGCGCGGCCGAACGCCTCACCGGCGGCCAGGCGGTCCAGCAGATCACCCGAGGTGACCTTGTCGAGGAACGCGTGCCGGGCGATGCTCGGCGCGACCGCATTGATGCGGACGCCGTACTCCGCCGCCTCGACGGCACTGCACCGGGTCAGGGCCATGACACCGGCCTTGGCAGCCGCGTAATGCGCCTGACCGTGCTGCGCGCGCCAGCCCAGCACGCTGGCATTGTTGACCACCACGCCGCCGTGACCGGCATCGCGGAAGTACTTGAGCACCGCGCGGGTGCAGCGGAAGGTGCCGTTCAGGGTGATGTCGAGGACCTTGTCCCACTGCTCGTCGGTCATGTCCACGACCGGCGTCTCACCGCCCAGGCCCGCATTGTTGACCATGATGTCGATCCGGCCCAGCGCCCGCACGGCCGCCGCGACCAGCTGATCGACCTGCTCGGTGCTGCTCACGTCGCACACCACGGAAGCGATTCGGCGATCCGGGAATTCGGCCTTCAGCGCCTCTTCGGTCTCCTTCAGGCGACGCTCGTGCCAGTCCGAGACGACGACATCGGCACCCTCGGAGAGCAACCGGCGCGCGGTGGCCGAACCGATGCCGGTGCCCGCGGCGGCGGTCACGACCGCGGTCTTGCCCGCGAGCAGGTTGTGCCCGGTGACGATTTCGGGGGCGATGGACAGATCACTCACGGACGAGCCTCTCGAGGAAGTCCGAGCACCCGCTCGGAGATGATATTGCGCTGCACTTCGTTCGACCCGCCGTAAATGGTGTCGGCCCGAGTGAAGAGGAACATGCGCTGCCAGGCATTGAGGTCATCGCCTTCGGCATCGGCGATCAGGCCCGGTGCGCCGAGCACATCCATGGCCAGTTCGCCGAGACCGCGATGCCAATTGGCCCACAGCAGTTTGGTGACCGACGCCTGCCCGGCGGCCGTGCGGGCATCCACCGACGCGCCGTCATGACCGGACTCGAGAGTGCGCAGGACATGGGCGCGCAGCACGCGCAGGCCCACCCACGCCTTGTCGAAACGATCCGCGATCACCGGGTTCTCGGCGGCACCGTTCTTGCGGGCCACCGCTTCCAGGTCGGCGAGTTCGCGCGCATAGCGGATCTGCTGGCCGACGGTGGAGATGCCGCGCTCGAAGGTGAGCGTGCCCATCGCCACCTTCCACCCGTCGCCGGGCTGGCCGACCACGAGATCGGCCGCGGTGCGGGCATTGTCGAAGTAGACCTCGTTGAATTCCGCGGTCCCGGTGAGCTGGATGATCGGGCGCACCTCGACACCGGGCTGCTTCATCGGCACCAGGAGATAGGAGAGCCCGTGGTGACGGCTCGAACCTTTCTCGGTGCGCGCGACCACGAAGCACCAGTCGGACAGGTGCGCGAGCGAGGTCCAGACCTTCTGGCCGGTGATCGACCACTCGTCGCCGTCCAGGTACGCGGACGTGCTGACGGCGGCCAGATCCGAGCCCGCGCCGGGTTCGGAATAGCCCTGGCACCAGAGTTCGGTGACATTGCGAATGCCGGGGAGGAACCGCTTCTTCTGTTCCTCGGTGCCGAAGGCCAGCACGGTCGGGCCGAGCAGTTCCTCACCGAGGTGCGAGACGCGGCTGGGCGCATCGGCCTTCGCGTATTCCTCGTGGAAGATGACCTGCTGGCGCAGCGTGGCGTCGCGGCCGCCCCATTCCTTGGGCCAGCCGAGGCAGGTCAAGCCCGCCGCCGCGAGGGCGCGGTCCCATTCGAGACGCTCCTCGAAGGCTTCGTGCTCGCGGCCGGGACCACCGAGTCCGCGCAGTTCGCGGAACTGTCCATTCAGGGCCTCGGCCAGCCATTCCCGCACCTCGGAGCGGAAGGCCGAGTCCTCCGCAGCGAGCTGCGAATTTGGCCCGGCAGCGAGCTGCGAATTTGGCCCAGCGGCCGTAATCCCGCTGGCCGGTTCGGGGGTCTGGATCATGCTCACCTCCGTAGAGTAACCTACCAAGCACTTGCTTTGTTAGACCGATTCCCAGACGCCGGAGGACCCCTGTGACAGCCCCGCCACAGACCACACCGCTCGCCCTGCACGAGGCGGCGAGCGCATTCGGCTCAGCACCTGCCATCTCCGACGGTGCCGTGCGACTGAGCTGGACACAACTGCTCGACTCGGTCCGTGAGACTGCCCGCGCGCTCATCGCGCGCGGCGTGCAGCGCGGCGACCGGATCGGCATCTGGGCTCCCAATACCCATCACTGGGTCACCGCGGTGCTCGCCACCCACTATGTGGGCGCGGCCATCGTTCCTTTGAATACGCGGTATGTCGCCGACGAGGCCGCCGATGTCCTGGATCGGGTGAATGCCAAGGCGCTGTTCATCGCGGGCACCTTCCTCGGGCGGGACCGGCTGGCCGAACTGCGGGCCGCCGCACCGGAATTGGCGCTCGACACCGTCATCGTGATTCCGTCCGAGCGGGAAGAGCCGGTCGCCGACGCCATCATCTGGTCGGAGCTGGCCAAACTGGCCGAGGCGGTCAGCCTGGAAGACGTGATCGCGCGGGCCGAATCCGTGTCACCGGACGACCTTTCCGACATTCTCTTCACCTCCGGCACTACCGGGCGCAGCAAGGGCACGCTCATCGCGCATCGGCAGGCGCTGGCGGGCGCGCGGGCGTGGACCGACTGCGCGACGCTGAACAGCTCGGACCGGTACCTGGTGGTGCCGCCGTTCTTTCACAACTTCGGTTACAAGGCGGGCATTCTCGCCTGCCTGGTCACCGGTGCGGTCATCGTGCCGCAGGCCGTCTTCGACGTGCCCGAGACCATGCGGCTCATTCACGACGAGCGCATCACCGTACTCACCGGGCCGCCGACCATCTACCAGACCATTCTCGAGCATCCGGCCCGGCATGAAGCCGATCTGTCGACGCTGCGGGTCGCGGTCACCGGTGCGGCGACCGTGCCGGTCGTGCTCATCGAAAGAATGCGCGGCGAACTGCAATTCGATGTGGTGCTGACCGCCTACGGGCTTTCCGAATCCGGCGGGTTCGGGACCATGTGCCGCGCCGAGGATTCGGCGGAGACCATTGCCAATACCTGCGGCGGCCCCATCGGCGATTTCGAGATCAAGCTGGCCGACAATGGCGAGCTGCTGATCCGCGGCTCGCAGGTGATGCTCGGATACCTCGACGATCCGCAGGCCACCGCCGACACCATCGACCGGGACGGCTGGCTGCACACCGGTGACGTCGCCGTCATCGATGAGCGCGGGTACCTGAAGATCACCGACCGGCTCAAGGACATGTACATCTCCGGCGGGTTCAATGTGTACCCGGCCGAGGTGGAGCAGGCCCTGGCACGGCTCGACGGTGTCGCCGAGACCGCGGTCATCGGAGTCCTGGACGAACGCATGGGCGAGGTCGGCAAGGCCTTCGTGGTGCGCAAGCCGGGATCGGAACTGTCCGTCGAAGACGTTGTGGCGCATGCCAAGACGCTGCTCGCCAACTTCAAGGTGCCGCGATTCGTGGAGTTCCGCGATCAGCTGCCCTACAGCGCCGCCGGGAAGGTTCTCAAGCGGCAACTACGTGAGGAGAAGGCGTGACCGCGCACGATAGCGAGAATTCGGCACCGGGAGCCATCCCCGATGAGGGCGAGGTCGTTCTCTATGAGAAGCGCGGGCCGATCGCCCTTGTCACGCTGAACCGACCGGACTACCGCAATGCGCAGAACTCGGTCATGACCTACGCGCTCGATGCCGCCTTCGTGAAGGCCGTCGAGGACGCCGAGGTCAAGGTGATCGTCCTGGCCGGTGCGGGAAGGCATTTCAGTGCCGGGCACGATATCGGCACGCCGGGCCGCGACCATCACATCAGCTATGAGAACCAGGCCGCACTGTGGTGGGACCACGTCGACCGGCCGGGCGGCGATCAGCGCTTCGCGCGCGAGTCCGAGGTGTACCTGGGGATGTGCCGGCGCTGGCGGGAAATCCCCAAGCCGACCATTGCGATGGTGCAGGGGGCGTGCATCGCGGGCGCACTCATGCTGGCCTGGTCGTGCGACATGATCGTGGCTTCCGAGGATGCGTTCTTCTCCGATCCCGTGGTGCGCATGGGCATCCCGGGCGTCGAATACTTCGCGCACCCGTGGGTGCTCGGGCCGCGGCGCGCCAAGGAGATCCTGTTCACCGGTGAACGGTTCACCGCCGCACAGGCTTACGAGTGGGGCATGCTCAATCGAGTTGTGCCGCGCGAGAACCTGGAGTCCGAGACCTTCGCGCTGGCCGAGAAGATTTCGGAGATGCCGCAATTCGGGTTGGCGCTGACCAAGAAGGCCGTCAATCAGTGCGAGGACCTCATGGGTATGCGCGCGGGCATGGATTCGGTGTTCGGGCTGCATCACTTCGCACACGCACACAATGCCGAGGTCGGCGCGGACTCACTGGGCGGCATGAACGCCAAGTCGATGAAGGCAGCCGCGGCGAGCCGCGACATGGGTACTGCGGCGAGCCGCGAAATGGGCGCCGCGACCGATAAGAACGGGGTGAAATAGGTGGATCTCGAATTCGACGCCAAGACCGAGGAATTCCGGCGGGAGGTCCGGGAATTCCTGGCCGCCAATGTGCCCGCCACTCCCCTGCCGTCCATGGACACCGAGGAAGGGTTCGAGGCGCATCGGGCGTGGGAGGCGAAGCTCGCCGAGGCCCGCTTGTCTTGTGTCGCTTGGCCTGCCGAGTACGGCGGGCGGGACGCCTCACTGACCGAATGGGTCATCTTCGAGGAGGAGTACTACGCCTCCGGCGCGCCCGGGCGCGTCTCGCAGAACGGCATCTTCCTGCTCGCGCCGACGCTCTTCGAGCACGGCTCGCCCGAGCAGCTGGCCCGGATTCTGCCGAGAATGGCTCGCGCCGACGATATTTGGGCGCAGGCCTGGTCGGAACCGGAGGCGGGCAGCGATCTGGCCGGTATCCGCTCCACGGCCAAACGCGGCGAGGGCGGCTGGATTCTGAACGGTCAGAAGACCTGGAGTTCCCGTGCCTCGTACGCGGATTGGGGTTTCGGCCTGTTCCGTAGCGATCCGGAGGCCGAGCGGCATCGCGGGCTCACCTATCTGATGTTCCCGCTCACCGCGGAGGGCGTCACCGTGCGTCCCATTCCGCAACTGGATGGTGAGCCCGGGTTCGCGGAGATCTTCCTGGACAACGTGTTCGTGCCCGATGCGGACGTGATCGGCGAGGCCAATAATGGCTGGAAGGTCGCCATGGCGACCTCCAGCAATGAGCGTGGTCTCTCGCTGCGCAGTCCGGGCCGGTTCAATGCGACCGCCCTGAAGCTGATCGACCTGTGGCGCGCGAACGCCGCCGACACCGATACCGCCGCGCGCGATCGCGTCGTGCAGGCGTGGGTCGGGGCCGAGGCGTACCGGCTCAATACCTGGGCCACCGTCACCCGGCTGGCCGAGGGCGGATCGCTGGGCGCGGAATCCTCCGTGAACAAGGTGTTCTGGTCCGAACTGGACATTGCCATGCACGAGACCGCGCTCGACCTGCACGGCGCCGACGCCGAGCAGGAATCGGCCTGGACCGATGGCTATCTCTTCTCACTGGCGGGCCCGATCTACGCGGGCACCAATGAGATTCAACGCAATATCATCGCCGAACGCCTGCTCGGCCTGCCGCGCTGATAGACCCGGAGGACGACATGCGATTCGCTCTGACCGCAGAACAAATTGATTTCGCCGCCAGCCTGCGCAAGATGGGCGAGGCGGCCAAGACGCCCGGCGTCGTACGCGCCTGGGGTGCGGGCGATGCCGCCGCCGGACGGGCGCTGCTGGGCCAGCTCGCCGAGGCGGGCGCACTGGGCCTGACCATTACCGAGGAGAACGGTGGCTTCGGCGCGGGGCCGGTGGAACTGATCGTGGCCTTCACCGAGATCGGCCGGGCCGCCGTACCCGGACCTCTCGTGGAGACCGCCGCCGCGATTCCCGCACTGCTCCAGGCGCTTCCGGACTCGGCGCTCGCCGCGCGGTGGCTGCCGGAACTCGCCGAGGGCGCGAAGCTGGGCACCATCGCCCTCGCCACGTCGGCCGGATCCAGCGCGGGCGAGGCGGCCGGTGTGCCGCTCGCCCTCGATGCCGATGTGGCCGATCTGGTGCTGGTCGCCGACGGGGACCGGGTCTCGGTCGCCACGGCCGGTGCACAGGTGAAGTCGGTCGATGCCGCTCGCCGCCTGTTCCCCGTGCACGCCGGTGACGTGCTCGCCGAAGGTGAAGGCGTCCGCGAGGCCATCGAAAAGGCCTTCGACACAGCCGCTCTCGCCGCCGCCGCGCAGCTGCTCGGCGCGGGCCGCGCGCTGCTGGACACCAGCGTCGACTATGTGAAGCAGCGCCAGCAGTTCGGCAAGCCGATCGGGCAGTACCAGTCCATCAAACATCACCTGGCGAATGTGTCGATCGGCCTGGAGATGGCACAGCCCCTGCTCTACCGCGCCGCACTCACCCTCCAGGACGACGCGGACCCGGTCACCCGCGCGCGCGATATCTCCGCCGCCAAACTAGCCTGCGGCGGAGCGGCCTACACCGCCGCCCGCATCGCCCTCCAGGTGCACGGGGCCATCGGTTACACCGCCGAATTCGACCTGTCCCTCTGGCTCACCAAGGTCACCGCGCTGCGCTCGGCCTGGGGCACCCCGGATGTGCACCGCACCCGCATCGCCGCGGCCCTGCGCGAAGGAGTCACCGCATGAGCATCACCGCAGAACAGCAGGAACTCGCGACCACCGTGCGCGCCGTGCTGACCAAGCACGGCGACAGCGCCGCCATGCGCCGGGGCCTCGACGCCGAGCTCGGCTACGACGAGTCCCTCTGGAAACTTCTGTGCGAGCAGGTCGGTGTTGCCGCCCTTGCCATTCCGGAGGAATTCGGCGGCATCGGCGTCGGCCTGGTCGAATCCCTGCTGGTGGTGGAGGAACTCGGGCGCACCCTGTCCGCCCCACCCATGCTCGGCTCGGCCGTCCTGAGCGTGCAGGCCCTGCTGCTCGCGGGAAATGCCGAAGCCAATGAGCGCCTGCTGCCGGAGGTGGCCGAGGGCGTGCGCACCCTGGCCCTGTGCTGGGCGGGCCCGACCGGCTGGGACAGCTTCGGCGTCCGCGCCGAGGGCGAAACCGTCTCCGGCACCGCCCATTACGTTCTGGATGGCAGCGCCGACACCCTCCTGGTCCTCACCACCGAAGGCCTCTACGAAGTGGACGGCACCGCCGCGGGCATCACCCGCACGACGGTCCCGACCATGGACCCCACCCGCCGCCTGACAACGATCGAGTTCGCCTCGACCCCCGCCCGCCCGCTGGGCCCGGTCAACCTGCCCGGCCTACGCGAAATCGCCTGGGCCGCAGTAGCCGCCGAACAACTCGGCGCAGCAGAGCAGTGCCTGGACATGACCGTCGAATACAGCAAATCCCGCGTCCAATTCGGCCGCCCCATCGGCAGCTTCCAAGCCCTCAAGCACCGCATGGCCGACATGTACGTCCTGGTCGAATCCACCCGATCCCTTGTCTACCTGGCTATTTCAGGCCTCGCGGACGGCACCGCCGAACCGATCGACGTAGCAGCAGCCCGCCTGCAAGCCACCGAGGCCCTCAACGCGGTCGTCTCGGAAACGGTCCAAATGCACGGCGGCATAGCCATCACCTGGGAACACGACGCCCACTTCTTCTTCAAACGCGCCCACGGCACCGCCCAACTCTTCGGAGCCCCTACCCATCCCCTGGCCCGCCCGGCCTAGCAGGTCGGCCTAACCCTTTGACGGCTCGGCCTTCGGCCATCGCTTTCATTAACCGCTCCGGTCAGAAACACGACTCGGATAGCTCGTGCCCAAAGCGCACGGCAGTACGGATATCGCGTGGTTGCGTCGCCGGACGTACCCGACGTTGGCTCCCCTGTCGAGAGCCGTTTCTCTCGTCCCGGCCTGGCTGGATGGCTGTGGTCCCGTTCCGGGACCAACAACCAAAGACAAGAGAAACAGACCGGAAGGGGCACGTCGAGGGGGACATGAGGCTGGGGTAAACGGACAAAACCCCGGCTCATGTCCCCCTCGGTGAAGGGGGGCTGTTTTGGTGTGCCGGAGTTGGATTCGTCAGTGGCGGAGGACTTCTACCTCGTGGACGGGGGGCTTGCGGCCGAGTTTTGCTCGGAGGGGGTAGAGGGCGGCTACTACTAGGAGGGAGACGGTTGAGGCTGCTAGTTGGGGGCGTTGGTCTTCGTTTAGGGCCATGGCGGTGAAGACTGCGAAGATGGCGATGATTACCAGCCAGCTGAGGTAGGGGTAGGCCCACATTCGGTAGGTGAGGGCTGAGGGGTCTTCTCGGCGTAGGCGGGCTCGGAGTTTCAACTGGGAGATCATGATTGCGACGTAGACGAAGGCTAGGACTACGCCTATGGAGTTGACCAGGAAGGTGAAGACCTTGTCGGGGGAGATGTAGGAGGCGATTACTGCGCCCCAGGCGGCGACTGTTCCCAGGAGGACTGCTCGGGCGGGGACGCCTCGTTTGTTGACCTTGACCAGGGAGGCGGGGGCGTCGCCGTCTCGGGTGAGGACGTAGAGCATGCGGGAGGAGACGTAGATGGCGGAGTTCAGGACCGAGAGGACCGCGGTCAGGATTACCACCTGCATGATGGTGCCTGCGGCGGGGACGCCCATGTGGTCGAGGGCGCTGACGAAGGGGCTCTTCAGGACCTGGGCGTCGTTCCAGGGGAGGATCGTGACCACGAGGAAGATCGAGGCCACGTAGAAGAGGCCTACTCGCCATAGGACGTTATTGGTGGCTCGGGCTACCGCCTGGCCGGGCTCGCGGGATTCGGCGGCTGCCACGGTGACGATTTCGGTGCCGCCGAAGGCGAACATGACCACGACGATTGCGGAGAAGATGCCGGTAATGCCATTGGGGGCGAAGCCGCCGTAGTCGGTGAGATTGTGGAAGCCGCTCTCGGAGCCGGGCCAGAGGCCGAAGACCCAAGCCGCGCCCATGGCGAGGAAGACCACGATGGCCACGACCTTGATGGACGCGAACCAGAATTCGAACTCGCCGAAGGACTTCACCGAGATCAGGTTGACCGACGTCATCACGGTCAGCAGGGCGGCGGACAGCACCCAGTGCGGCAGGTCGATCCAGCTGGACAGGATCGCCGCGCCCGCGACGGCCTCCGCGCCGACGAGGATGACGTAGAGGTACCAGTACAGCCAGCCGATGGTGAAGCCGCCGAACGGTCCGAGTGCCATGCGCGCGTACTCGGCGAGCGATCCGGCGACCGGCCGGGCCACCACCATTTCGCCGAGCGCCCGCATGACGCACAGCACCAGCAGTCCCGCCGCGGCGTAGGAGATGATGGCGGCCGGTCCGGCGGTGCCGATGACCGAGCCGCTGCCGACGAAGAGGCCCGCGCCGATCGCGCCGCCGATGGCCAGCATGGTCATGTGGCGGCGGCGCAGGCCGGTCCGCAGTCCCTGCTGCTGTCCTTCTTCGACCAGCGAGCCGGTGCTGCTCGGTTCCGACATCTTCCGCCACCTTCAAGTTGCTCGAGTGTTGCTCGAACACCATATCGGGGCAGGTCAGGGTATAAAAATCGTCGGTGTGGCGAGAATCGGGACAAAACACCTCGAGCAGGCGAATTCCGTTCCCCGCCAGCACCATCCGCCCCGGCGTACCGTCGAGAGGTATGACCGAACCGAACCACGGCCGGGTACGCGTCGAACCGTGCGCCAAGCGGGTGCGCGTCTATCTGGGCGGGCAGCTCACCGCCGACTCCGCCACCCCTCGCCTGGTGTGGGAGCACCCGTACTACCCCACCTATTACCTGCCCGCCGCCGACCTGCGCGCCAAGCTGGAACCCTCGGGCGCGACCCGGCACTCCCGCGAGCGCGGCGACGGCACCGAATTCGATGTGGTGGCCGACGGCGTGGTCGCACCGGGCGCGGCCGTGCGCTACCTCGACTCCCCCATCGAGGAACTGCGCGACCTGGTACGCCTGGACTTCGACGCCATGGACGAATGGTTCGAGGAGGACGAGCCGATCTACGTCCACCCCCGCGACCCCTACAGCCGCGTCGACATCCTGGCCAGCTCCCGCCACATTCGGGTGGAGATCAATGGGGAGACCGTCGCGGATTCGCACTCCCCGCGCATCCTGTTCGAAACGGGTCTCCCGGCGCGCTACTACCTGCCGCTCACCGATGTCCGCATGGATCTGCTGATCCCCTCGGAGACCGAGTCGCAGTGCCCTTACAAGGGCGTGGCCAAATACTGGAGTGTCCGGGCCGGTGGGCAAGAGCATCGGGATCTGGTGTGGATCTACCGCACTCCCCTGCCGGAGAGCCAGAAGATCGCCGGTCTGGCCTGCTTCTACAACGAGAAGGTCGATATCTGGATCGACGGCGAACTGCAGGCCCGCCCACAGTCCCCGTTCAGCTGAATCGTTCAGTCCCCCAGCAGTTCCGACACCAGTCGCGGTAGCGCCCTGCCGATCGGCTCGCGCACGATCTCGGCGGCGTACACGTCGTACGGGGTCGGCTCGGCATTCACGATGACCAGCTCGGCCCCCGAGTCGACGGCCACCGCGCACATGGACGCGGCGGGCTCCACCTGCAACGAGGTGCCGACCGCGAGGAACAACTCGCTCGTCTCGGCGATATCCACCGCGGCCCGGATCGCCTCCGGATTCAGGTGCTGGCCGAACATGACGATGGCCGCCTTCAGAATGCCGTCGCAGTCGGGGCAAGCCGGGTCGGGATCACCGGCGGCGACGCGTTCGAGGGTGGCGGCCATGGTGGTGGTGTATTCGCAGTCGATACAGACCACGTCGAACATGTTGCCGTGAATCTCGACCACCGGATCCGAGCCCGCGCGTTGATGCAGCCGGTCGATGTTCTGGGTGATGATCCGGACCTGACGCCCGCCCGCGGCGAGCCGGGCCAGCGCCCGATGCGCCGCATTCGGTTGCGCCCGCCAGGCCGGATTGTCACGCCGCGCCAGCCAGGACTTCACCCGTAGCTCCGGGTCGGTCACGTAATGCTGGTAGGTCGATAGCAATTCGGCGATCGGGTCGGTGGTCCACACCCCGCGCGGCCCACGGAAATCCGGGATACCCGAATCGGTGGAGATGCCCGCCCCGGTGAGCACCCCGATCGGACCTTTGCGCGTACGCCAATCCGTCATTCGCTTCAGCGTAGTGCGCCGGGCGAATGCGGGGCCAGGCATTTCACTTTGAGCAACACCGCACTTCGAATAACACCGCACTCTGAGCAACACCTAGACGGCGATGACCGCGGGCCTGTCCTCCGAGCGCCGGTAGTGTCCCGGGGCCTGCCCATATTCCCGCTTGAACGCCTTGGCGAAGGCGAATTCGCTTTGATACCCGACCTTTCGGGCAACACTCGCCAAAGGGGTGTTGGTCTCGCGCAGCAGCCGCGCGGCGGACAGCATGCGCCAGCGCGTGACATACGACAGCGGCGGCTCCCCCACGGTCGCGGTGAACCGCCGGGCCAGCGTCGCGCGCGAGACTCCCGCCACCGCACCCAATTCCGGTACGGTCCAAGCCCGTTCGGGTTCACCGTGAATCGCACGCAGGGCGGCGGCCACGGCGGGATCGGTGAACGCACCCGCCCACCCGGAGGACTCCTCGGCCTGCTCGTCGAACCAAGCACGCAACATGAACAGCAAGAGCGTGTCCAGCAGTGCCGGAATGGCGGCATCGGTGCCCGGCCGAGGTTCGGCGATCTCGGTGGCGAGCAGATCCACCGCCGCCCGCAAGGCCGGATGCCGCCCGGGGCGCGCGGGAAGATGAATGAATTCGGGCAGCTCATCGAGCAATGGATGACTGCGATTGCGCCCGAGTTCATATGCCCCGCACACCAATGCGGCCCGCACCCCCGGCCCGACGATCTCGCGCGGCTCCCCCGGCCTGGCGGTTTCGGTGACCGGACTGTCCAGACTGTCGACGAGCACGTGATTCGCGCCGCGCGGCATGAACAACACATCGCCGGGCCCCAGCGCGATCGGCTCGCCGTCCGGTGTCACCACCCAGCACGAACCCTGCAGCATCACATGGAATCCCGCGCCCGGAACAACCGGATACCGCCGCCCCCACGGCGCATGCCGCACGAACATGCCAGAGGCCGGATTGCCGGTACGAATGGCCGCGATGGTCTCGCTGAGGATGTCCACATATCCACCCTACAGCTCGGTCGATGCGAGCTTCAGACATCTATTCAAGCGCACCCGTTGCCCATGCACTCACGGATGCGCGTCACGCGGCATCGATCGGCGCATCGAAATACAGTGGCCTGATGAGCGACGACCGTCCGAAACTGGCCGCAGAATTGGATCTTCAGCCGCATCCCGAGGGTGGCTGGTTCCGGGAAACCTGGCGCAGTGGAGTGGAATTCGAGCCCGAGGGCTACAGCGGCCCCCGCGCGAGCGCGACCGCGATCTACTTCCTCCTGCTGCCGGGAGAGAAATCCGCACCGCACACCGTGCTCTCGGACGAGATCTGGCTGTGGCATCGAGGCGGCCCCCTGCTGCTGAACATCGGGGGTGAGGAAATCGTCCTCGGACCCGATGCCGAGCAGGGGCACCGCCCCCAGGCGGTGGTCCCCGGTGGGGTGAGCCAGGCCGCCCGCCCGGCGGGCGACGACTACGCCTTGGTGAGCTGCATCGTCGCCCCGGGCTTCGACTTCGCCGATTTCCGGATGGATTGATCCGGCGCTAGGCGTCGATTTCGAGCAGACCCTCCGCGACCGCGTGGTCGATGGTCTTCTCGAGGTTGGGGCAGGAGTCGGGCTTGCCGAAAATCGGTCCGGCTTCGGCCATTTTGCGGAAGACCGGGCAGTGGTCGGCCGGATTGACCGTCCACTGCACGGTTTTCTGATTGTGGCTGTGCTTGCGCACCAGCACTTCCGTTCCGCAGGACTGGCACGCGATCGGTGTCAGCCCGGACTCCATGTAGTGCTCTTTGTCGAGGACCGTCTGGGCGCGCACCTGTGCTCGTCGCTCCGGAAGGTCCGCGAAGTCGGGTGCTTTCGCCCAGGTGGTCATCAGACGTTCGCCTCCTCCGAAGCCGTGTCGGCGGCGGCTGCCGCTTCCTTGGCTTCACGCTTCTTGCGCAGATTCTCCTGCACCTCGAGCTCCCAGGCCTCATTGGCCTTGGTGGTATCGACCTCGAACTCGAAGCGCTGCGTGGACTTCGGGTCGATATCGGCGACGTCCACATAGAACTGGTCGTACCAACGGCGCAGCTGGTAGACCGGGCCGTCCTCCTCGGTGAGGAGCGGATTGTCGATCTTGGACTTGTGCTTCCAGATCTCCACGTCCTGCAGGAAGCCCTCGCTCACGCCCTCGGTCATCTTGCGCGCGAAGCCCGCGGCCTGATCGTCCGGCAGCCCCTTGGGCTTCTCCAGCGTCACGCCCCACATCAGCACGAACGAGTCCTGCGTGACCGGGTAGTGGCAGTTGATCAGAACGGTCTTGACCTCGTACCCGCTGTAGATATTGAGCAGCGGATTGACCATGTACGAGGGGCCGAAATAGGCCGCCTCGGACTTGAGCAGCACATCGATCCCCGCCTCGGCCGCCTGGCCGATATCGGGACGCCCCTTGGTCTCGAGGTACTGGGTCGCGACATGGCCCTCGAGCACGTTCTTGAAGAACGTCGGGAACGCGTAGTGGATATAGAAGAAGTGCGCCATATCCACGACGTTGTCGATGATCTCGCGGCAGTTGGCGCCCTCGATCAGCATCGAGTGCCAGGTCCACGGGGTCCAGTTGTCGGACAGCGTCCCGAGGTCATTGCCCTCGGCGTCCTTGAACGGGCCATCGATATAGGGAATGGTGACTTCGTCCGTGGGCGCGCTGCCCTCGTGGTCGTGCCAGACGAACAGCTGACCATTGCGTTCCAGCACATGCCACGCGCGGGTGCGGGCCAGCGGGGGCACGCGCCGGGCATAGGGAATGCCCGTGCACTTGCCGTCGCCGCCCCAGCGCCAGTCGTGGAACGGGCAGGCGATCGAATCGCCCTTGACCTCGCCCATCGACAGGTCGCCGCCGAGGTGCCGGCAGTAGCCGTCGAGCACCTTCAGAACACCCTTACTGTCCGCGAAAACGACCAGCTTGGTGCCGAATGCCATGACCGAGTGTGGCTTGCCGTCACGGAAGGTCTCGGCGAGACCCAGGCAGTGCCAGCCCCGGGCGTAGCGGGTGGGGGTGCTGCCCACGTCGATCTCGCGGACCTTCCCGCGGGGCCCTTGGGGGGTTGTCGCCATCGTTGCTCCTCCTTGGAAGTACTAGAACACGTTACAAAATTGCGGCGCGCGGCGCCAGCGATACGGCCGACTACCAGGATGGGCGTGCCCTGAACTGGACTTGGACGCCGTTCTCGACAGGAATAAGAACCTGTTCTACTCTCAGGGGCAAACGAGAACCGCTTCCCGATCATTCGTGGATAACCACACCAGGCAGGAGCAACTGGCGAGATGAGCCAAGAAGTAGTCGAGCGGGTCGAGGCACTGCTTCCCACGCTGCGTGAGCGCGCCCAAGAAGCAGAGGACCTGCGCAAACTCCCCGAGGAGTCGGTGAAGGACCTTCAGGAGACGGGCTTCTTCAAGCTGCTGCAGCCGCGTCAGTGGGGCGGCCACGCCGCCGATCCGGTGGTCTTCTACGACACCGTTCGCAAGATCGCCAGCGCCTGCGGATCCACCGGCTGGGTGTCCGGCATCATCGGCGTGCACAACTGGCACCTGGCGCTGTTCGATCAGCGTGCGCAGGAAGAGGTCTGGGGCGAGGACACCGACGTGCGCATCAGCTCGTCGTACGCCCCGATGGGCGCCGGCGTGGTGACCGAGGACGGCGACGGCTACACCGTGAACGGCAAGTGGGCCTGGTCCTCCGGCTCCGATCACGCCACCTGGGTGGTCGTGGGCGGACCGGTGATCAAGAACGGCAAGCCGGTCGACTTCGGCTCGTTCCTCATCCCGCGCAGCGAATACCGCATCGATGACGTGTGGAATGTGGTCGGCCTGCGGGGCACCGGGTCCAACACGGTCGTCGTCGAGAACGTGTTCGTACCCCGGCACCGCTTCCTCAGCTTCCGCACCATGGGCGAGCTCAAGTCGCCTGGCCTGGAGCAGAATACCGATCCGGTGTACAAGATGCCGTGGGGCACAATACATCCCACCACCATCTCGACCCCGATCGTCGGAATGGCTTACGGCGCATACCAGGCGCATGTCGAGCATCAGGGCAAGCGCGTGCGCGCCGCCTACGCGGGCGAGAACGCCAAGGACGATCCGTTCGGCAAGGTGCGCATCGCCGAGGCCGCCAGTGACATCGACGCCGCCTGGCGCCAGCTGTCCGGCAATGTCGCGGACGAATACGCCTACCTGGTTGCGGGCAAGGACGTTCCGTTCGATCTGCGCGCCAATGCTCGCCGTGACCAGGTGCGCGCCACCGGTCGCGCGATCGCCTCGATCGACCGGCTCTTCGAGGCATCCGGTGCGACCGCCCTCGCCAATGGCACTCCACTGCAGCGCTTCTGGCGTGACGCGCACGCGGGCCGGGTGCACGCGGCCAATGACGCCGAGCGCGCCTACGTCATGTACGGCACGCACGCGTTCGGTCTGCCGATCACCGACACGATGGTGTAGCCATGACCACTGTGACTGAAGGCACTTCGCGGCCCGCCGCGGCAATAACTTTCGAATCCACCTCGCGCTTCGCGCAGGTGCGGCCGGATCTGAAGCTGCACTACCACGAGGCTGGGGTCGGCAACGGCCCCACCATCGTGCTGCTGCATGGTGGCGGACCGGGCGCTTCGTCGTGGTCGAACTTCGCGAAGAACATTCCGGTGCTGGCGCGCGAATTCCATGTGCTGGCAGTGGATCAGCCCGGCTTCGGGCTGTCCGACAAGCCGACCGAGCACCCGCAGTACTTCGTGCACTCGGCCTCGGCGCTGAAGGATCTGCTCGACACCCTCGGCATTACCGAACGCGTTCACCTGCTGGGCAATTCGCTCGGCGGCGGCGCGGCCACCCGATTCGCGCTGGACTACCCGGATCGCGCGGGCAAGCTCGTACTCATGGGCCCGGGCGGGTTGAGCACCAACCTGTTCGCGCCGGATCCGACCGAGGGCGTCAAGCTGCTCTCGAAGTTCAACTACGAGCCGACTCGCGAGAACCTCGAGGCGTTCCTGCGGATCATGGTCTTCGACCAGAAGATGATCACGCCGGAACTCGTCGAGGAGCGTTTCGCCTCCGCCAGCCAGCCGGAGTCGCTCGAGGCCACCCGCGCCATGGGACGGTCCTTCGCCGGAGCCGATTTCGCCAAGGGCATGATCTGGCGCGACGCGTTCACACTGCGGCAGCCGGTGCTGCTCATCTGGGGACGCGAAGACCGGGTGAACCCGATCGACGGCGCACTCGTTGCACTGAAGATGGTGCCGCGCGTACAACTGCATGTGTTCGGCGGCTGCGGCCACTGGGCGCAATTGGAGAAGTTCGACGAATTCAACCGCCTGGCAACCGACTTCCTGCTCGGCGTCAAGGAGAAGTGAGCATGAGTATCAAGGCGCTCGGCTACATGCGCATCGAGGCCACCGATATGGCGGCCTGGCGCGAATACGGGCTCAAGGTGCTCGGCATGATGGAGGGCTCCGGCAATAACCCGGACGCGCTCTACCTGCGCATGGATGATTTCGCGGCGCGCCTGGTGATCGTGCCCGGCGACAAGGACCGGCTGCTGGTCTCCGGCTGGGAGGTCACCGACGCCAAAGGGCTGCAACAGCTTCGGGAAACCCTCGGCAAGGCCGGAGTCGCCTACACCGAGGGTGAGAAGGACGAGCTCGCCGAACGTCGCGTCGAGGGCATGATCCGGTTCGAGGATCCCTCCGGCAATACCCTCGAGGCCTTCTACGGTGCGCAGTACCTGGGCCGCCGCTTCGTCAGCCCGTACGGCCACAAGTTCGTGACCGCCGAGCAGGGTCTGGGCCACGTGGTGCTGACCTGCAACGATGATGCCGCCGCACAGGCGTTCTATCAGGACGTGCTGGGCTTCCGGCTGCGTGACTCCATGCGGTTGCCCCCGCAGATCGTCGGCCGTCCCGCCGACGGTGACCCGGCCTGGCTGCGGTTCTACGGCTGCAACCCGCGTCACCACGCGCTGGCGTTCCTGCCGCTGCCCAACCCGACCGGCATCGTGCATCTCATGGTCGAGGTGGAGAACTCCGACGATGTCGGCCTCTGCCTGGATCGCGCGAACCGCAAGAAGGTCAAGATGTCGGCCACCCTCGGGCGGCACATCAACGACAAGATGCTGTCCTTCTACATGAAGACGCCGGGCGGATTCGATATCGAATTCGGCTGCGAGGGTTTGGAAGTCGAGGACGAGTCCTGGATCGCCCGCGAATCCACCGCGGTCAGCCTGTGGGGCCACGACTTCACCGTCGGATTCAAGTAGCGAGAACGAAGGCGACGAACTCATGACCACGACGGATCCCGTGATCGACCCCCGCGCATTCCGTAATGTGCTGGGCTCCTTCTGCACCGGCATCACCGTCATCACCACCCTCGACGGTGACGGCAACCCGGTGGGCTTCGCCTGCCAGTCCTTCGCCGCCCTCTCCCTCGATCCCCCGCTGATCCTGTTCTGCCCCACCAAGGAATCCCGTTCCTGGGCGGCGATCGAGCAGAACGGCAAGTTCTGCGTCAATATGCTCGCCGAAGAACAACAACCGGTATGCGCCCGCTTCGGCTCCCGCGAACCCGACAAGTTCGCCGGAGTCCCCTGGCGCACAGCCGAACTCAACGTCCCACTCCTCGACGACGCCCTGGCCACGATCCAGTGCACTGTGGACAGGGTCGTCGACGGCGGCGATCACTACATAGTGATCGGCCGAGTACAGGCCCTGTCGGAATCCCCGGATTCCGGCAGGCCCCTACTCTTCTACCGAGGCCAATACACCGCCATAGAACCGGAAAAGTCCACCCCAGCCCCCTGGCGAGCCGACCTCGAACACTTCCTCACCACCACAACCCTGGACACGTGGTTGTAAACCCGTGAGGGAGCTGTGGTGGTGGGAAATTCGGACAAATCCCACCACCAGAGTTCCCTCACCCTTTTCCGAAGCCGTGCTCGCGGAGTGCGTCCCGGACTCGGTGCACGACTACCTCGGGATTCGCACTGAGGTGCTTGCCGCTTACTCGGATCACCTTCCACCCCAGGCATTCCAGGGCAGCGATTCGGTCAATGTCCTTCTCGTACTGCAATGGGTCGGTCCAATGCTGAGCGCCGTCGTATTCGACCGCGACCCGCCACTGTTCCCAACCCATATCGACCCGCGCGATGAACTTCCCGCGCTCATTTCGGATGACTATCTGTGTCGCGGGTTTCGGTAATCCACTGTCGATCAAGAGCAGCCGCGTCCGTGATTCTTGCGGTGACTCCGCGCGTGCATCGACCAGCTCCAGTGCGGCCCGCAGTCTGGCGGTTCCTCGGCTGCCGAAATGCCCGCCCGCGAAGTCGACCACCTGTTCGGGATCGATACCTGTTGCGGCGCACAGCGTATCGAGTAGCGGAATCGCCAGTTCGCGGTCATACCTGCGAGCGATATCGAATCCGGTGCGCACCGGTGTGGTCACCGGAAACCCCTCGACCTCGCAGCACTCGTGCCGGGCTATCCGATCCCGAAAGGTCCGGATCCCAGCAGGTGGCCGCCGAGAACTGGGCAATGCGATCTCCACCGGCAGCCGCTCATCCACCCACCGACAGCCCAACATCGCCAACGCGGAATGCCCGACCAGCACCCCCGCCCCTTTCGTCCAGTGCACGGCGGCCTTGGCCCGCTCCACCGCACCCATCGGATATCCGCGCGGCGCATACACATCCGGAAACACCCGAACGAAGTCCCGCCGCAACTCCCACTGACTCACTACTCCCGCCGCCACCGCCCAAGACCCTACGAATGGCTCATTAATTTCCCCCATGCCCGCCGATGCTCCCCCTCCCCACCGACAAGATCCGGTGAGGGAGCTGTGGTGGTGGGAAATTCGGACAAATCCCACCACCACAGCTCCCTGATCTTGGTCCGGGCCCGGCGCGATATTTGCTTTCGGGGTTTGGGGTGGGGCTGGTTCACTTTTTGGATGGATAACGTGTTGATGGTTAAGACTTCCAAGCGGCTGAGTCGTCATTTAAGGCATGCGCCGGAGGAGATCGGGCTGGTGTTGGATGCTGCCGGGTGGGTGGGGGTTGAGGAGTTGCTGGCCGGGCTGAAGCGGCGGGGGCGGGCCGTGAGCCGGGCTGAGTTGGATGAGGTGGTTGCTCGGAATGACAAGCGGCGGTTCGAGTTCGATGCGAGTGGGACTCGGATTCGGGCCAGTCAGGGGCATAGCGTCGAGGTGGAACTCGACTATGCGGTGAGTGTTCCGCCGGAGGTGCTTTTTCATGGGACGGTCGCGGCCGCGTTGCCGGGGATTCGCGTCGAGGGGTTGAAACCGATGCGGCGGCATGCGGTGCATTTGTCGGCGGTGATGGAGACCGCGGTCCGGGTGGGATCTCGGCGGGGCAAGCCGGTGGTGCTGACCGTGGATGCGGCCGCTATGGTTCGCGACGGTCACGAGTTTCGGGTCAGCACCAACGGGGTGTGGCTGGTTGCCGCTGTCCCGCCGGGTTACCTCGCGGGGCTTTGAGCCGGGACGGGGCGAGGACTGGGGGCGGGACGGTAGCCGGGGCTAGTGGAGAGCCGGCGGCATGCGAGTGGGTTTGATTCGCCCGGCGTCTATGAGGGCTCGGAAGGCGGCGGCTTTGCGGTCACATTCGGCTACCACGCAGCGACGGTGCTGTTGCATTGTCCGGTGGGCTTCCTGCACGTCCAGTGGATGCTCCGGCGGCATATGGGACCATACCGACGGGGTGGACACCAGTTCGTGGGAGTGGCTGTGCTCGTTGGTGATTCGCTCTCTGATGCGATCGACCGAGAGTCTGTCCGGATCTTGATGGGGGTGGTGCAGGCTGACGACCGTAATCGTCATGATCGCCAGCATTGCAAGGGTGGCCGTGAACACCTGCCAGGCGGCCATTGGTTCACCTTCTCCATGTCTATCGGTTGTAGTTCGCTAGATATTCACTGTATGGCTCCGGACGCTACTTCTTCCAGGCCGCCATGGGTCAGAAACAGGCGAATTTCGGCCTATTTCAGCAACTTACCCGGCCGTTCCGGGCATGGGTAAGCCGAAAGTTTGCGACCATTCAAGGGTGACCGACGGTCAAGCAAACCTGCGCTCCATCACCAGCGCGGCGCTGCTGGTCGAGTTCGCCACCAGCCGCGGCCTGGAACTGCCTACGCTGCTGCGAGACACGGGCATTCGGGACATCAATCTGGTCGATTCCACCGCGGAGATCACTCTCGGACAGGAATTGGCCCTGATGCGCAATGTTGTGGCCGGAGTAGGTGATGAGCCCGGGATGGGATTGATGGCCGGGCTACTGTGCCACCCACCCAGTCTCGGCGTCCTCGGCTTCGCCTTGATGAGCTGTCCGACCGTGCGTGATGCCGTGGATCTGGCGCTGCGCTACGCCGACCTGTCCTTCACCGTCGCCCGCCATCAGGTGGTGATGAACGGTGAGGAGGTCTCCATAGTCCGCGACGACTCCGGGGTACCGCCCGAAGTGCGCAGATTCGCGGTGGAGCGGGATGTGGCCGCCATCTGGACCATTCAGCAGGACGTTCTCCCCATGCGCCCGCCCATTATTCGGGTCGCGGTGGCGTTCCCGCCGCATCCGGTCTACGAGATGTTCGGGGCCATGCTCGGTGTCGAGGAGGTCGTGTTCAATGCCGCGCGGTCGGTGGTCACCGGTCCGGCCGGACTACAGAATCTCGTGCTCCCGCAGGCGAATGCGGCCACCGCGCGATTCTATGAGCAGCAGTGCGCCGATCTCATGCAGCGTCGTAAGCGGCGGCAGGGCATCAGCGGGCAGGTGCGGCAGATGCTCATCTCACGGGGCGGCATATCCGACCAATCCGGCATAGCGGCCGAACTCGACATCAGCGTCCGCACCCTGCGCCGTCGACTTGCCGACGAGGGCACCACCTTCCGCGAACTCACCACCGAAACCATCGGCCTGCTCGCCGAGGAACTGCTGCTGGCCGGAATGACGGTGGAACAGGCCGCAATCCGCCTGGGCTACAGCAGCGTCTCCGCCTTCACCTCCGCCTTCCGCGCCTGGAAAGGCCAAGCTCCCGGCCAATTCGCTCGCGAGAACCGGGGCCGGGTCTCGGCCCAACTATGAGAAAAGCCGCGACCGGCTGTCGCTTTTCAACGAACCGGTCGCGGCCCTCTCGGGTTTGCTGATGCCTCGAATCAGGCGGAGACAGCAGCCTTCTCGCGCTGGAGTTCCAGGGCGATATCGATCAGCTGATCCTCCTGGCCGCCGACCAGCTTGCGCTTGCCCGCGCGAACCAGCATCTCGGCGGCGGAGACGCCGTAGCGCTCGGCCTGCCGCTCCGCATGCCGGAGGAAGGACGAGTAGACGCCCGCATAACCCATCATCAGGGCCTGGCGGTCGAGCAGGCATTCGCTCGGCATGGCCGGGCGCACAACATCTTCCGCGGCGTCGGTAATGGCGAAGAAGTCCACGCCGGTCTTGATGCCGAGCTTGTCGCACACGCCGATGAAGGCCTCGACCGGCAGGTTGCCCGCGCCCGCGCCGAAACGCCGCGCCGAACCGTCGATCTGGGTCGCGCCCGCGCGCACCGCGTACACCGAGTTGGCCACGGCCAGGCCGAGGTTCTCGTGGCCGTGGAAGCCGACCTGCGCGTCATTGCCGAGCTCGGCGACGAGCGCGGACACCCGGTCCGAAACCTGCTCCAGCACAAGCGCACCGGCCGAGTCCACGACGTACACGCACTGGCAGCCCGCGTCGGCCATGATGCGGGCCTGCTTGGCCAGCAACTCCGGCGTGGTGCTGTGCGCCATCATCAGGAAGCCGACGGTCTCCAGCCCCAGATCGCGGGCGAAGCCGAAGTGCTGGATCGAGACATCCGCCTCGGTGCAGTGCGTGGCGATGCGGCAGATCGACGCACCGTTGTCCTGCGATATCCGGATGTCTTCCTTGACGCCCACGCCCGGCAGCATCAGAAAGGCAATCTTGGCCTGCTTGGCGGTCTCCGCGGCAGCCTTGATCAGTTCCTGCTCAGGGGTTTTGGAGAAACCGTAGTTGAAGGAGGAACCGGCCAGGCCGTCGCCGTGAGTCACCTCGATGACCGGCACGCCGGAGGCATCGAGCGCGCCGACGATATCGCGCACCTCGGTGACGGTGAACTGGTGACGCTTGTGATGTGAGCCGTCCCGCAGTGAGGTGTCGGTGACGCGCACATCGAGTTCGCCCGAGAAGGGCTTCAGCACATTGCTCATGGTCGAATCTCCTTACACCCGAGCCGAGATGATTTGATCGGCCATCACATTGCCGACCTGGGTGGCGGCGGCCGTCATGATGTCCAGGTTGCCGGCGTACGGCGGCAGGAAGTCGCCCGCGCCCTCCACCTCGACGAAGATCGAAACCTTCGCCATGCCACCGGAAACCAGCGACGGGTCGTCGAACTGCGGCTCGTTGAGCAGACGGTAGCCCGGCACATACTGCTGGATGGACTTCTCCATCTCATGGATCGAGGCGGTGATCGCGTCGCGGTCGGCATCCTCGGGGATGGCGCAGAAGATGGTGTCCCGCATGATCATCGGCGGCTCGGCCGGATTCAGAATGATGATGGCCTTGCCGCGCTGCGCTCCACCAATGGTTTCCACGCCTTTGGAGGTGGTCTTGGTGAATTCGTCGATATTGGCGCGGGTTCCGGGTCCGGCCGAGACCGAGGACACCGAGGCGACGATCTCGGCGTACGCCACCGGGACGACGCGCGAAACTGCGGCTACCATCGGAATGGTCGCCTGACCACCACAGGTGATCATGTTGACGTTCGGTGCATCCCGCAGCGAATCGAGATTCACCGGCGGAATCACAGCCGGGCCGACGGCAGCGGGGGTGAGGTCAACGGCGCGGATACCGGCCGCCTCGTACTTCGGCGCGTACGCGCGGTGCACGTATGCCGAGGTGGCCTCGAACAGCAGATCCGGCTTCTCATCCAGTGCCAGCAGCCAATCCGCCCCCTCCGCAGAGGTTTCCAGGCCCAGTCCGCGGGCCCGCTTGAGCCCCTCGGAATCCGGGTCGATGCCGATCATCCAGCGCGGCTCGATCTTGTCCGAGCGCAGCAGCTTGTACAGCAGATCGGTGCTGATATTGCCGGACCCGACGATCGCGGCGGTGACTTTGCTTGCAGTCACGGCTATCTCCCTATTCGGTGCAGTGTCAGCTGAAACGCAGACGAACGGAACCGAGTCCGGCGAACTCGGCGGTGAAGTCGTCGCCCGGGCGGGCGTCGATGGCGCGGGTGCAGGAACCGGGCAGCACGATGTCGCCCTTCTTCAGGCGCACGCCGAACTGGGCGACCTTGCGGGCCAGCCAGGCGACGCCGATGGTCGGGTCGCCGAGCACGGCGTCGCTGCGACCCTCGGCGACGATCTCCCCATTGCGGGTGAGGACGGCGTCGATCTTCTTGATATCCAGCTCATTCGGGGCGACCCGCTCGGGACCGAGCACCCAGCCCGCCGAGGACGCATTGTCGGCGATGGTGTCGCACAGACCGATCTTCCAGTCCTTGATGCGGGTGTCGATCAGCTCGATGGCGGGCGCGTACGCGACGGTCGCGGCCAGCACGTCTTCCTCGGTGCAATCCTCGCCGGGCAGGTCCGCGCCGAGCACGAAGCCGACCTCGACCTCGACCCGCGGGTAGAGGAACTTGGACGTGTCCACCGGAACGTCTTCGAAGACTTCCATTTCGGCGAGCAGGTGGCCGTAGTCGGGTTCGTCGACGCCCATCATCTGCTGCATGGCCTTCGACGACAGGCCTACCTTATGGCCGATGATGCGGGATCCGGCCGCGGTCCGCCGCCGGATATTGATCAGCTGGATCTCGTAGGCATCGACCACGTCGATGCCCGGATACCGTGCGACCAGCGGGTCGAGCGGAACCCGGTCCCGCTCTGCGAGGGCGAGCTCTTCCGCCAGTTCAGTCCGAAGCGCGTCGGTCAGCACGCTGATTCCTTCCATTGCGGGGGACGGCCGGTGGCCAGTCGGTTACGAGCCTAGAAACTGAAACGAGTTTTTGTGAAGAAGATCGCTTCAGCAGTCCCATCTGCCAGACCAACATAGACCAAACCAGGATTGATTCTATAACGTGTTCTACATGACTGATCGGGATTACGACGTGGTGGTGGTCGGCAGCGGTGCCGCCGGTATGACCGCCGCTCTCACCGCCGCCCACAACGGACTCCGTGTGGTGCTCATCGAGAAGGCCGCGCATTACGGCGGCTCGACCGCACGCTCCGGTGGTGGCGTCTGGATTCCCGGCAACAAGGCGCTCCTCGCGTCCGGGCGGCCCGACGACCGCGAAGAAGCTCGCACCTACCTGCACAGCATCATCGGCGATGTGGGCGTGCCCAAGGAGAAGATCGACACCTACGTCGACCGCGGCGCGGAGGCCTTCGACTTCGTGCTCGACAACTCCCCACTGAAGATGAAGTGGGTGCCCGGCTACAGCGACTACTACCCCGAAGCACCGGGCGGCAAGGCGGACGGCCGCAGCTGCGAGCCCAAGCCGTTCAACACCAAGAAGCTCGGCGCGGAACGATTCAACCTGGAACCGCCCTACAGCAAGGCCCCGCTGAACGTGGTCGTGCTGCAAGCCGATTACAAGAAGCTCAACCTGCTGCGCCGGCATCCGATCGGCTTCGCCACCGTGCTGCGGGTCGGCACCCGCTGGGCGTGGGGCAAGGTCACCGGCAAGGCGCTGGTCGGCATGGGCCAGGCCATTATCGCGGGCATGCGCAAGGGCCTGCTCGACGCGAATGTGCCGGTGCTGCTGAACACTCCGCTGAGCGGACTGGTGATCGAGAACGGCGTGGTCACCGGCGTCGAGGCCGAACTGAACGGCGAGACCGTCGTGTTCAACGCCAAATACGGTGTGGTGCTGGCGGCCGGCGGGTTCGAGCACAACGCCGAAATGCGGCACAAGTACCAGCGTGAACCCATCACCACCGAATGGACCACGGGCGCGGCCGCCAATACCGGCGACGCGATCCGCGCGGGCATCGACGCGGGCGCGGCCATCGACTTCATGGAAGATTCCTGGTGGGGTCCGACCACGCTCAAGGGCGAAGGCAAGCCGTGGTTCGCGCTCGCGGAGCGCAACCTGCCCGGCTGCATCATCGTCAACAACGACGGCAAGCGATTCGGTAATGAGTCCGCTCCTTACGTCGAAGCTGTGCACACCATGTACGGCGGCGAATACGGGCAGGGTGAAGGCCCCGGCGAGAACGTGCCGTCCTGGCTCGTGTTCGACCAGCGCTACCGGAGTCGCTACATCTTCGCTGGGCTACAGCCGGGTCAGCGTTTTCCGTCCCGGTGGATGGAAAACGACAACATCGTCGTGGCCCCGACCCTGGCCGAGCTCGCCGAGAAGATGGGCGTGCCCGCCGAAAGCCTCGCCTCGACCGTCACCCGGTTCAACGGCTTCGCCGAAACCGGTAAGGACGAGGACTTCAAGCGTGGCGACAGCGCCTACGACCGCTACTACGGTGACCCGACCATCAAGCCCAACCCGTGCCTGAACAAGCTGGAGGTCGGCCCGTTCTACGCGGTCCGCATGGTCCCCGGCGACCTCGGCACCAAGGGCGGCCTGGTCACCGATAACGAGGGCCGCGTGCTGCGCGAGGACGGCACCGTCATCGAGGGCCTCTACGCCGCGGGCAATACCTCCTCCCCGGTGATGGGCCACACCTACGCGGGCCCCGGCGCCACCATCGGACCCGCCATCACCTTCGGCTACCTGGCCGCCCTCGACCTCGCCGCTAAGGCGAAAAAGGGACAGCCGGTCGTGGCCGACCAAGCGTCCTGAATCGCCCCAACCCGATTCAGGACCGGGTTGGGCGCGAGTAAGGGTCACGTCGTGCCCGCGCCCAACCCACCCGCCGACAATGGAACCCCCTGCCCGGCGTCGGCGGTACCACCGAAGAACTGCAAGCCGCCCAAGGCAATTCGCGCCCGGGAGCCCGCTCCACGGGGCGGCGGCCACGCAGCGCACAACCGAATACCCCGAGGCCGCGCCCGCGCGTGGCATGCGACCCCACAATCGGGCGCGGCCTCGGCGGGCGGATGCCCCGCGACACGCGTCCCGGCGAGCGGGCTCGCGCTTGCCGAGACACCGGACGCGAGCGCAGGATCGGACCCGAGTGGGGTCTCGCTGCGGGTGAGCGCCCACCGAACTCAACGAGGAGAACTTCATGCCCATCGACCCGAATATCGCGCTCGGCGCGGAGCTGCCCGCCCGGGAGTTCGCCTGGGCCCCAAGCGATGTGCAGCACTACAACCTGGCGCTCGGCGCGGGTGGGCGCTGGACCGATGCGCGTGAACTGCGCTACCTCGACGACCGCACCCCGCAGGTGCTGCCGACCTTCGCCACCGTCGCGCCGTCCTTCCACGAGACCGAGCCGCCGAAGGTGCAGTTCCCCGGCATCGATATCGACCTCGCCAAGGTGGTGCACGGCAGCCAGGAAATCGTGGTGCACCGCCCGATTCCGGCCTCCGGCAAGGCCACCATGACCGGTCGCATCAGCGAG
This sequence comes from Nocardia sp. NPDC051030, assembly GCF_040683015.1. Taxonomy (NCBI): domain Bacteria; kingdom Bacillati; phylum Actinomycetota; class Actinomycetes; order Mycobacteriales; family Nocardiaceae; genus Nocardia; species Nocardia sp. NPDC051030. Next base: position 295,243 of record NZ_JBFBCD010000009.1, on the reverse strand, counting down.
CTCTGGGACAAGGGCGCGGCCGCCGTCGTCTGGCAGGAACACACCGCCGTCGGCTCGGACGGCGAACCCCTCTGGACCGCCCGCTCCTCCATCTTCGCCAAGGGCGAGGGCGGCTTCGGCGGCGACCGCGGCCCCTCCACCAAAACCGAACTCCCCGACCGCGCACCGGATTACGACGTCCTCACCCCGACGCTGACCCAGCAGGCCCTGCTCTACCGCATGTGCGGCGACCGCAACCCGCTGCACTCGGATCCGGAATTCGCCCGCAACGCAGGCTTCCCCAACCCGATCCTGCACGGCCTGTGCACCTACGGCCTGGTCTGCAAGACCGCCACCGACACCGTCCTGGATTCGGATGCCGCGCGCGTCAAGGGTTTCCGCGCCCGCTTCGCCGGAGTCCTCTACCCGGGTGAAACCATCCGCAGCCGAATCTGGCAGCAGGACGGCGAACTCATCATCGCCGCCACCGTCGTGGAACGCGAAGACGCCCCCGTCCTCGCCGACGTAGTCCTCACCTACGCCTGACGCGAATGCCCCCATGGGCCGCGCCCCCTCGGGGTCGCGGCCCATTCCCGTTCTCCCACAAGATCAAGGAGCTCTGGTGGCGGATTTCACCCCCGAAATCCGCCACCACAGCTCCCTCGGCGTTTGTGGTTACGCCCTGGCTGGGATGGGGCTTGGGGTTGGCGTGGGGAGGGTGGCGTATTCGAGGACTGCGACCAGGTCTTCGCGGTCGAGGCCCCGGAAGTCGGCGAGGAGCTCTTCGGGGGTTACGCCCGCGACCATGAGGTCCAGGAGTAGGGCTACCGGGTAGCGATGACCCCGGATCACCGGGATCCCTCCGCAGACGGCAAGGTCGGAGGTGATGCGGTCGAGATTGGGCATGCCCCGAATAGTAGGGCTGGACTGTAATCCTTCTCTGTGGTTCGGGTGACCGGGGTCTGTGGTCTTCATGATCGGGTGGCCTAGGGTCGGACATATGGACGAAATCGTGCTGTACGGGGCGGATTGGTGCGGGGACTGCCGACGCGCGAAGAGCTGGCTACGGGAGAACGGCGTCGCGTTCACCGAGGTGGATGTGGAGCATGACGACGCGGCGCGGGATCGGGCGATCGAGCTGGCCGGTGGGCGGAAGGACATTCCGGTCGTGGTGCTGCCGGGCGGCGCGGTGCTCATCGAACCGACCAATCCCGAGCTGGCGGCGGCCCTCGGATACTGAGGCTCGGATCTATCCACTGGTCTCCAAATGAAGACTTATGGATAAAATTTGGAGACTCCAAGGCATTCATTGTCTTCCAGATGCTGGATAACGTTGTCGATGTTGGTTCGACGGAGCAACCGGCGGACAAGCAATCGAGCAATGGGAGAAGACGATGCGTGCAGCGATCCAGAAGTCCTTCGGCGGTCCCGAGGTGCTCGAGGTGACCGAGGTCGCCAAGCCGGAACTGCTGTCGGGTGAGGTGCTGGTGCGGGTACACGCCAGTTCCGTGAACCCGGTCGATGTGGCCGTGCGGTCGGGGGCCTTCCCGCTGCTGGGGCAGCCGCCGTTCGGGGTCGGCTGGGATATCTCCGGCGTGGTCGAGGAGGCCGGGCCGGGCGCACGCTACGAGGTCGGCGAGGAAGTGTTCGGGATGCCGTTCTTCCCGCGCGCCGCCACGGGGTACGCGGAGTATGTGGCCACGCCGTCGCGTCAGGTCGCTCGCAAGCCCGCGGCATTGAGTCACGTCGAGGCGGCGGCCCTGCCGCTGGCCGCGCTGACCGCCTGGCAGGGGCTGGTGGACCGGGCCGGTGTGAAGGCGGGCGACCGGGTGCTGATCCACCGGGCTGCGGGTGGCGTCGGACATCTGGCCGTGCAGATCGCCAAGGCACGCGGCGCGTACGTGATCGCACTGGCCAGCGCGGGCAAGCACGACTACCTGCGCGAGCTCGGCGCGGACGAGGTGATCGACTACCGCACAACCGATTTCACCGAGGCCGTGCAAGACATCGATATCGTCTTCGATTCGGTCGCCGATGGTGAGCGGTCGCTGTCGGTGCTGAAGCCGGGCGGAGTGCTGGTGAGCATTCTCGAACACATGAAGCCCGAACTGGCCGCCGCCGTACAGGCCGCGGGACGGCGTTTCGCGGGCGTCTCCGTGGAGCCGGATTACGCTGCGCTGGAAGCGATCGCGGAACTGGCCGACGCGGGCCTGCTGCGCCCGACCATCGCCGAGTCGCTCCCTCTGGAGGACGCGGGCAAGGCGCACGAACTCGTCGCCTCCGGACAGCTGGTCGGCAAGGTCGTGCTGACCGTCGACGCCACCGAATAGGGAGAACACCATGGACGTCCTCAGTGAGGCGCTGGCCTCGATGCGAACCGGCGCGCCCAATTCGGTCCGCACCGAAGGCCACGCCCCCTGGGGAATGCGACTCCCGGAAACCGCGGGCGCGGGCTTCCACGTCGTCCTGCACGGCACCTGCTGGATCTACCCGACCGAACACACCACCGCACCGATCGCCTTGGGCCCCGGCGACCTGATCTTCGTCCGCGACGGTTCCGGCCACATCCTCGCCGACCACCCGGACACCCCCGCCGAAGTCCCCCGCCCCGACCAGTACTCCCGCAAGCCACCGGTCGGCATGGTCCGCCTGGGCGGGGACGGCCCGGTCACCAGCCTCCTCTGCGGCAACTACCACCTCGACGGCCAGCGACCACACCCCCTCCTACGGCAACTCCCCGAGGTCATCCACCTTCCCGCCCGCCACGGCCGCCATCCCGAATTGACCTCCGCTATAACCCTTTTGGGCGCGGAACTCGACAACCCTCGAATCGGCTCCCACGGCATAGTGCCCGCCCTCATCGACGCTCTCCTGCTCTACATCCTGCGGGCTTGGGTGGAAGATCAGCCTCAAACAGAATCCGTGGGATGGGCTGCGGCACTCCGTGATCCGGCCGTAGCCCCCGCCCTGTCCGCCATGCACGAGGACCCCTCCGCAAGCTGGACCGTCCAAACCCTGGCCGACCACTCAGGCCTATCCCGAGCCGCCTTCGCCCGAAAATTCGCCACCATGGTCGGCGAACCCCCACTGGCCTACCTAACCCGCTGGCGTCTGACCACCGCCGCCCGCCTACTCCGAGAAGACGACCTCCCCATGGACGCGGTAGCAGCCCGCGCCGGCTACAGCTCCGAATTCGCCTTCGGCAAAGCCTTCAAACGCGAATATGGCCTGGCCCCCGGCCAATACCGCCGCCAATCCCGCACCGCCGCCTAGCCCGCGAGGATTGAACAAGATCAGGGAGCTCTGGCGGTGGGATTTGTCCGAATTTCCCACCACCACAGCTCCCTCACCTGTTCAAGAGGTTGGGGGGTTGGGAGTTAGGCCTCGGATTATCAAGGCGTAGAGGATTATTACGGCTATGGGGGCGGCTATGGGGAGCCAGGCTATGCCGGTGGGGAGGAGGGTTGCTGCGCCTGCGGCGGCTGTGAAGAGGAGGGCTCCGGCTACTGAGGGGATTGTTGTGGGGACTACGCCTATCGGGGCGGAGACTGTGGCGGTGTTCAGGAGGTAGGTGGTGGCTACCAGGCCTATTGCGCCTGCTATCAAGGCTCCGGTGCTGGTGAAGGTTAGGACGGCTACGGCTGTTAGGACGGCGCAGACTGCGCTTGTTCGCCAGCGCCAACCCGCAATGGCGAAGATCAGGACGGGGATGGCGGCCAGGGGCTGTACGAGGCCTACCGCTAGGGCTAGGAGGAGGCCGGAGAGGACGGCGAGGAATTTGGTCATCGGCGGACTCGGACTGTGCGGCGGTGGTCGGGGAGGAGGCGCATGACCTGGTCGAGGCGGGTGCCTTCGGGCCAGGAGACGATGTCTACGCCTACGGTGCCCATGTCGCGGTACATGGAGGTGCGTTCCAGTTGCCACATGCGGGCGAGGGTGGAGTCGAGGTCACCGTGGAAGGGCGGGCCGCGTAGGACGTCCACGACCACGACGACATGGCCGCGTTTGCGGAGATCTATGAGGGACAAGGCGAATTGGGTGTCGAGCAGGGTCGAGAAGGCGACGATCACCGCGCCGATGGGGACGGCCGCGTGGGGGGCGAGGGTGCCCTGGGTGGCTATGTGCTCGTCGCCGACATCCAGGACGGTGTCGACGATTCGATAGAACTGGCGGCGGCCGATATCGGGGCGCAGCCAGCGCGGGGAGCGGCCGAGGGCGACCACGGCGGTGCGGTCACCGGCTTGCAGCGCGGACTGCGCCACCTGGGCCGCGCCGCGCACGGACAGTTCCAGGGAATCCGAGGCGGGACCGGGAGCCTGGAGCGAAGTATCCACCAGGACAACGACATCCGCGGCGCGGTTGGTGAAGCGTTCGGTCACGAACAGCTGACCGCGGCGGGCGCTCACCGGCCAGTTCACGGTGCGGAGTTGATCGCCGGGCGTGTACGCGCGGATATCGGCGTACTCGACGCCGGGACCGTGCCGCCGGGTCAGGTGACTGCCCATGCGTTCGGGAAGTTCGGTGCGGGGCAGGCGCATTCGCTGCGGGTCGGCGATGGGGTACACGTACACCTCACCGGCGGGCAGCTGCACCGAGGCCACCGCCAGACCGGCGGGACTCAATGCGGTGACGCGCATGGGAATCGGGTAGCGACCCCAGCGCGGTGAGGACAGGGCCAGGCGCAGACCGGCGGGCGCGGGCCCGGAGTCGAGCACCTCCTCCACGCGCGATTCCATGCCGTGGATCGATTCCGGATGCAGCCGCAGCAGCGCGTGCCCGCTCTCCACGAAGGCCGCGGCGGTCAGCACCACTTCCTCGGTTTCGAAGCAGCGCAACACACCTGCGCCATCCACCTGGATCCGGGTGCGCGTCTGCTGCAGCGGCGCGCTGGCGAGCACGCCCAGCATCGGCGCGGCGAAGACCGTCAGCTGCCACTTTCCGAACACGATGGCCAGCACCAGCGCGGGCGCGGACACCACGGCCAGCATGAACACCAAAGGCGCGGGCCGCCAACGCAGTTCGGCCTCGGTGGAGGTGCTGGTGTCGCGATGCCTCATGCGCGCCTCACGCGGGGGTGGCGCGCGGCACCGGGAGCCGGCGCAGCAGTTCGGCGATCACGTCTTCCCCGCGAATGCGGCGCACCCACATTTCCGGGCGCAGTGTGATGCGATGCGCCATGGCCGGAATGGCCAGAGCCTTCACGTCTTCCGGCACCACGTAGTCCCGGCCATTGAGCAGGGCGCGGGCCCGCGCCATCTGCACCAGGTCGAGTTCGGCGCGCGGGCTGGCACCGACCTCCACCTGCGGATGGCCGCGGGTGGCGGAGGCGAGCGAGACCACATAGCCGACCACATCCGGGTGCACGGTCACGAATTCCACGCTCTGCCGCATTTCCATCAGCCCGGCGGCGTCCACGACCTGGCCGGTCTGCGCCGGTTGCGAACCACGTTCGAGGCGACGGCGGATCATGCTCATCTCATCGGATTCGGACAGGTAGCCGAGCCGCAGTTGCATGGCGAAGCGGTCGAGCTGGGCCTCCGGCAGCGGGTAGGTGCCCTCGTATTCGATGGGGTTGTCGGTGGCCATCACGATGAAAGGGTCCGGCAGCGGGAAGGTTTCGCCGTCGATGGAGACCTGTCCCTCGCCCATGGCCTCCAGCAGGGCGGCCTGGGTCTTGGGCGGGGTGCGGTTGATTTCGTCGGCGAGCAGCATATTGGTGAACACGGGGCCGCGGCGGAAACTGAAACGGCCGGAATGCATATCGTAGATGGTGGAGCCGATCAGGTCGGCGGGCAGCAGATCCGGGGTGAATTGCACGCGGGTGAAGTTCAGGCCCATGGTCGCCGCGAACGACCGGGCGATCAGGGTCTTGCCCAGGCCGGGCAGGTCCTCGATCAGGATGTGGCCGCCGGCGAGCACCGCGATCATGATCAGCTGCATTTCATCCCGCTTGCCGACCACGACGCGGGACATTTCGCGCAGTACCGCGTCGGTGCGCTTGATGGTCACGTCCATCGGTGAAGTCATGTCTCGTCTCGCATCTCGGTCTCACATGTTCTGTAGGCGGCGCAGGATCTCGTCCAGCGCGGCGCGGCCCGGCGCGCGATTGACTTGATCGCGCAGGGCCGCATTGGCCGGATCCACCCAGCGCCACAATTCCGGGCCGAAGAGCAGTTGCCCCGCGATCTCGGTGGCACGCCGGTTCTTGGCCATGCGGTGCCCGCTGGTCAGTTCGAATTCCTTGGCCAGCAGGGGTCGTAGATGGCGGTCCCAGTCGGCGCGGGAGCCTTCCGCGCGGTCGGCGAGCATGGTGGCGCGGGCCTGCCAGCGTTGCAGCATTTCGGCGGGGCCATTGTCGATCTCGTGGTCGTCCGGTCCGGTCGGGCCGAGCTTGCGGGCGCGTTGCTGCAAGGTCCAGATGAGCAGCCACAGCGCCCCGGCCACCGGGATGGCGGCGAGGGGCATCAGGGTTTCCCGCTGATTGCCGATGGCGAGCAATTCGAACAGGCCGACCAGCGCCACCGCGCCGACCACGATCGCGACCCGGTTCATGACGGGGCCCCCGTTCGTTCCTGCGGGGCAGACTCTGCGACAACGTGTTTCATGCCGCCTGCCGCTGCAGATCAGCCAACACGATACGCAGCAACTGCTCGGCGCGCATCCGCTGCCACTCCAGCATGGAATGCGGGCTGAAGCGGGCCTCCTCGAACAGGGCCACCAGTTCGCGCGCCGACGCATCGTGCAGGAAGCCGCGATCGAAGGCGCGCGCCAGCACCTCCGACGGCGTATCCGAGGCCAGCGGGGCCACCTCGCGCGCGGTCGCCAGACCGCGTTCCATGGCGACATAGCAGGCGATGATGGCGGTGCGCGGATCCTGGCCGGGCGCGATCATGGCCGCCAGGCCCATCTCGGCGACCTTGGCCAGCGAGACCGCCTCGGTCGGGGTGGCCGGTGCGAGCAGACCGGATTGCGCGGCCGGTCGGCGCCCCGAGCCCATGGCGACCACCACCAGACCGGTCATGGCCACCAGCACCAGTGCACCCGCGCAGATGCCGACGATCACCAGGGCGGTACCGCCCAGCGGTTCCTGGGGCAACGAATTCGATGGCGGCGCAACGGTTTCCACCGGCGTGCCATTCGAGCCCGGTTCGAGGGTCGACACCGTCTGCCCCGACTTGTCCTCCCGCCCCGGCCCGACCAGATACACGGACACGATGGAGGTGATCAGCAGTGCGAGCGCCGACAGGCCGATCAGAACCAGCAGGCCGATCCCGCCTAAGCGCAGGGTCCGGCGATCGAGGCCGCGATCGGGTTCCGGCATGGCCAGCGGCAGCCGATGCTGACTATTGATGACTCCGGCCGCCAGGATCACCACCGAAACCAGCAGCAGCACCGGCATCAGGGCGAGGGCCACGGCCGACGACGGGCGCGGCGCGGCGGGTCCGCCCGCGCCGGGGATGTACCCGCGCAGGGCGACAACGGCCAGCGCCAGCAGCGCGATCAGCCCGATCGCGCGCGTTGCCACCGTCCCCACCCCAGTCACGAAGTACTCCTAACCAGAGTCCTGCAAATCAGGCACATAGTTACATGCCGAGCAGTTTCTCTGGTCGAAAACGGCGAACACGGGTTACATATAGTTCCGGCATGAACCGTCTGTGCGGACGGCATGGACTGTCAGACTCGACCTTCCATGCCGCCCGATCCCCGGATGCTCAGGCGATGCGGCGGACCCGGGCGCGCAGGCGGGTGAACGCGGAATCGACCAGGGTGGCAGAGGATTCCGCCGCGATGGCGCGGGGCTGATGCCGGGTAGCCGCACCGTGATTCGAGGCGGGCAGCGGCTCCACGCGAACCGGTCGCGGCTCGACCAGGCGGCCCAGCGAACGGAAATCCCATCCGGCCGCCAGCCACGGCTCCGGATCGAGGGAATTGCGCGCGTCGATGATCGTGCGGCCGCGCGCCACCGAGCGCAGGAAGGCCGGATCCAGCTCGGCGAACTCCCGCCATTCGGTGAGATGCAGGACGATATCCGCCTCGCGCAGGGCGGCCGACGCGGTGGCGGAATAGACCAGCTGCGGGGCCACCGCGCGGGCGGGAACCGTTGCGGCGGGGTCGAATACGGTGACCTCCAGGCCCGCGGCATGCAGGCTGGTGGCCACGTCCAGAGCCGGAGAGTCGCGCACGTCATCGGAGAGCGGCTTGAAGGCCGCGCCCAGGATCGCGACCCGGCCGACCGGATGCCCGTCATCCCCGCGCAGCAGGTCCAGGGTCTGCTGGACCACGCGCTCGCGGCGGCGCACATTGATCGCATCGATATCGCGGAGGAAGTCGACGGATTCGCCCGCACCCAATTCGGTGGCCCGGGCGATCAGCGCACGCACATCCTTCGGCAGGCAGCCGCCGCCGTAACCCAGTCCCGCGCCCAGGAATTTGCGGCCGATGCGGTCGTCGTGGCCGAGCGCGTCGGCCAGCAGGGTCACATCCGCGCCGGTGAGCTCGCACAGTTCGGCCATGGCATTGATGAACGAGATCTTGGTGGCCAGAAAGGCATTGGCGGACACCTTGATCAGTTCGGCCGTCGGCAGATTGGTGATCACGACCGGGGAGCCCGCGGCGATCGGGGTGGCATACACCTGGCGCAGCGCCCATTCGGCGTCCGGCGTGGTGACACCGAAGACCAGGCGGTTCGGGTGCAGGGTGTCGTACACGGCGTGGCCCTCGCGCAGGAACTCCGGATTCCACGCCAGGTCAACGGAAATGCCCGGCGGCGTGAGTGCGGCGATGCGCGCCGTCAGCGCCTCGGCGGTGCCGACGGGGACCGTGGACTTGCCGACGATCAAACAGTTGCGGGTCAGATTCGGCACCAGCCCGTCCAGGGCGGAGTACAGCTGCGAGAGATCGGCCGCGCCATTCGGGCCGGGCGGCGTTCCCACACACAGGAAATGGACGTCCGCGAAGCGCGCGGCCGCCACCAGCGAGGTGCCGAAACGCAGTCGCCCCTGCGCGACATGCCCGGCCAGCAGTTCGGGCAGGCCCGGCTCGTGGAAGGGCACCCGGCCCGCGGACAGCGCGTCCGCCTTGGCCGGATTATTGTCCACGCCAAGCACTTCGAAGCCGAGTTCGGCCATGCCCGCGGCATGCGTGGCACCCAGGTATCCGGTGCCGATAACGGAGATGCGGAGCATCAGGAGGCCTCCTTGGAGAGCGGGACGCCGCGGTCGCCTACGGGCATCAGGCGCTCCGCGATCACTTCGCGGTAATGGCGGATGAGGAGATCGTTGACGGCCGACCAGGAGCGATCGCGGACACTGCGCTGCGCGGTGGTCGCGGTCTGCGCGTGCAGTTCCCGGTCCTCGATCAGTCGGCGGACCAGGTCGAGCATGGCGTCGGCATCGCCGGGCGGGTACAGGAATCCGGCGCCCGGCTCGACCACGTCGATCGGACCGCCGGAGCGGGGCGCGACCACCGGGACACCGGAGGCGAGGGCCTCCTGTGCTGCCTGGCAATAGGTTTCGTGCCTGCCGGTGTGCACGAAGACATCGAGGGAGGCATAGGCGGCGGCCAGATCCTCACCGTGCAGCACGCCCAGGAAGGCCGCGCCCGGCAGCAGTTTGCGCAGCCGCTTCTCCTCCGGACCGCCGCCGACGATGACCAGCCGCACGCCGGGCAGCGGGCGGAGGTGCGCGAGCAGCTCGAGTTCCTTCTCCGGTGCGAGGCGGCCGATATAGCCGATGAGGGTTTCGCCATTGGGGGCCAGGCGTTTGCGCAGTTCCTCGGAGCGCCGGAACGGTCCGAACTGCTCGAGGTCCACGCCGCGCGGCCAGCGGGCCAGGCCCGGAATGCCCATCAGCTCCAGTTGTCTGAGGCTGGCCGTGGACGGCGCGAGGGTGCGGTCCACCTGGAGGTGAATCCGCCGGGTGAGCGCGGCCATGGTGCGGACGCCGCCGGGCAGGTCGTAGCGCTCGGCGAAACCCACCAGATCGGTCTGATAGATGGCGACGGTCGGAATATCGAGTTCCCGGGCCACCTTCGCCGCTTGATAGCCGAGGGTGGCCGGGGATGCGATGTGCACGACATCCGGCTGGAACTCCCGGATGACCTTGCGCAGACGGCGTCGCGTCTCCAGGCCGATCCGGAAGTCCCGATAGAACGGCAATCGCGCACCACGCACCACATGCACGCGGAAACCGGCATACTTCGCCGGTCCGGTCGGTGCGACCAACACCGCCTCATGCCCCTTGGCGGCAAGGTGATCCAGCACCCGCCGCACCGAGTTGGTGACGCCATTGACCTGGGGAAGAAAGGACTCGGCGACCACCAGAACCCGTAGTCGGCCGCCGGGAATACCGGGATTCCGAGCCGCGGAACCCCTTGCCTGCTCGCGGATTCGCATCGTTCCCCTCCGGTTCGGTGCTGCTCCTCACGCCACGGTAAGAAGCGGGCCGCAACGCCAGACCCCCTCCGCGTTGACGGCACGTGAACCGTCGCTGTCGATCAAGTCGGCGCGTTCACCGGTGCGTCGCCGACTGGTCGCGAGGGCTTCCGAAGGGGCGGGTTTACCTGCTGGTGGCGGGTTCTGGCACCTGCAATTCGCTCAGGCGGCTGACGGTCCGGTACAGGTCGGGAACCCGCTTCACCTCGGCTCCCAACTCCGCCAAGGGGATGTCGGCGTGGATCGTGACATCCAGGTCGGCGTCATAGAGGACGTCGATCAGGTTCACGAAACGCATCACCCAGTCCGCTTCGACGGTGCCCATGGCGGGGACCGCGCAGATCGTCCAATGCCGGTACCGCTCCGCCAGTTCCAGGAAGTCGGCCGCCGACACCGGGATTCCGCAGATCTCCGCGAAATCGACGACGAGGGTGGCATTCTCCGCGGCGCGGGCGTGCATGCGGCGGTGCGCGATCGGCACCTCGGCGCTGCCGGTGACCTCGCACGGGCCGACCAGGTAGTGCCCGGCCGCGAAACCGGTATCGCGGCCGCTGAGACGGCGGTAGTCCTGCGGGCCGTTTACCGACAGCACGTCCAAGTGCTCCAGGATGCGGTCGATGGTGGGGACGAACATGGCATGCCACAGCGGGTTCGGCATCAAATCCTGCGGGGCGTAGTTCGAGGTCACCACCAGGGTGATGTGGCGGGCGAACAGGGTGTCGAGCAGGCGCGCGACCAGTCGGGCGTCACCGGAGTCGTGGGCGTGGAATTCGTCGAAGCAGAGCAGGTCGACATTGCCGAGCAGGGCGTCGACCGAGGCGTCGATATTGCCGTACTCATGGATACCGGCGTTCAACTGGGCGAAGAAGGCGTGGAAGTGGTAGCGGCGCTTGCGATCCGAGGGCACCGCGGCGAAGAAGCGATTCATCAGCATGGTCTTGCCGCGGCCCGGGCCACCGTGCAGGTAGAGGCCGCGCGGGCGACGCCAGCGCTTGCCGACCCGGGCGGCAATAGCGGTCAGCCGGTCGGCGGCGATCTGCTGGTCACGGTCCAGAACGATGTCTCGGGTTTCCACAACGCCCTCCTTCGTGCTCTACATCCGTAGAGCGTCCTCTATAGTTGTAGAGGATCACGGAGCCACAGAGGAGCGAAAGTGACCACCACCACGCCGGACCGCCGCCTACTCATCGTGGACAGCGCCATCGATCTGATTGCCGCCCAAGGATTCCGGGCACTGACGCATCGCGCGCTCGATACCGCGCTGGAACTCCCCGCCGGTTCGACGTCCTACTACTTCCGCACCAAGCGCGCCCTGGTCGAAGCCATCGTGGATCGCATCGCCACCCGCTCACGCACCGATTTCGCGACGGGAAACTCCAGCGGGGAACTACCGAAGGCGGGCCCCGCATCAGCGGACGCCATCGCACACGGCATCGCCACCTGGCTGGATCGCCTACTGGCGCAACGCCGTAACCACCTGATCGTCCGGCACGCACTCATCGTCGAACTACTGGGCGACACCGAACTCCACGAGAAGCTGATCGGCTGCCTGTTCTCCCAGCAGCACGCCACCGGCCTGTTCAGCGCCCTGGGCGCGACCTCCCCCGAAGCAACGGCGGCCGACTTCATCGCCGTCATCGAGGGCCTGATCTTCGACCGATTCGCCGGAGCCAGAACCGAACTCGCCCCCGGCACCCCCGAGAGCGTCGCCCAGCTCGCCCGCGTCCTGTCGACTCAGCTCAAAGCTGCTGCGTAATCTTCAAATCCGGCCACGGCGGCCGCCGCAATACCGCGAGCGTCGCGAAGGTCGCCGCCAATAGCCCGGTCAGCACGCCGAGGGTCGCGATACGAGTGGCATCCACGGCCGGCTCGAACTTGACCTTGCCACCATGAATGACGAACACCCCGAGCGGCCGCGGCCCGAACCATCCGCCCGCACTGGTGGCCGTAATAATCGTGGACCCATCCGCCGTCTCGTGCGGCGTGCCGTACACAACTCCGCCGATCTCCGGAATCTCCCCGAGCCGTTCCCGCAATGTCATTGCGAACCCCTTCCCTCCTGGGACTGCCCCCAATCTACGCCGCCCCTCCGACATCTCACCCGCTTCGGAATAACCGGACAGCACGTCCAGTTATCCCAAATATGCTCTCCCTGAACGAAATCGGCATAGTCTTCGGCAGCCTCGCCCCACCCGAGAACCTCCCCCACGGCGCGGCTCTCGCCGAACGCCTCGGCTTCGGCAGCCTCTGGTTCTCCGAAGACTGCTTCTACACCGGCGGCCTCTCCGGCCTCACCCAACTCCTGGCAGCCACCCGCGAAATCCCCGCGGGCCTCGGCCTGGCCAGCATCATGACCCGCCACCCCGCCATCCTCGCCATGGAACTGGCGGGCCTGTCCCGCACCTACCCCGGCCGAGTCCGCGCAGGCATAGGCCTCGGCAACACCGGCTGGCTCGACCAAATGGGCCTCCTCCCGGACCGTCCCCTGACCGCCCTCACCGAAACCGCGACAGTCCTGCGAGACCTCTTCTCGGGCGCGACGATCACCCGCACCACCCCCACCCACACCCTCACCGACATCACCCTCGCCTTCCCGCCCGACATCCCCCCACCCCTCTGGATAGGCGCGGTGAACGAACGAGCCCTCCGCATGACAGCCGAAAAAGCCGACGGCATCCTCCTTTCCGTCCTCTCCGGCCCCTCCTACCTGACCTGGGTCCAAGATCTCCTCCCCCACCCGGCACCCCCCATCACCGCCTTCGTCCTGGCCGCCATCGACGAAGACGAACGCAAGGCCCGCAACGCAGTCCGGGACGCAGTGGCCTTCTTCCTGAAAGCCGAATCCCACACCGCCCTGGTAGGAAAGTCCAAGCACGCCACCGAAATCCGAGAACGCCTCGCCGCCCTCCCCTCCAACCAACCCCTCCCGGTAGAAGACGAGTGGCTGGACGAGTTCGCCATAGCCGGAACCCCCACCCAGGTCCGAACCAAACTCCAGACCCTCCTCGAAGCAGGCGCAGACTCCCTAGCCCTCTGGCTCTTCCCACCCGACCACCTGACCGACCAACTCCATCAACTCGCCGCCGCCCTCACCGACTAGCACCCCACCCGTCCACCGAAGCAGGCGCTCCGAATACCTCACAGTATTGCCGAAGAGATATACGGAGACATATCGTGGGACATATGAAAACCATGATCGACCTGAATGACGACGCGCTGGCCTTGGCCGCCAAGGAACTCGGGACGACCACCAAGAAGGACACGGTGAACGCTGCGCTGGAATTCGTCGCCCAGCGCAGACGCCGGATCGAGCAAGTGCTCAACGACCCGTATGGAATCGGTGTCGGGCCCGACATCGGCGATCCGGAGGTCATGAGCCGGGCCCGCCGTTGAGCGAACCCACTCCTCTGCGGTTGCATCTGATCGATACCTCGGCGGCAGCCCGAATCCGATATGAGGCTGTCGCCAATGTGATCACCGGGCTCATCGCCGATCGGGCCGCAGCGACATGTGTCACCGTCGATCTCGAAGCCGGGTATTCGGGTCGCAACCTTGCCGATGTCCAGAACATCACCCAGCGCCGCCGGGCCCTCTACGTGAACCTGCCGATCAACGAATCCATCGCCGAACGCGCTCGCGAGGTGCAGCTACTGATGGCCCGGCAGGGTCTGCACCGAGCCGCCGGCATCGTCGACCTGATGACGGCTGCTGTCGCGGAGTTTCACGGCGCGGTGATCGTGCACTACGACGCCGATTTCGAACACATCGCCTCCATCACCCGTCAGCCACACGTCTGGGTCGCCCCCCACGGCAGCATCGACTGATCACTGACAGTCGATGAAAGCCGGTGGGCCGCCGAAACTTCGACGGCCCACCGGCTTTCATATAACCGAGACGGTAGTCAGTTGGTGGTGAGGACCAGGCCTGACGTGGGGACGCCGGTGCCTGCGGTGACGACTATGTTTTCGAGGGCTTCGACCTGGTTTACCGAGGTGCCGCGGATTTGGCGGACGCCTTCGGCTATGCCGTTCATGCCGTGGATGTAGGCCTCGCCGAGTTGGCCGCCGTGGGTGTTGAGGGGGAGGCGGCCGCCCAGTTCGATGGCACCGTCCTTGATGAAGTCCTTGGCTTCGCCTCGGCCACAGAAGCCGAGTTCCTCGAGCTGCATCAGCACGAAGGGGGTGAAGTGGTCGTAGAGGATCGCCGCTTGCATGTCCTCCGGACGCAATCCGGACTGGGCCCACAGCTGGTCGCCCACGAGACCCATTTCGGGCAGGCCCGTCATGGCGTCGCGGTAGTAGCTGGTCATGACGTACTGGTCCGCACCGGAACCCTGTGCCGCACCGGCGATTACGGCCGGTTTATTGGGAAGGTCCTTGGCACGTTCGGCGCTGGTGACGACGATGGCCACGCCGCCGTCGGTTTCCTGGCAGCAGTCGAGCAGGTGCAGGGGTTCCGCGATGAAGCGGGACGCCTGGTGATCCTCGAGGGTGATCGGCTTGCCGTAAAAGTGGGCGGCCGGATTGACCGCGGCATGCTTGCGGTCAGCCACCGCGATGCGGCCGAAATCCTCACTGCGCGCACCGTATACGTGCATATAGCGGCGGGCGACCATCGCCACCTGAGCGGCGGGAGTGCCCAGACCGTGGGTGTAGGAGAAGGCATTGTCGACGCCCGAGGAGCTCGGATTGCCGGTGGCCAGATGAGTAGCGAACTGGCCGAAGCGGTTTCCGGAACGCTCATTGAAGGCTCGGTAGGCCACAACGACATCCGCTACGCCGGTGGCCACCGCCATGGCGGCCTGCTGGACCGTGGCGGCGGCTGCGCCACCGCCGAAGGGGATATTGCTGAAGAACTTCAGGCTGGGGATGCCCGCCGCCCGGGCCACGGCGGCCTGGGTATTGGTGTCCATGGTGAAGGTCGTCAGGCCGTCCACGTCGGCGGGGGTCAGGCCCGCGTCGGCCAGGGCGGCGGTGACCGCCTCTGCGGCCAAACGCAATTCGCTGCGGCCGGAGTCCTTGGAGAAGTCGGTGGCGCCGATGCCCACAATGGCGGCGCGACGGCTCAAGCCGGTCACGAGTGAGCCTCCTGGAGGGAGATGACGGCCTTGGCCGAGATGTGGTCGCCGAGACTGTCCTTGCCCGTCACCTGGATGGTGATGTCGGTTCCGTCGATGGCGGTGACGGTGCCGGAGAGGGTCAGGGTGTCGCCCGCGTAGAGGGGGACGCCCAGGCGCAGGGCCAGTGACTTGACGATGGCGCGCGGCCCCGCCCAGTCGGTGACGAAGCGTTGCACCAAACCGGTGTCGGTGAGGATATTGACGAAGATGTCCTTGGAGCCGCGCTCGACCGCCTTGTCGCGATCGTGGTGCACGTCCTGGAAGTCGCGGGTGGCGATCGCCGTGGAGATCACGAAGGTCGGATCGGCGTGAATCACCAACTCCGGCAACGTGGTTCCGACCTGAATGGCGGCAGCGGAGGTCATCGGACGGCCTTCCAATAGGGCACGGTGTTGTCGTCGTCGAGCGCCTCGAAGCCCACCTCGACGGCCTGGCCGACCTCGACCTCGGCCGGACCGATGCCGCGCAGCTCACCGAGCATGCGGACACCCTCCTCCAGTTCGACGAGCGCGATCACATACGGCAGTTGCCGTCCCGGCACCTTCGGCGCGTGATGCACGACGAAGCTGAAGACGGTGCCGCGCCCGGAGGCCACGACATAGTCGGTCTGCTCCGACTTGTCCTTCCACAGCGCGGGAACCGGCGGATGCTGCAAACTGCCGTCGGGCCGTTGCTGAATGCGCAGCTCGCCGAGCTTGGTTCCAGCCCAGAAGAATTCGGTATCGAGTGAGACGCTCGGCCGAACCCGCTTGGCGAGATCCTCGGCCGACGGTGTGTCACCGCTGGCCTGTGGAGCCGCCTGCGCACCGGTCCCGGGCGCGAATTTCAGCATGCGGAACAGCATTTCGGTGACGAGCTCATCCCCCACGTACCAATTGGTCCGATAGGTGGTGAACCAGCCCTCGCCGAGCCCGGTCCGCTTGGGCCCGACCAGCTCGTCCACGCTGGACCGCACCGTGACCTGTTCGCCGACCCGCAAGTAGCGGTGGTAGACCTGCTCGCAGTTGGTGGCGACCACCGAGGTGAATCCGGCCGCGTCGAACAGCTCATTGGTGAGCGTCATGGGGTCATCGGCCGCGCGAATCCCGCCCAGCCCCAGCATGGTCCACACCTGCGCCATGGCGGGCGGTGCGACGATCCCGGGATGCCCGGCCGCCTTGGCGGCGTCCTCGTCCACATAGATCGGATTGGCGTCGCCGAGCGCCTCGACCCAGTTATTGATCATGGGCTGATTGACCGGATCCCGGCCCGCGCGCGGCGCGGACTCCCCCGCCGCCTTGATCTTCTCAACGGCCTCACGAATCTCGTCGGCCGTGAAATTCTGTGTCACGGTGAGTGACTCCTATCTCGGAACGCGCGGGAGCCGCAGTCCCATTTGGGCGATCAGCTCGCGCATGACCTCATTGACGCCGCCGCCGAAGGTGACCACCAGGTTCTGCTTGGTGCGCTTGTCCAGCCACACCAGCAGTTCCGCGGTCTTCGGATCGGCCGGATCGCCGAAGCGGCCCACGATCTCCTCGGCGAGGCGGCCCGCCTCCTGGAGCGCCTCGGTGGAGAACACCTTGGTGGCGGAGGCATCGGCGATCACATCGGCCGGGGCCGCGTCGGGGCGTTCCATATTGGAGGCGACCTGCCAGTTCAGCAGCTCATTGAGTCGCACCATGGCGTGCAGGCGGCCCAGCGAGCGCCGCACATCGGTCTCGCCCAGCACGCCTTGGCGCTGCGCCCAATCGCGCGTCCGGTGGTACAGCTGGTCGATCTTGCCGGACGGCCCGAGGCTCACCCGCTCGTGATTGAGCTGGGTGGTGATGAGCTTCCAGCCGCCGTTCTCCTCGCCGACGATCATGTTCGCGGGCACGCGCACATTGTCGAAGTAGGTGGCATTGGTGTGGTGCGCGCCGTCCGCGGTGATGATCGGCGTCCACGAGTAGCCGGGATCCTTGGTGTCCACGATCAGAATGGTGATGCCGCGATGCCGCGATTCCACCGAACCGGTGCGCACGGCCATCCAGATGAAGTCGGCCTCGTGCGCGCCCGTAGTGAAGATCTTCTGCCCGTTGACGATCCAGTCGCCATTGGCGTCCTTCACGGCGCTGGTGCGCAGTGCGGCAAGGTCGGTGCCCGCCTCCGGCTCGGAGTAGCCGATCGCGAAATGCACGTCGCCGGTGAGGATTCCGGGCAGGAACTTCTGCTTCTGTTCGTCGGTGCCGTACGACTGCAGAGCCGGGCCGACGGTCAGCAGCGTCACCAGGGGTACGGGCACATCGGCCCGCACCGCCTCGTTGTAGAAGATCTGCTGTTCAACCGGCCCGAAGCCCTGGCCGCCGTACTCCTTCGGCCAGCCCACGCCGAGCCAGCCGTCCCGGCCCATGCGACGCACCACCGCGCGGTAGGCGTCGCCGTGCCGGTTCACCAGCATCTCGGCCTCCTCCTCGGGAGTGACGAGACCGGTGAAGTACGAACGCAATTCGTCGCGCAGCGTCCGCTGTTCCGGGGTTAGGTCGATGAACATCTGGCTCCCAAACGATCCAGCCGGAACGATTCGCCGCCCAGCCAGCGCGCGATGTCCTTGGCCTGTGAGTAGTAGCGGTGCAGCGGATGGGTCACGTCGACGCCGATGCCGCCGTGCAGGTGATGGCACTTCTGCAGGGCCGCAGGCAATTCCGAGGCGACCGTGTAGGCCAGCACGTCGAGGTCGTCGTCGGTGCGCTCGCGGTGCTCGGCCGAGACCTCGCCCTGAGCCAGCGCCCAGTTCGCCGAGAGGGCCGCCGCGTGCAGCGTGCGCGAGACCACGTAGACGTCGGCGATCTGCTGTGCGACCGCCTGGAATTCGGCCAGCGGGCGGCCGAACTGCTCGCGGGTGCGGACGTGTTCGGCGGTCAGTGCGATCACGCCCTTGAGCAGACCGTCCGCCACCGAACCGATCGAGGCCAGTGCCAGCCGGTGCAGCTCGGCGATCCCACCGGGCAGCAATTGCTCGGCCGGAATCCGCACCTGGTCGAAGGTCAGCGAAAACTCCGGCACCCCATCGGATGTCGGGCTGGCGGTCTTGGTGATGCCCGGCGCGTCGCCGTCCACCACGGCGATGCCGCCGTCGGTGGGCACCAGAATCCAGCGCGCGGTGTCGGCGTAGGGCACCGCCACCTTGCTGCCGGAGATCGTGACGCTCGCGCCGTCGACGACGGCCGCCGTCTCCGGCTTGGTGGTGAACGGCGCGCCGACCTCGTGCAGCGCGGCGGTGAGCACCGCGCCCTCGGCCACGGCCGGGAACACCTTCTCCGCCACGGCATCCGGCACGCCGATGGCCAGCAGCGGCAGCACGCCGAAGCCGAGCGTGCTCAGCGCGGGGATCTGCACGGCGTCGGTGGCCAGCTCGGTGAGCATGGCCGAGACCTCGAGCAGTCCCATATCGTCGCCACCGAAGCGTTCCGGTAGCGGCACGGCCAGCAGCCCGCTCTGCGCGAGAACCGGCCAGAGCGCGATATCACGTGCACTCTCGTGTTCCAGCAAACTTACGACAACCTCGGCGACAGCGTCCTGGCTCTCGTCCCTGGTGAAGTCCAATTTCGTGCTCCCGGTTGAGGTATGGGGCTAGTGGGCTAGCCGTGCGACTCGCGGGGAAGCCCGAGGATCCGTTCACCGGCGACGGTCAACAGAATCTGCTCGGTACCGCCCGCAATCGACAAACAGCGTGTGAGCAGGAATTCTTTCACCACATCGGTATCGAGAGCACCCGCCGCACCGGACAATTCGACCGCAAATTCGGCGACCGCCTGACGGTGGCGCACACCGACAAGTTTGCGAACGCTACTTTGCGCGGCGGGGTCTCCGCCGGACAGTAGTTTCTGCGCGGCGCGAGCTTCCAGCAATGTTCCAGCGACCGATTCGGCAATGAGCCCGCCCAATCGATCCGCCACCACTTCGGCACCCGGTCCCGAGGTCGGCGCGGCGGCGATCAAGGCCTCCAGCTCCGACCCGATCCCCTTGCCGCCCATGGCGACCCGCTCGGCGGTCAGGGTGGAACGGGCGATCTTCCACCCATTGCCCAATTCGCCGACCAAGCATTCGTCCGGCACGAAGACATCGTCGAGGAAGACCTCGTTGAACCGCGCCTCACCGGTGATCTCCACCAGTGGGCGAATGTCCAGGCCCGCACTCTTCATATCCACCAAGAAGTAGCTGATGCCCTTGTGCTTCGGGGCGTCACCATCGGTGCGCGCCAGGCAGATTCCCCACGTCGCCTTGTCGGCGAGGGAGGTCCAGACCTTCTGCCCGTTCAGCTTCCAGCCGCCCTCGACCCGCGTGGCGCTGGTGCGCAACGCGGCCAGATCCGAACCCGCACCGGGCTCGGAGAACAGCTGGCACCAGATCACCTCCCCGGTCAGGGTCGGCAGCGCGTAGCGCTCGATCTGCTCCGGTGTACCCCACTGCAGCAGAGTCGGAATGGCCCAGTTGGCAATGGCCAGTTCGGGGAGATCGATCCCGGCCTGCCGGACCTGATCGTCGAGCCAGGAACGCTGGATCGGATTGGCGGCCCGCCCGTACGGCACCGGCCAATGCGAGGCCAGCAGTCCGGCCTCGGCGAGCGCATTGCGCTGCTCGGCCTCGGGCAGCGCCGCGATCTTGGCGAGATCGGCGGCCAGCACCGCCGCCTCGGCGGCATCCAGACCGACCACATCCCAGAGCGCATCGTCCTCGGCGGCAAGGGATTCCGTGGCATCGGCGGCCAGGCCGACCGCGCTCAGATCCAGTCCGACGGTGCGACGATGCCCCGCCCGGGTCAGTTCGGTGACCCGGGCGCGCCAGTGCGCGCTACCGCCCAGCAGCTGCCGCGTGGCGACGGCCCGGCGTAAATACAGATGCGCGTCGTGTTCCCAGGTGAAACCGATTCCACCCAGGACCTGAATGCAGTCCTTCGCGGTCTCGACCGCGGCATCCAGTGCGACCGTCAGCGAGATGGCCGCGGCCAACTGCAGTTCCGCACTACCAGTGTCGACGGCGGCGGCCGCATCGGCGGCCACCGAGCGAATCTGTTCGGCCCGGCACAGCATCCACGCGCAAATGTGTTTGATCGCTTGGAATTCACCGATCTTGCGGCCGAATTGTTCACGCACCTTGGCGTATTCGGTCGCGGTCTCCAGGCACCAGCCGGCAATGCCCGCGGCCTCGGCGGCGAACAGCACGGCGGCCAGATCGTGCACGTTCTGGGCGGGTTCGAAGATCCGATCCGGCGCCACAGCAACTTCCGTGCACACCACCTTGGCCAGCGGTGTGCTGAGGTCCAGCGGGGTCAGCGGATCGACCCGCAGACCGGTCGTGTCGGCATCGATCAGGCACCACAGCGACCGGTCGCCCTCGCGCACCGGCACCAGCACGGCCGCTCCGGGCGCTGCCCCGAGTACCGAGTCCCACTCACCGGACAAAGTACTTCCGGATTCGGTGATCGATATTGCGATTTCACCCCCGAGCGCGATGCCGCACGGCGTATCCTCGTCGAGCATCTCACCGGCAACGAGTCCCGCCAGCGCCGTCGAGAGCACCGGCCCGCCGACCAGATCGTGCGCTGCCTGCTCGATGAGCACAGCGAGATCACCGACGGAGCCACCAGCTCCACCGGCATCTTCCGAGACCGCGACCCGGAAAATTCCGAGATCGGCCAGGCGCGACCAGTATTCGCGCCAATAATCGTGTGCACCCGTTCGCATTGTTGCAATTGGGCGCACCGCTGTGGCCCATCCGCGCATCGACTCCTGGACGGCTTTATGCTCGTCAGTGGTGGCTATGGTCACAACCCATACCGCCTTTCCGGCGTGACTTCCATCCCTAGAACATGTTCTAATGTTCGAGCCGGGCGGAAGTCAAGCGCCGTCCGGTCGCGGTACGAACTCGTAGCCAGCCGAAGCTGGGTGTGATGACCCCGAACGATTCGTGCAGGAAAGGACTTTCAACCGATGGCCAGTCCCTCCCGATCGCAGGCCGCCGATGGGGTAGCCGCCGCGCGCAATGCGCCAGTGACGACCCTGAGCGAAGAGGACCTGAGCTCGGCGGCGCAGCGCGACCGGCGCAAACGCATCCTCGATGCGACCCTCGCGCTGGCCTCCAAGGGCGGCTACGACGCGGTCCAGATGCGGGCGGTCGCCGAACGCGCCGATGTCGCGGTCGGCACCCTCTACCGGTACTTCCCCTCCAAGGTGCACCTGCTGGTGTCCGCGCTCGCCCGCGAATTCGAGCAGCTGGAAGGTCGCCGCAAGCCCCTGGCGGGCAATGATCCGCGCGAGCGCATGCACCTCATGCTGACCCAGATCACCCGGGCCATGCAGCGCGACCCACTGCTCACCGAGGCCATGACGCGCGCCTTCATGTTCGCCGACGCCTCCGCGGCCGCCGAGGTCGATCGCGTCGGCAAGGTGATGGATCGCTTCTTCGCCCGCGCCCTCGCCGATGACAACCCCACCGAGCGGCAGCTCGCCATCGCCCGCGTCATCAGCGATGTGTGGCTGTCCAATCTCGTTGCCTGGCTGACCCGCCGGGCCTCGGCCACCGATGTGACCGAGCGCCTGGAACTCACCGTCGATCTGCTGATCGGTGACAAGTAGAGAACGCCTCCCGTGCATTCGCATGGATGACAGCACAAGAGGGCCGCCCGCGAACCGCGAGCGGCCCTCTTTCGTATTTCCGGATACACACTGGTCAGAAGCCCGGAAGCCGCTCTCCGCGAGCGGAAATCGGACATAACGTGAACGCCAGGCAAGTGTCTTGTAAACGCTATGTATCACCACCGCAGCAAGTGGGCAATCAACACCCAGTAGCATCACTCGCGCCCTGAAATTCTCCATCTCCTCCGATCATTAGGTTGGATGCGTGAGCGCACAGGATTTGTCACTCGAACTTCGCCGCGCCCTGTCGGCCATCGCCCGCGTGCCTCGGCTGCTGGTCGCTTCGGACTACGACGGAACGATCGCACCGATCGTCTCGGACCCGGCGAAGGCCTATCCCCATCGGGAATCGGTGAATGCGCTGCGCGCGCTCGCCGGACTCACCGGCACCACCGCGGCAGTGATCTCGGGGCGCGCCCTGCGAGATCTCGCGGCGCTGTCCCGGCTCCCGGTCGAGGTGCAGTTGATCGGTAGTCACGGTTCGGAATTCGATGTCGGCTTCGTACACGCCATCGACAACGACGCCAAACAGCTGCTGCAAGAGGTCACCACCACCCTCACGCAGATCGCCCAGGACAATCCGGGCGCATCGGTGGAGATCAAACCGGCCAGCGTGGCCCTGCACGTCCGCAATGCCAGCCCCGAAATCGGCCGCCGCGCACTCGTTGCGGTGCGCCAGGGCCCGGCCAGCTGGGTCGGCGTGCAGACGACCGAGGGCAAAGAGGTGATCGAGCTCGCCGTCGTGGAAACCGACAAGGGCGCGGCCCTCGATATCGTCCGGCATCAGCAGGGCGCCTCGGCGGCACTGTTCATCGGCGACGACGTCACCGATGAGAAGGCCTTCACCCGGCTGTCGGGACCCGATGTCGGCATCAAGGTCGGCGACGGCGAAAGCCTGGCCGAATACCGGGTCGCCAGCACCGAAGAGGTCTCCAAGGCACTCGCCTTCCTACTGGAAGAACGCCGCACCTGGCTTGCGGGCGCCAGCGCCCCCCGAATCGAACGACTGAGCATGCTGGCCAGCCCGCGCTCCAAGTCGCTGGTCACCCCCGACGGGACGATCACCTGGCTGTGCCACCCCGAACCCGATTCGGCCGCGGTCTTCGCGCACCTGCTGGGCGGAGCCGGTGCCGGGCACTTCACCATTCAGCCGGAACGCGCCGGCCTGCCGCTCTCGCAGCGCTACCTCGACGGCACCATGACCGTCGAAACCCGCTGGGCGAGCCTGAAGGTCGTGGACTACCTGCCGCACGACGTGGTGGCCGAGCGCACCGACCTGACCCGCATCATCACCGGCGACACCAAGGCCGTCGTCACCTTCGCACCGCGACCGGAATTCGGTCAGGTACCCGTACGCATCGTGCACGCCACCGGCGGGCTGCGCGTGCAGGGCACCAACGATCCCATCGTGCTGCGCTCCCCCGGCGTCGACTGGGAGATCATCGACGAGGGCAACCACCACACCGCGCGTGCCGTCGTCGACCCCTCCAAGGGCCCGATCGTGCTGGAAATGCGCTGCGGCACCTCCGATCTCGCCCCCTGCATGACCCCCGAGAACGACCGCCGCCGCGAAGCCGAACGGTACTGGGGCGACTGGGCCACCACCCTCGAGCTGCCCCCGCTCAAGCCCGACCTCATGAAACGCTCCGCGCTCACCCTGCGCGGATTGGTGCACGCCCCTTCGGGTTCCATCATGGCCGCCGCCACCACCTCACTGCCCGAGGACATCGGCGGCGTCCGCAACTGGGACTACCGCTACTGCTGGCTGCGCGACGCCTCGCTCACCGCCTCCGCGCTGGTGTCACTCGGCTCCATCGGCGAGGCCGAGGACCTCCTCGCCTGGGTGCACCGGGTGCTGGAAACCCTGCCCGGACCCGAACGCCTGCACCCGCTCTACACCCTCTACGGCGAAACCCTGCCGCCCGAGGCCGTCATCGACCAGCTGCCCGGCTACGCCGGATCGCGACCGGTCCGCGTCGGCAATGCCGCGAACATGCAGGTGCAGCTCGACGTGTTCGGTCCCATCGTGGATCTCATCTCGCAGCTCGCCCACGCCCGCGAACGCAAGGGCATCAACGATCCGAAAAAGGCGCTGCCGGACGCGGATTGGGAGCTCGTGCACGCCATGGTGTCCGCCGTGCAGCGGCGCTGGCGCGAACCCGACCACGGCATCTGGGAGATTCGCGGCAACCCGCGCCACCACGTGTACTCGAAGGTCATGGGCTGGCTCACCATCGACCGGGCGCTCACCCTGGCCAAACAGTTCGACAGGTCCGCCGACGCCGACTGGGAGAAGCTGCGCGACACCATCTCCGACGAGGTCAAGACCGAAGGCTGGAATGAGGAGGTGCAGTCCTACACCGCCGCCTACGAGGGCACCGACCTCGACGCGGCGACCCTGCACATCGGACTCAGCGGCCTGATCGACCCGTCCGACCCGCGCTTCGCGGCCACGGTCGTGGCGACCGAGGCGGAACTGCGCAGCGGTTCCACCGTCTACCGCTACCACCACGACGACGGCCTCCCCGGCGGCGAAGGCGGCTTCCATCTCTGCGCCGCATGGCTCGTCGAGGCGTACCTGCTCATCGGCAAGCGCGAGGACGCCGAGGCCCTGTTCGCCCAACTCGTGGATGTGGCCGGACCCACCGGCCTCCTCTCCGAGGAGTACGACCCGGTCGCCGAACGCTCCCTCGGCAACCACCCGCAGGCCTACAGCCACCTTGGCCTGCTGCGCTGCGCTCAACTGCTGAGCCAGCCGGTGCCTGCGATGACGTAGCCCTACCGGACAAGAACGAATCGGCCCCCGCGAACAAAAGTTCGCGGGGGCCGATTTGTTGGTGGGGGTCGCGGGGTCCGGCCCCACGAATCCGGTTCACGCGGGCCGGTTTTGTCCGCTTCTCGCGTGGTGCGTCTCACACCGACCGGTCGCGATTCGGAACCTCCGGACAGTTGCGCTACATTTTAATGGCAATCGTTTTCGTTTTTGTTAAGCGTGTTTCAGGAGTTCCCAGCGTGACCAGAAGCTTTGCCCGAGGATTCGCCGTAGTCGCCGCGGGGCTCGCCACCGTGGCCGCCCTGACCGCCTGCGGAAACTCGAAGAACGATTCCAGCGGACCCACCGTGGTCGCCTCCACCAATGTCTGGGGCGATATCACCAAGGCCATCGCCGGACCCGATATGAAGGTCGAGTCGATCATCAGCGATCCGGCCGCCGACCCGCACTCGTTCGAGGTCA
Source organism: Nocardia sp. NPDC051030 (assembly GCF_040683015.1). Taxonomy (NCBI): domain Bacteria; kingdom Bacillati; phylum Actinomycetota; class Actinomycetes; order Mycobacteriales; family Nocardiaceae; genus Nocardia; species Nocardia sp. NPDC051030. The sequence goes on along the minus strand of NZ_JBFBCD010000009.1, from coordinate 269,822 downwards.
GCCCCGTCCAGGCCGCCAAGATCAATGATGCGAGCCTGATCGTCTACAACGGCGGCGGCTATGACGCGTTCATCGACAAGGCCATCGAAGGCAAGTCCAAGCGCTCGGTGAACGCGTACCAGCTCGTCACCGGCGAGACCGGCGGCGACGATCACGGCCACGAGGCCGCCAATGAGCATGTCTGGTACAACGTGCCGGGCGTGGACAAGGTCGCCGGGCAGATCGCCACCAGCCTCGGCGAGCTCGACCCCGAGCACAAGCAGGCCTACACCGACCGCGCCGCCGCCTTCCGCGCCCAGCTGGCCGCCATCAATGCCATAACCGCGAAGATCGCCGCCGAGCATCCGAATCAGCCTGTCCTGCAGACCGAGCCGCTCGCCTACTACCTGCTGACCGCCGCCAAGGCCGAGGACCGCACTCCGCATTCCTTCCAGGAGTCCGTCGAGCAGGGCACCGACCCGTCCCCCTCGGACGTCGCCGCCGTGCGAGATCTACTGACCGGCAAGCAAGTTCGTGCCCTCGTCTACAACATCCAGACCGAGGACAAGGTCACCAAGGACCTGTACAACACCGCCAAATCCGCGGGTCTCCCCATCGTCGAGGTGACCGAAACCCTCCCCAAGGGCCTGACTTACATTGACTGGATGACCCGCAACGCCACGGCACTCGCCACGGCCCTCGCCTAGGTCCGCCACCAATGTCAGGGACAGCCACCGCCGCCGAAATCGGGAGCGCCGTCATGAATCCCAAAATCGATCTCGCGACCCCGCTCGCCGCCCCGAAGCAAACCCCGGCGGAGCAAACCACGGCCGCGGCGCACACCCCGGCACGCACCACGCCCCCGGCTGTCCGACTGGCCGGGGCGCGGCTGTCGTTCGGCGACCGGACCCTGTGGCAGGACCTCGATCTCGAGATCCAGCCGGGCGAGTTCGTGGCGGTGCTGGGCCCCAACGGTTCCGGCAAGACCTCACTGCTGCGCATGCTGCTCGGGCAGCTGTCGCTGTCGGCGGGCACGGCCGAGATCTCGGGCACGCCGACCCGGGCCGGTAATCCGGATATCGGCTATGTGCCGCAACAGAAGACGATCGATGGCGGCGCACAACTGCGCGGCGTCGACCTGGTCGGCCTCGGCGTCGACGGCCACCGGTGGGGACTCGGGTTCCGCAACCGCAAGGAGCGCAAACGCAAAGTCGCCCAAGCCATTGCGGATGTCGGGGCGGAGAAGTACGCCCACGCGCCCCTCGACGTGCTCTCCGGCGGCGAACAGCAGCGACTACGAGTCGCGCAAGCCCTCGTGGGCGACCCCAAGGTGCTGCTCTGCGACGAACCGCTACTCTCCCTCGACCTGGCCAATCAGCGACTGGTGTCCGAGCTCATCGACAAGCGGCGGCACACCCACGACACCGCCGTGCTGTTCGTGACCCACGAGATCAATCCGATTCTGCCCCTGGTGGATCGGGTGCTGTACCTGGTCGACGGCAAGTTCCGGATCGGCACGCCCGACGAGGTCATGACCTCCGAGGTGCTCTCCGAGCTGTACCGCACCCAGGTCGACGTGCTGCGGGTGCGCGGACGCCTCGTGGTCGTCGGCACCGGCGACGCCATGGACGCGCTCGGCGCGGACGGCGCGCAACACTGCCACGGCGAGAACGCCCAGCACTGCCACAGCGACGCGGACGAGGTGCGGTCATGATCGACAAACTGTCCCAGGTCTTCTCGCAGATGTTCGACTTCTCCACCACCTCCTACCTGCTCGGCCAGGACTTCGTACAGCAGGCCGTGCTGGCCGCGGCGCTGCTGGGCCTGCTCGCCGGGGCCATCGGCCCGCTCATCATCAGCCGCCAGATGTCGTTCGCGGTGCACGGCACCAGCGAGCTCTCGCTGACCGGTGCGGCCGCCGCGCTGCTGGCGGGCGTCGGTGTGGGATTCGGCGCAATCGCCGGTTCGGTGGTTGCGGCGGTGCTGTTCGGGGTACTGGGATCTCGTGCGCGCGAACGGGATTCGGTCATCGCGGTGGTACTGGCCTTCGGGCTCGGCCTGTCCGTGCTGTTCCTGTGGCTCAGCCCCGAACGGGCGGGCTCCAAATTCTCGCTGCTCACCGGCCAGGTGGTGAGCGTGGGCAATAACGGCCTCGGCCTGCTGGCCACCTGCACCGCGGCGGTCCTGATCGTGCTGGCGGCCATCTACCGGCCGCTGCTGTTCGCCAGCACCGACCCGGAAGTGGCTGTGGCACGCGGGGTTCCGGTGCGCGCACTGGCCATCGTGTTCGCGGTGCTGCTCGGCATCACCGCCGCGTTCGGTGTACAGATCGTGGGTGCCCTGCTGGTGCTGTCGCTGCTCATCACGCCCGCGGCGGCGGCCAGTCAGCTCACCGCCAATCCGGTGCGGGCCACCATCCTGTCGATCGTGTTCGCCGAAATCGCCGCGGTCGGAGGGATTCTGCTGTCGCTGGCCCCCGGCGTGCCGATCTCGACCTTCGTCACCACCATTTCGTTCGCGACCTACCTGATCTGCCGCGTCATCGGATCCCGCACCCGCAATCGCCGCCGCGCACTGGTTCCCGCCTGAGCCGGTCATTGCCCGAAATCCGTTCAACTACCGGCTATTTCGCGCTCACTCGCGCGACCGGTTCGCGATCTACCGTGTGAGGGGCGGCAGGTCGCGCCGCCGCACCGCTCCCGGGGTTACCCCTCGTCCTGCTCCGGGAGTGGTGTGGGCGGCTAACCCTCGCCCGCCAAGGCGAACAGGCCGTCGGAAGTCTGCTCGATGAGACCGTCGATGAGCAGCGAATCGAGCGCCCGGTCGCGCTGGCCCGGATCGCGAGTCCAGGCCAGATCCAGGCGGATTCGTTCCACCGGACCCGTGGCACCGCGCAGCACGTCGAGCAGTCGGCCGCGCGCCTGCCGGTCGGTGCCCTCGTACTTCTGCACCCGGCGGACCACCTCGGAGGCGGGCCGCCCGGCCGAGACCCAGGCGCAGCTGGGCAGCGGGCACTTGCCGCAATCGGGATTGCGCGCCGTGCAGACCGTCGCACCGAGCTCCATCAGGGCGGCGGAAAAGACCGCGGCCCGTTCCACATTCGCGGGCAGCAGTGCTTCGGTCTCACCGAGATCGCGGGCTGCGGGATTGCCCGCCTCCGCCCGCCCCTGCACCGCACGCGCCACCACCCGCCGAACATTGGTGTCCACCACCGGAACCCGCTGCCCGTAGGCGAAGCAGGCCACCGCGCGAGCCGTGTACGCACCGATCCCCGGCAGACCCAGCAGCACCTCCACATCGGCGGGCACCACATCGCCGTGCTCACGCGCCAGCACCTGTGCGCACTCGTGCAGCCGCAGCGCGCGCCGCGGATAGCCGAGCTTGCCCCAGGCGCGCAGCACCTCACCCTGCGGGGCGGCGGCCATGGCCGAGGGCACCGGCCAGCGCGCCACCCACTCCCGCCAGATGGGTTCCACCCGCACCACGGGCGTCTGCTGGAGCATGATCTCGCTCATCAGGATCTGCCAGGCGCTCACCCCCGGCCGCCGCCACGGCAGGTCCCGGGCGGTCTCCCGGTACCATTCGATCAGCACGTCGCTGTCCACCTCGACCTCTTCCCTCACTGTCCGCGCCGGACCGCCGCCAGAGCGTCTTTGCCGGACCGTAACTTTATGGACTCGCCAGTAACCGAAGGGCTATGGAAAATGGGATCTATGCCGCATTCCAACCCGATCAGTGCCTGGAAAGCCCTGCGTGAGGGCAACGAGCGCTTCGTCAATGGCACGTTGCAGCATCCTAGCCAGGGTGCCGCCGACCGGGCGAAGCTCGTCGGTGGGCAGCAGCCCCACGCAATCCTGTTCGGCTGCGGCGACTCCCGCGTGGCCGCCGAAATCATCTTCGACCAGGGCCTCGGCGAGATGTTCGTGGTCCGCACCGCAGGCCATGTCGTCGACAGCTCGGTGCTCGGTTCCATCGAGTACGGCGTACACGTCCTGGATGTCCCGCTCATCGTGGTGCTCGGCCACGACTCCTGCGGTGCGGTCGGGGCCACCATCGACGCCCTCGACAATGGCAATGTGCCCGGCGGCTTCATCCGCAGTGTCGTCGAACGCGTCACCCCGTCCATTCTGCTCGGCCGCCGCGAGGGCCTCAGCTCGGTCGACGAACTCGAAGCCCGGCACGTGGAGGAGACCGCGCGCCTGCTCATGCAGCGTTCCATGATGATTTCCCAGCGCGTGGCGACGGGCGAATGCGCCATCGCCTGCGTCACCTACAACCTGGCCGAAGGCCAGATCAAGCTGCACCGCGTGATCGGAAATATCGGCGAAGTCGCCTGATATACCTGTCCCATATGCCGTTTCACCTCCGACACGCCGAGACCCTACGGGCGATGCGTGAGACGGTGCCCTTACCGTTGGTGCCGTGCTGGAACCGAATGGACCGCTGCCGCCGGAAATCTACTGGCGCCGTCGCCTGGTCGCGATCGGCGCAACCGCCCTCGCCCTCGCGATAGTCGTCTGGGTGGGCTTCGCGCTGCTCCGAGGCAGTGGCGACGGGGACCAGAAGACCGACGCCAAGGCCACCACCTCGGCCGCCGGCTCGACCAATAAGCCCGCCGGAAGCTCCACCGGCGCACCGGAGTCGAGCCAGGCCAAACCGTCCGGCAGCGTCACCGGCACCGCCGCGCCGGTCGGGCAGGGCCAATGCCCGGACCAATCCCTGGCCGTGAAGGTGAATGTCGGGCAGCCCACCTACAAGAACGGTGAGCAGCCGGTGTTCGGCATCGTCATCACCAATATCTCCAGCGCCACCTGCGAACGCGATATGGGTTCGGGGCTACAGCTGGTCTCGGTGCAGTCCCTGGACGGGCAGCGCAAGCTGTGGTCCAGCACCGACTGCTACCCGGACGGCACCCCGGACGTGCGCTCGCTGAATCCCGGTCAGCAGGCGGCCTTCACGGTGACCTGGTCCGGCGCCACCTCGCAGCCCGCCTGCGCGGGTGACCGGGTGCCGGTCTCCCCGGGGCCGTACACCGTTGTCGCCCAGATCGGTTCGGTGCGCAGCTCCCCGGAGCCGTTCAATATCGCCTGATCACGCGTACCCGTGCTCGCCCAGCCGCGCCAAGCCCTCGCGAATGCGCCGCGCCAGTTGGGCGTTCACGCCGTCCACCGCCTCCAGATCGGCCTGGGTGGCCCCCAGCAGCGCCCGTAGCGTGCCGAAAACATCCACCAGGGGTTCGACCCTGCGGAACGGCACGCGCGGGATCTGCGCCAGCAAGCGGTAGCCGCGCGGGCCGACCGCGGTGTCCAAGGCTTCCAGGGTGGCCGGACAGCCCAGTGCGGGAGCCAGATTCGCCAGCTCCAGCAGATCATTGTCGGTCAGCCCGTCCAATCGGGTGAGCGCGCGATCCACCTGCGCCTCCCCCACCGCCTCGCCGACCACGTAGTCGCGCACCAGCAGGCGGCGCAGATTCTCGGTGTCCACCACCAGTTCGGTCAGCTGCAGCGCGAGCTGGCGGCCGTCCACGCCGAGTTCCAGTACGTCCTGCTCGATCTCGCCCGCGGTGCGGCGCATGAGCTCCAGGCAGTGCACCACGGTCAGCACGTCGCGCAGGGTCGCGAAGTCCTCGATCTCCAGCGCGGACAGGCGGCGGGTCAGCTCGTCGAGCCGGACCCGGTAGCGCTGCAAGGTCGCCATGGCCTGATTGGCGCGGGACAGGATGGTCGCGGAGTCCTGCACGAGATGCCTTGCGCCATGGACATAAATCGTCACCAGTCCGGTGGACGCGCTCACCGACACCACCGGATAACCGGTTTGCGCGGCGGTGCGTTCGGCCGCCTTGTGCCGGGTGCCGGATTCCACCGTCGGCAATGCCGGATCGGGCACCAGATGCACATTGGCGCGCACGATTCGGGAACCATCGGTGGAAAGGACCACGGCCCCATCCATTTTCGATAATTCCCGCAACCGGGTCGGCGCGAATTCGGCGGTCAATTCGAATCCGCCGTCGCAGAGTCGTTCCACTCGTTCGTCATATCCGAGCACCACGAGTCCGCCACTGCCCGCACGCAATATGCGATCGATTCCATCCCGCAATTGCGTTCCGGGCACCAATCGCGCGATCACATCACGCACCGCATCGCTCGAATTATCCGCCGCCCCGCCGATTTCGGAATCGCGCATCGGCGCGAGACCCGAACGGCCCAGCAGGCCCCTCCACGTTTTGATCGGTGCCGCCATCAATCGTCGCCTTCCCCCCGCTCACGCGATCGCCGCTGCCGCAGCCCGCTCATCGCCAGTGCCGCACGCAGATCCGTCACCTCGTGCAGCTTCATGGTGCGACCGGCGCGCTCCACACCCTGCGGGACCAGCGCCTCGGTGAATCCGAGCCGCTCCGCTTCGGCGAGGCGCCTGGTCAGCCCCGTCACCTGCCGCACCTCCCCGGCCAGGCCGACCTCGCCGAGCACGATCATGCCGCTGGGCAGCGCCCGATCCTGACTCGCGCTCGCGATGGCAAGGGCCACAGCCAGATCCGCGGCCGGTTCGGTGAGCCGCATACCGCCGACCGTGGCCGCGTACACGTCCTGCTTGCCCACATAGACCCCGCCGCGGCTCTGCAGGACCGCCAGGACCATGGAAACGCGGTTGTAGTCCAGACCGCTCACCGCGCGGCGCGGCGCGGGCGCCTGGGTGTCCACCGTCAGCCCCTGCACCTCGCCCAGCATGGGCCGCTTACCGTCCATGGCCACCGTGACCGCGGTGCCGGGCACCGCGTCGTCCCGATGATGCAGGAACAGCCCGGACGGATCGTCCACGCAGACGATGCCCGCCTCGCGCATCTCGAAGCAGCCCACCTCGTCGGTGCTGCCGAAACGGTTCTTGACGCCGCGCACCATGCGCAGCGCGGAATGCTTATCGCCCTCGAACTGCAGGACCACGTCCACCAGATGTTCCAGGGTGCGCGGACCGGCCACCGCGCCGTCCTTGGTGACGTGCCCGACCAGCAGCACCGCGATCCCGCTGGCCTTGGCCAGCGAGGTGAGCGCGGCCGTCACCGACCGCACCTGAGTGACGCCGCCGATCACGCCGTCCACATCACCGGCCAGCATGGTCTGCACCGAGTCGACCACCAGCAACGTCGGGCGCACCTGCTCGACATGCCCGAGAATCGTGGCCAGATCGGATTCGGCCGCCAGATAGACCTTCTCGTGCACCGCGCCGGTCCGATCGGCGCGCAACCGCACCTGACCCGCCGATTCCTCCGCGGTCACGTACAGCGCGATCTCACCGCGCGAGCGCGCCCAGCGATGCGCCACCTCGAGCAACAGCGTGGACTTGCCGACCCCGGGCTCCCCGGACAGCAGCACCACCGAACCGGGAATGATGCCCCCGCCCAGCACCCGATCGAGCTCGGAGACGCCGGTCGACCGGGACTGCGTCGCGTTCGCGTCGATCTGCGAGATCGGCGTCGCGGCCGTACTCGGCAACATCGCCCGCCGCCCGCTCGACACCGTGACCGAGGCCGACGCCGAGGCCATGGCGGTCTCCGCGATCGTCCCCCAGCCCCCGCACGAGGGGCAGCGGCCCACCCACTTGGCGACCTCATGCGCACAGTCGGCGCAGCGGTACAGCGATTTCACCTTGGCCACGCGGGCAGCCTAGTCAGCGATGCCGACAGGATCGGGCAGCGCCACCACACCCCCGCAGACGACCGCACCCGCTTCGGAATTCCGAAGCGGGTGCGGTCGAAGGAAATTCGAGGGGCCGGGCTCAGTGCTCCGACTTCTTCTCATCGGCCTTGGCCGGTTCCTGCCGCGGGTTGCCCGGCCCGGCGTCGACCGGCACATTGACCACGACGGTGCCCGCGTCCTTGAAGTTGAAGGTGACGGGGTAGGTCAGACCGGGGGTGACATCCTTGCTCAGCCCGTCGATCTCGATCAGCAGCGGGTTGGCGTCCGGATCGGCGGCCTTCTCGGTGGCCGGTTCGGCGGACGCGCCGTGCTGGTCATGTCCGGCGGCGGCCTCGGGCTTGGCCTCGCCCTTCTTGGCGTACCCGGCGACCAGGGTGGTCTGCGGCTTGATCTCGGCCTTGCCGTCGATCTTCACCGAGCCCAGGTCACTGGTGATGCTGACCAGTTCGTCGCTCTTGGCCTCGCCGAGGTTGATGGCGCTGAAGGCGAGCACGGCCTTGCCGCCCTTGGCGTTGTTGTACTCCTCGGACTGCGGCAGCAGGAAGCGCACGTCGCGCAGTGCGACCTTGCCGACGTTCGCGCTATTGCCATTGACGGCCGCGACCTGGGTCGCGGTCTGCGAGATCTGACCGGCGCCGCAACCCGACAGCGCCAGCATCGCACCCGCGGCGAGAGCAGCAACTGTCACGGCACGCCGCCGCGCCTTGGACGCTGTGGTGGCTTTCAGGGCAGTCACGGGGTCCTCCATGTCGACCGGTTCACTCCACTATGGAGAGTAGTAGTCAAAGAGAGTAATGCGTGCCGCGCCGCGCCCCACACGCGGGCACGGTCGTACGGGCGAGTGTCGGCGACACAGAACCGCCGAGTTGTTCTCATTGCCGCATTGCCGTTAATGCGAGGGTGCGCAGTCGCGTATGCGACTTGCGAGTCGGCATATGCGTTCGGACAGTACTGCGCGGTATCCCGTTATGCCACAACAAGATGCACACGATTCGAGTTCTGTCAACCCCCGCCGCCGCCTCGTTGTGGCCCTGACCTGCGCCGTTGATCGCGCCGTTACCGAGTCGCATGTTAAACTGTGAACATCGAAAGGGGCACGGGACACATGATTTTTAAGGTCGGAGACACCGTCGTTTACCCCCACCACGGAGCGGCGCTGATCGAAGCTATCGAAACCCGCACCATCAAGGGTGTGCAAAAGGAGTATCTGGTCCTCAAGGTCGCACAAGGCGACCTGACCGTTCGGGTTCCCGCAGAGAATGCAGAGTATGTCGGCGTCCGCGACGTCGTCGGCCAGGAGGGCTTGGACAAAGTCTTCCAGGTGCTGCGCGCTCCTCATACCGAAGAACCGACCAACTGGTCACGTCGCTACAAGGCCAACCTCGAGAAGCTCGCCTCCGGCGATGTGAACAAGGTTGCCGAGGTCGTCCGCGACCTGTGGCGTCGGGAGCAGGACCGCGGCCTGTCCGCCGGTGAGAAGCGGATGCTGGCCAAGGCGCGCCAGATCCTCGTCGGTGAGCTCGCGCTCGCCGAGGGCACCGACGATGTCCGGGCAGACACCCTGCTCGACGAGGTCCTCGCCGCGGCTTCCTGACCGTGAACGAACTGCACGGCGAGAGCCGTGTCGTAGCGCTGGTGCCTGCCGCCGGCCAGGGCGTACGCCTAGGTGAATCGAAACCCAAGGCGTTCGTCCCGGTCGGCGGCAGTCCCATGCTCGCACTGGCAGTAGATGGGCTGATCGCTTCCGGGTCCGTCGACGAGGTTGTGGTGATGGTGCCCGCCGACCTCATCGACGAGACGCGCGCTCTGCTGCCCGAATCAGCCATACCCGTCCATGTGGTGCCCGGCGGAGCCGAGCGCACCGATTCGGTCCGCGCCGGTCTGGACGCCGCCCCGGACGCCACTTTCGTCCTCGTGCACGACGCGGCCCGGGCCCTCACACCGCCGTCGCTGATCTCCCGCGTCGTGGCCGAGCTGCGCGCCGGCGCGCCCGCCGTGGTGCCCGCATTGCCGGTGACCGACACCATCAAATCCGTGGATGCCGCGGGTGCGGTGACCGGGACGCCGGATCGATCCGGGCTGCGCGCCATTCAGACTCCGCAGGGCTTCGATGCGCGATTACTGCGCGCGGCCTATGCGACCGATACCCAGGCCACCGATGACGCCGGGTTGGTCGAATTACTCGGCACCACCGTGTTGACGGTGCTCGGCGATCCGCTGGCTTTCAAGATCACTACGCCACTCGACCTAGTGCTTGCCAATACACTGGTGGCACAGCGCAATACCCCTATCGCGGCACGGGAGGCGGTGACTACGCCGTGATCGATCCGACGAGCATGCGCGTGGGCATCGGCAGCGATGTGCACCCGATCGAACCCGGCCGTCCCTGCTGGATGGCGGGCCTGCTCTTCGACGGTGACAGCGGCTGCGAAGGCCACTCCGACGGCGATGTCGCAGCCCACGCCCTGTGCGATGCCCTGCTGTCCGCCGCCGGTCTCGGCGATGTCGGCGCGATCTTCGGCACCGGGCGACCGGAATGGGAAGGCGTGTCCGGGGCGGCCATGCTGAAGGAAGTTCGCCGGCTTTTGGACGAGGCCGACTTCACGATTGTCAATGCGGCTGTACAAGTAATTGGCAATCGTCCCAAGATCGGCCCGCGTCGCGCCGAAGCCCAGCAGGTGCTCGGCGAAATTCTCGGCGCGCCGATTTCGGTATCGGGAACCACCACCGACGGACTGGGTCTCACCGGCCGCGGCGAAGGTATTGCGGCGATGGCCACGGCCCTGCTGTGTTGTCGATCCTGACCTGACGATCGATTACCTTTCACGCGGCCGGACGCAAGGCCGCATCCGCCCGTAATCCGCCACATACCAACAGCTAGGATGGCTGGTCGTGACTCTGCGCCTTTTCGACACCGAGACGCGGACCCTGCGTGACTTCACTCCGCTGGTCCCCGGCCACGCGTCGGTGTACCTGTGCGGCGCCACGGTGCAGGGCGAACCGCACATCGGACACGTGCGCAGTGGCGTCGCCTTCGACGTGCTGCGACGCTGGCTCGGCGCCAATGATTTCGATGTCGCCTTCATTCGCAATGTCACCGATATCGACGACAAGATTCTGAACAAGGCCGCCGAACACGGGCGGCCGTGGTGGGAATGGGCCGCCACCCACGAGCGGTCCTTCGACCGCGCCTACGACACCCTCGGCGTGCTGCCGCCCTCGGCCGAACCGCGGGCCACCGGGCACATCACCCAGATGGTGCAGATGATGCAGCGGCTCATCGACCGCGGGCACGCCTACGCGTCCGAGGGCAATGTCTACTTCGACGTGCTGAGCTTCCCCGGCTACGGCAAGCTGTCCGGGCATCGGCTCGACGATGTGCACCAGGGCGAGAGCGCCGGCACGGGCAAGAAGGACCAGCGCGACTTCACCATGTGGAAGGCCGCCAAACCGGGCGAGCCGAGCTGGCCGTCGCCGTGGGGTCCGGGCCGGCCGGGCTGGCATCTGGAATGCTCCGCCATGGCCGAGTTCTATCTCGGCGGCGAATTCGATATTCACTGCGGTGGAATGGATTTGGTTTTCCCGCACCACGAAAACGAGATCGCGCAATCCAATGCGGCCGGGGACGCGTTCGCGCGCTACTGGCTGCACAATGGCTGGGTCACCATGGCCGGCGAGAAGATGTCCAAATCGCTCGGCAATGTGCTGTCCATTTCCAATGTGCTGGAACGGGTCGGGGTGCGCGCCGTCGAGCTGCGCTACTACCTGGGCAGCGCGCACTACCGCTCGATGCTGGAGTACTCCGATCAGGCGCTCACCGAATCCGCCGCGTCCTACCAGCGGATCGAAGGATTCGTGCAGCGCGTGGTGGAGCGGGCCGGGGATGTTCCGGTCGGCACCTGGACCGAGGGCTTCGCGGCCGCACTGAACGATGACCTCGCGGTGCCCAAGGCCCTCGCGGAGATTCACCGGCTCGTGCACGAGGGCAATAAGGCCGTCGAATCCGGGAAACTGGACGACGCGCGGGTCATGGCCGGACAGGTGCGGGCCATGCTGGGGATTCTCGGCGTGGATCCCCTCGATGCGCACTGGGCCGCGCCCGCTGATTCCTCCTCCGCGCTGGAAGCACTCGATGTGCTCATCAATGCGGAACTGCAACGCCGCCAAGAGGCCCGGGCCGCCAAGGACTGGGCCGGGGCCGATGCGGTGCGCGACCGGCTCAAGGCGGCCGGCGTGGAAGTGACCGATACTCCGAATGGACCGGAATGGTCGCTCACCAAGGAAAAACGGTGAGCGACCCTACAAGAGCTAGGGGCAATGCAGGCGCAGCCATCAGCTGCGCCGACCGGATGCGGGTATTCCGCATGATCGACCGGTCGCGGGACAACCGCGCGGCCGGCCGGGTGCTGGGTTCCCACATGACACGGAAGGCGAAGTGATGGCAGGCAATTCACAGCGACGCGGCGCGACGCGCAAGACGGGCAGCAAGAAGGGGCAGACCGTCGGGTCCGGTGGCGTGCGCCGCCGCGGGCTCGAGGCCCGCGGCGCGACGCCGAAGGCCGAGGAGCGCACCTATCATCCGGCCGCCAAGCGCGCGAAGGCCAAGGCCAAGGCGGAGAACGCCACCGCCAATGCCCGCAGCCGCAATGCCGGACGGCCGATCGCGGGCCGCAAGGACAATGAGGGCCCGGAGCTGGTGCTCGGCCGCAACCCGGTGGTGGAGTGCCTGCGCGCCGGGGTTCCGGCCACCGCGCTGTACGTCGCCGTGGGCACCGAGAACGACGACCGGCTCACCGAATCGGTGAAGATCGCCGCCGATCTCGGCATCTCGATCCTGGAACTGCCGCGCACCGACCTGGACAAGATGAGCAGCAATGGCATGCACCAGGGCTTGGCCCTGCAGGTGCCGCCGTACCGCTACGCGCATCCGGACGATCTGGTCGAGAAGGTCCGCAGCTCCGCCGAACCCGCGCTGCTGGTCGCGCTGGACAACATCACCGATCCGCGCAACCTGGGTGCGGTCATTCGCTCGGTGTCCGCGTTCGGCGGGCACGGCGTGGTGATTCCGCAGCGCCGCAGCGCCAGCGTGACCGCCGTCGCATGGCGCACCAGCGCCGGTGCCGCGGCGCGGCTTCCCGTCGCGCGGGCCACCAATCTCACTCGTACGCTGAAGGATTGGGCCAATAAGGGCTTCCAGATCGTCGGACTGGACGCGGGCGGCGACACCACCCTCGACCAATTCGACGGCAGCGCACCGACGGTCATCGTGGTCGGCTCCGAGGGCAAGGGGCTATCGCGCCTGGTCCGGGAGAACTGCGATGCCATCCTGAGCATTCCGATGGCCGGTCCGGTCGAATCGCTGAACGCCTCCGTCGCCGCCGGTGTGGTGCTCGCCGAGGTCGCTCGCCAGCGTCGCGGCTGAGTTCGCTCGAGGTCCCGTTCGCCGCAATCCGGTACTGGCGCAGGCAAAGTCCGCGCGTCAGCCTGCCGGGTGGCGGCATCCGACCGTAAACTCGGGCGGTGGTCATCCCTGAGCAGCCCATCGGCTCCCCCGTCGAGCACGAGCATGCGACGGCGGTACTGCTACTCGGGGCGCTGAGCGTGTTCTGCTGTGGCGCGCTGGGGCCGGTGGCTTGGGTGCTCGGGCGGCGCGCGCTCAATGAGATCGACGCGTCCGGCGGGGCCTTCGGCGGCCGGGTCCAGGCGATGGTCGGCTACATCCTCGGGATCGTCGGCACCATCCTCATGATCTGCATGGCGATCCTCTTCGTCCTGATCGCGATCGGCGGGCGAGCCTGACTCGCAGAGCTCTCAGGGAGAAAACCGCTGACGCGGAGTCTCGGGGGCTTCGCCCCGGAACCCCCAAGGACTAGTCGAGTCCTGCTCGGCGCTCACCCTCGGTGACGGCGTCCCAGGCGGGCCATTCGCCGCTGACGCTGCCGGTCCACTTGGGTGGGCGGCGGTCCTTGAGGGCGGCTACGCCCTCGCCACCGTCGGCGCTCTTGGCTACGAAGTCATTGAGTTCGGTTTCCAAGCGGCCCACGGTTTCCGGGGTCATGGTGGGGGCTTCCCAGAGGAGGCGCTTCGACAGGGCCACCGGGAGGGGGGCCGCGCCGTGGGCTATGTCGTGGGCTATTTCGAGGGCGGTGGGGAGGACTTCGCCCGCGTGCAGGCAGGCATTGGCTACGCCGAGGGCGCGGGCCTCGTCGCCGTCGAAGGTGCGGCCGGTGAGGAGGAGGTCGGCGGCATTGGCGCTGCCGATCAGGCGGGGCAGGGTCCAGTGGGCGTAGCCGCCCGCGATTGCGCCGCGGCGGACCTGATTCAGGCCATACACGGCATCGCGGGCGAAATAGCGCAGATCGCATTGGAGGGCGAGTTCCAGGCCTACGCCGACGGCGTGCCCGTTCACCGCGGCGATGACCGGTTTGCGGATCTTGAACGGCGGCGGGTCGATACAGCCGTTCACCTCACCGATTTTTAGCGACAGGTCCGCGCCCGCACAGAAGGCGGGCGGCGTACCGGTCAGCACGATCGCCCCGATGGCGTCATCGGTATCGCAGCGGCGTAGTGCCGCACCGAGTTCCGAAGCCATCGCGGGGGTGAGCGCATTCTGCTGCGCGGGCCGGTTAAGCGTGAGCACGGCGACTCCGCCTGAGACATCGACGTGCAATTCCGAACTCATGGCCCCGAATCCTAGCTACCCCGGCGGCTCGATGCCCCACTGTCTGCGGCTTCGCTCCCGAACCGCCGGGAAATAGAGGGTTATCCGCGAAGGATCTTGCGGCCGATAGCGTACTTGTGGACCTCGGTGGGGCCGTCGTAGAGGCGGAAGGCGCGCATGTCGCGGAAGATCATTTCGACGACGGTTTCGTCGCTGATGCCGATTCCGCCGAGGACCTGGACGCAGCGGTCGGCGACCTTGAACAGTTCCTCGGAGACGTAGGACTTGGCGATGGAGCTCTCGTGGCGGGCCTTCTCGCCCTGATCCATGAGCCAGCAGGCGTGCCAGATGGTGAGGCGGCACTGATGCAGGGCGATTTCATTGTCCGCCAACATGAATGAGACGCCCTGGTGCTCGCCGATCGGCTTGCCGAAGGCGGTGCGGGTCTTGGCGTAATCGATCGCGATGGACTGGGCGCGCTCGGCCGCGCCGAGCCAGCGCATGCAGTGGGTGAGGCGGGCCGGGGCCAGCCGGAGCTGGGCGTAGCGCAGGGCCTGGCCGGTCTCGCCGAGCACGGAGTCCTTGGGCAGCACCAGATTGTCAAAGTTCACCACCGCGTGGCCGCCGACGTAATTGCGGTCCATCGTGTTCATGATGCGTTCGATGACAATGCCGGGCTGGTCCCCGTCGCAGAGGAACAGCGTCGGGCCCGCGGGCAGGTGCGGGTTGTCGGCCAGCTTGGCCATGATGATCCACACCTTCGCGCCGTCCGCGCCGGTGATGAGCCATTTGCGGCCATTGATGGTGAAGTTCTCGCCGTCGAAGGTGGCCTCGGTGGCCAGCTGGTTCGGGTCGGAGCCCGCACCGCCCGGCTCAGTCATGGCGAAGACCGAACGGTGGTGGCCGTCGATGACCGGTTGCAGGAAGCGCTCGGTCTGCTCCGGATTCGCGACCTTGGAGAGCAGGAACATATTGCCCTCATCGGGGGCGGCGCAGTTCATGGCGACCGGGCCGAGGGTGGACCATCCCGCGGCCTCGTACAGCACGGCCTGCTCGACGTGGGTCAGGCCGCGTCCACCCAGTTCCACGGGGGCCTGGATGGTCAGCAGCTTCTCCGCGCGCGCCAATTCGACCAGTTCCTGGCGCAATTCGTCGTTCGGGCCGTGCGCGGTCAGCCGCGGATCACGCTCGTAGGGGACGATCTTGTCGGCGACGAAGGCGCGAACCCGATCGCGCTCGGCGGCGAGTTCGGCAGGAATCGTGAAGTCGATCATCGTTGGTCACCATTCATTCCGGAGTGCGTGCGAGCCGAGCATACGACGCCACACAGAAGGGACTGAAGGCACCCGCCATCAAACGAGGACGCGGTGCAGGAACGCCTCGACTTCGGCCCGGTAGGCGGCCGGTTGATCGTCGTGTACGAGGTGACCCGCCTCGGGGATGACCACATGCCGCGCGTCGGGATGCACCCGCGCCATCTCCCGCATCTGCCCGGCCGGGGTGATGGTGTGCTCGCCCTCGAGCAGCAGCGCCGGAACGGTGAGGGACTTCCACTGCGTCCAGAAATCCCGGGTCCCCCACTCCTCGGAAATATCCCGGAAGGTCGGAACCTCGCCGTGCAGGCGGTACCCGTCCGGTCCGCGCAGGAACGAGTCGAGAAAGTAGCGACCGGCGACCGGCCCGAAGAACTCCAGCACCGCCGCCTCGTCCGGAAACGGTTGCGGCCAAGCCCCGATCACGGCCGCCCAATTCTCGGCCGTACGCCCCTGGAAGTCCGGAGCCATATCCTCGACCACGAGCGCCCGCACCCGCTCCGGATGCGCGGCGGTGAACATCCACCCGTGCAGCCCGCCCATCGAATGCCCGATCACCACCATCGGTTCGGTGATTCCCGACGTGGCCGCGGCGAGATCGGCGACAAAGGCTTCGGTGGTCAGCTCCTGCGGCGCGGGACGTCCGTGCCCCGCCGCGTCGAAGGTGTGGACATGTCCGAATTCGCGCAGCCAGTCCAGTTGCGCCCGCCAGGTGCGGGCGCTGCCCATCAGTCCGTGCAGCAGCAGAATCGGCGTGCCGCTGCCGCCTTCGTCGTACAACACGCCCCCAATCTAGCGAGGTAGCCTCGACACCATGGCAGTCGTCAAGATCAACGCAATCGAGGTTCCCGAGGGCTCCGGCCCCGAGCTGGAGAAGCGCTTCGCGGCGCGTGCGCACGCGGTCGAGAACTCCCCCGGTTTTCTCGGCTTCCAGCTGCTCCGCCCGGTGTCCGGCGACACTCGGTATTTCGTTGTCACCCAGTGGGATTCCGAGGGGTCCTTCGAGGCCTGGCGCGACGGCCCGGCCCGCGAAGCGCACTCCGGCGAGGCCCGCAAGCCCGTGTCCACGGGCGCGTCACTGCTGGAGTTCGAGGTCGTCCTGGACGTTCAGGGTAAGAACGCCTGATCAGGCCATGTGTTGACGCAGGGCCAATGGACCTGTCACAGTTCGAGTTGCAAGTAGCGACGGTGACGCGGTAACCCGGTGAAAGTCCGGGGCGGTCGCGCCACTGTTTCCAAGCACTGACCTCATGGGTGGGTGCCGGGAGAGCCAGACACCGGCACCGTCGCAACCGTTTCGACGGGGACGCGAAATCCCTGAAGGAGGCTCGAATGGCCATCGTCCACAATCCCAGCCGGAGTGATGACGCGCTGAAGGCGCTGCTGATTTCCGCCGGAGTCGTTCTTCTCGCACTGCTCACGCTGTACCTGGTCGGCTTCGATCAGGGCGCGATCTCGCGCAGCGGCATGTACATGCACGAGCTCATGCACGACGGACGTCACCTGCTGGGTGTTCCGTGCCACTGAACGAATCCCCAGGTTTGACGGGTTCGCTCAAGACGCTGCTGCTGCGCGGCCTGCTGGCCGGCCTCATCGCCGGTCTGCTGGCCGCGACAGTGGGTTTCACCATCGGTGAATCCAAGATCAATGCGGCGATCGCCATCGAGGAATCCCAGTCCCAGGCTCACGAGCACGCCGAATCCGCTGCGGCGGGCGGACATTCGCACGGCGATGAGGAAGAACCCCTGGTCAGCCGGACCGGTCAGAAGGCCGGTCAATTCCTGGCGCTCGGCCTGTTCGGTCTCGCCATCGGCGCCGTGCTCGGCATGGTCGCCCATTGGGCGCGCCGCTACACCACGCTCTCCGGTCCCAAGCTCGCTCTCGGGCTGGCCGCCGGTGGCTGGCTGGCGATCGTCGCGGTGCCGTTCTTCAAGTACCCGGCCAACCCGCCCGCGGTGGGCGATCCGGACACCATCAATCAGCGCACCTGGCTGTGGCTCGCGGTGGTGCTGCTCGGCTTCGCGGCCGTCGGCACCGGCGTCTACGTCTTCAAGCTGTTGCGCACCCAACTGAGCACCGTGCGCCTGATCGGCGCGGTGGCGGCCTTCCTCCTCGTGACCGCCGCCGGATACATCCTGCTGCCGGGCATCAATGAGGTGAAGTCCGACTTCCCGGCCACCCTGCTGTGGCAGTTCCGGGCGGCGTCGCTGGCCGAAACCGCCACGCTATGGCTGGTTCTCGGCCTCGCCTATGCCGCGCTGACGGAATTCGCTAGCCGCGATCGGGTACCAGCCGTCGCGTAATGCCGCCGGTGACCCTGTGCAGCAGCCACTCCGCCGGACCGCGGCGGAATACGCTGCGCCACAGGGTCGCCAGGGTCAGCGAGCCGAAGACCAGGAGCGCCAGTAGCCACCAGGAAGGCCCGTGTATCCCGCCGGGCAATGAGGTCGCGTCCGGATCCGGCATCGGCACCAGCACGCCGAGCGCCACCACCTGCCCGATGTAGAGGGTCAGTGCGCAGGAACCGGCGGAGATCAAGGATCGCAAGGGGATCACCGCGCGCGGGGTGATGGCCAGCAGGACGCCGATCACCAGGAATGCCACCCCCGTCGAGCCGATCACTTCGAACGGGGTGCCGCTGTGCGGAGAGTCGACGGTCAGCCACCACCAGTTGCCGGTAGGCACCGCACCGAAACCGACCGAGTCGACGATCTCCCCCAGATTGACTTGGCGCAGAACGTCATCGGGGTCACCCGATTCGGTCAAAGTCTGTCGCAATTGTGCGATCAATTGCGCTCGTCCACCGAACGGATTCTGCATCAGCCATGATCCGCCGTAGCCGAGAACGGTGAGGAGAGCGCCCGCACCGGCCACCTGAACCCACCAGAGTGAGCGGATGTCGAGCCGCCCCAAGGCCATTCCGGCGAGCACGAACGGCATCCACGTCAGCACCGGATAGGTGCCGGTGATCACCAGCATCTCGGCCAGCTCCCCCAGGCCCGACAGCGAGGTGAACATGCCGAAGTTCGGATTCCCGCCGAAACTGTTCTGCTCCATATGACTTCGGATCACGAAGGACAGGATCGGCCCGGCGACGGCCCACACCGCAGCGAGCAGGGCAAGGGATCGGGCGCTCAGCCGCAGCAATGGCAGCGCGAGCAGGAAGTACAGACCGTAGAAGGTCAGAATGATCAGGATTCCGATTCCTGAATGGACCTGTGCCAGGCCCAGACCCACCAGCGCGATGAGCACCGCGCGCACCGCGATCCGGACCAGGTCGCGCCTGCCGTCGAGACCGCGATCCGGTGTCGCGCCACCGGACATCAATGCCAGCGAGACACCCGCCAGCACCGCGAACAGTGCCGAGGAACGACCTTCGAAGGGTCGCAGCAACTCCGCGCCCTGCATGCCCCGCTGCGGTCCGGCGTGCACCGCGAACATGCCCAGGACGGCGATGCCGCGAGCGGCGTCGAGTGCCAGCACCCGGGGGAGGGAATTCCCGCCGTGCCCTCGCGACACATCCTCGGGAGTGACTGGGGATTCCATGCCACCGAGGCTAGCTAATTTCTAGCATCTAGGAGATTTCGGGCATGCCACGTGGCTCCGGAAGCCCGGAACCACGTGCACCCGAAGGATCAGGACTCGAAGGTGGCGTCCAGTTCGATGTCCTGGACGCCCGCGAGCGCCTTGGAGATCGGGCAGCCCGCCTTGGCGGCGGCAGCGGCCTCGGCGAAACCGGCGGCGTCGATGCCGGTGGCGCGGCCTACGACGGTCAGCTTGATCTTGGAGAGGTGAAAGCCGCCGGCCGGGTCCGGGCCCAGGGTCACGTCGGCGGTCACGTCCAGGCTCTGCGGGGTGCCGCCGGCGCGGGCGATCTCACCGGACAGGGCCATGGAGTAGCAGGAGGAGTGCGCGGCGGCGATCAGCTCTTCGGGGCTGGTGGTGCCGTCGGCGGTGTCGGCGGTGCGCTTCGGGAACGAGACGTCGTACTTGCCGACGCCGGAGCTTACGAGCTCGACCTGGCCGGAGCCGTCCTGCAGACCACCGGTCCAGGCGGTACGCGCGGAGCGTGTAGGCATCATCAGTCCTTTCGAGGGATTCGAAGTCTTTTCGCCAACGAACCTACCCCGCGCTACACGGACGTGGAGGCACGCTGGTCGAGTTGCTCGAGGACCGTGGGCCAAGACTTTTCGTGGCGGTCGCGGGCGGCGGCATTCGGGAATCCGGCATGGGTCAACAGCAGCGCGGTGCCCGCGCCATGTTGCGTGAGTTCCACGGTGAGAACGGTTTCCGCCCCCTCGGTGCCACCCGCACCGGTGACCCAGGCGAGCTCCACCAACTGGTCGGGAATCAGGCGCAGGAACCGCCCGTAATGCGGATGCCCGCCGCCCGCCGTGAAGAAGAACGGCTCATTCACCGCGGGCCGGGAGAGCACCGAACCCGGGTCGGCGAACCAGAGGCTGAGTTGTGTCGTGCACATGCGGTAGAGCTCGGCGGGCGAGGCCGCCATGATTCGCTCCACCGCGAGGAAGAACGGCCGGGTCGAAAGGTCGGGAGGCCGGATCGGCGCAACGTCCATGCGCGAGCACGATACCGGCCGACCCCGCGATCACTCCGGATTGGTGACCCGTGCCAGCACGATGCCACCCACGATGAGTGCGAGTGACAGCGCCCGGCCCGCGCTGAGCGGATCCTTCTGAATCACGATGCCCATACCGATCGCCCCGACCGCACCGATGCCCGTGAACACCGCATAGGCGGTGCCGACCGGCAGGGTCTGCATGGCGAAGGACAAGAGATACACCGCGACCGCCGCCAGCACGAAGCAGATCAGAGTGGCCAGCGGCTTGGTGAAATTCTCGGTCGGCTTGATGGACTGCGACCACGCGATCTCCACCACACCCGCCAAACCCAGTATCAGCCAGTTCATTTCAGTACTCCTTTCCGAGTCGGCGAGCGGCCGCGAGGGCGGCGGCGTAGGACGCGTCGTGCTTGTCTCGCAGATGGGCGAGGGCCGGGTCCTGACGGGAGTTCGCCAGTTCCGCATTGACGAAAACCGAGTCCTGCACGGCGAAGTGGCCCGCGAAGAAGTCGCGCAGGTAGCGCTCCTGATAGTCGTAGATCGCCTTGGGTGCGCCCGGGGAGTAGGCCCCGCCGCGAGCAGTGGTGACCAAGAATCGCCTGGGGGCCAGGGACATTCGCGGGAAGGTGATCTGATCCAGCCAGGCCTTGAGGCTGGCGGGGATCGAGTAGTTGTACATCGGGGTGCCGATCAGGATCACGTCGGCGGCGCGAACCTCGGCCAGGAGCGGTTCGACGATCGCCCAGGCCTGTTCCTGCGCGGGTGAGTTCACCAGGTCGGCCAGGTGGTCGAGATCGGTGGTGCCGTGAGCCAATACGCGATCGCACAGGTCGGTCCAGCCCTCGCCGATGAACGGGATGGGATCGGCCGCGAGGTCGCGGTACACATAGCCGCCGCCGGGGTGTTCGGAGCGCCAGGCGTCGGCGAAGGCGGCGCTCAGTTCGCGGCTGAGGGAGGTGCGGCGGGCACTGGCGTCGAGGTGAAGCAGGACGGTCATGAGTGAATCTCCCATCAAGTGGACATTTCGTCCGGTTGCATCGAACACTAATTCATAACCGGACATATTGTCCACTTATTCCTGGACGGCTACAGTGAGCTGCATGGATCCCGTCGGCTTGCCACTTCTCAATGACTCGGCCATGCCCGCCGCACCGGTCGAACGAGCGGATGCGGCGCGCAATAGGGCCAAAGTCCTTGCGGCGGCGGCGGAATTGTTCGCCACCCGCGACCCCCGGGCCATCACCATGGATGACGTCGCCAAGGCGGCCGGAGTCGGACGCGGGACGCTGTATCGCCGGTACCCGGATGTCGTCTCCATCGCGGTCGCCCTGCTCGACGAGCACGAACGGCTGTTGCAGGAAAAACTGCTGCGCGGCGAGCCACCGCTCGGCCCGGGTGCGCCTCCCGCGCAACGACTGGCCGCCTTCTACGCGGCCATGATCGAACTCCTCGACACACACGCCAATCTCGTACTGGGCGCCGAGACGGGGGGCGCGCGCTTTCGCACCGGGGCATACCAGTTCTGGGTCGTGCACGTCCGGGCACTGCTGACGGAGGCCGGTGTGCCGGAACCGAACTCACTGGCGGACGCACTCCTCGCACCACTGGCCGCCGAGGTCTACCAGCATCAGCGGGAGCGGGGACTGACCTCGGAGCAGATCATCGCCGGGCTCACCCAGTTGGCACACCGCGTCCTCGGCTGACCCGGGACACGGAAAGGCCACCGTCGACGGTTCGTCGACGGCGGCCTTCGTATTCGATTGCGGCTCAGACCATGTCGCGGCGACGGATCAGCCACACCGTGCCCGCCGCGAAGAGTGCGACGTAACCGGCGAGGACGATCAGTGACTCACCGCGGGTGAGGATATCCAGCACACCCGGGGTGGCCGGACCACTCACCGTGCGCATGGAACCCGCGAGGGATCCGGCGGCCGTGCCCGGGAGGTGATCGGTGATCGCCTTGATCGGCGAGAAGATTCCGGCCACCCCGCGCAGCAGGTTCTCCACCACCAGCACCCACACCAGGCCGAGACCGACGGCGAGCGCCGGACCGCGAGCGATCGCGCCGAGCAGCCCGCCCAGCAGCGTCCACATGCCCAGAATCACTGTGCCCGAGACGATTCCGATCAATGATCGGCTCACCGAGGGCAGCGCCAGCGACTGCCCCTGGGTCGAGGCGATCAGCGCCGCCACTCCGGTGTCGACCACAAAGGCGACCAGCACCAGCGAGACCACGGTCAGCGCCAGGCTCAGCACCACCGCGCCGATCGCCGAGACCCGCGAAGGGCCCTGTGTCAGAACGGTTTTCCAGCTGCCCCAGCCGTACCCGCTGCCCACCGCGAGCGCACCGAGCACCAGCATGAGCGCCCCACCGAACATGGCCATGCCCTGGGTGAAGACCTCGGGGACCGCGGAGGGCAGCATCTGCTGCATGAGCGCGTCACGCGGCAGGCCATTGGACATTCGGGAGCTGCTGCCGGTCGAATAGGCCAGGTAGTTGAACAGGTAGGCGAACGTGAGATTCAACAGGATCCACGTCCCGAGCACGATCCAGAACGCGGGCCATTTGCGCAGGCGCAGCAGTTCGGCCCGGGTGCTGTACAGCAGGTCTGTCATTTCGCTTGCTCCGTCATCTCGAAAAAGACTTCTTCCAGGGACTTTTCATCGCTGCGCAGTTCCAGCAGGTCGGCTCCGGATTCGATCACCGCGCGCGCCACCGCAGGCGCCTTTGCCACACCGGCATCGACTCTGATGCCCGTGGCGGTCAGCAGCGCGGACCGATCACCGACCGCCCGGCGCACCGCCGGGAAGGCCAGTTCGAGGGGTTCGGCGCGCACCAGAAGCGATGCCGCGCCGCGCAATTCACGCACCGTGGACTCGGTGAGGAGCGTCCCGCCCGAAATCACGCCGACGCGATCACAGATCTCCTGCACTTCACTGAGCAGGTGACTGGACAGCACGACGGTGTGCCCGTCGGCGGCGAGTCCGGTGATGAGCTCCCGCATCTCGGCCATTCCGGCCGGATCGAGACCATTGGTGGGTTCATCGAGAATCAGCAGGTCGGGGTGACCGAGCAGGGCCGCGGCGACACCGAGGCGCTGCTTCATGCCGAGGGAGTAGGTGCGGAACTTGTCATTGCCGCGGGCGGTCAGGACCACTCGGTCGAGGACCTGCTCGACCTCGTCATTGCCGACGCCGCGGTAGCGGGCCAGGACCCGCAGATTGTCGCGGCCGGAGAGGTAGGGGTAGAAACCCGGGCCCTCGATGAGAACACCGATGCGGCGCAAGGCCTTCGGATCACCGGGGTGCATCCCGAGCACGGTCGCGGTGCCGTCGGAGGGGCGGATGAGACCGACCAGCATGCGGAGGGTCGTGGTCTTCCCGGCCCCATTCGGGCCGAGGAAGCCGTAGATCTCGCCGCGGTGGACGCTCATGCTCACGGCGTCCACTGCGGTGTGGGAGCCGTAGCGTTTCGTCAACCGGTCGGTGGTGACGACCGCGGCGGTCGCGTCAAGCCCGGAGGCGGCAGCCTGCGTAACCACGGAGGGCTCGCGATCGTCGCCATCAAATGCTGCTTCGTTCATGTATTCAAGAATCCGCTTCAACCTGCGGGGAAACATCCGCCGCACAGCGCGATCCGACATACGTATCTGGACGTATTTAGGGGCGACACGGTGCCGCTCGACCGCGTACGGCGCTACCGTGCAGCTATGGAGACGAGTCCGGCACGGCGGTGGGATGTGCTGCTCGCAGTGGTGGTGGCCGCGATCCAGCTCGGCATGGGGACCCTGGCCAACCAGCACCAGACCACGGTGCGCGGCCTCGACCTGCTCGGATACCTGCTACTCGCGGCGGGGCCGGTGGCCTTGCTGGTCCGGCGGCGGTACCCGCACGCGGTGTTCTACGTGACGCTGGCCGCCGCGGCCGCCTACCTGCTCATCGGATACGGCTACGGGCCGATCTTCGTCTCGCTCATCTTCGGTTTCATCGGTTCGGCGATCCACGGATCCCGTTGGTACAGCTATCCTTTCGTGGCCGCGGGCTATCTGCTCATGGTTTGGCCGGTACCGGGCTGGCGCGGCTACGACCACAGCGCCTGGCAGGAATTCGGGCTGCTGGCCTGGCTCATCGTGCTGTGCGCCGGAGCCGAGGGCATCCGGCAGCGGCGCGCGGCCATTCTGGCGCGGCGGCAGAAGGAGGAGGCGGCCCGGCGCAATGCGGAGACCGAACGGGAACGGGAGGAGGCCGAACGGGCCCGTGAACTCGCCGAACGGGAGCAGCGGGCCAGCGAGGAGCGGCTCGCCATCGCCCGCGAGCTGCACGATGTGCTCGCACACAGCCTGTCGCTGATCAATGTGCAGTCCTCGGTGGCCCTGGAACTCATCGACCGCAAGCCCGAACAGGCGGCGACCGCACTGGCGGCCATCAAATCCGCCAGCAAGGACGCCCTCGGCGAGGTGCACGCACTGCTGCGGTCCATTCGCGCCGGGTCGTCGACCGTGGCCGCACCCACCGCGCCGACCATCGGCATCAGCGATCTCGAGGGCCTCACCGCACCCGCCCGCGCGGCCGGGCTGGTCGTGCACACCACGGTGACCGGCGCGCGGCAGCGACTGCCCGCGGTCGTGGACGTGGCGGCGGCCCGCATCGTGCAGGAATCGCTCACCAATGTGGTGCGGCACGCGCCCGGCGCGAGTGTGCTTGTCACCCTGCATTATTCGGCGGACCGGCTGCAGCTCACCATCGACAACACCCGGCCCGTGCGCACCCCCGCGGCCTCGTCGACCGGCGGCCACGGCATTACCGGTATGACCGAGCGAGCCAATGCCCTCGGCGGGCATCTGTCCGCGGAACCCAAGCCCGACGGCGGATTCCGCGTCGCCGCCCGGCTACCCACCCACCTGGCGCGGCCGGAACCGGCTGCGTAGGTTCGAGATTCGACGACCGGAACCATCGAGAATACGGAGGAGGTCTCGTGACCATTCGGGTAGTGATCGCCGACGATCAGGCGCTGGTGCGGGCGGGGTTCGTGGCCTTGCTGGACGCGCAGGACGATATCGACGTGGTCGGCGAGGCTGACAATGGCGAGGAAGCCGTACGCAAGGCCCGCGAGCTCACCCCCGACGTGGTGCTCATGGATATCCGCATGCCCGTCCTCGACGGTCTCGCCGCCACCCGTGCGATCGCCGCCGATGCGGCCCTGTCCGCCGTGAAGGTGGTCGTGCTGACCACCTTCGAACTCGACGAATACGTCTTCGAGGCAATGCGTTCCGGCGCCACCGGCTTCCTCGTCAAACACACCGAACCCGCCGACCTGGTCAAGGCGGTCCGGGTGGTGGCGGGCGGTGACGCCCTGCTCTCCCCCAGCGTCACCAAGCGCCTGGTGGCCGAATTCGCCACCCACGCCAAACCCGCCGCCCCCGACGCCACGTTCACCGAGCTCACCGACCGCGAACGCGAGGTGATGACCCTCGTCGCCGAGGGCCTCACCAATGCCGAAATCGCCGAACGCCTCTTCATGAGCCCGGCCACCGCGCGCACCCACGTCAGCCGGATCCTGCTCAAGCTCGACGCCCGGGACCGCACCCAACTCGTGGTCATGGCCTACGAATCCGGTCTGGTCCGGCCCGGCTGGCAGTAAGGGATCAGCTCCCCGGGTTGGACTTGCGGCGCTCCTCGTCGGTGAAACCGTCCACGAAGACCGAACCGGGGGCGGGCGGCGGAGCTTGCAGGCGACGCGAATACGCGGAGGCCGCCTCGAAAGCGCCCGAGACACCTGCGGAATCGGTGGAGTAGGTCATGGATTGGCGTGGGGAGAAACCCATTTCGGTGCCGATGGCCACCGCATCCATGTTCGCGCCCAGGAACAGGAAGTTCCATTTATAGGCGTCCTGCTGCTGGGTGATCAGTGACTTCACCGCGTCGTGCGACCACTCCCGGCTGGAGTTCTCATGACCGTCGGTGAGCACCACGACGATCACGGTGCCGGGGCGCGCATGCTCGGGGCGGCCCGCCAGTTCGGTGCCGACATCGGTGATCAGGCGACCGACCGCGTCGTACAGGGCGGTCATGCCGCGCGGGTGCAGGACCAGCGGCGGCACCGAATCCAGCGGACGGTTCGCGTACAGCAGCTCGTATTCGGTATCGAACTGCGCCAGCGTCACCTCGATCCGCTTGGGCACGTCCCGCTGCTGGTCGAGATAGGCGGCCAGACCGCCCTCGGTATCGGACTTGATCGACTGCATGGAACCCGATCGGTCCAGCAGTATCGCTATGAGTGTGAGATCTGGATTCGTCATGGAAACCCCCGCATCGATTCTTTCGAACCTCATTAACCGTACCCCCGTAAATAGTCATTTTCCTGCGTTCGAGCCCGCCACCAGACCTTCCCGAATCGCGAGCTCGACAGGTGAGTACGCACCGTCCGCGCGCTCCAGCGCGAAGGGCTCGCGCGGTAGGAGCGGGGGCTGGGCGAGGAAGCGGGGGGTGCGGCCGTGATGGGGCTGGGCGGCGTGCACCAGGAAGGGATGGCAGAGGTAGACGTCCCCGGCCCGGCCGGTGGCCAGGGCCTGCGGAAGATCCTCGGTGGATCCGAAGAAGCCGATCAGCTCGGCCAGTTCGGCACCCGAATCCCCCAGGGGCTCCAGCACTTTCGGCAGGCGCAGATGCGAGCCCACCCGAATTCGGGTCGGGGCGTCCTCGGGCCCGATATCCGAGAAGAGGAACAGCATCAGCAGGGCGCGGCCCTTGGAGGACACATTCACCCGCCAGCGGAAGTAGTCGTCGGGGTACTCGCCCTCGAAACTCGCGTCGATATGCCAGCCGTCGTCGCCCGGAGAGGCAGGGCTGGGGAAACGAATCGGGAAGGTTCCCAAACTGTTCCGGGGCAACCAGCGACCGGGACCGACCAGCTGGTCGTAAGCCTCCAGGAGGGCGGGAGCGTTCACCGCCCGATCGAAAGGTTCCGCTGCACTACCGGGGTATCGGATCACCGGCTGCGTCCACGTCGACGGATCGTCCGGATCGCAGTCGATCTCGCGCCACAGGATTTCGCGACCGGCCTCGGCCACCTCGCGCGGGAACGCCCCCTCGACCCTCACGAATCCATCGGTGATGAACGAGTCGATCTGCGCATCGGTGAGCATGCGGTCCTTCCGTCGTCGGCGTCACCGAGAATGGTCGAAACCCACCCCCGCGCGCCACCGATTTTCCGGGCAGGCTGGGCGCGGGCAATCGGGCTACGCTGCGCGAATGTCTCTGAATCCGGTCATGCTCGGGGTGCGATTCCTGCTCGAGCTCACCGCAATCGCCTCCTTCGGAATCCTCGGCTGGCGCGCGGTCGACGCGCCGTGGCGATTCCTCTTGGTCCTCATCCTGCCCATAGCCGTTGCCGCACTGTGGGGGACGTTCGCGGTACCGAATGATCCGAGTCGGAATGGGGAGGCGACCGTGGCGGTCGCGGGCGCGGTGCGATTGCTGCTGGAGATCGGGGTGCTCGGTGGCGGTGTGGCGGCCCTGTATTTCGCCGGATGGCATCGGGCAGCACTCATTTCGGGCATCGTCCTGGTGGTGTATCAGGCCCTGGCCTACGACCGGATCGGCTGGCTGCTGAAGCGCTGAGCCGGAATGCGCTGAGCCGGAATGCCGAAAGCCCCTCTCACGCAATGGTGAGAGGGGCTTTCGTTGTCCTGCTGAGCTTTTACTCGCCCGAGGCCGCGGCAGGCGCGTCACCCGCGAGGGCGACGACCGGCTTCTCCTCTTCGGAGTCCTTCTTGGTCAGCTTGGTCCTGGACGTGAAGGTGAACTTCGCCTTGTCGCCCTGGCCTTCGCCGTCCCAGCCCTCGACGTCCACCGTGACGGTCTGACCGGCACCGAGCTCGCCGAAGAGGATCTTCTCCGACAGCTGGTCCTCGATCTCGCGCTGGATGGTGCGACGCAGTGGGCGGGCACCGAGCACCGGATCGAAGCCGCGCTTGGCGAGAAGGCTCTTGGCCTGCTCGGACATTTCGATTTCCATGTCCTTGTTCTTCAGCTGCTTGGCGACGCGGTTGATCATCAGGTCCACCATCTGGATGATCTGGTCCTGAGTCAGCTGGTGGAAGACGATGACGTCGTCGATGCGGTTGAGGAACTCGGGGCGGAAGTGCTTCTTCAGCTCGTCGTTGACCTTGAGCTTCATCCGCTCGTAGTTCGAGCCCTCGGCATTGCTCTGGGCGAAGCCGAGGCCGACCGCCTTGGAGATGTCCGAGGTGCCGAGGTTCGAGGTGAAGATCAGCACGGTGTTCTTGAAGTCGACCGTGCGACCCTGACCGTCGGTGAGACGGCCATCCTCGAGGACCTGCAACAGGGTGTTGTAGATCTCCTGGTGGGCCTTCTCGATCTCGTCGAACAGCACCACCGAGAACGGCTTGCGGCGCACCTTCTCGGTGAGCTGGCCGCCCTCTTCGTAGCCGACGTAGCCCGGAGGGGCACCGAAGAGCCGCGAGGCGGTGAAGCGGTCGTGGAACTCGCCCATATCGATCTGGATGAGCGCGTCGTCGTCGCCGAACAGGAAGTTCGCCAGCGCCTTCGAGAGCTCGGTCTTACCGACACCGGACGGACCGGCGAAGATGAACGAGCCCGACGGACGCTTCGGATCCTTCAGGCCGGCACGGGTACGGCGGATCGCCTTGGAGACGGCCTTGACGGCATCCTCCTGGCCGATGATCCGCTTGTGGATCTCGTCCTCCATACGGAGCAGACGGGTGGTCTCCTCCTCGGTGAGCTTGAAGACGGGGATGCCGGTCCAGTTGGCCAGCACCTCCGCGATCTGCTCATCGTCGACCTCGGCCACGACATCCAGATCGCCCGAACGCCACTGCTTTTCACGCTCGCCGCGCTTGGCGACCAGCTGCTTCTCCTTGTCCCGGAGACGCGCGGCCTTCTCGAAGTCCTGCGCGTCGATCGCGCTTTCCTTCTCGCGACGGGCATCGGCGATCTTGTCGTCGAATTCGCGCAGGTCCGGCGGTGCGGTCATCCGGCGGATGCGCATGCGCGCACCGGCCTCGTCGATGAGGTCGATCGCCTTGTCCGGCAGGAACCGGTCATTGATGTAGCGGTCGGCCAGCGTCGCCGCGGCCACCAGCGCCGAATCGGTGATCGAGACGCGGTGATGCGCCTCGTACCGGTCGCGCAGGCCCTTGAGGATATTGATGGTGTGCTCGACGGTCGGCTCGCCGACCTGCACCGGCTGGAAGCGGCGTTCCAGAGCGGCATCCTTCTCGATGTACTTGCGGTACTCGTCGAGGGTGGTCGCACCGATGGTCTGGAGTTCACCGCGGGCCAGCTTGGGCTTGAGGATGGAGGCCGCGTCGATAGCGCCCTCGGCCGCGCCCGCACCCACCAGGGTGTGCAGCTCGTCGATGAACAGGATGATGTCGCCGCGGGTATTGATCTCCTTGAGCACCTTCTTCAGGCGCTCTTCGAAATCACCGCGGTAACGGCTGCCCGCGACCAGGGAACCCAGGTCGAGGGTGTAGAGCTGCTTGTCCTTCAGCGTCTCCGGCACTTCGCCATTGACGATGGCCTGGGCGAGACCCTCCACGACGGCGGTCTTACCGACGCCGGGCTCACCGATCAGGACCGGGTTGTTCTTGGTGCGGCGAGACAGCACCTGCATGACCCGCTCGATTTCCTTCGAGCGGCCGATGACCGGGTCCAGCTTGCCCTCGAGGGCGGCCTGGGTCAGGTTGCGGCCGAACTGGTCCAGCACCAGCGAAGTGGACGGAGTACCCGCCTCACCGCGGGTGCCGGATTCGACCGGCTCCTTGCCCTGGTAACCCGACAGCAGCTGGATGACCTGCTGACGCACGCGGTTGAGGTCGGCGCCGAGCTTGACCAGCACCTGGGCCGCGACGCCCTCACCCTCACGAATCAGACCGAGCAGAATGTGCTCGGTGCCGATGTAGTTGTGGCCGAGCTGCAGCGCCTCGCGCAGCGACAGCTCCAAGACCTTCTTCGCACGCGGGGTGAAGGGAATGTGACCGGACGGAGCCTGCTGGCCCTGCCCGATGATCTCCTCGACCTGCGAACGCACACCCTCCAGCGAAATCCCCAGGGACTCAAGCGACTTCGCCGCGACGCCCTCGCCCTCATGGATCAGACCCAGCAGGATGTGCTCGGTTCCGATGTAGTTGTGGTTGAGCATCCTGGCCTCTTCTTGGGCCAGGACAACGACCCGCCGCGCACGGTCGGTGAACCTCTCGAACATCGCTCCCTCACTTCCTGCTCCGCCATCAAAGGCATCCGGCGCTTCAGACCCTGTGCTGCCCTTCTGGTCGCCAGCCTGCCATGAAGCCCTGGGGTTGCATCCCCCGCCTCCACTCTAGTTGGCGGGGGTGTCGCACGTCGCCCGTCCACCCTATTGCGAACCGGCGACAACACGACTCATTCCCTCATAACGGGGGCATAGCCGGGAACGTTTCCACTTTGGCTACGCCCACAGCGAACACGCGCGTTATGCCCCGGTGAAGGGCGGGATGAACCCGCACGGCACCGCGCGCTGATGCTCCGGATCGAGCGCGTTCAGCGCGACGGTCGCGGCCCGCGAACTACCGGCGATGGCCATATGGTCGGAGAAATCGGTCGGGCAATCGGCCTGCATCAGCACATTGACCGCGTTCGGGGCGGGCACCAGCGCGACCGACGGCCACACGCCCTCGTCGTAGTTCGACGCCAGATTGGTGTAGCTGACGGTGGGGTCGTACACGCCGTCGGCATTCAGGGCGTTGATGAACTCGGAGCCACCGAGCATCTGCGGGCAGGCTTGGCAGATCACCCCCATGGTGACCAGGCTGTCCGCCGTATTCGGCGTGATGCCGAGCTGACCGGCGAACGCGCGGATGGTGTTCATGCTGTCGCCGAACAAGCCCAGCCACGGCGGTGCGATGGCCACGAACTTATCCACCTTGCCCGAGCCGCCGAGCCGCTTGATGTAGTAGTTGCCGACCGTATTGCCCTGCGAGTGCGCGATGAAATCGACCTTCGCCGCACCCGTCGCGGCCAGCACCCGATCCACGAAAGCGCCCAGCTGCGCGGCACTTGCGGGAATCGGCTTCATGCCGCCCAGGGCCGAGAGCGGCCACGGCAGGTCCAGGCTGCCGTAGGTGAGGGCGTAGACGCAGTAGCCCTCATTGGCCAGCAGCGGCGCGTACGCGCCCCAGTTGGTCTGTGCACCCCCGGCGGTGCCGTGGATCAGTACCACGGGATCAGGGTGCGCCGCAGTGGGTTTGCAGGACCAGTCATTGGCTCCGGGCAGGGAGCCGCCCGGATTGGTGAGCTCGTAGGGGATACCGGCGAAGAAGTTGTAGGTCACCGGATAGTCGGCCCGGGCGGTGCCGGTCATGCCGATCGACAGCACGGCCAGGACGGCCAGAACGAGCAGTGATCCGGGCGATCGGCGCAGCAGCACACGACGCATGGTCCCTCCCAAAGTAGAACGCGTTTCGACAACGTAATCCGAAAACAAGCGCGGAAGATGGCATACCGGCGAGTAGGTTCCTGCAACCTGTTCTCGTGGCCGAAACACGCCATCACGCACAGAAAAAAGACGGAGGCCGGAACCCGCAGGCGGCTTGCGTTGCCGCGCCGCGGGTTCCGGCCTCCGCCGGACTCACCAGGGAGAACTACTGCAGTCCGGGAGCGAAACGCTGCTGCGGGGCGTAGGACACCGGCGCCGCGTAGGCGATCGGGGCCGAGAAGCCCTGCGGGGCCGGGCGACCGGGCTGGCCGAAATGCGTCGGCTGCGCGCCGGTGACCATGCCGCCCGCCGGACCCGCCGGCAGCGCCGCGGCGTTCGCCTTGGCATGCTGCACGCCGGCCTGGAACAGTGCGCCGGTCAGGACCAGGAAGGCCAGGGTGTGCAGGACGGCGCGGACGATATTCCAAGCCACCCAAGTGTTTTCGAACTGCGAGCGGACCGCGGCCGGATCGGCGATCTGACTCACGTCACCGGCATTCGCGATCTGGTTGTTGAGCGGGACGTTCAAGCCCGACGTCACCGCGAAGGCGATCACATTGAGCACCGTCGCCACCGCGATCCAGATCAGGACGGTGCGGTAGTCCTTGCCCAGGTGCAGCGCCGCCGCCAGCACCGAGAACCCGACCGTGCCCACGAAGCCGATCATGAACCACGGGTTGATGATGACCACATTGATGCGCTGCATCACGTCGATGAAGGTCTTGTCGTCGGTCTGGTTCAGGGCCGGCATCACCGAGGTGGCGTATGCGTAGAACACTCCGGCGATGAGACCGGAAGCCAGCGTCGCGGCCACCAGAGCCGCCATGCGAAGTGCGAACATCGTTCTCTCCTGACTGGATGTGCCACCCGCGTAATCCCCGGGTGATCAACGACTTCCAGTCAACCGTCCACGGGCGCGAGCATCCATCGCTCAGAAGCTCACACACATCACCCGCCGTCTCACCGGCGCCGAGGATCTCTTCCCACTTGTGAGCCCGAGTCCAATACGGTTGGTCGACGAGCCGGGTCAGAGGTCGCGTTCGGAGATGACGCCGCTCTGCATGGCCAGATTGGCCAGCCGGACCCGCTTCTGGTTCTGCGGCAGGTCCTCGACACCGAACTTCGCGAAGAGGGCGCGCAGATGCGTCTTGATGGCATCCACGCTCAGGAACAGCTCCGCGGCGATCTGCTGATTCGAGGCGGGCGAGGCGAAGCCGTCATTGCCGCGCAGCGGGCGGCACAGCGCGATCAGGACCGAGCGCTGAGTCTCGGTGAGCGAGCGCAGCGTAGGCAGGCCACCGGAGGCGGTCTGCGTGACTTCGCCCGCGGCACCGCTGAAATCGTGGAAGGTGACCCGCGAGGTGCCCATCCGGATGACATCACCGGGCTGCAGCCGATGCCGACCGACCAGGCGATCCCCATTGACGAAAGTGCCGTTGCGGGAAAGGCCGTCGTCGACGATGGTCCAGTGCGCGCCCAGGTACTCGGCGGTCGCGTGCAGACGGGATACCTCGACATCCCAGAACAGGGACAGATCGGCTTGCGGGGACCGGCCGATGGTGATGCGGGGCAGGTCAGGGGTGAGCATCAGCTCGTGCTGACGTCCCTCTTGATCCTTGACCCGGAGGAATGAGCCGTGGAATGCGGTCACTGCGCCGATACCTCTTCTCTACACCCAGCCAGTGACATGGTTCGCACAGATTCAATGGTGCCTGGCCACTGGGGCGCGAGCAAGATCGCATCTTACAGATGGGTATCGGTCACCCATATGAGTTATACGCAAAGCGTATGAATAAACCACTGCCGCCCGGGTTCGCACGAAACCCCGAGCGGCAGTCGCAAACGGCAACTAGTTCTTAGCAGCAGCCTTGTTGTAAGCCTCGGTGATGTCCGCGGAGATACGTCCGCGCGCCGACACCTTGTGCCCATTTCGGCGTGCCCATTCACGAATGGCCGCGCTCTGCTCGCGATCGATCGGAACCCGGTTCTTCGGGCCCGCGGTCGCCGTGGCGGCGACCTTGGTCCGACGGCGTCCGCTCACCCGGCGAGCGGAGGCGACCCAAGTCTCCAAACCGTCCCGAAGCTTGGCCGCATTTGCCGTCGACAGGTCGATCTCGTACGAGACGCCATCGATAGCGAACTCGATGGTCTCGTCCGCGATGGACTCACCGTCGACATCGTCGATCAAGCTAACGGTGACCTTCTTTGCCATGAGATGAACGTCCTCTCGAAATCGTGCGACCTACATAGTCAGGCCGATTACCCGACGCCAGAATACCGCTAATTCCGATAGTCCCAGAACGGGCACCGGAAATGCAATCCGGAGAACTCTATCGAGCAGCCGGACGCACAATTGGAAAGAGTATCGTTTCCCGGATTCCCAAGCCAGTCAGGGCCATCAGCAACCGGTCGATTCCCATACCCGTTCCGGTCGTAGGCGGCATACCGTGCTCCATCGCGGCGAGAAAGTCCTCGTCAAGACGCATCGCCTCGTCATCACCGGCCGCGGCCAAACGCGCTTGATCCACGAACCGTTCCCGCTGGATCACCGGATCCACGAGTTCCGAATAGCCCGTGGCCAGTTCGAAGCCGCGCACGTACAGGTCCCACTTCTCGGTAACCCCGGGCTTGCTCCGATGCTGACGCGTCAGCGGGGAGGTCTCCACCGGGAAGTCGCGCACAAAAGTCGGCGCGTACAGCTTGTCACCGTAGACGTGCTCCCAGAGTTCCTCGACCAGTTTGCCGTGGCCATAGCCCTTGTCCTGCGGAATTTCCAGACCCACGCGTTCAGCGAGTGCCAGCAATTCCTCGACCGAAGTTTCCGGCGTGACCTCCACACCGATGTGCTCGGACAGCGATGGGTACATCTCGACGGATGTCCACTCACCGGACAGATCGTATTCGGTGCCATCGGCAAGGGTGACCACGAGCGTGCCGTAGACCTCCTGCGCGACTTCCTGGATCAATTCCCGCATCATCTTCGCGGAATCGTCGTAGGTGCCGTACGCCTCGTAGGTTTCCAGCATTGCGAACTCGGGCGAATGCGTGGAGTCCGCGCCCTCGTTGCGGAAGTTCCGGTTGATCTCGAAGACCTTCTCGATACCACCGACCACGCAACGCTTCAGGAACAGCTCCGGCGCGATGCGCAGGAACAGCTCCAGATCGAGCGCATTGGAGTGCGTCACGAACGGGCGCGCGGCCGCGCCACCGTGGATGGTTTGCAGCATCGGGGTCTCGACCTCGAGGAAACCCCTGCGCTCCAACGCATTCCGCAGCGCGCGCACGGCGGCCACGCGGGTACGGGCGTTCTCGCGCGCCTCGGGGCGGATGATCAGGTCCACGTACCGCTGACGGACGCGGGACTCCTCGTTCATCTCCTTGTGCGCCACCGGCAGGGGGCGCAGCGACTTCGCCGCCATCTCCCATGCGTCGGCCATCACACTCAATTCGCCCGTCCGCGAGGAGATCACCTCACCGTGCACGAAAACGAAGTCGCCGAGGTCCACATCGGACTTCCAGGCGGCCAGGGAATCGGCGCCCACACCGTTCAGGCTGATCATCGCCTGCAACTTGGTGCCGTCGCCCTCCTGGAGGGTGGCGAAACACAGCTTGCCGGAATTACGCACGAAAATGACCCGGCCCGTGACACCGGCCTGCTGGCCGGTCTGGGAATCGGGCTCCAGATCCGGGAAGGCGGCCCGAATTTCGGCGAGGGTATGGGTTCGCGGCACCACGACCGGATAGGCCTCGCGGCCCGACTC
The DNA here is from genome assembly GCF_040683015.1 of Nocardia sp. NPDC051030. NCBI lineage: Bacteria > Bacillati > Actinomycetota > Actinomycetes > Mycobacteriales > Nocardiaceae > Nocardia > Nocardia sp. NPDC051030. The sequence continues at coordinate 234,338 of NZ_JBFBCD010000009.1, read as the reverse complement.
CAGCAACCGCTCGCGCTTCTCCCGGCGAATCCGCATCTGCTCGGGGACATCGTGCTCGACAGCGGAGGCCGCGGCACGCGTTTGCCCTGCGGAAACCGTAGCGCCGGCGGGAGAAGAGGGGTTGTTGGTGCTCACGGGGCTCTAGCCTATCTTGCGGCGGAAATCGATTTATCCGCCGCCCGGCAAACGAGAGCTATAGCCAAGCGAGGGTGGCGACCTCACGCTCGAAGTGCGCGGCGGTGGCCGCGACCGTGAGCAGACCGGCCGCTTTCAAAGCCTGATATCCACCCTCCAGATCGGTGGCGCGACGCAGGCCCAACTGCTGCAGCGAGGCCGCCGCGAGGCTCGAGGTGTAACCCTCGGAGCAGACCACGATCCATTCCACGTCGTGATCCGTGGCCAGCGCCAGGCGCGCCGAACTGGTCGGGTCCAAACGCCATTCCAGGACATTTCGCTCGATCACCAGCGCACCCGGCAGGGTGCCCTCGCGCATCCGCTGCGCCTGCGGGCGAATATCCACCAGAATGGCGCCGCGCGCGATCGCCTGCGGCAATTCGATCGGCAGGTACCGTCGCAGCCGTTCCCGCGCCTGGGCCAGCATGCCGTCGATGGTCATGTAGGTCATTCGAGTTCGCCTTCGGGCTGGTCGGTGAGGACGGAACGAGTGCGCCGCAGGGTGCCGTGACCGGTGACCTCGTAATAGGACATGGCCGTCAACGGCGGCGAATAGGCATGCACGCTCAAAGTGGGATCCAGCGGGCCGGAAACACCGGCTTCGGCCTCCGGGGCACGCACCACGTCATGCACCCAGCCGAGCGGAAAAGACGCCTGATCACCCGCGGAAAGGGTGCGGCGGCGCAGTTCCGTGCCGTTCCAGCGGAATTCCGAAAGCGCACCCGAAAGCACGGTCAGCGCGCCCAGCGAACCGGCGTGATCATGCAGTTCGGTGGATTGATCCGCGACCCAGCTGATCAGCCACAGATCCACCTCGTCATCGGAGAGAAGCCGTGCGGCCCAACGCTTTTCGGTCGGCCACAGGCCACTGGAGGGGAGCAGGTGATCATAACGGCCCGTCAGCACGTCTTCTGCGCCCTCATCGGTCAAACGCAGCAGATCAGCGGGCCGGAGCCGAGTGGGAAGGGCGGAAGCCGTCGCCCGCTCGGTTACTTCCGGCAAAAGGCGCGAAGCGGCCGGAGTGCGGGTCGGAGCACCGACAGGTAGGGAAAGTAAAGAGGACCGCATGAGCGAAACTCCAAGAAGTGTGTTTGTGGTCGAGGGCGTTATGAGGCCTCGACAAACAGCCGAGGCAAATTAGCCTCGACAACACTCCTGGGTGGTCACGCGGATAGACACGGGAGCGAGTCTAACAGCGGGTCCAGCATGAGCAAATACCCGACCACGTCACATTCCGACCGATCAGCTTGTTTTCGGCTTTCAGGGCCGCCGACGCTGCTGATTCCGCTCATAGACCAGGCGCAGACCGTCCAAGGTCAGGTGTGGCTCATGATGCTCGATGGTCTCCGACTCCGGCACGATCAGCGGGGCCGTGGCACCGGTCGCCACGATGGCCACATCGTCACCCGAGAAGGCGTCGAATTCGTCGCGAATCCGATCGATCAGGCCGTCCACCATCCCGGCGAAACCGAACACCGCACCCGACTGCATGCACTCCATGCTGTTCTTGCCCACCACCGACCGCGGGCGAGCCAGCTCGGCGCGACGCAGCGCACTGCGCTCCACCAGCGCCTCGGTGGAGATCTCCACACCCGGGGCGATGATGCCGCCCACGAACTCCCCCTTGGCCGACACCAGATCCACACAGATCGCGGTGCCGAAATCCACCACGATCGACGGCTTCTGATAGCGGTGATAGGCCGCCAGGCAATTCACGATGCGGTCCGCGCCCACCTCCTTGGGATTGTCCACCAGCAGCGGAATACCGGTGCGCACACCGGGTTCCACCACCACGTGCGGCACATGGCCCCAATAGCGGGTCAGCATCTCGCGGAGTTCGCGCAGGACCGGCGGCACCGTGGACAGCGCCGAAACGCCCACCACCTGTTCGGCCTCCGCGCCGATCAGGCCGCGCACCTGCATGGCGAACTCGTCCGCGGTGAGCAGCGGATTGGTGTGGGTCCGCCACTGGCGCACCAGCTTCGCGTGCTCACCGCTACCGGAGAACAGGCCCAGCTCGATACTGGTATTGCGGACATCGATGGTCAGCAGCATGGCTGTGTACTTCTTTCGCCTGATCGGAGCCCTACGTGGTTACGCTTCGCTGCCGCCTCCGGGCCTGACCGATCAGGCGAGGCCCGCTCCTGTCTGCTCTAGTGGGCGAAGGTCAGCGAACGCGGCGAGATGAGGTCCGAACCCTCCGGCGCATGCGCCGGATCCGAACCCAGCTCCACCTGACGGTTGCGATCGTCCACGAAGACCACGCGCGGGGCGTACTCCTTCAGCTCGGCCTCATCCATCATGGCGTAGGCGATCAGGATGACCAGATCGCCCGGGTTCACCAGATGCGCTGCCGCGCCATTGATTCCGATCACGCCGGAACCACGCTCACCGGCGATGACGTAGGTCTCCAGGCGAGCGCCATTGGTGATGTCCACAATGCAGACCTGCTCACCTTCCAGCAGATCGGCGGCGTCCAGGAGATCCTGGTCGACGGTCACCGAACCCACATAGTGCAGATCGGCGTGAGTCACCGTGGCACGGTGGATCTTCGACTTCATCATGGTGCGCAACATCGTCGTCGCCTTCCTAGAAAGTTGCCTTGGTCGGCCGGTCGGGAGAAGTGGGGTGGCCGTCGATCGGGACGCCGATATTGACGGGCATATTGTCGATGAGGCGGGTGCTGCCCACGCGGGCCGCGACCAGCAGGCGGGCATTGCCGCTCGCCTGCACCTCACCCAGATCGGAGCCGCGCAGCTCCAGATAGTCGAGTTCGATATCGGGCGCGGTATCCAGCACCGCGCGCGCCGCGTTCAGCACCGCGTCCGGGCCGAGACCCGAGGAATGGCGACCGGTGATCAGCGCCGCCGACAGCGTGACGGCCAGCTCGCGCTGCGCCGGGTCCAGGAAACGGTTCCGGGAGGACAGGGCCAGGCCGTCCTGCTCGCGCACGGTCGGCACCGCGACGACCTTCAGATCGAAGTTCAGGTCCCGCACCATCTGGCGGATCAGCGTCAGCTGCTGGTAGTCCTTCTCACCGAAGAACGCCTCGTGCGGGCGGCAGATCTGGAACAGCTTCGCCACCACGGTCAGCACACCCGCGAAATGGCCGGGCCGCGTGGCGCCTTCGAGCACATCGCCGATCGGGCCGGGATGCACCGTGGTGCGCGGGCCCTCCGGGTACATATCGTTCGCGCTGGGTGCGAACACCAGCTCCACGCCCTCGCCGCGCAGCAGCTCCACATCGGCGTCCAGGGTGCGGGGGTACTTGTCCAGATCCTCGCCCGCGCCGAACTGCAACGGGTTCACGAAGATCGACACCATGACGACCTGATTGGTGCGCTTGGCCTGGCGCACCAGCTCCAGGTGACCCTCGTGCAACGCGCCCATGGTCGGCACCAGCGCGACCTTGCGGCCAACCGACCGCAAAGCATGAGCAACCTTCTGCACGGTCGCCGGATCGTGCAGCACCGTCAGTTCTCCGCGGCGATAGGTGCCACGCAGTTTCGGGTCCATCAGCGTCCTTCCAGCAGATCGATCAACGCGGGATTGCTACGGGCACGCTCGGCCGAACGCAATGACTGTGCGCGATAACCGGCGGCCAGCTTGGGGTCCAGGGCTTCCAGCGCATCCAGGTGCGCGGCCACCGCGGCCACATCACCGCGCGCCACCGGACCGGTCAATGCGGCCGGGCCGCGGCGCAGCGCATTGTCCAGGGCCGCCGACGCGAGCGGGGCCAGCATGCGCTCGGCCAGGCCATTGGGCTGATCGTCGACCACCTGCTGACCGAGCAGGCCCGGACCGGACAAGGCGGCCCGCAAGGCCTCCACCGCATCCACGATCAAGGTCACCAGGTGATTGCTGCCGTGCGCGAGCGCCGCGTGATAGAGCGTGCGGTTCTCCTCGGTCACCCGGACCGGCTCGCCGCCCATCTCGATGACGAGGGACTGCGCGATGGCGTAACCGATGTCATCGGCGGCGGTGATGCCGAAGCAGGCATTGCCCAGGCGGACCAGGTCCTCGTCATGCCCGGTGAACGTCATGGCCGGGTGAATGGCCAGTGGCAGCGCGCCCGATTCGGTCAGCGGCGCGAGAATGCCGACGCCGTTCGCACCCGAGGTGTGCACCACGATGGTGCCCGGGCGCACCGCGCCCGCGGCCGCCAAACCCGAAACCAGACCGGCCAATTCGCTGTCCGGCACCGCGAGAATCAGCAGCTCACTGCGGGCCGCCACCTCCTCCGCGGGCAGCACCCGGGAATCCGGCAGACGTGTTTCGGCCCGCCGCAACGACGCATCCGAAATCGCGGAGACACTGAAAACAACATGACCGGCACGCTCCAGTGCCGCACCCAAAGCGGATCCGACGCGTCCCGCCGAGACGATTCCCACCGTCAACCGTGCAGGCGCAGGATCGGTCCCGCAGACATCCTTGTCCGAGGTCACCCTTGTCCTCTCGAAAGTCGTTCCAGTCCCGCCATGCGGGTACCGGACGTTCGACCCGAGAATAATGCCGCCGATAAGGCAGAGCCATCAACTGTGGGATAAACAACTCTGGCTGTCCCGCCGCTGTCCCGCCTCCCCGCAAACTCAGCGCCCGGCTCGAGAGCCGTGTCCGATCGTGCACGCGTGGTGCGGCTGGGTGCCGCCATCGATTTTGGGCGTACCCCAGGAGTTACCCGGATCTCACGAAATCAGTTGTCACCCGCCCATGTAGTCGGCTGGGCCCTTCGCGGCCTCTTGTCAGTGCTCGCTTTCGGATTTCAGGTTGGCCATGATCTCGGCGACCGAGAGGCGGGGGGCATTGCCCGCGTCCTCGTCGGAGCGACGGCGGCGGCGGGCGCTGGCGGTGCCCATGGGGGCATTGCCGTTGGACTTGCTCACGTTGCCGGTGGCCTTGTCCGCGCTGCCCTTGGCCTCGCCGAGGTTGGTGAGGGTGGAGGCGGCGGGTGCGGGGACGTTTCCGGCTGCGGCCAGGTCGGTTTCGAACCACGGGACCTGTTCGAGCTTTTCGCGGTCGATACCGATCGGCTCGGTGCGTTTGGTGTCGGTGGTCTTGGCGGCGGGAGCCGCGGCGGACGGAGTCGGCTTGGGGGCTTCGGACTTCGGGTTGCGGCCTTGCGCCTTGAGGGCTTCGGCGCGTTCGTAGTCCAGGCGCATGGTCTCGGTGACCACGGAAGTCTCGGCGGTGACCGGATCGTCGAAGGGGGTGGCGAAGGCCGGGGGTTCGGGGTGATCGGGTTCGAAGACGGGGGTGATGCGGCTGCGGGCATCGGGCTCGTCGTCGAGGGCGTCGGGGGTGGACCACGGGTCCCAGGGTTCGGCGTCGTCCCAGTTACTGTTCGCCGGTTCTGGATTGGATGCGGGGGCACGACTCGGGAGTTCCTGGACTCGAACGGCATCGGCACGCAGGGCCGGACGCTCGAAGGGCAGGTCGCCGTCGAAAAGCCGCTGGAGGCTCTCGCGGAGAACGGTGAGTTCGGTGCGCAGGGCGGCCATCTCCTCGGCGTCGGCGCCGACCTCGCTGCGGACCCGGGCTTCGACCCCGAGTTCATATTCGCGGCGGGCAGCAACCTCGCGTTCCAACTGGAGGTGGTAGACCTTCTGAAGGTCCCCCACTTTCGCCTTGTCCACGGCCGCCTCCCTGCGGAAACGTGTCGCCGCGAGGGCTCCGATGGCGGCCGCCCAGAGCGCCGCGACCAGGCCTACCCGGATCATGTGCACGTTGTCGCTGAAGACCAGGAAAATGCTGGCTACCAGACCGAGAAGAAGTAGAACGCCGGTGAAGAATCGTCCCGCGTCGCCCCGCTGTCGACGGGAAGCACTGCTACGGGAGGGTGAAACCATGTCAGCCAGCGTAGCTTGATCTTCCGAGTACGGCTCCTACCTCGGCAATGATCAAACCCAATCTGTTAGCTATGAGGTAGCTGCTTCATCGGGAGGGTCGATCGGGGCCCGGCAGCAATACTCCAGCCACAATGCCGCCGCCACCAAGGCCACCCCCGCCACCAGCCCGACCACCGCGCCCGGCGTATCCGAGGACGCCGCACGCAATCCCGACCCCTGCGTCTGCAGCCAGATCAAGAACCCCAGCCAGATGCCGCCGACGAGCGATCCCACCTGAGCCGACGCCTTGGCCAGGGCCACCGCCCGCGCCGCCGTGATCGGATGCAACTGCCCCGAGGTGTCCCCGATCCCCTGGTTCTCCACCCGCTGCCGAATCACGAAGGCCAGCACCGCCTCCAGGGCCGCCACCGGAAACAGCGACGCCCCGGAGAACACCGAGATGGGCGGAAAACTCGAGTACGCGAGATTGGTCGCCACCCACGCGACGACCGCGGCCAGCAGCACATTGGCGCACAGATCGAGAATGCGAGTCGGCTTCACGACACCGACCATCCCAGCGACAGCTCGGTGCGGCGCACACCGTCCACATCGGTGGTGTCCAAGGCGGACAACCACTCCCGCAGGGTGCGCTGGGCACCGGCCGCCTCCAGCACCGCGCCCGGCTCCACCTCCAGCCAGGGCACCAGCACGAAGGCGCGATTGTGCGCTTGCGGATGCGGCAGGGTCAGCGTCGGATCGGCGCTCCGCACCACCACCTGGGCGTCACGCCGCCGCTGCGCCGCCCACACCACATCCACATCGAGAGTGCGTGCGCCCCAGCGCACCTCGCGCACCCGCTCGGCCGCCTGCTCCAGCTCCTGGCCGAGCCGTAGCCAATCGGAGGGTTCCAGCTCGGGATCCTCGGCGACCAGAACGGCATTCAGGTAATCCTGCTGCGGCACCCCGCCCCAGGGCGGGGTCGAGTACACCGAGGACACGGCCAGCAGGCGCGGACCCAGCGCATCCACCACACTGCGCAGGTGCGCGAGCCGATCGCCGAGATTGGATCCGATCGACAGGACTACCCGGCTCACCGCTATTCCCCCTCCACGCCTTGCAGAATTCCCGTGCGACGACGAGACGTGACCACCCGAACGTCCTCGAAGGTATGCGGAATCGGCGCGGAAGGCTTGTGCAGCACCACTTCCACCGCATTGATCCGCGGATCGAACGCCAGCACCTGGTCGGCGACCTCCGACACCACGGTCTCGATGAGATCGCGCGATTCACCCGACACGATGCCGACCACATGATCGGCCAGCTCGCCGTAGTGGATGGTGTCGGTGATGTCGTCGGACTTGGCGGCCGCGCTGAAATCCGTCCACACGGTCAGGTCGACCACGAACTCCTGGCCGTCCCGCTTCTCGAAATCGAAGACGCCGTGATGGCCGAAGACGCGCAGGCCGCGCAATTCGATGCGGTCGGTGCTCACCGGTTCTTCCTCTCATGAGCGGCCGCCCGCCCGAACCCATCGGCGGCCCGCCGCCAGGCATCGGTCACGGCAATGGCATCGAGCGAGGAGCGCACATCGTGCACCCGCACACCCCACGCGCCATGCTCGGCGGCCAGTGCGGAAATGGTGGCGGTGGCGACCTCGCGGCCATCGGGCGGGCGCGGCGTCTCACCGTCGGCGAGCAGCGCGCCCAGGAAACGCTTGCGGGAGGCCCCGATCAGGATGGGCAGGCCGCTGCCGACGAATTCGTCTATGCCGCCCAGCAATTCCCAGTTGTGCCCGGCGTTCTTGGCGAAGCCGAGGCCGGGATCGAGGATGAGGTTCTCGAAGTCGACGCCGCCCGCGACGGCCAGATCGACCTGGGCGCGCAGCTCGCGCCACACCTCGGCGACCACATCCTCGTAATGGTCGGCCGCGCCGGTGTGCCGGTAGTCGGCCTCGGCCCGCCAGTGCATGAGAATCCACGGCACCCGCGCCGCGGCAACGACTTTCACCATATCGGTGTCGGCGCGACCGCCGGAGACATCGTTCACGACCGAGACGCCCGCCTCGATGGCGGCCTCGGCGACACTGGCGCGCATGGTGTCCACGCTGGTCGGCACGCCCGCGGCGACGAGTTCCCGGATCACCGGAACCACCCGTGCCGCTTCGGTTTCCGGATCGATGCGCACCGCGCCGGGGCGGGTGGATTCACCGCCGACATCGACGATGTCCGCGCCCATCTCGTACAACTCGAGACCGTGCGCCACCGCCAGACCGGGGTCGAGGTAGCGGCCGCCGTCGGAGAAGGAGTCGCTGGTGACGTTCACTACACCCATCACGACGCAGGAGCGGCCGCCGCGAGGAACAACCAAGCCGGGCAAGCGCGGGGAGGCGGAGCGCCGCGTGCCGCTTTCGGTCATGGTCGGTGCGCTCACTTTCGCAGAATGAGGTCCAGGGCCTCGGAGCGCGAGGCGGCATTGGACTGCAGCAGACCGCGCACCGCCGACGTCGTGGTGGACGCGCCGGGCTTGCGAATGCCGCGCATCGCCATGCACAGATGCTCGGCCTCGATCACCACGATCGCCCCGCGCGGATCCAGCTTCTTCATGACCGCGTCGGCGATCTGGCTGGTCAGGCGCTCCTGAACCTGCGGGCGCTTGGCGTACAGGTCCACCAGGCGGGCCAGCTTGGACAGGCCGGTCACCCGGCCGTGCGGGCCCGGGATGTAGCCGACGTGCGCCACCCCGTGGAAGGCCACCAGGTGGTGTTCACAGGTGGAGTACATGGGGATATCGCGGACCAGCACCAGTTCCTGATGCCCCTCGTCGAAGGTGGTGTTGAGCACCTCCGCCGGATCGGTGAAGAGTCCCGCGAACATTTCGCGATAGGCCCGGGCGACCCGGCCCGGGGTATCGGCGAGCCCGGGACGATCCGGATTCTCGCCGACCGCGATCAGCAGTTCACGGACGGCAGCCTCCGCGCGCGCCTGATCGAACGGCCGACCGGTGTCGAGCGCGATCGGGCCGGAGACGACACGGTTGTTGGCCGACAATCGACACCTCCTTGTTGAAAATGCCGATCCCGTGAGGGACGGCGTGTTCGTGACGGCAAGACGGCTCGGGCTGCCCGCCGTGGGGCAAGAACCCTCTGGTCGAGCAGACCCGAGCCGGGCCACGAACCTCTAGAGCGTATCCGGGCCCCGGTCAGCGACGACCGTTCGGTCCGTCCCAACCATTCCGCTCGTCCTCGTCATTCCCGGGGGCATCCGGAGCTTGCGGAGCGTCATAGTCCGGCTGCGGCGCGGGCGGCTGCTGGTAGCGCGAGCCACCGGCCGGAGCCCAGCCGCCATACGCCTGCCGCGGCGGCTGCTGCGGCTCGTCCTCCTGCGGCGGCCAGCCCGGTGCGGACCAACCGGCCGGAGCGCCGTAATCCGGACGCGAACCGTGCGTGCCGCTACCGCCGTGACGCGGGTACGCGGGCTGTTGCACGGGATAACCGGCCGGTGCGGGTTCCGGGTAACCGCCGTACTGCGGTTGCGGCGCACCGTAACCCGGCTCCGGCGCGTACCCGCCATTGGGGACGGCGGCCGGAACAATCGGGCGCACCGGCTCCTCGGGCCACGGCTCACCACGTTCGGTGGCCAGCTCGCGCGGCGTCTTCACCGGCGGGCGGTCCGACGGCGTGCGGCCGCCGAAATCATTGAAAGCCGTGATGCGCGGCCGCTTTTCGACGGTCGGGAGCAGGCCTTCGAGATCCTTGCGGTGCAGCGTCTCGCGTTCCAGCAGTGCGGTGGCAAGGGCGTCGAGTTCGTCGCGGTAGTCATTGAGCACCGCCCACGCCTCGGTGTGCGCGGCCTCGATGAGATTGCGCACCTCCTCGTCGATTTCGCGAGCCACCTCGTGCGAGTAGTCCGGCGCGGTGCCCATGGACCGGCCCAGGAACGGGTCGCCCTGCTCCTGCCCGTAGCGGACCGCGCCCAGGCGGGCGCTCATGCCGTACTCGGTGACCATGGCGCGCGCGATCTTGGTGGCCTGGTCGATATCCGAGGAGGCACCGGTGGTCGGCTCGTGGAACACCAGTTCCTCGGCCGCGCGACCACCCATGGCCATGACCAGGCGGGCGATCATCTCCGAACGCGTCATCAAGCCCTTGTCGTCCTCGGGCACCGTCATGGCATGGCCGCCGGTGCGGCCGCGGGCCAGGATGGTGACCTTGTAGACCGGCTCGATATCCGGCATCGCCCACGCGGCGAGAGTGTGACCGGCCTCGTGGTAGGCCGTGATCTTCTTCTCTTCCTCGCTGATGATGCGGGACTTGCGGCGCGGGCCGCCGATCACGCGATCGACCGATTCCTCCAGGGAGGCGCCGGTGATGACCGTGCCGTGCTCACGCGCGGTGAGCAGGGCGGCCTCATTGATGACGTTCGCCAGATCCGCGCCCGACATGCCGACGGTGCGCTTGGCCAGACCATCGAGGTCCGCGTCCGGAGCGATCGGCTTGCCCGCCGAATGCACCCGCAGGATCGAACGACGGCCCGCCAGATCGGGATTGGAGACCGGGATCTGCCGGTCGAAACGACCGGGGCGCAGCAGCGCCGGATCCAGGATGTCGGGCCGGTTGGTGGCGGCGATGATGATGACGCCGGTGCGCTCACCGAAGCCGTCCATCTCCACCAGCAGCTGGTTCAGCGTCTGCTCACGCTCGTCGTGACCACCGCCGAGGCCGGCGCCGCGCTGGCGGCCGACCGCGTCGATCTCGTCGACGAAGATGATGCAGGGGCTGTTCTGCTTGGCCTGATCGAACAGGTCGCGCACGCGGGACGCACCGACACCGACGAACATCTCCACGAAGTCCGAACCGGAAATCGTGAAGAAAGGCACATTGGCCTCACCCGCGACCGCGCGGGCGAGCAGCGTCTTACCGGTGCCGGGCGGGCCGTAGAGCAGCACGCCCTTCGGGATCTTCGCGCCCAGCGCCTGATAGCGAGCCGGGTTCTGGAGGAAGTCCTTGATCTCGTACAGCTCTTCGACGGCCTCGTCGGCGCCCGCGACGTCCACGAAGGTCGTCTTGGGCATGTCCTTGGTCAGCTGTTTGGCCTTCGATTTGCCGAAGCCCATCATGCCGCCGCGGCCACCGCCCTGCATGCGGGACATCACGAAGATGAACAAGCCCAGCAGAATCACCATGGGCAGCATGAAGAGCAGGATCTGACTCAGCCAGGAGTCCTGTTTGACCGACGTGTCGACCTTCGCGCCGGACGCCTGCGCGGCCTGGAAGACCTGCTGCGAGACCTCACCGCCGCCCGGGTACTTGGCGATGATCTTCTTTTGACCGTCGGTGGCATCATTGCCGTTCTTCAGCGTGATGCGTAGCTGCTGCTCTTTATCGTCGATCTGTACGTTGTCGACGTTGCCTTTGTCTTGAAGCTGAGAGAGCGCCACCGACGTGTCGACGCTCTTCCAGCCGCGCGTGTCGTTGCTGAAGTAGCTGACCAGGTAGATCACGAGCAAAAAGCCCGCGACTATGGCCAGGTTGCGGAACACAGTCTTGCGGTTCATAGAGCGTCGGCCGGCGGCCAGTCCTTTCCGGGGGGTGTATCCGGTTTGCCTGCGATGCCTTGTCTTTACCGTTCGGGTCGTTACCAGTTCGGTGGACGGGGCGCGCCCGTTCCGGCGAACGGATGCGGACATGCCACGTTACCGCGTACGGTCTAGTCGTTACATCGCGCAGTTCGGCAGGTAGTGCAGTTCAACAGGTAAACGGCTGGACAACGCCGGTGGTTCCCCGACCATCTGCGGCAACACGTACGGACGGTCACCTCCTGGTGTCGGACCGGGTGGTCACAATCATGGCATGGTCGTCATATCGTGAGTGACGACACAACAGAGCGCAGGGGGTATGGACATAGTCGAGCTACGGACACCCACAGCGATTGTGCGTCACGGCAACGGGCGTTTGACAGTGCTACGGCCTGGGACGGACGGCGAGCGCGTGCTCGACGTGCCGGTCGCCGAACTCCTCAAGGTGCGGTTGAACCGGCGCGCGGATGACGCCGTCGTCATCGAGATCTATCTCCGCTACCCCACCCCCGTGCTCACCGGCGTACCCGCCGACCGGACCCCGCTGCCGGTGCTCATCGCCGAACACGATGTCCCCGCCGCGACGGTCATCGTCGAGCGGATCAACAATCAGATTCTCGGCACCCAGCGCCTGGATGTGGCCGCCCCGGACCTGACCCCGCCCACCCCGTCCTGGGGTCGCACCGGGCCCGCGCGCGCCGATGTGGACCGTGCCGTGCGGCGGATGTCGCCCAAGCGCGATGCCAAGACCGCCGTCGCCGCCCTGCACCGCTACGTCACCCCCGACGAGTTCGTGCTGGAGAGCGCCCTGGTCACCGCGCAGCCGCCCGCCGCCAAGGGCAGTGGTCTGCTCGCCGTCACCACCACCCGGCTGATCTTCGTCTCGCTGGGCGCGACCAAGCGTTTCGCGCACGAGCTACCCATTGCCGCCCTGCTGTGGGCGCGCACCACCGATGATTCCGCGGCCGCGCCGGGCGAATTCGGCGTCGAGGTCAATGATGGCAATCAGACCTGGTATTTCACCGGCACCGATCGCGCCGATACCGAAAGGGTCTCCGGCGCACTGAATTTCGCGATTCAGCGGGAGGTCGCCGACGGCGCGGCCGGGCCCGCCGATCCGGGTGTGCAGAAACTGTATTCCGAATGGGAATTACTGGTCGAGCGGCATTCGCTCGGCATGGTCGACGACGCGCAATTCCAGCGCTACGGGCGCGGGATTCTGCGGTCCCTGCCGGATTGACGGGGACCACGCGGGGTTATTCACACGCGAGGTTATTCACTCGGCTGGCTCGGCACCCGATGGCTCGGTGAGCGCGGGACCGGCCTCTTCCGGCTGTAATTCGATGCGCCGCCACGGGCTGGTGGGGCGCATCCACAGGCGCAGCAATTCCATCCGGCGGTCCACCCCACCGGATTTGAGTTCGGCCAGGTCTTCACAGGCCTGCCAATAGGTCCAGCCCGCCAGGTACGCATCGCCGAATTGCCGCCAATTGCGGTATTTGCGCTGCGCCAGCGGCAGGGCGCGCATGAGGTAATCCCAGGCGACGTCCGCGTCGAGATATCCCGCCGTGTACGCCATGCGGGCCACCGCCACCACGCGGGCCAGATCCCAGGCCTGGATATCGGTGGGCAGCGGGCGCACCAGATGATCGGTGAGGCCCAGCTTGATGGCCTGCGACCAGATGTCGTAATCCCGAACCAGGGCCTCCGGATTCTCCATGCCGCGGAAGGATCCGACCTGCCGCAGGAAGGCGCGATGGCGGTCCGCGCGCTCGCCGAAGCGATCCCGTTCCGGAGAATTGATGCCCGCCATGACCAGTGGGTGGACCAGTGCGTAGAGGGGTGCGTGCATGCCCTCCAGGAGCTGTTCCATGGAGGCCATGGCCTCGGTGCCGTCGGTGATGCCCCAGGCTCCGGTGAGGGTGTCGATGGCGAGTTCGCGGCGGTCGCCGAGCGGATGCTCGCGTTCGGGTCCGAGCAGCAGGGCGTCATGGAAGGCGTCCCAGCGGGCGGAGTAGAAACCGCCCAGCGCCAGGGCGCGCAGCTCGTCGTCGGAGACTTGCGCACCGGACCAGTGGTCGTCCTCGCGCTGATCGAGCTCCGGGTACGGGAAGGTCGTCAGCGTGGGCACGTCGCGGGCGGGCATACCCCCGATTGTGTCTCATCGATCTTGGGGTGGCCGACTATTCGCCGATCGCGTGTGGCGGCGCTCCTGAGTAAATGTCTGATTCTTGCCCTGTCACACAATGAAATCGGGCACTAGCCTCTGGGGTCATGAGTAGGAATATCACCCTCCTGCGGGGCTTGGAGCCACCGGCCACGGATCAGGAAATCTATGCGGCCGCGCAGGAGTTCGTGCGCACGGTCGCCGGCGTATCGGGCTTGACGACAACCACCAAATCGGCCGTCGACAAGGCGGTGGCGACCATCGCGGCGGCAACCACGCAGCTGCTGGCGGAATTGCCGGATCGCCGGTCGGCCGCGGAATCGGTGCTCGACAAGGACGCGAGCTGAGGTTGCGCCGGATTCAGACGCCGTAGACGGCCACGCAGTCGAGCGCGATCTCGAGTCGCGGCCCGCGCTGGTCGATGGAGTGACCGAGTAGATCCTCTATGCGCTGGATCCGGTAGCGCACCGTGTTCTTGTGCACGCCGAGCATTTTCGCGGCCGCGTCCGGGCTGCGCCGGGCGCGCAGATAGGCGTGCAGGGTGTCGCGCAGTCGCGCGGATTGCGCGTCGGGCGCGGCGAGCGCGCCCAGTTCCCGTTCGACGAGGGCCCGCATGGCCGGCTCGTCGAGTCCGGCCAGATAGGCCACCTCCACCTCCGGATAGTGCACGACACGCGCCCGGCCCGGCCGGGCGCGTTCGGCGACCTGCCGGGCCGCCACCGCTTCCCGATGCCCGCCGACGAATCCGGCGACCTGCGCGGCGGGTATCCCCACCGCCACCCGGACGGGTGTTTCGACGGCCCAGGCGGCCTCGGACGGCTCCGGGAGGGTGTCGTCCACACCGATCCACGCCCACAGCGCCGAGGCTCCTGACGGCATGGTGAGCACGCTGCCATTGCCGAGCGCGGCGGCATAGCGCCCGGCGACGCGTTCGAGCAGCGCCGCGGCATCGCCATTGCCGTCCGGGCCGACCACGGCCGCGTCCTCGTCGGTCCACAGCACCAGGGCCAGATGTCGCTGCGCCAGGCGATAACCGAGCCGGGCGGAGGCCTGCTCGATATCGAGTTCGGCCCCGCCGAGCAGACCGCGCACGATCTCGGCGCGCTGGGTGAGGGCCGCGCGAAGTCCGCGTTCGCGTTCCTCGGTGTAGGTGTCGGTGAGCGTCTCCACCGAGGTGCTGACCCAGCGGGTGGTGCGGTCGAAAAGCCGCAGCAGGACGGACCTTTCGATATCGGGCGGCAGTTGCCGGTCCTCCAGGATGTCGGCCATGTAGTCGATGACCGCCTCCTGTCCGAGGTGGTAGACCCGCAGCAGCAGGCGGACATCGTGCCCGCGGCGGGCGATGGTGCGGGCGAAGGCGTGCGCCTCCTCCGGCACCGCGTATTCGTAGCGGTCCTGGGTGAGCCCGCTGAGCACCTCGAGGGCGTGGGCGCGGCTGCTGGCGGCGAGGTCGCGGCGCATATCCCGATCGCGCAGTTCCGGGATGCGGGCGATGATCGCATTGTCGAGCCGGGTCACCACCTGTTCCAGGGTTTCGGTGTGCAGGGTTTCCGCGACGAAGTCGGCGATCCACTGCCGGATCTCCGCGCTGGGTGCGGTCGTCGCCACGAGCAGGCCTCCAAATTTGTGTTCATGGCACAAAACCGGACGGAAGAATTGACCCGATGTGCCAAGAATGTGCGGTCGAAATTGTGTCACGATCATAGTTCAGTGAGCTGGCACACAGCTTGCCGTTTCCGCAATGCCATGCACCGAAGGCAATGAGGCCGCGCACGTGGGAGAGCACATCGTGACAAATACCGAACCCGCCACGGGCACTGCCCGGAAATCCGGGACGCGCAAATCGCCGGGGACCAAGGCAGCCCCGCAACCCACCGAACTCGAGATCCACAATCCCGCGACGGGTGAACTCGCGGGCACGGTTCCCCTCGAATCCGCCGACGAGGTGGCGGCCAAGGTCCGCGAACTGCGTGCGCATCAGCCGGAGTGGGAGGCCATCGGCCCGGACGGCCGCAAGGAATGGCTGCTGAAACTCCAGGACTGGCTGGTGGACAATACCGATCGGCTCGCCGATGTCCTGCAGTCCGAAACCGGGAAGGCGCGCGTGGACGCGCTCATCGACCCGGCCTTCTCCATCGACCTCACCGGCTACTACGCGCGCCGCGCCGCGAAATTCCTTGCCGACGAACACCCTTCACCGCATAGCCCGCTCGCCCGGGTCAAGGCGCTGACCACGGTGTTCCGTCCGTACCCGGTGGTCGGTGTGATCACGCCGTGGAACTTCCCCCTGGCCATGCCGGTGATCGACGTGATCCCGGCGCTCGCCGCGGGCGCGGCCGTCATCCTGAAACCCTCCGAGGTGACACCGCTTTCGGCCCTGGAACTGGCGCGCGGCTGGCGCGAGATCGGCGCACCGCCGGTATTCGCGGTGGTCACGGGCGCGGGTGCGACGGGTGCGGCGGTGGTGGGCACCGCCGACTACATCCAGTTCACCGGCTCCACCGCCACCGGCCGCAAGATCGCCGCGGCCGCCACCGAGCGGATGATCCCGTTCAGTCTCGAACTGGGCGGCAAGGATCCGGCCATCGTGCTCGCCGACGCCGACCTGGATCGGGCCGCGCACGGCATTGCCTTCGGCGGTCTGTTCAATGCCGGGCAGGTGTGTATCTCGGTCGAGCGGGTGTACGTCGAAGCCCCGGTCTACGACGAATTCCTGGTGAAGCTGACCGCCGCCGTCAAGGAGGTCCGCCAGGGCGTGGACGGCCGGGAACCCAAGTACGACATGGGCGCTCTGGCCAATGAGAACCAGGTGCGGATCGTGGCGCGGCATGTGGACGAGGCCGTCAAGGCGGGTGCGCGGGTGCTCACCGGCGGTGAGCGCACCGGTGTCGGCACGCTCTTCCAGCCGACCGTGATCGCCGACGTCGACCACTCCATGTCGTGTATGACCGAGGAGACGTTCGGCCCGACCCTGCCGGTCATGAAGGTGGCCGATGAGGCGGAAGCTGTTCGGCTGGCCAATGATTCGATCTACGGACTGTCCGCCTCGGTGTGGAGCGGTGACAAGGATCGCGCGGAACGCATTGCGCGCCAGTTGAATGCGGGCGCGGTCAATATCAATGATGTCTTCGCGAACATGTTCAGCTTCGCGCTGCCCATGGGCGGCTGGGGCCTGTCCGGCACCGGTGCGCGGTGGGGCGGCGCGAACGGGGTGCGCAAATACTGCAAGCAGCAGGCCATCACCCGGCCGATCCTGCCCACCCAGACCAAGGAACCGCTGTGGTTCCCGTATTCGCCCGCCAAATTGTCCTTCGCCATGGCCGCCATGCGGGCGGCGGGGACGCGCGGGCTGCGGCGGCTGAATGTGCCGGCCGTCATCAAAACTGTGAGGGGTAAGTAGATGACCGACTTCGGATCGATCACCGGCAAGGTGGTTGTGATCACCGGTGGCGCACGCGGTATCGGCCTGGCCACCGCGACGGCCTTGCAGGCGCTGGGGGCCAAGATCGCCATCGGTGATGTCGACGAGGTGACCGTCAAGGAGTCCGGAGCCACCCGGGGTTTCGAGGTCTACGGCAAGCTGGACGTCACCGATCACCAGTCCTTCGAAGCGTTCCTGGACGATGTGGAGAAGCAGCTCGGCCCGATCGACGTGCTGGTCAACAATGCCGGGATCATGCCCACCGGGCGTGTGGTGGACGAGACCGATCAGATCACCCGCCGCATTCTCGACATCAATGTGTACGGCGTGATCCTGGGCTCCAAGCTCGCGCTGGCGCGCATGCTGCCGCGCGGGCGCGGGCATGTCATCAATATCGCCTCGCTGGCGGGTGAGACCCATATTCCCGGCCTGGCGACCTACAACGCGTCCAAGCACGCGGTGCTCGGCTTCACCGACACCCTGCGCGAGGAGTACCGGGGCACCGGCCTGAGCTTCTCCTCGGTGCTGCCGACGCTCACCAAAACCGAACTGGGATCGGGTGTCACGGCTCCCAAGCTGCTGCGCCCGGCCGAGCCGGAGGAGATCGCCGACGCGGTCGTCAGGCTGATCGTGGCGCCCAAGCCGAAGGTCCGGGTGACCGCCGTGGCGGGCATCATCGCCCAGGTCGTGGGGATCCTGCCGCAGTCCGTCGGCGATGCCATCGGCCGGGCGCTGGGCGCGCAGAACGCCTTCCTGGACGATGTGGATTCCGACGCCCGCAAGGCCTACGAATCGCGCGTGCGCGAATAACCTCGCGCCGCTTGTAGGGTCGGCGGCATGGAAGCAGCGGATCGGGGTGCGGTTTTCGTCGGACTCTCGACGCTCGATCTCTCCTATGCCGTCGACCGGTATCCGGCCGAGGACACCAAGACTCAGGCCGACGAGCTGTTTCTCGGTGCGGGCGGACCGGCCGCGAATGCCGCGGTGACGTACGCGTTCCTGTCGGGCCGGGCGACCGGTCTGGTCACCGCGCTCGGCAAACACCCACTGACCGAACCGATTCGGGGCGATCTCGAGCAGTACGGGGTGACTGCGGTGGATCTGACGCCGGATGGGGATCGGCAGCCGCCGGTGTCCTCGATCATCGTCGCCACCGGCGCGGCCACCCGAACCATCGTGTCGCTGGACGGTTCTCGCATGCGGGTGCCGTTCGAGGGCTCGGCCGACGGGTATCTCGACGACGCGGCGATCGTGCTCGTGGACGCCCACTACTCCGCGCCCGCTCTGCGCCTGGCCGAGGCGGCGCGGGCGGCGGGCATACCGGTACTGCTCGATGCGGGCCGCTGGCGGGATGTGCACGCCGAACTGCTGCCGCTGGTCGATATCGCCATCTGTTCCGCGGCGTTCACTCCGCCTGGCGTGCAAGCGGATTCGATCGATGCGATCTTCGACTTCCTGCATGCGGCGGGTCCGCGCCTGGCGGCGATCACCCGGGGTGCGGACCCGATCGCCTACTCGATGCCCGGCGAACGCGGCGAGGTGTCGATCGGCGGCGGTGCGGCCGTGGACACGCTCGGCGCGGGCGACATCCTGCACGGCGCGTTCTGCCACTTCCATTCTCGGGGTGAGGCGTTCCCGCTCGCCCTGGAACATGCGGCCGAGGTCGCCACACTGTCCTGCCGGTACGTCGGCACCCGGGAGTGGATGCGGCACTACGAATCTCAGCCGAAGGGATCTCAGTCGATCCGGTAGGCGCGACCGGATTTGCGCAGGGTCAGGTCGGCGCGCGGCCGGGTGTTCTCGACCAGGCGGGCATTGAGCAGATCGCTTTCGATCACTTTGGTTTTCGCGGCCTCCAGGGTGCGCCCGCCGCGCATATGTCGTCGGACCAGGCGTTTCTCGATAATGGGCCGGGGCACGTCCAGGTACCAGGTTTCGTCGAGCAGTGCGCGCACGCCGGACCAGTCGGGGTGGGCCGGATCGTCGAGGAGCAGGTAATTGCCTTCGGTGACGACAATGGTCTGGCGGTCGAAAACGGCTCCTCCGCTGACTGGTTCGTGGAGTTCGCGCGAATATGTGGGCCAGGGAACGGGTTCGCCGAGCGGGGCGTCGCGGAGTGTGCGGAGCAGGGCGACATAGCCCGCGGCGTCGAAGGTGTCGGGTTCGCCCTTGTGCGCCAATTGTCCGAGGGCGCGTAATTGCGCATTGGTGAAGTGGAAGCCGTCCATGGGTGCGACTTCGGCTATTCGGTATCCGGCGGCGATATTCAGTTCATCGCGGACGCCGCGGGCGAGGGTGGATTTTCCCGCGCCCGGCGGTCCCGCTATTCCGAGCACGAACCGACCGGACTGTCCGTCCGCACGTCGCCGGATTCGCGCCGCCAGCTCCGCGAGGGAGGTTTCGACACTGCCGCGGGTCACGGCCCAACCCTACGGAATCGGCCCGAAATTCATTGCGGGCTCGCCCGAAAGAATCAGCGCGTACCCCTCGGAATGGCACGCACCAGCGCTTGCAGATCGGCCTCCAGCAGCCGGAACAACCAGTAGGTCAGGACGAATGCCGCAATCCCGCCCACACTCAGCCAGCGCACCGGCACGATCACCAATTCCAGATCCGGTGTGGAAACGAATGTCGCCGTGGCCACTCCGAGCAGCGGCACCGACGCGGCCGCGGCCAGATAGAAATTGCTGCGCTGCGCCAGGGCCCACAATTGCCGCCGGTCTTCGGTCCCGACCGCGCCACGCGCCAGCAACTGCGGATACAGCGTCCGCACCGCGAACACCATGATCAGGAAGAACGGATACGCCAGCGCGATCGCCGCGCACACCACCTGCGCCGCGAAGAAATGCGCGAAAGCATTGGGCGGCAATCGAGCTCCCGCGCCCTGCAATGCCAATGGCCACGCCACCCCCGCGAGAATCCACATGCCGAACGGAATCCACACCGCCCGCTCCCCCATCAACAGCGTGTCCGCCCGCGCCCGCGCCAATTCCCCGGCCGAATACGCGTGCCCGCGCGCCAGCCGATGCGACACCGTCAAGGGCCGCCGCGCCAGCCACAACAACAGCAAGGCCGCCAGCGGGAACGCGATGGCATTGTTCACCAGCGCGACCGTCGCGAACCGCCCCTGATCGGAGACGGTCAGCCGATCCACGATGAGACTCTGATTCAGCCGGATGTTGTACACACTCGCCAGCGCGTTCGGCAGCCCCACACACAGCGCCGCGATCGGCACCGGCCAGGCTCGCAATCGCGCCCGCAGACTCTTAGGCGGCGGATCCACCAGATCCCGCGCCCGCGCGTCCAGGCACAAATCCAATTGCCCGGCCAGCTCCGCCCCGCTCTGCCAGCGGTGCGCGGGCTCAGGTTCCAGGCATTCCAGCAGCACCCGGCGCAGTGCGGCGGGCGTGTCGGGCGGCAGTGCGGCGATCGCGGTGGCGGACACGCCCGCCCGCCGCTGCGCCACCATGGCCTGCACCACCCCGGGCCCCGACCGTGCGCACCCACCGGGCTCGGCGATCGACGGCTCACGCCCGGAATCGGCACTGCCCGCGCCGGCAACGGTGGCGGGCGCGTCTTCGAAGGGCATTGTGCCGGTGAGCATTTCCCACAGCAGCAGGCCGAGCGCGTAGATATCGCTGCACTTCCCGGGCGCGGGTGCGGTCGGGTCGAGCATGGCGGCCAAGGCCTCCGGCGACCGGTAGCGCAGCACCCCCGCCTCCTCCCCCTCAGTCCCGCGACCCCGGAGCCAGCCGTTCCAATACACCGGCCCCAGTGCGAAATCCGCCAGTTTCGGGACACCCTCCGCCGTGAAAATCACGTTCGCGGGCCGAATATCGTGGTGCAGCACCCCATGCCGCTCCGCGTAGTCGAGCGCCTCCGCCAGCCGCCGCCCCACCCAGGCGACCGTCTCCGGCCAGCTCAGCTCGGCTATCTCCGCCCGCACCCGCGAATCCGCCGGCCGGATCTCACCTTTCGCCTCCATCGCCGCGTCCACCGCCCGCAACAGCAACTCGCCCCCGATCACCGACTCGGCGGCCCCGGCGATATCGGTCCGGCCGCCCGCGGCACGGCCGCCACCGAATCCGATCCGGGCTGCGGCGGTCCGGCCCTCGGGGCGAGCAGTCGTCGAAGCGTCGGACGGATCCGGCGCGGGGATGGCTTCGCGCGCGACCGCTGCTCTAGCGCGGAGTCGGGTCAGGAGGTCTTCGGCGGTTCCGCCGGGGAGGTATTGCATGTAGAGCAGACGCAGGGGCTTTCCGGTGCTGCCGTCGGAGATCAGGCGCTGGTCGAAGACTCGGACTATGTGATGGTGGTCGAGCTGGGCGACGGTGGGGGTGTCGCTGTCGGCCCCGGCTTCGACGCGGACGGCGACCAGGCGTTGCATGGAGCGCTGGCGCGCCAGGAACATGCGGCTGTGCGCGCTGCCGCCGAGATCGGTGAGCAGGTCGAAATCGTCCAGGCGACGGCCGATTTCGATGCCTTCGGGCAGCGGGGGCGGTGGTTCGTGCTGCTGACCGGTGCTGAAGCGACGGCGGATCTCGCCCGCCACTTCGGGGTATTCGACCACGAAGGTGTCCACGTCGAGGGGCCGGAAGCGGCTGCGGACCAGGTATTCCTCGCACACCAGGTCGGCGAACCGGGGGCTCTCGGCGACCTCGGGAAATTCCTTGCGGTACTCGGTGATTCGCTTTTCCAGTCCGGCGCGTCGCCAGCGCTGGCTCATATCCACGCGGACCAGTTCGGCGAGCACCGACAACCGAGCCTGCCGACCGTCCGGTACGTAGCGGGACAGCGGCGGCGGCTCGTCATTGTCGCCCCGCAAGGTGGATTCCCAGTCGGCGGCAAACCGAGCGACCGCCTGCGCCGGATGATCGCTCACGTTTGCGTACCGGCGGCTTCCCCGGTGTCGTGCACGGGACGTCCGGGAGATACGACGCGTTCGAGGGCCATCAGATCCGCTTCCAGCGCACGGAACATCACATACACGGCCACGAAGGCGAGGATGCCACCCACGCTGAGCACGCGCACCGCCACGATCACCAAGGGAATGTCCGACGGCGGCAGGAAGGTCACCCCGGCCACCGCCAGCAGCGGCACCGATGCCGCCACCGCCAGATAGGTGGTGCAGCGGCGGGACAACCGGTGCAGCCAGATCGCGTCCTCGGCGCTGATGTCCCCGTGCCGCAGGAACATCGGATAGATGCAGCGCACCAGGTAGAAGGCTACGAGGAAGAACGGGTAAGCCACCGCGATGGCCCCGCACACCACGATCGAGACCACGAAATGCACCATGCCCCGCAAGGGGATATCCCCCGCGGCCAGCCACAGCGCGATCGGGAAGGTGATGCCCGAGATCGCCCACAGTGAGAACACCACCATCGAAATGCGTTCTCCGGCCAGCAATACGTCGGCTCGCGCCCGGCGTAACGTCTCCGCGTCGAAGTCCCGCCCCTTGCGCAGGCCGCGCGGTACCACGATCACTCTCCGGCACAGATAGAAGATGAGCGCGATGCCGATCGGGAAGAACAGCCCGTTCACCGCCGCCGTGATGAGAGTGAAGGCGTGCATGGCCCCGGCGGACAGGCGGCTCACGATCAGGGTGTTGTTATGCGCGATGTTGTACACCGAGGCAAGCACGTTCGGCACCCCGACCGCCAGCACGACGAGCGGAATCAGCCACTTGCGCAAGCGTATCCGCCAGCTGTGCGGCGGCGGGTCCACCAGATCCCGGGCGCGTTCGTCCAGGCACATCTCCAGCTGCCGGGCCAGGATGACGCCGCTGCTCCAGCGTTCGTCCCGGTCGGGGGCGAGGCACATGAGCAGGACGCGGCGCAGGGCGGCCGGGCAATCGGACGGCACCCGCCCGAGGGCGGTGGTGTCGGGGCCGCCGCGGCGGCGGTCCAGCATGGCTTCCAGAGTGGTCTGATCACCGTGACCACCCGGACCAGCGGTGCTGTCGTCGAACGGTTTTGCGCCGGTGAGCAATTCCCACAGCACCACCCCGAGGGAGAAGATATCGGCGCGCGTGTCCAGGTCCGCCGCGGTGCCGGAACGCTCGGGGTGACACGCCTCCAGCTGTTCCGGCGACATATACGACAGTGACCCGCCGAAGTAGGAGACCGGACTGTCATTGTCGAGATTGCGGCTGAAGCTGATATTGAAGTCGGCCAGTTTCGGCACGGCCTCGGAGGTGAGCAGGATGTTCGCGGGCTTCACATCGCGATGCAGCACCCCGCGCCCGTCCGCGTAATCGAGGGCTTCGGCGACCCTGCGGCCCAGCCACGCAACGGTTTCCGGCCAGCTCAGGTCGGCGAGCTCGGCGCGCACGCTGGAGTCGGTGGGCCGGATCTCGCCCTTCTCCTCCATGGCGGCGTCCACGGCATCGAGCAGCAGTTGCCCGCTGCGTTCGGCGGCCGGTGTGGCGCGCACCCAACGCAGCACGCCCAGCAGCGTCCCGCCGGGCAGAAACTGCATATAGAGCAGTCGCAGCCGCCGCCCGCTCTCGGTGCGGACGCCGGACATGAGCCGCTGGTCGAAGACGCGCACGATGTAGTCGTGGTCGAGCTGGGCCAGGGTCTGCGGTTCGGTGCCGTGATCGGCGGAGATCTTCACCGCGACCAGGCGTTGCAGGGACCGCTGCCGGGCCAGGAAGACGCGCGCGAACGCGCCGCTGCCGAGGCTGGTGAGCAGGTCGAAATCGTCTATGCGCTGCCCGATTTCGATGCGGTCCAGGAGTTCGCTGGTCTCGGGGGCGCTGACGCCCCCCGCGGTGGCGCGGGTCGAGTCGACGGCCTTGCCGGTGAGCTCGCCCGCATCGGGCCTGCGGGTGAGCTCACCGGAATCGGGGACCCGGGTGCTGTCGCCGTCGAGGGGAGCGCGGGTGGAGTCGTCGAGGGAGAAGTCGCCGCGCGTGGATTCCTCGAGGGAGTATCCGGCCCGCGTGGATTCCTCCAGCAGGAATCCGGCGCGCGTGGAATCCTCCTCCGGGATCCGGGCCCGGGTGGAATCCTCGAACGCCGATCGCCGGGTGCTCTGATCCTCGTCGTCGGCATTGAGCAGTTCCCGCAGCTCCACCGCCTGATGCGGGTACTCGCGCAGGCAGTCGCGGGGGTCGACGCGTTCGCCGCTGTGCCGTCGGATGACGAACTCCTCGTACACCAGTCCGGGCGGCAGATCGCCCGGGGTGAGTTCGGGGAATTCGGAACAGTATTCGCTGAGGCGTTTGGGCATCCGGTGCGGTCGTTCGGCGGGGCGGCGCAGCCAGCGATGCCGCATATCCACCCGGATGAGCTCGATCAGCGCGGTACGGCGCAGGGTGCCCGCATCGGGCAGGAAATCGGCGATGCTGGGCGGTGCGGAGCCCGCGTCCCAGGCCGCCGCGAAGGCGGCGACCGCACCGAATTCCGTTCCGGCGGAATAGCGCCCGGAACGGTGGTCGGATCCAGAAGTCATGCCGCACCCACCTGGCTCAGCACGGATGCTGGTGAATCCGCACTGGTGTCGATCGGATGGGGCGGATGCTGATCCTGTCGAAGAAAATCCGCCACACCCGACACCATCATCCCCGAGCGATTGACCGAATGATAACTTGCGGCTCAACAGCGGATCACCCGATTTCGACTCGAGGCGACGGGGGAACACCAGCATGTACGACGAGGGCACCGCGCTAGCGGACGGCTCCACCCGCCGGGACGGCCCGATTCCGTCCGGCGTAACCACCGAGGAGGTCACGGTGGCGAGCACCGCAGCCGATTCCACCAATCCGCCCGAATCGCAGCCGCCCACCGATACCAGCACCGCGATCGGCACGGCCGCGGCCGTGCAGTGCGGGGCGCTCACCCCAGAACAGGCCCTCGACGCCGCCCTCGAACGGATCCGCGCCCGCGATCGGAAAGTGAACGCCTTCAGCCTGGTTCGCGAGGAGGCCGCCCGCGCCGAGGCCCGCGCGGTGGCCGAACGCCCCGATCTGGATGTGCTGCCGCTGGCCGGGGTGCCGGTCGCGGTGAAGAACAATATCGATGTCGCGGGCGAGGTCACCCGCGCCGGATCGCGGGCCGGATCGGACGACCCGGCTGCCTCGGATCATCCCGTGGTGCACCGACTACGTTCGGCCGGCGCGGTCATCGTCGGCCTGACCACGGTTCCCGAAGGCGGCCTGTGGGGCGTCACCGATTCCCCCGAGCGCATTACGCGCAGTCCCTGGAATCCGCGTTTCAGTTCAGGGGGCTCCTCGGGCGGCTCCGGCGCGGCGGTCGGCGCGGGCATGGTCCCGATCGCGCACGGCAATGACGGACTGGGTTCGGTCCGGATTCCGGCCGCCTGCTGCGGCGTGGTCGGCGTCAAGCCGGGTCGCGGGCTGGTGCCCGCCGAGGTCGGTGTGGACTCGTGGGGCGGCATGACCGAAAACGGCGTGCTGGCAACGACTGTCGCGGATGCCGCGCTCATGCTCTCGGTGCTGTCCAACCGCCCCGACCTGGCCGACCTGAAAACACCCCCCGCCCTGCGGATCGGGCTGGCCACCGCCCCGCCCACTCCCCTGGCCCGGGTGGATCGCGCCTGGACGGCCGCCGCCGACAAGGCCGCCTCCGCCGCCGTGGCCGCCGGGCACACCGTCGGCGTCTCCGAATTGCCTTATCAGGGGGCCACTTTCGCGCTGGCGCTGCGCTGGGTCGCCAATGCGGCGCGCGAGGCCGCGGCGGTCCCGCATCCCGAGCGCCTGCAACGCCGCACCCGCACCCACGTGGCGCTGGGCAAGCTGGTGCTGAAGTCGGGGCTCTTGCGTCCGTCCCAGGTGGATCGCATCGAGGCCCGCCTGCAGGAGTACTTCGAGCGCTACGACGTGGTGATCACCCCGACCCTGGCCGCGCCCGCCCCGCGCGCGGGCCGCTGGCATGCGCGCCCCTGGCTCGCGAATGTGATTGCGAACGTGCGCTACTCGCCGTTCACGCCGTTGTGGAATCTGGTCGGCTGGCCCGCCATCTCGGTGCCGATGGGCATCCACCCGCGCACCGGAACCCCGCTCGCGGCGCAGCTGATCGGCCCGCCCGGCAGCGAATCCACCTTGCTGCGGCTGGCCGCGCAACTCGAGGCCGCGCATCCGTGGGAGCGCATCGCGCCCTGACGGTCACGCCCTGGAACGACGAAAGAGCCGTCCCGCCAATGGCGGGACGGCTCTTTCGTCAGATCTCTGTCACCGGTCGCGGCGGCACTGCCTCCGACCCATTGCCGCCACGTCCGGTCACTGCGCGACCACGCGCCGGTCCGGCGCGTGTAAAGCGTTGTCGCGCTACTGCGCCGGTGCGACCGCGATCGGTTCGCGGTTCGCGAAGCCGCCCTCGAGCACGCGCGCGGCGAATTCGAGGATGGTCGGCCGGTCGTCATCGGCACGCCAGGCGACGGCGAGTTCGCACGGGGCGAGGCCGGTCACGGGGCGGGCGGTGAGACCGGGCCAGCGGTACATGGGCACATTGTTCTCGGCCAGCAGGCACACACCCAGTCCGAGGCTGACGGCCTCGAGGCGCTCTTCGGCGGTGGCCGCTTCCGCGCCGATCTTGGCCTGGCGGCCGCCACGGGCGTCGGCGCCGAGCCAGAAGTCGCGGGCCGCACCGGCTTCGGCGGGCATCGCGATGAAGGGCTCGTCGATCAGGTCGGCGAAGTCGATGCTGTCCTGTCCGGCGAGCGCGTGGTTCTCCGGGAGCAGCACCCAGCGCGGCTCGGTACGCAACACCTGCCACCGGTAGCGGCTGGAGTCGGGTACGGGCAGCCACATGAGCGCCAGGTCCGCCTGTCGCCCGGCCAGGCCGCTGGACGGGTCGGTCCAGGACGCGGAGTGCAGGGCGAGCCGGTGGCCGCTGGCGCTCTCCAGGTCGGTGATCAGCCCGCGCCCGATGGAGGACTGGATGCCGACGCGCAGCACCTCGCCCGCCTCCTGGAGGGCCACATTGGTGACCTCCCAGAGTTCCAGGATCTTGCGGGCACCCTCGAGCAGTTCCTTACCGGCGACGGTCAGGGCCACGCTGCGCTGATTGCGGTCGAACAGGACCACGTCGAGCTGACGCTCCAGCTGACGAATCTGCCGTGAGAGGGTGGGTTGAGCGATGTGCAGCCGTTGGGCTGCGTTGGTGAAGTGAAGTTCCTCAGCGACGGCGACGAAATACCGCAGGTCGCGCAAATGCGGGTCCATAGCCCCTTGCTATCAGAATCGGTCTTGAATTACCAGCCGTATCCGACCCGAAAGTTTGTAACGAAGTCAGAAAACAGCCGTCAGGTTTGTTACAGACAGCATAGGACCAGCCCGAAACATTCCGGTAACCGGCATCGCGAACTTCTGGCCATTCGGCCGCCCACCGCCCCCGGAGACTGATACGGACACGTGACCAGCAGTAACACGCACCACGTTCCATCCCTGCTCCGACCGGCGCGAGCGCCCGGCCGCCTCCCAGCAAAGACCCCTGGCAACGCTCTTCACAATCGCCAAGCGGCGTGAGTGAGTTTGGTCACAGAAAGGATTGAAGCCGCCCACCGGAACCCGGCCGACGGCTTCAAGGGAACGTTGTGGAGAGGTTTCAGCCTCCGTAGACCTTCGGGTCCAGAGTGCCGATGTAGGGCAGGTCCCGGTAGCGCTCGGCGTAATCCAGGCCGTAGCCGACGACGAACTCGTTCGGAATGTCGAAACCGACCGCCATCACGTCCACCTGGGTGCGCAGCGCGTCGGGCTTGCGCAGCAGCGTCACCACTTCCAGGGAGGCGGGGTTGCGGCTGGAGAGGTTGCGCAGCAACCACGACAGCGTGAGACCGGAGTCGATGATGTCCTCGACGATCAGCACATTGCGGCCCGCGATGTCCTTGTCGAGATCCTTCATGATCCGCACCACGCCCGACGACGAGGTCGAGGACCCGTACGACGAGACGGCCATGAACTCCATCTGAGTCGGCACGGTGAGGCGCTTGGCCAGATCGGTCATGAAGAAGATGGCGCCCTTGAGCACGCCCACCAGCAGCAGATCGCCCTCGGGCGAATCGGCCGGATAACGCTTGGCGACCAGGTCCGCGAGCTCCTGGACCTTGTCCGCGATCTCGTCCTCGCTGATCAGCACCGACGCGATGTCATCCCCGTACACGTGCGCTGGTTTCCCTTCACCGATGATGTCGAGCCCGGTCGAGTTCGACTTGGTCCGAGCCAAGTATGAGAGTGCCATGTTCACGCACGGCAACCAACCTGGTCCCATCGGCCGAACCGCCCACCGCGACGCCGCCCTGCCCACGCCATGCTGTGACCAGCATCTCCACCGCGCGTAAATTGCTGTCCGTCAATGATTTTGCGCCACGCCCGAGCAACCAGGCGCGAATGACGCGGCGGCGCAGCGCGGGAGCGGCAGTGGCGAGCGTCTCGATCGACAGTCCGTCACCATCACGGCTGCTCTCCAGCAACTTCTCGGCGAGCCCGTCCAGCACGGCCGCGTCCTCCCGCAACTGCGCCGCGGTACGCGCCAGCGCGGCGGCGGCCCCTCCCCCGAGCACCTCCTCCAGCAGCGGCAAGACCTCCGTGCGCAGCCGCACCCGGGTGAACTCCGGGGAGCTGTTGTGCGGATCCTCGTGCGGCGTGAGGCCCAGATCCGCACACAACTGCCGGGTCACCGCCCGCCGCACCCCAAGCAGCGGCCGCCCCCAGGGCGCACTGAATTCGGCCATGCCGTGAATCGACCGCCCGCCCGAACCGCGCGCCAAGCCGAGCAACACGGTCTCGGCCTGATCATCGAGGGTGTGCCCGAGCAGCACCGGCAATCCATCCCGCGCTCGCTCCAGAGCCGCGTACCGGGCTCGTCGCGCCGCCGCCTCCAACCCGCCCCCGGACCCGACTTCGACGGTGAGCACCCGAGCCGACCGGCACCCCAGCCGCAGTGCGGTCGCCGCGGCCTCGGCTGCCACGAGCGCGGAACCGTCCTGCAATCCGTGATCCACGATCAGCGCATCGACCACCTCGGCTTCGACCACGGCGGCGGCCGTCAGGGCCAGCGAATCCGCGCCCCCGGACAGGGCAACCGCCACGACGCCTTCGGGCGCGTACGCGGTGAGCCAATCCCGAACGGCGTGGCGCATTTCCAGCGCGGCACGCGTCTCGGGGAGGTGGGGCCGATCCGTCACGTCCCCGATGGTTTCATGCCCGTCAGCCGAGGACGCGGGTCACCCAGCGCTGCGGGTCGCTGATCTCGTCCGTGCGCGGCAGGGTTTCGGCATCGGTCCACACGGTGTTGAAACGGTTCATGCCGACGGTGTTCACCACCTCGTCCACGAAGGCCTTGCCCCGAACGTATTGGGCCACCTTGGCATCCATGCCAAGCAGGGCGCGCAGCAGTCGCTGGATGGGATTGGCCGGGCGCTTGCGCCGCTGATCGAAGGCGGCGCGAATGCGGGCCACCGAGGGCACCACGGCGGGTCCGACGGCATCCATGACGTGATCGGCGTGGCCCTCCAGAAGCGTGCCGAGCATGAGCAGCCGGTCGAGGGCGTCGCGCTGCGGTTCGGCCTGGGTGGCGCGGAGCAGGCCGATGACGCCGCCCGCCGGATCCTCGATGCCGCGGCGGCGATCCTTCGCCGCTTCCAGGAGCCGGGCCAGCATGTCGGCCATGGGCTCGTCGCCGCCCTCACCGAGGGTCTCTACATTGGCGCGCATGTAATCCGCCAGCCAGGGGGCCGAGGAGAACTGCACGCGGTGGGTGACCTCGTGCAGGCACACCCAGAGCCGGAAGTCGCTGGGCGGCACGCCGAGTGCGCGCTCCACCGACATGATGTTGGGCGCGACCAGCAGCAACGTGCCGTTCGGACCGGTGAACGGGTCGTACTGGCCGAGGATGGCCGTGGACAGGAAGGCCAGCATGGCCCCGGCCTGCACACCGGCGGGCTTGCCCACGAACTTGCTCTTCTCGCCGGGCCCGACGCCGGTGCCGGTGAGCTGGGCCATGGATTCGGCGGCGGCGGAGATCCAGCCGGGCCGGTCCACCACCAGGGCTTCGGGCACGACGGAACCGTCGACGAGGCCGCTCACCTCGCGCACGGGCGCTTCGGATCGCCGTGCGGCCTCGGCCAATTCGGCGACCGTCTGCTCCGCGGAATACCGGCTGGTCCGCGGCCCCGCCGGGACCAGGGCCGCGCCGGTGCGGGCGGCCACATTCCAGTCGACGGAGCCGGTGAGGCCATTGACGCGGGGTTTGCGGGTCAGCTCACCGGTTTCGGGATTCACCAGCACCTGTTCACGGGCATGGTGATCGCCGGTTCCCTTGGCGTCCGAATGATTTTCGGGTCCGGTCATGTTCATCCACCCGTCAGGAGCATCCACAATTGCGCAGTGCGGCCGCGACGGCGTCCAGCGCGGGACGGCTCGCCTCGGGCGGCCGTTCGTTCGACATGAGCGCGAAGGTCAGTACGCGCCCGTCCCGGTCCAGCACATATCCGACCAACGCGCTTGCCACGGAAAGAGTTCCGGTCTTGGCCCGCACCCAGCCCGCGCCGTCGTGGTCGCGGATGGTGTAGCGGGTGGCCAGCGAACCGGTGGCACCCGCCACCGGCAGGTAGTCCAGCATGGCGGTGAGCGGCGAGCCGGGGGTCTCGGCCGCGCTCGAATCGCCTTGCGAGGCGGACGTGTTCGGTAGCGCGGCGACGGTGAGAATGCGGTTGAGCAGGCGCGGCGGAATCCGGTCGTCGGTGGAGAGTCCGCTGTTGTCCTGCATGGTGAGCCCGGTCAGGTCGAATCCGGCGGCCTTCAGCACGGTTTCGACGGCGGTGACCGCGCCGGTGAAGGACTGTTCGAAACCGGTGGCGGCGGCCAGCTCCCGGCCCACAGCCTCGGCGAGGAGATTGTCCGAGTGCAGCATCATGTCCATGAGGCGGGTGCGCAGCGGCGCGGACTGCACGGACGCGATCTGCGTCGCACCGGCGATCGCGTTTCCGGTCCGCACGCGCGCCTGATCCAGTCCGAGCGCACCGGCCAGGGCCTTCCCGGCATCGAGGGCCGGGGTGCCGCTGCGCGGCGAGT
This sequence comes from Nocardia sp. NPDC051030, assembly GCF_040683015.1. Classification (NCBI taxonomy): domain Bacteria; kingdom Bacillati; phylum Actinomycetota; class Actinomycetes; order Mycobacteriales; family Nocardiaceae; genus Nocardia; species Nocardia sp. NPDC051030. The sequence goes on along the minus strand of NZ_JBFBCD010000009.1, from coordinate 203,142 downwards.
AATCCCACAGGGTCCCGAGACGCCCGCCGTCGATCATGACGGACTCCATGGGCGCGATGGACCCGTCGCCGATATCGGCCGGATCCCAGCCGGGGGCCATGGTCGGACCGGCATAGGCGGAGGTGTCCACCACGACGGTGTCGAACTTCTGTCCCGACGCCTTGATCTGGGTCACCAGATCCGACAGCTTCGCACTGTCGGTGTAGTAGCCCTTGCCGTCCGGCTGCGCGGTCAGGGTGGGGTCGCCGCCGCCGATCAGCACGAGTTCGCCGGGCGCGGAACCCATCACCACGCGGGTGGTGAGCCGGTGGTCGGCGGGCAAGCCCAGCAGTGCGGCCGACGTGACCAGCACCTTGGCGGTCGAGGACGGAATCATCGGCTTATCGGGATCCATGCCCCACAGCACATTCCCGGTATCGCCATCGGAGACCGAGGCGGAGAACACGCCCAGATCGGGGCTCGCGGCCACCGGCGCGAGCGCGGCGGCGAGACCACCGGCACTGGGTGCGGGCGCGGTGGTCGGCGCGGGCGCGACCTGCGGCAGCGCCTTCACGGGCGAGGGCGGGGCGGCGATCGTCAATCCCCCGTGCCGGAATTCCTCGGTCCACGGCTTCAGCGTGAGTACCACCGCCGCGGCCGCCACGACCACTACGACCAGCGCCGATGACACCACGATCCAGGTTCTGCGCCGCCGCCGGGCCTCCAGGCCACCGATGTTCTGCTTGTTCCGACCTGCCACGTGCCGCTGTCTCCTGATACCTGTGGTGGGGCTGTGCCTGTAGTGGGGGATAGGCCCCGGGCGTCCCTGCCCAACCCACGTGCCCGGGTTCCACACTATCCTCGTTGCGCAGTCGTTCCCCCGAACGAGCTGGCGAGTCGGCAGCCATACCGCCCACCCAAGAAGGAGATGACGTGGAGTTCGACGTCACCATCGAGATCCCCCGGGGTCAGCGCAACAAGTACGAGGTAGACCACAAGACCGGACGCGTGCGGCTGGACCGCTACCTGTACACCCCGATGATGTACCCGGCCGACTACGGCTACATCGAGGACACCCTGGGCGGCGACGGCGATCCCCTCGATTGCATGGTGCTGCTGCCCGAGCCCGTGTACCCGGGTGTGCTGGTCGAGGCCCGTCCGGTCGGCGTGCTCATCATGAGCGATGAGGCCGGCACCGACGAGAAGCTCGTCGCGGTCCCCAACAAGGACAAGCGCTGGGATCACATCCAGGATGTCGAGGACATCCCGGAGTTCCAGCGCAAGGAGATCGCGCACTTCTTCGAGCGCTACAAGGACCTGGAGCCCGGCAAGTGGGTCAAGGTCGACGGCTGGGAAGGCCGCGAGAAGGCCGAGCAGCTGGTCGTCGAGGCCTACCAGCGCCTGAAGGACCAGGGCGAGCACTGATTTCAGCCTGAACACGCGAAAAGCGGGTGGTGCGGTTTTCCGCACTACCCGCTTTTTGGTGTCTCAGTCGACGATCGGGGTCTCCGGTCGCGTGCCCGCGGTGGTGCGCAGCGGCACTTCCTTCCAGAACAGCACCAGCACCATCGCGAGCAAGGCCACGGCGGAGGTGGTCAGGAATACCGTGGACAGGGATTCCGCGAACCCGACCTGGAAAGGCTTGGCCAGCACCGGATTCAGCTTCTGAATGACGGAGCTGTCCCCGAGCACACTCTTGGCGGCGGAGGTGTCACCGCTCAGCACACCGCGCGAGAACGCCATATCGGCCGGATTGCCATCATTGGCTCCCGCCACCAGGGCCTGCTGGAATCCCTTGTCCTGCATGGCCGAGACGAGCTCCGAGCGAATATTCGGCGCGAGCCTGGTGAACAGGACAGACAGGAATACCGCCGCACCCAGCGTGCCGCCGATCTGCCGGAAGAAGGTCGCCGCGGCCGTGGAGACACCCATATCCTTGGGCGGCAAGGCATTCTGCAAGGCGATGATGAGCGGCTGCATGAGATTGCCGAGCCCGAAGCCGACGCACAGCATGAACAGCACCACGATCCAGAAGGCGGTATCGGCCTTCAGGTAATGCAGCAGGAACAGGCCCAGCGTGATCATGAACGCGCCGAGGATCGTGTACGCCCGGTAGTGCCCGGTGCGCGAGATCAGCTGCCCCGACAGGATCGAGCCGATCATCATGCCCAGCACCATGGGCATCATCTCCAGGCCGCCGATCATCGGGCTCGCGCCCCGCACGGCCTGCAAATACTGCGGCAGCAGCAGGATTCCACCGAACATGCCCGCGCCCACCACGAACGAGATGACCACGCCCAGCGCGAAGGTCCGGTTGGCGAAGATGCGCAGCGGGATCAGCGCGGCATCGCCGAGCGCCTTCTCCACCGCGACGAACCCGAGCACCGCGACCGTGCCCACCACGTAGCAGAGCACCGATCTGGTACTCCCCCAACCCCATTCACGGCCCTGTTCGGCCACGATGAGCAGCGGGGTGATGCCGATGGCCAGCACCGCCGCACCCCAATAGTCCACGCGGTCACGGGATTTCTCCCGTGCGGGCAGATGCAGCACCCGGGTCACCACGGCCAGGGTGAACATTCCGATGGGCACGTTGACCAGGAACACCCACCGCCAGCCGGAGATGCCGAGAATGGAGTCCTGCCCCGCGAAGAGCCCGCCAAGCACCGGCCCGATCACACTGGAAGTCCCGAAGACGGCCAGGAAATACCCCTGGTAGCGGGCCCTTTCCCGCGGGCTCACGATATCGCCGACAATCGTCAGCGCCAGCGACATCAGCCCGCCCGCACCCAGCCCCTGCACGGCGCGGAACACCGCCAGCTCGTACATGGATTGCGCGAACGAGCACGCCAGCGAGCCGACCAGGAAAATCGTGATGGCGGCAAGATAGAACGGCTTGCGCCCGTACATGTCCGAGAGTTTCCCGTACAACGGCGTCGCCAGCGTGGCGGTGATCAGATACGCGGTGGTCGCCCACACTTGTAGCGCATACCCGTCGAGATCATCCGCGATCGTGCGAATGGCCGTCGACACAATGGTCTGATCGAGCGCCGCCAGCAGAATCCCGAGCAGCAGCCCACTCAGAATCACCAGGATCTGCCGATGCGTGAACCCGCCCGCACCGGTCTCTTCGCTCACCTCGGATGTAGCCATGGCCAACCTCCCAAGCCCTCCCGCCCACGATAGGCCCACAACCGGAGGTCCACATTCCTTTTTAGGCGATGCGAATCAGCCCGCGATTGCCCCCGAATAAGCGTCGAGACCGCCTGCTGAGCAAGCGGTCTCGGACGTGAGTGACGAGAGTTGTTACTTCCCCTGGAAGCGCGGCGGGCGCTTCTCGAAGACGGCCTGGATCGCCTCGGTCAGATCCTGCGAGGGCAGGAAGGCCGCATTCCACGCCGATACGTACCGCAGCCCGTCCGCGACCTTGCCCGCCTTCGGCTGGTCCAGCACATCCTTGATGCCCTGCACCACGAGCGGCGGGTTCTCCGCGATCCCGCGAGCCAGCGCGTGCGCCGCGTCCACGACCGCGTCCTGATCCGCGTACACGTCGTTGATCAGGCCGATCTTCTCCGCACGCGCGGCGTCGATGTCCTTGCCGGTGTACGCGAGTTCGCGCAGATGCCCCTCGCCGATGATCCCCGGCAGCCGGTGCAGCGACCCGATATCGGCGACGATGGCGACCTTCGCCTCGCGCAGGCTGAATTTGGCGTCCTCGCTGGCCAGCCGGATATCGGCGGCGGCGATCAGGTCGAGCCCGCCGCCGATGCACCAGCCGGAGACCGCGGCGATGACCGGCTTGCGGCAGTCCGCGACCGCGGTGACCGCGGCCTGCATGCCGCGGACCTCGTGCAGGAAGTCGGTGCGCGGCGCGGCCTGGGCCTTGTCGGCGAGCAGCGGACCGAAGGTGCCCGCCATGGCGGGCAGGTCCAGGCCGTAGGAGAAGTGCTTCCCGGACCCGGTGAGCACGATGGCCCGCACCTCGGGATCGCGGTCGAGTTCGCCGAAGATGAGCGGCAGCTCACGCCAGAAATCCGGGCCCATGGCATTGCCCTTTCCGGGGCCGGTGAGGGTCACCTGGGCGACGTGGTCCTTGCTCTCGACTGTGAAAGCCTTCCATTCAGTCATTCGTCCAGCGTATCGGGGGTGCGGACGATCCGGGAGAGCGGTGTAAATCCTGTGCTAATTCTGCTGCGCCGCACTGGTTTCCAGGCACTTCGGGAAGGGACGATGACAACGTCCCACTGGCTCACACTCGTGCGCGGAGGTCTGAGATGTTGATGCATCACGGAATCGGCCTCGATCGCTTCAATCACCTCTCCCGGCAGCGGGCCGTGCACGCGCTCTTCGAGTGCTGTTGCAGCGTCACCTGGGCGGAGAAAATCGCGGACGGCCGCCCCTACCCGGGCCATGCCGCACTGCACACCGCGGCCGATGCCGAACTGCACGCCCTGTCCGCCGCCGGTCTGGAGCGGGTCTTCGATTCCTGTGTGCACGAAACCATTTCGGAGCGCACCGTCGAGGAGCTGACGCGGATCACGCGGGCGCGCATCACCGGCATGCTCGGCCCGGAGGAGGGCTATCCCGATTACTGATCTCGGGCACATCCACCGCAATCGCTCTACCCTGGTTGCCATGCGCAGGTCCCTGCCGCCGGTCGCGTCCAAAGTCTCCGACACTCTGATCGCGCGCGGACATCACGGAGTCATCCTCACCCAGGCCAATCCGACCCACACCGCCGCCGAAGCGGCCGAAGCCCTGGGCGTTGCCGTCGGGGCCATCACCAAGTCACTCGTCTTCCTACTCGACGACGATCCGGTCCTGCTGCTGGTCTCCGGCGCACACCAGGTGAACCTGGACAGCACCGGCCGCCGCCTGGACGGCACCCTCACCCGCGCCCCCGCCGCCATGGTGCGGCAGGTGACCGGGCAGCCGGTCGGCGGCGTCGCCCCGCTCGGGCATCCCACCAACCTGCCCACCTTCATCGACAATGCGCTGTCCCAGCATCAGGAGTTGTGGGCGGCGGGCGGCCATCCGAACACGATCTTCCGCACCACCTTCGGCGAGCTGGTGCGGATCACGGCCGGACTGGCCATCGATGTGGACTGAGAGCGAGATTCTGCACAGCGGGGAATAACCGGGCGCTCGACCACGTAGGTTCGGAACGTGACCGATTCTCCGACGCCCGGTGCCGAGCTAGACGTGCCCGACGATTTGAGCGGTATCACCGCCCAGCAATATCGCGCCGCCATGCGGCACTATCCCGCGGGCGTCACCGTGGTCACGCTCGATTCGGAGCAGGGCCCGGTCGGATTCACCGCCACGTCCTTCGCCTCGCTCTCGGCACAGCCACCGCTGATCTCGTTCAATATCGCCGAGACCTCGTCCAGCATCGCGGGCCTGCTGAAGGCCGAATCCCTGGTCGTGCATTTCCTGGGCGAACATCAGAAGCATCTGGCCCAACGGTTCAGCCGGTCCGCCGAGGAGCGTTTCAGCGATCGCTCGCTGTGGACCACGATCGAAACCGGCGAACCAGTGCTGCACGGCACCCCGATCTGGGTACGCGCGAGCGTGCACCAGCTGATTCCGGTCGGTGATCACACCCTGGTCATCGGCCTGGTGACGCGCGTGTACGACAACACCGACGAGGCACCCGCGGCCGGACCGCTGGTCTATTACAACGGCGCGTATCACCGCGCCGAGATCGCCGACTGACGCCTTTCAGGCCGCCGAGGCGGCCGTCCCGATCCCCAGCGCCGCGAGAATGGCCGCGCTCGCCTGTTCCAGGCGGGCCCGCATGCGGGGATTGCGCAGCAGCGCCACCGCGCGCGAGGCCGCCAATGCCACCAGCACCATTTCGCTTGCGGCAATGGTGGATTCGATCGCGCCGAGGGTCAGCGTGTTCGCGAACGTCACATGCGTCAGGAATTGCGGCAGCACCGCGAGGTAGAACAACCCCACCTTCGGGTTGAAAATGCAGGACAGCAATCCAGCAGCGAATGCAGAGCGAACCGATGATTCATGCGCTCGCGTGATCTCGGAATCGAGGGAGGATTCACTCTCGCGCCGGGACTTGCGATGCGCGAGCAGCGCACGAATCCCCAGGTACACCAGGTAGATTCCGCCGATCACCTTCAGCGTGCGGTACGCCGTGGCCGACTGCTCCAGCAGCGCCGCCACACCCGCCGCGACCACCACCGCCCACACCAGCCCGCCGAGCGAGGACCCGAATGCCGCCGCAATGGCGGGACGTCGCCCGGCCACCGCGAACTTCAACACCAGAAATGTATCCGGACCAGGTGTGACGGACAGCAGCACGCACAACCCGATAAAGCTCAGCAGCAGCGAAATACTCACTCAACCATGGCAACCCACGGGGAGCCCGGAGCGCAACCGCCCGGTGCCTATTTCGCCCGGTGCCTATTTCGCCCGGTGCCTATTTCGCGAAAAGCCGTCGGCCCTCCCCTGACGACTGTGTCCGATGAACACCGAAGGGCCGACGGCTTTCCTGGGCTTACAGACCGAGATTCAGTTCCGCGCGCTGAATTCCGAGCCCAGTTCACGGAACACCTCGGTGTTCATCGTGAACGCGAGCCGCGCCTCGTCGAGCACTCGATCGACCTCCGGACCTTCAATGGGAAGCTGGTCCAGGCTCTCTCGGTACTCGCGCTTGAACGCGGCCGGATTGGTGATGCCGTCGAAGACGTAGAAGCGGACGCCGTCGCCCTTCTTGGGCAGGTCCCACAGCTTCTCGGCGGTGCCGCGAATGACCTGGCCGCCGGAGAGATCGCCCAGGTAGCGGGTGTAGTGGTGCACGACGTAACCGGCGGGCCAGTCCTGCGCGACCTCGTCGATGCGGGCGGCGTAGGCGGCGGTGGACGGCAGCGCGGTCAGTTCGTCGCGCCAGTTCTCGCCGCCGAGGTAGGCGAGGTCGGCCTCGAGCGCGGCCAGGCGGTCCAGTTCCGGGCGCACGAACGGCCCGGCGACCGGGTCGGAATCGAGTGCGGCGGAATGCTTTTCGAGGGCGTCGTAGACGAACCAGAGCTGCGCGGTGTAGCGGTAGAAGGCTTTGACGCCGAGTTGCCCGGTGAGCAGGTCGCGCATGAAGGTGGAGTGTTCGGCCTCGTTGTGCTGCTGCTCCGTCGCGGTGCGAATGAGCGTCGAGAACGGCGTGCTGGTCTCCAACATGGGTGCAACCTCGTTTCAACTCCCGGGGGCACCACTATGGCTACCCTAACCTCCTCTAAACCGTACGCTCCAGCAACGATCTCGCGATTCGAACTTTGCGGTCCACCCGATCCAACTTTCGGATGATTTTCGGGGCCAGGTTGACAACCCCCGGACGAATCTGCCAGTCTCGGAAACGGTCATGAGTACCAGCGTCAAGCCCCGGCTCGCTGGTCGGCAACCCTCCTCCGCGGTGGGGTGCTCCGGGTGACGACCAGGCCGCATGCCCAAACCGGGCGCGGCAAGCGCGGACTCTCGATCACCATTTCTGATCGCGTGTCCCAATAGCCGACGGGATTTCGTGATGACTGCTTTCGCCGACCAGACCTGTGCCGCTCTCGCCAAGGTTTCCGGATGTGATCTCCAGGTGCCCCTCGTCCAGGGCGGCACCACCACCTACGCCAACTTCGACTACGCCGCCAGCGCCCCCGCATTGCAGCAGGTCACCGACCGGGTCGCCGAGCTGCTGCCGTTCTACGCCAGCGTGCACCGCGGCGCGGGCTACGCCTCCCGGGTCTCCACCGACTGCTACGAATCCGCGCGCGGTTCGGTCTCCCGCTTCCTGAATGCGGCCGATGACCAGGTCGTCGTCTTCACCCGCAACACCACCGACTCGCTGAACCTGCTCGCCTCCTGCGTGCCCGGCGACACCGTGGTGCTGGACGTGGAGCATCACGCCAACTTCCTGCCGTGGACCCGCAATGGCCGCCGCGTGGTGCCGATCGCCGACACCATCGAGGAGACCATCCAGCGCGTCGTCGCCGAACTGTGCACCAAACCCGCTGCGCTGCTCGCGGTTACCGGCGCCTCGAATGTGACCGGCGAACTGCTCCCGCTGGAGCGCCTGGCCTGGATCGCGCACCAGTGCGGCACCCGCATCCTGGTCGACGCCGCCCAGCTGGCCCCGCACCGCCGCATCGATCTGCAGACCGCCGGCATCGACTACCTGGCCTTCTCCGGCCACAAGGCGTACGCGCCGTTCGGTGCGGGCGTACTGGTCGGCCGTCGGGACTGGCTGGACAAGGCCGAGCCGTACCTGGCCGGTGGCGGCGCGGTCCGCTCGGTCACCGCGGACGGTGTCGAGTGGGCCTCGGCCCCGCAGCGCCACGAGGCCGGATCCCCGAACGTCCTCGGCGTGGCCGCCCTCGCCGCCGCCTGTGACGCCCTCGCCGGATTCGACCAGACGACAGTGCTCGAGCACGAGCAGTACCTCACCCACCGCCTGCGCTACGGCCTGAAAACCGTTCCGGGCGTGAACTTCCTGCGCATCTTCCGGGACAGCACCGACGCCGTCGGCATCGTCGCCTTCACCGTGGACGGCTTCGAGCCCGCCCAGGTAGCCGCCTACCTCTCGGCCGAACACGGCATCGGCGTACGCGACGGCCGCTTCTGTGCGCACCCCTTGCTCGCCCGCCTGGGCGTCGACTCCGCCCTGCGCGCCAGCATCGGCCTGGGCAGCACCGCCGCCGACGTGGACCGCCTCATCGACGCCATCTCGACGCTGGTCGAGAACGGCCCGACCTGGAATTACGCCCGCACCGAAGGCCACTGGAACCCGGTCCCCGAGACCCGCCCGTTCAACAGCGGCGACTCGGGTGCGGCACCCTGCGGCTTCTAAAACACCAAGTAGCGGGCCGCCAGTTCCTCGACGAACGGGTCATCGTCCGCGACAGCGTTCAGCAGATCGAGATCGTCCTGCACCGAAACCTGCCGCGTATCTTCCTGTTCCGGGTCCGGCGGCCCGTCCTCGGCCAGCTGACGCAGCAGCTTCGCGCGCACGCGGTCCTTCAGCGAATCGCTCATATTTCAGAGCATGCCACTTGATCACACCGGCGCGAGCCAACTCCCCCACGCCGTATTGCGGAACACCGTGAATACAAGGAGAAAGGCGAGGGTGACCCACAGCGCCGACCGCGGCAGCACCTTCGGTAGTCGCGGAATCGGCCCGCCCCGCCAGCCCTGCACCACCCAGTTGCCCCACCAGGCAAGGAAACCCAGCAGCAGCGGCACCAGCAGAATATTGCTGTGCACGGCGTCGAGGATCCGCCCGTCGGTGAGATTGTGCAGGCCGCGCAGGCCGCCACAGCCGGGGCACCAGTATCCGGTCATCTCATAGAACGGGCACACGCCCCAGGATCCCGACTCGTGCGGATCCCGAATGTGCAGCAGCACCAGGCCTCCGGCCACCACGCCGCCCGCGAGCAGCGGCAAGCCAGCGCTCAGCCAGCGCGGGCGAGCGGGGGTTTGGATCGGAGGCACTGCCGTGGTGTCCACGAGCATCAACGGTAGCCGGGCCCCGCCCGACCTGCCAGGCACCTCATTCATCGAACCGGAGCATTCATCGAACCGGTGCGCGCTCGACGACGGGCGCGGTGAGCATTCCCGCGAGCATGTCGATGATCTCGACCCAGGCCGACACATCCCCGGCACTCACGCGTCCCGCTTCCACCGCCCGTTCATGATCGGCTAGCAGAGCGAACAGCGCGGTGGTCAGCGCCCGCAGCCGCCGCACGCGCAGTCGCGGTGGCAGTTCGGTGAGCTCGCGGTCGAGTCGCTGCATGATCACCCGGACCGAGGTGCGGCGTTCGCTGTCGAGATTGGCGGCGTCGGTGACCGACGGATGGGTGTGGATCTGTTCGAGAAACCGTGCGTAATGGTTGATTCCGTGCCGCTCGCTCAGCTCGAACATGGGGATGACCAGGGCCTCCAGGAGCCCGTGCACCTCCTCGTTCTCCCCCGAACCCGCCTGTTCGGCAAGCAGTTCCAGCCGCCGCACCTCGAGGGTCGCCATCCGATGCTCGACCACGGCCTCGATCAGCCCGTCCCGCGAGCCGAAGTGGTATTGGATCGCGGAGTTGTTCCGCTGTCCCGCGGCCGCCGCGATATCGCGCAGCGGCACGGCCTGACCACGCTCGGCGATCAACTGTTCCGCCGCGAGGATGATTCGCTCCCGCGCCTCCGTCACTCCCACAGCAAGAACTGTAGCCGCTCACCTGGGGTTAAAGAACAAGTCCTTGACAGTTAAGAGCCATATCTTAAATATGACTTGTGACTGCAATCACCTAGAAGGACTTTTAGCGATGATCCTGGACACCTTCCGACTGGACGGCCGCGTGGCCGTCGTGACCGGCGCGGGCCGCGGCATCGGCGCAGCCACCGCGCTCGCCCTCGCCGAAGCGGGGGCCGATGTCGCCCTGGCCGCCCGCACCCCCGCACAACTCGAGGAGGTCGCTGGAAAAATTCGCGCGCTGGGCCGCCGCGCCGTCACCGTCCCCTGCGATCTGTCGGATCTGTCGGCCGTCACCGCCTTCGCGGAGACCGCGGCCGCCGAACTGGGCCGCATCGATATCGTGGTCAACAATGTCGGCGGCACCATGCCGAACACCTTCCTGACTACCAGCGCCGAATTCCTCGAAGAGGCATTCCGTTTCAATGTGTCCACCGCGCACACCCTCACCCTGGCCGCGGTCCCGCACATGTTGAAGAACGATGGCGGCTCGGTCGTGAACATCTCCTCGATGATGGGCCGCTCCCCCGGCCGCGGCTTCCTCGCCTACGGCACCGCCAAGGCCGCCCTCGCGCATTGGACACGGCTGGCCGCCACCGACTTGTCCCCGCGCATCCGGGTGAACGCCATCGCGGTCGGCTCCGTGCTGACCTCGGCACTGGAAGTCGTTGCGCAGCAACCCGAAATCAAGAGCGCCATGGAGAACGCCACCCCGCTCAAGCGACTCGGCGAGCCGTGGGAGATCGCCGCCGCCATCGTCTACCTCAGCTCCGCGGCGGGCGGCTACCTCACCGGCAAGGTCCTCGAGGTCGACGGCGGCATCGCGGCCCCCAACCTCGACCTTCCCATCCCCGACCTGTAAACCGTTCTGCCACAGGAGCTTTCCATGACCTATCGCGTAGTCCAGTGGAGCACCGGCAATGTCGGGCGCCGCACCCTGCGATCCATCATCGCCCGCCCCGAACTGGAACTCGTCGGCGTCTGGGTGTCCAGCGCCGCGAAGGAAGGTAAGGACGCGGGCGAATTGGCCGGACTCGATATCGACACCGGCGTCACCGCGACCACCGACGCCGCCGCCCTGCTCGCCCTGAAACCGGACTGCATCGTCCACACCGCCATGGCCGACGACCGTCTCGCGGAGGCCGTGGAGGATCTGAAAACCTTCCTCCGCGCGGGCATCAATGTGGTCTCCAGCAGCCCCGTCTTCCTGCAATTCCCCTACGGCACCCTCCCCGACGAGGCCATCGCCCCCATTACCGAGGCCGCCGAAGCGGGCGGAGCCTCCCTCTGGGTGAACGGCATCGACCCCGGCTGGGCCAATGACTGGCTCCCCCTCCTGCTGTCCAGTGGTTCCGAACGCATAGACGCCATCGTCTGCTCGGAGATCATGGACTACTCCACCTACGACAACCCCAAGGTTCTCTTCGACATCATGGGCTTCGGCCGCGACCTCGAAGACCTCCCCCTGCTCCTGCAACCCGGCATCCTCACCCTCGCCTGGGGCAGCGTGATCCGCCAGCTGGCCGCCGCCCTGGACATCCAATTGGATTCCGTCACACAACATTTCGAACGGCTCCCCGCACCGGAACCGATCCAGGTGGGTGCCCACACCATCGCCGAGGGCACCGCCGCGGCCCTCCGATTCCAGGTGCACGGCGTCCGCGACGGCCGCGAAATCCTCACCCTCGAACACGTCACCCGCCTGCACCCCGACCTCGCCCCCGACTGGCCTCAACCGGCCGGAAAGGGTTGCTACCGAGTGGAAATCAAGGGCGAACCCGACTACACCCTCGACCTCCAGCTCTACAGCAACGGCGACCACGCCGAAGCGGGAATCGTGGGGACCGCGGCCCGCCTGGTCAGCGCCGTCCCCGCCGTGGTGCAGGCCCGCAACGGACTGCTCACCGCCATGGACCTGCCGCTCACCACGGGTCGCGGCCTGGTCTCCTAGCTCGTGACCGGTGCCGATCTCACAGTCCGCCGTGCTCTTCCACGGTTCCGGCGGAGAGGCAGCTGGCGTCGACCAGCGCGACGACCCGGCCTTCATGGGTGATCAACACCGGCCCGGAGTGGTCTCCGATCCGCTGAACAGCACCGCGCAGCGGCTCGGTGGTGCCCACGAACGGCAGCGGTGCTGCCAGGTGCGCACTCACCGGGTCGCCGTCGGGCGCGTCCGCCAGAGTGGCCGCGGTGACGGAACCGAGTATCTCGGCCACCACCGACGGCCCCGCCGCCGCACGCTGCAAGGCAACCGGCAGCCCCTCGGTCCCGTGCACGAGCTGCCTGGCTTCCGCGACCGTCAACCCCGACGGCAAGGTCACCGGCGCGGCGAGCTGGTCGACATCGCCCACGAGGTCACCGACCGTCGGCTCGGTGACCGCTGTGGTGAGCGGAAATCCCAAGGCCCCCAACCATGCATCGCTGAAGTACTTGGACAGATAAGCGCGCCCGGAATCCGGCGCGATGACAACCACCACCTCCTCGGGCCCGAGCGCCCGCGCCGTCCGCAGCGCGGCCGCGATCGCCGTCCCCGACGAGCCACCCAACAACAGCCCTTCTTCCCGGGCGATCCGGTGCAGCAGCCGAATCGCCTCGGCATCCGGAATCCGCTCGATCCGATCCACCACATCCACGTGATACGACTCCGGCCACACATCGGCCTCCGTCTCCGGATGCAGGAAATGCCCGACCGCCTCGACGTACCAGATCCGCCCGTCCCCACCCCCATACACAGAGGTCTGCGGATCCGCCCCGATCACCCGCACCACCCCACCCGAGGCTTCCTTCAAATACTCCCCCGCCCCGGTAATCGTGCCGCCGGTCCCGATCCCCGCCACGAAATGCGTTACCCGCCCACCGGTTTGACCCCAAATCTCCGGCCCGGTGGTAGCCCGATGCGCCGCCGGATTAGCCGCATTGTCGTACTGCCCCGCGAACCAGGCCCCCGGAATCTCCTCCACCAGCCGCAAAGCAACACTCCGCAGGTGCTCGGGATGATCAACCGGCCGCAACCCCGGCGTCACATGCACCTCCGCCCCGTGCGCCCGCAACAACGCCTTCTTCTCCTCGCTCACCTTGTCCGGCACCACCACGATGCTCCGATACCCCCGCGCAGCAGCAATCGCGGCCAGCCCGAGCCCGGTATTACCGGATGTCGCCTCCACAACCGTCCCGCCCGGCCGCAATTCCCCCGACGCCTCAGCAGCCAGCAACATCCCGCGAGCAGCCCGATCCTTAACGCTCCCACCAGGATTCAAATACTCGAGCTTCACGTAAACAGTGGCCCGAATATCGTCGACAACCCGATTGAGCCGCACCAGCGGCGTATTCCCCACTGCATCGGTCACCGAATCGAAGACGCCCGCGGCCACCCGACCCACAGCGTGCGAGGGAACAACAGTCATGCGAAAGTCCCGTCTGTCTCACCGACCCCTGTGACCAGACTCGCAAACCCCACCCCGCCCCGCCAGACTTCCCCTCACCCCGAACCCAACCACCCCACGCCCCGAAATCACCCCCGAAACGACGAAAACCCCAGCTGGGCTGGGGTTTTCAGTGGAGCCGCCTGGGGGAATCGAACCCCCGACCTTTTCATTACGAGTGAAGCGCTCTACCGACTGAGCTAAGGCGGCGTGCCATGCGGCGTTGCCGAGTGTATCTTCTCGGGGCCTGAATCCGAAAATCGGCGGTTGGGGTCACGTGGAGCGGGCGGATATGAGGGTGGCGGCCATGGCGGCCACGGCGAAGCGGGGCTTGACGTTGGTGTCGAGGGCCTCGCGGCAGTCGAGGACGGCTTGGATGGAGCGGAGGAGACCTTCGGGGCGGACTTCGGTGGCGAGTTCGCGGATTTGGTCGGCCATATCGGGGTGGGTGAGGGCGACGCCGGACTTGGAGTCGGCCGTGGCCGCGCCGAAGCGGACGGCCAAGGCATCCCGGTATAAGCCCGCTACGTCGATGAGTGCCCGGTCGAGGGCGTCTCGGCCGGTGCGGGTGGCTCGGGACTTCTGGCGTTTTTCCAGGTCCTTCAGTACGCCTGCGGAGCCTCGGGTGGCGGAGGCCGCGCCCTTGCCGGTACCGCCCGCGCCGAGGGCGGTGGCGAGTTCGTCGCGTTCCTTGCCGTCGCGATCGGCGCTGACCTGCTTGGCCTCTTCGTCGGCGGACTTCACCAAGGCGTCGGCGGCGGAGTAGGCGGCCGCGGGGCGCGCGGTGGCCGCGACCAGGGCGAGGGCTCGCTGGCGGCGGGTCCGGGCCTCGTCATCGGTGGCCAGTCGCCGGGCGCGGCCTACGTGGCCGCCGCTGATCGAAGCGGCCCAGGTTGCGGTCTTCGCATCCAGGCCGTCGCGTTCGCGCAGCACCTGGGCGATCGAATCCACCGAGGGCGTCGCCAAATGCACGTGGCGGCAGCGTGAGCGGAGGGTCACCGAAATGTCCTCGGGGTCCACCGAGGGCGCGCACAGCAGGAAGACGGTGCGGGCGGGAGGCTCTTCGACCACTTTGAGCAGTACGTTTCCGGCGGCCTCGGTCAATCGGTCGGCATCCTCGACCACCACGACCTGCCAGCGGCCGGTGCTCGGCCGACGGGAGGCGACCTGCACGATCCCGCGCATCTCCTTGGTGCCGATGCTCAAGCCCTCGGGCACCACGCGGCGCACGTCACCGTGCGTTCCGGCCATGGTGGTGGTGCAGGCATGGCAGCGCCCGCACCCCGGAGATCCCGGATCGGTGCACTGTAGCGCGGCCGCGAAGCACAGCGCCGCCACCGATCGGCCCGATCCGGGCGGGCCGGTGAACAGCCATGAATGCGTCATGGCCGACGACGAAACCACCGCCCCGCCGCGCGCGGCCACGGCGGCAGCGGTCAGTTCGGACTCGACCACACCCTGGCCTACCAGCCGATCGAAGACACCCGCCACGCCGTACACCCTAGCGCCCGCCCCCGACAGGCCCGCCCGATCACCTGATCAGGCGCGCTGATACGTGGTGTTCGCCCCGTCGAGGGACTCCCGGATGATGTCCGCGTGCCCGGAGTGATGGGCGATCTCGCGCAGAATGTGCAGCAGGATGTGCCGCACCGTCAGCCACTCCCGCTCCGGTGCCCATGGCGCGGTCGGGGTGGGCACCGAGTCTTCCAAATTGTCTAGTTCACGAATGAGCTTCGCGGTGTGTTCGGCGACCACATCCCATTCGGCCAGCAGTCCCGCGACCGTTTCGTCCGCGGGCAGTGTGTATTCGGAATCCATTCGGGAGACATCGAATTCGGAATTCGGGTCACGCTCGACGACGATGGTCGTCCAATGCCGCTCCACATTGATCACGTGATGCAGCAGGCCGCCGAGCGTGAGCTCGCTGACCGTGGACCGCTGCCGCGCCTGCTCGTCCCCGATACCGCGCAAGGTGATCCGGAAAATATCGCGCTGACTGGCGAGCATCTTGATCAGTTCTTCACGTTCATGATCGACGGTCATCGAATGTCCTTCCGGCTGGGGCGTATCCGATGCAAACGCTACGGCAGGCTACCGACAAAAACAGCCCTATAACAGCGAAGATCCCCCGCCATCGACGGGGGATCTTCGCTCACAGTGTTATGCGGTTCAGGCCGTGCGGTTCACGCTGTGTGGTTCACGACTTGGTCGCGGTGGCCTTCTTGGCCGGAGCCTTCTTCGCGGCCGCGGCCTTCTTCGTTGTGACGCCGTCGGCCGTCTTGGCCGCCGCCTTCTTAGCGGCCGCCTTCTTGACCACGGTCTTGGCCACGGCCGTCTTCTTGGCCGCCGCCTTCTTCGCCGGAGCCTTCTTGGCCGTCTTCTTCGCGGCCTTCTTCACCGGCCCGCGCGCCCGCCGATCCGCCAGCAGTTCCGAGGCGCGCGCATCGGTGATGGACTCCACCTCGTCGCCCTTGCGCAGGCTGGCATTGGTTTCGCCGTCGGTGACGTACGGGCCGAAACGCCCGTCCTTGATCACCATCGGCTTCTCGGTCGCCGAGTCCAGACCCAGCTCCCGCAACGGCGGCGCACTCGCGGACTGCCCGCCGCGCCGCTTGGGCTCGGCGTAGATCTTGAGCGCATCCTCGAGGGACACCGTGAAGATCTGGTCCTCACCGGCCAGCGACCGCGAATCGGTGCCCTTCTTCAGGTACGGCCCGTAGCGACCGTTCTGCGCGGTGATCTCCTCATTGGAGGTCGGATCGACGCCCACCACGCGCGGCAGCGACAGCAGCAAGAGCGCGTCGTCGAGCGTAATCGACTCCAAATCCATGGATTTGAAGAGCGAACCGGTGCGCGGCTTCGGCTTCTCGGCCTTCTTCGCGCCCTTCTTGGGCTCCGGCTCCTCGGCCGGCTCCGGCAGCACCTCGGTCACGTATGGACCGAAACGCCCTTCCTTGGCGACGATTTCGTGCCCGGACGCCGGATCCACACCGAGTGAGCGACCCTCCTGCGGCGTCGAGAACAGCTTCTCGGCGACCTCCAGAGTCAGCTCGTCCGGCGGCAGCTCGTCGGGCAGGTTCGCCCGCTGCGATACCGGATCCCCTTGCGGGTCATCGGGATTGACGACCATGCGCTCCAGATACGGCCCGAACTTGCCGACCCGGACATTGACGTCGCGGCCCTCGTCATCGCTGAACAGCTTGATGGAGTTGACTTCTCGCGCGTCGATGCCGTCGAGGTTGTCACCCACCATGCGCTTCAGGCCGCCCGAGCGCGCCACCGAACCCTCGGCACCATTCTCGCCGCCGAAGTAGAAGCTGGACAACCAGTTTCCGCGCTGCTCACGACCGCCGGCGATGGCGTCGAGATCGTCCTCCATGGCCGCGGTGAAGTCGAAGTCCACCAGCCGCCCGAAGTGCGCCTCCAGCAGACCGATCACCGCGAACGCCACCCACGACGGCACCAGCGCGCTACCACGCTTGTACACATACCCGCGGTCGAGAATCGTCTTGATGATCGAGGCGTAGGTGGAAGGGCGCCCGATGCCGAGCTCTTCCAGCGTCTTGATCAGCGACGCTTCCGTGAAGCGCGGCGGCGGATTGGTGGTGTGCCCGTCCGGCAAGAGCTCGACCGCGGTCACGGCCTGGCCCTCGGTCAGGGTCGGCAGCCGCGATTCGGCGTCGTCGGAATCGCCGCCCGCCTCCTCGTCGACACTCTCCACATACGCCTTGAGGAACCCCGCGAAGGTGATGGTCCGGCCGGACGTCGAAAAGACGCAGGTCTCACCGGAATTCGCGACACCGGTGACCCGCACGGTCATCGTGGTGCCGCGCGCATCCTGCATCTGCGACGCGACCGTCCGCTGCCAGATCAGCTCGTACAAACGGAATTCGTCGTTATCGACCTTCGAATGCACCTGCCCCGGCGTCATGAACGTGTCGCCGGACGGGCGGATCGCCTCGTGTGCTTCCTGCGCGTTCTTGACCTTGCGGGTGTACTGCCGCGGCGTCGGGCTCACATATTCCGCGCCGTACAACTGCGTGGCCTGCGCCCGCGCCGCCTGAATCGCCGACTCGGACAAAGTCGTCGAGTCGGTACGCATATAGGTGATGTAGCCGTTTTCATACAGCCGCTGCGCGACCCGCATGGTCCGCTCGGAGGTGAAGCGCAGCTTGCGCGCCGCCTCCTGCTGCAAGGTCGAGGTCATGAACGGCGCGTACGGCTTGCGGGTGTACGGCTTGGACTCGACCGAGGTGACCGAAAGATCAACCCCGTGCAGCGATTCCGCCAACCGGCGCGCATAAGCACCATCGAGAACGGTGACACCGGTCGACTTCAACTGCCCGTCGGACCCGAAATCGCGACCACTGGCAACGCGCGAACCATCCACGGTGACCAGGCGCGCGCCGAAGACCCGCGGATTCCCGTCGGCCTGCCCGCCGGCATCCAGCTTGGCGGCGATATCCCAGTACTCGGCGGAGCGGAACGCCATGCGCTCGCGCTCGCGGCGCACGATGACGCGGGTCGCCACCGACTGCACGCGGCCCGCCGACAGGCGCGGCATGACCTTCTTCCACAGCACCGGTGAGACTTCGTAGCCGTAGAGCCGGTCCAGGATGCGCCGCGTCTCCTGCGCGTCGACCAAATCCTTATCGAGCTCGCGCGTGTCGGCGGCCGCCGCGAGGATGGCGGGCTCGGTGATCTCGTGGAACACCATGCGCCGGACCGGCACCTTGGGCTTCAGCGTTTCCAGCAGATGCCAGGCGATGGCCTCGCCCTCGCGGTCGGGGTCGGTGGCGAGGTAGAGCTCGTCGGCGTCGGCGAGCAGGCTCTTCAGCTCGCTGACCTTCTGCTTCTTATCGGGGCTGACCACATAGATGGCCTCGAAGTCATTGTCGACATCGACGCCCAGGCGGGCCCACTGCTGTCCCTTGTATTTGGCGGGCACATCAGCAGCACCGCGCGGCAAATCCCGGATATGACCGACCGATGCCTCGACGGTGTAACCGCGGCCGAGGTAGGGGGCTATCTTCCGGGCCTTCGTCGGAGACTCGACGATCACGAGACGACGCAGGGGACGACCCTGGTCGGAGCCTGAGTTCGGTGCTGCACCGCGGTCTCGTGTTGCCACCGGCGAACACACCTTTCCTGTCGATCCGCGCGGCGCTGGTGCGCGCGATTTCGCGGCTGGGGCATGCGGCTGCGCCTACTGATATCGCTGCCAGCAACGTTTATACCCTGTTCAATGGCCGCGGCTCGGTCACAGCGTCGATGTGCCCCCGGGTCGTGATCGAGTGTAGTGGGTCCGGATATGGGTCGTCCCCCACCGCCTGTGGCGATGGGGGACGGATACCTTGGTTGGCTCGCTCAGCCGAGCGCGCGAACACCGGTGGCCTGCGGGCCCTTGGTGCCCTGGCCTACCTCGAATTCGACCTTCTGGTTCTCCTCGAGGGTGCGGAAGCCCGACCCCTGGATCTCGGAGTAGTGGACGAAGACGTCAGCGGAGCCGTCCTCGGGCGCGATGAAGCCGAACCCCTTCTCCGCGTTGAACCACTTCACAGTTCCCTGTGCCATTCTGTTCCTTCTCTTTCCATACCGGAACGGTAGACAAGTAGGTTCATCCACCGGGTCCGTTGAGACCGCTGTACTCTGTTCCCCCTGCAGGAAAGCTATCAGTACACCGTTCGCAACATCGATCCTGCTGATGGTTTGGACTTTAGATCCACCCTCGAACACAGAAGCTTGCGACCAGGAACCAGTGAACCATGTCTGCGAGCAATTCAACAGCTGAGCTACCCACAATTTGCAAAAAAGTTGATCTTGCGAATGTGCAGGTGAGGGGCATAATGCCCAAATCCGTACTTGAAGTAGGTTTGCTTCCTGATAACAGAGCGAGCATCCGGCAAACCGGGTGTGAGGCGGGCCGCTACTCTGTAGTGAAATGGCAGGTAGGCACGCGGACCAACACACCTTTCGCAGCGCCGGCGCGAGCCGCAGCAACACCGCGATGAATCCGACGGACTCAGCGCCCTCGTCCGGCCCGGACGCAGACGGCAGCTATGGGCGATCGTTGCTGAATCGTGTCCTAAGAGGCCAGGAGAGCGGTGACCCCCGCCTCACCCATGTCACGGAGCTACCGTCTCGTGCCGCTCACGTCACGAAATGGCCCGAATGGACATCTCCCGACGTGGTCGCGGCCGTGCGCGCGGGTGGCGTCGAAGCGCCCTGGAGTCATCAGACCCAGGCCGCCGACCTGGCCGCGAGCGGCCGCCACGTCATCGTTTCCACCGGCACGGCCTCCGGGAAATCCCTGGCCTACCAATTGCCCGTGCTCACGGCACTGCAAGAGGACCCGCGCGCGACCGCCCTCTATCTCTCTCCCACAAAAGCTCTCGGGGCCGATCAGCTGCGCATGGTCAATGAGCTGACCAGCGAAGATCCCCTGCGCGGCATTCATCCCGCCCCTTATGACGGGGATACGCCCGCCGAGATCCGGCAGTGGGTGCGGGCCAATGCGCGCTGGGTCTTCACCAATCCGGACATGCTGCACGTCGGCATGCTGCGCTCACATCAGCGCTGGGCACGGCTGCTACGGCAGCTGCGCTATGTCGTCATCGACGAATCCCATACCTACCGGGGTGTTTTCGGATCGCATGTGGCACTGGTGCTGCGCCGACTGCGGCGAATCGCCGCGCGGTACGGGGCGGATCCGGTATTCGTGCTGTGCTCGGCCACCACCGCGGACCCGGCCGCGACCGCCTCCCGGCTGATCGGCGCGCCGTGTGTCGCGGTCACCGAGGACGGGTCGCCGCAGGGGTCGCGGACCGTCGCACTGTGGGAACCGCCGCTGCTGGGTGCGGGCGTGACCGGGGAAAACGGTGCGGCCGTACGCCGCTCGGCCGGGTCCGAGGCCGCGAAGGTCATGGCGGACCTGGTGGCCGAGGGCGCGCGCACGCTGACCTTCGTGCGCTCCCGGGTCGGCGCGGAAGCGATCGCCATGGACACCCGGCGACTGCTCGCCGCCGTGGACGCCGACCTGCCCGGACGGGTCGCGGCCTACCGGGCCGGGTACCTCGCCGAGGATCGGCGGGCCCTGGAAACGGCGCTGTCCGAGGGGAAACTGCTGGGTGCGGCCACCACCAATGCCCTGGAACTGGGCGTGGACATCGCCGGACTGGATGCCGTCGTGGTGGCGGGTTATCCGGGCACGGTGGCCTCGTTCTGGCAGCAGGCCGGGCGGGCGGGACGCCGGACGCAGGGGTCATTGGTGCTGCTCATCGCCCGTGACGACCCGCTCGACACCTACCTCGTGCATCATCCGGAAGCGCTGCTGGGGCGGCCGCTCGAGGCCACCATCACCGACCCGCACAATCCCTATGTATTAGGGCCGCATCTGCTCTGCGCGGCGATGGAACAACCGCTCACCGACGCTGAAGTGCACGAATACCAGGCCTGGGAACTGCTTTCCGGCCTGGCCGGGCAGGGGTTGATCCGGCGGCGGCCGGGATCCGGGCGCGATGGCACGGCCCGTTGGTTCGTCACCGGTGACTCGCACCCGCACGACGGCGTGGACGTGCGCGGCGGGATCGGCGCGGCGGTGGCCATCGTGGACTGCGAGACCGGGCGCATGCTGGGCACCACCGATGCCGGGCGGGCCCCGGCCACGCTGCATCCCGGTGCCGTTCACCTGCATCAAGGCGAGAGTTTCGTGGTCGATGAGCTGGATCTGGAGGAGGGCGTCGCGCTGGTGCACGCCGAGACTCCCGGCTGGAGTACGAGCGCCCGGGCGGTGACCTCGCTGGAGGTCGAGGAACTGACCGAGCATCGGGTGCACGGCTCGGTGACAACGGCTTTGGCGCGCGTGCTGGTGACCCGTCAGGTCGTGGGCTACCTGCGGAAACTGCCCAGCGGCGAGGTCCTGGACATGATCGCGCTGGACCTGCCGCCGCAGACGCTGCCGACCCGGGCCGTCCTCTATACCGTCACGCCGGAGCTGCTGGCGCGCGCCGGGATCGACCCGCGGCACGCACCGGGCGCGCTGCACGCCGCCGAACACGCCGCGATCGGCATGCTGCCGCTCGTCGCGACCTGCGATCGCTGGGATATCGGCGGCGTGTCGACAGCCGAACACGCCGACACCGGACTGCCCACCGTCTTCGTCTACGACGGGCATCCCGGCGGCGCGGGTTTCGCCGAACGCGGCTTCCACCGGCTACGACGGTGGCTTTCGGCCACCCTCGCGGCCATCGAATCCTGCGGCTGCCACGGCGGCTGCCCGTCCTGCGTGCAGTCGCCGAAGTGCGGAAACGGCAATAACCCGCTGGACAAGGCCGGTGCGGCGCGGCTGCTCACCGCGGTGCTGGCCGAGCTCGGCGAAGGTGACGGGGACCACCTCGAACCGTGACATGTCCGAGGCTCGAGCGACATCGGAGCTACACCCGACCAGCCGGTTGGCATCCGTGAGCTGGGAAGTATCGGGCGGCGTGTCGAGCAACCCGATCCGAGTCGTGCACCGCGCAGCCGATACCCGAATAAAGAGGGATGTGATCCTGTTAACTGGAGGGTTGCTCCGTTCGATAATGTCGCTATCGCATTTACCTGTGCATTCTTTGAAAACCCGACTTCCGGAACGAATAGGAAGGCGTTCGGTATCCAAACAATTCGCCTATCGGATTCATCGAACTTCGGTATTGATCGACTCCCGATGTGGCCTGCGCCATCGCATTTCTAACCAACCGCTCGGTACGAGATTTAAGGGCCCGCTCTTGCCTCCGCTCGAACTAGTCGGGTGCCCAGCAGACCGAGCGACATTCGATCTTGCAAGGCGACCGTCACATCCCAATCGACAACCGCGCAGCGGACTACGCGCGCTCCCATTCGGGACGCGATCTCTTCCGCCCGGGCACAAGCCGCAGCAGTTCCGCCATCCAATCCACCGGCCGCCGCCAATGCCGCCAGGTCCGCCGCCGACTGCACCCGATGCCTCCCCGCGACGGCCACTCCGATCTGTGCCACCAGCACGGTCACCGCGAGCAGGGCGATCAATGCCAGGCAGGCCGCCACCGTCACCCCGCCGCGGTCGTCGTGGTGGCTCACTTCACACTCTCTCCGGGTTCCCGAGCGGCCACCGCGATCGCGTTCAGGGTCAGAGGCAGGAGCGGAGAACGGGCGCTGACCTCCGCCACCACCAGGTCGCCATCGGTCCGCACCGTGACGACCGCGCGTGGCGGGGCCACCCGACGAGCCAGCGCCACCGCCCGCGATTCCTCGCCCCGCGCGGCCAGCCGGGCCGCCTCGCGGGCCGCATCGACACAGCGAACCTGCGCCGATGCCGCCAGCAGAGCCCCGACACACAGCACCAGCACCGCGACCAGTGCCGCCAGCGCAATGGCGGCCTCGACGGTCGCCATCCCCTGATCGCCGCCGCGCCGTGGTGTCCCGCATCTCAGCCGACCGAGGTCTTCAAGGCCTTGTCGATGATCTTGGTGAGGGCGTTCACAATGCTGTCCCCGGTCACCACCCCGTAGAGCACGGCCCCGAAGGCGGCCGCGGCGATGGTCCCGATGGCGTATTCGGCCGTGCTCATGCCGGACTCGCCCACCGCGGCCAGCAGCAGCCGGGTCCTGATCTCCCACGCGAGATTTCGTGTCGATCCCACAGTCACTCCTTCTCTCCAGCCGGTGCGGACGTTCCGCACCGGTACGGTTCGCGCGTGTCACACCGCTACGGTCCAGGCGTGTCACAGCGGTACGGTCCGGGCGTGTCACAGCAGCCCCTCTCCCAGTACGTGACCCGCCAGCCCGATCACGACCGGCACGATCCCCAGGCATAAAAACGCAGGCAGAAAACACAATCCGAGCGGTCCGCCGAGCAGTACCCCCGCCCGCTCGGCCCGCGCCGCGGCCGCATCCTCCACCGCGCCGCGCCGCTGCTCCGCCAATTCCGTCACCGCCGTGGCCAATCCGGCCCCCGACCGAGCCGACCGCCGCGCCATGCGCGCCAGCGCCCCCACCGCCTCGTCCCCACACCCCGCCGCCGCCTGCTCCCACACCTCCACGGAATCCGCCCCCAGCGCCAGCAATTCCGCCGCCCGCAACAGAACCGACCCCAGCGGCTCCGGAGCACCCGCCCCCACCGCCCCCACCGCCCCCACCGCAGCAGCCGTAGGCAGCCCCGCCCGCAGACAGGCCGCCAACAAGTCGAGGGTCCCCGCCACCGCGAGCGGATCCCGTCCACCACGAGACCGCCTGCGCCGCAGACCAGCCGGGGGCCTACCGCCGAGGCCGCGAAGCCGACGCGCAGCACCGCCCCGCCCCGGCAGCACACACAACGCGAGCGCGGTCAACAACGCCGACCACGAAAGCACATTCACCGCAGCACCTTTCCGTATGGCGATCAGCTGTACTCGAGACCAAGCCACGCCCGAACCGCTCGATTCAGCGCAGCACCTTCGCGGTAATGGCATCCGTCCACTCAGCGCAGCACCTTCGCCGTGATGGCATCCGTCCACAGCAGCCCCGTACAGGCGAGGCCCGCCCCCAGCGGGAGCAGGACGGTGCCTATGCCCGGGGTGAAGAGGACTCGCAGCGGTGCCGCGCCCATCAGCTGGCCCAACCCGATGCCCAGCAGCGGCAGCATGGCCAGCACCGTGGCCGTCGCATGCGCGCCCGCCAGGGCCGCGCGGGTGCGGTCCCGGAACCGCTTGCGGCCCAGCAGGTCCAGACGGGCCGCCGACAGAAGTTCCGCAAGAGCCAATCCGTGGTGCTCCGCAACCCGCCAGGCCTCGGCGATCCAGGTCAGCTCCGTCGCCACGACCGATTCCGGCCGCCGCAGTCCCTCCGCGCCGGAACCGCCCAAGCGGCTACGTGCGGCGCTGACGGCGAAGGCGCGCCCCGCCTCACCGCCGACTTCCTGAGCCGCGATCTCCGCCGCCGCGCTGGGATGCGCCCCGATCCGAAGTTCTCCGATCACCGCTTCCAGGCCCTCCAGGAGTCGTCCACACTCGGTGGCCCACGCGCGCTCCCGAATCGTCCGGCGCCGCCGAATCACTGCCGTCCCCGAAACCAGCACCGCCGCAATGAGCGGACCCACACCGACAATGAGCAGCATCGGCAGAGCCAGCACCGGCACCGCGCGCGTGACCCAGGCGAGCCGAGACCGTGGCACCCGCCCACGCTGGAATAGCGATGCCCACCGCCGACGCGCAGCCGGACCGGGCAGCGCGACCAGCGCGAAGGCGACGCAGCCCAGCATCGAACCCCAGTGCCCCACACCCGGAATCACTTGCCACCCCCGTCTTCCGGCAGTGATGGACTCCCCCGCCACTGCCGGAACAACAGCGCAAGACGTCGACGCCCGGCAGGCCGAGGCAATGCAGGCAGCGCGAGCGCGACACATCCGAGCACCGAACTCCAGTGCCCCGCAGTCGGAATCATCCGTCGACTCCGGCGTCCGGCAGCGGAGGAATTCGCCGTCGGGGGGCGCACCCGCTCCGCCATCCGGTTCGTAGACCCGGTGGCTGGGCACAGCGCCAGCGGAATGGCTTGTCGAAGCGTTGATCTCGGATTGGGCAGCAGACGTCGGTGCAGGCGTGCGGGGGCTCGGGGGTTGAGGGGGTCATTGGGGGGTCCTTTCGTTGAGGAGGGTGGTCAGGGTCGGGGCGGCGGGGGTCGGGCGGGGGTCGGCGGTCCAGGCCGGGGTTACTTCGAGGTGGGTGGGAGTGCGGGTGATCAGGCCGATTTCGCGTAGGGAACGGGTTCCGTCGAGGTGGCGGTGGACGTGGAGGATCACTTGGATGGCGGCGGCCAGTTGGCTGTGGAGGGCGTCGCGGGTCATGCCGCCCAGGGCGGCTAGGGCTTCCAGGCGGGCGGGGACCTCGCGTGGGGAGTTGGCGTGGACAGTTCCGGCTCCGCCGTCGTGGCCGGTGTTGAGGGCGGTGAGGAGGTCTACCACTTCCGCGCCTCGGACTTCGCCTACGACTATGCGATCGGGGCGCATGCGGAGGGCCTGGCGGACCAGGTCGCGGACCGTGACCTCGCCTGCGCCTTCGACATTGGCGGGGCGGGCCACCAAGCGGACCACGTGCGGGTGGGGTGGGGCCAGTTCGGCGGCGTCTTCGACGCAGATGATGCGTTCGGCGGGATCGACTTCCGCTAGAAGCGCTGACAGCAAGGTTGTTTTTCCGGATCCGGTGCCACCCACTACGAGGAAGGCGAGGCGGGCTCGGATTATGCGCAGGAGGAGGGACTTCGCCTCGGGGGTGACCGCGCCTGCGGCGGCCAGGGCGTCCAGGCCCTGGGAGGCGGGGCGCAGGACGCGCAGGGACAGGCAGGTGCCGCCGTGCGCGATGGGGGCGAGGACCGCGTGCAGGCGGACGCCGAAGGAATTGCCCAGGGCCGGTTCGGATCCGGTGAGGCGGCCATCCACCCACGGCTGGGCATCGTCGAGGCGGCGGCCCGCGGAGAGGGCGAGGCGCTGTGCGAGTCTGCGGACCGCAGCCTCGTCGGGGAAGCGGACCGGGGAGCGGCGCAGGCCGTGCCCGCGATCCACCCACACCGCGTCGGGGGCCGTGACCAGCACGTCGGCCACTTCCGGATCGTGCAGCAGCGGTTCCAGCGCACCAGCGCCGGTCATCTCCGTCTGCAACAGGCGCAGTGCCCGCAGCAGATCGGTATCCCCGAGCACGCCACCCGCCTCGGCCCGGATGGCCGCCGCGACCCGAGCCGGATCCGGGTCTCCGGAACCCTCGGCCAGGCGCTCCCGGACGCGATCGAGCAGTTCCGCCGTCACCAGCCCGCCCATTTCGCCACCCCCGCCCGCGCGCCGATCCGCCTGAGCCACACCGGAACACCGCGCCGCTGCGACTCGATCCGCCACTGCCGGGTGCCCACCACGGAACGCGCTGTATCTGCCGGATGGCACTGCGACGGATTGCAAGGCACTGGATGACACTGCGTCGGAGCCTGCCGCGTCGAGCAGTCTCGGCATCGTCGCGCCCGCCGATTCGGTTGCGCCGCAGTGACGCACAGCTCCCACGACGGCCCGCTCATCGCCGCATCCCGACGAGACCGCTCAGATCCCGGAATTCCGTGCGCCGCAAGGGCAGACGATCCTCTTCGCGGATCACCTCGGGTTCGGCGGCAGGGGCGGTCAATGCCTCGAGGACGGCTTCCGCGGCGCGGCGGAGCGGGCCGCGGCGACGCACGGTCAGACCGGTGCGTTCGAGGCGTTCGACGAGACCCGGCTGCGGCGGAACCGCGGCTATGAAGGGCAGGCCGAGCACCGCGGCCACATCATTGCCCCGCAGGCCGCTCGGGGCCGGACCTCGAATGAGCAAGCGGACGTTGGGGTTTCGATCCGACAGGCGAGCAATCACGGATTCGGCGGCAATAACGGCGTGCATGCGGGCCGGGACCACCAGGACTGTCAGGTCGGCGTTTTCGAGGATCTGATCGGTGTGCGGACCGCGTTCGGCGGACAGGTCACAGACCACCAGATCGCCCGCCGCGCGGCCCGCATCAAGTACCGAGCGGACCGCCGCTGGCGCGAGTTCCTGTGCGGCGACGCCTCTTCCGGATGACAAGACGGCTACACCGCCCGTGCAGGGCAGGGCGTCGTGGAGCGCGGGAGCCGCCACGCGGCCGTCCTCGATTGCGAGGTCGTGCCAGCGCAGACCGGGAGCGCGTTCGAGGCCGAGCAGTAGGTCGAGGCCGCCACCGTACGGGGCCGCATCGACCAGCAGGGTGCGGTCCCGAGAGCGGGTGGCGGCGGTGAGGGCCACGGCCGCGGCCAGGGTCGAGGCCCCCGCGCCGCCGACCGCGCCCGCAATGGCCAGCACCGCGCCACCGCCGCGATCGGGCCGGTCCGAGGCGGCGAACGCGGCGATCAAGGAGGCGGCTTCGGCGGGCAGCGACAGCAGCCGTTCCGCGCCGATCTCGGTCGCGATCTGCCAGTCGAGCAAACCCGGCTCCCCGTCGATCACCAGGACAATTCCGGCACGACGGGGGTGTCCGGCGGCCACACAGCAACGAGCGGATTCGAGGTCGAGGACGACCACCGGAGCGGCGGTCCAGGGATGCCGACCGACAGGCGCGGCGCGTTCATCGAGCGAGCGATCGGCGGCGGCCGCTATGCGGCGCACCTCATCACGCAGGGCCGGATCGGAGATCAGGACGAGAGCCGGATGCGGAGTGGCGGTGTCGGAGTTCATGCAGGTCAGCGTCGTCCGCAAGACACGTGAGAAAAAGGGGCCCTTCGGCGAGTGTGGATAACACGCGACCTGTGGACAACTTTGCCGAATGGCTGGGAGTGCCTGACCTGTCCGGAAATAGAGGACGGCCCCAGCCGGGGGGGGAGGAGGCTGGGGCCGTCGGGTTCAGCCCCGGGGGGTCGGGCTGAACGTGCCTGGACTAGTCCAGGTAACGGCCATACTACACCCAAGCCCCGTCAGGTTTGCAAGTCCACCGGGCGAGTCTTTTTCCCGCGAAAACAGGCCCGCTTCCGGCTGGCTAACCCGGATATAACCACCGCGCCACCCGCCGCCCGCCGGCGAAACATATTCTTGTCAGCGTGACAGCCGAACGCGGACGAGTCGCCGCCTTCTTCGATCTCGACAAAACGGTGATCGCCCGGTCGAGCGCCTTCGTGTTCAGCAAGCCTTTTCTCGATCAAGGCCTGCTCAGCAGGCGTGCCGTGCTCGAAAGCAGTTATGCGCATTTCCTGTTCCTGCTTTCCGGCGCGGACCACGACCAGATGGAACGCATGCGCGAGCACCTCACCAAAATGTGTGCGGGCTGGGATGTGGATCAAGTGCGCTCGATCGTGGCCGAGACCCTGCACGAACTCGTCGACCCGCTGATCTACGCCGAGGCGGCGGATCTCATTGCGGACCACCGCATTCGGGGACATGACGTGATCATCGTGTCGGCCTCCGGCGAGGAAGTGGTCGCGCCGATCGCGGCCGCGCTGGGCGCGGATCATTTCGCGGCCACCCGCATGGTCATCGAAAACAACCGGTACGCAGGCGAAGTCGAGTTCTATTGCTATGGCGCGGGCAAGGTCGAGGCAATGGAAAGGATGGCGGCGCAATACGGATATGACCTGGCGCGCTGCTATGCGTACTCCGATTCGGTGACCGATCTGCCCATGCTGAGCGCGGTCGGACATCCCACCGCGGTGAATCCGGATCGCGCACTGCGCCGGGAGGCGACGGCGCACGAGTGGCCGATTCTCACCTTCTCGAATCCGGTGTCATTGTGGGCGCGGCTACCCCAACCTTCGACCACAACCGTCGCGGCAAGCGTCGCGGTCGGGCTTGGCGCGGTGGCCGCGGGAGCTTTGAGCTACAAGCTCCTGCGTCGCAAGAAGTAGCGGCTTGACCTTCCTCCGCCTTGAAACGCCGAAATGCAAAGATGCGAGACACGCCGGATATTTGAAAGTTTTCCCAGCTCTTGATGTGAGGGCGCTCACAGGGTAACAATGGATGCACGGAAGGACGGAAGGCCAAGACCGGATCGGAAGAGAAGATTCGGTTTCCCATCCCACCCTTCCCGGCACGGACACCAGGCACCCACGCGGAGCACGCCGCGACAAGGGCACGAGTGTTGTGGGCCTGCGTTATCCGAGATTTCGACGGCGATAGCCTCGCATCCGTTGCGGGGATGAACCACCGAAGCCCGGAGAGTCGCCGAGGCTGAGAGTACAACCCGATAAGCACGCTTGGTAACCGGGTAGTCCGTGCTGGCGGGCGGTGAGGTCGCAATTGCGGCTACGCCGCCCGCTCTGATGTTTACCAACTCTCGTGACTCTCAGGGGCTTCGCCCCCGAACCCCCTCTGAACTGCGGGGGCTTCGCCCCCACACCCCCATGAGGGGAAACCGCTGACGCGGAGTCTCAGGGGCTTCGCTCCCGAACCCCCCTCGAGACTGTCGGGGCTTCGCCCCTGAACCCCTAGCCTGCGGCCGAGTCCGCGATCGAACGTGCCTCGCGTGCACCGTCTTCGAGTGCGCCGCACGCAAAAATCACCCAGCCGCCTACGCCGTCGGGTGTTCCCATGCCGAATCCGGCTGCCGCGTCCAGATAGGCCTGGCGTCGGCGCAGTAGGAAAACCTCTGGGACGCCGAGGCTGTGGGGATCAAGACCACTGGACACTGCCACCAGTCTTGACGCGGCGCGGGCGACGATTCCGTCGGCGGTGCCGAAGGGGCGGAGGGAGAGGAGTTCGCCGTGGACGATCGCGGCGATCACGGGGGCGGGGGCTTTGGTGGCCAGGAGCGTCTGTGCGAGGAGATCGAGGCGTTCGGCGACTCCGGGGACGTTTCGGGGGCGGCCGAGCTGCTGGTCGTCTTCCACCATGTCGGCGGCGGCCAGGAGGTGGAGGCGGGCGAGGGCTTGGAGGGGGGCGCGCCGCCAGACCGAGACCAGGGTGGTGAGGGCTTCGCCGTCCAGGGCTTGGCCTACGCGGAGGGCTCCGGCGAGGATCGGGTCCTCGACGCGGCCGTCGGCGGGGAGGTCGATGGTGCCGCCTTCGATGGCGGCGGAGGAGCGGGCCGCGCGGACCGCGGCTTCGGCGGCGGTGGTGGGCCAGCCGCGGCGGTTGGTTTTGTGGCGATGTACTTCGGCGAGCGCGTCACGGGCCTTGTCGGCGGCTTCGCGCACACCGGGCAGGTCGACGAGGGGCTGGAGCGGATCGGTCACGAGGTACGAGGCTACTGCCGCATACCTTGTGACCGATCGCGCACCTGGCCCGCTCAGCCGACGAGTAGATCCCGGCCGGGGATGGCGTCGAGCAGTCGGCGGGTGTACTCGGATTGCGGGTTGTCGAAGACCTCGGTGGTGCTCGCGGCTTCGACCACCTTGCCCTCCTGCATGACGACGACATTGTCGGCGATCTGCCGGACCACGGCGAGGTCGTGGGTGATGAACAGGTACGACAACCCCAGCTCCGCCTGGAGTTCATTGAGCAGCTGGAGAATCTGCGCCTGTACCAGCACGTCGAGCGCCGAAACGGCTTCGTCGCAGACCACCAGTTCCGGGGACAGTGCCAGGGCACGGGCGACCGCCACGCGTTGACGCTGACCGCCGGAGAGCTCGTTCGGATAGCGCCGCATGACCGAGGCGGGCAGCGAGACCTTGTCGAGCAGGTCGCGCACGGTCGCCTCGCGTTCCTTCGGAGTGCCGATGCCGTGGGTGCGCAGCGGCTCTTCGATGGTGCGGTAGATCGAGTACATCGGGTCCAGTGAACCGTAGGGATCCTGGAACACCGGCTGCACGCGCCGACGGAATGCGAAGGCCCCCTTGGGATCCAGGTCGGCAACGACACGCCCGTCGAAGGTGACCCGGCCCGAGGTCGGTTCCAGCAGGCCCAGGACCATTTGCGCCACAGTCGATTTGCCGGAGCCGGACTCTCCGACGATGGCGGTGGTGGTACCCCGGCACAACCGGAACGACACCTTGTCGACAGCGACCAGTTCGGTGGACTTCCACGGCGTGCTGCCGCGGATCTTGAACACCTTGGTGAGGTCCTCGACGACAAGCACTTCATCTGGGGCACTGGCGAATTCGGTATCGGTCTCGGCCAGTTCACCGGCCACCCGGACGGCCTGCGCGCGCACCTCGGCGCGATCGCGGACCGCCGACAGTCGGCTCGACGCCAGCGAGGGCGCGGAGTTGACCAGCTTCTTGGTGTACAGATGCTGCGGTTCGCGCAGGATCTGTAGTGCCGGACCGGATTCCACGACCCGGCCGCGATACATCACCACCAGGTGCTCGGCCCGTTCGGCGGCCAAACCCAGGTCGTGGGTGATGAGCAGGACCGCGGTGCCGAGTTCGGTGGTGAGCGTGTCGAGGTGGTCGAGGATCTGCCGCTGCACGGTGACGTCCAGGGCGGAGGTGGGCTCGTCGGCGATCAGCAGTTTGGGCCGGCAGGAGAGTCCGATGGCGATGAGCGCGCGCTGGCGCATGCCTCCGGAGAACTCGTGCGGATACTGATTGACCCGGCGTTCGGCATCACGCATACCGGCCTCGGCGAGCAGTTCGATGGCCCGCTGCTTGGCGGCATGACCCTTGGCTACGCCATTGGCCTCCAAGGTTTCCCGAATCTGGAACCCGACCTTCCACACCGGGTTGAGATTGGACATGGGGTCCTGTGGCACGAAGCCGATGCCCTCGCCGCGCACCTTGACGATCTCGCGGCTGGAGGCCTTGGCCAGATCGTGGCCGTCGAAGGCGATGGAGCCGGAGGTGATCGTGCCGGTGCCGGGCAGCAGATTGATGATCGCGTGCGCGGTCGTCGATTTGCCCGAGCCGGATTCACCCACGATGGCGACGGTCTGCCCCGGATATACCGACAGGTTGACCCCGCGCACGGCGGGAATCTTCTTGCCCTCCGAGGTGAAGCAGACATTCAGGTCGCGGACTTGCAGGAGTGGTTCAGTCATGGTTCATCACCGCTTCCGGGCCTTGGGATCGAGCGCGTCGCGCACCGCGTCGCCGAGCATGATGAAGCTGAGCACGGTCAGTGCGAGTGCCGTCGCCGGATAGAACAGGATGCCGGAGGTGCGAATCTCCTTCTGGTTTGCGGAGATATCCGAACCCCAGGACACGATCTGGCGGGACAAGCCGACACCCAGGTACGACAGGGTCGCCTCGGTGACGATGAAGACACCCAGCGAGATCGTGCTGACCACGATCAGCGGTCCGGCCGCATTGGGCAGCACGTGCCGGATCAGGGTCCGGAATCTGGATACCCCCAATGCCTTTGCCGCCGTGACATATTCGCTGTTGCGAGCCTCGACCACCGCACCGCGGGCAATGCGGGCGGCCTGTGGCCAGCTGAACGAGGCCAGCGTCAGCATGACCGTCCAGACGGTCCGGGTGTGCAGCAGCTGCATGAGCACGATGGCGGCCAGGGTGAGCGGCAGCGCGTAGAAGATCTCCGCGACGCGTGAGATCACCGAATCCCACAGTCCGCCGTAGTAACCCGCGATCGCACCGAGCGTGCCGCCGATGAACACGAACAGCAGTGTCGCGCCCAGACCGGTTTCCACCGAGGCCCGTGCCCCGTAGACGGTGCGGGCGTAGATATCGCAGCCCTGTTTGTCGAAGCCGAACGGATGTCCGCCTCCGGGTTTGTGCATGCTGAAATCGCCGCTGCAATAGCGCGGGTCCTGGTCGGTGAACAGCTGCGGCCACACCGCGACCAGCAGAATGAACAGGATCAGCAGCGTCGCCACGATGAAGATCGGGTTGCGCCGCAACTGTTTCCAGGCCTCGCGCCACACGCTGGTCGGTGCGGCGGTTTCGTCGAGCTTGTCGGTGGCGAGCACCTCGACTTCGTCCGGTGGTGCGACGAAATGCTCTTGCCCGGGCCGGCTTTCCTGGGATTTGATCAGTTCAGGCATAGCGGATCCTCGGGTCGAGGGCGGCGTAGAGCAGGTCCACGACCAGATTGGTCAGCAGCAGGATCACGATCAGCACGGTCACGAAGGCGACGACCGTGGGTGGCTCGCCGCGCGTAATCGCCTGGTACAGCGTTCCGCCGACGCCCGGGATATTGAAGATGCCTTCGGTGACGACCGCGCCGCCCATCAGGAAGCCGAGGTCGGTGCCGATGAAGGTGACGACCGGGATCATCGAGTTGCGCAGGATGTGCACCACAATGACCCGCCGCCGGGTCAGGCCCTTGGCGGTCGCGGTGCGCACGTAGTCGGCGCTCATGTTCTCCGCCACCGAGTTTCGGGTGAGCCGCAGGACGTAGGCGAAGGACAGCGATCCGAGCACGATCGCGGGCACCAGCAGGTCGGTGATCCCGGCCTTACCGCCCACGGTGACCGGTGCGATGCCCCATTTGATGCCGAGCACGTATTGCGCCAGGAAGCCGAGGACGAAGATCGGTACGGCGATGATGACGAGGCTGAGCACGAGCATGGTGGAATCGAACAGTTTGCCCTTGCGCAGTCCGGCGACCAGGCCGAACGCTATGCCGAAGACGGCCTCCACGCAGACCGCCATGATGGCCAGCCGGAAGGTGATCGGGAAGGCCCGCGCCAGTTCGGCGCGGACGGGCCGTCCGGAGAACGAGGTGCCGAAGTCGAGTGTGACAATGCCTTTCAGGAATTCGAGGTATTGGATGAAGAAGGGCTGATCCAGGTGGTAGCGGGCCCGCAGGGCCTGTTCCACCGCCGGGGTCATCTGCCGATCACCGGCGAGCGCCTGGATCGGGTCGCCCGGGATCAGGAAAACCATCGCGTAGATGAGCAGGGTGGCTCCGAGGAAGACCGGAATCATCTGGAGCAACCGCCGCAGGACATACCAAAGCATGTTTCACTCCTATGCGCAGCGAGGGTCGTGCGGCGAACGCTGTCCAGCGTCTCCCGCACGACCCCCGGTGTGGCGGTTTACTTTTCGATGTTCTCGAAGTCGAAGAGACCGGACCAGGCGATCTCCGCCTTCTTCACCTTGTCCGAGCGCCCGCCCGCGACGTTGTAGTCGAAGATCGGGATATCGGCCATGTCCTTGAACAGCAGCGTCTGCGCCTGGGCGAGAATGTCGTAGGCGGCTTCAGGGGTGGCGGCGGCCTGCGCCTTGGTCAGCAGCTTGTCGAACTCCGGGTTGGAGTACTGCGTGTTGTTGGTGCCGGATCCGGTGAGGTACAGCGCGGTGAGGAACTCGAACATGGACGGGTAGTCGCCCTGCCAGCCGTAGCGGAACGCCTTGCCGATGGTCTTGTTGGTGATCTCGTCACGAATGTTCTTGAACGTCGGGTACGGCGTACCGACGGCGTCGACGCCGAGGGTGTTCTTCACACTGTTGGCCACCGCTTCGATCCAAGCCTGATGCCCGCCGTCGGCGTTGTAGGCGATCTGGTAGGTGCCCGACCACGGGGAGATCGCATTGGCCTGTGCCCAAAGCTTTTTCGCCTCGTCCGGGTTGAACTTCAGCACTTCGGAGCCGGGTAGTCCGCCCCGGAAGCCGGGCAGCGTGAACGCGGTGAAGTCCTGGCAGGGCACGCGGGTGCCGTGGAAGATGTTCTCCGCGATCTGTTCCCGGTTGATCGCCATCGAGATCGCCTTGCGGCGCAGTACGCCCTCTTCACCGGAGAAGTGCGCGACGGTCGGCTGGATGCCGATGTGCTGGCTGTAGGCGATGGGCTTGGTGATGGCGCGGTCGCCGAGATCGGCCTTGTAGGTGGACAGCGCGCTGTCCGGAATGATGTCCAGGGCATCGAGATTGCCCGCCTGGAGATCGGCGTAGGCCGTCTCGTAGGACTGGTACATCACGAACCGCAGGCCCTTGTTCTTGGGCGCGCGGCCACCCTTGTAGTCCGGGTTGGGCGTCAGGTCGATCTGGACATTGTGCTGCCAGTCCACGAACTTGTAGGGGCCGTTGCCGATCGGGTGTTGGCCGAATCCCTTGGTGTCCTTGAAGAACGCGTCCGGCATCGGGTAGAACGGCGCGAAGCCGAGTTCCAGCTCGAAGTCGATGGACGGCTCTTTCAGATCGACGGTGAAGCTCTTGTCGTCGATCACCTTCAGGCCCGACATCGTCTGTGCCTTGGGCGTATCGGCCGATACGTCGTCATATCCGGCGATCTGGGAGAAGGCCCAGTTCTGTAGCTGCCCATTGGTGCCGAGCGCGCCGTAGTTCCAGGCGTCGACGAACGACTTCGAGGTCACCGTGCTGCCGTCGGTGAATTTCCAGTCCTTGAGGGTGATCTTGTAGTGCTGCCGATCGGTCGTCTCGATCGACTGCGCGACCTCATTGGTGGCCTTGCCATTGACGTCGTAGTACTTCAGGCCCGCCCACAGACGGTCGACGACGCGGCCGCCCATATTCTCGTTGACATCGGTGGGCACCAACGGTTTCTGCGGTTCACCGCCGTTCACCGTGACAACGTCGGTGTTGTCGCCGCCGCTGTCGGATGAGCAGCCCGTCAGGGCGAACCCAGTCGCCATCAGGGCCGCCGCGGCCAGCGCGGTTACTGTCTTGACTCTCAACGCATATCTCCCAGTTCAAGGAAGGGCGAGGCGGAGACGACGCACGCTGAGGTCCACCAGCGCCATCGAATATCCGCCTTGTGTGAATCGGACAGTAGCTACCCGCAGCGCCGTTGTCAGCGGATCGATCGGGGATTGTTCGCCTTGTTAGCAATGTGGCAACACCCCCGACTCAATTCGGGGGCCCGAGGTGACTCATTGCACAGTTGGATGGGCACCCTCGTTCACGATTCGGTCATTACGTGAAACGGATCATGACTCGGCGAGTGGGACCGATCGACACACCGGACACGACGCAGGTCACAGTCCGTTAGTGTCGAACGTGGCCGCGGTCACCCCCCTGGCCGGTTCCACCTGCGATGCGGGTAAGCGAGAGAAGAAGAGAAGAGAGATGACCGACACCACCGCCGATCACCTGGATGCGTATCCACCGAGCGCTGAGTTCGCGGCCGCCGCCAACGGCGACGCGTCTCTCTACGAACGGGCCGCCGCTGATCGGGACGCGTTCTGGGCCGAGCAGGCCGGGCGACTGCACTGGCATGAGCCGTTCACCCGGGTTCTGGATTGGGATGACGCGCCCTTCGCGCGCTGGTTCGTGGACGGCAAGCTGAACGTCGCCTACAACTGCGTCGACCGCCACGTGCTGGACGGCCGCGGCGAGCAGGTCGCCATCCACTGGGAGGGCGAGCCCGGCGATTCCCGCGCCATCACCTATGCCGAACTGCTGGCCGAGGTGTCGCGCGCCGCCAACTACCTCACCGAACTCGGCCTGGTGGCCGGTGATCGCGTCGCCATCTACATGCCGATGGTCCCCGAGGCCATCGTGTCCATGCTGGCCTGCGCGCGCCTGGGCCTCACCCATTCGGTGGTCTTCGCGGGCTTCTCCCCCAGCGCCCTGCGCCAGCGCGTCGACGACGCCGCGGCCCGCCTGGTCATCACCACCGACGGTCAGTGGCGGCGCGGTAAGGCCGCCCCGCTCAAGGAGGCCGTCGACGAAGCCCTTGCGGCGGACGGTGATTCGACCGTCGAGCACGTACTCGTGGTGCGGCGCACCGGAATCGAGACCCCGTGGACCGAGGGTCGCGACCTGTGGTGGGACGAGACCGTCGCGAATGCGTCGCCCGAGCACGAGGCACAGGCCTTCGATGCCGAGCACCCGCTGTTCATCCTCTACACCTCCGGCACCACCGGAAAGCCCAAGGGCATCCTGCACACCTCGGGCGGCTACCTCACCCAGACCGCCTACACCCACCACTACGTGTTCGACCACAAGCCGGGCAAGGACGTGTACTGGTGCACCGCCGATATCGGCTGGGTGACCGGGCACAGCTACATCGTGTACGGCCCGCTGGCCAATGGCGCGACCGAGGTGGTCTACGAGGGCACCCCGAACTTCCCCGATGAGCACCGGCACTGGCAGATCATCGAAAAGTACGGTGTGAGCATCTATTACACCGCGCCGACGCTGGTGCGCACCTTCATGAAGTGGGGTCGCGAGATTCCCGAGGCGCACGATCTGTCGAGCCTGCGGCTGCTCGGTTCGGTCGGTGAGCCGATCAATCCGGAGGCGTGGCGCTGGTACCGCGATGTCATCGGCGGCAATCGCACCCCGATCGTGGACACCTGGTGGCAGACCGAGACCGGCTCGATCATGATCTCCCCGCTGCCCGGCGTCACCGCCGCCAAGCCGGGTGCGGCCATGACCGCACTGCCCGGCATCTCGGCCACGGTCGTGGACGAGGAGGGCAATCCGGTCGAGCTCGGCGAGACCGAGGCCAATGGCTACCTGGTCCTGGATCAGCCGTGGCCGTCCATGCTGCGCGGCATCTGGGGCGACAACGAGCGCTACAAGGAGACCTACTGGGCCCGCTACGCCGACAAGGGCTGGTACTTCGCCGGTGACGGCGCGAAGCTCGACAAGGACGGGGACCTGTGGGTGCTCGGCCGCGTCGATGACGTCATGAATGTCTCCGGGCACCGCATCTCGACCGCCGAGGTGGAATCCGCGCTGGTCGGGCATTCCGGTGTCGCCGAGGCCGCGGTGGTCGGCGCGAGCGATGAGACCACCGGTCAGGGCATTGTCGCGTTCGTCATTCTGACCGCCGAGGCCAAGGACACCGGCGACGAGCTGGTGAGCGAGCTCAAGGCCGAGGTCTCCCGCGAGATCAGCCCTATCGCCCGCCCGCGCGAGATCTACGTGGTTCCCGAATTGCCCAAGACTCGCTCGGGCAAGATCATGCGCCGCCTGCTGCGCGATGTGGCCGAGGGCCGCGAGCTGGGCGACACCTCAACCCTGGTGGATCCCAACGTTTTCGAGGCGATTCGCGCCGGTAAGGCGTAAGCCGAAGCGCCACAACGGCACCGGAGGCCCCCGCGACCGAGTCGCGGGGGCCTCTCGCATGTCTTGCCTGTTCACCAAGCATGCTTGGCCACGGGCGGAGGCGTGGCTGACGGAACCAACCGTTAGAATTGCGTAAGGTGTGCCGGGAAGTCTGGTCGGCGTGCGGTATATGCCCCGCCTTTCCCGGTGTGGTGTCTGCCGCTGGTTTCGTCGAACGTCCCGGCTGAAAGGTGCACCGTGATCGCCCAGGTCCGATCCGAGCTCGCTCGCTATCTGCGGACCGAAACATTCGGTGGCGCACTCCTTCTCATCGCCGCGGCCGGTGCCCTCATCTGGGTCAACTCGCCGTGGGGCGCGAGCTACACCACGATGATCGACACCAAGCTGGCCATTCCCGCGCTGCATCTGGATCTGACCCTGGCCGATTGGACCAAGGACGGTCTGCTCGCGATCTTCTTCTTCGTCGCCGGGCTGGAGCTCAAACGCGAGCTGGTGGTCGGCGAGCTCGCGGACCGCAAACGCGCCGCGCTCCCCATCGTGGCCGCGTTCGGCGGCGTGCTGATGCCCGCGCTCATCGCACTCGGCGTCGGCTGGGGCGTGGACGGCATGGATCGCGGCTGGGCCATTCCGGTCGCCACCGATATCGCGTTCGCGCTGGCCGTGCTGGCCATGACCGGATCGCGCATCCCCGCGAGCGCGCGGGTGTTCCTGCTGAGCCTGGCCGTGGTGGACGATCTGATCGCCATCATCCTGATCGCCGTGCTGTTCACCACCACGGTGAAGATGGTCTGGCTCCTGGTCGCGGCGCTGTGCTTCGCGCTGTGGTCGCTCGGGCAG
Organism: Nocardia sp. NPDC051030; assembly: GCF_040683015.1. Classification (NCBI taxonomy): domain Bacteria; kingdom Bacillati; phylum Actinomycetota; class Actinomycetes; order Mycobacteriales; family Nocardiaceae; genus Nocardia; species Nocardia sp. NPDC051030. Next base: position 164,334 of record NZ_JBFBCD010000009.1, on the reverse strand, counting down.
TGGAAGCGGCTGGGCAGTCCCTTCCTCTATATCCCCCTCGCACTGGTGGCCTGGTACGCACTGCATGAGGCGGGCATCCATCCGACTTTGGCGGGCGTGATCCTCGGGTTGCTCACCCGGGTCCGGCCCGATCCGGAGGAGGACGAGCATTGCGTCCCGGCGGCCAAGCTGGAGCATTTCTTCCAGCCCATCTCCGCTGCCGTGTGTGTGCCGCTGTTCGCGCTGTTCGCCTCGGGGGTGACGCTGGACGGGAAGGTGTTCTCGCAGCTGTTCACCAACCGGATGGCGCTGGCGATCGTGCTGGGTCTGCTGGTCGGCAAGACGGTCGGCATCTTCGGATTCGGTTGGCTCGCGGTGCGGCTCGGGATCGCCCAGAAACCGGACGATCTCGGTTACCGGGACATGTTCGCCCTGTCGGTACTGGGCGCGATCGGCTTCACCGTTAGCCTCTTGGTGGCAGAACTCGCACTCGCGGACGTCGGCGACGGCTCCGCGGTCGAACTCGCGAAAGCAGCGGTGTTACTGACGTCATTGGCGGCTTCACTGGCCGGTTCGGCGCTACTGTTGCGTCGTGGACGTGCCCATCAAGCGCGCCGTGACGAGCGGGCACTGCAAATATCAGAGTGACTTCACCGGCAGTCCCGGGGACATGGAAGGGTCGAGCAATTGAGCTTCACACAGGGCGGTAACGGGCAGGACGGGCGCCGTACCCGCACCATCACCTCGATTCCGTTGTCCGATGTCGACACCCATGAGTCGGCGAGCATCGGCAGCCTGGTGCGTGACGCGACCGAGCAGATGTCGACATTGGTACGGGCCGAAGTGGCGCTCGCCAAGGCCGAGGTCACCGGCGAGGTCAAGAAGGGCCTGCAGGGCAGCGTCTTCTTCATCGCCGCGCTGACCGTGCTGCTGTTCAGCTCCTTCTTCTTTTTCTTCTTCCTGGCTGAACTGCTGGACGTGTGGGTGTACCGCTGGCTGGCGTTCCTCATCGTGTTCCTGCTGATGATCGTGGCGACGGCCGCGCTGGCGTTCTTCGGCTATCTGAAGGTGCGCAGGCTGCGCGCGCCCGAGAAGACGATCGAGTCGCTGAAGGAGGCGAAGACCCTGCTGCCCAGTGGGTTCAGTGCGTCCAGTGACCAGTCTTCTGACGCCACGCCCGAACTCGGCAAGCCTCGCGCGTAGACCTTCGATTACGCTTCCTCGGCGTGTCGTCGATTTCGCCCCCGGATCCGTCCGCAGTCCGCTACGACGGACCGTGGGCCCATCGGGATGTGCATGCCAACGGCATTCGCTTCCATGTGGTCGAGGCCGTGCCCAGCGGTGTGTCCGGGCAGGCCTTCGCGGATCCGGACACCCCACTGGTGGTGCTGCTGCACGGTTTCGGCGACTTCTGGTGGTCGTGGCGGCATCAGCTCACCGGACTCGCCGAACGCGGCTTCCGGACGGTGGCGGTGGACCTGCGCGGCTACGGCGACAGCGACAAACCGCCGCGCGGCTATGACGGCTGGACCCTGGCCGGTGATATCGCGGGCCTGATCCGCGCGCTCGGCCACACCGAGGCCACGCTGGTCGGCCATGCCGAGGGCGGTCTGGTGTGCTGGGCCACCGCGGTATTGCATCCGCGGGTGGTCCGCTCCATCGCGCTGGTCAGCTCACCGCATCCGGTGGCGCTCAAGCGCAGCATGTTCCGGGATCGGCGGCAGCGCTCGGCCTGGCTGCCGAACTTCCTGCGCTGTCAGGTGCCGCGCTATCCCGAGCGTGTGCTCACCGAGGATGGCGGCGCGGAGATCGAGCGGCTGCTGCGGCAGCGGGCGGGCGAACACTGGTCCGCCACGCCGGAATTCGCGGACACCGTGGCGCGCATGCGCACCGCCGTACAGATTCCCGGTACGGCGCACTGTGCGCTGGAGTATCAGCGCTGGGCCTTCCGTAGTCAGTGGCGGCCCGACGGCGCGCGATTCATGTCGACCATGCGGGAGCCGGTGCGGATCCCGGTGCTGTCCATGTACGGCGACCGGGATCGATACATTCTGGCGAGCACCATCCGCCGCGGACCGGAGCTCGCGCCGAACCGCCGGATCGTGCCGATCCCCGATGCCGGGCACTACGGGCACCAGGAGAACCCGGACATGGTGACCGCGGAGATCGCCAAGCTGCTCGACTGAGTCGCCACGCTGCTCGACAGAGTCACCGAACTGCTCATCCGAGTACCCGGGCTCCCGGGCCGAATTGTGGTTCGCGGCCGTAGATCCGGCCGCGAACCACTCAGCTCAGGCTCCAGCTCAACTGAGGACGCAGCTCCCGGTCCCGACCGGTTGAGTCGCCGCCGAGGCCGCGTTCACCTCCGGCCGCACCTCTTCGAGGGTCAGCACATACCCGGTGTCTTCATCGGTGACGGCCGCGCCGAACACCACGCCGAGGATCTCGCCGTCGGTGTCCACCAGCGGCCCGCCGGAGTTACCGGCGCGCACCGAACCGCGAATCGTGTACACCTCGCGCTGCACATTATTGTCGCGATAGATATTGGGGCCCTTGAGGTCCAGCGTCTCGCGCACACGCGCCGCGCTCGCCGTGTAGCGCCCGCCGCCCGGGTAGCCGAGCACAATGGCGCTCTCACCCGAGGTGGCGGCATTGGGGGCCAAGGGAATCGGCTGCTCGGACAGTCCGGGCACCGCGAGAATCGCGACGTCCTTGGACGGATCGAACAGCACCACGGTGGCGGTCAGCGGCCCGCGCGCGGAATCCACACTCACGCTGGTGGTGCCCGCGACCACGTGCGCATTGGTCATGATGCGCTCGGGCGCGACCACGAAGCCCGAACCCTCCAGCTGCCGTTGGCAACTCGGCGCGATGCCCTTGATCCGCAGCACCTTCGATTGCAGCGACTGCGCGACCGGCAGTTGCAGCACTCCGCCGTCCGGCGGTTCGACGGCCGCGATCGGGACCCGCCCGAACGGCCCGATCACATCCGGCAGCCCGGAGGTATTGAGCAGGTTGGAGAATTCATTGGGGATGCGCCGCAGCCAGTCCGGCGCGACATGGTCCACATTGATCAGGACCTGGGAGTTCTTGACCGCGGCCGCGATTCCCGGCTGCGAGGAGTTGGTCAGCGGCAGCGCCAGCAGCCAGGCGGTGGCCAGCACCGCGACCGCCTGTAGACCCGCGCCGACCACGCTGTCCACGCTGCGGGTGAACGGATCGCGCATACCGCTGCGCGCGGCCCGCCCGAGCACCATGCCCGCGACCTCACCCACGATCACCAGGACCACGATGAGCAGCACGCCGACGATCACCCGGCTGCGCCCCTCGCTCAGGTGCACGAGGATGTGCGGTGCGATCAGAATGCCCGCGACCGCGCCCAGCACCACGCCCAGGAAGGCCAGTGCCGACGCCACCGCGCCTTGGCGCCATCCGGAGGTGGCGGCCAGCAGCGCGAGAATCACGATTCCGAGGTCGAGCCAGCCCGAACTGCTCATAACGTCATCCCTACCGCGGCCAATGATGCCTGCAGATCACGCACGTCGTGATGATCCCATTCGTTTTCCCATCCGGAGACCGCGAGCAGCCCGGCGAGCACGCCCGCGGTGAAACCCCACACCAGCATGCCGTCCACGGCGAACGCCGGTCCCATATAGCCGAGCGGGTGCCGCACCACGAACCGGTTGGCCGGATCGATGAGTTCGGCGATCGGGACCCGCGCCACCCGGGACGCCTCGGTCTCACTCACCACGCCGACCTCGCCCGGCGTCCGCCAGTAGGCGACGATGGGCGTCACATCGAATCGCGAGGGCGGCACGAAGATCTTGGGCAGCACCGCGATCGGCTCCACCGAGGCGGGATCCAGCCCGGTCTCCTCCTGCGCCTCGCGCAGCGCGGTGCCGATCGGGAAGTCGTCGCCGGGCTCCACGCCGCCGCCCGGGAAGGCGACCTGACCGCTGTGCGTGCGCAGGGTCGCGGCCCGCTGGGTCAGCAGTACGTCCGCGTCGTCGGGCAGTCCGCCCTGCGCCCGCGGATCGGATTCCGGCGAACCACCGAAAAGCACCAGCACCGAGGCCTGCCGGGGCCGCGAGACCGTGGCGGCGAAGCTCTTCATGGCGCTGCGCCGCAGCACCGGATTCACGCCGGTCGGATCCGCCGGATCGTGCTCGGCCACCCCGCGTAGCCACTCCGGAAGCCGATTCCCGGATCCATTGGCCTCGAGTCTCATGCCCACACTCCCGCTTCGCTGCCGATCACGGCGCGCACCAACACTTTCGCCACGGTGCCGTCGGAATTCCGCAGCGCCACAAGGGGCGGCGGAACGACCGGATTCTCGAAACCGGGCAGCTGAATTCCGGGACCATCGCCGACCCGAATCCGCACGGCCGATGGCCGCCGCGAATCCACAGCGGTTGTCCCGCCGGAGTTCTCCGAACTCACGCCTTCACCCCCAATTCGGCGGCGACGGTATCGGAGATGTCCTCGACGCTGTGGAATGCGCGCACCACAACCTTGGCCACGGTCCCGTCGGCGCGCAGCAGCACCGAGATGGGGAGCACGGCGGGCGCGCCGACAGCCTTGCGTACCTTGATGTTCGGATCCTCCACGCCGGGCAGGTGAATACCCAGGCCGGTCAGCCGGGACAGGCCCTTGGCGGTGCTCGGATCACTGTGCACGGTGAGCACGGTGATCGCGGTCCCGGCCTGTTCGGAATAGCGTTGCAGCAGCGGCAGTTCCTCCGCGCACGGGCCACACCAGTAGGCCCACAGATTGATGAGCGCGGGCTTTCCGGCGAGCGCGGCCGTCAGATCGACGGGACGGCCGTCGGACAGGCAGTTCAGCGTGATGCCGCGCAGCGGGCTGTCGGCCACCGGCGCACCCGACGGGTTCGGGCAGTCGGCGAGTGCCGCCGCGGCGCGATCCGCGGCGGACACCGCGGATTCGGCGGGCGTCGCCGGGCCACCCCCGGCCTGCTCCTCGTCCTTGTCCCGCAGCGTCGACACCAGCGCGACGGCCAGCGCCACCACGACGATCAGCGCCACCAGCGCCCACCGCCACACGTTGCTGTTCGAAGACTTCGGTGTCTTCGAATCGGTAAGGGTCACAGCCCCACCAGCTCGAGCAGATGCTCGGTCTCGGGGCCCTTGATCAGCTTGGCGGCGGTGACCGGATCGGTCGGCCCGGTCCCGAAGGACGGGCAGTCCTTGGCCAGCACGCATGCGCCGCAGGCGGGCTTGCGGGCATGGCAGACGCGGCGGCCGTGGAAGATCACGCGGTGCGAGAGCATGGTCCAGTCCTTGCGCTCGATGAGCGCGCCGACAATGTGCTCGACCTTCACCGGATCCTCTTCGGCGGTCCACCCCCAGCGGCGCACCAAACGCCCGAAATGGGTATCCACGGTGATGCCGGGGACGCCGAAGGCATTGCCGAGCACCACATTGGCGGTCTTGCGCCCGATGCCCGGCAGCGTGACCAGGTCGTCCAGGGTGCTGGGCAGTTCGCCGTCGAAGCGTTCGACCAGGGCTTGGCCGAGTCCGATCAGCGAGCTGGCCTTGTTGCGGTAGAAGCCGGTCGGCCGGATGTACTCCTCCAGCTCGGCCCGATTGGCTTGCGCGTAATCCTGAGCGCTGCGGTACTTGATGAAAAGCGCGGGTGTGGTCAGGTTCACACGCACATCGGTGCATTGCGCGGAAAGGATTGTGGCCACGGCCAATTCGAGCGGCGTGGTGAAGTCCAGTTCACAGTGCGCGTCGGGGAAGGCAAGGGCCAGCGTCCGATTCATCCGCCGAGCCCTCCGGACCAGGCCGGTCGGGGTCTCCTTGGCACGCGACTTCGCCTTGGTGATGGGTGCCGCTTTACCCGAGGTGGACGGCGCTTCGGCCCCATTCGCGGCCGCGCTGGATTCAGAGACACGCACCCGTCCACCTTACGGAACCAACCAGCCACGACAACCGGGCTGAGCAACCGCCGTGTTCCATCTGAGACCTTCGCCGTGTTTACTCCTCCCTATGCAAGGACTCGCTGTGGTGCTGTTTCCGATAGCGCTGATGCTGTTCGCATTGGTGATGGAACGGGTCGAGAATCGGCTTCGTAAGCTCCTCGAACCCGACCCGGAGGTCCAGCAGTACCTCGACCGAGCCACCAATGCGGAGGTCAGTGACCTCACCAAACTGGGCCTGCCGGCAGCGGCGGCCCGCCCGCGCCGGGCTCGCCGGGCAAACCTGGATGTCGCACAGGCGAGCTGAGCTCGCCCCCCTCTTTCCCGGCGTCAGCCGGGATCCAGCACACCGAGATGCGTCCCGATCCGACTTCGGGACGGCCGCTCCGGTTCCCCGAATGCCTCGCGGCGTGTCGTGCAGCCTAAGATTCCCGTGTCGCGCTGCTCACCCTGAATGAGCGCGTCTGCGTGTCGCCTAATTCAGCTCCGCGTGTCGGAGAATGAGCATGCTGCGTGGTGTCTATCACTACCCGGCGGTATTGCAAAGTAGACTGCACTGTCGGCCGGACTCGCTCCGGTGCAGGACAGAGCCATTTCCCATAAGGAGCACATTCGTGGACGAGGCCCTCGCCAGAGCAGGCATCTTCCAAGGCGTCGAGCCCACCGCGGTGGCGGCTCTCGCCAAACAACTTCAGCCCGTGGACTTTCCGCGCGGGCACGTGATCTTCAACGAGGGTGAGCCCGGCGATCGGCTGTTCATCATCACCTCGGGCAAGGTGAAGATCGGCCGGCGTTCCCCGGACGGTCGCGAGAACCTGCTGACGATCATGGGCCCGTCGGACATGTTCGGTGAGCTGTCGATCTTCGATCCGGGTCCGCGTACCTCGACGGCCACCACCGTCACCGAGGTTCGCGCGGTCACCATGGATCGAGACGCCCTCAAGGCGTGGATCGATCAGCGCCCGGAGATCGCCGAACAGCTGCTGCGGGTGCTCGCCCGTCGTCTGCGCCGCACCAACAACAACCTGGCCGACCTGATCTTCACGGACGTGCCCGGTCGAGTTGCGAAGGCGCTGCTGCAGCTGGCCCAGCGTTTCGGCACCCAGGAAGCGGGCGCGCTGCGCGTGACCCACGACCTGACCCAGGAGGAGATCGCCCAACTGGTCGGCGCCTCCCGCGAAACCGTGAACAAGGCCCTGGCCGACTTCGCGCACCGCGGCTGGCTGCGACTGGAGGGCAAGAGCGTCTTGATCTCCGACTCGGAGCGCTTGGCTCGACGCGCTCGCTAGTTTCGGGCACACACAGCCCACGCGAGCACGGCCGAGGCGAAGTACCGCCGGGCAACACAAACGAATCGAGGCCAGGTCGTCACGGGGTGTGACGACCTGGCCTCGACGTGTTTTCGCTAACCGTGTGAACGCAGGTACGCCAGCTGCGCCTTCACCGAACTGTGGGCCGCGGGCCACAGCCGCTTGTCCACATCCGCGTAGACGACGGCGACGATCTGCAGGGCCTTGGCATTGGGTCCGAGCTCGGCCAGGGCGGCGCGCACCTGATTCAGGCGCTCCTGGCGATGCGAGAGGTAGAACCGCAGCACCGGTTCGGCATCCGGGTGATCGGGTCCGTGCGCGGGCAGCAGCACCCTGCCCACACCGACCTCGATGAGCCGGTCCAGCGAGCCGAGATAGTCGGCCAGGGCCTCATCGCGGGATTCCAGCACGGTGGTGCCGCTGCCGAGGACGGTGTCGCCGGTGAGTAGCAGCCGCTCGCCGTCCGGCCCGTCCACCAGGAAGCTCAGCGAGTCGGTGGTGTGCCCGGGGGTGGCGACCACGGTGATCCGCAGTCCGGCCGCCTCGATGACCTCACCGTCGCCGAGCGGAGTGTCGGAGTCGCGCAGGAATTCGCGGCTCGCGGCGCGGACCGGTGTCCCGGTCTCCTTCACGAGGCGGTCGATGCCGCCGGTGTGATCGGCGTGGTGGTGTGTGATCAGCGTGAGGGCGATGTTCCCGCCGGTCTCGCGGACGGTCGCCGCGGTGTGTTTCTTGTCCTTGGGGCCCGGGTCCACGACCACCCAGTCCGGACTGCCTGGTGCGCGCAGCAACCAGGTGTTGGTGCCCTCCAGCGTCATTCCGCTGGGGTTGTCGGCCAGTACGACAGCAGCCGACGGGGTCACCTGTCGCAACTGCTCGTACGCGGGGTGAGTGAGGGTCATGCTCTTGTCCTAACGCAGGGAGCGCGGTGAGCCAATGGTTCGGCTCACCGCGCTTCTACTGTGCGCCAAGCGCTTTCGCGCTATTTATTCGGGTCGGCGCTAGCGAACTTCGGCGATGAGCTCGACCTCGACGGGGCTGTTCTTCGGCAGCTCCGACACGCCCACGGCGGAACGCGCGTGCACGCCGGCGTCGCCCAACACCTCACCGAGGAAGTTGGACGCGCCATTGATCACGACCGGCTGATCGTTGAATCCCGGTGCGGAGGCGACGAATCCGACGACCTTCACGATCCGCACCACATTGTCGAGTCCGACCAGGGCGTGCACGGCGGCGAGCGCATTGAGCGCGCACAGCTGGGCGGCCTCGGCGGCCTGCTCGGTGGAAACCTCCGCGCCGACCTTGCCGGTGACGCTGAGCTGGCCGTTCACGAACGGCAGCTGGCCGGAGGTGTAGACGAGATTGCCGGTCCGAACGGCCGGGATGTACGACGCGACGGGCGCGGCGACAGCGGGCAATTCGAGGCCGAGCTTCTCCAGGTTTTCCGCCCAGGCGGTCACGGCGGCCATCAGTTCTTGGGTCGCTTCAGGTAGGCGACATGCTGCTCGCCGGTCGGCCCGGGCAGCACGGTGACGAGCTCCCAACCATCGGAACCCCACTGGTCCAAGATCGCCTTGGTGGCGTGGGTCAGCAGCGGCACTGTCGCGTATTCCCACACGGTCACATCACTCATGCGGTGAGCGTACCGCCCGTCAATAGTCAGCCCTCGAGAGTGGTGTATCAGACAGTTGCGTTCCCTTGTGGGCAGGAACCAGGAACGAGTTATAGGCTCGCGAGCGTGGGAGTACCGATAGCAGTGCCCGTTTCGGTTGAGCCGGGGGTCGAGGCAGGTTGGCCGGAGCGGGCGGACAAGGCCCGCTTGCATTACGTGTCCGGGAAGGGGGGTACCGGTAAGTCGACGGTCGCGGCGGCGCTCGCACTGGCGCTCGCGGCGGGGGGCCGTCGCGTGCTGCTGGTCGAGGTCGAGGGCAGACAGTCCATTGCCCAGCTGTTCGATCTGCCGCCCTTGCCGCCCACCGAGACTCGCATCGCCACCGCGGAGGGCGGCGGCGAGGTGTTGGCCCTGGCCCTGGATGTCGAGCATGCCTTCCTGGAATACCTGGACATGTTCTACAACCTCGGTTTCGCCGGTCGCGCCATGCGCCGGGTGGGGGCGATCGAGTTCGTCACCACCATCGCGCCGGGTCTGCGCGACGTCATCCTCACCGGCAAGATCAAGGAATGCGCGGTGCGCGTCGACAAGTCGGGCAAACCGGCCTACGACGAGATCGTCATCGACGCCCCGCCGACCGGACGGATCGCCAGCTTCCTGGACGTCACCCAGGCCATGGCGGAAATCGCGGGCGGCGGCCCGATCGCCTCGCAGGCCGTCGGCGTCTCCAAGCTGCTGCACTCGCCGCAGACCATGATCCATCTGGTGACCCTGCTCGAGGCGCTGCCGGTGCAGGAAACCGCCGACGCCATCGGCGAACTCACCGCCAATGAGCTGAATATCGGCACGGTCATCGTGAACCGCGCGAGCGAGGGGTTCCTGCCGCGGACCGTGCGGGAACGCGCGGCCCAGGGCGAGCTCGATATCGACGCGCTGCGCACCGGACTCACCGAGGCCGGAATCACGCTGTCCGAGGCCGACTTCCAGGGCCTGGTCGCCGAGGCCCTCGAGCATTCCGCCCGGCTGGCCGCACAGGACGAGAGCGCCGCCGATCTGGCGCAGGTCGACATCTCACGGCTGTACCTGCCCTCGCTGGCCGACGGCATGGATCTGGGCGGGCTCTACGAGCTGGCCGAACATTTGAGCGCGCAGGGGGTTCGCTAGTCATGGTCGTTCCGGCAAGCACCATCCCCCTGGACATTTCGAAGATCATCGCCGACCCGTCCGCGCGCATCGTGGTGTGCTGCGGTTCCGGCGGCGTCGGCAAGACCACCACGGCCGCCGCCATCGCCCTGCGTGCCGCCGAGGCGGGCCGCAAGGTCGTGGTGCTCACCATCGACCCGGCGCGGCGTCTGGCGCAGTCTCTGGGCGTCTCGGACCTCGGAAACACCCCGCAGAGGGTGGAACTCGGCCCCGAGGCCAAGGGCGAGCTGTTCGCCATGATGCTGAACATGCGGCGCACCTTCGACGAGATGGTGCTCGAGCACACCAGTCCGGAGAAGGCGGAGCAGATCTTCGCCAATCCGATCTATCAGACCGTCGCGTCCTCCTTCGGTGGCACCCAGGAGTACATGGCGATGGAGAAGCTGGGCCAGCTGGCCGGCAAGCGCGAGTGGGACCTGATCGTGGTCGACACCCCGCCGTCCCGCAATGCCCTGGACTTCCTGGACGCGCCCAAGCGGCTCGGCAACTTCCTCAACGGCAAGATGATTCGCGTGATCATGGCGCCGGGCCGGGGTGTCGGCAAGTTCGTGGCCGGTGCCATGAGCCTGGCGCTGCGCGGGGTGTCCACCATCGTGGGCGGGCAGCTGCTCAAGGACGCCTCGGTGTTCCTGCAGTCCCTGGAGTCCATGTTCGGCGGCTTCCAGGATCGCGCCGACCGCACCTACGCCATGCTGTCGCGGCCGGGCACCCACTTCGTGGTGGTGGCCGCGGCCGAGCCGGACGCGTTGCGCGAGGCGTCGTTCTTCGTGGATCGGCTCTCGACGGACAAGATGCCGCTGGCCGGTCTGGTGCTCAATCGCACGCATCCCGTGCTGAGTTCGCTCTCGGCCGAGCAGGCTCAGGTCGCGGCGGACCGTCTAGCCCCCGAGACAGCGGTCAATGGCGAGTCGGAGTCACCCGCCGCACTCGCAGCAGCCGTGCTGCGAATTCACGCGCACCGCGCGGTGACCGCGAAGCGCGAACAACATCTGCTGCACCGGTTCACGGGTGCGCATCCGAGCGTCCCGATCGCGGCCGTCACGGCGCTGCCGTTCGAGGTGGCCGATGTGCAGGCGCTGCGCGCGGTGGCCGATCAGCTGACCGCGGCCGGAACCTCGAAGTCCGCGTGACCGAATCGCGCTGTGGCCGTGCGAGGTCCGGGATCAGGCCCCAGAAATTTTTCGGAGGTTCGGGGGCTCTTCCCCGATTCATTCCGAAAGGAACTATCCGGTCTGCCTGAGATGCCCGATCTTTGCCTGGAAACGGACCGAGCCCGCCAAAGCGGGCTCGGTCCGTTCTGCTTATGGGGATACTGGATTACATCGCTACTTTCTGTGAACGCTGGACCCGGAAGAAATCGGACCAGGACGTCACCTCCGGATGCTGCTTCAACAGCGCACGGCGCTGCCGCTCGGTCATGCCGCCCCACACACCGAACTCGACCCGGTTGTCCAGGGCATCAGCCCCGCACTCCATCAGGACCGGGCAGTGCCGACAGATGGTCGCCGCCTTGCGTTGCGCTGCGCCACGCACGAACAGCTGGTCGGGATCCACTTCCTTGCATCGGGCCTGGGAAACCCAGGCGATTCGCGCTTCGGCCTGCTCTACGTCCAGTCGAGCGATCGGGGTAGTCATATGCATTTGGTGTGCCCCTTTGCAGTCCGAACACCGGGTCACGGCGCTCCAGAATCGCGTGTACAGCGCGCAGATACCCAACCCCACTGCGAACTGCACCACATTCCACTTTGAGTGTTAGCTCTATCACACTGGGTTCTCAATCTAGGTAATGGTGTGCGGCCTGCGCAAGACCGTGCCGAGATTTTCTGGTACGTCCGTCCACGCATTCGTTACCTGAAACCGGGCAGTCGGGACGTTTGCGGCAGGGGGAGTCGGACAAACGGACACCCCGACACAGGGACACCCACTGTCCGCAAGGCCAATTAGGCTAGGGCTCGTGCCGATCACACGAACGCTCTGGAGACTCGCCGGCAGCTGCGTCCTGGCAGCCGTGCTGCTCGCCGGATTGCTGTTCCCCCTCGCCGGTGGGTTCGGCTTCATCTCCAACCGAGCCGCCGACGCCGTCGACAATGTCTCCGCCGAACTGGTCGAGGGTGCGGTCCCCGCCGTCTCGACCATGGTGGACGTGAACGGCACGCCGTTCGCCTGGCTGTACGAGCAGCGCCGGTTCGAGGTGCCCAGCGACAAGATCTCCAATGACATGAAGCTCGCGCTGGTGTCCGTCGAGGACCGCCGCTTCGCCGAACACGGAGGCGTGGACTGGCAGGGCACCTTCCGTGCCTTCCTGACCAACACCTCCGGCGGTGAAGTGCAGCAGGGTGGTTCCACCATCGACCAGCAGTACGTGAAGAACTATCTGCTGCTCGTGGTGGCCAAGACCGACGCCGAACGCCGCGCCGCCATCGAGACCACGCCCGCCCGCAAGATCCGTGAGATCCGGATGGCGCTGACCCTCGACAAGCAGCTCACCAAGGACGAGATCCTCACCCGGTACCTGAACCTGGTGCCGTTCGGTAACTCCTCCTACGGCATTCAGGACGCCGCGCAGACCTACTTCGGCATCGACGCCAAGGATCTGAGCATCACGCAGTCGGCCATGCTGGCCGGCATGGTGCAGTCCAGCTCCAAGCTGAACCCGTACACCAATCCGGCGGGCGTGCTCGAGCGCCGGAACACGGTGCTCGACACCCTGATCCAGAACATCCCCAGCCGCGCCGACGAATTCCGCAAGGCCAAGACCGAACCGCTGGGCGTGCTGACCGAGCCCAAGGGCCTGCCGCGCGGCTGCATCGCCGCCAATGACCGCGGGTTCTTCTGCGATTACGCCATGCAGTACCTGGCCAATGCCGGGATCAGCCGCGATCAGATCGACAAGGGCGGCTACCTGATTCGCACCACCCTGGACCCGGCCGTCCAGGATTCGACCCGGGCCTCGCTGGCGGCGAACTCGGACCCGAATCTGGAAGACATCGCCCAGGTCATGAACATCATTGGCCCGGGCCAGGATTCGCATCCGGTCATGGCCATGGCATCCAGCCGGGCGTACGGGCTCGACGGCGGGGCGCATCAAACCGTGCAGCCGCAACCGTTCTCGCTGGTCGGTGATGGTGCGGGCTCGATTTTCAAGATCTTCACCACGGCCGCGGCCATGGAGAAGGGGCTGGGGATCAATGCTCAGCTGGATGTGCCCGCGACCTTTGCCGCCAAGGGCATGGGTAACTCCGGCACGCCCGGTTGTCCGGCCGAGACCTACTGCGTGAAGAACGCGGGCAACTATCGCTCGCCCATGTCGGTCACCGACGCACTTGCGCAATCGCCGAACACGGCCTTCGTCAAGCTGATTCAGGCCGTGGGCGTATCACCGACCGTGGATATGGCGGTCCGGCTGGGCATGCGCTCCTACGCCAACCCCGGTACCTCGGGACACGGCAATCAGAGCCTGGCCGACATGGTGAAGGACCAGAACCTGGGCTCGTTCACCCTGGGGCCCGTCGGCGTGAACGCGCTCGAGCTGTCGAATGTGGCCGCCACCATCGCCTCCGGCGGCAAGTGGTGCCCGCCCACCCCGATCCGCGAGGTGGTGGACCGCAGCGGTAAGACGGTGCCGCTGACCCAGCAGGCGTGCGAGCAGGTGGTGGAGCCGGGCCTGGCCAATACCCTCGCCAATGCGCTCAGCAAGGACGATGTGAGCGGTACCGCCGCGGCGGCCGCGCAATCCGTGGGCTGGAACGTGCCGCTCTCGGCCAAGACCGGAACCACCGAAACCCACCGGTCCTCGGCCTTCCTGGCCTTCACCAACAACCTCGCGGGTGCCGCCTACATCTACGGCGACAGCCCGACGCCCGGCGAGATCTGCTCGTTCCCGCTGCGCAATTGCGGCAGCGGCAACCTGTACGGCGGTAATGAACCGGCCCGGACCTGGCTGGGCGCGATGAAGAACGTGCTCGGCAATTTCCCGCCCACCAATCTGCCGCCGCTGGACGACAAATACGTGCGCGGATCGAACAATTCGCAGATCCCGGATGTCGTCGGCCAGACGCAGGCGGAGGCCACGGGGAATCTCGTCGCCGCCGGCTTCCAGGTGTCGGTGGCCTCGGCGCCGGGCGACAAGAAGGGCACGGTGCTGAGCATGTCGCCGGACGGCTCGGCCATTCCGGGGTCGGTGATCACGATATATGTGAGCGACGGCACACAGCGGCCCGCCCCCGCGGCGGCACCCGCGCCGTCGATCCCGGGATTGCCCGGGATCACGCTGCCGACACTGCCCGGGTTACCGATACCCATTCCCATTCCGCGATAAGGCGGTTGGCTGGATGACCGAACACAGCGGGCCCCGCACCGAAAGGTGCGGGGCCCGCTGTGTTTCGCCGACTCGGCGTTTCAGCAGCTCAGAGTCGGGACTTGACCGCCGACGAGACCCGCGTCCCGTCCGCCTTCCCGGCCGCGAGCGCCGTGGCGATCTTCATGACCTGCCCCATCTGCTTCATCCCCGGCCGCTCCCCGATCTGCTCGGCAACCTGAGCGATCGCAGTGTCAGCAATATCGGCAACCTCGGCATCGGTCAGCGGCGTCGGCAGGTACTCGTCGATGATCGCTTCCTCAGCGCGCTCAGTGGCCGCCAGCTCACCCCGCCCAGCCTGCTCATAGACGACAGCAGCCTCATTGCGCTTCTTCGACTCCTTCGAAAGCACGGCGATGACCTCGGTATCGCTGAGCTCACGCGCCTGCGTCCCAGCCACCTCCGCCGTCTGAACGGCAGCAAGCAACATGCGCACCGTGTTCAGCCGCAGCGCATCCTTGGCCTTCATCGCAGCAGTGAGATCCGCCCGCAGCTTCGATTTGAGTTCCGACATGCGCCACACGCTACAGCCGACCCCCTGTCGTCTCGCACGTCTTTTTAGCGGGTGTTGGTCCTTGGGGGTTCGGGGGCGAAGCCCCTGAGACTCCGCATCAGCGGTTTTTCTCTCACAGGGGTGTGGGGGCGAAGCCCCCACAGGTCTCGGGGGTGCAGGGGCGCAACCCCTGCAAATCTCGAAGGGGTTCGGGGGCGAAGCCCCCGAGAGCCCCAGAGAGGTTGGGTGGCCCACCTCATTTAGGTCGAACTTTCGACGTCTGGTCGCCTATTCTGGGCAAATGCCCGTAATCTCGACCTCCGCCCTTAGCCGAGCCGCACTGGGAGCCGCCGGGGCCGCGGTCGCCGGAATCGGATATGCCACGCTCGTCGAGCGCAATGCGTTCACGCTGCGCGAGGCGACGCTACCGGTGCTGGAGCCGGGCAAACCTTCGCTACGTGTGCTGCACATCTCCGACCTGCACATGATGCCCGGTCAGCAGTTGAAGCAGGCGTGGCTGCGGGAGCTGGATCGGCTCGAACCGGATCTGGTGGTGAACACCGGGGACAATCTGTCGCATCAGAAGGCGGTGCCTTCGGTGGTGCAGTCGCTGGGCGGGCTGCTGGCGCGTCCGGGCATTTTCGTGTTCGGCTCGAACGACTATTTCGCGCCCGTGCCGAAGAATCCGCTCAAGTATTTCAAGAAGGATCACAAGCGGGTGATGGGTGATCCGCTGCCGTGGCAGGATCTGCGCGCCGCGTTCAGTGAGCGGGGCTGGCTGGATCTGACCCATGTGCGCCGCGATATCGAGGTCGCCGGGGTGCGGATCTCGACGGCGGGCGTGGACGATCCGCATCTGAAGCGGGACCGCTACGACACCGTCGCCGGTGCGCCGAATCCGCTGGCGGACTTGAGCATCGGGCTCAGTCACTCCCCCGAGCCGCGCGTGCTGGATCGTTTCGCCGCGGACGGCTATGACCTGGTGATGGCCGGGCACACCCATGGCGGTCAGCTGTGCCTGCCGTTCTTCGGCGCGCTGGTCACCAATTGCGGGATCGATCGGGCTCGGGTGAAGGGCGCTTCGCGCTGGGGTGCGCATACGCGACTGCATGTTTCGGCCGGGCTGGGGACGTCGCCGTGGGCGCCGTACCGGTTCTGTTGCCGTCCGGAGGCGACGCTGCTGACGCTGGTGGGCGCGCCGCCGAAGAAGCCGGTGTCCGAATCGGGCCGGGGCCGCACCGCATCGGAGGCCGTCGCGCGCTGAGCTCGAAGATCCGAGTTCGCGCCACGATATGCAACTGGGCGTCTACTGCGATATACAACGCGGTAAGTAGTCGTCAGTCAGGGGAATAGCCGTGACCAGTGGAAATGACCATAGCGAGGATCCGACGACCCGGGGGCCGGATCCGAACTGGTGGCAGGGTTCGCCCGCGTCCGATTCGCCGTGGCAGTCGAATCCGGCGCCTCCGGTGCAGGGGCAGCCGGGACAAGGGCAGCCAGGGCAGGGGCAGCCGCCGAATTACGGCGCGCCACAACCTGATCCGGGCTGGCAGCAGGGCTATGGCCAGCAGCCGAATCCGACTACGCCGTTCACGGGTGGGCAGTATCCGCAGGGGCAGCAGCCCTATCAACAGCCGCAGCCGTACCAATCCGGCGCGCAGCCGTATCAGTCGGGCCCGCAGCCGTACCAGTCCGGGCAGCCGCCGTATGGCGGGCAACCAGTTCCCGGCTACGGCCCGCAGGGCTATGCGCAGCCGCCCGGTGGTGGCGGTCGCGGCAAGGGGTGGTTGTTCGCCGGAATCGGCATCCTGATCGTGGCGATCGTGGGCGCGATCGTGACTGTCGTTGTGATGAACCAAGGTTCGAGCGAGACGTCGGCGGGATCGTCGACCACGCCGTCGCTGATCAGCGCGCTCACCACGACGCCGGGATCGAGCCAGCCGTCCACCTCGCCGAAGACGAGCACCTCGAAGACGACGTCGGCGGCTCCGGTGATCCCCGGCTATCAGACGGTCACGATTCCGGATAATGGTGCGGCATTCGATATTCCGAAGGATTGGAAGATCGATCGCACCGGGCAGTCGTACTTCGGGTCCGGGGCGGATCGGATTCCGATCGCGGGTCTCGCCCAGGACGGCCTGGAGTATTGCCCGAACTATGTGCGCACCAATATCTTCCTGAGTCAGTCCACCGAGACCGATCCGACGAAGGCCGCCACCGATATCGGCGCGAAGATGGGCCGGGTCGGCTGGTCCACCTCGACCGGATCGACTGCCGGTGCGGCGGAATCGTTTTCGAATTCCGACGGGCAGCTGACCGGAATCTTCATGGAGACCAAGGGCAATGCCCCCGCCCCGGCGGCCGGCTGCGCCTCGACGTATTCCATCTACACGTTCGCATTCCCCGGCGAAAACGGCGCTTTCGTCTTGACGATCGCCGCGGACACCGGGGTGGACAAGGCGGTGGATGTCGCGCTGGCGAAGAAGATCCTCGCCTCCATCCGCCCGATCTAGCGGGCGCTGGGCCTGATTCAGTGAACTCGTCAGACAGGGGATCCGACGATGACCGATGGCGGGAACAACGATCCGGAGGGGCGGGATCCGACCGCGAACTGGTGGCAGGGCGCGCCGGGCAGGCGGGCTGCGGACCCGACCACCCGGCAGCCCTTCATGCCACCGGCGGGACCGAATCCCTATGTCCCAGGCCAGAATCCGCAGGTTGCGGGATCCACTCCGCATGCTTCCGGCCCGAATCCGCAAGGCTCGGTGGCCAATCCGTACGTCTCTGGAGCTAATCCGTACGCTTCGGTCCCCAATCCGCAAGTCTCCGGGGCTATTCCGCATTCGACAGGCCCGGCTCCCTACCAGTCCGCGCCGCCGCCCGGTGCGCCCTATGCTGGGTACGGCGGGCCACCCCCGAGCGGCGGCGGCAATGGCAGAGTGTGGCTGTACGCCGGTATCGGCGCTCTGGTCGTGATCGTGGTGGCGGTAGTCGCCATCGTGCTGGTGAATGGCAATTCCGGCCCGAATGTCGTGCCCACCACCACCGCCTCGGCCACCTCCAGCAGCCACCCCTCGGCCACGACGAGCACCTCAACCCGCCCGTCGACCCCCGCCGCGGTGATTCCCGGCTACCAGGTGGTGGTCCCCAGCGCCGCCAATGCCGCCTGGGACGTCCCCCAGGACTGGACCATCGATCAATCGACATCCAACTTCGGCACCGGCACCGACCAGGTCCCGGTAGCGGGTCTGGCCACAGAGGGCGACCAATACTGCCCCGGCTACGTCCGCACCAATATGTTCCTGAGCGTCTCCCAGCAAGCCGACACCGCCGCAGCGGCAGCCGACATAGGCGCCCGCATGGCCAAAATCGGCTGGGAAACCCGAACCTCCATGACCGCGACCACCCCCGAACCCTTCGACAACTCCGACCACTCCCTCCACGGCGTCTTCGTCGAAACCAAGGGAAACTTCACCCCACCCGACCCCCGCTGCGCCTCCACCTACTCCATCTACACCTACGCCGTAGGCGGCGGCACCAGCGGCGCCCTGGTCCTGACAATCGCCGCCGACACCGGCGTAGACCGCTCCGTAAACCTAGAATTCGCCCGTCGCCTACTGGCAACCTTCCGCCTCTTCTAACCCACCTGACCAGCCGATTTCGCCCCCACCCCACCCTTACGCTAAGCTTCTCCACGTTCACTTCACGGGGTGTGGCGCAGCTTGGTAGCGCGCTTCGTTCGGGACGAAGAGGTCGCAGGTTCAAATCCTGTCACCCCGACGTGTTGGTTGAGACACAGCAGTAGGCCCTGACCGGTTCACCGGTCAGGGCCTTACTCGTTTCCCATAGGTTTCCTCGGGCGCGCACGTGATGACATCGAGTTGCCGCACCAGCGACGCCGGGATTTCGTCATTGTCGAAATGCGACAGTCCGGGAACGATCACGGCCTCGGCGTCGAGTCGGGTGGCTTGGGCCTTCAATCGCGCCAGTGGCGGACGGGCGGAGTTGGGGTCGTAGACGACCAGTTGGGTGAAGTCGTACCCGAGCCGGGTTGCGAGCCTGCGGATGCACATCTCGTCCCAGAGTTGGGAAATCCCAGACACATCGGTTCGGAGATATCCCAAAGCTGTTGCCTTGTACCGCATTACCGCCCCTCTGTCCTCGTGCCCGTCGAGCGCGATGTGTCCGTGGATTTCGAGGTAGAAACCGCAGTAGTCCTCCGAGTCGTCCCCTGAACTCTGGAGTTCCAGCACGCCACCGGGGAACTGGAACAGCCGTGTACGCGGCGTGGTCTCCGCTTCATCTGGTTCATTGGTCACGACTGCCCCTCATGTCGCCTCGCGAGGCAGTTCGGACCGAGACGACTGCACCGGCCTCGAACGCCATGAACCGACGCTACGAACTATGCGCAGTTCGATGCCACACCTATGCTTGAGAATGCACAAATCCAGCTATTGCTGTCCCAAACCGCAAGAGGCCGAGGATTATTGGTAAAGCGTGAGCATGAATGCGCATTACCTCTGATTGGAGAATGATCATGCGGATACATTTCCTCGGCAAAGGAGACTCCGAGGGCGGAGGCTGCCCGAGCATGTACTACACAGACCGAGACACCTACGTCGTCCAGGGCTGGAAAACGGACACCCTCGGAACCGTCGAAATCCCCCAACGGCTGCTCGGCTTCATCCATCCGAACACATACGTCGACTCAGCCATGACCGACACGGGCAGAGGGACTTTCGCCCCCTCCGGCACACCGGTGACCGATGGTGAGACGCTGGCACAGATGGACATCTACCCCAACGAGACAGCCATTGAGGTGCCCCGGCAAGAGAGGACGTTCTACGGCAATGCTGTTAGTGCAGGGTGAAGCATTCAACAACCTGTTTCAGGAGGCGAAGCGCGAAGCATTCCACCTCGAAGTCAGGGACGACTACTACCCATCGGACTACCCGCCTCTGGTTCGGTTCCTCGCCGGAGAGACAGAGGACTACGAATGGTTCCAGCCTTGGCTGAGCCAGGTACGGGAAACAACCAGCCGGGGTGTAGCGGTCAACCGAGCGCGGGTAGTTACCGTGCCGCACAACGATTACACCCGGTACGCGAAGCACGTGGCGCGCCTCAATGTGGAGGCCGGGGAAGATGTGCGGTACCTGCCACGGCACCTGATCGCAGCCGATGAACTGACTACCGATGACTGGTGGTTGTTCGATGACTCGGTGGTCGCGTTCACTGTGTTCGAACCTGGAGAGAACGGCCGTTGGATCGGCGGTGGTGTGACCACCGACCCAGGGATTGTTGATTACGTCCGAACCGTCAAGGAACGAGTGTGGTCTTTGGCCGTTCCGTTGTCGGAGTATGGCGAACCGTGACAGGTTCGCTCAACCAGGCTAAAGAAGCTCTCGGGGCACGACTCCGGGAGCTTCGCCTAGATGCGGGCATCTCAGGCAGCGAGCTCGCCCGGCGGGCAGGCTGGCATCAGACCAAGGTCCCGAAGATCGAGTACGGCAAGACCAAACCCACGGACACCGACATCCGCACCTGGTGCGCCCACACCGGCTCCGAGGACCAGATACCCGACCTGATCGCCACCCTGCGGAACATCGAGGCCGCGTGGCTCGAATGGCGGCGGTTACTCGGCACCGGCACCAAGCGCAGGCAGCAAGCATCGATCAAGCTCGAGGCCGAGACCGAGGTCATGCGGGTGTATCACCCGTTCCTCGTCCCCGGACTGCTCCAAACGGCCGAGTATGCGGAGGGCGTACTCCGGCGAGTGATCGAATTCCAGCAGGTGCCTGACGACCTCGACGAAGGCGTATCGAAACGTCTTGAGCGGCAACAGATTTTGTACCGGAAGAACCATCGATTTCACTTCGTCATCGCGGAGCAAGCCTTGAGAACCACGGTCGGCACCGATAGGACCATGGTCGGTCAATTGGACCGGCTACTTGCCGTGGTCGGGCTCCCGAGGGTGGTGCTCGGCATCGTTCCGGCCGAGGAGTCATACCGGGTGTCGATGACGAACTTCGCTATTTTCGACAACACCCGCGTCATGGTCGAAACCGTTACCGCTGAACTGACGGTCACTCAACCCAGGGAAATAGCCCAGTACGGACGCGCATTCGACGTATTGGCTGGTCAATCGGTTACCGGGGATGCCGCACGGGCGCTTATCCGTGAAGCCGTAAGCAGGCGAACCGACCGGCTCGAAAAACAGGCAGACGGTCCGGCTGAATGGTGAGATCGCGATCGGGTCGAGCGCTGCACCAGTCAGGGTTACCACCTTGAGGCGGTGGCGATTCTGGACTCACTGATCGGTGATCGACTCGCGAGCCGCCTGAGTCATCTGAAGGGTGCCCGAACAGTGGCGGGCGTTGGTGCTGCTGGCTGGCCATAGGTTTCCTCGGGCGCGCACGTGATGACATCCAGTTCCGGAAGCGTTGGCGCAGAGGGATCTTCCGTCCCACGAGCGCGCCATAGAGGTCCCCGTAGGGAAAGAGATTCGTCGCGATGCTCCACGTCACTGACCGTGCATTCACGGACATGTTCCGGTCGTGTCAGAGGTCGGCCTTTCACCTCGAGGTACAGGATGTCTACGAGACGCCGGAGGAATCCGAGCCGTTCCGAAAGTTTCTGAGCGGCGAGGCGGACGACTATGCCTGGTTGCAGGGCTGGTTCGATCTTGTCCGCGAATCAACCGAGCGCGGGGTGGTTTTCACGCGGGCACGGGTCGTCACGGTGCCACACGTCGACTACGTCCGCTGGAGCTTGGTGGTATCGCCGATGAATATCGAAGCAGGCGAAGACATCCGGTACCTACCGCGTCATCTTGTCGATGCCGACGACCTGACGACCGACGACTACTGGCTGTTCGATGACAGCACCGTCGCCTACACGCTGTTCACTCGTGACGGGGCGGCAGCTGGGGCAGCGGTCACAACCGACCCGGCACTGGTGCGCCGGTGCGCGCAGGTTCGCGACGCCGTGTGGCGGCAAGCGATCCCCTACGCCGAATACCGCCGGACTACCGTCACTGCGTGAGCAACGTCCACAAGGCTCGAGAGGCACTCGGGCAACAACTTCGGGACCTTCGCAGGGATGCTGGTCTGACTGGCCGTCAGCTTGCCGATCTGGCGGCCTGGCACCCGTCGAAGGTCACGAAGATCGAGTACGGCAAGCAGACGCCGACCGAGGATGACATCCGGAAGTGGTGTGAGCACACCGCCGCTGAGGGACACGTATCAGATCTGGTCGCCAGCGCGACGACTCACCAGACCCATAGGCTCAGCAGTGTGAAGATCGAGCGCAATCCCAGGGATGTTCATGCGCCGGTGGCGGCGTATACGCACCAGATCGAGATCGGCCCGGGGGGACGGTGGCTGGTTCTGTCGGGGCAAATCGGTATGCGCGTCGACGGTTCGGTGCCGGAGTCGGTGGTCGAACAGATCGAGGTGGCGCTCGAGAATGTGGGGCGCAATCTGTCAGCGGCGGGAATGAGCGTCACCGATCTGGTGAAGGTGACCGTATTTTTGGTTGGCCAGGTCGATAGTGCGGCCCGGCGCACGGCTTTCGCCGACTTCCTCGGATCGCACGAACCTTGCATGACTTTGATGTATGTCAGCGGCTTGGCTGCTCCATCGCTTCGAGTCGAGATAGATGTCATGGCCTGGTCGGATGCGGCGAAGGATGGAGAATAGGCCCGGACCGGTTTGCCGGTCTAGGCCTACTCGTATTTGGCGGGGTATGGAAGTTGTTGCGCGGGAAGGGGGACGCGGTTCGGTTAGTCGGTGGCCAGGCGGATTACCGGGTATTGCTTGGCGGATTTGGTTTGGTACTTCGCGTAGCGGGGCTGGTCGGCGACTATGCGTTGCCAGGCCTTGTCGCGGTCGGGGCCTTCGAGGCGGTGGGGTTTGACGTGGACGGCTGGGTGGCCGTGTAGTTCTACTGAGGCTTGGTCGGGGTGGGCCATCAGGTTGGCGTACCAGTCGGGGTGGTGGTTGCCGCCGCCTGAGGCTATGACCAGCCAGGCGTTGGGGCCGTCCGGGAACCAGGAGAGGGGGGATTGGCGGGGGTGGCCGGATTTGCGGCCTACCGTGTGCAGGATCAGGAGATCCATGCCCATGAATTTGCCGCCTTTGCGGCGGATTCGGGCGGTGGTGCGGGCGTTCATTTTTCGCTGGAACCACAGTGACAGGCTGTTCTGAGACATCTCCTACCTCCGGTGAGCGACTGTCTCGGTCTGTCATTGACGCTAGTCGCGGACGTTTGACCTGCGCTTCTTGATTCCTGATCGGTGTCGGCCGGTCAGGAGGCGGTGACCGGGTGGATCTGGAGGCGGCAGGTGGCGATGGAGCTGCCGAGGGTGACGGTGGAGGTGGTGTTGGGCGGGGTGACCAGGAGGGCGGGGCTTACGGTGCAGCCTTCGCCGTTGTCGTGGACTGCGACGGCTTCGATTACGGCTTGGGCGGTGTGGGTGCTGTCGAGCAGGACCGCCGGGAGGGTGTCGTCGCCCTGCGGGAGGCCGCCGATGTAGCCGCGGGGGGTGCGGTCGGCGTGGATGACCGTGCCGTTGTCGTAGGCGTCTACGCCTGGGTAGCCGGTGAGGGTGCAGGGGGTGTTGCCGGGGTTCAGGGTGAAGGTCAGTTGGAGGCCGCGGTGGAGCATGGCCGCGCCGAGGTTGGTGACGGTGGTGTCGACTTGGCCGGAGCCGCAGGCGCGGACGGCCGGGGTGCCCGCTGGGACGGTTCCGGGAGGTGTGCCGGGCGTGGTCTCCGGGGCGGTCACGGGAGCCGTGGCGGGTGCCGAGGAGGGGTTCGATTGCGTTGTCGCCCTGGTGGTTCCGGACGGGGTGCCGGAGGGTCCCGGTTCGCTCGTGGCGCAGGACGCCAACCCGGCCAAGGCGCAGCATAGGAGAATCCGTGCGAATCGCGTTGTCTGCCTGCTCATGTGAATCCCCACCTTCGGACGCCGTACAGGAGCTTCACGGGGTCTATCGGCGGCGGACCCGGTAGCCGAACCACCGGACGAGTCACGATTCGGGTTCGATCTCCTCACGCGCTGAACCGCCCGCCGACGGCGAAATCCTCATTGCGGTCGAGGAGTACGGCGCGGCGGGCGGCACGATGACGGTCGGCGTCAGCCCAGGTGCAGGCGCTTCATGAGGCGCAGGGTCATGAGGGTGGACTTGAGCTGCTTTTCATAGGGCATGCCCGAACGAGCGGCGAGGATCTGCTTCTTCTGGACGCCGATATTGATGGTGTCGGTGTACTTGAGGATGCCTGCCGCGCCGTGGCGGGTGCCGACGCCGGACTGTTTGACGCCGCCGGAGGGGGTTCCCTTGGCGGCGTAGGTGGTGACGAAGCCGTCGTTGATATTGATGCTTCCGGCTTCGATCTTTTCGGCGATTCGCCCGGCGCGGTCGAGGTTTCCGGCCCAGACGCTGGCGTTGAGGCCGTAGGTGGTGGCGTTGGCGAGGCGGACGGCCTCGTCTTCGGTTTTGAATTTGTAGATGGTGACGACGGGTCCGAAGGTTTCCATGGTGGCGTGCGCCATGTCGGGGGTGACACCGGTGAGGACGGTGGGCTCGAAGAAGGCGGGGCCGATATCGGGGCGGGGGTTGCCGCCGGTGAGGACGGTCGCGCCTTTTTCTCGGGCCTCGTCGACGTGGGAGGCGACGCGCTTCATGTGGTCGACCGAGACGAGGGAGCCGAATTCGGGGTCGAAGTCGTAGGTGGCTCCGGCCTTGGAGCCCAATTCCTCTGCGGCGGCGACGAATCGGCGCACGAACTCGTCGTGGATGCTCTCCTGCACGTAGATGCGCTCGATATGCATGCACGCCTGGCCGGTATTGCCGAAGACGGCGAAGGTGGCGGAGGGAATCGCCTCGTCGAGGTTGGAGTCGTCGAGCACGATCATCGGGTTCTTGCCGCCGAGCTCGAGCGAACAACCGATGAGGTTGCGCCCGGCCTGTTCACCGATGGTGCGGCCGGTGGCGGTGGAGCCGGTGAACATGACGTAGTCGACATTGTCGATCAGGGTCGGGCCGACATCGGGTCCGCCGCCGCACACGACCTGCACCAGCCCGCGCGGCAGTCCCGCCTTGTGTAGCAGTTCCAGCCCGTACAGCGTGCACAGCGCGGTCTTGTTGTCCGGCTTGAGGATCAGGCCATTGCCCGCCATGAGCGCGGGGGTGGAGTCGGACATGGAGATGGCGAAGGGGAAGTTCCACGGTGCGATGACCGCGACGACGCCCTTGGGCCGGTGCTCCTCGGTGGAGGTGGTGATGATCGGCATGGGCCCGCTGCGCTTCTTGTTGCGCAGGGTCTTCTCGGCCGTCTTGAGGTAGTGCGCGATCACCATCGGGGTGTCGCAGGCCTCTTCGATGGCCATGCGCCGGGCCTTGCCGCAGCCGATCTGGATGAGGTCGGCAATGGTCTCGATCTCGGAGAGGATGAGTTCGTGTGCCCGCTCGAATACCTCGAGCCGGGCCTTCAGCGGCCGTCGCGCCCATTCCTTCTGGGCGGCGCGGGCGATGGCGACGGCGGTCTCCACATCCTCGGGGGAGGACTGCGGCAGGTAGCCGACCGTTTCGCCGGTGTAGACCTCGATCATTTCGAAGGGGTCGCGCGGTTCGCCCGCCTTCCCCGCGGTCACCATGGCGGTGAGCCGGTTGATCAGAGATTCCGTGACACGCGGCGGCAGTGTCGGCGTCTTCGTTGTGCTCATGCGCGCTCTCTCCAGTACTTGCCGCCCGTGACGGCGGTCACCCTCCTCCAAACTAGAACACGTTATTGTTCAGGACAACGGCACGGGGTAGTTTCGTCCAGAATCCCCCGGTTTGGCCCAGTGGAAAGAAAGGTCGGCATGACCACCGCGACTGCTGAAACAAGTAGCAACACCGAGCCGCACGCGCTCGTCGAGAAGCGCGGCGCGACGCTGATCGTCACCATGAACCGCCCGGCCCGCAAGAACGCCCTCACCGGCGAGATGCTGGCGATCATGACCGAGGCCTGGGACACCGTCGACAATGATCCCGAGATCCGCTCCTGCATCCTCACCGGTGCGGGCGGCGCGTTCTGCGCGGGCGCGGACCTCAAGGCCATGTCCAAGTCCAACCCGGGCGAGAATATGAAGGAGGGCAGCTCCTTCGACCCGTCCCGCATGCCGGGCCTGCTCAAGGGCCGCCGCCTCACCAAACCGCTGATCGCCGCCGTCGAGGGCCCGGCCATCGCGGGCGGCACCGAGATCCTGCAGGGCACCGATATCCGCATTGCCGGTGAGAGCGCCAAATTCGGTGTGTCCGAGGCGAAGTGGAGCCTTTTCCCGATGGGCGGCTCGGCCGTGCGACTGCCCCGGCAGATCCCGTACACCGTCGCGGCGGAGCTGCTGCTGACCGGCCGCCACATCACCGCGACCGAGGCGCTGAGCTTCGGCCTGGTCGGTCACGTGGTCCCGGACGGCACCGCGCTGGACAAGGCCTTGGAGATCGCCGAGCTGATCAATAACAATGGCCCGCTTGCGGTTCAGGCGATCCTGAAGGTCATGCGCGACACCGAGGGCCTGCATGAGGAGGACGCCTTCAAGATCGACGCCAAGGTCGGCCTGCCGGTCTTCCTCAGCGCCGATGCGAAGGAAGGCCCCCGCGCCTTCGCCGAGAAGCGCAAGCCCAACTTCCAGGGCAACTAGAGGCTTACACACGAATGGAGTGTGAGAGCTGAACTCTCACACCCCATTCGGTCCTCACACCCGATAGCGCTAGCGGGCCGCGACTTCCTCACCGAGGAAGCCACCCGACTGATGCCGCCACAGTTGGGCATAAGCCCCTTCCGCGTCGAGCAATTCCTCGTGCGTGCCTTTCTCCACGATCTGCCCACGATCGAGCACGACCAGCTGATCCATCCCGGCCACCGTGCTCAGCCGGTGCGCGACCACCACTGCGGTACGCCCCTCCATCAACTCCCAGAGCGCTTGCTGCACAAGCACTTCGCTCTCCGAGTCGAGGGCGCTGGTGGCCTCGTCGAGCAGCAGGATCGGGGCATCCCGCAGGATGGCCCGAGCCAGTGCGACGCGCTGCCGTTGTCCGCCGGACAGTTTCACGCCGCGCTCACCGAGCAGCGTGTCCATGCCCTCGGGCAGGGCATCGGAGAATTCGGTGACGTGCGCCGCCTTGGCCGCCCGCTGAATCTCCTCGTCCGTGGCATCGGGCCGGGCGAAGCGGATGTTCTCCCGCAGCGTCCGATGGAACATGGCCGGATCCTGCGGCACGTAGGCGAGCATGCTGCGCAGGTCGGCCTGCCGGAGCTTCGAAATATCCTGGCCGCCAATGCGAATGCTGCCGCCGTCGATATCCATCATGCGCAACAGCAACTGCGTCAGCGTGCTCTTGCCGCCGCCGGACCGCCCGACCAGGCCGATCTTGGACCCGCTCGGCACGTCCAGATCCAGGCCGCGGAACAGCGGCGCGGATCCGGCGTGCGCGAACTGCACTCGATCGAACTGGATACCGGATCCCTTGGGCCGCAAGGGCTCCGGCTCGCTGACATCGAGCACCGTGGGTGTCTCGCGCAGCAGTTCGGTGAATTGCGCCGCCTCGGTGACCGAGCTCTCCAGCCGCCGGTAGATCTGGTTGAACCGGAACATGATGTTGGTGGCATTCCAGTAGTACGTGAACGTCACCATGATCACCTCGACGCCCGCGTGCCCGCCGCTCAACCCGAGCGCCACCAGCAGCCCCAGCGCATTGCAGAGCACCACCAGGGGCGTGACCACGGTGTCGATCTTCAGGTTGTTGTAGTCCCAGGACGCCAAGGCCTTTCGCCGCTGCCAGGCAACGCGCTTGCGATGCTCGGCCGCCTCCAGCGGTTCGGCCGCGAAGGCCCGCACCACCTGCATATTGGAGAGGCTGTCGGAGACGTGCCCGGAGACCAGCGCGGTCGCGACCTCGCGATCGTCGACCAGCTTCTGCCGACGCTTGATGAGCGGCGCGATGACCAGTCCGGTCAGCGCGATCAGTCCGATGAGCACGACCACCAGCATCGGGTCGTAGCGCCACAGCACCACCGAGGCGAAGGTGAGCGGCACCAGCGCGGCGACGATCTCGAACGCGAGGGTGTCGGCGAACTCCTCGAACCGCGTGGCGAAGCTCAGCGACCGCTTGGTCAGGGATCCGGCGAAATTATTGTGGAAGAACGCCGCATCCTTGGCCAGCAACTCGTCCATGGCGACGATGTACAGGCTCTCGATGCCATTGGCGTCGAGCCGGTTCAGGCAGTGAATGCCGATGCGCCACAGGACTTCCGCGAACAGCAATAGTCCGGCGAAGCCCAGCACGTAGGGCGCGACCGTCCCGAGCGAGGAGTCGCCGGTGTCGGCCACCCGCCCGATGAGGGCCGCGACCAGTAGGGGTGCGATGTACAACTGGCAGGTATTGCCCAGTGCCGGTCCCAGCATGGCCGGGATCGTGAGTGATTTCCGCCGAGCCAATTCCCGGCCGTAGTAGCGCAGAACCAGCATCACAGCGGACGCGCGTAAGTTCATTCGTCCTCTCTCGAAGTGGGGTTCGAGCAGTGCAGGACGACTATGGTGCCTGGCCGGGGGGCGCTATGGCGAGCGAATATTCGCTAAAAAGTTGCGGACATGGTGCAGCGCTGGGCAACCGCAGAGCCCCGGTTGCCCAGCGCTTGAAATGGATGCCGCTCGGAGCACGACCCGGCATCCACGCTTGGGGGGTCAGTTCGTCACTTGGATCTTGCGCTTGACGATGGCCCGGGCCACACCCGGCAGGAATCGCCGCATGAGGTATCCCGGATAGGCCTCGCCGGGGAAGACGAACAGCGGGTTCTTGGGCTTGGCCAGGGCCTTCTCGAGCGCGTCGATGACGGCCTCGGGCTGCATGCCGCCCGCGCCGCCGAGCACGGAGGCGTTCTCGTCCCGAATGTTCTTCAGGAAAGCGGTTTCCACCATGGGCGGGCACAGGGCGAGCAGTCGCACGCCGCTGCCGTCGAGTTCGTAGGCCATGCTGTCGACGAAGCCGATGACGGCGTGCTTGGAGGCGGTGTATCCGGCCATGCCGGGCGAGGGCAGCCAGCCCGCGACCGAGGCGAACAGCACGACGGTGCCGGTTCCGGCCTGCTGCATGGCCGGAATGACGGCCTGGCACAGGTTGACGGTGCCGATGTAGTTGACGTTGATCATCTGCTTGATCTGCGCCACATCATGATCCAGCGCGGTGCCGTGCACATGCGCCATCCCCGCCGCATGCACCAGCCGGTCGATGGTGCCGAGTTCGGAGCGCACCTTGTCGACCACCGCGAACACCTGATCGGTATCGGAGACGTCGCAGGTGTAGGTGTGCATATTCGGCGAGCGCTGCGCCGTCTCGGCCAGTCCGTCGGCATTGAGGTCGACGGCGGCGACGCGCCAGCCCGCCGCGGCGAGTCGCTGCGCGACAATCCGGCCCATGCCGCTGGCGGCTCCGGTTACCAGTGCTGTCTGGGTCATTTGCCCTCCCGGGTCTGCAACACCGTGGTGGCGTCGTCGAAAGTCATGTGGAGTGAGCCGATCCGGCTCGAGAAGAGAGCTGCCTTGGGCAGCCCGAGGGACCGCAGCTGCTCGGAGATGGGGTGATTCCCCAGTTCGACGCGCGTCCCGCCGGGACGCCCGCGCACCTTGCCCGGGTTCATCACCCAGGGTGTGCGCCGCAGCAGGCCATTGCGGGAGGTGTAGGCGTCGATGGACGCGCCACCGGCCCCGCCCGGCATGGGTATGCCGTCGGCGATGCGCAGCGCGATCACGAGTTGCCCGTCCACGCGCACCTCACAGCGATGTCCCCCGCGCACCGGCGTGATGTCGATATCGGCCATCAGCTTGGGGAATCCCCAAATCGATTGCCCCGCTTCACAGGTGAAGCTCTGGTTCACCGGCAGCCAGTGAATGTAGGCCCCGGTGCTGTCGCGCCGCCCGGGCTGCCGGGCCATGAGCGAGAACGCGAATTCGTGGTACGGGCCGAGATCTCCATCGACGTACCGCACGAACGCGAGGGAGAGCACGGCCCGTCCCGGCAGCACCGTGAGTGGCTCCAGCCCGGTCTCCGCGAGCAATTCGCGGGCCGCGCCGGCGTCCACCAGGAACAGTGCCGAGCTGGCGTCGGCATGGCGGATCTCCACCGGCATGCGAACTTGTTCGCCCAGTACGGTATGCGCCTCAGCCATTCCCAAATTAGAACAGGTTCCAGTGGCCTGCGTCACGCGTTCTGCCGAGTTATCTCGCTGATCGGGAATGGGGTTGGAGTTAGTTTCCATAACTTGTTATCGCACCTCGTGGTCGGGTTCCCGGGCCGCCGCGAAGGCATTGGCCCAGCGATAGTCGGGCTTGCCGCTCGGCGTCCGCGACACCGTCTCGGCCATCCAGATCCGGCGCGGCAGCTTGTAGGACGCGAGGTGCGCGCGCACATGCCGCTCGAGTGCCGCGAAGTCCAGCTCGGCCTCGGCCCGGGACAGCACCGCCGCCACCTGCGCACCCCACCGTTCGTGCGGAACCCCGATCACGACCACGTCGTACACGCCCGCGAACGCCTTGACGACGGCCTCGACCTCTTCCGGGAAGACCTTCTCGCCCCCGGTATTGATCATCATGTTGCCGCGGCCGATGAGCGTGACCGAGCCATCCGCCTCGACCCGGGCGCGATCATCGGTGAGGACCATCCGCACGCCGTCCACGGTGCGAAACAGCTTGTCGGTCTTGACCGGATCCTTGTAGTAGCCGATCGGCACATTGCCGGTCTTGGCCACCCAGCCCGCACCCGCGGAAACCGGCTTGCCCAGATCGTCGACCACCACGGCTCCGCGGCCGACCTGCACGCGCGGACCACGCCCCGGATCATCATCCTTCTGCGCGAAACCGATTCCCCCGAACCCGGTTTCGGAGGAACCGATGGATTCGGTGACGATAGTGTTCGGAAACAGTTCCAGCAGTTCGTTCTTCACCGGCTGAGTCAGTTGCGCGGCACCGGATCCGATGGACCACAGCGTGGAAGCATCCACCGGCGCGGCCCGGTAGGCGTCGAGAAGCGGGCGGGCAATGGCATCACCGGTGATGACCAGGATGTTCGCGCGTTCCCGCGCCACCACCTGCCAGATGCGCGCGGGATCGAAACGCGGCTCGAAGATCACCGTATTGCCGGACCACAGGGCCGTGAAGGTGGGCATCATGGCGGCGGCGTGAATCAGCGGTGGCAGCACGAACCAGTTGAGGGGCTGGGCCTGCGCCCCGGTGCGGGACTGCTGATATTCGTCGGCCACCGGTTCACCGGTGTAGAAGTCGATGCCGCCGCCGAGCACCCGCCACATGTCCTCTTGCCGCCACATGACGCCCTTGGGCAGGCCGGTGGTCCCGCCGGTGTACATGATGAACAGGTCATCGGCGGTGCGTGGACCGAAATCCCGTTCAGGGGAGGATGATTCGAGGGCCTTCTCGTACGAATCCGAATTCGTCGGCAGGCCGTCGCCGCCTTGGTCGTCCTCCACCACGAGCGAGTGCCGCAGCTGCGGCAGCTGCCCCCGCACCTCCTCGATCAGCGGGGCGTAGCACCGGTGGTGCACCACCATCTCGAGATCGGCATTGTCGTAGACATACCGCAGTTCCTCGGCCCGATACCGATAGTTGATATTGATCGGCACCGCGCGAATCTTGAAGCAGCCGATCAGCGTTTCGAGCGTCTCGATGCTGTTGTGCATGTGGAACCCGATGTGGGTGCCCGGGCCCGCGCCCGCCCCGGCCAGGTGATGTGCGAGCCGGTTGGCGCGCTCGTCGAGTTCCCGGAAGGTGAGCCGCCGCTCGCCCTCGATCACCGCGATCCGGTCCGGCACCGCATCGGCGGTGTGCTCGTAGAGGTCGGCGAAGTTGCATGCCATGGCGGGGTCGCTTTCTCGCTACAGAACGGTGAGTGGCAGCGGCACGCCCCGATCGGTGAAGGCAAAGGCCGCGCCGGTACTGAATCGGGTGATCGCCACCTCGGGGACTTCCTGGAAAGGCATTGCCGCGAGCGCGATTTCGAAGGTGACCGCATCGTGGTCGGCGGCCCGGACCCGGGTGTAGAAGCACGGATTCACACCGCGCACCAGGGCATTCAAGGGATCGAGGTGATCGGGGTCGAGCAGCGCCGCCCATGCGCCGTCGGCAATGGCCCCGCAGTCCCGCGCGATCCGAATCCGCACCGGCCCATCGGCGTCAATCGAAACCTGAATATCCAGATACGCAGCGGGATTGAAGACCGGATGCACCCGCAGGACCTGCACGAGCGCGGCCGTATCGTCGCCCAGGCGCAGTGCCTTGCGCAGTCGCTCGGACGTGAGCCCGGCGATCCCGGTGAACTGCTTGTGCGCGATATCCACAGCGGTCGCCGCATCGGTCCGGGCGTCGACGGCGATCCGGAATCCCAGCGTAAGCAGATGGTGCTGCAAGGACACCTCATCGGCGATCCGGATCAGCGCCGAACGAGAGAAGTCCTCGAACCGCAGATCGCTCAACAGCGGTCCCGAATAGTCGTGCAGCCCGGCATCTTCCGGGTCGATATCGCCGAGTTCCACGCATGCGGCCCGAGTCCCCGCTACCAGCAACGCATCATCGGCCGGAGCCGGTGGCTCGAACGTGGCGTCGATGGTCACGGTCCACGCGCACACCGGTTCCCGATCCGCCGGTACCCGCGGCGGCCTATGCACCGGCCGGACCCGCGCGTGCGGATTGGTCGCCAGTGCGGTGGCGTCGAAGGTCGGGTCCTCGATGTCGTGGCACATGGCGACCACGTATTCCTCGCCCATCGGTTCCACATCCGCGAGCGCCCCGCACCGGGCGAGATGGAATTCGCCGTGGTCGTGGTCCTGTACCGAGAACCGGAAGTCCATGAACTGCGGTGGCGCACCGATATCGAGCTGGAAGCCCTTGAAGATGGCATCCACCCCGTCCCCGGTGATGCCGAGCGCCCGTCGCATGCGCCGCGTGTACACCGGGCTGGCGAGTCGCCATTCGTCGATGGCCACCCCGGTCATGCCCTCGCGGCCGAGCGCGCCCAGCACGTGCGCCATGCCGGAACGATCGATGAGATGCCCGCACAGCAAGAGTTCCGGCACGAGCACGGCCAGTTCGGCGCGGGAGAGCGCGGCGTATCGACTCACCACAGGGGTACCGGCCCCTCCCCGATCCGGTACCAGCCGGGCAGCGGTTCCCCGGACATGGATCGTTCGATGCGTTTCTGCATGCCGGTGGACAGTGCGTTGTCCTGGATCATTTCCACGAAAAGCGCTGTCACATTGCCGAAGTCGAAGAAGTCGCGCTGCCAGGACCACTGGAAGTTTCCGCCGTAGCGGAACCAGCTGCCGCCGATGCCTTCCGGGCCGTACGGCCGCCCGTCCGCGCGATGTTTCTCATTGACCTGTTTCCAGAAGCCGATGACGCTGCCGCTGCGTTCGTCGACCACGAATTCCTGGTACGGGTAGGTCCAGCCCTCGAGCCCGAACATCTCCTGTCCGAGCGCGATATCGCGGATCTCGTCCCGCCCGACGGCCATGAATTCCTGAGTCGGCCCGTAGTTCCAGCCGTAGGTGGCGTCCTCGGTATAGAAGTCCGCCAAGGGTTTCCAGTCACCGAGCGCTTCGCAGCGTTTATTCTCGTCCACCCAGCGGCGGATCATGTCGTCGAGTTCGTCGCGGGAGAAGGGCAAGGCAACCTCCGGTTAGTCAGCGGGACTGTCGTCCACGAGCGACAGCGCCTGGGTCGGGCAATAGCGAACGGCGGTGCGGGCCGCCTCGAGGTCGTCGCCCGGATCGGCACGGACGATCTCCACCTGGCCGCTCTTGGGGACGTTGAACAGACCGGGCGCTTCGTCCTGGCACACCGCATGTCCTTGGCACAGATCGAGATCCACGACCAGCCGCATCACCGGTCCCCCTTCTTCAAGGGAGCCTCCGGCTGCACCTCCACCAGCACGAGATGCGCACCGCGCGGGGTGGATACGACGGCCACCACCGCCGCGGTGATATCGGCGGCCTGCAGGAAATTCGGATGCCTGGCGAACCCCCATTTCGCCCAGTCCTCGAGCAGCGGCCCGACCACCTCCGGCGTGGCCTGCATTCCCATCCCGGTCAGCGTTTGCCCCGGCCGGACAATGGACGAGCGCACACCGGTGCCTTCCAGCTCCATGCGCAGCTGGGTGGCGAAGGCCTCGACACCGGACTTGGCGGCGTTGTAGGCCCCGGCTCCGGGCCGTACATGCACGGCGCAATCGGAGCCGATGACGACGAAGTCCCCGCGTTGCCGCTCGATCATGCCGGGCATGGTTCGATGCGCCAGCCGTTGCGCCCCGACCAGGTGTACCCGAACCTGCGATTCGAACAGCTCGGGAGAGATTTCCCAGCCGCGCCCGAATTCCAGGTCGCCCGCGCTGGATACGACGATCTCGATCGGCCCGAGCGCATCCTCCGCGGCACTGACGAATTCATCGACGGATGCGGTATCGGACACATCGAGCCGATGAGCGAAGGCCTCTCCCCCATCGGCGCGGATCTTCTCGGCCAGGGTTTCGCAGACCTCCACCCGGCGGGCTCCGAGCGCCACCGGATACCCCAGCTCCGCGAGCGCGACGGCGGTGGCGGCCCCGATTCCGGAGGACGCTCCCGCTATCAGGGCAGCGCGTCGAGCCGGATGCGGTTCGAATCGTGGCATTACCGAACCTCCACTGTCACGGGTAGTTTCGCGAAGCCGCGCACATTCACAGAATGAACTCGTTCGATTCCGCCGTCCGGAATTTCGTAGCCCTTGACCCGATCTACGAACTCCCGCAGCACAACTCCGGCCTCGAGCCGCGCCAGATGCGCGCCCAGGCAGAAGTGCACGCCCTTCCCGAAGCTGATCAGCCCGCTCTTGTCCGACCGCTCGATCTCGTACCGGTCCGGATCATGGAATGCCGCGTCGTCCCGATTGGCGGATCCGATGAGCAGCAGCACCTTCGAACCCTGCGGAATGGTCCGCCCGTAGTACTCGAGGTCCACGGCGGCCGTCCGCGCCAGGATCTGACTGGACGCGTCGTACCGCAAGGTCT
Source organism: Nocardia sp. NPDC051030 (assembly GCF_040683015.1). Classification (NCBI taxonomy): domain Bacteria; kingdom Bacillati; phylum Actinomycetota; class Actinomycetes; order Mycobacteriales; family Nocardiaceae; genus Nocardia; species Nocardia sp. NPDC051030. Next base: position 129,350 of record NZ_JBFBCD010000009.1, on the reverse strand, counting down.
CCTCCACCCAGTCCTCGACGAGTTCGGGATGCGCCGCGGCCCTGGCGTACTGCGCGGGATTGCGTCCGGCCCAATACAGCGCATTGCCCAGCAGTTTCGTGGTGGTCTCGTTCCCGGCGACCACCATGAGGAACATGAATCCGATGATCTCGTCCTCGGTGAGGTGATCACCGTCGGCTTCGGCGTCCAGCAGCGCGGAGGTGAGGTCCCCGGTGCGCTGCTTGCGGCGCTCGGCGACCATATCGGCGTAATACCCGATCAGGTGCAGCGCGGCCTCCATGGCCGGGACCGGCACATCGAGCACGCCTTCCTCGCGGTGCAGCAAAAGGTCTGCGAGCCTGCGCAGTTCGGCGCGATCGGCCTCCGGGACGCCGAGCAGTTCGGAGATGACGTCCATGGGCACCTGGCCCGCGACCCGGTCGATCCAGTCGAAACTGCCTTCGGCCAGGGCAGGTTCGAGATATTGCAGGGTGATCTGCCGGATCCGATCGTGCATCTCGCTGACGCGGCGCGGGGTGAAGCCTTGATAGACCAGTTTCCGCAATCGCAGGTGCCGGGGATCGTCCATGGCCAGGAAGGACATGGTCCGATGCGCGTGCGGCCCCCAGGCGGACGGGTCCAGGGAGACGCCATTGGCGCTGGAGAGCCGCACATTGTCGCGGAATCCGGCAGCCACGTCGGCATGCCGGGAAAGCGCCCAGAAGTCCAGTTCGGGATTGTGATAGACCGGCGCTTCGGTGCGCAGCCGCTGGTACACGGGGTAGGGATCGTCGTGCATGCGGTAGTCGTACGGGTCGAACAGCAGCGGCTCTAGGGAGGCTGCGGTCATCGTCTCTGCACCTCTTATTCGATAACGCGTTCATCGGCTCTGATGAGCGTGGTCCGGCCATGAAGACATGTAGCTGGACACGTGTCTGTACGGTACCGGTGAGGGGCTGAGCTGACAATGGAATCGAAAATCGGACTGCATTCGGGTCTCGCAAACTGAAACATGTTCTTGCGCGTTGCGGAGCTCCGAACTTATAGTCCGTACACGTGTCCGGACAGCATGGGAGCTACCGATGAGCCCGAGCAATCTCATTCCCGATGGCGGCTCCCAACTGTTGATCGGCGGCAAGCTGCTGGCCGGGGGGAACGGCGTGTTCACCACGTCGGATCCGGCAACCGGTGAGGCAATCGGGTATGCGGCCAATGCGGACGGCGGGGATATGGACGCCGCGATCACCGCGGCGCGCACGGCCTTCGATTCGACCGATTGGGCGCAGACACCCGGTTTCCGGGCCGCCTGCCTGCGGCAGTTGAAGGACGCCCTCCAGAACCACATCGAAGAACTGCGCGAAATCACCATCGCCGAGGTCGGCGCGCCTCGCATGTTCACCAGCGGACCGCAGCTCGAGGGCCCGGTGGCCGATCTCGCCTACTTCGCCGACCTGGCCGAAAACTATTCCTGGGAAACTGATCTCGGTATTGCTCAGCCCATGGGTATCAAGAGCAGCCGCCGGGTCCGGCGCGAACCCATCGGCGTGGTCGGAGCCATCACGCCCTGGAATTTCCCGCATCAGATCAACTTCGCCAAGCTCGGCCCGGCGTTGGCGGCGGGGACCACGATCGTTCTGAAGCCCGCCCCTGACACCCCTTGGTGCGCGGCGGCGGTGGGCCGAATCATCGCGGAGGAAACCGATATCCCCGCCGGAGTCGTCAATATCGTCACGTCCGACGATCACGCGCTGGGTGCGCAACTGGTCACCGATCCGCGCGTGGACATGATCTCGTTCACCGGATCGACGCAGACCGGCCGAGCGGTAATGGCCTCGGCAGCAGCGTCTTTGAAGAAGGTCTTCCTGGAACTCGGCGGCAAGTCGGCGTTCATCGTTCTCGATGACGCCGATCTCGCCGCAGCGGTCAGCTATGCCGCATTCGGAGTCTGCGTGCACGCGGGCCAGGGTTGCGCCATCAGTACCCGGCTCCTGGTGCCGCGAGAACGCTACGACGAGGCCGTCCAAGCCGCCGCCCGCACGCTCGCGAACATCAAGCCCGGCAATCCGAACAAGCCCGGAACCGTGTGCGGCCCTTTGATTTCCGAGCGCCAGCGCGCCCGCGTCGAACGCTATCTGGAACTGGCACGCAACGAAGGCGGCACCATTGTCACCGGCGGTAATCGCCCCGACTCCCCCGGCTGGTTCCTCGAACCGACTCTGATTGCCGGAGTGTCGAATTCGTCGACCGTCGCCCAGGAGGAAATCTTCGGGCCGGTCCTGGTCGTCATCCCGCACGACGGTGATGACGACGCCATCCGCCTCGCCAATGACTCTCCCTACGGCTTGTCCGGCTCGATCTGGGGCACCGATCCGGACCGTATCCGCCGCGTCGCCGAGGGCGTGCGCACCGGAACCCTCAGCGTGAACGGCGGGATCTGGTATTCCGCCGATGCGCCCTTCGGCGGCTACAAGCAGTCCGGCATCGGACGCGAGATGGGCGTGGCCGGGTTCGAGGAATACACCGAGACCAAACTCATTGCGACCGGCTGCTGAAGGAGCACGTCATGGCCCGATTCACGGATAAAGCCGCCATAGTCACCGGAGCCGCACAGGGCATCGGGGCCGCCTACGCCCAGGCCCTGGCCGCGGCGGGCGCGCAAGTCGTCGTCGCCGATCTGAATACCGAACGCGGCGAGGAGGTGGCCAAGCAGATCACCGCGGACGGCGGCACCGCCGTGTTCTGCGAGGTGGATGTGGCGGATCCCGTCTCCGCCACGGCCCTGGCCGAATTCACGATCGCCGAGTTCGGCCGGATCGATCACCTGGTCAACAATGCCGCCATCTACGGGACCATGAAGCTGGACATGCTGCTCACGGTGCCGTGGGATTACTACAAGCAGTTCATGGGCGTGAACCTGGACGGCGCGCTGAATATGACGCGCGCGGTCTGGCAGCGGATGGCGGCGAACGGCGGCGGGTCCATCGTGAACCAGTCCTCCACCGCGTCCTGGATGTACTCCGGTTTCTACGGCCTCGCGAAAGCGGGCATCAATAGCCTCACCCAGCAGCTCGCACATGAGTTGGGCGGCTCCAATATTCGCGTGAACGCCATCGCGCCCGGACCCATCGATACCGAGGCGACCCGGACCATTGTGCCCGGCAATATCGTCGACCTGCTCCTGCAGCAGTTGGCGATCAAACGCCTGGGCACGCCGGACGATCTGGTCGGGGCCTGCCTGTATCTGCTGTCCGATGACGCGAAATGGGTGACGGGACAGGTCTTGAACGTCGACGGGGGGCAAGTTTTCCGGCCATGAGTGAATCCCAGGAATTCTCAGTAGGTTTCATCGGGCTCGGCAATATGGGCGCGCCGATGGCCCAGCGGCTGTTGCAATGGCCGGGTGGGCTGCTGGTGTGCGATATGCGCGCGGAAGCCGTGGAGCCCTTCGTGACCGGTGGCGCTGTCGCGGCGAGCACGGCGGCGGAGGTCGCCGAGCGGTGCCGGGTCGTGTCGGTGGTCGTGCTGAACGATGAGCAGGTCCGCGCCGTGATCACCGGCCCCGACGGCATTCTTCAGAAGGCCCAGCCGGGCACGGTGGTGGCGGTGCACTCCACCATCTCCGATCACACGGCCACCGACCTGGCGGCCGAATGTGCCGAGCACGGTGTGGAATTCGTGGATGCACCCATCAGCGGTGGGGCTCCGGCCGCGCAGCGGGGCGGGCTGGCGGTGATGGTCGGTGGCAGCACCGCCGCCTTCGAGCAGGTGCGCGGGCCGTTCTCGCACTTCGGTTCGCTCATAGTCCACGCGGGCGAGGTCGGTGCGGGCACTCGAATGAAGCTGGCCCGCAACCTGCTTCACTTCATCGCCTTCACCGCGAGCGCCGAGGCGCAACGTCTCGCCGAGGCCGCCGGACTCGATATCACCGAGTTGGGCAAGGTGGTTCGGCATTCCGACTCGCATACCGGCGGTCCCGGGGCGATCATGTTGCGCAATACGACCGCACCGGTGGAGCCCGGTGACTTCTGGTATCCGATCCTCGGCCACGTCCGTGACTTGGGCGAGAAGGACTTGGCCCTGGCCCTGGACCTCGGGCGACGGCTCGAGGTCGACCTTCCACTGGCCGGGCTGGCATTGCACGACCTTGGGGTCGGCCTGGGCGTCGGCCCCGGTGAAATCGCAAAGGAGCAGCAGTGACAGACGAACGCAGGCAGCGTGGCCTGAAGAAGATGACCGAGGTGTACGGCTGGGAGTTCAAGGACGGTCCCGGCGAGCACTACGCCGTCACCGCCGATCACCTGTTCGCCGACATCTGGTCGCGCCCAGGCCTTTCCATTCGCGACCGCCGACTGCTGCTGCTCGGCGCACTCACCGCGCAGGGGCTCTTCGATATCGCCGAAATCCAGGTCGGCGCGGCCCTGCGCAATGAGGAACTCGACGAGGAGCAATTGCGGGAGATTGCCCTGTTCCTCTGCCACTACGCGGGCTGGCCCGCCGGTACGAAACTCGACGGCGTCGTGGGCAAGGTCATCGCGCAGGAACGCAAGTCCCACAAGCAATAACGCTCTACTCACATCCGCAGCACAGATAGGAATCCGAGAACAATGGCCGAAACCGCAACCGTGCGACCGCTACTCGCCAGCGAGGTGACCTCCTGGGACCTCGAGGCCGATGTGGTGGTCGTCGGATACGGCATTGCCGGGGTGTGCGCCGCCATCGAAGCGTCCCGTGCGGGCGCGGATGTGCTGGTGCTCGAGCGCACCGGCGGATGGGGTGGCGCGGCCGCCATGTCCGGCGGGTTCATCTACCTCGGCGGCGGTACGGCCCTGCAGCGCAAGCTCGGGTTCGAGGACACCGCCGAGAATATGGAGAAGTTCCTGACCGCGGCGCTCGGCCCGGGTGTGGACAAGGCCAAGATCCATGATTACTGCCAGGGCAGCGTCGAGCATTTTGATTGGCTTGTCGCGCAGGGTGTTCCGTTCAATGAGGTGTTCTGGGGTGAGCCGGGTTACGAGCCGCCCGCCGATCAGGGTCTGATGTTCTCCGGTGGCGAGAATGCCGCACCGTTCAATGCCATTGCCGATCCGGCACCGCGCGGGCATCTCGCTTGGACCAAGGACAAGAAGCTGGGTGAGAAGGGCGGCGGCTACATGCTGATGGAGCCGCTCGCCCAGACCGCCGAAAAGCTGGGCGTGCGGCACGAATACGACGTGCGACTGCGGCGGCTCATCGTGGACGAGACCGGCACGGTGGTCGGCGTGACCGCCACCCGCTACGGCAAGCCGGTCCACGTGCGCGCCGAGCGTGGCCTCGTGCTGGCGACCGGCAGTTTCGCCTACAACCACGAAATGGTGGAGCGCTTCGCGCCCAAGATCTCCGGCCGTCCCGCCGCGACCGTGGAGGAGCACGACGGCATCGGCATCCGGGTGGCGCAGGCGCTGGGCGCGGATCTCGCGCATATGGACGCCACCGAGGTCGCGCTGGTCGCGGACCCGCAGGTCATAGTGCGCGGCATTCTTGTAAACGGACGCGGCCAGCGGTTCATCACCGAGGACACCTATCCGGGCCGGATGGGCCAGGCGGTGCTGCAGGATCAGGACAATAAGGCGTACCTGGTGATCGACGAGAACGCGCTGGAGGAGGCGTTCGAGACCCAGTCCTCCATGTCGTTCCTGCGGATCGCACCCACCTGGGTGGCCGAGACGGTCGCCGAGCTGGAGAGCGAGATGGGGCTGCCCGCGAATACGCTGCAGGCCACCATCGACCTGTACAACCAGCACGCCGAGAACGGCGAAGACCCCTTCCTGCACAAGAAGCCGGAATGGGTGAAGCCCATCGGCAGCCCGCTCGGCGCATACGACCTGCGCGGCTACACCGGCGGATTCACCCTCGGCGGCCTGCGCACCGATCTGGATTCGCGGGTCCTGCACGTCGACGGCCAGCCGATTCCGGGCCTGTACGCCGCGGGCCGCGTCACCTCAGGTATCTGCACCGGCGGCTACGCCAGCGGCTGCTCACTCGGTGACGGCAGCTTCTACGGCCGCCGCGCGGGCGTGGCCGCCGCCAAGCAAAACTGACCCGGCAACTGAAAGGTTCTGCAGCGCATGCGTTTCGGCATCGTCCTGTTCACCAGCGATCGCGGCATCACGCCCGCGGCCGCCGCCAAGGCCGCCGAGGAGCGGGGCTTCCACTCCTTCTTCGTGCCCGAGCACACCCACATCCCGGTGAAACGGGAAGCGGCGCACCCGCAGACCGGTGACGCCTCGCTGCCGGACGACCGGTACATGCGCACCCTCGACCCGTGGGTTGCGCTGGGCACGGCCGCCGCCGTCACCTCACGCATCGAACTGTCCACGGCGGTGGCGCTGCCGACCGAGAGCGACCCGATCACCCTCGCCAAGACGATTGCCACCCTCGATCATCTGTCCGGCGGCCGAGTCACCATCGGGGCCGGATTCGGCTGGAACACCGATGAACTCACCGATCACGGCGTGCCCGGCAATAAGCGGCGCACCGTGCTGCGTGAATACATGGAGGCCATGCGGGCGCTGTGGACGCAGGAGGAGGCGAGCTACTCCGGTGATTTCGTGTCCTTCGGACCCAGCTGGGCGTGGCCGAAGCCGGTGCAGTCGCATGTGCCGCTGCTCATCGGCGCGGGCGGGACGGAGCGCACCTTCCAGTGGATCGCGCGCTCGGCCGACGGCTGGATCACCACGCCGTATGAATCCGATGTGTCCGCGTCCATGACGCTGCTCATGAAGTGCTGGCAGGAAGCCGGGCGCGAGGGCGCACCCCGCGTGGTCGCGCTCGATTACAAGCCCGACCCGGACAAGCTGGCCCGCTGGGCCGACGCGGGCGTCACCGACGTCCTGTACGGACTGCCGGACAAGCCGGAAGCCGATGTACTCGCCTACCTGGATCGGCTGGCGGGCAAGCTGGAACCACTCGGCCTGACTCGCTGATCTCGCGTCTTACGCACTGAAAACAACTCTCCCCCATATAGTTCCGCTGCGCCCGAGGAAAGGTCGTGACGTGCGCATTGCTCTGCTGTCCTACCGCAGTAAGACCCACTGTGGAGGGCAGGGCGTTTACGTCCGATATCTGAGTCAGGGGCTGGCGGCGCTGGGGCATGAGGTCGAGGTGTTCTCGGGCCAGCCATACCCTGAGCACCTCGATCCGCGTGTGCGGCTCACCGAGGTGCCCAGCCTCGACCTCTACCGGGACGACGACCCGTTCCGAACGCCGCGACCGAGCGAGATCCGCGACGGCATCGACCTGCTCGAGGTGGGCACCATGTGGACTGCGGGGTTTCCGGAACCCCGCACCTTCAGCCTGCGGGCGGCAAAGCTCTTGCGGTCGCGGGCAGCGGATTTCGATGTCGTGCACGATAACCAATGCCTCGGATACGGCCTCTTGGATATCGCTCGCCACCTGCCGCTGGTGGCGACGATCCACCATCCGATCACTCGCGACCGGGCGGTGGACCTGGCCGCCGCACCCTGGCGGCGAAAACCCTTCGTGCGACGCTGGTACGGGTTCCTCGGCATGCAGCAGCGGGTGGCCCGGCAGATTCCGGAGCTGATCACCGTGTCGTCCTCCTCGGCCGCCGACATTATCGAGGACTTCGGGGTCTCGCCCGAGCAGCTGCACACCGTGCCGCTCGGCGTGGACACCGAATTGTTCCGTCCCCGTGCGGAACCCCGGGTACGCGGCCGTATTGTCGCGGTCGCCAGCGCCGACAAACCACTCAAAGGCATAGCCCATCTGCTGAAAGCCATTGCCCAGCTGCGTCATACCCACGACCTGGAACTCCGCCTGGTCGCCAAGCTGGAGCCAAACGGCCCGACCGAGAAGCTGATCGCCGAACTCGGCCTCACCGATATCGTCACCGCCGAGGGCGGACTCGGCGATGAGCAACTCGCCCGGCTGCTGGCCTCCGCCGAAATCGCCTGCATTCCTTCCCTGTACGAAGGCTTTTCATTGCCCGCCGTCGAGGCCATGGCCAGTGGTACGCCACTCGTCGCGAGCCGGGCCGGAGCACTGCCGGAGGTGGTGGGTGACTGCGCGGAACTGGTGCAGCCCGGCAATGCGGACGAACTGACCCGAGTGCTCGGCGACCTCCTGGACTCCCCTGACCGACTGCGCCGCATGAGTGCGGCGGGCCGCCGCCGCGCGCTCGAGGTATTCAGCTGGGAAGCCGTTGGCGCACACACAGTCTCGGTCTACGAACAAGCCATCGCCCGTCATCCTCCTCAGGCCGACCGCAAGCAGGAGACCACATGCTGACCGTCGACTTCGACCGCTTGGGCGTAGGCCCCGGTAAGCGCGTCATCGACGTCGGCTGTGGTGCGGGACGCCATTCCTTCGAGGCATACCGGCGCGGCGCGGACATCGTGGCATTCGACCAGAACGAATCCGACCTGGCCGATGTCGACTCGATGTTCAAAGCCATGGCCGAAGTTGGCGAGGCGCCCGCGTACGCCAAGGCGGAAACAGTGCGCGGCGATGCCCTCGACCTGCCCTATGGCGACGGCGAGTTCGATGTGGTGATCGCCTCCGAGATCCTGGAACATATCCCGCAGGACGACCAGGCCATTGCCGAACTGGTTCGAGTATTGAAACCCGGTGGCGCGCTGGCCGTCACGGTGCCCCGCTGGCTGCCCGAACGCATCTGCTGGGCATTGTCCGACGAGTACCACGCCAATGAGGGCGGGCACGTGCGCATCTACCGCGCCGACGACCTGCGACGGAAGATCACCGCCCGTGACGTGCGCTTCATCCGGCACACCCACGCCCACGCCCTGCACTCCCCGTACTGGTGGCTGAAGTGCGCCGTAGGCGTCTCCAACGATAAGAATCCACTGGTCACCGCATACCACCGAATGCTGGTGTGGGACATGATGTCCGCCCCCGTCCTCACCCGCACCACCGAACGCCTCCTCGACCCTGTCATCGGCAAAAGCGTCGCCCTTTACTTCGCCAAACCGGCGGTGCGCAGTGCCCGGCGCTGACCTACCCGCCGTTCCCGGCATCCTCAATGCCCTGGACATCCAGCGAACCGCCGAATCCATTGCCGCCACCCAGGAACCCGACGGCGCGCTCCCCTGGTTCACCGGCGGCCACACCGACCCGTGGGACCACATCGAATCCGCCATGGCCCTGACCGCCGCGGGATTCTGGGACGAGGCCCGTACCGCCTACATCTGGTCCGCCAAAACCCAGCGTGACGACGGCTCCTGGCCCATGCAATTCCGCGCCGGAGCCATCGAGAACCCCGACGCCGACACCAACTTCTGCGCTTACCTGGCCACCGGCCTCCGCCACTACCTCACCAGCACAGGCGATTCCACCTTCGCCCGAGAAATGTGGCCCACGGTCCGCTCCGCCATCGACTTCGTCCTGGAACTCCAGCTCGGCCCCCACGGCGAGATCCACTGGTCCCGAAATGACGAAGGCTCCTCCGGCGAAGCCCTCCTCACGGGCTGCTCCAGCATCTTCCACAGCCTGCACTGCGCCCTGTCTCTCGCCACCGAACTCGGCGACCCCCAACCCGCTTGGGAGACAGCCGTTCTACGGCTCGGCAATGCCCTGCGCGAACACCCCGAAGCCTTCTTGGACAAGAGTCGCTACTCGATGGACTGGTACTACCCGATCCTCGGCGGCGTCCTCCGAGGCGAGGTGGCGCACCAGCGAATCCGCGCCCACTGGGACGAATTCGTCATGCCCGGCCTGGGCATCCGCTGCGTCTCCGACGCCCCCTGGGTCACCGGTGCGGAAACCTGCGAACTGGTCCTGGCCCTCGACACTCTCGGTGACACCGACCGCGCCTTGCAACTCTTCGCCGATATGCAGCACCTACGAGATTCCGACGGCTCGTACTGGACCGGACTGGTTTTCGCCGACGGCAAGCGCTGGCCGGAGGAACGAACCACCTGGACCGCGGGCGCGGTGATCCTCGCCGCCGATGCCCTCTCGCGAACAACCCTCGCAAATGGGATCTTCCGCGACAGTCTCCGCTAGTTATGCTGCCGCCGTGGGTGGAGCTGAGAGTGCACCGATGACCGGGCATCTCGGTCAATCCGCGGCTGGCGCGGCGGCGTTAGTTGCAGGCGGCGGTGCGCTGGAGGATACGTAGGGAGCCGGTGACCGAGAGTTCGCGGAATTTTCCGCTGTCGAGGGCACGGCGGTAGATGTTGTAGGGGGCTTGGCCGCCGTCCGCCGGGTTGGGGAAGACGTCGTGGATGGCCAGGAGGCCGCCGCCCGATATCCAGTGCACCCAGTTGTCGTAGTCGCGCTGGGCGGCTTCCTCGGTGTGGCCGCCGTCGATGAAGAGCAGGCGGATCGGGGTGCGCCAGATGCGGGCGGCGGCGGTCGAGGAGCCGATGATGGCCACGACCGTTTCGGTGAGTCCGGCGCGAACCATGGTGCGGCGGAAGGCGGTTACCGTGTCGAAGACGCCGGTCTCCGGATCCACGAGGGTGGTGTCGTGGTACTCCCAGCCGGGCTGGTGCTCTTCGGAACCGGAGTGGTGGTCGACCGTGTAGACGGTTGCGCCGGTTTCCTTGGCGGCCGCGCCGAGGTAGACGGCGGACTTGCCGCAGTAGGTGCCGATTTCCAGGATGATGCCGTCGCCTGCGTAGTCGCGGGCGGCGTCGTAGAGGGCGCGGCCTTCTTCCGGCGGCATGAAACCGGTGACCTGTTCGGCGAGTGCGAACAATTCGCTGGATTCGACGGGAGTATCGGCCTGCGGCATACGAAAACCTTTCTGGGGCGCACGCATTCATACGCATTACGCATACGCGAGTTGCCCGGCGAGCCGACTGATAGTAGCATCCGGACACGTGTCTGATTCCCTTTCTTCCCGGTCGGTGGTGAACATGGAGGCCACTCGCCGCCGCCTCACCGAGAAGCAGGCGGACACCGTCGACAAGCTCACCCGGGCGGCGATGGAAGTGCTCTCGCGGGAGGGTTTCGCGGGGCTCACCGTGCGCATGGTGGCCGCCGCCGCCGGGGTCGGGACCGCCACCGCCTATACCTACTTCTCCTCCAAGGAACACCTGGTCGCGGAGATGTTCTGGCGTCGACTCGCGGCCACGGAACCACCTTCGAACGACGAGCCGGACAGCACTGTGCGCACGCTCGCGGTGCTGCGGCAGATCGCGCTGCTGGTCGCGGATGAGCCCGCGCTGGCCGGTGCCGTCACCAGCGCCCTGCTGGGCACGGACCCGGATGTGGCGCACCTGCGGCTGCGGATCGGCAGCGAGATTCGACGCCGCTTGATCGACGCACTCGGCGCGGAGGTCGATATGGATATCGTCGAGACGCTCGAATTGCTCTACGCGGGCGCACTGGTCCGGGCGGGCATGGGCTATGCGTCGTATACCGAAATTGCCGATCGCCTGGAGAAATCGGCGTCGAGCGTCCTGCGGCGCTGAAGTTTCGCGCATCGATTTCCGGTCACCGCGCAATTCTCTCGATTTTAGGTAATCCCTTGCCGCGCAATGCCTCCCGTAGTACCGTCCAGACAGGTGTCTACTCCAGCGTGGGAGGTTCACGATGACCCTGGTCCAGCCGCGGCAGGTCTCCGGCGGTGCGCATGAGCACGGCCATCTCGAGGAGTTCCGCACCGATCCCATCGCCCTCATGGCGCGGGTCCGCGCCGAATGCGGGGATATCGGCTCCTTCCGGCTCGCCGACCGCGATGTCATCCTGCTCACCGGCGCGCAGGCCAATGAATTCTTCTTCCGCGCAAGCGATGACGAGCTGGATCAGGCCGCCGCCTATCCGTTCATGAAGCCCATCTTCGGTGAGGGCGTGGTGTTCGACGCACCGCCCGAGCGCCGCAAGGAGATGCTGCACAACACCGCCCTGCGCGCGGAGCAGATGCGCGGGCACGCCACCACCATCGCCGGTGAAGTGGAACGCATGCTGGCCCGATGGGGCGACGAGGGCGAGATCGACCTCCTCGAATTCTTCGCCGAACTCACCATTTACACGTCCTCGGCCTGCCTGATCGGCACCAAGTTCCGCAATGAGCTGGACGACCGCTTCTCGCACCTCTATCACGAGCTCGAGCGCGGCACCGACGCCTACTGCTACGTCGACCCCTACGCGCCGATCGAGAGCTTCCGCCGCCGCGACGAGGCACGCTGGCAACTGGTGAAGCTGGTCCGCCACATCATGGCCGGGCGGCTCGCGAATCCGCCTACGGGCAAAGATGATCGGGACATGCTCGATGTACTGGTATCGGTACTGGACGAGCAGGGTCGCCCCCGGTTCTCGGCCAGCGAGATCACCGGGATCTTCATCTCCATGATGTTCGCGGGCCACCACACCACCTCGGGCACGGCCGCCTGGACGATCATCGAACTACTCCGGAATCCGGAAGTACTGCAGCGGGTCGTCACCGAACTCGACGCCCTGTACGCCGACGGAGCCGACGTGAGTTTCCATGCGCTGCGCCAGATTCCGGAGTTGGAAGCGGTGCTCAAGGAAGTGCTGCGCATGCATCCGCCGCTGATCATTCTGATGCGCGTCGCCCGTGAGGAATTCGAGGTCTGCGGGCATCGGATCGCCCCCGGCGACCTGGTCGCCGCGACACCGGCCGTCTCCAACCGTCTTCCGCAGGACTTCCCCGACCCGGATCGCTTCGATCCGACCCGGTATCTGGATCCCAATCAGGCCGACCTGGCCAATCGCTGGACCTGGATCCCCTTCGGCGCGGGCCGTCATCGCTGTGTCGGCGCGGCCTTCGCGCTCATGCAGTTGAAGGCGATCTTCTCGATCCTGCTGCGCGACTGGGAGTTCGAACTCGCACAGCCATCCGACAGCTACCGCAATGACCATTCCAAGATGGTGGTGCAGCTGGAGCAGCCGTGCGCGGTGCGTTATCGCAGGCGCGCACGGCCGTCCTGACTTCTTACAGAGCGCCTTCGATGGCGGCGATGACGGTGGCGTCCTTCGGCTCGGTGCGCGGCCGGAAGCGGCCCAGCACCGCACCGTCGCGGCCGATCAGGAACTTCTCGAAGTTCCACTGGATGTCCCCGGCCGCGCCCTCGGCATCGGCGACCTGGGTCAGCTCCTGGTACAGCGGGGCACGGCCGTCACCGTTCACCTCGACCTTCTCCAGCAGCGGGAAGTCCACGCCATAGGTGGTCGAGCAGAATTCGGCGATCTCCTCGGCGGTGCCGGGCTCCTGGCCCATGAACTGGTTACACGGCACGCCGACCACGCTGAAGCCCTGCGGCCCGTAGGTCTGCTGGAGTTCGACCAGGCCGGAGTACTGCGGGGTCAGGCCGCACTTGGAGGCGACATTGACCACCAGCACGACCTTGTCGCCGGCCAGCTCGGCCAGGGTGGTGGGCTTATCGGACAGGGTGCGCAGCGGAATTTCGCGAATGTTCGTCACAGTAACGAATTCTAGAACGAGTTCGAGACTGGCACCTGTTCACCCGTACTTGACCGGCCAGTGCTTGATCCCATTGATCCATCCCGAACGCAGTCGCTGCGGCGGCGCGAGCTCGGTGAGCGTCGGCATGGCCTCGGCGATCGCATTGAACATGAGGTCGATTTCCAGCCGCGCCAGATTCGCGCCGATGCAGAAGTGATTGCCGGTGCCGCCGAAGCCGACATGCGGATTCGGATCCCGCTCCACATCGAACTCGAAGGGGTTGCCGAATACCTCCTCGTCGAAGTTGGCGGAGCTGTAGAACAGCCCGACTCGGTCGCCCTCGCGAATCGCCTGTCCGCCGATTTCGGTATCGCACATGGCGGTTCGCTGGAATACCGAGACCGGCGTCGCCCAGCGCACGATTTCATCGGGTGCGGTGCGCGGTCGCTTGTCGCGGTAGAGCTCCCACTGATCCGGGTTGTCCACAAAGGCTTTCATGCCGTGTGTGATCGCATTGCGGGTGGTTTCATTGCCCGCCACCGAGAGCAGGATGACGAAGAATCCGAATTCGTCGGAACCCAGTGCCTCGCCGTCGATATCGGCCGTCACCAACTGGCTGACGATGTCTCCGGCCGGGTTGGCCCGGCGCTGTTCGGCCATGTTGTAGGCGTATCCGAGCAGCTCGGCATTGGCGGTCATGGAGTCGCCGTACTCGGGATCGTCGTAGTTGAGCAGCGCATTGGACCAGGCGAACAATTTGTGCCGATCGTCCTGCGGCACGCCGAGCAGTTCGGCGATGGCTTGCAGCGGGAGTTCGCTGGCGACCTGTTCGACGAAATCGCCTCCGCCGCTTTCCCTTGCCTCGCGGACGATCTTGGCCGCGCGTTCGGTGAGTTTCTGTCGCAACCCCTCCACCGCACGCGGGGTGAACCCTCTCGACACGATCCGGCGCACCTTGGTGTGCTTGGGCGGATCCATATTCACCAGGAGCGCCTCTTTGGAAAGTTCCATCTGTTCCGGAGTGGCGTCGGCCTTCATCCGGATGATGGAACCCTTGCGATGCGAGGACCAGATATCCGATCGCCGGGATATCTCCTTGACGTCCTCGTGCCGACTGATCACCCAATAGCCGCCGTCGGCCATCGGTGCGGCTTGTTCGGGGGTTTGCGCATTCCACCAGACCGGTGCGGTGCGGCGCAGCGCGGCGAATTCCTCGACCGGACTTCGCTCGGCCCAGAGGGCGGGATCGGTGAAATCGAATCCGGCCGGAAACGACGGAACAGACACTGTTCCTCCTAGGGCAACGCCGCTATGATCACGAAACTGGAACGTGTTTCATGTCGATTGAACCATGCCGGAGGGTGGCCGGACAGGGGTTTCCGCGGACCGATCCCACCTTCACCGGGCCAGCTACCCAGCAGCACCGGTTCTGAAACGTGTTCTTCATGTTCAAGTGCCCCTGAACAGGGGCATAAACCCCTCTTGAAGTCGATCTTGTGACTGGACACAATGTCGGGTGTGTGCGCAGACTAGAACTTGTTCTACAGTGATCGAAGGCACACTCGAGGATGAGGTATCGACATGACTTCTCCGCGCTCCGCGGACGCCGCCACCGAAGCCGATTACGTCGTGGTCGGCGCTGGTAGCGCCGGTGCGGTAATCGCCGGCCGACTCGCCGAGCGCGGCGCCAGCGTGATCCTGTTGGAGGCCGGGCGCAGGGACAACACCCGCCTCGTCACCATGCCCGGGGCGATCAGCATGGTGCACACGGTCCCGCAGCTGAAGAAGCGTGTGACCTGGAAGCAGTTCTCCATCCCGCAGAAGCACGCCAATGACCGCGAGATCCCCATGACGCGCGGCAAGGTGCTCGGCGGATCCAGCTCGGTCAACGGCATGCTCTACGTCCGCGGCAATCGCGCCAACTTCGATTCCTGGGCCGCCGAAGGCAATACGGGCTGGTCCTACGACGACGTCCTGCCCGCCTACAAGCGGCTCGAGAACTGGCAGGACGGCGCGAGCGCGGTGCGCGGCGCGGGCGGCCCGATCGAGGTCACCCGGCAGCAGGACCTGACGCCGATCGCGCAGGAATTCATGATCGCCGCGTCCGAGACCCTCGGCGCGCCCATCATCGAGGACTACAACGGCGAATCGCAGGAAGGCATCTCGATCTTCCAGCAGAGCGTCAAGAACGGCCTGCGCTACAGCTCCTCGCGCGGGTTCATCACCGACCGGCCGAACGCCAACCTGACCGTGCTGACCCACGTGCACGCCACCCGGGTCGTCATCGAGAAGGGCCGCGCCACCGGCGTCGAGATCGCCGAGAAGAACGGCACCCACCGAATCGTCCGCGCCGCCAAGGAAGTCATCGTCTCCGGCGGTGTCATCGGCTCGCCGCAGCTGCTCATGCTGTCCGGCATCGGCCCGGCCGCGCATCTGAAGGAACTCGGCGTCAGCGTGCACGCCGACCTGCCCGTCGGGCAGAACCTGCACGACCACCTGTTCGTGCCGATGACCTTCATCTCCAAAAAGGCTGTCCACCGCGGCATTCCGACCCACTTCGCGTCCGGCATCCTGCAGGAACTGCGCCGCCCGGGCAGCTCCTGGATGGGCCGCACCGTCTTCGAGGCGTGTGGCTTCGTGAAGACCAAGTTCGCCGAGGGCGACTACCCGGACATGCAGATCCACACCCTGCCGTGGAGCTACCCGATCCCCAACCAGGACGAGGACAAGCTGCACCTGGTCGATCGCCGCCCCGGCTTCACCATCTTCCCGAGCCTCATCTACCCGAAGAGCCGCGGCGAACTGAAGCTGGCATCCAACGATCCGTACGCCTCACCGCTCATCGACCCGGGCTACCTGAGCGATCCGCGCGATACCGAATTCCTGGTCGAGGGCATTCGCATGATCCGGGAGATCATGGCGCACAACAGCATCAAGGGCGACTGGACCGAGGAGCTGGCCCCCGGACCCGCCCTGCAGGACGAGGCCGCGCTGCGCGCCGAGCTGCCCAATCGCGTGCATTCGATCTACCACCCGGTCGGCACCTGCCGCATGGGCGTGGACGAGCGGGCCGTGGTCGATCCGACGCTGAAGGTGCGCGGCATCGAGGGGCTGCGCGTCGCCGACGCCTCCATCATGCCGAGCATCACCGGCGGCAATACCAATGCGCCGAGCTACCTGATCGGCGAGAAGTGCGCCGAGTTCATCGACGTGTAGCCGTGGCAGACCGCGGTATCTGAGCGCTGACACTTCCCTGGTTGCTCGGGTACCGCTCGAAGGGGTTTCGGAGGGCAGGCATGCTCCCCGAAACCCCTTCTCCTGTCGGATGACTCAGATGACTCAGATGACTCGGCTAGCTCGACTGGCTCAGCTGACCACGATCGGGCGGTCGAGCTCATAGAGACTTCTGCGGCCCGTCATATCGGTGACGACCAGGCGCGGCAGATTGGGGCCCTTGTCGACATAGGCGTGCGACACCGCCGGTTCGGTGGTGACCTCGTGCTCGCCATCGCCGAAGTACCACTCGTACTGCCGAATCGCGCCGCCCGCCTGCGCCGCATCGAAATTCACGGCGATCCCGGCCGGGGCGGTGGTGCGGGAGACGGTGAAGCCCGCACCGTCCGGGCCGCTGCCGCCGAACCATTGGCGCACACGCGGATTCATCAGGAAGGCGTCGGCATAGCGGCGCGCGCCCTCCACATCCGGATGTCCGGCCGCGGCGGTGCTGCGGCACTGCGGCGGCAGCTCGGCCAATTCCGGACAGGCCAGCAGGCGCAGTGCGGCCGCCTCATTGCCGAGCGGATTCATCCACAGTTCCGCCTCGGCAGGCAGGCCACCCTGGGAGAACAGGCCGTCGGCCGCGGCCGCGTACTGCTCGCCCGCAACGATATTGGCCGAGGCCGCCGCCTGCCGGAACACCTCGGCGGAGGTGCGGACGAATTCCGACCAGCGCTGCACCAAGGTGGATGGCATATTCTCGGTCTCGTAGCCGTAGAAGTAGTTCGCCACCAACACTTTCGGACTGCCAGGCAGGTCATGGGCCTTGGCGATGGCGGATTGCATACCGCGCCCGCCGTAGCCGAGTTTGGCGCCGCTGAAGTAGGGGACATTCGCCGCCGGATTGACGGAATCCGCTCCCACGCCGCCACATTCGCGGCGCACCGCCGCCGTCAGGTCCTGGCTGCCGGGCGTGACGCCGACGGGGATGCCGAAGAGCGGGTCCAGGTCATTGATGCAACCGTCGAGCAGCACCAGGTCCACCTGATAGCCGTCGCCGAGGGCATCGGTTCCGGCCTGCTCGAGCTGACAGAAGGCATCGGGGGTGGGATCGTCCTCGCTGTCGGCACAGAGCGAATCGTCATTGCCGGGATGCAGATCGGGGGCGTCGAGGGCCGCACCGGAGACGGAGTAGTCGTGCACTTGGGTTTTGCGACCCGTTTGTCTGCCGAGGGCTTCCGCGGTGAGATGGGCGAACTTGCGATCGTGGTCGAGGCCCTGGCCCCACATGACCGAGTCGCCGATCGAAACCACATGCAGGGGACGGCAATCGCGGGAGACCCGGAAGTTCCAGGGTTTGCCGTACTCGCCCGGTTCACCGCCCGCCTTGCGCACGCGCGCGTCGACGCGTAGTAGTCCGTCCGGGGGTAGCTCATCCCCGCGTAGGTCGAAGCCGATCAACACCACATCCGCATTGACCGGAGCTATTCCGGAGCGAATCGGCTGCTCCCCGGCCAGGATCCGCCATTCCACATCGGCGTGCTGCGGGACGCCCGGTGGGTAGTACACCGCCGTGGTGCCGCGGAGCGGGCCGTCGCAGGCACCGTCGGCGGGGGTGCTGACATCGATGATCATGGGATTCTCGGGTATCGGATCGGCGTGGGCCGGGACCGGCCCGGCCACCGCCATCGCACCCGCCAGCGCGGGCAGCAGGGCCGCCCCGCGCCGAGGGGATCGCCACAACTTCACATGCTCCTCCTGGGAGTTCCGCTACTTGACAGCAGACATCGTGAAGGGCTGTCGCGTACTGCCCGCCAGGCTCGCCGAATTGGCCGAATTTAGTCCGTTCTACCGGCGTTTCGCCGGACATAGAGGGACGAATGCGACTTGTCGGACATGCGCGTCCGAGTGTGGTTACCGCTCTGAACGATTCGTCCACGCGATCATGAAAATCCACCGCCATCAGCGGTTTTCAAGAATACAAGATCTTGTTAAGGCCGTGCCAAGGGCGGCCGCGCATTGTTGTGTCACCACCGAAACAGACCACCCGCCGAGTGGCAGGAGCTGGAGCACGACCCGTCCACGAGGGGTGTCGGGTCGCGCTTCATCCCAGCAAACCAACCGGACGGTTCATAAATACAGAGCCGACCTGTCGCGAAGGGGGCGGCAGGCCTGCGAAAAACCCGCCGAACCTGTCTACGAGGGGTGTCAGGTCCGGCGGGTTCTTCGTTACCCAGGCTACCGGTCAGCGATCTTGTTCGCCCGAATTCGTGGCAGGTGTCTCAGGGTGCGAGCATGATGGAAGGCAAGAGCGCCAAGGAGATTGGGAGAGACGATGGATACCGTGGTCGTCTTCATACTGGCCTGCCTGGTCTACTGGTTCGGCCTATTGCAGTGAGGCGGGCGTGACCGCCACCGCGACCAGGGCATCCGCGATCCGGCGGCAGTAGCCCTCCGCATCCTCGGTGCCGTGCGTGAGCGCGCGGATCAATGTCGCGCCGCGCAGCAGTTCGAAGACGGCGTCGGCATCGCAATCCACCGCCGCCTGCCCCGCAGCGGCCGCACCGGACAGCAGCTCCCGCAATGCCTCCTTGGTGGGCTGCTCGCCGCGATCCAGTAGGCGGCGATAGCTGTCCTGGTCGTCGTGATACTCCGAGAGCAGACCCGGAATGGCCGAGCGGGCCGCCGGATGCGCGGCCACGGCCAGGAACAGGCGCGTCCACGCCAGCAGGTCCGCCCGCAGATCCCCGGTGGGGACCGGGTGATTCTCGGTGTCCAGGGCCAGGACCGCATCCTCCACCAGGGCCCGCTTGCCCGGCCAGCGGCGATAGATCGAGGTGGTGACCACGCCCGCCCGACGGGCCACCGCGGCGATCGTCGTGGCCTGGTAGCCGTCGCTGACCAGCAGTTCCTGAGTGGCGGCCAGCACCTGGGCATCCAGTTGCGGGTCACGCGGCCGACCGGGGCCGGTGCGGGCGCCTGCGGGTGCGCTCACGGGTGCTCTCCATCGCCTCGAGGGAATTTTCGGATTCAGGGTATCGCGCGCCCAGTTTTCAAATACGCTACGGCCCGTATTCGAATTACGGCCTGATGGCCGTGCGCTCCGAGAGGTACCCGTCGATGCTGACTCCCCAGGACGAACTCCTAGTCCACCAGCTCCCCACCACCTTCGACCATGTCCTGCAGAGCGATCTGCGCTGGACCGAACGCGTCGTGCTCTACGGCTTCGACACCACCGGGTCGGTGAGCGTGATGACCGGCATGGCGCGCTACCCCAACCGGAATGTGATGGACGCGTACGCCATGATCACCATCGACGGGAAGGTGGCGCATGTGGTGCGCATGTCCCGGGAGATCGGCGGGAGGTACGACGGACTCGGCAGCTGGGAGGTCGGGCCCTACAAGTACGAGATCATCGAACCGCTGCGCAAGGTCCGCGCCACCCTCGACGACAATGAGCACGGCATCCGCCTGCAACTCGACTTCGAAGGCGAATTCCCCGCCTACGAACAGGAACCCGCGTTCTTCCGCACCCGCGGGCGCGTGCGCGAGGATGCCCGCCGGTACTACCAGAACGGCCGCGTCTCCGGCTGGATCGAGGTCGAGGGCAAGCGCATCGATATCGACCCGGACACCTGGTGGTTCGGGCGCGACCACTCCTGGGGCACCCGGCACGGCGGAGGTGGAGGCAGCCTTTCGGAGGGAGATGGCCTGCAGCCCAATGAGATTCCCGAGGGCGTGCTCTACTACATGGGCATCTTCGAATTCGACGACGAGCTGGTGCATTTCGCGCAGCGCGAGACCGCCGACGGGCAGCGCTGGCACTTCGAGGGCACCGTCATCCCGCCCATCGACTCGGGCGCGCAACCAATTCCGATCGTCTCCGCCGATCACGACCTGCAATTCCGGGACGACTTCCGGATCGTCAAGGGCGGGACGTTCACCGTGCAGGGCGCGGATGGCAAGTCGCGCGAGTTCACCATCACCCCGGTGTCCGACTTCTGGCCCGGCATCGCAGGTTACGACAACTATCGGGGCTACGCGTCGGGCCTGTGGAAGGGCGAATCGTGGAGCGACGGCTTCACCGCCGATCTCACCGACACCCAGGATCTGCGCCAGGCCAGCATGCTGAGCGAAACCTTCTGCCGCATAGAGCATGCGGGCAAGGTCGGGTACGGACTGGTCGAGATGGTGTTCCTGGGCCGCAATGCGCGGTACGGCTACGAGGGATTCTGAGCGTGAGCGCCACACGACTGCCCGCCGAGCAGCTGGGCGAGGCGCTGGAACCGGTGCTCCGCCAGCGCCTTCCGGGCTCCGGCACGGCGCGGGTGCGCGACTTCGCCCGCACCACACGCGGATTCGCCACCGAGACCTACCTGTTCGAGGTCGAGGATGAGTACGGCACCCTGCCGCTGGTCTTCCGGCGGCCACCGGAGATGTCACTGTTCCCCGACTACGACCTGCTGCGCCAGGTGCTGGTCATGCAGCGGCTGGCCGAGACCCCCATTCCGGTACCCACCGTGGCCTGGCTGGACCGCGACGATTCCACGCTCGGGACACCGTATTTCGTCATGAATCGACTGACCGGCGAAGCCCCCGGCGATTACCCGTCCTATCATGTGGCGGGCAATTACTTCGAGGCCAACCCGGAACAGCGGGCGCGCATGTGGTGGGGCTGCGTCGACACCATTGCCGCCATTCACGAATTGGACTGGCGGGCGCTGCGACTGGATTTCCTCGCCATGCCCCAGCACGGCGCCGGAATCATCGCGCAGGCGGTGAACTATCTGGACGCGGCCTTGACCTGGGCGTGCGATGGCGATCAACCTGCAACGTATCGGCGGGCGATCACCTACCTACGGGACAATGCCTACGAACCGGACCGCGTCTCGCTGTGCTGGGGCGACGCCCGCATGTCGAACATCCTGTACGACGGCGACTTCCGGGTGAGCGGCGTGCTCGATTGGGAGATCGCCCACCTGGGCGACGGCGAGGCCGACCTGGCGTGGCTGCTTTTCCTGGACTGGGCCAGCAGTGAGTTCGAAGGCCACGAACCGCTGCCGGGCACACCGTCCCGGGCGGAAACCATCGAGTACTACGAGAAACTCACGGGCCGCCCCGTCCGTAATCTCCGCTACCACGAGATATTCGCTGCCGCGCTGCTCTCGGTGCCACTCCTGCGCATGGCCAACCGGGTTCAGCTCCCGCCGGAAATGAACATCACCGGCTTCTGCACCACCCGAATCGAACAACTGCTCGAGTGAAATAACCGAGATGCGAACCTTCCCGCGTATGGATATGCTGTCGCGGCATTATTCAGTAATACGTGGGGGGTTCTTCGAATGATTCGTCTCGGCATCTGGCTCATGGTCCTCGGCTTCGGCTCACTGCTGCTCGAGAAGGCCAACATGCATTTCGTCATCCTGTCCTGGGCCGACGATATGCAGCCGGTGTTCGGCATCGGGCTCGGGCTGGTCGGCGTGGTCGTCACGATGGTCGCGGTCGGCCTGAAGGCGGGCGAGAAGTCCGGCGCGTAACGCGGCGGCGCATAAAGCGGACGCGACTCCGGCCCCTGGCGAAATGCCAGGGGCCGGAGTGCTTTTCGGCTGCTTACGGGGTGTCGACCAGCTCGGCCTCCACGGCCGGGGCCTCCTCGCCGGTGGCGGCGTGCGCGCCCTTCATCAGGAAGAAGGCGACCACCGAGGCGATCAGCACCGCGGCCCCGCTCGCCCAGAAGGTGGTCTGCATGGCCGAGGTGAAGGCCTCCCGTGCCGCGTTCGCCAGGGCGTCATTGCCGCTGGCGATGGCCGAGGTGACGTTCTCGCGGATGGCCTCGGGGGCGTCCTCCGGCATGCCGTTCTTGTAGGTGCTCGCCAGGATCGCGCCCAGCACGGCCACACCCAGCGCGCCACCGGTCTGCTGAATGGTGTCGTTCAGCGCCGAACCGACACCGGCCTGCTCCGGCGGGACCGCACCCATGAGCGCACCGATCGCCGCCGGCATGGCCAGACCCGCACCGGCACCGACCAGAGCCATGGCCACGGCGGGCAGCCAGAACGGGGAATCCACCTGCATGACGGCCAGCACCGCGGATCCGGCGGCCAGGATGAGCAGGCCGACCACGGCGACCGAACGGACGCCCAGCTTCTGAGTAAGGCCCGCGCCGACCATATTGAACACCAAGGCGGACAAGGCCATCGGGGTGAAGGCCACCGCGGTCTTGATCGGCGAGTAGTCCAGCACGAACTGCAGGTACTGGGTGAGCACCAGCATCAGACCGGCATTGGCGAAGGTGACCAGCACCAGGGAGAAGCTGGAGGCGGTGAACACCTTGTTGCGGAACAGGTGCATGGGAACCATCGGGTGTTCGGCGGTCAGCTCACGAGCAATGAAAGCGGCGACGCCTGCAATGGCCACGACCAGACCCGGCCAGGTGCCGGAGATACCGGCATGCGGGAATTCGATGATGGTCCAGACGGCGGCAGTGGTGCCCACGATGGACAGCACCATGCCCAGCAGATCCGGCTTGGTCCACGGGCCCTTGGATTCCGGCATGAGTGCCATGGCGGCCAGGATGGCGACGATCGCGATCGGCACGTTCAGCAGGAACACCGAACCCCACCAGAAGTGGTTGAGCATGACGCCGCCGACGATCGGGCCGCCGACCATACCGATCATGGCCACCGCGCTCCACGAGGCGATCGCCTTCGGACGCTCCTGCTCATCGAACACGGTGATCAGGATGGACAGCGTGGACGGCATGATCAGCGCGCCGCCGATGCCCATGACCACGCGACCCGCGATCAGCATTTCCGGATTGCTCGCATAGGCCGCGAGTAGTGAGGCCGCGCCGAAGAGCGCCAGGCCCACGATCATCACCAGCCTGCGGCCGAACCGGTCCGAGAGACTGCCCGAGGTGAGCAGCAGACCGGCGAACACCAGGATGTAGGCGTCGATCACCCACTGGATGTCCTGCGAGGTGGCGTTCAGCTCGGTGGAGATCTGCGGGATCGCCACATTCAGGACCATATTGTCGATGACCAGGACCAGCGAGCTCAGGCAGAGCACGATCAGGATCCACCAGCGCTTCGGATTGCGCTCGGCCACTGGTGAATCCACCGCCGCGGTGTTGTCGGTCTTACTCATTTCAATCCCCTTCGGAAGATCTCTCCGCACACTGTGCGGTGTTGTCGAACACTGTACGGTCAGACGTACACTGTTCGCAAGAGGGAACGGTGTACCGGACTTCGAACGGTGTTCAACCAGCAGTTATGCTCTTCACCAGGCGACGAGAGGACTGGCTATGGCAGCCGAAAAGCAGGAAATCCAATCGGTGTGGACCCGACCCGAGCGCCGACGCCGCGACCAACCGGCACTGAGCCGGGAACAGATCGTGGCCGAGGCCCTCGCGCTACTGGACTCCGAGGGCATCGAAGCGCTGAGCATGCGCAAACTGGGTGCGCGGCTGGGCGCAGGAGCGACCTCGCTCTACACGCACGTCGCCAATAAGGACGAGATCATGGAACTCGTCACCGATGCCGTCTTCTCCGAAATCCCGCCGCCCGCCGCGACACCCGGCGAATGGCGGCCCGCCATGCGCGCCATCGCCCATGACCTGCGTGCCATGATCCTGCGGCACCCATGGCTGTCCTCCGCGCTCGGCGACATCGGCCTGCTCTATCTCGGCCCCGGCGTCATGCAACTCAACGAGAGCATTCTCGAACTCCTGGAGGAAGCCGGACTGGACGAAGACGACGCCGGCACGGCGATAACCGTCCTCTTCGCCTTCGTCATCGGCCTCGCCATCACCGAGGCCGCCTCCCAGCAGACCATCCGGCGCAGCGGAATGAGCGAGCCCGACTGGTACCAGAAGTTCTGGCCCGCAGCCGAACTCGCGGCACGCCCCTACCCCCGCATGCACAAGCGGTACGCGGATATCGGGCCCGTCATCTCCGGGCGAGACCTGGACGTGGAGAAGATTCGTCGCGAATCCTTCGATACCCAGCTGAACTGCATCCTCGACGGCATAGACCCGGAGCTCCGAAAGGGTCGATGAATCAGGCCGTACTGAATCAGGCTGCGGCGCTGGCCATCCGGCGGCGGTGCAGCGGCGTCTCCGCGACCGCCGAGACGCCCAGCAGCACCGCCAAGGCAATCAACACCACCGCCACGGGAACATGGGCGGCCAGCGGCAATGCCACGAATGCCACTGCGGCCGTGACCAATCGGATCAGTACGACACCCTCGCGAATTCCGGTGAAGGCGGCGCGAATCAGCGCCACCGAGACCAGGTAGACCGCGACCCCGCCGACAATGCAGGCGGCGGTGGTGGCGTTCAGGTGTGAGCCGCCGCCCGCCACCGCGATGCCCATCGACGCACCGGCCAGTGCCAAGCCCAATTGCAGTGGGAGATGGCCGAAGACGTAGATGTGCATGAGCTTTCCGGTGTGGGCGAGTTCGGCATGGGCGCCATGTCGCGTGCTGCTCGCATTGAAGTACGACCACCACAGACCGGCAGTCAGGGCGAAGGCGGCGGCGGCCGTCACTGCGGCCCAGCCCGCCGTGCGCGCCCCGGCCAGGCCATTGGTGAAACCGAGCACCACCTCGCCCAGCACGATGATGGTGAAGAGCCCGAACCGTTCCCGCAGATGCTCGGTCTCGTGTTCGACGCGCGCCAGGCGGCTTCCGGCGATGAGCGGGAGCGCGAGTTCCATGAGCATGGCGACGGCCCACGCGCCGTAGCGGAGCGGACCGGACTCGAAAGCCAGTCCGCCCAGCCAGAAGACGGCGCTCGCCGCGGAACCGATCAGGTACGCGCGGAATACCGGTTTCAACTCCCGCTCACGGCGAGAATCCCAGGCGTACAAGGCCGCTACGCCCGCACGAGCCACCAGGTAGGAGAGCACGAACCCGGCATCCGAGCTGTCGCCGTGCCCGACCACGCCCGCGAAGACCGCCATGCCCACCACGCCCGCCAGACCGGCCGTGGTGAGCAATCGATGCGCGACGCTGTCGCGATCGGCCCGATTCGCATGCACCGCATACAAAACCCACGCCCACCACAGCGGAATGAACAGTCCCGCCGCCGCGGCCACCGAACCCGCATCCGGATGCGCACCGACCCGGTGCGTGATCTGCCCGATTCCCGCGACGAAAACCAGATCCCCGAACAGTTCGAACCAGGTGGCCCGCCGAGGCGGAACGATGTCTACCGGTGCCTGAGGGTCGAGCATGCCCCAAAACTAGCGCCCGGTGGCGAGATTCGCGCCGCCGGTGGCGTCCAGGACGAGGCCGGTGATGAAGCCGTTGTTGGCCAGCATGTGGATGGCCTTGGCGATGTCCTCCGGGTGGCCGACGCGGCCCACCGGGGTGGTGGCGGCGAGGCCGTCGAACAGGCTCTGGCGCTGGGCTTCCGGGACGCGGTCCCACCAGGGGGTGTCGATGACGCCCGGCGACACCGCATTGATGCGCAGGGGTGCCAGTTCGACCGCGAGGGGCGGGACCATGGATTCCAGTGCGCCATTGATGGCGGCCAGGCCCGCGGTGCCCGCGAAGGCGGCGCGGGCGGAGGCGGCGGTCACCAGGGTGACCGAGCCGTGCGAATCCAGGTGCGGGAGTGCGGCTTTGAGGATGCGGACCTGGGGCCAGAACTTGCCGGTGAAGCCTTCGGCCAGATGGTCGAGGTCGAGTTCGGCGAAGGGGCCGCTGCCTGCCGAGCCGCTGACGGAGATGACCAGGTGGTCGATGGTGCCGGACTGGGCGAAGAAGGCGTCGATGTCGGCCTGGGAGCCGGCATCCAGCTGGTAGCCGGTGGTCTTGCCGCCGATGCGGAGCACGGCCGCGTCGAGCTTGTCGCGGGTGCGGCCGGTGATGATGACCTCGTGCCCGTCGGCGGCGAAGGCGGCGGCGGTGGCCTCGCCGATGCCGGAGCTGCCACCCATGACGACTACGCGCTGTGTTGTGGTCATTGTCGGAACCTTTCGGTGTGTGTTCCGGATATTCTTTTCGGAACTTACAGTCTCGATAACGCGCTTGCCGAGACTTTTAGTCTCGACAAAGCAGTGAGTTGAGTCACAGGAGGATCGGCATGGAATCCACGGGGCCACAAGGCAATCCGGATCGCCCGCACACCGGGCGACGCCGCAATGAGGCCACCCACCAAGCTATCCTCGATGCCGCATTGCGACTACTCGGCGAGTCCGGCGGCGCGAATATCACCATCGACGCCATAGCCCGCGCGGCGGGCGTCGGAAAGCAGACCGTCTATCGGTGGTGGCCGTCCAAGGGCGCGGTGCTGCTGGAGGCGCTCACCGAACGGTCACTGCGCGAGGTGCCCATGCCGGACTCCGGATCGCTGCGGGACGATCTGCTGGCGGTCGTCGAGTCCACATTCCTCAGTACACAACGCAATCCGACCGGACCCGCATTACGAAGCCTGGTGCGTGAGGCGGCGCGCGATCCACACCTCGCGGAACTGCTGCGGACATTCACGGCACAGCGCCGCACCGCCGTGCGGGAGCTGCTCGCCCGCGGCCTGAAACGCGGCGACCTGCCCGCCGGTGCCGACCTGGACCTCATGGTGGACCAGTTCTACGGGGTGTTCTGGTACCGCTTCCTGCTCGGGCACGCGCCGCTCGACAAGCAATCGGCCGAGCGGCTCACCGACTCGATTCTGCGGGCGGAGTGAGGTTTTCGACGTAGACGGTGACGTGGCGAATGGTCCCGGACAGGCCGGGTAGCTCACGCGGCTTGGACCAGGTCTTGAACCCGTCGTAGCTGTCGCTGTAGAAGTATTTGCCGTCCGTGTAGGCGTCGAAGAATATGCGCCAGCCGCCGTTCGACAGGCGGGTGAGGGATTGCCCCTCGCGGGGTGCACCCCAACCGGCCCAATCATCCTTGGACACAAAGGCATACGGTCCCGCCGGGGAATCGGCGACCGCCAGTTCGACCAGCTTGGTGGACTCGTTCTTGGTGAAGGCGAAATAGCGGCCGCCGAGCCGGGCCACGGTCGTGTCGATATAGCCGTAGGAGACGTCGTCGCCCGGATCGGGTGCCAGGCCCACCATCGGTTCCGGGTCGGTCCACGAGTTCAGCGACGCATCGGTCGCCGTCATCAGGTGCGGGGTGAAGCGGTATCCATCGGATAGCGAAACCAGCACGTGCACACGGCCATTGGCGTCGACCAGCCACTCCGGGGCCCACGCCGAGGTGATCCCGGGCTTGGTGAACTCGTAGTCGTACAGATGCGTCCAGTCGAGCCGGTCCGCACTGCGGGCGAATCCGATGGTGTGGCCGTCCCACGCCGTCGTATACGTCAGGTAGTAGGCCCCGTCGGTGTGCCGGAAGACGCAGGGATCGCGCAGCAAACCGCTCGGCGGCGAGTAGGCCCGGGCCTTCAGGAGCTCGAAGGTCATGGCGTCCGGCGATTCGTAGACGTAGAGGTCGGTCTCGCTGTCATTGGTGAAGGCGGTCATGGTGTAGCGCGGGGACGGCGTCGTCACCGGGACCGCGGGCGAGCGCAGGGAGATCAGCGGGAGACTTGCCCCGGCCGCCAGCAGCGATCTTCGACTCAGCTCCACTCGTCACCTCCGCGTCAACGGGACTCTGAGTGTCATCATGACGCGCGAATCACCGGCAACTTGGTCGCGACACGACGGAGCCCGCATCGCTGTTCGCGATGCGGGCTCCGGAGCGAGTCCTACCGTCAGCCGTTGAGCCCGGCCGAGCGGACGCCTTCCTCGATGCGCTTGCCGATCTCCGAGTCGACGCTCTTCCAGTATTCGAAGACCCGGCTCAGCACCGGCTCCTGCACGCCGCCGAGAATGTGGCCGACCACATTGCCCACCAGGCGATCCCGGGCGGCGTCGTCGTAGACCTCGCGGACGAGGGTGCCCGCCTGGCCGAAGTCGCCGTCCTCGGAGTGCGTGATGTAGCCCGCGCGCACGATGGTCGGGTCGAAGTTCCAGATGCCGTCGTCCCCGGCCTTGTTCTCATCCGCGTGCGGGCCGCCGTACGAATTCGGCGCGTACACAGGCACACTCGCGTCGTTGTAGCTGTAGCGCATCGGCCCCTCCTTGGAGTAGGAGTTCACCTCGGCAGCCTTGGCCTGGTTCGGCGGCAGCTGCGCGTAGTTGGTGCCGATGCGGTAGCGGTGCGCGTCCGCGTAGGCGAAGACGCGGCCGAGCAGCATCTTGTCCGGCGAGAAGCCGATGCCCGGAACCACATTCGAGGGTTCGAAGGCGGCCTGCTCGATCTCGACGAAGTAGTTGCCCGGATTGCGGTTGAGCGTCCACTTGCCGACCTCGATCAGCGGGTAGTCCTTCTGGGACCACACCTTGGTCAGGTCGAACGGGTTGAAGCGGTAACCCTCGGCCTCGGCGACCGGCATGACCTGGACCTTCAGCGTCCAGCTCGGGAAGTCGCCGCGCTCGATGGACTCGTACAGGTCGCGGCGGTGCGCGTCGCCGTCCTTACCGGCCAGCTCGTCGGCCTCGGCCTGGGTCAGGGACTGAACGCCCTGATCGGTCTTGAAGTGGTACTTCACCCAGAAGCGCTCACCCGCGGCATTGACCCACTGATAGGTGTGCGAGCCGTAGCCGTTCATGTGGCGGTAGGTCTTCGGAATGCCGCGGTCACCCATCAGCCAGGTCACCTGGTGCGCGGTCTCCGGGCGCAGGGTCCAGAAGTCCCACTGCATGTTCGCATCGCGAAGTCCGCTGCCGGGCAGGCGCTTCTGCGAACGGATGAAGTCCGGGAACTTGATCGGATCCTTGATGAAGAAGACCGGGGTGTTATTGCCGACCAGGTCGTAATTGCCGTCGGGGGTGTAGAACTTCACCGCGAAACCGCGCGGATCGCGCCAGGTGTCGGGGCTGCCCTGCTCACCGGCCACGGTCGAGAAACGCACCAGCGATTCGGTGCGCGCACCCGGCTGGAACAGCTTGGCCTTGGTGAAGCGGCTGACGTCGCCGGTCACCACCAGTTCGCCGAACGCGCCCGCGCCCTTGGCGTGCACGATGCGCTCCGGCACCCGCTCGCGGTTGAACTGGGCCAGCTTCTCGATCAAGTAATGGTCGTGCAGCAGAATCGGGCCCTGCGTGCCCGCGGTGAGCGACTCATTGTCGCTCTGAAC
Organism: Nocardia sp. NPDC051030; assembly: GCF_040683015.1. Taxonomy (NCBI): domain Bacteria; kingdom Bacillati; phylum Actinomycetota; class Actinomycetes; order Mycobacteriales; family Nocardiaceae; genus Nocardia; species Nocardia sp. NPDC051030. The sequence goes on along the minus strand of NZ_JBFBCD010000009.1, from coordinate 99,633 downwards.
CGGAGCGCCGGAGTTGGTGGTTGTCGGCTTGGTCATGCGAAGCGTCCTTATGGGAGTGAGCAATTTCCCGGGGATCGACGGCCCGGGCTTCAGGATGTGACGCAGTTGGGGCAGCGGCCCCAGAACACGACTTCGGCTTCATCGATCACGAAACCGTGGGACTGATCGGGTTCCAGACAGGGGGCCGCGCCCACGGCACAGTCGACGTCGACCACCGTGCCGCAGTTCCTGCACACCAGATGGTGATGGTTGTCGCCGGTGCGGGATTCATAGAGCGCCGGGGAGCCCGCGGGCTCGATCCGGCGCAGCAATCCGGCGCCCACGCACGCCTTGAGAACGTCATAGACGGCTTGGGTGGAGACCGATCCGAGCGTCTCCCGCACCTTCGCAGCCACCCCGTCGGCATCGGAATGCGGGGCGTCGGCCACCGCATCCAATACCGCGACTCGGGGGGCTGTGATTCGCAGGCCGACGGCCCGCAATCGTTCCCGAGTGTCGTATCCGGAGTGCATGACTAGAGCCTGCCTCCGTTTCTGGAATAAGTCAAGAAAAGGATATTTAGGCAGGTCAGGAGCACCACCCGGACATTGCGGCGCACCACCGTCGCCAGCTTCGGGTCCATGGCCGCGGCGTGCAGGAATCCGCGGGCGGCACTGCCCAACCGGCCGTCCCGCATGCGGCTCAGCGCGAGATTGTGCGCGGCTACCGCATTATCGGGATCCAGGCGGAGGGCGTCGCGAAATGACTTGGCGGCCTTGCCCGTCGTCAAGAGTCCCCGCTTGGATCGGTCCAGCAGAATCGAGCCGCGCACCTGATGCAGGTCCGCGTCGCCGGGATCGAGTTCGATGGCGCGATCTATGGAAGCCAGGGCCGCACCTGGGTCAGCACTCCGCGCGCTTCCGCGCTCCGGCCGACATCGAGCAGCGCACGCGCCCGTTCGACCTGCTAATTCACCGGAACTTCTTGCCGCGCATGTATTTAGCGAGCTCGTCATAGCTGCCGTCGGCATTGCCGAACTCGACGATATTGCGCGCCGCCTCGAACCACGGACCGGCGCTCGGCTTGATCTGGTCCAGCGCGGCCCCGATATCCGGCATGGTGATCGGGCGGACTATGCCGGTGCTGATCGAATCCGCCATGGCCAGCTGTGTCGCCGAATTGCAGACATGCGCCAGGTCCGCGCCCGAGAAGCCTTGGGTGCGTTCGGCTATCGCGCCCAGCTCGATGCCTGCGACCGGGCGGTCCCGCAGGTGATGGCGCAGAATGGCGCGCCGGGCATCGAGGTCGGGCAGGGCCACCAGGATCATGCGGTCGAAGCGGCCCGGGCGGCGCAGGGCCACGTCGATATCCCACGGGTGGTTGGTCGCGCCGAGGACGTAGACGCCGTCATTGCGCGCCGACATCGAATCCATTTCCGCCAGTAGCTGATTCACCACGCCGCGCATGGCCGCGGAGTTCCGGAGCTGACTGCGCTTATGCCCGAGCGCGTCGATCTCGTCGAAGAACAGCACGCACGGGGCATTGCGGCGGGCGGTCTCGAAGATCTCGTGCAGATTCCGTTCGCTGGCCCCGATCCAGATATCGAGGACGTCATTGATCTGCACCGGAACGAAACCCGCACCGAGTTCACCCGCGACCGCGGCGGCTATGAAGGTCTTGCCGCACCCCGGCGGGCCATAGAGCAGCAGACCGCCGCGGGCGCTGGTCCCGTATGCCTTGGCCAGTTCCGGATTGCGCAGCGGTCCGAGCAGGGACAAGCCGAGCTGGCGTTTCACCTCATCCATGCCGCCCACATCGGCCAGGGTGACGCCGGGGCGTTCGACCTCGGCCGCGACCGGCCCCGGCGGGCCGTCATCGACGAAGGCGGGCGCGATTATGTCCGAGACCTGACTCTCGGCGGCCTCCCAGTCATAGTGGCTCACGCTCGACGACGCCGTCGGAAGCTCGGCGATCGCATCGGTGCAACGCTTCAGCAATCGATGCGCCTCGGCATTGACCGGATCCGCACCCAAAACCTTCGCGCAATGCTCGAGAGCCTCAGGCCATCGACCCTGCCCCGCCAACAGCTCGGCCACACGCATACGCACCGGAAGCACGTCGGGAGCCCGACGCAATACCTCCAGCAATTCCGCCAATACCGGATCGTCAGCCATCGAGCCCCTGCCTGTGTCGCTCGATCAATTGCCCTAGATCGTAGCGCCGCGAGGCGATTCAGTTACTTATCGGCAAATGAACAATAATTGCGGCTGGGCACGGAAAGCCGGATGCGGGAAATCCGACGGCACACTCATTGTCGCCGGACAGGGAGTCCATCTCATTCGGACGACGACACATCCCGCGGTTTCGGTTGCGCACATCACAACCGGCTCTGCGGAATAGATGTGGGGGGACGCCGGTTGAGAACCTTTGCCGGCGTCGGAACAGCCCCGGGCCGCACCCTTTGTCGCTACGAGCGACCACTCGCCGAGAGGCGCTTGTTGGGCGTCGGCTCTCACTTCGCAGCTTGCGCTGCGGGCAGATGCCGCCAGGACCCCCCGCTTGGCGGCATTTTGCTGTGTCCGGCAGCTTGCCGCGCGAACATCGGCCGGATTGGCCATGATTGGCGCATGACCAGCGGCAATGCGCTACAACGACGGCTCGGGCTGACCGATTCGGTGGTGATCGGGCTTGGGTCCATGGTAGGGGCGGGGATCTTCGCGGCGCTCGCACCGGCGGCTGCGGCGGCAGGGTCGTGGCTGTTGCTCGCGCTTGGGGTGGCGGCGGTGGTCGCCTACTGCAATGCGACTTCGTCGGCGCGGTTGGCTGCGCTGTATCCGGTGTCAGGGGGGACCTATGTGTATGGGCGGGAACGACTCGGGCCGTTCTGGGGGTATCTCGCGGGGTGGGGGTTTGCGGCCGGGAAGACGGCATCCTGTGCGGCAATGGCTTTGACGGTGGGGAACTATGCGTGGCCGGAGCATGCGCGTGTGGTGGCGGTGGGAACGGTTCTCGTGATCACCGCGATCAACTATGCGGGAGTTCAGAAGTCGGCTTTGGCCACACGGATCATTGTGGCGGCGGTGCTGATTGTGCTCGGTGTGGTCGCGGTCGCCTGTTTCGCCGGAACGCACGATGCCGCAACGGTTCTTCCGGATCGGATCGGGGTGCGCGGGGTGCTGGAGGCGGCGGGACTGTTGTTCTTCGCCTTCGCGGGATACGCGCGGATCGCCACGCTCGGTGAGGAGGTGCGCGAGCCGCGGCGGACCATTCCGCGAGCGGTCGCGCTGGCCTTGGGGATCACGCTGGTGATCTATGCGGTGGTCGCCGTCGCGGTGCTCATGGTGCTCGGTTCCGGCGGGCTGGCGGGGGCGGCCGATCCGCTGGCTCGGGCCGTAACTCTCGCGGGCGCACCGGGACTCGCGCCGGTGGTTCGGGTCGGCGCGGTGCTGGCGGCCGCGGGATCACTGCTGGCATTGCTGCTCGGGGTTTCCCGGACCACGCTGGCGATGGCCCGCGATCGGCATCTTCCGGGTGTGCTGGCGGCGGTGCATCCGCGGTTCGAGGTGCCGCATCGGGCCGAGCTGGCGGTGGGGGTGATCGTCGCGGTGGTGGCGGCGAGTTTCGATATTCGGGCGGCCATCGGATTCTCGTCGTTCGCGGTGCTGATCTATTACCTGATCGCCAATATCGCGGCGGGGACGTTGACCGCGGCGGAAAACCGTCCGGCACGGGCGATTCCGATTATCGGCGCGTCCGGGTGTGTTGTGGTCGGCGTGTCGCTACCGGCGATTTCGGTGATCTCGGGCGTGGCGGTTGTCGGCCTCGGCGCGCTCACCTATGGCGTTCGGCAATTCGCCACGCGGTGAACAGTAATTCGATGCTGGCCGGACCGGTTCGACCGCTAGCCTGAAACGCATGTTGCGCATGCGCAGGGGGTTGGCCCGCGTGATAGCGGTGGCATTGTCAGCGGGCAGCGTGATCTTCGGAGTCGGCTTTGCCGAACCCGGCGCACGGGCCACACCCGACGAATTGCGGTGTTCTCAGCCTAGCGGCCGGGAATTCGAACGGGCCGCGCCCGAACAGGAAGGCCTCGACACGCAGCGACTCGCCGATGCGCTCGCCTTCGCGGCGGATCGGAACCGATTGAATGTGCAGGTTTTCCGGCACAACTGCTTGATCGGAGAGGGTCCCTCCAACGCCGAAACCGGGCGAATTGCGTGGAATGTCTGGAGCGTTACCAAGAGCATTGTGTCACTGCTCGCCGGAATCGCCTGGGATCAAGGAAAACTCGATATCGACGCGCCCATCGACCGGTATCTGCCACCGGGACTCGGCGATCCACAGCACCGCGCCATCACCGTCGAGAACCTGCTCACCGAGACCTCGGGGCTCAAGATCGGCCTGGTCACCGAGGGCATCACCGGCGTCGTCCCCGTCGACCCGTTCAGCGCCGTACAAGCCCTCGCCGTACCGTTCGACGATCCGCCCGGCACCAAATTCACCTACAGCCAGCGCAATGTGGACCTGCTCTCCTACGTGCTCGAACTGGCCGTCGGCGAACCGCTGCAAGAGTTCGCGCAACGAGAACTGTTCGGGCCCATCGGCATCGGGCGCGGCGACTACTACTGGGCGCGCGACCGCACCGGGCACACCTACGGCTACGCCCACCTGTTCATCCCACCGCTGGACCTGGCCCGGCTCGGCATGCTGACCTCGAACGACGGCGCGTGGAACGGGCAGCAGCTCGTCTCGCACGCTTATCTCTCCCGCGCCACCAGCCCCTCGGCCACCTACAACTGCTACGGCTACCTGTTCTGGCTCGGGCCGGGCTGCGCGGAGAATCCCAGTTTCCTGCCAGCCGACATGTATGCCATGTCCGGCCTGGGGCTACAGCATGTATTCATCGTGCCCAGCTTGGATCTCATGGTCGTCTGGACCGGTGTCTTCGGCGTTCACACCACGAAGGGCCTGAGCGGCATCCTGCAATACGGCGGCGAGCCCTCGCACGAGTTCTTCCGCCGCCTCCTGGCGGCGTTCGCGGACAGCCCGATTCCCGATCCGGGCCAGTATGTGGAAGCCCCGCTGCGGATCGACTACAGCAAGTACTTCGATCCGGATATCGCGCTGGCCGTCTTCGGCGTAGGCCCCGACTCCTACTCCGGCTGTAATGTGCTGGCCTGCTTGAACCTTCCGCTGGCCCCGCCGTTCACCGACGCGCCCGCCGGCTGCCTGCTGCTGGCATGCCTGGGCACGGACCCTCGCACACCCGGCATCCGCTGACCCGCACTCGTCGCGGGTCTCCCGCAGCGAGTGCGGGACTTCAGGGGGTGACTGCTGCGCGACCGGCGAGCTCGCGCAGTTCGTCTGCGGGCCTACGGCCCGCGAACTGCAACAGGTCCCGGACGACCTCTCTCGCCCGGTGATCGGTGTGCACGAGTTCGGGAGTTAGTCGCTCGGCATTGAGCAACGCGTCCAGAGCTTCCTGCGCCTGCCGCCGCTGGGCGTGCGCACGGGCGACATCCACCAGGAAGCGGGCTTGCCGCTCCGGAGACAGCACCGAGGCGTCCACCATGCGTGCGGTATCGAGCGCTTCTCCGGCATCACCCAATTCGACAGCCACCGCCACCGCGTGCACGGCGACACTGGTCGGACCGAATTCGGTGTCGAAATCATTGCGGCCCTCGCCGAGCCGCTCGGCCGCGGAGCGCGCGGCGGACAAGCCCGCGCGGGCAGCGGCCCGATTTCCGTCCGTCGCCGCGATCACGCCCAGCATGAGCTGGAGAGATCCGTAGAGCGACAGCACTTCCGGACGGCAGTTGGTCTCATCGGCGACCTGCGCCGCCAGAGCCGCCACCGATACCCGAGCCGCCTGTTCGGCCTGCTCGAGCCTTTGCAATCGTAGGAAAGCCTGTGCCATGCGGTAGGTTCCGGCCACCACGCTGAGCGCGTCGCCGGATTCCTCGGCCGCGGTGAGCGCCCGATCCGCTGCGACCCAGGCCGCGTCGACTTCTTCTTGACGGGTGAAGGCGGTCGCGGCCACCTGGTAGGCGCGTGACAACAGTGACAGCACCTCCGGCCGCTTCGCCGACGGGGATCGAGCCGCGTGCTCGAGATCCGGAATCAGGTCCAGCAGACTGCTGCCGACTTCCACGAGCCGTGACTCGTGCGCCAGCTGCCAAGCCAGATCGACGCGCAATCGCAGTTCCGGCAACTGTTCGGTCGACTCGCGATCGACCGTGTCACCGAAAAGTTGCTCCAGCGCTGGATGTCCGGTGAGCAGCAATCGCAGCTGCTCGAAGACGGCCGAGCCGGGACGATGACCATCGCCGCGGTCGGCGGCCATCGGTTCGGCCGCTTCCGGCCGCAAATCCCGCACTGCCACGCCGAGTACGTCCGCGAGTCTTTGCAGGACCGACAGTCTCTCGACCGGCAGTACATCCCGCTCGACCTGCGACACCCAGCTTTCCGAGCGCCTGATCGCGGCGCCCAACTCTTTCTGCGATAGTCCCCGTCGCCGGCGCAACTCCGCCACCCGTGCCCCAAGGGTACTTTCGGCCACCGGGTCAAACTCCTTCTGCCTGATCGGCTTTCCCGGCCGTCACCGCCCGCTTGTTTCGCCGATGTCTACCATGCCCTTCTCCTTCCCGATGGGATCTGTCGACAAGGATTCCAGACCCGGGGAGCTTACGGCGCACAGTATGGAACATGTATTTTTCTTATTGCACCGCAATTTTTCTGTGTTTAACGTTTGAAGAGGACCCGTCGAACCAATCGGACGACAAGAGGTGGTCATGCCCGGCGAACTCTTCTTCTTCCTACTAGGTGCCGGAATCGGCGGTGCGGCAATGTGGTTCGCAGCATGCGCGGTGGTTTCCATCAAGTATTCCAGCCCCATGCACGGACCGACGGTGCAAAGCATCACCGCCCGGCTCGAACGCGAGGGCATCCGGAACTCACCGGCACTGAAAACCCAGGCGCACGCACATCGAGCGCCCAGATGACCGCCGCCCCGAAAACCGGTGAAGTCCATGTGCGCCTGCGCTTTCCGGGCGGCATGATCCTGGACTACCGCGCTGAACGCACAATAGCGGAACGAGTGGCGGCGCATTTGAGACCGCACAGTATTGAAGTGACCATCAATGGACAGGCCGCGGACGATCTTCCGCCACTCCCCTGCGCCGAACTCTGGGAAGATTGAAGCTTGAATATGAAAACGGACCGTTTGATCCTAAGGATCAAACGGTCCGCGAGATCATTTTCCGGGCTCAGCGGTTAGCGAGCAGAACCTCGGCGATCTGAATCGTGTTGAGCGCCGCGCCCTTGCGAAGGTTGTCACCGGAGATGAACAACGCGAGACCGCGGCCATCCGGGACGCCCGGATCCTGACGGATGCGGCCGACGAGGGATTCATCGCCACCGGCCGCCGCGAGCGGGGTCGGGACGTCGACGAGCTTCACACCGGCCGCGGACGCCAGGAGTTCCTTGGCGCGGGCGGGCGAGATCGGCTCGGCGAATTCGGCATTGATGGACAGCGAGTGGCCGGTGAAGACCGGGACGCGCACGCAGGTGCCGCTGACCAGCAGCTCCGGCAGGCCCAGGATCTTGCGGGACTCATTGCGCAGCTTCTGATCCTCGTCGGTCTCCTCGGAGCCGTCGTCGACCAGCGCACCGGCCAGGGGGATCACGTTGAAGGCGATGGGGGCGACGTACTTGTTCGGGGCCGGGAATTCGACCGCGGAACCGTCGTGCACCAGCTGCTCGGCATCGCCGATCACCGCGCGCACCTGCGACGCCAATTCCTCGACGCCCGCCAGGCCACTACCCGAAACCGCCTGGTAGCTGGACACGATGAGCCGCTGCAGACCGGCCTCGTCGTGCAGCACCTTGAGCACCGGCATGGCGGCCATGGTGGTGCAGTTCGGGTTGGCGATGATGCCCTTGACCAGATTGCGGGTGGCCTCCGGGTTCACCTCGGAGACGACCAGCGGCACGTCGGGGTCCTTGCGCCAGGCCGACGAATTGTCGATGACGGTGACGCCCGCGGCCGCGAAGCGCGGGGCCTGCACCCGGGACATGGTGGCCCCGGCCGAGAACAGCGCGATGTCCAGACCGGTCGGATCGGCGGTCTCGGTGTCCTCGACCACGATCTCTTCACCGCGGAACGGCAGCTTCTTACCGGCCGAGCGGGCGGACGCGAAGAACCGCACCTCATCGGCCGGGAAGTTGCGCTCTTCCAGCAGCTTCCGCATGACGGCGCCGACCTGACCGGTCGCGCCGACGACTCCTACACGCACACCCATGACTTAACGCCCCGTTCCGCCGTGGACGACCGCGACCTCGTCGCCGCCCAGGTCGAAGGCCTTGTGCAGCACCTGCACGGCCTCGTCCAGATCGTTGTCCTTGACCAGCACCGAGATTCGGATCTCGGAGGTGGAGATGAGGTCGATATTGATGCCCGCCTCGGCGAGGGACTCGCAGAAGGTGGCGGTCACGCCCGGATGCGACTTCATGCCCGCACCGACCAGGGAGACCTTGCCGACGTGATCGTCGTAGACCACCTGGGAGAAGCCGATATCGCCCTGCTGCTTGGTGAGCAGTTCCACCGCGCGCGGGCCGTCCAGCTTGGGCAGGGTGAAGGTGATGTCGGTCTTACCCGTCTCCACCTTCGAGATGTTCTGCAGCACCATGTCGATATTGATCTCGGCATCGGCCACAGCGCGGAACACCTTGGCGGCGTAACCCGGCTTGTCCGGAATGCCGACCACGGTCACCTTGGCCTCGCTGCGGTCGTGCGCGACGCCCGTGAGGATTGCTTGCTCCAACGGGATGTCCTCCATCGATCCGGTAATCAGGGTGCCGGTCTTGTCCGTGTACGACGAGCGCACATGAACGGGCACGTTATAGCGGCGCGCGTACTCGACGCAGCGCAGCATGAGAACTTTCGAGCCGCAGGCGGCCATCTCCAGCATTTCCTCGTAGGAGACGGTGTCCAGCTTCTGGGCATCGGAGACGATGCGCGGGTCGGCGCTGAACACGCCGTCCACATCGGTGTAGATCTCGCACACGTCGGCATTGAGCGCGGCGGCCAGCGCGACGGCGGTGGTATCGGAACCACCGCGGCCCAGCGTGGTCACGTCCTTGCTGTCCTGACTCACGCCCTGGAAACCGGCGACCAGCACGATGGTGCCCTCGCCCAGCGCGGCCTGGACCCGGCCCGGTGCGACATCGATGATCTTCGCGTTGCCGTGCGTGCCGGTGGTGATGACACCGGCCTGCGAGCCGGTGAACGAGCGAGCCTCGGCGCCCAGGGAATGAATTGCCATGGCCACCAGCGCATTGGAGATGCGCTCACCCGAGGTGAGCAGCATGTCCATTTCGCGGGCGGGCGGCGCGGGCGCGACCTGCTGAGCCAGATCCAGGAGTTCATCGGTGGTGTCACCCATGGCCGAGCACACGACGACGACGTCGTGCCCCTGCTTCTTGGTCTCGACGATCCGCTCAGCGACGCGCCGGATGCGCTCGGCGGTGGCGACCGAGGATCCTCCGTACTTCTGGACGACGAGAGCCACGGGGGAATCCTCCAAGATCGACAATGCTGCTACCGATGCCCCAGGTTACCGGCCAAGGTCCACGAGATTTCGCCCTACCTCCCCGGCTACCCCGCAGCAGACGCTCGACCGGCCGAATCCTTGCCCGCGAGAGGCAAGGAGCGGCCGATCGGCGCGTGATGGCTCACCGGCGGTAGGCGGAGCCGCTGGAGACACCGCCCCGGCGGCCCTTCACGGCCTTCGGGGTCGGGTGGACGGGGCGATTCGCGAACTGCCGCGCGTTCGGGAGAACGGGGTAGGTGGTGGAGGACTTTCGCATAGGGATACCGCCTTTCGTGAACGAACAAGGTGTGCCGAGCCGGGCCCGGCGGATGCGCGCCTACTCAGGCACGGGTGGCCCAGGTAACCTGCGCTCCGCCGGGGAGGGCCTCGCGCGCGGTGACCTGGAAGTTGGCGGGACGGTAGTTGCCGCCGAACAACCGGACGCCCGCGCCGAGGATCACCGGATAGCTCTTGAGGACCAGTTCGTCGACCTCGTCGATGAGCTGGCCGGCCAGATCGCCGCCGCCGCAGAGCCAGATGCCCTGGCCCTCCTCCTTCTTCAACTGCCGGACCAGCTCGACCGGGTCGGTGTCGACAATCTCCACCTGCGGATTGCTGCTCGGCGGCAAGGTGCGGGAGAAGACGTACTGCTTCAGGTGGTCGAACGGACTCTCCACGCCGGCCGCGAGCCCGGGCTCGTACGTGGCGCGGCCCATGAGGACGGTGTCCCAGGCTTTGTTCGGCTCGTCCAAGGGCACTCCGAGATGCGGGCGGAGGTGCACCGGCACCGTCTCGGGGTAGTGGGAGGTGATCCAGGCGGTGACGTCCTCGGTGACGGGGTACAGGTCGACTTCGCCGTTCGGACCTGCGATGTAACCGTCGAGGGAGACGCCCACGTAGTAAGTAAGCTTTCGCATCTTGTACCGCCTCGTTTGTAGTACTGTGTTCGTAGTGGTTGAAACATAGTACTACGGATGGAGTGGTGTCAAGTGGTTCGGACGAATCCGGAACGACGGAATGCGTTGATCGACGCGGCAATCGAGGTTCTCGCACGTGAGGGGGCTCGCGGGCTGACTTTCCGCGCGGTCGACAAGGAGGCGGCGGTACCCGCGGGGACCTCGTCCAACTACTTCCCCAATCGCGACGAACTATTGATCCAGGCCGGTAACCGGTTCTACGAACGACTCCTGCCCGCCGCCGAAGCCGGCCCCCCGGTCATGGAGGGGCCGCGCACCCGCGAGACCTACGTCGCCCTGATGGCCGCGGTCGTCGAACGCATCACCGACTTCCGCACCGGCTACCTGGCGCTGCTCGAACTGCGGCTCGAGGCCACCCGCCGCCCGGAACTTCAGGCCATCCTGACCAAGCGGGTGCGAACGGATCTCGATTTCAACCTGCGCAGCCACGACGACTCCGGACTCCCCGGCGACGCCGACTCCGTGCACCTGCTGTACCTGGCCTTGAACTGGCTGATTCTCGAACGACTCACGCTCCCGGACCTTTTCACCGAGGAGCAGGCGGCCGAGCTGATCCGCATGGCGGTCGAACGTGCCATCCCCCTTGACAGTTGAGCACTCTTGTGACGCAACTCACGATCGGCGAATAATTCGATCCATGCGAGCGAATGTCGGTGACCGGCTTGTCGTGCACGGCCGCAGTGTCGGGCGGCCCGATCACACTGCGGAGATCATCGAAGTGCGGGGAGCCGACGGGTCGCCGCCGTTCGTGGTCCGCTTCGCCGATGGGCGCGAGAGCCTGGTGTTCCCCGGACCCGATTCGGTGGTCGAACACCGGGACCAGTAGCAAAAAGACCGGTTTTTCCGATTCTCTTGGCGGACAGCGTTATTCGCGAAACCGCCATATCGGGCGGCCGTCATCGGCCTCTGGCATAGTTGACTCGCAGAGCGACGCTGGTCACAATCGGTGCCCAGACTGGAGGCTTTGCATGCGTACTAAGACTGATCACCGCTTCGTCATCGACATCGATCCCGAACAGGTGATGGAGGCGTTGCTCATGGTCGAGCAACTTCCCGACTGGTCGCCCTCGCACACCGACGTCCGGGTCGCCACCCGAGACAAGAACGGACGGCCCAAACGGGTCTATGTGTCGGCCAGCCTGATGGGCCGCCCCGACCGGCAGGTCGTCGAATACAGCTGCACCACGGACCGCATCTCCTGGAACGTGTCCGAGAGCAGCGCCGGAGCTGGCGGCAAGGGCTGGTTCGAAGTGGCCGAACTCGAGGATGGCGCGACCGAGGTCTGGTACCACAGCGAGGTCTACCTGCCGATTCCCGCGCCCGGCATGCTGCTCAAGCGCTCCGCGCGGCGCGAGGGCGAGGCCATGATCGAGAACTTCATCTCCTTCGTGGAATCGGTCACCGGCATCGAGGGCCTGTCCGAACCCGAGCAGTTGCCCTACGCCGAGCCGGTCGCCCCCGAGCCCGCGCCCTACGAGCCCGCGCCGTACCCGCCGCTGCGCTACAACTCGAACTACCAGCCCGGATTCGGAACCGCCTGACGCCCTAGGCGAAACGGCGGCATTTTGCGCTGCCTTTACGCTCCGCACCCTGCAAGATGTCCTCTATGCCCGGTGCGCAACGCTCTCGCGTCACGACCGTGGCGGAGGACGCCTCCGTCACTCAACTGGAACTCTTCTTCGACCTCGTGATCGTCTTCGCCTTCACGATGGTCACCGACCTCGCCGCGCACGAGACCACCGCGGTCAATATGCTGCGCGCGCTCCTGATCCTCATGCTGCTGTGGTGGGCGTGGATCGCCTACTCGTGGCTCGGCAATGTGGTCAAGGCCGATGAGGGCATAGTCCGAGTGGCCATGTTCGTCGCCATGGGCGGCGTTTTCATCATCGCCCTCGCGATTCCCGAAGCCTTCCATGATCTTCCGGGCGGCTGGTACGGACCACTCGTCTTCGTCATCGCCTATCTCCTGGTGCGGGTCGTGCACCTGGGTGTGTTCCTGCTGGCCAGCGCCGAGGACGAACAGCTGCGCGGCCAGGTGGTGCGCTGGTCGGCCGGATCGCTCACCATTGTCGGCAGCCTGCTGCTGCTCGGCTCGTTCAACACCGGAAACCTCCAGATCGCACTGTGGTTCGCGGCATTGGGCGGGGACATGCTGTGGACGTTCTTCGCGGGCAATGACTGGCGGCTCAACTCGGCCTCGCACTTCGCCGAGCGATACGGGCTGATCGTCATCATCGCGCTCGGCGAATCCATCGTCTCGATCGGCGTCGGTGTGGCCGGGCTGCCGATCTCCTGGTCCATCACCGTCGGATCCATGCTGGGGCTGGCCGTCGCGGGCCTGATGTGGTGGGCGTACTTCGATGTGGCGGCGATGGTGGTGGAACACCAGTTGCAGCACGCGAGCGGGGAACGCCGCATCCAGATCGCCCGCAACTGCTACACCTACTGGCACTTCCCGATGATCGCCGGAATCGTGGCCGTGGCACTGGGATTGAAGAAGGTGCTCAGCTATGTGGGTGGGGCACAGGGGCATTCACTGAGCGACGAGCTGCACGGCATCCCGCTGATCGCGCTGTTCGCCGGGCCCGCGGTGTATCTGCTCGCGCTGGTCGGGTTCCGGCACTACGCGAGCGGCAAGGTGCTGACCCCGCGCATCGTGACGGCCGTGGCGCTGCTGGCCGCCATTCCGCTCGCCACCAACCTGCCCGCGCTGGCCGCGCTCGGCATCCTGTGTGGCGTGCTGCTGGTTTTGATCGCCTGGGAGGTGGTCCGGTACGCACAGCCGCGTGAAGCGGTCCGGCATGGGCAGCTGAGCTAGTACTACGGGGCCGGGCGAAATTGCCGGTGGTCCACGGACTCCGGCACTCGCACGCCCTCCTTCACCGCGTCCCGCATCTGATTCACGTTCTCCCGCAGCACATCGGCGACCAGTTCGTCGGTGCGGGGATCGTCGAGGACCTGGAAAACGATGCGGAAGCTGGCATCCGCGATACCGCGAATGATGTCCTCGTGGAACGGGAGATAGCGCACCCGGCCCAGCTGCGGATCCTGGCGAATGAGTTCCAGGATCATCTGGTCCATCTCGCGCCGGTTCTCCTCCAGAGCGGCGGCGATATTGCGGGTGTAGTGGCCGGTGCGCAACACCTCGGCGACCTCGTCCAGGACGGCCATGGTGACCGGGCGCTTGACGGCGTCGACGATCAGGCCGACCGAACGGTTCACGATCGCGGCCGTCACCCGGTCACCGAAGGCGCGGTCGGCCACGCGCGCCAGCCGGACCACGATCACCACGATGCGCAGCAGGCGGAAGCCGCGGAAGAAGGGACTGGTCACCGGGATCATGCCCAGGACCTCGTACCAGTAGACGAAGGGGAAGGTCCAGCTCCAGCCCTCCCGCCGCCAGCGCCAGAGGAATTCGGCCGCGAATACCGCGCAAATGGCGTAGTCGACGTACCGGATGGCTCGATAGGTGTCGCCCGCGACGGGGAAGAAGGTCACCCATGCGACCAGTGCCACCGACACCACGGCCAGCCCGAGCATGACGAAATCGGTCCACAGCGCGGGCGGCTTGCGGGGGTACTCCTCGACCTCCGGCGGACTCACCGCATCTTCATGCTGAACCGGATCGAACAAGAGTCATGGCCCCTTCCACATCGAACGGATTCGCGCCAGCGTAGTTGGGTTTGCTGAACGGCGGCCGGGTCCGAGGCGAATGATGCGAGGTCGAGACGGTATTCCGCGCCGGGACTTTTATCCCGGCGCGGTTTTCCACTCGGCAGAAGTCCCTGCGGCAATTTCATCCACAGGGCAACTATCTGTTTGCCCGCGCTATTTGCCCGCGCGAATGATCGCTTCGATATTGCGTTCCGCGATGGCCGTGATGGTGAGCGATGGATTCACCGTGGCCGTACTGCCGGGGATGCCCGCGCCATCCATCACGTACAGCCCCGGATGCCCGTGCACGCGACCGTACGAATCGGTCGCCTGACCCAGCACCGCGCCGCCGAGCGGATGCGCGGTGAAGAAGGCATTGGCGTCATACCCGATCGGCGAATAGTCCACGCTGGAACCACCGCGACCGCCGATCTTGCCGTCCACGGCCTTGCACGCCGCCAGCACGCGATCCTGCGTCGCCTTCGACCAGGACAGCCCCACCGAATTCGAGGCGCGGTCGTAGCCGAAGCGGGCGCGCGTCGAATCGAGCACCATGCCGAGTGAGGCGATCGCGCCGGTCTCCACGGGAATGCCGGGGACATACCAGTTTTCGAGGGTCAGCGGCATGCCGGAATCATCGAAGATGCGGCTGGCGCTGGGCACGCCGCCGCCGGTCCCGGCCAGCTCACTGGCCGAACGGGCCAGCACCACATCGCCATTGGTGCCCCAGCCGTCGCCCACCGCGCCATTGAGCCGCGACAGGGTTCCGGTGGCCTGGGCGCGCACCAGCAGTTCGGAGGTGCCGACCGAGCCTGCCCCGAGGAACAGCCGATTACACGTGAGGGTGCGGGTATTGAGGACCTGTCCGGTGGGAGCCAGTTTCGTCACGGTGACCACATATTTGCCGGTGCCGTCCTGGCCGATGGCGTCCACGCGATGGCCGGGGAAGATGCCGGTGCGGCCGGTGGCCTCGGCGTAGCGCAGGTAGTTCTGGTTCAGATCGAACTTGGCGCCGTTGGAATTGCCGAGATTACTGCGCGAGGCGGTGGCCGAGGCGCGGGAATTCCCGGCCAGTTCGGCGCGCACCACATCCCAGTTGAAGATCGAATCATTGGGCAGCGGTTCATAACCCGCGGCCCGCACCTGTTGATCCCACATGCGGGAGTGGGTGAACGGCTGTGAGTTGTAGACGTCGGCGGGCATGGGGCTCAGCCGCAGCATTTCCCGCACGCGCGGGTAGTAGACGCGATCGAGTTCGTCGAAGCTCACGATCCCGCCGAACACCGAATCGAACAGGTGCTTGGGCGGCGCGACCATGGCACCGGTGAAGACGATGGAACCGCCGCCCACCGCCGCGGCCCGCCACACATCGATGCCGGGATATTCGGTGACATCCAGGACGCCGCCGAAATCGGCGAACGGCATGGGCACCTTGGTGACGCCGGTGAAGCTGGTCCGATGCCAGAAGCCGCGGCCGTCGGGCAGATCGTCGCCGGTGAAGATCTCCCGCCACGGATCATTGGGCCAGCGCGAGCCGCGCTCGAGCACCGAGTTCTGTATCCCGGCCTGCGCCAGTCGCAAGGCGGTGACGGCCGCGCCGAATCCGGAGCCGATCACGATCGCCTCGGTGTGCTCCGGCGGATCCGGAAGCGGTGCGAAAATCTCCGGCACCCACTTCTCGAACATCGCGTTCCAGAGCGGACTGGCCGACGCGGGACCCGCACCGCGTACAGCGGCACCCGTCCCGACGCCCGCCAGCAGGGCCGCCGAAACGGCAGCCTTCAACACGGCGCGCCTGCGCAAGCGGCCACCTCCCTCATCACGTATGGCCGCGCGCGACACTACCGGGCGGTCGCCACCGCAACAACACGTTCGTCACCGGGCGGCCTGCGACACACCGGCGGCCGGTCGGCGCGGCGGAAATAGCCGCAGATGAGAGACGCCGCCGCACCGTGGGAAGCGGTGCGGCGGCGTCGGTGGCTCGAGCGGTTGCCGATCAGGCGCGGAGGCGTTCCCGGCGCAACTGATCGACCTCCGGGAGGGCAAGGGGAGCAAGGGAATCCACACCGAGCGCCTGGGTCAGCAGATAGTCGGCGAGCTCCGGGTTACGCGCCAGGGCCGGGCCGTGCATGTAGGTGCCGATGCAGGAGCCCTGCACAACGCCCTCGAGATTGTCGCCGACGCCATTGCCGACGCCCCGGGTCACCCGTGCGAGGGCGGCGGCGTCACCACCGAGTTTGGTTCCGCCCCGGTGGTTTTCGAAGCCCGTGAGGGCCTGGGAGAGGCCGGGAATGAGCGGCGTGGTGGCGACTTCACCGATGGCGCGCTTGTCCTGCGGAGACGTGGTGACATCGAAAAGGCCTACGCCGTCCACACGTTCGCCGGAAGAGGTTTCGTACCAGTGGCCGAGAACCTGGATGGCGGCACAGATGGCGAGAACGGGAGCACCGCGCTCGGCGGCTTCCTGCAGGCCCGGATAGCGCTGCAGATGACGGGTCGCCAGGCGCTGCGCGGAATCCTCCGCACCGCCGAGCGTGTAGAGGTCCAGGGAGTTGGGAACCGGGTCGCTCAAGGAGATTTCGACGATTTCGGCGTCATAGCCACGCATGCGCAGACGCTGGCGCAGGATCACGGCATTGCCGCCGTCGCCGTAGGTGCCCATGACGTCGGGGAGGACGAGGCCGATGCGTACGGTCGAGTCACTCATGCCCGCACCCCGTCCTTCTGCTCCAGATCGCGATTGAGGTCGCGGAACGCGGTGTAGTTGGCGAGCACTTCCACCTGACCCGGCGGGCAGGATGCGATGGCGCGCAAGGGATCCGCGACCGTGATGTGCTCGACTCCGGCATAGGTGAGGCGCACGGCCAGATCGGTGGCGCGTTCTCCGGCCGCCACCACCTGGGTGCCCTCGAAGTGCTCGAAGCGCACGTCCCAGAGCCAGGACAAGTCCTCGCCATCGGGCACCTGGCCATTGACGGCGATCACCAAACCCGTTGCGGCGGGATCGATCATGGACAGCGCTTCCTGCCATCCGGCCGGGTTCTTCGCCAGCAGCAGGCGCGCGGAATGGTCGCCGACCTCGACGGTGCGGTAGCGGCCCGCGATCTCGCGCACGGATCCGGCCGCCACGGTGGCCTTCGCGGCGTCCGCGCCCATGGCCACGGCCGCGGCCACGGCCTGCGCCGCGTTACCGCGGTTGGCGCGGCCCGGAAGAGCAAGGGCGAGCGGGAGTTCCAGACCCTCGGGGCCATAGAGCGTGTGCTCGTCCACCCGCCACTGCGGTTCGGGACGCTTGAAGTCCGCGCCGGTGCTGTACCAGTGCTCGCCCTCCCACACGATCGGCTCGCCGCTGCGCGGACAGCTGCTGGCGTCCACCGCCCAGCCGCTACCGGCCGAGACCCACACCACATTCGGGTGGTCGTAGGCGATGGAGGTGATCAGCACATCGTCGCAATTGGCGATGAGCACGGCGTCGGGGTGCCGGGCCATACCGGCGCGCAGGCGGCGTTCGATCATATTGATCTCGCCGACCCGGTCCAGCTGGTCGCGGGAAAGGTTGAGCAGCACCACGGCGGCCGGGTTCAGCGCGTCGGCCACATGCGGCAGGTGCAGTTCGTCCACCTCGATGGCCGCCAGCCGCGCGGTGCGATTCGCGGTGAGTGCGGCCACGATCCCGGCGTCCATATTCGCGCCGTCGGCCTGGGTGGCGACCGGGCCGAGCGTCTGTAGCGCGGCGGTCGTCATGCGGGTGGTGGTGGACTTGCCATTGGTGCCGGTCACCAGCACCGTGCGACGGCCATGACCCAGCTGGGTCATGATCGACGGATCGATCTTCAGGGCGATCAGCCCGCCGATCATCGATCCCTTACCGCGCCCGGCCTTCTGCGAGGCCCAACCGGCGGCGGTTGCCGCCCGCAGCGCCAGCTGTCCGCGCATCGAGATGTCTGCCACGGGACGAGCTTATGGGGATGGCGGGGCGAGCGTGCAGGCGGCATCGGGGGTGTGGGGCGTGAGATACCCCGCAATCAGCTTTGGTAGAGCTTCTTCTCGTAGGTTTCCGGCGCGTAGTAGGCCGCCAGCTCCTCCACCGTTTCGACCATATCGGGCTTGAGAGACTTGGCGATCTGCGCGACACCGGGCAGGTTGTCCTCCGGCCATTTCTCCGGCTGCCACAGCCCGCTGCGCATGAAGGCCTTGGCGCAGTGGTGGAAGATCTGCTCGATCGCGATCTCGACGGCCAGGATCGGGCGATTGCCGCGCACCACCATGTCGTCGAAATACGGTGCGTCGCTGACCAGGCGCGCACGGCCATTAATCCGCAGCGTCTCCTTGCGGCCGGGGATCAGGAAGATCACGCCGACGTGCGGGTTGGACAGGATATTGAGGTAGCCGTCCGCGCGGCGGTTGCCGGGGCGCTCCGGAATCGCAATGGTCTTGTCGTCGAGCACCTTCACGAAACCGGCCGGATCACCCTTCGGGGAGGCATCGCAATTGCCATCGGCGTCACTGGTGGCCAAGACTACGAACGGGGAGGTGGCGATCCACTCCCGGTCGAGAGAGTGCAGCGTGTACCGATCCTTCGTCGCCGCTCGCGGCATCGGTGCACCGAGGAGTTCGCGCAGTTGGTCCGGGTCGGTGATCTCGCTCATGCCTCGATTCAACGCCCCGGACCGGCCGCCGCACCACTTATTTCCGCTGGACTGTGCGGAATTCCACCCGAGCGGATTTTCAGAGCGGGCTATCGAAGAGGTTGGGCTGACCGGCCTGGTAGCGGCCGATATCGAGCTGCCGGAACGGTTCCAGCTCCACCGCGCGATACAGCTGGAAGGTCTTGCAGCGCTGCGCATCCGAACCGGTGACGTCGAGGAGTTTGTTCACGGCCGTGCGCGCCGCCTCCGACGCGCCCTCCATGGTCGCCAGGTCGACATTGGTGCGCACGTAATCGCCTGCCAGGAACAGGTTTTCGAGATCCGGATGGTAGGAGTCCGGGCGCAGCGCCCAGGAGCCCGCGGTATTGATCAGCAGCGGGTCGGTATTGGTGTTGCGCTTCTTGCCCGCGTCCCAGGCGATGCCGGTGTCCAGGAACCAGGAATGCAGGTCATCGTCGTTCAGTAGATCGTGTTTGTCATTCAGGTGCGCCTTGAGCTGAGCCCACACCTCGCGTGCGATCTCGTCCGGACTGCATTCCTTGGCCGGTTTGCCGGACAGCAGGCCGGGGGTGTTCCAGTCCGAGATATCCACCGAGACACAGTCCTGCACGCTGCCATCACCGAAACCGGTGAGCGGCGTGCGATTCCAGAACTGGTTCTGGGCGATGGAGGTCAGCGACCACGGGGAATCCACGTAGGCAGCGTGCCCGCGCGCGATATTCGAGGGCCGTTTCAGGAAGAACTGGATGCCGGTCATCCAATCCACCGTGAGCTGGCTCATGCCCGCCAATTCCGGTCGCAGCTCCAGGATTTCGGGTGTCCACAGGGTGCGGGCGACCTCCACCGGCATGGCGGAGATGAAGTAATCGGCCTCGATCGTCCGTGCGTTCCCGGAGGAGTCGACGACGTGCGCTCCGGAGATGCGGCGGTCGGTCAACTCCAGGCCGCGCACCTCCGCGCTCACGAATTTCACGCCGAGGCTACGTAGTAGATCCGCCCACGGATTGATCCAGGCCTCATTGGTCGCGCCGTTCAGCAGGCGGTCTAGCGCGCCGTCATTGCCGACCTCGAAGGGGTTGCCGAGGAACTGCTCGCCCATATTCCCGATGGTGCGGGTGCTGGCCAGATCGTCCTTGGCCGCCACCAGCAGGGTGGTCAACGTGCGGGAGAGCAGCATGCGGAATTCGGTGGAACGCCGTCCCGCGCCGACGTATTCGCGCCACGACATCTTGTCCCACTGCTCGTAGCGGCGGGCATCGCAGCTGGAGTTGAAGACCAATAGTCGATTGGCGAAGAACAGCGCGTCGGTCTGCGGCATCTTGGCGGTGGTCGCGATGGCGGAGCCGACGGTTTCGCGGAAGTCGTCCGGGGTGGCCCAGATTCGGCCCGCCTTGCCCATCGGAATGATGGTGTCGTCGGCGTCGCGGCGGGAGAAGCGGGCCTCGGGGGCGGCGACCAGGTTGTCCCACACGCCATTGGCATTGCCCGCGAACGGGATTCGACGCATGGTGTCGGGCAGGTGGCGGTAGAAGCCGGGGAAGAAGCGGAAGCCGTGCTCGCCCCAGAGGTCCGGGCGGCCGTCCTTGCCGGTGCCCGGGACGGGAATGCTGCGCGCCTTGCCGCCGAGCGCCCGCCGTTCATAGACGGTGACGTCGAAGCCGCGCTCGGCGAGCTCGTGCGCGGCGGTCATACCGGCCACGCCGCCCCCCAGCACCGCGACCCGGCGGCCCGGGTCCGCGGAGGCCGTATTCGGGCGGACGGCCCCCGCCGTCAATGCCCCCGCCATCGCCCCCGCCGCGACCGCACCGCGCAGTGCCGTCCGCCGCGTGACGGACAAATGCTGTCCCGCCATTTCCCAACCTCCCGAGCCTGAGAGGGATCCTAGGGATCTCTCGCAAACGGGTGGTCGGTTGGGGTGGATTAGTGCGGAATCACTCCCCGGAATCGGACATAGTTCGCGGATGAGTGGTCGGTTCAGGCGGAGACGGGGATGACTGCGTCCGGAACCTGCGCGGGCCGGGTGGACTCCACGGAGACGGCCTTACGACCGGCCGAGGTGGCGGTAAACGCTCCGGCGATCACGATGGCCGCACCCACCAGGGACAGGGCCGACGGATTCTCGTGCAGGAATGTCCAGGAGGCCGCGATGCCCACCACCGGCACCAGCAGCGACAGCGGAGCCACGGTGCCCGCCGGGTAGCGGCTCATCAAATAGGTCCACAAGCCGGAACCGGCGATGGTGCCCAGCAACACGATGTAGGCCAGGGCGGCGAAGGCAGGCAGACCGCTCGGCGCGAAGGAGGCGGTCAGATCATTCCAGCCGGTCGTCGGCCCCTCGGTCAGCATGGACAGCGCGAACAGCGGCAGCGGCGGAATGACGGTCATCCACAAGGTCAGGTGCAGCGGATTCAAGTTCTCGGATTCGGCTGCGGCAAGCCGGGATCCGATATTTCCGAACGCCCAGCCCAGCCCGCCCGCCAGGGTCAGCAGCACCGGCAGCAGTGCCGCCGTATGCGAACGATCCCAGCCGATCACCGCCATACCCGCCATGGCCACCGCGATCCCGGCCAACTGGATCGGCCGCAACCGCTCGCGCAGGAACACCGCCCCGAGCAACACCGTGAACGGCGCGGACGACTGCAATACCAGCGAGGACAACCCGGTCGGCATCCCCTCCCGCATGGCCGTGAACAGGAACGCGAACTGCAGGATCCCGAACCCCACGCCATAGAGCAGCAGCCACCGCACCGGCACCTGCGGCCGCGGCACGAAGATCAGCACCGGAATCGCGATAACGGCGAATCGCAGCCCCGCGAAAAAGAACGGAGGGAAGTGGTCCAGCCCCACCCGGATGGCCAGAAAGTTCAGCCCCCACAGCACCACCACCGTGAGCCCGAGCAGTCGATCGCGATTCGTCATGCCGAAATATTGAAGCCCGCCAATAGGTAAGAACAATCGAATAATTCTGCACCAACAATGTAGTAGAACTTACCTATGCCGCAGGATGACCACCCCCACACCCCGGGCGAAGGCACCGTCCCACCCCGCACGGCCCGCCCACCTCGCCGAATCCCGGCCGACGCCACCTCACAAGGCGGCACACCCCCACCCGGCACACGCCCCTTCGAACAACCCCGCCCGACCACCGAGAACCCCGCCGCACACCGCGCACCCCAACCCCGCCGAGTGAGCGCCGCCGCAACCGGCCACCTCGAATCGAATCCCAGCGGAGGCCACGGACGGCCCGCCGACGACCCGACCCCCCGGCCGATCCCTCAGGGCGAACCGGCAATTCAGGGGCGTGACAGTGCGGGGACAGCGGCCGGGCCGGTCATGTCGATCGAACGGTTGCGGGTTTTGCGGGAGCTGGCGGATCGAGGGACGGTAGCGGCAGTCGCTGAAGCGCTCTCCATGACCCCTTCAGCGGTCTCCCAGCAACTGAAAGTGCTCGCACAGGAAGCGGGAGTGGCGCTACTGGAACCGGACGGTCGTCGAGTCCGACTCACGGACGCCGGTCGCGCACTGGTGGTCCGGGCCGACGAGGTCCTGGCCGCCATGGAGAAGGCCGTACACGAAATGGCCTCCTACCGAGGGTCACCACGGGGTCAGGTACGCGTGGCACTGTTCCCGTCGGGCGCAGCGCTGCTGCTACCGCACGTGCTCGCGGCCCTGAAGGACAGCGGCGTCGAGGTGGTGGCCCGCGATGAGGATGTACCCCCGGTAGAGGTACCCCGCCTACTGGCGGACTACGACGTAGTACTCACCCATCGCGATGAGCGCGGCGCATCCCTGGCCGGGGCCCGCGTGTCCTCACGAGTACTCATGCGAGAGCCGATCGACGTGGTAGTCGCCCCGGGACATCGCCTGGCGCGCAATGGAACCGCAGTCCCAGCAGAACTCTCGGACGAGACCTGGCTGAGCGTCCGCGGCGGATTCCCGGTAGACGACGTCCTCCGCTCAATCGCCACAGTCACCGGCGTACAACCACGAATAGCCCAGCGCCTCAACGATTTCACCGTAATCGAAGCCCTGGTCGCCTCCAGCTACGGCATCGCCCTCATGCCCCGCTACGCCGTCCGCCACCCAGACCTCGTAATGCTCCGCCTCGAGGGAGTCCGAGCAGCCCGAATCTACGACCTGGCCACCCGCCCAGACGCGGAGAAGCGCCCCGCAGTGGCGGCCGTACTGGCCGCCTTCCAGGAGGCAGCCCGCCGAGCAACATCCCCAAATCAGTCCCGACCCTGACCCTTTCCAGCGTCGTCCCGGTCAGTGCTTCCTGTCACCGACCCAGCCACACTGGCAGTGATCAATCCCCCTGCCGGGGAACGAAGCATCGAGGTACCGATGGGAAAGGAAATCCGTCCGGACGATGCAACTACTCACCAGTGACGAGCAAGAACAGCTGTTCCGGGACTGCCGGCGGCGGGCGTTTCATCTGGAGGTCCAGGACAGCTACGCGGTAGAGGACGAAGCCGAAGCGCTGGCGAAGTTCCTCGAAACCGGCGAGTTCGAATACGACCCTGAATGGCAGCACTGGGATGACCTCATGCGAGAGGTCACCGCGTCGAGACGTGCGGTGCAGCGGGTACGCGTGGTCACCGAACCCCATACCGACTACACGCGGTTCCTTTATGCCACTACGGGAAGCAATATCGACTCCGGAGAGGACATCCGTTGGCTGCCGCGCCATTCGATCACCCCTGACGAGCTGACCACCGACGACTGGTGGCTGTTCGATGATGACACGGTAGCCTTCACGGCTTTCCGGCCGGATGAAACCTTGGGAGGGTTTGCCGTCACCTGTGATCCAAAGATTGTCGATCTCTGCCGTATCGTCCGCGATCGGGTGTGGAGCCTGGCGACCCCTCACGCGGAGTACCGAATCAAGCAGTGAGCAGCGTCCAGCAGGCACGAGAAACCCTCGGCGCGCGGCTCCGAGAACTCCGGAAACAGACCGGCCTGACCGGGGTCAAGTCCAAACGCGTGGTGTAACCGGGGTGGTCACCGCTTGATCCGAAATGGTGGTCAGGCAGTGAGTTCTGCCGGTGTAGTGTCCTCCTGTTCGTCGGTGGGTGTGAGCCCGCGTGAGCGCGCGAGCACGTCCAGGCCGAGGTAGCGGCGGCCCTCGATCCATTCGTCGTGCTGCTCGGCCAGCACGGCCCCGACCAGGCGGATGATCGAACCGCGGTCGGGGAAGATTCCGACCACGTCGGTGCGGCGGCGGATCTCCTTGTTCAACCGTTCCTGGGGGTTGTTGCTCCAGATCTGGCGCCAGATCTGCTTGGGGAATCCGGTGAACGCCAGCAGGTCCGCGCGGGCCGCGTCGAGATGGTCGGCGACCTTCGGAAGCTTCTCGGACAAGGCGTCCAGCATCCGATCATATTGGGCGGCAACCGATTCGGTGTCTGCCTGATCGAACACCGAATGCAGCAAGGTCCTCACCCATGGCCACGAGGATTTCGGACAGACCGACATCAGGTTGACCGTGTAGTGGGTGCGGCAACGCTGCCAGGACGCGCCCGGCAGGGTCGCGCCGATCGCGGCCACCAGCCCGGCGTGGGCGTCGCTGGTGACGAGGGCGACCCCGGACAGACCGCGGGCGACCAGGTCCCGGAAGAAAGCCAGCCAACCGGCCCCGTCTTCGCCGGAAACCACTTGCAGCCCAAGGATTTCACGATAGCCGTCGGCGTTGACGCCGGTCGCGATCAGAGCGTGGACGTTGACCACGCGCCCGTTCTCACGAACCTTGAGCACCAGGGCATCGGCAGCGAGGAACGTGTAGGGGCCCTGATCCAAAGGCCGGGTCCGGAACGCTTCGACCTGAGTGTCGAGCTCGGCGGCCATGATC
The DNA here is from genome assembly GCF_040683015.1 of Nocardia sp. NPDC051030. NCBI lineage: Bacteria > Bacillati > Actinomycetota > Actinomycetes > Mycobacteriales > Nocardiaceae > Nocardia > Nocardia sp. NPDC051030. The sequence continues at coordinate 74,936 of NZ_JBFBCD010000009.1, read as the reverse complement.
GAGACCTGCGACTTGGAAAGCTTTGTCACACCGAATGATTCGACGAGGCGTTCCATTCGGCGGGTGGACACGCCCAGCAGGTAGCACGTCGCGACCACCGAGGTCAACGCCCGTTCCGCGCGTTTGCGGTGCTCGAGCAGCCAGTCCGGGAAATAGGTGCCTTGGCGGAGTTTGGGGATCGCGATATCGAGGGTGCCGACGCGGGTGTCGAAATCGCGGTGGCGGTAACCGTTGCGGGAGTTGACGCGCTCGTCGCTGCGTTCGCCGTCGCCGGCGCCGCAGACCGCGTCGGCCTCGGCGCCCATCAGGGTCTGCACGAATGTGGACAGCAGCGTGCGCAGCAGATCCGGGCTGGCAGCGGCCAATTGCTCGGACAACACGGTGCTCGGATCGATAGGCTGGATAGCGGTCATCGCGTGACTTCTTCCTTCAGCTGACTTGGTAGGTCTCTTGAAGGATCACGCGGTGACCACCCTCATGTCCGGGGTTCGACACTCATCGGTCGAGCTACGAGCTGGTACACCATCTTGCTGGACTCAACCCTGACCGGCCTGGAGCTCGCTGGGCTCGCTGGCTGGGATAATTCCAAGGTCTCCCGCTACGAGCACGGGAAGCAAACACCGACGGAGCAAGACATCCATACCTGGTGTGCGCTGACCAACGCACCTCTACACGTTGCCGATCTGATCGCGACAGTGCGGAATGTCGAGGCCGCTTGGTTGGAGTGGAAGCGGATTCAGTCCCACAATGCCCAGAAAAAGACGGCCAAGGTAGAGACCGAGTCCAAGCTGATCCGAGGCTACGACCCGGACCTGATCCCCGGGCTGTTGCAGACACGGGAATACGCAACCGAGGTATTGAGGGAGTGCATCCAATTCGTCGGCGGCCCTGACGACCTGACCGCCGCCGTAGCAGTGCGGATCGAGCGTCAGCAGGTTCTGCGCAAGGGCATGAGGCGATTTCACTTCCTGATTGCCGAACAAGCGCTGTACACAACAGTAGGTTCGGACGAAATCATGGTAAGCCAGCTCGAACATCTTGCGGCACAAGTTCGTTCGTCGCGGGTGGCCCTAGGAATCATTCCACGTACTGCGCGGTTCCGGGCTCCGGTAACCAACTTCCTGATGTACGACGTTCGGCAGGTTCAAGTGGAAACAGTGAGCGCCGAACTCACCATCACCCAGCCACGCGAGGTAGCTCTCTACGAGCGAGCGTTTCAGATCCTGATGAAACAGGCCGCAAAAGGTGAAGCCGCCCGCGAGATGATCCAGATAGCCGTCGCGGCACGACCGACATAGGCACGACGGCCTGGGCGTAGCCGCTACCGGCGAACCGCGCCGGCTACTCGGCTGGATCCGAATCAGGCCGAAGTCAGGCCTTGACCTGGAGTGCACTCCAGCCCATAGCGTATGGGCATGAGCATTCGTCTCGGGTATCAGATGCCGAATTTCAGCTATGGGGTTGCGCCGAAGGATCTGTTTGCGGCGGTTGCCGCGCAGGCTCGGGAAGCGGAGGCGGCGGGGTTTGATGCCGCGTTCGTCATGGACCACTTCTATCAGTTGCCGCTGCTCGGCGCGCCGGGTGAGCCGATGCTGGAGGCGTACAGCGCGTTGTCCGGGCTGGCGGCCGTCACCGAGCGAATTCAGTTGTCCGCCTTGGTGACCGGGAATACCTATCGGAATCCGGCGCTTACCGCGAAGACCGTCACCACCCTGGATGTGGTGAGTAGCGGACGAGCCGTGCTCGGCATCGGGGCGGGCTGGTTCGAGCTGGAGCACCAGGCCTACGGATTCGAATTCGGTTCCTTCACCGAGCGTTTCGAACGCCTCGAAGAGGCCCTGGAGATCATTACGCCGATGCTGCGCGGCCAGCACTCCACCTTCGATGGCAAGTGGTATCGCACCAAGGACGCCATGAACGAGCCGCGGGTGCGGGATGATCTGCCGATTCTGCTGGGCGGCGGCGGCGAGAAGAAGACGTTCGCACTGGCGGCTCGCTTCGCCGACCATCTGAACATCATCTGCAATGCGTCGGAGCTGCCGCGCAAGCTGGAGGCCCTGCACGCGCGCCTCGATGAGGCCGGTCGCGATCCGAAGACCCTCGAGACCAGCTTCCTGGCCTTCGTCATCGTGGACGAGGACGGCGACCGCGCCCGCAAGTCGCAGGCCGAACTGCTGCGGCGGCAGGGTATTTCGGATTTGTCGGCCTTGCCGGTGGAGGCATTGCGGCAGTCGCCGGCCGATCGGCAGTTCGTCGGCACGCCCGACGAGGTGGCCGAGCAGCTGCAGACCCGGGTGCTCGACCACGGAATCGACGGCCTGATCGTCAATATGATCACCAATGGCCACGAGGCGGGGTCGGTGGAGCTCGCGGGCCGCGCGCTCGCCCCGCTGGTTCGCGGCTGACTCCTGAACGACGAAGCCCCGCAGCACTTCTGCTGCGGGGCTTCGTACGTCTGATCCAGCCTAGCGCTGCTGGTTCGGGTGCATGCCCTGTTGGGCCGCGTGGTAGCCGAAGTCGTCGGCGACCATGGCGGCCAGTTCGAGAAGGGCGCGGCGGGTGGGCTTGCCGACCAGTTCGAGGTCGATTTCCGCACCCTCGGCGAGGTGGTCGTCGAACGGGACGACCTGAACGGCTCGGGTGCGGTCCAGGAACAGTTTGCGGAGCTGGTCCAGGTCGACCGTGGAGGAACCCTTGCGGGAGGCGTTGACCACCACGACAGTTCGTTCCACCAGCTTGTGGTAGCCGTGGTGGTCGAGCCAGTCCAGGGTTGCCGATGCGCTGCGCGCGCCGTCGATGGCCGGGGACGTGACCAGGACCAGTGAACTGGCCATATCGAGCACGCCCGCCATGGCGGAGTGCATGAGTCCGGTGCCGCAGTCGGTCAGGATGATGTTGTAGAACTGCTGCAGGATGCCGATGGCCTTGCGGTAGTCGGCCTCGCTGAAGGCCTCCGACACTGCCGGATCCTGTTCGCTGGCAAGCACTTCGAGGCGGCTGGGGGCCTGCGAGGTGTGGGCGCGCACATCGGAGTAGCGGGTGATGTGCGTGTCCTCCAGCAGGTTCCGCACCGTGGAGCGGGTCTGCCGGGGTACGCGATGGGCCAGGGTGCCGAGGTCGGGGTTGGCGTCGATGGCGATGACGCGGTCGCCGCGCTCCGAGGCGAAGGTGGAGCCGAGACCGACCGTGGTGGTGGTCTTTCCGACACCGCCCTTGAGCGACAGGATGGCGATCCGGTAGTCGCCGCGCACCGGCTGGTTGACCCGCTCCACCAGCTGCCCGTAGACCACATCGGCCGACGATTCACCGGGATTGATCATGCCGCCGGACGCCTTGTGCACGGCGCGCCGCCAGCCGCCGCGCGGAGACCGGCGGGCCCGCTTCAGCAGATTCAGGTCATTGACCGAATGCCCGGGCGGCGGTTGCTGCCCGTAACCCTGCTGCGGAAAACCCTGCTGCGGCTGGCCATTCCAGCCCGGCGGCGGACCCTGTTGCGGGCCGCCCTGCTGCGGGCCCTGCTGTTGAAAAGAACCCGGCTGCTGCATGGGCGGCTGCGGCTGATGCTGCTGCACCGGCGGCGGGGACCAGCTGTAGATCGGCCCGCCCGGCTGATCATTGGCGGGCGCGAACTGACCCGGCTGGCCGGAGCCGCCGAACTGACCGGGCATACCGGGCTGACCCGGCTGCCCCTGTGCGCCAGGATGTTCCGGCTGCGGTTCGCCACGGTTCTCCGGGAACACGCGGCGGACCATGCCGTCGCTGCCGATCTCCTGCCGGATCTCGCCGTACGGGGTCTCGTCGCGGACTTCGCCGTAACCGCCACCGGGCGGCGGGAACCCGCCGGGCGCACCGGGATTCGGCGGCGGCGCGAACTGCCCCGAATCCGGCATCGGGTAACCGCCGGGGAAGCTCGGCTGTGGACCGGTCGGGAAGGGTCCGTTCGGACCGGCGGGACCGCCGTTCGGACCGCCGGGACCGCCGTACGGACCGGAGGGGGCGAAACCGCCCGGCGCGAACGGATTCGGTCCGCCGGGCGCACCCGCACCGGGAGCGAACGGACCGTTCGGTCCGGGAGCAAAGGGGTTCGGCCCATCACCGGATCCGGCGAACGGACCCTCGGTGGGCTGCTCGATCGAATCAGGGACCGGCGGGAAGAATCCGGCCGGCTGCTCGTCGGCGTCCGGGGCGGGCTCCGCGACCTCGGCGGCCGAGTCCTCCGCGGGTGCGGGGACCTCGGTCAAGTCCTTGATCTTCACCACGCGGGTGGAGTCGTCGGTGTCCCCCGGCTCGCCCGTACCGGGCTGCGAGGTCGAATTCTGATCGTTCGTGGTCACGTGTCCCCCATCTGCTCGACAGCTCGAACAGAGAGCTCGGCGCTAATGCGGCTTCAACGCTAGCAGTAGCGCCGCCTCTCCGAGACGTCAGCGGTTAACGGGCCGCCCGGTTGACCGCCGAGACCACGGCCCGCAGCGAGGCGGTGGTGATCGAGGTCGCGATGCCCACGCCCCAGGTCACCTTGTCGCCGACCGCGACCTCCACGTAGGAGGCGGCCTGCGCATCGTCACCGGCGGACATGGCGTGCTCGCTGTAGTCCAGGATGCGGACGTCGTAGCCGATACCGGCCAGGGCGTCCACGAAGGCCGCGAGCGGGCCATTGCCCTCGCCGGAAATCTCCTGGTCGACGCCGTCCACCTTCACGACCGCCTCGATATGGTCCACGCCGCCATCGATTTCCGAGGCGGTGACCTTCTGGCGGATGCGCTCCAGCGGGCGGATCGGGGTCAGGTACTCCTCGGCGAAGACGTCCCACATCTCCTTCGGGCTGACCTCGCCGCCCTCACCGTCGGTGATCTTCTGGATGGCCTGCGAGAACTCGATCTGCAGGCGGCGCGGCAGCACCAGCCCGTGATCGGTCTTCATGATGTAGGCGACGCCGCCCTTGCCGGACTGCGAGTTGACCCGGATGACGGCCTCGTAGGTGCGACCGACGTCCTTCGGGTCGATGGGCAGGTACGGGACCGCCCAGGTGATGTCGTCGACATCCGCGCCCGCGGCGTCGGCATCGGCCTTCATGGCGTCCAGGCCCTTGTTGATGGCGTCCTGGTGCGACCCGGAGAATGCCGTGTAGACCAGGTCGCCGCCGTACGGGTGGCGCTCGGCCACGGGCAGCTGGTTGCAGTATTCGACCGTGCGGCGGATCTCGTCGATATTGGAGAAGTCGATCTGCGGATCCACGCCACGCGAGAACATATTCATGCCCAGCGTCACCAGGCAGACATTGCCGGTGCGCTCGCCATTGCCGAACAGGCAGCCCTCGATGCGGTCCGCCCCGGCCAGGTAGCCCAGTTCGGCGGCGGCCACGGCGGTGCCGCGGTCATTGTGCGGGTGCAGCGACAGCACGATGGAGTCGCGGCGAGCCAGATTCCGGCTCATCCACTCGATCGAATCGGCGTAGATGTTCGGGGTCGCCATCTCGACGGTCGCCGGCAGGTTGATGATCAGCGGCTTCTGCGGGGTGGGCGCGATGATCTCGGAGACCGCGTCGCACACGTCCAGGGCGTAACCCAGTTCGGTGCCGGTGTAGGACTCGGGGCTGTACTCGTAGCGCCAGTTGGTGTCCGGGTACTTCTTCTCGATCTCCAGGCACAGCGAGGCGGCGTCGGTGGCGATCTTCTTGACGGCCTCGCGGTCCGCGCGGAAGACCACGCGGCGCTGCAGGATCGAGGTCGAGTTGTAGAAGTGCACGATCACATTGGTCGCGCCGTTGCAGGCCTCGAAGGTGCGCTCGATCAGTTCGGCGCGGGCCTGGGTCAGCACCTGAATGGTGACGTCGGCCGGAATCGCGTTGTCCTCGATGATCTCTCGGACGAAGTCGAAGTCGGTCTGCGAGGCGGACGGGAAGCCGACCTCGATCTCCTTGTAGCCCATCCGGACCAGCAGGTCGAACATGCGGCGCTTGCGGGCCGGGCTCATCGGATCGATCAGTGCCTGATTGCCGTCGCGCAGGTCCACGGCACACCAGCCGGGCGCGCGGTCGATGATCTTGCCCGGCCAGGTGCGGTCGGGCAGCTCGATGGCCTCGACCTCTTCGGCGAACGGGCGATACCGGAAGGTCGGCATCGAGGAGTTCTTCTGGGTGTTCCACGCGGGCTGATCAGCCGGGGCGGGCTTGGACGGCACGGTGATGGTGCGCGAACCGGATACGAAGGCATCAGCAGGTGACATGGCGATTTATCTCCGAGAGTGTGGCTGGATCCCAAGGTTGGGGTAGACCGGCACGACTAACACCCGCGACGGGAGCCAGTCTGTATCAGAACCCGTCGCGGCGGTCGAGGAGAAGTAGTACCCGCTGCATGATGATCGAAGTTTACAGGTCCGCAATACCTCGCCGGAAGGCGGGGAGGCGCGGGCCACAGTCCGGGGGCGTGCGCACCCGGGTCAGTACTGCGCCACGCAAAGCTCGTGAATGAATCGCATCTTGGCCAGCACCGGGTCGGCCAGCACGAACGGGTACAGGTCGGGATGACCCATGGAGCGGTTCAGCATATTGAGCGACCAGGCCAGCGGCAGCCACAGGTCGATGATGCGATCGAAGTCGCCGCGGCCGTTCTGGGGACGGTCCAGGGTCGCGCCGGAGGGTGCGAAGCCGAAGGCGGCGGCGGTATCGAGGGTGTCGCGAATGTGCAGGTAGTGGGCGAAGGTCTCGGCCCAGTCCTCGCCCGGGTGCATGGTGGCGTAGGCGGAGACGTAGTCGTCCTCCCAGCCGGGCGGGGTGCCTTCGGCGTAGTGGCGGTCGAGAGCCTCCTGGTAGTCGAGGTCCGGGTCGCCGAACAGTTCCCGGAAGCGGGACCGGTCGGTATCGGTGACGATCAGGGCCTGGAAATAGAAGTGGCCGATCTCGTGCCGGAAGTGGCCGAGCACGGTGCGATACGGCTCGGCCAGCTCGACCCGGAGCTTCTCGCGGTGCGCGTCATCGCCCTCGGCCAGATCGAGGGTGATGACGCCGTCCTCGTAGCCGGTGATCACCCGTTCGGTGCCGCTGGCGAGCAGATCGAAGGTGAGACCGTGCTCGGGATCGGTGTCGCGATCCACCAGGGGCAGGCCGAGTTCGGTGAGTTCCAGGACCAATCGGCGTTTGGCCGCCTCGGCCCGAGCGAAGGCGGGGAGCCATTTGTCATCACCGTCCGCCGGACGGGTGCGGGTGAGGCAGCAGGATTCACACAGGGTATTGCCCCCCTTGGGAACCAACCAGTTACATTGCGCCACATACTGATTGGCGCACTGCACATAGCGCGCCGGTTCCGGTCCGTTCGACAGCACCACCAGCGTGCGTTCGGCCAAGCTGAATCCCAGTGTGCTGCCGCAGTTCAGGCACAGCGTGTTCTCGAAGGCCAATTGCTGGCCGCACTGCGGGCAGGTGAAGTCGCGCATGCTGTTTCACACCTCGATGGGAGCGACGTCGACGGAGACCCGGATGGTGCTCTTCTTGGCGTCGGTGTAGATGATTCCGCGCAGCGGCGGCACGTCGGCGTAGTCCCGGCCCCAGGCCAGGGTGACGTAGCGTTCGTCGGCGAATTTGTCATTGGTGGGGTCGAATCCGATCCAGCGGTCCCCGGACAGGCCGCCGAATTCGCCGGGGAGCCAGACCGCCGCCCAGGCGTGGGTGGCGTCCGCGCCGACCAGGCGGGGTTTGCCGGGCGGCGGATTGGTGGCGAGATAACCGGAGACGTAGCGCGCGGCCAGGCCCTGTGAGCGCAGGCAGGCGAGGCCGAGCCGGGCGAAGTCCTGGCAGACGCCCTCGCGGGCGCGGAAGACATCGGCGACGCGGGTGCTGACGGTGGTGGAACCGGATTCGTAGGTGAAGTCGGCGTGGATGCGGGTGGTCAGTTCGGCCACCGCCGCGAGCAGCGGGCGGCCGGGCGGGAAGGATTCGGCGGCGTAGGCGGCGACCTCCGGAATGATTTCGGGCGGGTTCAGGTCGAGGGCGAATTCGACTGCGAGGGGGCCGTTCCGGTCGGTTGGGCGGGCCTTCTCCCAGGGCATGGAGTCGGTCCGGGCGGGCGGCGGTTCGACTTCGACGGTCGATTCACCGGTCACCTCCAGCCGGGTGTGCTCGGCGGTGACGTGGAAGTAGAGGGTGGTGTTGCCGTACACATCCGCGCCGACCGACCGGTCCGATGGCACCGGGTCGATGTGCACCTCGTGGCCGAGCAGCCGCTGGCCCGGGAATTCGCGCGGCGTCAGAAATGCGCGCCCGTATGAGCTGGTGACCGCGTCGGAGTACCCGTAGATCGTGCTGTGCAGCACCCGATACCGGCGCGCGCCCATGCCCTCACCCCACCACTCGCGTGGAACCCCACAGCGGCTGTGTCTCGCGCGGTACCGAAAGCCTGGTGGCCTCGAAGGATTCGGAGATCTTGCGCAATCGCAGGTGCACGCCGTCCAGGAGTTCGGCCAGTTCGGTGCGGCGACCGTCGGCGTCGACGGCCTCCAGATCGGCCGGGTCCAGGCGGCGCAGCATGCGCTGGGCATCGCTGAGCAGGCGTTGCGGGCGTGAGGATCCGGAGGCGGCGGGCAAGGTCAGGAAGCTCTCCTGGAGGCGTTCCAGCTGATAGATCAGCGAGCGGGGATTGGTGGCGTCGAACAGCAGCAGTCCGGCGACGGCGGCGATGCGCACCGAATCCCGATGGCGGCGACGGTAACTCACCGAGGACACGGTGGCTTGCAGGACGGCATCGGTCACCACCCGCCCGACCTCCGGCGCGTACGTATCGGTGAGCGCCGCCCGCAGCAGCGAGGTGAGCGCCAGCCCGCGTTCGATCCGCCGCCCGATATCCATGACATACCAGCCGGTGTCGCGCACAGTCGATTCCGCGTCGATCCCGGTCAGCGAAAGCAGCGCCGCCAGCGTCCGCGAATGCACAGCGGACAGCGCCGCCACCCGATCCCCGCGCGCACCAACGTATTCCGACAGCGCACGGTCGATCGACCCGAGCACCATCCAGGTATCCGGCGACAACTGATCCCGCACCGCGCGGGCAGCTTTCCCGTACGCCTCCACCGCATACGCCAGCGACCCTCGCACCTCCCGATCCACGGTCAGCGTGACCAGATAATCGTGGTCGCGGCGAGACGCACCCGGCAGCGCGATCGGCACGGTCGGCTCATCGGAGTACTCCCGGCGGCGACCCGCACCGAGCCGCCCACCCGAACCCGGCTGCGGTTCCGCAGACTCCGGCTGCGACGGTCCTTGTCCCTGACGCTGACCGCCTGGGCCCTGGGGCTGGGTACCCCCGCCTTCCGACTGCCCGCCTCCGCCCTGCGACTGTCCACCACCACCCTGCGACTGTCCACCTCCGCCTTGTGACTGCGTGCCGCCGCTTTGCGATTGGCTACCGCCACCCTGCGATTGCGCACCTCCACCTTGCGACTGGGTACCGCCGCTTTGCGATTGGCTACCGCCACCCCGCGACTGCGCACCTCCGTCTTGCGATTGGCTACCCCCACCTTGCGACTGCGCACCGCCACCTTGCGATTGGCTTCCGCCGCCTTGCGATTGCGTGCCGCCGCCCTGGGGTTCGCTCATTCCGCCTTGCGATTGGCCGGTTGGGGCGGCGGGTTCTTCCCCACCGCGGCGAGGGGTGGGGCGGACGGTCGAATCCGGGTGAGCGGCTGTGCGTTTCGGGGCGGGAGCGGTTGTTCCCGTCATGGTGCCGAGGGTGCTCATGAGGATCGGCATGGCGTCCGCGCCCTCCATCCATGGGCGGTAGCGGTAGTCCTGGTGGCGGTCGTGGATGGCGTCGAGGAGGCGGACGGTGGCTTCGGCGCGTTCGCTGTAGCGGCCGAGCCAGAAGAGGTCGTTGAGGACGCGCGGGGAGCTGATGACGTCGAGGGCGGCGAGGACGGGGGCGGGCGCGGGGCGCTCGCGTTCTTCCGGGATCTCGACGGCGGGGACGGCGGCGGGAGTGGCGCGGACCCAGACGTCCTTGGCGGCAGCCTCGCCGAGCATGGTGCCGTCGGGGCCGGTGCGCTGGTGCAGTTGACCGAGTCCGCCTGCCATGACGCGGTATCCGACGCGCCCGGCCAGGGAGAAGAGGCGGAAGGCCACGGGCGCGGCGACGAGACCGCCCGAGCCTCCGGCCACCGCGGGGGCGACGGAGAAGCGGGCGGGTTCCTGGCCCACCCACTTCCAGCCTTCGGTCTCGATGCGGGCCCGCCACTCGCCGCGCTGGGCCGCGGTCAGGACGGGGCCGAAGACGGTGGTGTTGTCGACGGCCGAGCGCAGGATCAGGCGGTGCAGGTTGGCGCACAGGTGACTGCGTTCGGAATCGTCGCCACCCCAATAGGATTGGACGCCGGGCAGTTTCAGATCCTGATCCAGCAGCAGTCGGGACAGGCGCGGCAGGAAGGCCGCGAGAGCGGGGCTTTCCAGCAGTCCGCTGCCGAGGGTGTTCACCACGGTGACCGCGCCGCGCCGCAACACCTCCACCAGCCCGACCACGCCGAGCCGCGAATCCGGCCGCAGATCCAGCGGATCGGAGAATTCGGCGTCGACGCGACGCAGCACCACATCGACCTGCTTCAGGGTGCCGAGCGAACGCATCCACAGCCGCCCGTCGCGCACCACCAGATCAGCGCTCTCCACCAGCGGAAATCCCAGTACCGACGCGAGATACGCCTGATCGAAGGCGGTTTCGGAGTGCACGCCGGGGCTGAGCACGACCACTACGGGTTCCTCGTCGGCGGCGCGCGGCGCGGCCTCGATGAGCATGAGCCGCATGGCGCGAATGAACGGATTGAGCGGTCGCGGGCTGGCCAATTCGAAGGCCTCCGGAATGGCCGCCGACACCACCCGCCGGTCCGCGAGGGCGTATCCGGCCCCGGACGGCGCTTGGGCCCAGTCGGCGAGCACCCGGAATTCCCCGTCGCTCCAGCGGCTGATATCGCAGGCGTGCAGGAACAGCTGATGCCTGCCGGGCAGTGAAATCCCGTGCGCGGCACGCATATACCCGCTGTGCGCGAAAACGATCTGGGGTGGCAGCGCCCCCGAGGTGAGGGTGCGGCGTTCGCCGTAGATATCGGCGAGAATCGCGTCGAGCAGCCGGGAGCGCTGCACCACACCGGCTTCCAGCACGGCCCAGTCGTCGTCGGAGACAAGCAGCGGGATCGGGTCGAGCCGCCAGGCGGTGGCCGTCGCGGTTTCCTCACCGGGCTTGAGTTCGGTGTAGGTGATGCCGTCGTCCTCGATGAGCCGTCGCACCCGGGTGTCGATGCGGTGCAATCCATCGCGGCCCTGGTCCAGGAAGTCGGCGGACAGGTCGGCCCACATATGTCGCAACCGGCCCTCGTGGTCGGCGAGTTCGTCGTAGAAGCCGCTGGTGGGCAGTCCGCAGGCGTCGGTCGCGCCGGTGTCCTGGGCGGCCGCACGGTATTTCGCGAATTCGTCGATCACCTCGCGGCGGGCGGACAGAGTGCTCCAGCGGTCGGGTCCCTCGCCCATGGGTGTTGTGTCGAGCGCTGTCACCGCTACCACTTCCCCGGGTATGCCTACCGGTCGCCGGCCGGGCCCCACACGGTCCGCGCCCGGCGCAGATCGAGTATTCCGGGTGCACCGACGTCGGTGGCCTGAATAGCCATTGTGGCACGCAGTTGCGCGATATCGACGGGTCCGGGCGTATGCCCGAATGGTTCGAAACGCCGGTTGCGCCGCGATTGCGCCACCACCGCATTCACCGGCGGCTCCTCGAAATACATACCGCCCGGATGGGAGACGTAATAGGTGCAGCCGCCGCGCGAGAGCCCGGCCTCCAGATCCACCACGTCGAATACCAGTGGCGCGTCGGGACTGAGCGAGGGGTGCAGTGAGTTCGGCGGCTGCCAGGCCCGATAGCGCACGCCCGCCACCTGCACGTCCTCCTTATCGGTGGACAGCAGCGGTATGGGGAAGCCATTGCAGGTCAGGGCGTATCGGCCGCGGTCCGCACCGACCACCCGGACCTGCAATCGCTCCACCGAGGAGTCGACATAGCGGGCGGTGCCGGTGGCGGCGGTCTGCTCACCCAGGGTGTTCCACGGCTCGATGGCCCCGCGCAGTTCCACTTCCATACCACCGAGTACCACCGTTCCTATCCGGGGAAAACGGAACTCGGAGAACGGTTCGAGCCAGCTGATATCGAATTCGATACCGTGCGAGCGCAGATCGGCCGCGACATCGGCGATATCGGCCATCAGGAAGTGCGGCAGCAGATACCGGCCGTGCAGATTCGCGCCGTGCCGCAGCAGCGGTGCGGTGTAGGGCTCCTCCCAGAACCGCAGCACCAGCGCCCGCACCAGCAGTGACTGCACCATGGCCATGCGGAAGTGCGGCGGCATCTCGAAGCCGCGCAATTCGACCAGGCCGAGGCGGCCGCGCGCGGATTCCGGACTGTACAGCTTGTCGATACAGAATTCGGCGCGATGCGTATTGCCCGTGAGATCGGTCAGCAGATGCCGCAGCGCGCGATCCACTTCCCAAGGGGCCGAAGCCTTCTCACCGGCCTTGCGCCCGCCCGCCAGCCTGGCGATCTCGGCGAAGGCGATCTCCAGCTCGTACAGCGAATCCGCGCGGCCCTCGTCCGCCCTGGGCGCCTGCGAGGTCGGGCCGATGAAACGCCCCGAGAACAGGTACGACAGCGCCGGATGCCGCTGCCAGTAGGTGAGCATGGACACCAGCAGGTCCGGACGCCGCAGCAACGGCGAACGCGCCGGGGTGCGACCGCCGAGCGTGATGTGATTGCCGCCGCCGGTGCCGGAATGCGTGCCGTCGATATCGAAGGATTCGGTGCTGAGGCGGGCCAGGCGAGCCTGCTCGTAAAGCGTGTCGAGAAGTCTCGCCTGGGCCGCGAAACTGCCTGTGGGCTGCACGTTCACCTCGATCACGCCCGGATCGGGGGTGATGGACAGGCTGACCAGGCGGGTGTCGACCGGCGGCGCGTAGCCCTCGAGCACGATCGGCTGCCCGACCGCGACCACCGCGGCCTCGATCCGCCACACCAGGTCATAGAAGGCCTCCAGATCCTGCACGGGCGGCAGGAATAGGAACAGGCGGCCGTTACGGACCTCGGCAACCAGCGCGGTGATGGGCGCGCCATCCGCGGGCTCCACCACGGCGAGGGGTTCGCCGGTGGGTGAGAGCAGCGGTGCGGCAATCGATTCGAGCGGGATCGGCTCCTCCGAGTCATCCTCGGATCGGCCTTCCTCCCACCACAGGAGCTCCTCCCCCGCGTCCGCCTCCAGGCTGGCGAAAACATCCGGAACCCGTTCCGCCGCCCCGGTATCGAACCGCTCGGACGGGCCTGACGACTGCACCTGATGCCCGGCGAGGGGGTCCGCCTCCGGACGGTCCGGCGGCGATTTCCAGGAGATGGAGTGCAGCGGCAAGCGCAGTCCGGCCGGGGAATCGCCTTCGGTCAGGACGATTCGGCCGCGCCGCAGCTGCCAATTCGCACTCCCCCACCCGGAGTCGTCCTCGCGGCGGTACAGCGGGAGCACATAGGCGGCGGGTTCGTCGACGGGATCGTCCAGCCGGGCCAGCATTTCCTTGCGCGCCCGCACCGAATCCTCGTCCGGGGCGAGATCCTCCTCCGGTTCGACCGGTGCGCCCTCCGGCGCACGGGCTTTCGCCGCCATGCGCAATAACGCGTCCTCATAGGCCGGGCGCACCTGCGTCCGAGGCAGGCCGAGGCCGTCCGAGACGTGCTCGATGATCGCCCGCGCGGCCTCACCGTCCGCCCGCCAGGACGATCGGGACGCCGATTCCGGCGGGAGCCAGGGATCGGCCAGGAGTTCCGGGTGATTCCACAGCGGGGTGTCGTCGGCGCGCCAGAGCATTGCTATCTCCCAGCGCGGCAGGACTTCTCCCGGATACCACTTGCCCTGGCGATATTGGGCGAGGCCGCGCGGGGCGTAGATGCGGCGCAGCCGCTGAGCGAGGTCGGCGGCGCGTTCGCGTTTGTGCGCGCCGTCGGCCTCGGTGGTCCATTCCGGGGAGGTCTGGTCGTCGATGGAGACGAAGGTGGGTTCGCCGCCCACGGTGAGGCCGACATCGGCGGCCCGCATGCGAGTGTCCACGCTCGCGCCGATCGCGGTGATGCGCTCCCATTGAATATCGCTGTAGGGCAGCGTGACTCGCGGGTCTTCGTGAATGCGATGCACCGAATTCGAGAACTCGAGGGTGGCGTTCACCGGATCGGTCGCGCCGGTGATCGGCGCGGACGACACCGGATGCGGGGTGGCGGCCAGCGGAATATGACCCTCCCCCGCGAACAGTCCGGACGTGGGATCCAACCCGACCCAGCCCGCCCCGGGCAGGTACACCTCGGTCCAGGCGTGCAGGTCGGTGAAGTCGGCGGGCGGACCGGACGGGCCATCCAGTGAGGGCACGTCCTGCGCCAGCTGAATCAGATAACCGGACACGAACCGTGCGGCCAAACCGTATTCGCGCAGAATCGACACCAGCAGCCAGGCCGAATCCCGGCAGGAGCCGAGCGCGGTATGCAGCGTGTGATCGGGCGACTGCACCCCCGCCTCCATCCGGATCGTGTACCCGACATCCTGGCGCAGCGCGTGATTGAGCGTGACCAGGAAGTCGATGGTCCGCGGATCCCCCTCCACCGGATGCTCCCGCACCCACTCCCGCACCGATTCCCCTGGCCCGGAACCGGATCCGAGCTCATCCACCGGCCGCAGATAGGCCTCCAGATCAGCGGCCAACTCCGGCGTATACGTGAACGGAAAATGCTCCGCGTACTCCTCGACGAAGAAGTCGAACGGATTGATCACATCCAGATCGGCGATCAACCCGACCGTCACGGTCAATTCCTGCGCGGGCTCCGGAAACACCAGGCGTGCAAGGAAATTCCCGAAAGCATCCTGCTGCCAGTTCACGAAGTGGTCCGCGGGCGTCACCCGCATGGAATACGCCTCGATGGCGGTCCGCGTATGCGGCGCGGGCCGCAGCCTGACCACGTGCGGGTGGATCCGCACCGAGTGGTCGAAGGAGTAGGTCGTTCGATGTTCGAGGGAAACCTTGATTCCCATACGTCAAGTGCACCACGCCGGACCCTCGACACGCGGGAGTATTTCGACAGTTCGGACGACACGCGGTGATCTCCCATAGTTGTCGGACGCGGGTGATAGGACGGGAGGGATGGTTCGGGAGGTTTCATGAGCCGGAGGCTTACATGAGCGACTCGGTTTGCTCGTTGTGCGCGGCGGTTTTGGATCACTGTCACGGGACGTTGATCGTGCACGCGGACGGGGCGGTGGAGTGCAGTGCGTTCGAGTGCATCGATTCCGATCATGCGCGGCATGCGTTCGTGGTCGACTGCGGGGACGTGGCGGGCGGGTGCTCCTGCGCGCGGAGTGAGGGCGTGCGTCACGGGCTCACCGGGTAGCAACTAGCCTGGCCGGGTGAGCTACGACCACGTTCTACTGCCCTCCGGTGCCGCCGCGACCACCTCCGAGGTGGACTCGTATCTGATGAGCCAGGATGGGCAGCCGGTGCCGGAGGCCCTGGCCGAGATCGCCGCGGAGCTCAATCGGCTCAATGACAAGCTGCCGGAGGCGGACGCCTTTCTGAGCGACGGGCCGGTCGAGGCCGGGCCCGGATCGGCCTTGCAGGTGGCCAGTCCCTATGACGCCATCGGGCATGTGCGGAACCTGCTGTTCGAGTTGGCGACGCCGCGCGGGTATGCGGTGTACGACCCGCAATTGTTCTGGCTGATCGATCCCGCCGGGCAGGTGCCGGTCGCGGTCTCTCATGGCGGTGCGGGGGACTTCCCTTATCTGACAAAGGAACTCGCGCACAAGTGGGTGCCGGAGCTGGCCGCGCCGGGGCCGTATCTGATTGTCGAGAAGGCGGATGAGATTTACGTCCAGACCTATAGGCATGATGACGGGCATTACGACCTGGAGTATCGGGACGGGTCGGCGGACCGGCATTTCACCGTTTCGCTGAATGATGCGAATCAGGTCGCGGATCTCATCTGGGATTGGGCGAACGGGGATCTCACGCGATTCGATGCGCTGGATTGGCAGAAACTCTCGCTATAAGCGCCGACTGGTCGGTCTCAATATGTGATCGGGCGCATTTCGATTCGGGATATCAAGCCTCAATACACGCTATAACCGCACAGGAAAGCTAACATTTCGCTATTTCCACGCGGTGTACCCCGGCTTGTTCGCGTAACTCACTCCCGAAGCGAGGAGCGATACATGAAGCTACGCCCGAAGATCAGTACCCCGAAGCTGCGCAAAGGCTTGGCGATAGTGGCCGGTCTCGCCGCGACCTTCGCCGTCGCGGTGGCCTTGCACGCCACGGGTGCGGGCGCGGACGTACCCCGCAATAACGACCACATCCCCTGCCCACAGCCGGCGGCGCTCCCAGCACCGCCGACTTGGACGTGACAACTCTCGTGACTCTCAGGGGCTTCGCCCCCGAACCCCCACCACCCTGCGATTACAAAGCGCGGCGGCCGGATAGTGCGCGGCCGAGGGTCAATTCGTCGGCGAATTCCAAGTCGCCACCCATTGGCAGACCCGAGGCGAGTCGCGTGACGGACAGTCCCGGGAAATCGCGGAGCATGCGGACCAGGTAGGTCGCCGTCGCTTCACCCTCGGTGTTCGGGTCGGTGGCGATGATTACCTCGGTGACGTCGATGCCATCTTCCTGGTTTCCGATGCGGGTGAGCAGTTCCCGGATGCGGAGCTGGTCGGGACCGATGCCGGACAAGGGATCGAGTGCGCCGCCGAGTACGTGGTAGCGGCCGCGGAATTCGCGGGTGCGCTCGATGGCCTGCACATCCTTGGGTTCCTCGACCACGCAGATCATGGTGCGGTCGCGGCGCGGGTCGGCGCAGATGCGGCAGAGTTCACCGTCGGACACCGTGCCGCAGACAGCGCAGAATCGCACGCCGTCGCGCACCTTCTGCAATGCCGCTTGCAAGCGGTCGATCTCCGGCGGTTCCACGCCGAGAAGATGAAAAGCGATGCGTTGTGCGCTCTTCGGACCGACACCGGGCAGCTTGCCGAGTTCGTCGATCAAATCCTGAACGGGACCTTCGTACACCTGCGCCTTCCCGGATCAGAAGCCGGGAAGCGCGCCGCCGCCGAGACCGCCCGCGAGCGGTCCCAGTCGGTCGGCGGCCAGCTGCTGGGCGGTGTCCATGGCGTTATTGAGCGCGCCGATGATCAGATCCTGCAGGGTGTCGATGTCCTCCGGATCCACGATCTTCGGATCGATGGTCAGCTCCAGCACCTCGCCGGTGGCCTTGATCTTGGCGCGCACCAGGCCACCGCCCGCCTCGCCCTCGACCTCGGACTCCGCGATCTCCTGCTGTGCGGCCATGACGGCCGCCTGCATCTGCTGGGCCTGAGCCATCAACTGCTGGATATCGAACTCTCCACCGGGCTGCACGGGGTGTGTCCTCTCTGCGGGAATGTGATTCCCGACCAGCCTAGTCGCCCGGCGCGCGGGCGAACCTTGACTCTCCCCCCGCTGGAGGGTGTTCGCTGAGGGCATGACAGCGACAGTGCCGATCGGGGAGTTCTCCCGGCTCAGTTATCTCAGCGTGAAGACGCTGCGGTACTACCACGAGATCGAGCTGCTGGAACCGGCCACGATCGATCCGAGCTCGGGGTACCGGTTCTATTCGACCGCACAGGTGGATCAGGCGCATCTGATCCGGCGGCTGCGGGACCTGAACATGCCGCTGCCCGCGATTCGCGAGGTGCTCGCCGCACCGGATCAGGCAGCGCGGGACAGCGCGATTCGCGTCCATCTGGAACGGATGGAAGCCGAGCTCGCCCGGACCCGGGATGTGGTGGCCTCGCTGCGGTCGCTGCTGACCGTGCCCACGGGCGGAGTCCAGGTCGAATATCGCTCGGTGCCAAGCCTTCCCGTGCTGGCCATGGCCGAGGTGGTAACCCGGGAAGCCTGTGGCGACTGGTGCGAGATCGCCTACCCGAGCCTGTACGAAACCCTGGCCGCCGCCGATCTGACACCGGCCGGACCCGCCGGGGCCACCTACGCGCCGGAGTTCTTCGAGGACGACAAGGGTGAAGTGGTCACCTTCGTGCCGTTCGATCCCCGGTATCGGGAGCGGCTCGCCGAGCGCGGCACCGTACTGGATCTCCCCGCCCGCCGGTTCGCGATCGCCGTGCACAGCGGCGCGTTCACCGACTTCGACCTCACCTACGGCGCATTGGGCAGCCATGTGGCCGAGCACGACACCACGCTCGCGGAGCCGATCCGCGAGATCTACCTGGTCGGACCCGGCGATGCCGAGCCGGCCGATTACCGCACGGAAGTCTGCTGGCCGATCGGCCGGCTCTGAAAAGGAGTAGAACCATGGCTCTCGCCATCGCCCACATCACCTTCGATTGCGCGAATGCGGCCGAGCTGGCCGGATTCTGGGCCCAGCTGCTGGACCGGCCGGTCGATCCGGACGCGAACGAGCAGTTCGCGACCGTCGGCATGAGCGCGCCGCAACGCCCGGCGCTCATGTTCGTTCAGGTTCCCGACAAGACGCCCGGCAAGAATGTCGTGCACCTCGATCTGACCGCCGATGATCTGGCCGCGCAGATCGATCGGGCGGTCGCCCTGGGCGCCAAGCACATCGCCGACTTCGACGAGTACGGCGCCGTCTGGGCGACCCTGTCCGATCCCGAGGGAAACCTCTTCGATATCGCTGTCGACTCGGAATAGCCCGAAAGACTAGGCGAGCTCTTTCTTCAGGTTCTCGAGCACCTCGGCCTGGATCTTCTTCAGGCCGAGCGGCGCGAAGATGCCCTCGAAGATGCCGCCGATACCGCCGGCGCCCTTCCAGCTGGTGCGCACGGTGACCAGCGCGCCGCTGCCGGACGGCGTGACCGTCCAGGTGGTGACCATGGAGGAGTTCGAATCGCGTTCGGTCACCATGGAATCCGACACCGACACCGTCGCGGACACATTCCGGGACCGGCTCTCGGTGGCTTGCAGCGTCCACTCCGCCACGGTGCCCGTGCCCTTGCCGCCCTGGACCACCTTGTAGTCGCGGTAGTGCGAGGAGAGGATGCGCGGCCGCACCGCTTCGTAGTCCGCGATCGCGTCGAGGGTCCGCTTCGGATCTGCCGTCACCACGATCGAACTGGAGGCGCTGACCTGTCCCACCATGTGCTCCTTACTGATTGCACCCATTTACCGGCTCCACCCTGTCGCCGCCCGGTCATGCTACGCCGCGTTCGCGTCCGTCCGGATTCATCCGGTGCCCGCGCGGGCGTCCACCTATCGTGGAGTGATCAGGCGGGGAGGACTCGGGGCGGCGATGAAGCACTTCGCGAAGTGGTTGCAGGTCAATATCGATGGCATCGGGATCGTGCTCATCGCGATCACGGTCGCGATGCTGGCGATCCTCGACGTTCTCGGCTCGGATCAGATCGCCGCGGCGACGCTCGCGGTGCTGGCCCTGGTCGCCGCGACGATTCTGCGGGAGCGGCACGGTCTCTCCCGCGCGGTGCGCGACACTACCGCGGTCCGGCTGCTGTACGGGCCGGAGATCGCCGAGGCGCACACCATGGCGCGCCGCGATACCGACAAGTGGTGCCGCAAGGGCGGAACCGGGACCTACCTGCGCGCGGTGACCCTGCCCGAACTGTTCAACAAGGCCCGCCGCGAGCAGCGCACGGTGCGGCTCCAAGTCGAGATCCTCGATCCGACCAATGAACAGCGCTGCCAGGACGACGCGCACTATCGCTCCACCGTGATCTCACACGGCGGCGCGAGTGGCCCGCAATGGACCGTCGATCGCATCCGCAAGCAGTCCTTCGCCACCGTGCTGGCCGCCTGCTGGTACCGGCAGCAGAGCGATTTCCTGCTCATCGAGATCGCCCTGGCCTCGACCTCCACCACCTACCGCTGGGATCTGTCCGACAGCTGCGTCATCATGACCCAGCGCTATCCGGTCAGCCCGGCCCTGCTGTTCGAACGCGGAAAACCGCACTACCAGGACCTGACTCGCGAATTGGCGCGCAGCTTCAAACAGGCGCGGCCCCTGGCGATCGGCCGCGACGATGAACCGCTCCTGGCCGCGGAACCGACGGTCGAACAGATCCGCCAGCTCTTCGAGCATCTGCGCCTGCCCCTGCCTGGCACTTATACCGATCGGGACATCGTCGATATCGCGCGCTTCGCACTGCGCGCCGACGATCCCTTCAGCCGGTGATCAACAGCCCCGCGACGGCAAGGCCGGTCCCGCTCACGGCGAGCACCAACCCGGTCAGCACGAACTTCCGCATCGGAATCCGCACCGCATGCGTCCGGCAGAACTCCAGGCACAACAGGGTGGCCAGCGAGGCCCACGGCGTCACCACCGGCCCGACATTCGTCCCGATCAGCAAGGCCAGCAGTTGATTCCGCTCGCCCGTGGGAATCACCGCCTCCCCGGCGGTATAGGCGGGCAGGTTGTTCACGACATTGGACAGCCCCGCGCCCGCGGCCGCCGCCCGGAACGCACCCCACGCACCGGAGTCGTCCCCGATGAGCCCGTGCATCACATCCGAAAGCCCATACCGGCTCAGTGTGGGAACCACCAGGAACAGACCGGCCACGAAAACCAGCAGCTGCCAGGGCAATAGCGAGAAACGCAGCGCGGACCGGTCGAGCACCGCGAAGGCGGCCACCACCAGCACCGCGGCTCCCAGGGCGGCGTACCCGATGCTGTCCCCCACGAAGGGAATCGCGGCGACGAAGAGCACGCAGGCACCCGCGCTCGTGTACAGCAATATTCGCTCGCGACCATCGGCCGGGCGCACCGGCTCGGGCACGTCGTACCGCTCGGCTCCCCGCTGCGAGCGCCGCCAGTACCAGCACCACAGGCAGATCATGGTGACGAGAATCGAAAGCAGCTGCGGCAGCCACATTCTGGCCGCGAACCCGGTGGCATCGAGCGCGACCCGATCCGCCGCGAGCAGGTTGGTGAGATTCGACACCGGCAACAACAGACTCGCCGTATTCGCCAGCCACAGCGTGGTCATGGCCAAGGGGATCGGCGCGATCCGCGCGGGCCCGGCCAGCGCCAGCATCACCGGCGTCAGCAACACCGCGGTCGTGTCCAGATTGAGCACCGTGGTCGTGGTCGACGCGAACAACACGCACAGCAGAAACAGCGCCACATAGTTCCCACCGGCGATGATCGCCAGCCGATGCGCGATCACGTCGAAAACCTTCGCCCGCCGAGTCAACTCGGCCAGCACGATCACGCTCCCCAGGAACAGCAGCAGCGGCGCGATCCGGCGCATATTGTCCGCGGCCTCGGCCCGGGGCAGCCAACCGGTTGCCACACACAGCAACCCGGCCGCCAGCAGCCCCAATCGCACAGCGTCGAGGACGCTCACCCTCCTCAGCTGTTCTCGCACTCGATCATGATCTCGCACATCGGAACCCAGGGATCGTTCGACGGCGTAATAATTATGGGGTGACACTGGCGGGAGGGCGGCGGTCGCGGGATTGCTTCATGAGCTATTCCCCGGCCGACGAGCGGTGGTCGACCTGGTTGGCCTGGCAGTTGGAGACCGCGGGATATCGGACGCTGCTATCGGCGTGGGACTTCGCGCCCGAGATGGACTTCGACGATTTCGTCTCGCGAGGCGTGCGGCAGTGCACGATCGTGGTCGCGGTGCTGTCGCGCACCTATATGGCGGCCCGGTACGCGAACGGGGAATGGCAGGCGGCCCTGGATGCCGGGGCGGCGAAGGTGCTCGCGGTCCGGATCGACGACTGCCCGCTGGAGTGGCTGCCCGCCGGGGTGACCGTGCTCGACCTGGCGGACGTGCGCGACGAGGACGAGGTGCGCAGCCGATTCCTGGACGGCGCGGCCCAGGTCGGTGCGGACCGGCCCGCATCGGGCGGCGATCCCCACTCCGCCACAGGCAGTTTCACGAGCAGGCGACGCCGCCCCCTGACCGCGCCGGACTTTCCGGGCAATCCACTGCCGGACCGGCCGCGCACCTCGGTGTCGATACTCCATGTGGCGGGCCCCCGGTTCGGGCGTACCGCGCCCGTCCTGCGAACCTCCGACTATCCGGAGGACGAACCGGTCGATCCGGAGGAATTGCAGGCCAGAATATTCGGCGCGGTCCAGGAACTGATCGATCAGGACGTACCGCCGCCGGACTTGCTGGTGGTGAGCGGCGATCTCACCGAATCCGCGCGCCCCTCCGAATTCCGCAGCGCCCTCTCCTTTCTCGGCGGCCTGCGGACGCTGCTGCGGCTCGGCCCAGATCGGCTGATCGTCGTCCCCGGCAATCACGATGTCTCCACGGCCGCGTGCGCCGCGTACTTCTCCGACTGCGAGGCCAATGAGCGGCGGCCGCAGCACCCGCACTTCCCCAAGCTCGCCCAATTCACGCGCATGTTCGACGAGCTCTACCGCGGCCTGGATCCGCTGGTATTCGCCGCCGGGCAACCGTGGACCCTGTTCCCGATTCCCGAATTGCGGGTGGTCGTCGCGGGTTTGAACTCGACCATGGACATGACCCATCTGCCCGACACGAATTACGGCCAGGTGGGCACCCCGCAGGCGACCTGGTTCGCCACCCAGCTGCGCGAACGCGAACGACAGCGCTGGCTGCGGGTGGGCGTGGTCCGCCACGATCCGCTCCCCGGCGACAGCACCTCACCCGACGATCCCGACCTGCTCCGCGATACGTCCGTGGTCACCCGGCACCTGGACACCCGGCTCAATCTGCTGCTGCACGGGCCGGGTCCGGGCGGCACCCATGCCGGGCAGCTGGGAAACAACCTGCTGGTCCTGCCCGCCGCCGGTCCTGGGCGGGCCGAGCTCATCCACATCACCGCCACCGAACTGACCCGCTACCCGTGCGATGAAACCGTGGGCAGGCCGATCACGCTGACACCCACGTTCGTGAATTGCGAAGCGGCGCTGGGAGATCAGTCACCGCAGGCCCCGCCGCCGAGCATCGAGGTACCCGACGATGATCCCTGGGCGAAACCCGCGGCCGAGGAGGAACCACCCGCCCGCGTCCGCTCACCGCACGAGAAGCTGCTGGAGCGGGTCGCCGAGATCTGCGAAATCCGGTATCCCACAGCCAATATCCGCAAGATCGACGCCGAGCCGCCGTATCTGCTGATCACGGTCCGGGAGGGCCAGGTCATCGATCAGTCGCAGATCGGCGCGCACGCCGGTGAGGTGACCCGGCAGGTGCTGGACCAATTCCAGGCCCAGCAGCCGGAATCCGGCTCGATCCTGGTGTACAGCGGGCCACCGCCCGCCCGCGGCCTGCGCGAGGAGGCGGCCGCCGACGGCGTGCAGGTGCGCAGCTTCACCGACTTCCAAGGGTTGCTGGATCTGCACGAGTACCTGCGCAAGCAGTCGGCGCGGCTGCGCGAGGATCCGCGCTACCCACCCGATCTGTATGTGCCGCAGCGCTTCCGAGTCTTGGAGGAAGGTTCCAAGGAGGTCCGCGACCAGCTCGTCGACGAGCTGATGGACCTGGTCACCTCCGACTCCGGAAAGTTCGTGCTGCTGCTGGGCGACTTCGGGCGGGGCAAGACCTTCGCGCTGCGCGAGCTGGCCCGCCGGATCGGCCAGACCGCCCCCACCCTCATACCGATCTTCATCGAATTGCGCACCCTGGACCGCACCCGATCGGTCGACACCCTGGTCGCCGCGCACCTGGTCAATCACGGTGAGGAACGCATCGACCTCGGCGCGCTCAACTACATGCTCGAGCAGGGCCGAGTCGTGCTGCTGTTCGACGGCTTCGACGAACTGCTCACCAAGCTCAGCTACGACAGCGCCGCCACCCACATGAGCACGCTGTTGCAGGCGGCGCGCGGCAAGGCGAAGGTCGTGGTCGCCGCGCGCACCCAGCATTTCCAGTCCGGCGATCAGGTGTCGAGCGCACTCGGCAAGCGCTTCGATATGCCCCCGGGCCGACACATCCTGAATATCGAGGACTTCACCACCGACCAGGTCCGCGCCTTCCTGGTCAACCGGTATCACGACGATGCCGCCGCGGCCGATGACCGGATGCGCCTGCTGCGCGGCATTCCGGACCTCCTCGAAATGGCCCGCAATCCGCGCATGCTCAGCTTCATCGCGAATCTGGACGAGCAGCGCCTGCGGGCGGCGGCCGGAGCCCAGCGCATTATCGGCCCGACGCGGCTCTACCAGGAGATCCTCACCGCATGGCTGACCTATGAGACCGACCGCTCCCCCGAACAGACGAGTTCGCTACCGGGTCTGAGTTTCGACGAATTGCAGCATGCGGTGACCGCCTTCGCGCTGCGAGTGTGGGAAGCGGGCGAACCGTACCTGCGCATGGACGAATTGACCGAGGTCGCACGCACACTCGTCGAACCGGATGATCTCAGCCGACTCACCGTGCCGCAGTACGCGCACGCGCTCGGCTCGCGCAGCCTGGTCGTGCGCACCGAGGACAATCTGTTCGGATTCATCCATCCGTCGGTCACCGAATGGCTGGTGGCCCGGCAGGTGGCCGCCGAGTTGGACGACCAGATCACCGCGCCCGCACCCCTCGCCCAGGCGGCGCTGAGCCCGCTCGGCGTCGAATTCCTCTGCGATCTGGCCGATATCGCGAGGCTGCGGGTCTGGGCCGAGCAGGCCATCGCCGATCGGGACGGCCACGAGATCGCCCGCCTGAACGCCTCGCGCATCGCCGCCCGGCTGCGGATCACGATCGACACCGACCTGCGCGGCGCGACACTGTCCGGGGAGGACCTGTCCTTCCGCAACCTCCAGCAGGTCGATCTCACCGACGCCGATCTCAGCGGCGCGCGGCTGACCGGCGCGGTCCTGGACGGGGCGGTCCTGCGCGGCACCCGGCTCGTCGGCGCGTACCTGGATCAGGCGTCCCTGATCGGCGCGGACCTGCGCGACGCGGATCTCACCGAGGCCAAACTCATCGGCGCGAACCTGCAACACGCCGACCTGCGCGGCACGAGACTGCATCGCGCACAACTGGATCGGGCCTCCGTCGCGGGAGCCGATCTGCGCCAGGCGGATATGACCGCCGCCCGCTTCGCCCGCGCCGATCTCACCGGGGCGCGCGGCGAGGGCAGCCGCTGGACCCGGGCCGCGATTCTCGACGTCACCGGCCTGCCCACCGGCACCGATCTGGCGGGCTCGGCGCGCGTGCCCGGCACCCCGCCCGATACCGAATTCGCGCCCGCCGCAATCGGTGTCACCTATGGCGTCGACACCCAGCTCGGCCGCCTGCCGCGACCGCTGGCCTACAGTCCGGACGGCGGAGCCATCGCCATCGGCTGCGATTACGGCGCGGTCGTCATCTACGGCACCGAGACCGGGCGGACCCTGCGCACCCTGCAAGGTCATCGGGCCCGCACCTTCGCCGTCTCCTTCACCGAGCAGGTGGTGGTCAGCGGATCGGCCGACGGCACCGTCCGGATCTGGGACGCCACCACGGGCGAGGTCCGAAAGATCCTGTCCGATCACGACCAATGGCCCTGGCCCCTGGAGGTGAACGCCTCCGGCGACCTCCTCGCCACCGGTGACGCCTCCGGCACGCTGCGCCTGCGCTCGCTTCCGGACGGCCTGAACCGGCACGAGTTCCCGCCGCCGGGCGGGCGCAGGCAGCGCATCTTCGCCATCGCCTTCGACGGCGACCGCGTCGCGGCCGCCTACCACGACGGCACCGTCCGCATCTGGGAAGTGCACACCGGCACCGCCGTCGGCACCTTCCAGGCCGCGGACGGCCCACTGCGCCGCCTCGTCTGGGATCCCACCGGGACGCTGCTGGCGGTGGGCGGCGCGAATGGCGAACTGGGACTGTGGGATTCCGCCACTTGCCGCCTGATCCGCATGCTGCCCGGGCATCGGGGCCGGGTGCACACCCTGGCCTTCCATCCCGGCGAACCGATCCTGGCCAGCGGCGACACCTCCGGCAATATCATGCTGTGGGATACCGGCACCGGAGCCTTGCTGCGCCGCTGCGAGGAACACGGGGCCGCGCCCATCCATTGGGTGAGCTTCGATCCGTCCGGTGAGCTGCTGGCGACCGGCGACAGCGCGGGAGTCTTGTTCGTGCGGAACGGCCGCACCGGCGCGCCCCGGCATCGCCTGATCGGGCACGCCGCCTCGCTGTGGCCGTTCGTCTTCCGGCCGGACGGCGGTCAATTGGCCGTCGCCGACGACCAATTCGCCCTGCGCCTCTGGGATCCGGTCGGCGGCACCTGTTCGCACATTCTGTCCGGCCACGGCCGCCATGTCCGGGCGGTCTCGTTCAATGCCGATGGCACCAAGCTCGCCGCGGTCGGCAATGATCACACTGTCCGCCTGTGGAATTCGACCACGGGACGGCTCATCGAACGCCTGCGCGGCAGCACGGACGGCCTGGTCACCCTCGAATCGGCCGCTTTCAATCCGGATCAGCCCAATCAGCTGACCACGGTCGGCAGCAATGGCCGTTTGAATGTGCTCGATGTGGACGCCGGGGCGCTCGAGCGCCGGATCAGCGTGAATGCCGCACCCATCTGGGCGCTCACCTACGACCCGACCGGGCGCTACCTCGCCACCGCCAATGACGATGACACCGTCGCCATCTGGACCCGCAATACCGGCGGCCTGCACGCCCTCTTCCCCGACCACCGGGGCCGCACCCGATCCATCGCGTTCAGCGCAGACGGCACCCGCATGGCCACCGGCTGCGATGACGGCGATATCCGGGTGTGGGAGGTGGACTCCGGTGCGCTGCTCGCCACCCTGTCCGATCACTCGCATCGCCCCTCCGCACAGGAGAAGCGGGTGTACGGCGTGGTCTTCCACGGCGACCGGGTGGCGGGCGTGTCTTGGGACGGCAAGGTCCGGATCTGGAACGTCGGGGGCGGCGAACCGCTGCATCGGCTGACCCAGCATCGCGGCAAACTCTGGTGTGCCGCAGTCGAACCGAGGACGGGCATGCTCGCCACCGCGGGTGATGATCGAGTGATCCACCTGTGGGACATCGCCTCCGGGCGGCACCTGCACACGCTGACCGGTCATCGAAATCGGGTGCGGTCATTGGCCTTCGATCCGGCGGGCGGTCGGCTGGCCAGCGGCGGCAATGACGGTTGCGTGATGGTGTGGTCGATCGGCGAGCCCGGACCCGCACCGGTGCTGCAGGCGACGCTGCTCGGGCTGCCGGAGGGCTGGGTGGCCTGCGCGCCGGATGGGCGATACAAGGCCGAGGGCCTGACCGGCGGCCAGTTCTGGCATGTGATCGGCATGTGCCGGTTCGAGGCGGGCGAGCTCAATCCCTATCTGCCGCAGATTCGGCAGATAGGACTCGATGACCCGTTGTGAAGAGCATTAACCTAATCGTTAGCTGAAGTAACAATCATCACGAGCGGTGCGGGAATAGACTCGATCCAGGGCTGGTGACACGCCCTGACCGGTATGCAAACGCTGCGTGAAAAACCGGCCCGCCGGTGTCATCCTGCTGGCAGGACCGGTCGGTGCACGATAGGTTCCGAGGGTGGCATTGAGTCTGCTGGGGAAGGGCGGCCGCACAGCGGTCGCACAAGAATCAGGGTTCGCCGCGCATCAGGCCGGAGTAGATCGACTGCTGGCCTCCTACCGCGCTATCCCGCCGGACGCGAACGTCCGGTTGGCCAAAAAAACATCGAATCTGTTCCGGGCACGGGCCAAGAGCACCGCGCCCGGGCTGGACGTTTCCGGGTTGACGCAGGTCATCGCGGTGGATCCGGTGGCACGCACCGCCGATGTGGCGGGCATGACCACCTATGAGGATCTGGTCGCGGTCACCCTGCAATACGGGCTGGCACCGCTGGTGGTGCCGCAGCTCAAGACCATCACCCTCGGCGGGGCGGTGACCGGACTGGGGATCGAGTCCACCTCGTTCCGCAATGGGCTGCCGCACGAATCCGTGCTGGAGATGGACGTGCTGACCGGTGCGGGCGAGATCGTCACCGCCACCCGGGACGGGGCGAACGCCGATCTGCTCCGCGGCTTCCCGAATTCCTACGGAACGCTCGGTTACTCCACCCGGCTCAAGATCGAGCTGGAACCGGTCGAACCGTACGTAGCGTTGCGGCACATACGGTTTCATGATCTGCGGGAACTCGAGTCAGCCATGGCTCAGATCATCGCGGACCGCTCATACGCCGGGGAGCAGGTCGACTACCTCGACGGCGTGGTGTTCACTGCCGACGAGTGCTACCTGGTGCTCGGCCGCCAGACCGACGAACCCGGTCCGGTCAGCGACTACACCGGCATGGACATCTTCTACCGTTCCATCCAGCACGACTCGGCCGAACCCAAGCGGGACCGGCTGACCATCAGTGACTACCTGTGGCGCTGGGACACTGATTGGTTCTGGTGTTCGCGGGCATTCGGTACCCAGAACCCCACAATCCGGCGGTTCTGGCCGAAGCGGTACCTGCGCAGCAGCTTCTACTGGAAGCTGATCGCGCTCGACCACAAGTACGACATCGGCGACAAACTCGAGGCCCGCCAGGGCAATCCACCGAGGGAGCGGGTGGTGCAGGACATCGAAGTGCCGCTCGAGCACACCGCGGACTTCATGGAATGGTTCCTGCGCGAAATCCCGATCGAGCCGATCTGGTTGTGCCCCTTGCGATTGCGCGACACCGAGGGCGAACAGCCCTGGCCGCTCTACCCGCTGGAGCCCAACCGCACCTACGTGAACATCGGTTTCTGGTCGGCCGTGCCGACCACGGTGGGACAGCAGGAAGGCGCGGCCAACCGCGCCATCGAACGCCGGGTGTCCGAACTCGACGGGCATAAATCGCTGTATTCGGACTCCTACTACGACCACGATGAATTCGCCGGTTTGTACTACGGCGGCGAGACCTACGCTCAGCTCAAGCAGCACTACGACCCGGATTCTCGTCTACTGGATCTGTATTCGAAGGCGGTGCAACGCAAGTGACCACGTTCAAGGACCGTTCCGACGTATTCGCCGAGCTCGGCAGCAAGCTCAGCATTGCCGAGATCTTCGAGACCCTCATCGACGGCCCGGTGCCGATTCGCTTGACCGCGTATGACGGCAGCAGCACGGGACCGGAGGACTCGGAATTCGGCCTGGAGATCAAGACTCCGCGCGGCGTCAACTACATCGCCACCGCACCCGGCGATCTGGGCATGGCTCGCGCCTACATCTCCGGTGACATGACCGCCACCGGCGTCCACCCCGGCGACCCGTACGAACTTCTGAAGGCCATGGCCTCCATGAAGTTCCGCCGCCCGACCGCCATGCAACTGGTGGTCATAGCGCGCTCGCTGGGCTGGGAACTGCTCAAGCCGGTCGCGCCGCCGCCGCAGGAGACGCTGCCGCGCTGGCGGCGCATCGCCCTGGAAGGCTTGCGGCACTCCAAGACTCGCGATGCCGAGGCCATTCATCATCATTACGACGTCTCCAACACGTTCTACGAGTACGTGCTCGGACCGTCCATGACCTACACCTGCGCGGCCTACGAGAACGAGGAACAGACCCTCGAAGAGGCGCAGGAGAACAAGTACCGCTTGGTCTTCGAGAAGCTGAACCTGAAGGCCGGGGACCGGCTGCTCGATATCGGCTGCGGCTGGGGCGGCATGGTGCGCTACGCCGCCCGGCGCGGGGTCAAGGTGATCGGCGCGACGCTGTCCGCCGAACAGGCCGCCTGGGCGCAGAACAAGATCGCCGAGGAGGGGCTCTCGGAACTCGCCGAGGTGCGCCACTCCGACTACCGCGACGTGCCCGAGGGCGAATTCGACGCCGTGTCGTCCATCGGCCTCACCGAGCACATCGGCGTGGCCAATTACCCGGCCTACTTCGGGTACATCAAGTCCAAGCTGCGCGACGGCGGACTGTTCCTCAATCACTCCATCACCCGCCCGGACAACAAGGCCACCAGCAAGGCGGGCGATTTCATCGACCGCTACGTGTTCCCGGACGGCGAACTGGCAGGCTCCGGCCGCATCATCTCCGAGGCCCAGAACGTGGGGCTCGAGGTGATGCACGAGGAGAACCTCCGGCAGCATTACGCGCTCACCCTCGCTGAATGGTGCGACAACCTGGTGAAGAACTGGGACGCCGCCGTCGACGAGGTCGGCGAGGGCACCGCCAAGGTGTGGGGCCTGTACATGGCCGGATGTCAGCTCGGGTTCGAGAAGAATGTGGTTCAGCTACACCAGGTTCTGGGCGTCAAGCTCGGTGCCGACCAGGCCTGGACGGTGCCGCTGCGCCCGTGGTGGAACGCCTGAACCAGGCTCTACGAGCTCACGAGGTAACGCCGGAAACCGGCAGTCCGAGGCGAGCGGTCAACCACGGCAATGACGACGTGAAGGCCGACGCCGCGAACTGCCAGGTGTGACCACCCTCGGTGGTGTGCACCGTGCAGTCCATGCCGGTCCGGCGGCCCTCCTCGCACAGCGTGGCGGCCGCGCCCTCCTCACCAGTGTCGAAGACATTGTCGTGGCCGCCGAACCCGGCCGACTCGTCCTCGACGGGCTGCTGAGACCGGAAACGATTGCCGCTCTGCCGTTGCGGCGGCTTCAAGTCATCGAAGAGACCGACCATATCGGTGTACGGGCCGTGCTTACCCATGACCGTCATCGGATCGAAGCGCGCCCACGCCTCGGCGTCACCGCCGAACAGCCGCCGCACGGTCTGCTCCTTGGTACCGGCGGTCGGGCCCAGATCACCGGCGATATCGACGAACGTGTGCAGCAACTCCGGATGCATGACGGCCAGATCCACCGCACAGGTGCCGCCCATGGACCAGCCCACCACCGCCCATTGCGCCGGATCCTTCGACGCCCCGAAGGCCGATTCCACATAGTCCGGAACATCATCGGTGAGGTGATCGGCCGCATCACCGCGCGGGCCGTTCACGCATTCGGTGTCATTGTTGAAACTGCCGCCGGAATCCACGAACACCAGCAGCGGGGCCCGACCGCCATTGCCCGCCGCGAAATCATCCACGGCGGGCATGATCTGGCCGCTGCGCACCCAGTCCGCCGGGGTATTGAACTCGCCGCCGATCATCATGACCACCGGCAGCGCGGGCGGCTTGTCGCCCGCGAACCACGCCGGAGGCAGATACACGTACTCGGTGCGATGCTTGAAATGACTGCCGGACTCCGGGATATCCACGGGCACGATCCGCCCCGGCCCCACATTCGTATTCCGCAGCCCATCCAGCGACGCCAAGCTCGTCTGATGCGGTAGCGGCTCCGCCGTCAGCGCATTCCACGCCGCCTGCACCGTCGGGTAGTACCCGACCCACTGATTCAGCACCACAGCGGTATTCACCAGCGCCAGCGGCACCGCGATCACCGCCGCCAACCGCTGCCACAAGGCCCCGGTCCGCCACCCCACCACCGCCGCACCCAGCGCGGCACCGGTCAGCCCGATACACACCCACAACAACACCGGGGCCGGATCATCCGCCAGCCCTTCGTCATTCATGAAGGTCCATGACCCCCACGCCGCCCCCACCCCGAGCACCACGCACATCGGCATCCACACCAGCCACCACCGCCGCGTGAACCGGAGCAGTGCGATCACCAACAGCAAGACCGCCACGAACGCCAATACCTGCGGCACCCACCCGTGCAGCAGCGAAACCCCGTGATGAAACCCCCCGTACCCGGCCCGTGCCGCAGGAGCCTTCGGCGCGGGCGGCGGTCCCACAGGAGCTTGCGGCAGCACGCGATTCACAGGCACGACGGCGATTGTCGATGCCTTTCCTCGAGAAACCCTGTGAATACCCTCCACGAACGCTGGTGACCGGGTCACCGGAGATCTATGGATTGCTCACAAGAGCGCGTCGAGGAAACCCTTCGGCAGTGCGGGCGCATCAGGGTTTCCCGTATCGACCAGCGGCAGTTCGGTGCGCAGGGTGCGCAGGATATTGGTGACGCCTGGCCCTGCGTCCAATAGCGGGCGGGTCCAGCCAAGTTCGGCGCAGCGAATGACCGCGGGGGTCAGGACGGCGATGGATTCGCCCATCCAGCCGGAGGTCGACAGGCATTCGGCTAGCAGCAGGGCGGCATCGAGTTCGGCTCGGGGGCGGTGCTTCTCGCGAATGCGGGCGTGCAGGGCCCGGGCACGCTTCACGGCCGTATCGCTCGCACCGAGGGGGGCACTGTCGTCGGGGCCGCCGCCATTGTCGCCGCGGTGGCTGCGGGCCAGCAGGGCGCGGATGGTGGCGAATTCCTCGGCCTCCACGGCCAGCGCGGCCGCGCCCGAGACGTGCCGGAGGGGCCGGACCATGGGGTCGGTGACCAGGCCGAGGGTGAGCGGATCGGGTGGCAGCTCGAGGCGGAGGCGTTCGGCGCGGACGTGGGCGGCGAGGCGGACGAGCTTGCGATCGGCGGCTATTCGCGCGCCCTCGTCGAGGCGGGCGGTGGCGGTCTCGATATCGCCGCGCACGGCCTTCACGCGTGCGCCGATGACGAAAATGGTGACCAGGAAGTCGACCGGGCCGACATGAGTGGTGAGTTCATGGCTCTGGTCGAGCAGGTGTTCGGCGCTCTCCAGATCGCCCCTGCGGTAAGTGATCTCACCGAGCAGGGCGGCCGCCACCCGCGCCGAATGCGAGCGCGGGCCGGAGCGATCCCGGGCGGTCTGCCAGGCCTGCTCGAAGCAGCGCGTGGCGACCTCCAAATCCAGCTGTTCATAGGCCGCCGCACCCTGACCGCACAGGCCGAACACCTCGCCCAGCGGATCGGCCGAGCGGGCGTGATACGGCGCGGCCCACACCTGCATTTCCTGCGCACCCTTGAAATCGAATTCGCACAGCCGCACGAAGGAGGCCAGATTGGCGGCGGTGGAGACGGTCCAGGCGGGCAGCTCATCGGCCAATTGCAGGCAGTCCGTGAGCTTTTCGAGCACACCCTCGGTGCGATCGCGCGCCACCTGGTCGGCCGCCGCCAGCACGGCGGCCTGACAGCGTTGATTCACCGCCTCGGCATCGGTCGGCGAACTACGGGCCAACATATTGGACAGGCGGCCGAGAGCGGTCCGGGCGGCACCCGACTGCTGCAGGTTCACATTCGCGCGGGCCAGCGCCATCAGCAGCTTGGAGCGCGAAGCCACCTGCTGCACCGGCAGTTTCGACACGGTCCCGAACAAGGTCGCCAGCCGGGAACGGTCGATCAGATCCATGCCGCCGTTCTCGACGAGATCGAGCGCGAACTTGAAATCGGTGGCGGCCAGCGCATGATCCACCGACTGCCGCAGCATGCCCTGCTCGGCGTACCAGCGGGAAGCCTTGCGGTGCAGGATCTTCACCTTGCCCGCCTCTACCCGTTCCAGCCGCGCGCGCAGATGCTCGGCCACCATCGGCTGCATGCGATACCAGTCCGAGTCGTCGGACTTGCGGTGCAGGAACAACTCCCGCTGTTCGGCCTGCTCCAGCAGTTCGGCGGCATCGGACGACCCGGTCAGCGCGTCCGCCAGCGACGCGTTCACGCGCTCGGGAACGGCGATGGCGGACAGGAAGTCGAGCATGCGCGGCTCCAGCGCATCGAGCACGTTCTCGGCCAGGTACTCACGAATCGCCTTGTTGTTCCCGGAAAGTCGCGCGATGAGCTGCTCAGGCTCCTGATCCGCGGCCCGCAGCGACAGCGACGCCAGCTGAATCGCGGCAGGCCAGCCGTCGGTGGCGGTATGGATCTGCTCCACCTGCCGGTCGGTGAGCTCCAGCCCGGTGCGATCGACCAGGATCTGCCGGACCTCGTCGACGGTGAGCCGCAATTGCGCCGCCCCGATCTCGACCAGCTCGTCCGCCACCTGCATCCGGCTCAGCGGCAGCCCGGCCCGTTCCCGGCTGGTGATCACGAAACGCAAATGGTGACAGGAATTGTCGAGCAGCGACTCCATCACCCGCTGCGCACCGGAATCGGTGATCCGATGCCAGTCGTCCACGAACACCACCACGCCCGTGCCGCCCGCATGTACCTCGTCGATGAGCGTCGACACCGCGTACGGCACCGCCTCGGCGGGCCGCTCCTCCAGCACCTGCTCCAGCCCCGCGCCGATCTCCGGGCGCACACTCCGGATGGCCGCGATGATGTGGGCCAGCAGCCACACCGCATTGTCGTCCTCGCTGCCGAGGCCGATCCAGGCCACCGCGACCCCGCGATCGGCGAGCTCGGCCCGCCACTGCGCGGCCAGGGTGCCCTTGCCGAAACCGGCCGGGCCATGGATCAATGCCAGCCGCCGCCGTCCCCCCATCCGCAAGGGTTCCAGCAGCCGAGGCCGCGGCACCGGTTCGCGCGTGGGCTTGGTCGGCCGGAACTTCGTCGCGGCCGTGGGGGGCATGGTGTTTCCGGTGGCCGGGAAGACCCCGCTCGCGGTCCCCCCGGTGGCGTGCAGCGTCAGCGAGAGATTGCGCGGTGCGGTCACCACCGTCCCGGTGCGCTGCCGCGAATACTGCTGGGTGGTAGGGGAATCCAGGCTCTCGGTGCCGGTCGCCGTCTGCCCGCTGTCCAGCAGCGCCATCTCGTCGGTGGCTTGCCCGTGCTCGGCCTGGATACCGCGCAGCAGCTCACCGAATTCCACCGCCGATCCGGGCCGATGGCTCGGATCCGGCGACATGGCGGCCTCGATGGCATCCGCCACGTCCGAGGGGATCTCCTGCTCCCGCAGGTCCGGCAGCGGCGCACTGGTGATGCGCAGGAACTGCGCGATGACCTTCTCCCCCGCCTGCCGCTCATAGGCGGCGTGACCGGTCAGCAATGCGAACAGTGTGGATCCGAGACCGTATACATCGGAACGGACCGTCGGTTCCTCACCCTTCAGCACCTCCGGCGCGGTGAATGCCGGAGACCCGGTGATCATGCTGGTGGAGGTGCGGAAGCCACCGGGTATGCGGGCGATGCCGAAATCGGTGAGCTGGGGTTCGCCATAACGGCTCAGGAGCACGTTCGCCGGTTTCACATCCCGGTGCAGCACCTCGGCCCGGTGCGCGCTCTCGATGGCCCCCGCCAGCTTCACCCCGACCCGCAGCGAATCCGACCAGGTCAGCGGCCCATTATCGCGGACCACCCGCTCGAGGGACCCGTGCGTGCAGAACGGCATGACAATGAACGGCCGCCCGCTCGGCGTCACATCCACCTGCAGGATGTCGACGATATTGGGATGCCCGGAGAGCCGCCCCATGGCGTGCTCCTCGCGCAGGAATCGCTCCAGGCTTTCGTCGTCTATCTCGGTGGACAGCACCTTGACCGCGACATCGCGCTCGAGGGCCCGCTGGGCACAGCGATACACCACACCGAACCCGCCGCGGCCGATCTCCTCGGCGGCGAACAGACCCATGGCCTCCAGCTCATCGGTGATGGCCAGCGGGACGTAGGCCTGCGTCGCTGATTCGGCTCGAGTATCGCTCCGGGGTTCTTCTCCCGGGCGCGCCTGTGGATCCATCTTCTGCCCACCTCGCACTGGAAAGAACGCGTACCGAACGTACGGGCTATTCCGGTGTTCTACCCGCGCATATTCCAAACGTAGCGCGGTCCGCACCCGCGTGTGAACGATTCGCCTCAGCTATGGGTAACCCGTCGTGCCACGTTCATTCCCCGTGTACAGGCACGGCCCGTGTCGCATGTGCGACACGGGCCGTGAGCTTCGGTGATCGAGCCGCCGATTGCTCAGCGGGACAAGCACTTACCTGGTACTACTTCAGCGCAGCGAGGCCGGAACCTGGAAACGGTCGCCGAACTTGGCGGCCAGCTCGTCGGCACGGGCGACGAAGCCCGCCGTGCCACCCGGGTAGCCGACGATGAACTGGTGGGTGCCACCGGTCCAGGCCGGGTAACCGATGCCGAAGATCGAGCCGATATTGGCGTCGGCGGTGGTGGTCAGCACACCCTCGTCGAAGCACTTCTGGGTCTCGATGGCCTCGGAGAACAGCATGCGGTCCTTCAGGTCCTGCAGGGTGACGCCTTCCGGCAGCTCCCGCGAGGTCTTGAAGAGGGTGCGCAGCTCCGACCACAGGCCGGTGGCCTTGCCGTCGACGTACTCGTAGAAGCCCGCGCCGCCGGCCTTACCGGTGCGCTTGTGCTCGTCCACCAGCTTGTCGAGAATGCCGGCGGTCGCGCCCGAGGCGGCGTCGATCGAGCCACCGGCGGCCACGATGGCCTCGGCGGTCTCCTTGTAGATCTTCTGCATGGTGGTGAAGTTCAGCTCATCGCTCAGCTTCAGCGGCGCCGCCGGGTAACCCGCCTGCAGACCGGCCTGCTCGATGGTCGCCGGGTCGATGCCCTCGTCGAGCATCTTGATGGCCTCGTTGATGAACTTGCCGATGACGCGCGAGGTGTAGAAGCCACGCGAGTCATTGACCACGATCGGGGTCTTGCGGATCGCGAGGGTGTAGTCGTACACGCGAGCCAGGGCCTCGTCGGAGGTCTTCTCGCCCTTGATGATCTCGACCAGCGGCATCTTGTCGACCGGGGAGAAGAAGTGGATGCCGATGAAGTCCTCGGCCCGCTTCACGCCATTGGCCAGCAGGGTGATCGGCAGGGTCGAGGTGTTCGAGCCCAGCAGGGCGTCGGCGTCGACGATGTCCTCGATCTCCTGGAAGACCGCGTTCTTCAGCTCCGGCTTCTCGAAGACGGCCTCGATCACGAAGTCGACGCCGGCGAAGTCCTTGGCATCGGCGGTCGGGGTGATCTTGGCGAGCAGCGCGGCCGACTTCTCCGCGGTGGTCTTGCCACGCGAGAGCGCCTTCTCCTCGAGCTTCTCCGAGTAGTTCTTGCCGCGCTCGGCCGCCTCGATGGTGACGTCCTTCAGCACGACGTCGTAACCGGCCTTGGCGGAGACGTACGCGATGCCCGCGCCCATCATGCCCGCGCCGACGACGCCGATCTTCT
Source organism: Nocardia sp. NPDC051030 (assembly GCF_040683015.1). Taxonomy (NCBI): domain Bacteria; kingdom Bacillati; phylum Actinomycetota; class Actinomycetes; order Mycobacteriales; family Nocardiaceae; genus Nocardia; species Nocardia sp. NPDC051030. The sequence goes on along the minus strand of NZ_JBFBCD010000009.1, from coordinate 38,043 downwards.
TGATCTCACGCTTCGGCACGTCCTTGGGACGCGAACCGCCATTGTTGATCGACTGCAGGTCGAAGAAGAACGCCTGGATCATGTTCTTCGCGACCGGGCCGGTCAGCAGCGAGACGAAGTAGCGCGACTCGATGATCGACGCATTGTCGAAGTCGACCTGCGCACCCTCGACCGCGGCGGCCATGATGGCCTGCGGCGCCGGCATGTTCTGGCCCTTGAGCTGCTTGCGCAGGTTGGCCGGGAACGCCGGGAGGTTGGCGGCGAGCGCCGGGGTGGTGGGGGTGCCGCCCGGGATCTTGTAGCCCTTGACGTCCCAGGGCTGAACGCCCTTGTCCGGGTTGGCCTTGATCCACGCCTTGGCGGCGGGGACGAGCTCCTCGATGGAACCGACGACCTCGTTGACCAGGCCGGTGACCTTGGCCTTGGCGGCAGTGAACTCGGTGCCCTGCAGCAGAACACCCATCAGGCCGTTGGCGATGCCCAGCATGCGGGTGACGCGGGTGACGCCGCCACCGGCGGGCAGCAGACCCAGCTTCACCTCGGGCAGGCCGAGCTTGAGGCCCTTCACGTCGGCGGCGATGCGGTAGTGGGTGGCCAGCGTGATCTCCAGGCCGCCACCGAGGGCGGCACCGTTGATCGCGGACACGACGGGCTTGCCCAGCTGCTCGAGACGACGCAGGTCGCTCTTGATGAAGGTCAGCTCGTCCATGATGGCGGCGGCATCGTCCGGGCCGGTCTGCATCATGTTCTTGAGGTCACCGCCGGCGAAGAAGGTCTTCTTCGCGGAGGTGATGACGACACCGGTGATGTCGTCCTTCTCGGCGACCAGGCGGTCCACAGTGGCCCGCATGGAGTCCTTGTAGAGCTGGTTCATGGTGTTGGCGCCCTGGTTGGGGTCGTCCATGGTCAGCACGACGATGCCGTCGGCGTCCTTTTCCCAGCCGATCATGTTCTCAGTCATTGTTTTTCGTTCTCCTGAAAAAAGTCGGTGGGCGTTAGACGCGCTCGATGATGGTGGCGACGCCCATGCCGCCGCCGATGCAGAGGGTGATCAGCGCGTAGCGCGCATTGCGACGGTGCAGCTCGTCGATCATGGTGCCGGTGATCATGGCGCCGGTGGCGCCCAGCGGGTGGCCCATGGCGATGGCGCCACCGTTGACGTTCAGCTTCTCGTCCGGGATCGCCAGATCCTTCTGGAACTTCAGGACGACGGAAGCGAAGGCCTCGTTGATCTCGAACAGGTCGATGTCATCAACGGTCAGGCCCGCCTTGGCGAGAGCCTTGAACGCGGCCGGGGTCGGGCCGGTCAGCATGATGGTGGCGTCCGCACCGGAGGTGGCGGTCGCGACGACGCGGGCACGCGGGGTCAGGCCCGAAGCCTTACCGGCCTCCTCGGAGCCGACCAGCACGAGAGCCGCGCCGTCGACGATGCCGGAGGAGTTACCACCGTGGTGCACGTGGTTGATGGCCTCGACGTAGGTGTAGCGCTGCATGGCGACGGAGTCGAAACCGCCCATGTCGCCGATGCCGGCGAAGGCCGGGTTCAGCTTGCCCAGGTCGGCGGCGGTGGTGCCGGGACGCATGTGCTCGTCGTTGTCGAGCACGGTCAGGCCATTGATGTCCTTGACCGGAACGACGGAGTTGGCGAAGTAGCCGTTCTTCCAGGCGTTGGCGGCCAGGTCCTGCGAGCGGACGGCGTAGGCATCGACGTCATCGCGGGTGAAGCCCTCGATGGTGGCGATCAGGTCGGCCGAGATGCCCTGCGGGACAATGTAAGCCTCGTAGCTGGTCTTCGGGTCCATGAACATGGCGCCGCCGTCGGAGCCCATCGGCACGCGGGACATGGACTCGACGCCACCGGCGATGACCATGTCATCGAAGCCGGAGCGGACCTTCTGGGCGGCCAGGTTGACGGCTTCCAGGCCCGAGGCGCAGAAACGGTTGATCTGGATGCCACCGACGGTGTCGGGCAGCTTGGCGGTGAGGACGGTGGTGCGGGCGATGTCCGCGCCCTGATCACCGACGGGCGAGACGACACCCAGGATGATGTCCGAGATACGGTCCTCATCCAGGTTCGGGAAACGATTCCGCAGCTCCTCGACCAGACCGGTGGTCAGATCGATCGGCTTGACCGAGTGCAGCGAGCCCTTCTTGTTGCGGCCGCGCGGGGTGCGGATGGCCTCGTAAATGTAGGCCTCTGTGGTCATATCGGAGTTTTCCTCTCTTAAGGTGCGCCTGCACCGCAGTGTGCGGGGCGGCCGCTTGTAACCTCGCCGACCCGCTTCTCAGCTGGCCGTCTTGACGCCGTACAAACAGCGGCGCGAGCAGACTCGTAGATGCTCTGGTAGCCCAAACGCCAGGGCATACCTTAGAACCTCTCCGAACCGATACTCACGGCCACCCGATCATAGTACCGCCGAGTGCGAACTCCGGTTAACTTAATCTGGCTCACAGGGTAACTGTCAACCCTCCAGAGGTGTGGCCCCCAACTCCGAGCGCAAAAGATCCAACGCCACCTCATCCGGGTCGCGACGCTCTCCGGCGGGCACCGGCGTGGCCGCCGCCTCCAGCATCTCCCGCTCCTCCTCCGGCGTAGCAGCAGGTGGGACGCCGTCATAACCTACTGACGAGTAGTCCGACGGCCCCGGGTCGTCCGGAAGGTCCGGCCCGTCAGGCAGCGGAATATCGTCCTCCGGCGGCGCCTGCCGCACCCCGGAACCCGTGTCCCCACCCCTGGAATCCCCACCCGTCGAGGGAGCACTCACCGGCTGCGCGGGCGCGGCCACCGCCGCCGTCGGAGCAGTCCCCCACTCCGTCGCGGTGGCAGCCGTATTCACGACCGCCGCCGCAGCACCCCCACCAGCAGCCTTCGACTGGCTCGGCCGCGAGAACTTCGGTGCCGCCTTCTTCTCGGGAGCCGCGGTCGCACCCGCCGCTCCGCGCCCCGCCGCACCGCCCGCCCGCGCCGCGGGCGCCGGACCCGCCCCGCCCACTTCCCACCGCACGTCATGGTCCCGACCCAACACGGCCTTGACCGCCGACCGCACCGCATCCAGATTCTGCGGCTGCGACAACCGCTGCGCCAACGGCCCATTCTGATGCGCGAAAACGATCGTCTGCCCCTCGAGCCGCGAAACGCTCGCCCCATTCATCATGGCCTGCACCGCCACCCCGAACTCCCGAACCTTGGCCCGAATATCAGCCCAGGCCCCCTCGATCTCCCGCAGCACATCGTCCCCGCTGGACGCGGAGTCCTCCGCGGCCACGGCCGGTTCCGGCTCGTCCGCGGGCACCTCGACCGGAGCATCCACGGCAGCAGGCGTTTCCACCGCCGCCGCAGGCTCCGCAACCGCAACCGGCTCGGGCGCGCTCAGCTCAGCCTGAGCCGGGACGTCAGCCATCGACGCGGAGGTCACGTCACCTGGCACGTTCTGCGCTGCGATGGGAGCGTCCTGGCCGAAATCGAGTGCCGCAGCATCGGATTCACCGACCGACGCGAGGTCCGCAGAGTCGCTTTCGCCGGGTTCGGCTGCGGCGCTGGTGGAAATCCGCTGGGCTTCAGCGGCGGGCGGTGCAGCGACCTCGCGGTCGGCGACCTCGGGTACCGCGCTCTCCACGACGGCGGGAGCCGCGCTGCCGGGCAGCTGTTCCACAACCTCGGCATGACTGGGATTCGCGGAAACCTGCTGGGCCACAGCAGCTTCAGCGGCGGACGGCACGGTAGAGGCCTGCGGCGCGGCGGCTGCACGGTCGGCGACTTCGGGCGCTGCCACCTCCACGGCGGAGTCAGCCTCGCTACCCGACAGCCGCCCAGCGCCCCCGGAAGGTGCGGCACTTGCGGAAACCTGCTGGGCCGCTGCGCGTTCCGCGGGATGCGGCGGAGCGGGCGGGACTGCCGGGGCATCTTCGGCGGCGGAAGTGCCTCGCACCGCGTTCATTTCGGGCGGGCGCACCGCTGCCGACTGGGTGGCGGGGGCAGCTGCCGGGGCAACCGTCTGCTGTTGTGGCGTCGCCACTGGTGCGGCGGGTTGAGCCTGAGCCTGTTGCGGGGCGGGGGCAGCGGCGGGGGCGGCGGGCTGTTGCGGGTCGGCGGCCGGGGCCTCGGGGGTGGGTGTCTTTTCGGCGCGCAAGGCCGCGAGAGCCTCTGCTCCTCGGCGGCGGGAGGCTGCGTCAGCGGCCGGAGCCGATGCGGGAGCGGCACTTCGAGGGGCGGACGCGGCAGCTTGGGCGGGCTGAGACGGCGGCGGTGCTCCACCGGCCATGCGACGCTCGAGAGTTTCGAGGCGTTGCAGGGTTGCCGTTTCGGCGTCGGAGACGGCGGGGAGGAGCATGCGGGCGGCGATTACCTCGAGGAGGAGGCGGGGGGCGGTGGCGCCGCGCATATCGCCGAGGCCCTCGTGGAGGAGTTCGGCGTAGCGGGCCAGGGAGGCGGAGCCGAGGCGGGCGGCCTGGTCGCGCATGCGGTCGAGGACATCGCCGGGGCCGGTCACGAGGTTGCGCTCGGTGGCGTCGGGGACCGCGCGCATGAGGATGAGGTCGCGGAGGCGTTCGAGGAAGTCGGTGGCGAAACGGCGGGGGTCGTGGCCCGCTTCGACCACGCGGTCGATGGTGCCGAACAAGGCCGCACCGTCGGAAGCGGCGAGCGCCTCGATCGCGTCGTCGATCAAGGCGACGTCGGTGACGCCGAGGAGGGAGACCGCGCGGGGGTAGGTGACACCCTCGGGGCCCGCGCCTGCCAGGAGTTGGTCGAGGACGCTGAGGCTGTCTCGGGGGGAGCCGCCACCGGCCCGGATGACCAAGGGGTAGACGGCCTCTTCTACCTGGACGTTCTCCTGGTCGCAGATCTTGCCGAGCAGGCCGCGCATGGTGGCGGGGGGCAGCAGGCGGAAGGGGTAGTGGTGGGTGCGGGAGCGGATGGTCGGGAGGACCTTGTCCGGTTCCGTGGTGGCGAACACGAAGATGAGGTGGGCGGGGGGCTCTTCCACGATCTTGAGCAGCGCGTTGAAGCCCGCGGTGGTGACCATGTGCGCCTCATCGATGATGAAGACGCGGTAGCGGGATTCGGCGGGGGCGTAGAAGGCGCGGTCCCGTAGTTCGCGGGTGTCGTCGACGCCGCCGTGGCTCGCGGCGTCGAGTTCGATGACGTCGAGGTTGCCGGGCCCGCCGGGGCCCAGGGCGACACAGGACGAGCAGACGCCGCACGGCTTCGAGGTCGGACCCTCGACGCAGTTCAGCGAGCGCGCGAGGATGCGCGCGGAGGAGGTCTTGCCGCATCCGCGCGGGCCGGAGAAGAGGTAGGCATGACTGATCCGCCCGGTATCGAGCGCGATGCTCAGGGGATCGGTGACGTGCTCCTGCCCCACCACTTCAGCGAACGTTGCCGGTCGGTACTTCCGGTACAGAGCCACGGCCAAAGGGTACCGGCACTAGCCGACATGCCAGTGCGCCTGCTCGCTTCGCCGCCGCATTGGTTGCGTCGACATAGCCAGCCCGGGCTTTCACATAGCCAACCGACCTAAACGGTGATGCATGTCACATACGAACCGCCCGCCCTGTTGCCCTCCATACGACGGAAGCCGGGTGGGCGTTGGGGGCCGAGCAAATTCTCAGCGTGGGAAAGGTCCAGACATTGCCGGATGACGCATCCACCCAAGATCACCATTTACTGATGCGCGTTCGGTTTCAACTCCGCAGAGCGGACATAACGATCCTGTGAACCGATGCAGCAAGATCGCAATCGTTTGGCTACCGTGGACATCGGCAACTTCGGTAGCCAAACCTTCATCAGGTTGGTGGCCCCGGCCGGTCCCTCATCCCGACCGGGGCACAACCAACCAAATCTCCCGGAGGACGCCCAAGTGCCGTCTTATGACGACATCGCCGCAGCCTGGCTCTCCAGTACGGAATTCGCCGGCGACACCGCCGCGGTCGGATTACTGAGTCGAGCCATCAATCCGCAGGACTACGACATCAAGCGCGACTCGCTACCCGTGTCCGCCGCTGCCGATCCGGCCACCGCTAACGCGATTCTCGAACTCTTGCAGCGCGGCCAGGTGCCGACGCTCGCCGCCATCGAAACCCTCACCGTCCAGAACGAGATGCGGGCCGAGGCCGAGCGCATCGAACGATTGGGCCGCCGCGCCCAGCGCAGCGTCGACGATTTCGGCCGGGTGCTGGCCAAGCTCACCGACGAATACTGGGCCGCGCACGGCACCGGCCCGACCCGGCGCGACATTCTGCTGTCGGAACCCGTCATCGCCCTGATCCGGGATCGCGTCGGCGATATCCCGCCGACCGCGATCAAACATCTGTGGCTGATCGAGCGCGCCCAGCGCGCCGGGTGGATCGCCTATAACGCCACGCCCCGATCCCTGTGCGCCGGAAGGCGTTTCCATGCCGCACGGTATGGAAATCGGGTTTCGCTGCGCCCCGTGAATACGATCGGCGCGCTGGTCACCGCCTATCTGCGTGATCAACTGGCCGAGCATGAGCGCCCGCCGCGCTGGTCGGTGCTGGCCTTCGAGCTGCGCGATGATCGCGGGCGGCGTGTGTTCAACGACACGGCGGACGCACGCACCCAGCAGCAGTGGCTGACCACGGCCGAATGGATGGCCCTCGATGACGGCCTCCCCATGCCTGGCCCGCGCGGATTGCGAGTTCTGTCCCGGAAAAACCGGGATCGCCGCAGCTAGTTGAGTTACAACCAGGTATCCAACTCCTCATTTTTGTAACAGCGCCGAAACGTGAGGATTCGGTAACTTCCACGCAACGCAATGTGCGAAGGAGTTACCCCCATGAATCCGACCATCGACCCGGCCGCCACGGCCTGGCTGCTCGCGGCCACGGCCATGGTGCTGCTCATGACGCCGGGCCTGGCGATCTTCTACGGCGGCATGGTGCGCTCCAGCGGTGTGCTCAACATGCTGATGATGAGCTTCATTTCGATCCCGCTGGTCACGGTGGCCTGGCTGGTGTTCGGGTACAGCCTGTCCTTCGGTGATGACGCGGGCGGCGGACTGATCGGCGATCTCGGGCATATCGGGCTCTCGGGCATCGATCCGACGACCGTTCACGTGACCGATGCCGCCGCGAATACCGGTGTGCCGGAACTGCTCTACGTCACCTTCCAGCTGACCTTCGCGATTCTGACGGTGGCGCTGATCTCGGGTGCGATCGCCGATCGCGCCAAGTTCTCCGCGTGGATGATCTTCGTGCCGGTGTGGGCGCTCATCGTGTACGCGCCGATCGCACACTGGGTGTGGACGCCGGACGGCTGGCTGGCCAAGCTCGGCACCCTCGATTACGCGGGCGGCCTGGTGGTCGAGATCGCTTCGGGCGCTTCGGCGCTGGCCATGGCGCTGGTGCTGGGCCCGCGCGTCGGTTTCAAGGTGGATGCCATGCGTCCGCACAATCTGCCGTTCGTGCTGCTGGGTGCGGGCCTGTTGTGGTTCGGCTGGTTCGGGTTCAATGCCGGTTCCGCGCTGAAGGCGGACGGGATCGCGTCGGCGGTCTTCCTGAATACGCTGGTGGCGGGCTGCCTCGGCATGCTGGGCTGGCTGGTCGTGGAGCAGATTCGCGATGGCAAGCCGACCACCTTCGGTGCGGCCTCGGGCGCGGTGGCCGGTCTGGTCGCCATTACGCCGTCGTGTGGGTCGGTGAATACGCTCGGCGCGTTGATCGTGGGCGTGGCGGCCGGTGTGGTGTGTTCGTTCGCGGTGGGCTGGAAGTTCAAGGGCGGCTTCGACGATTCGCTCGATGTGGTGGGCGTGCACTTCATGGGCGGCATCGTGGGCACGCTGCTGATCGGTTTCCTGGCGCACGAGACCATGACCGGGGACAAGAAGGGGCTGCTCTACGGCGGCGGGCTCGGGCAGCTGGGTAAGCAGGCGGTGGGCGTGCTGGTGGTGGCGGCGTTCGCCTTCGGTGTCTCGTTCCTGCTGGGCAAGGTGATCGACAAGACCATCGGCTTCCGGGTGAGCCGGGAGGACGAGATCGGCGGCATCGACTTCGCGCTGCATGCCGAGACCGCGTATGCCGAAGGCGTGCATGGGCATACCCCGCACACGAAGGGGCTGTTCGGCGGGCACTGAGCCGTTGAACGAGAACGGCCGGGCAGTGGATGATCCACTGCCCGGCCGTTCTCATTGATTCGATTCAGCGTTGGTGGGTCTAGCTGACCTTGCTCGCCGAGGCGCTGAACGTATTGCACTGCGCCGTGTGGTTCTTGTCGTAGCCGAGTTCGAACCACGCGCCGCCGTTCTGGGAGGTGCCGTGGTCGCGCATGTCCCCAGAGGAGTCGCCGCGGTGATAGGAGTCGGTGCGGGCGACGCCGACCTGGGCCGAGGTGAGCGAACCGCCGTCCTTGGAGGAGGACAGGTACATGCCGTCGAAGCAGTTGGCCTGCAATTCGGTTCGCCGCGACAGCTCCAGGCCGGTGTCGGAGCGGGCCCCGGCGTCGCGGCGCTGTTGATGGACCTTGCCGAGAATGCCGGACTGGGCCTGGACGTGGTGGCCGTATTCGTGGGCGAAGACGGACAGGTAGACCACCCAGTTGTTCTTGAAGATATCGGTCTGCAACTGGCTGACCGGCATGTAGATGGTCTGGTCGGCGGAGCAGTAGAAGGCGGCGAAGTTCGAGCTGTTGCCGGTGCACAGGGTGGTGATGCCATTGGTGTCGGCCGAGACATTCAGCTTCGGGGCCTCGAACGGCAGCTTGATGTCGTCGAAGAGCGGCTTCCAGGCCTTGGCGAGACAGTCGGCGGCGGATTCGAAGAACTTGCGCGCGGTCTCCACCTCGGTGCTCCAGGCCGAGTACTTGCAGCCCGCCGGGACCAGGGTGAGGTCATCGCCGGTGAGCAGCGGATTGTCGGCGGTCTTGGCCACGCCGGCGTTCTCGCCGCCGGGCGAATTGGTGTAAGTGGTCTGGACGGAATCGCCGGAACCGAAGGCGTGCAGGCCGGTTCGGATGGCGGTATTCACCAGCAGACCGGTCACCAGCAGGACCATGACCACCAGCAAGGTGGTCCAGCGGCGGCGGCGCGGCGGCGCGGGACGCACCTGCGTGGCCGGGGTGAGCTGCGGGAAGGCACCCGTCGGCGGCATGGGCGCGCGATAGGCCGGACGCTGCTGCTGGGGATAACCCGGTTGCTGGTTGTAGCCCGGCGGGCGGCCATAACCCGGGGCCTGACCGTAGCCGGGCGCCTGACCGTAACCGGGTTGCTGCTGCTGGCCGGGTTGCTGAGGGTATCCCGGAGGCGGCGGAAAGCCTTGCCGCTGTGGATAACCGGGGCCTTGCGGCGCACCCGGGCCCTGGGGATAACCGGGACGCTGGGGGTTTCCCGGCGGTGGCTGATTGGGCCGCTGGCCTTGATTCGGCGGTCGTCCACCGGGCGGAATCGGTCCGTTGCCGGACGGTGGGCGAGTCATCCCCCCGCACCCCCTCGTTCCCTCACGTTTGCCGCCGGCTCCATCGGCCTGTGCCTTGCCGCTGAGGAAGAATAGCAAGCTGTCTAAAGTAGCCTTCCATGCAGATTTTTCGGGGGGGCGCCCTCGTGGCGCTGCTGCTCGCCCTTGCGGGTGTGGCCGCGCCGGCCGCCTACGCGAACCCGGACGGGGTGCGGATCACCGCGGACGTGAATCTCGGCGACGATGGTCTGCTGCGGGTCACCGAAACCGTGGAAGTGCCTGCGGGCGGCGAATTCCGGCAGGTGCTGCCCCTGCGCGTGCAGGTGAGCGAGGGCGTGGAGCGAAGTTTCCAGGTCAGCGATGTGAAGGCCACCGGTGACGGGGACGCGACCATTACCGATGACCTGTTCACGGTGAATGCGCGGCCCGGCGCCGCGACCTTCGAGTACACGCTGCACAACACGGTCAGCGATACCGGTGGCGCGCAGGTCTTCCACTGGACCGGGGTGCTGAACACCGATGTGGAGTCGATCAATGTCAGTGTGATCAGCCCCGATTTCCGGATGGGCGTCACCAAGTGCACCATCGGGCCGCCCGGAAAACCGGAGGACTGCGCGGATATTCGGGTCGAGCCGGATGGCGTGGCGCATCTGGAGAAGAAGGATCTGAACAAGGGTGATGTCATCGATGTGACCTTGCAGATGCCGCCGGGCACGGTGCCCGCCAATGCGGATATCCGGGATGACAATGCGCCCGGGGCGTTTTCGCTGACCTGGCCGGTGTACGCGGCGTTCGGCGTGCTGCTGGCGGGGCTGGTGGCGGCGGCCGGGTATGTGGTGTGGTCGCGGCGGGCGACGCCGAGCGGCACCGAGGTGCTGGATCCGCTGGTGCACGAGGGGAATCGGGTGCGCTTCACCTCGCCCGACGGAGTGCTGCCGGGGACGGCCGGACTGCTGCTGGACGGTCATGTGGATGCGCCCGATCTGGCGGCGACCATTGTGGATCTGGCGGTGCGGAGCTATCTGTGGGTGGCGGTCGTCGAGGAATCGGATTGGCGTTTCTCCCGGATGAATCCGGTCGATGAGCACCTGGTCGGGTACGAGCGGGCCGTCTACGCGGCGCTGCTGCCCGAGGGCACGGATTCGGTTCTGCTGTCCGAGCTACGCGGCAAGGTGCCCGCGGCCGCGGTGCGTAGGGCGCTCATCGATGATGCGGTGGAAAGCGGGACCTTCCTCGACCGCACTCGCCGCGGTGTCGAGTTCTGGCTGGGCGCGGCGCTGATCCTGATCGGTGCGCTCACGTTCGCTGGCCTGGCGCTCGGACCGGCTCACCACGCGCTGGTCGGTGTGGCGATCGCACTGGGCGGGGTTGCCACGCTGCTGCTCCCCCGCTATCTGCCGTCTCGCACGGTGCTCGGCCGGGAGCTGACCACCCGTTTGCAGGCCATGCAGCGCGGACTGGACGCGATTGTTCCGCAACGTATTCCGGCCGCCGATCAGGAGATGGTCTTCTCCCGGGCCTTGCCGTACATGGTGGCGGACCGCAAGACCGACCAGTGGGTTCGCACCTTCCGCGACCTCAACCCCTCCGACGACGGCACCCCCGGCGTCTACTGGTTCGGCGGCTTCGAGGGCGACCGCAACCTGCACCGCTTCGCCGCCCACTTCCCCTACTTCATCACCGCCGTGGAGGGCCTGTTCAGCCCGCCGCGCACCAGCGACAGCTGATCCGACGACAAAAGCGCTCGTCATCCCGGCACGCTTGTGACCGGGATCCACATCACCCGAGTGGATTCCGGCCGAGAACACGACGGCCTGACGGAGATCCGGACGAACCTCGCTGATCCGCTACCTCAGTGCCCGGCATGAACGGCGAGGGCGCGGCGGGCGTAGGCGCGGACATCCGCGTCGGTGTCGCCGAGGGCGGTTTCCAGTGCGGTTCGGGCGGATTCGGATTCCGGCCAGGTGCTCAGGGTGAGCACCGCTGCCTTGCGGATGTCGGGGTGGGGGTCGGCTAGGGCGGTGGTCAGGGGTTCGGCGGCCAGTTCCGGGCCGACGGCGGGGAGGCCGCGGGCCGCGCCCTCTCGGATCTGCCAGGCCGAATCCTTCAGGGCCGCGGTCAGGGTGGGGGCGTCCTCGGGTGTGCCGAGTCGGGCCAGGGCCGTGAGGGCGGCGGCTCTGACCAGGGGGTCGCGATCGCCGGTGAGGGTGCGGATGGTTTCGGCTCCGCCGAGGCCGATGGTGGCCAGGCCGCGGGCGGCGGAGATTCGGACTTCCCGATTGTCGTCGTGGGCGGCGGTGGTGAGCGGGGACCAGTCGTCCAGGGAGACCAGGGCATTCACGGCTTCTATGCGAACGCGGTGGTCGGGGTCTACGGCGGCCTTGGCGAACAGCTCGGCGGTGCCGGTTCGCAGGGCTCGGAGCAGGTCGATGACGGTGGCGCGGACGATGGGATCGGGCGAGTCGGCATGCTCGGCGAGTCCGTTTGCGGCGGGCAGGATCTCGACCAGCTCGCGGAGTCCGGCTACGGCTGCCGCCCGGACTTGTACGGCGGAATCGGAGAGGGCCGCGATCAGGCGGTCGTCGAAGCCATCCGGGGTGCCTTCGGTGAGGACGGCCACGGCGGTGGCGCGGACCTGCGGGTCCGGATCATCCAGGAAGGATGCGAGTTCGGCGGTGCCGGGTGAATCCAGGCTCAGCAGTAGCGCGATGCGCGGCGCGACAATCTCTTTCGCGGCCGTGACGGGGGTCGCGGCGTGGGAGGGCAGTTCCGCGCCCAGGTTGGGCGGGGTGCCGACGAGGGCGGGCTGCGCCACCGGGATGACGGCGGTGTCGGAGGTGGGGATCTCGTCCAGGCCGGGGACCGGGACGAAATACGGTGCCACCGGCCGCTTCAGGAATTCCATCTCGCCGTCGGCGGTCTTGCGCAGGTTGAGGTGGTAGCGCCATTCGACGTCGTCGCGCTCGGGCAGGTCGGCGCGCTCGTGGTAGAGCCCCCAGCGGGATTCGGTGCGGGTCAGTGAGGAGCGGGCGGCCATTTCGGCGCAGTCGCGAATGAAGGTGACCTCGGCGCAGCGCATGAGTTCGTGCGGGGTGAGCGCGCCCATGGCGGCGATCTCATCGGCCATGCGGTCGAAGGTTTCGATGGCGAGGGAGAGCTTGGTGGCCGTCTTGGGCGGGGCCACATAGTCATTGACGAAGCGGCGCAGCTTGTATTCGACCTGCTGCTGCGGTGCGCCTTCGGGATTGCGCAGCGGGCGGTAGACGAGTTCGTGGGCGGAGGCCAGCTGGTCGACGGGGAGTTCGGCCGGGGCGGTGACGTCCGCGAGGGTGCCCGCCGCATGTGCTCCGGCCAGATCGCCGTAGACGAATGCGCCGATCATGTAGTTGTGCGGGACGCAGGCCAAGTCACCGGCGGCGTACAGGCCGGGGACGGTCGTTCGGGCGTTCTCGTCCACCCAGACGCCGGAGGCGGAATGCCCACTGCACAAGCCGATTTCGGAAATGTGCATCTCGATATCGTGACTGCGGTAGTCGTGCCCCCGATTGGCGTGGAAGGTGCCGCGGGTGGGGCGTTCGGTGGTGTGCAGGATGCCCTCGAGGGCGTCCAGGGTTTCGGTCGGCAGGTGCGAGACCTTGAGATAGATGGGGCCGCGGGCGGATTCGATCTCCCGCTTGACCTCCGACATCATCGCTCCGGACCAGTAGTCGGAGTCGACGAAGCGTTCACCGAGGGCATTCACCTGGTAGCCGCCGAAGGGATTGGCGACATACGCGCAGGCGGGGCCGTTGTAATCCTTGATGAGCGGGTTGATCTGGAAGCATTCGATGCCGGAAAGCTCCGCACCGGCGTGGTAGGCCATGGCGTAGCCGTCGCCCGCATTGGTGGGGTTCTCGTAGGTGCCGTACAGATATCCCGAAGCGGGCAGGCCGAGCCGCCCGGCGGGCCCGGTCGCGAGGATGACGGCCTTGGCTCCGACGGCCACGAATTCGCCTGTGCGCGTATTCAATGCGGCGGCACCGACCGCTCGCCCGTTCTCGGTGAGCACGCGCACCGGCATGAGGCGGTTCTCGATCTGGATGAGTTCGCGCATCTTCCGTTGCCGCAGTACGCGATACAGCGCCTTCTTGACGTCCTTGCCCTCCGGCATGGGCAGCACATACGAGCCGGAGCGGTGCACGCGCCGCACCGCGTATTCGCCGTAGGCGTCCTTCTCGAATTTCACGCCGTAGCGTTCGAGGCGCTGCACCATGGCGAAGCCGCGGGTGGCGGTCTGATAGATGGTGCGCTGGTTGACGATTCCGTCATTGGCCCGGGTGATCTCGGCGACGTAGTCCTCGGGCTCGGCCTTGCCGGGGATGACGGCATTGTTGACGCCGTCCATTCCCATGGCCAGTGCGCCGGAGTGCCGGACGTGCGCCTTCTCCATGAGGATCACGTTCGCGCCCTGTTCGGCGGCGGTGAGCGCGGCCATGGTGCCCGCGGTGCCGCCGCCGATGACCAGCACATCGCAGTCGAGACGGGTGGTCTCGGCCAGATCGGGAATCTGCATCAGTTCTCCAGGGCAGTAATGATTTTGGCGCGCAGGACGGCACGGTCCACGTCGGGTTCGCGCGGTTGCGGCACCTCCAGGAGTGCGCGCAGCGGTTCGCCCGCGCGGCCGAGGACGGCGACCCGATCGCCCAGCAGCAGTGCCTCGTCCACATCGTGGGTGACGAAGACGACGGTGGTGGGGTGGGTGCGCCAGGTGTCGATGAGCAGGCGTTGCATGGTGGCGCGGGTCTGGGTGTCGAGCGCGCCGAACGGCTCGTCCATGAGGACCGCGCGCGGCGCTCCGGCCAGGCCGCGGGCCAGCTGCACGCGCTGGCGCATGCCGCCGGAGAGGCTTTTGGGCAGGTAGTCGGCGAAGCCGGTGAGGCCGATCTCGTCGATCCATTTGTCGGCCAGGGCCCGTCGTCCCGCGCGGGGTTCGCCGCGCAGTTTCAGGGCGAGTTCGATATTGGATCGTACTGTGCGCCAAGGCAGTAGGGCATTGTCCTGGAAGACGACCGCACGATCACGGGAGGTGCCGGTGACCTCCGTGCCGTCGGCCAGCACGCGGCCGGAGTCCGGTCGTAGTAGTCCGGCCAGGGCGCGCAGGACCGTGGATTTGCCGCAGCCGGAAGGGCCGGTGAGGATCAGGATCTCGCCGGGCCGCACGTCCACGGTCAGGTCGTCGATCACCGGTGTTCCGGTATAGGACAGTTGAATCCGGTCGGTGCGCAGACTCATTCCGGTGGTCATTTCGCGACCTCCTGCACTCGCGGCAGCCAATGCGTGACGCGCCGCCCGATCAGTTCGACGGCGGCCGAGGTGAGGTACCCGAGCGCTCCGATCGTGATGATGCCGACGAACACGCCCGGGTAATCCACGATCGTGTACGCCTGCCAGGTCCGGTAGCCCACGCCGAGCCGACCCGAGATCATTTCCGCCGACACCACGCAGATCCACGCCACGCCGATGCCGACCGACAGTCCGCTGAACACGCCGGGCAGACTGCCCGGCAGGACCACCTGGCACAGCACATCCCAGCGACTGCCGCCGAGGGTGCGCACCGAGTCCTCCCAGATGGTCGGCAGGGCTCGCACGGCATGACGAGTGGACACCATGACCGGGAAGTACGCGGCCAGGAAGGTGATAAAGACGATGCCCGCCTCGTCATCGGGGAACATCAGGATGGCCACCGGCACGATGGCGATGGCCGGTATGGGCCGGGCCAGCTCGGTGAGCGGGCCCAGCACATCGGAGAACCACCGCGAACGGCCCAGCGCCACACCGGTTGTCACGCCGATGACCGCGGCCAGCCCGAATCCGGTGAGTATTCGGATGAGCGACTGGCCGAGATCGAGATAGAACGTGTCGGTGCCCAGCTGATGCCGGAACGCCCGCACGATCTCGGTGACGGTCGGCAGCGTGTCGAACCGCACCCACAGGCGAATATTGTTGGCGGTCAGGAACTGCCAAGCGCCGACAGCGGCCAGCACCGACGCCGTCCGAATCGCGCGCGACCGCCACGCGATTCCGCCCGCACTCGGCCGCCGTCCGGCTCGAGCGCCCCGTTCTGCCGCTCCTCGCTCGGCCGGACCATCCGCGATGTCGACGCGAAGCGCGGTGGTAGTGCTCATCGCCCAGCTCCCCGAACTCGCGGTGACCGGCTCGCCGTCGCGGCTGGTTCGGCCGGGCCTTCGGCTACGTCGATGCGCAGCGCGCTGGTGGTTGTCATCGCCGAGCGGGTCATTGCCGAACCTCGTTTACGGCCTGGTCGTAGGTGACGGTCACGCCCGACGGGTGTCCGGCGAGGTAGCGCTGGGCGGCTGCCGGTGTGGTGAAGGGGAGGTAGGTTTCGCCGTCGCGGACCCAGAGGGCCTTGTCGGCGAACCAGCGGGTGCCGAGTTCGGCGTCGGGGACGTAGGCGACGCGGATCTGTTTGCCTTGGGCGCGGGCTTGTTTGATGGCGCGCAGCAGGCTGGTGGGGTCGGCAGCGGGCTGAGTGGTGTCTTGGCCGGTGAACCAGATCTCGCTCGCCTGAGCCGGATTGGTGATCGACTGGTTGGTGAGGGCATCGGTGCCGGTGATCGGCGCGGGGTTGGCGGTGTTCGCGAGTTCGGCGTCGTAGTTGAGGCCGCGGTCCTTGTAGACCTGTTGCAGGACGGTGGGTTCGACGAATTTGTCGATGTCCAGGTCCGCGAAGTCGCCGATGGACTTCAGGTATTGGACGTCATCTTTGAATGCCGCGATCAGGCCGGGCTTCAGCGTGGGGTCGAAGGAGGTGCCGCCCGGCCCGTTGTACAGGTACACGACCTCCTGGGCCAGCCCGGAGTTGTCGGCGACGATCTTGGCCGCTTCCAGGGGCTGCTTGTGGATGAAATCGGTGGCGTCCACCTGGGCTTGCACAAAGGCATTCAGTACCTCCGGATGCTGTTTCGCGTAGTCACGCCGCGCCACCACACCGTGGAAGGTGGGGACATTCAGTTCCGCACCGTCGTACAGCAGCTTGGCCTTGTTCTGGAAGACCAGCAGTCCGGGCCAGGCCACGAACTGCGACAGGGCCGCCACCTGACCGGATTCCAGTGCGGAGGAACCGATCTGGGGCTGCTGGTTGAGCACCTCGACGCCGGACTTGGGGTCGATGCCCGCGCGGGTCAGCGCCTGCACCAGGGTGCCGTGCCCGGCCGAGCCGACGCTCGCCGAAACCTTCTGTCCCGCGAGATCCTTGATGGACTGCGCGGCAGAGTTCGGCGCGACGACCACCATGTTCAGCGCGCCCTTGGGGTTGTACCCGGTGATGGACACCAGTTCGGTCTTGGCCCGCTCATTGGCCTGGGTACGGGAACCATTGATGAGCAGCGGATAGTCGCCCATCGAGCCGATGTCGATCTTCTCCGCGATCATCTGCGCGGTGATGGGTGCGCCGGTGTCGTAGTCCTGCCATTCCACCTGATACTTCGGTCCGCCGCCCTTGGTGAGTGCCTCGAGGCGCTGTTCCAGGAATCCCTTGGCCTTCAACAGGGTTCCGGCGGTGACGGTATTGATGGTCTTGGATTGGTAGCCGATGACGAGCTTGACGGTGTCGCCGCCACCGGTGTTCTCCAGCGAGCAGCCGGAGACGGTGAGTGCGAGGGCAGCGGCGAGTGCCGCCACGGTGATCCGGGCGGGGCGGTACTTCATGGGGTTCCTAGATATTCAGCGGAGCAGGAAGGGCATGTTCACGGTCACGGCGCCGGTGGGACAGCGGGCGGCGCAGGGCCCGCAGTACCAGCACTCGTCGACGTGCATGAAGGCCTTGCCGTTCTCCGGATTGATCGCCAGCGAGTCGAGCGGGCAGATCTCCACACACAGGGTGCAGCCCGTGATGCACAAGGATTCGTCGATGGTCACCGGGACGTCCGCCCGCTGATTGACCAGAGCCATCTAGATCAGTCTCCAATCGGTGCGCTCCGGCGGCCGGATCAGGCTGCCGCGCATGGTGATCCGGTCGCCGCGCATCCGGATGTATTCGAGGTCCACCGGGCGGCCGTCCTCGAGTTTGGTGAGTCGTTCGAGCAGCAGCAGCGCGCCGCCCTCGGGCATGTGCAGGGTGGCAGCCGAATGGGCGTCCGCCGTAATGGCTTCGACGGCGAGGTCGGCGGAGCCCAGTGGGCCGCCGCTGATCTGTTCGATCAGCGCGAACACGTCATTGGATTCCAGGTCGCGGGTGATCACCTCGTCGCCGATGTCCGGGACCAGGTAGGTGAGGTCCAGGCTCAGCGGGAGGTCGCCGAAGTAACGCAGCCGCTCGATGTAGACGGCCTGCTGCCCGGGTTCCAGCCGCAGTTTGCGGGCGACGGCGGGCGGTGGGGTCACGCGCACCGCGGCGCGCACCTCATTGCGGACCTCGCCGTGGCCGCGCAGGGTCTCCTTGAGCCCGAGCAGCGCGTCCAGGCCGTGGTCGTATTTGCGGCGGGCCACATGGGTGCCGACCTTGGGTGCGCGCTCGATCAGCCCCTCGTCCTTCAGCAGGGCGAGGGCGTCCCGCACGGTATTGCGGGAGACCGCGAACTCGGCGGACAGTTCCTGCTCCGAGGGCAGTGAGCCCTCGAAGGCCTCGGCGTGAATCTGCTGCCGCAGTATGTCCGCCACCTGGCGGGCCCGATCGGCTCGGCGGATCGGGGCGCGCAGCGGTATCGGTTCCGGCGTCACCTCATTCTCCTTTCCGCCGTTGACCTGCGGTTTCAGACTGTAATGGGGACCACCGGCCGGGATCGGAGCTCACTCCTCGCGGGCGCTGGGGCGTGAGGTTATGCGCCGCCTTCGCATGCGCGCGGCCTGCCGATATGGGAGGGATTCGGGGTATTGCGCCACCCCGGTGATCAACTTGGGTCTTGGAATCACGGTGATCGGAATGCGTGTGCCGCGCGGTGCCACGGAGTGGGGTGGGGAGGTGCGGCTTCTCGAGATGTGGGAGGAAGGCGTGGCGTCGATCACTTTTCGGCGGACCGGGGTGTGCGCGCTCGCGGATCGGCAAATCCTTACCAGCACAAAAGATTCAGCAGGAGGCGAGGCTGTTCGAAGGGTTTGAGGTGAGACCGCGCCGGAACCCGCGTAAGGCCGGTGCGGTCGTTCGCGGCTTCCGTTCGGGCTGAGCGGAATGCTAACTTTGATCCCATGTCTTCCAGTCGCCCCACTGCCGCACGGGTCACCTATGTGACCGTCGCGCTGGGTGTGCGGCTGCCGCGGCAACGGGAACTGTGTTGTCCCTGCCGTCGCGCAGCCGAGTACTGACCCCGCATTCGCTCGAATCCGGGCCTCGCTGCATCGCAGAAATTCCTCATTTGTAGGCATTCGTCTCCCTTCACCCAGGTGAGACCGCAGCAAGGACTCCACAGTGTCTAGTCCCACCCTTGAACGTTCCTTCACCTCCGCTTCCGTCGCCACCGCGCGCCTTGCCCCGGCGCGGCCCGCGGTGCCGTCCGAACTGCGGATCACCGACAATCCGGCGGCCGCCGTGCTGCGCGCCGCCACTCGCGGGCCCATCTTCCGCGATGTCGCCGCCCAGACCACGGGTTTGAGCATCGCGACCGTGAATCGCCAAGTGTCATCGCTGCTTTCGGCGGGGCTCCTGCGCGAGCGCGCCGATCTCACCGCGTCCGGCGCGGTCGGGCGGCCGCGCGTGCCCTTCGAGGTGGACACCGACTCGTATGTGACGGTCGGCGTGCACATCGGATTCACGGTCACCCGGATCGTGGCCGCCGATCTGTCCGGCCGGATTCTCGGCGGGCTCGAAATCGCCACTCCCCAAACGGGTCAGGACGCGGCGCTGACCATAGTGGCCCGCAGCGCCAAGGCGTTCCTGGATCGGCTGCCGCGACGCAAGCCGCTGTGGACCGGTGTCGCGCTGGCCGGGCGGGTGGATCCGACGGCCGGTGTCGTCGATCATCCGCGCCTGGATTGGCAGGACGCGCCGGTGGCGGCGATCTTCAGCAGCATTCTCGATCTGCCGGTCTCGGTGTCCGCGCATGTGGAGGCCATGGCAGCGGCCGAGCTGCTGCTCGCCGGGCGCGATCCGGGCGAAGAGTCGCGGCCGGGCAGCAGCCTCTACATCTACGCACGCGAAACCGCCGGTCTGGCAGTGACTTTGCACGATCGCGTGCACACTCCCGCCAATGGCCCGGGTTCCATCGCCCACCTGCCCACCGGCTCGGACGCCGATTGCACCTGCGGCCGCAAGGGCTGCTTCGAGGCCACCATCGGTGAGCGGTCGCTCCTGGAACGCGCTGTGCGCAAGGGCATTCTGCCCAAGCCCGAAGCACCACGGCGGCCGGTGATCGCGGATCTACACCGGCTCGCCGATGCCGGGAACACCCCGGCACGCGACCTGCTCATCGAACGCGCCGAGGCGCTGGGCCGCACCGCCGCGCTGGTCCGGGACATGTTCAACCCGGATCGGGTAGTGCTGGGCGGCCAAGCCTTCACCGGCTACCGACCCGGAATGGAGTGGGTAGCAAAGGCTTTCACCGAGAGCACCACGCTCCCGGCGGCGGATCTGCGAATCAGCCGCTTCGGCGGCCGCGTCCAGGAGTTCGCCGCGGCAGTCACCTCGCTGAGCGTCTTCTACGCCGACCCGCTCTCCGCCATGCGGCGGGCCACCCGCACCACCCGCTGATCCGAATCGACCCTCATCCCAAACAACGAAGCCCCGCCCGGCAGTACCAGGCGGGGCTTCGTCGTTGGTCAGTCGGCGGGACGTTCGAGGGCGTAGACGAGGTGGGCTCGCTTATCCCCGGGTGAAGAGGGGGAAGGGCCGGATCCGGACGGTCCACGGCCCGGATCCGGCCCCTATCCGCACCCGCGCGAGGCCCTGCGCACGGTGCGGTTCCCACGCCGGCTCGCCCTCCGGAGTCCCCTTCCCTCGGCGAGCCGGCGCGAGTTCGAAGCCGCCTGTGGGTCAGGCGGCGCGCACGTGGGTCAGGCCCCACTCCCGGGCCAGCAGGCGATGGGAGTTCACCCGGTCCTCGTGATCGTGGGTGACGCTGGTGATGACGAGTTCGTCCGCACCGGTGAGCTGTTGCAGCGCGGTGAGGCGTTCGGCCACTGAGGCCGGGGAGCCGACGAACTGGGTGGTGATCCGGTCGTCGACCAGGCTGCGATGCTGGTCGGGCAGCGGCGGCGCGGTATCGGGGTCGAGGTATTGGGCCGCCCCGGCTCCGCTGCGAATGCTGTAGACCCAGTGGCCGTAGGTGGAGGCCAGGTGTTGCGCGGTTGAATCATCCTCGGCGACAACCACATCGGCGGATACCACCACGTACGGGCGCGGATGCTGCCGGGAGGGGCGGAAGGCCGAACGGTAGGACTCCACCGTTTCCACGATGGTTCCGGGCGAGACGTGATAGTTGGCGGCGAACGGGAGGCCCAGTCTGCCTGCCAGCTGGGCGCTTTCACCGCCGCTACTGCCGAACAGCCAGAGCTGGATATCCGAGCCCTCGCCGGGGACGGCGTGCAGGTCCACGCCGTCGGCGTCCGTGTAGTTGCCTTCCAGGAGCGCGCGAATCTGCTGTACCTGCTCGGTGTAGGGCAGTGCCTTCGCGCCCGGGAGCAGCAGCGCTTGCAGCCCTGCGGCGAGCCGGGTGGTGTCCAGCCGCTGGCCCGGAATGAACGGGGGCGGAATGACCACGCCGTCGCGCACCTCGGTGGGGCGGACGGGGGCCGGGACGGGTGGCACTCCGGCGGAACGCAATTGGTCGCCGCGATGCCCGGAGCGGCCCAGGCCCAGATCGAGGCGGCCGGGGTAGAGCGCGTCGATGGTGCCGAATGCCTCTACCACCGAGATGGAGGTGTGATGGCCGAGCTGGACGGCGGCCGAACCGACTCGAATGGATTCGGTGGCGGCGGCGATCAGGCCGATCAGGGTGGTCGGCGCGGAGCTGGCGACCTGCACGAAATGATGTTCGGCGACCCAGAAGCGGTGATAGCCGAGGCGTTCGGCCTGGCGTGCGAGATCGATGGTGTTCCGGAGGGCTTGGCGTGCAGTCGATCCCGAACTGATCGGGGACAGGTCCAGAACGGATAGCGGGATGGTCATGCGGTGTGCTCCTTACGCGGGTCCTGCTCTCCTGCCGCGACTGCGAAGGGCAGCCGGTTCTCTGCCGGGGCGACCGGGCAGGTGGCGTAGTCGGTGAAGGCGCAGGGCAGATTGACCGTGCGATTGAAGTCGAGGACGAGGGTGCCGTCGGCGGCGGGACGCGACAGGTCCAGCCTGCGCGCGCCGCCGTAGGTGGTGACGCCGCTGGTGGCATCGGTGATCAGAACGTGCAGGCCCTGCAGGTGGTTGCCGAATACGACCAGCTTGTGTTCGGTGCCGTCGAGTTCGAAAGTGACCGTGCCCGTGGCGGTGTGGTGATGCTGAAGGCCCTCGACCACCGCGCCGGTGGTGACCACGCGCGCCACCTCGAAGGGCTCGAAGCGGCCGGTCACGGTCCACTTCGGATCGGCCTCGTAGGCGGGGATCCCGGTGAAGGCGGCCAAGGTCGGTGCGGCGGGATCGTGGATGCGCAGGGCGAATTGCCCACTGCGGCGGATCACTTCGATGAGACGCTCACCCGTGCGCACTTCGAGGCCGGGCTTGCCCTCGCCGGGCGTGAGCACCGTCGAGCCGGTCAGCGCCTTGCCGTCCAGTCGCAGATCAGCGCCGGATTCGATAGTCACGTAAACGTTTTCGCTATCCGTGTGCCAGCGGCCGGGGAGGCCGGGGATGGTCTCCTCGTCAGCGCCGAGCCAGTGCAGCCCGGTGAGGCTCAGCCAGCCCAGGGGTTGGCGCGCCCAGGCCTCGCGTTCGGTGCGGAAGGTGGCCCACTGCTGGTCGAATTCGGTGACGGTGGCGGTCATGATGCGCGTACTCCTTCGGTGCGGTGGTGGGGGTGACGCAGGCCCAGGTGCTCGCGCAGGGTCGGGCCGGAGTATTCGGTGCGGAAACTGCCCAGTTCCTGGAGTTCGGGGATCACCTTGTCCACGAATTCGTCCAGGCCGGACGGGGTGAGGTGCGGGACCAGGACGAAGCCGTCGGCGGCGTCGGACTGCACGTAGCGGTCGATTTCGGCCGCGACCTGACGCGGGGTGCCGACGAACTGCTGACGCGCGGTGGTTTCGATGATGAGCTCGCGAATGGAGAGGTTCCCGGCCTCGGCCTTGGCCCGCCAGGCGTCGGCGACGGCGCGCGGGTCCTTGGCGTGCCGGACCCGGCCGCGGGTGATGTCGGCATTGTCGACGGGGTCGATGTCCGGCAGCGGGCCTTCCGCGCCGTAGCCGGAAAGGTCACGGCCCCAGACCTGTTCGAGGAAGGCGATGGCGGTCTGTGGGGTCACCTGCTGGCGGCGGATGCGCAGGGCGTTCTCGCGCGCCTCGTCGGGAGTGTCGCCGAGCACGAATCCGGCGGCGGGCAGGATCTTCAGATCGTCGCGGGTGCGGCCGTATTTGGCGAGACGGTCCTTCACATCGGTGTAGAAGCGCTGCCCGTCCTCGAGTTCGCCGTGCGCGCTGAAGATGACATCGGCCTTGGCGGCGGCGAATTCGCGGCCGTCGTCGGAGTCACCCGCCTGAATCTGTACCGGATAGCCCTGCGGGCTGCGCGGCAGCACGAATTCGCCGTCGATCTCGAACTGCTCGCTGGTGAAGTGCACGGTCGGCGCGGGCTGGGCGAAAATGCCGCGTTCCCGATCCACCACCAGGGCGTCGGCGGGCCAGCTGTCCCACAGGGCGCGGGTGGCGTCCACCACCTCGGCGGCACGGGTGTAGCGCTTGGCGTGCTCCAGATAGCCACCACGACGGAAGTTCTCGCCGGTGAAGGCATCCGACGAGGTGACCGCGTTCCAGGCCGCGCGACCGCCGGAGAGATGGTCGAGACTGGCGAATTGCTTTGCCAACTCGAAGGGTTCATTGAAGGTCGTGTTGATGGTGCCCGCCAGCCCCAGATGCGTGGTGACGGCGGCGAGCGCGTTCAACACCGTGAAGGTGTCCGGGCGGCCCACCACATCCAGATCGTGGATGCGGCCCCGGTGCTCACGCAGCCGCAATCCCTCGGCGAGGAAGAAGAAGTCGAACAGCCCGCGCTCGGCGGTGCGGGCCAGGTGCACGAAGGAGTCGAAGTCGATCTGGCTCCCGGAGTCCGGGTCGGTCCATACGGTGTGGTGATTGACGCCCGGGAAGTGGGCGGCGAGGTGAACCTGCTTGCGTATCGGTTGATTCGGCATGCTTCTCCTCAGGCGTGGGCGTAGCGATTGGCGGGGCGCGGCAGGCCGAGTCGCTCGCGCAGGGTCGGGGTGAGCGCGGGCAGATGCGGGAGGGCGGCGGCCAAGGCGAGCGGTCGCAGCACCACACCGTCTGCGGCACAGTCGGTTTCGACCTGGTGCAGAACTTCGCGCAGTTCGGCGGGAGTGCCGATGTGGAAGACGGATTTCGGGGCCTCGGTGGCGATCCAGTCCTCGAGCTGGGCGACCTCGGAAGTCGCCTGATCGACTGTCGCAGCCAGGTGAATATCGATATCGAGAAGTACGCGAACCTGATTCGGATCGCGCCCGGCGGCGGCCACGGCCGAGCGCAGTTCGGTGCGGGTGGCGGCGGCCGCGGCCAGGTCCGGTGCGACGATGCGAATGAGATCGGCGCGGTGCACGGCCACCCGGATGCTGTGCGATTCGGCGGCGCGGACCGCGACGAGGGGTTGCCCCTGCGGCGGACGCGGGGTGATGGACGGGCCTTTCACCGCGAAGTTATCGCCGGTGAAGTCGATGTAGTGCAGTTTCCCGCGATCAATGAAGCGGCCGGTGCCGATATCGCGGACCTCGGCATCGTCCTCCCAGCTGTCCCAGAGCCGGGCCACCACCTCGGTCGCCTCATCGGCCTCGAACCAGCGGGAATGACTGTCCTGCTCCGGTTTACGACCGAACAGCTTCGCCTCACCCGCGGCGACGGTCACCTCCCATCCGGCGCGGCCGTGGGTGGCGAAGTCGAGACTGGCAATGGCCTTGGACAGGTGGAACGGTTCGGTGTGAGTGACGGAGGCCTGCGGAATCAGTCCGATGCGTCGAGTGGCGGCCGCAGTGCGGGCGGCGATCGCAATGGCATCAAGACGTCCGGTCGCGCCGGTCGATTGCAGGGTGAAGGAGTCCGGCAGGAAGGCGAGGTCGATACCCGCGTTCTCCGCCGCCTGCACGGCATCTACCCAATAGCGGGCATCGAACAGTTCCTCGGCGCGGGAATCCGGGCGACGCCAGGACGCCGGGTGCGCACCGGTGCCGGACAGTTCCAGACCCAGCAGCAGTGGTGTGGTGTGCGGCATCAGGCGGTCCTTTCGAGTGGAGCGGAGGGTGCGCCGTGCGGGACGGCGGCGAGCAGCTCACGGGTGTACTCGTTCTGGGGATTCGCGAAAAGAACTGCGGTGGAGGCTGTTTCGACAATGACGCCCTGCCGCATGACGGCGACGCGGTCGGCCAGGCGGCGGACCACCGCCAGGTCGTGGGAGATGAACAGGTAGGCCAGATTCAGTTCGGCGCGCAGTTGTTCGAGCAGGTCCAGGATCTGCGCCTGCACGGAGACGTCCAGCGCGGAGACCGGTTCGTCCAGCACCACCAGTTCGGGACGCAGGGCGAGTGCGCGGGCAATGGCCACCCGTTGCCGTTGGCCGCCGGAGAGTTCGGCGGGGCGGCGGTCCAGGTAGGTGCTCGGCAGGGCGACCTGTTCGAGGAGTTCGGCGACGGTGTCGCGGCGGGACTTGCGGTCTCCTATACCGAAGGCCTGCAAGGGTTCCGCGATGATCTGGCCGATCGTGAGCTTGGGGTTCAGCGAGACGTACGGGTTCTGGTAGACCACCTGGATGCGGCGGCGCAGTTCCCGCAGTTTCGCGCCGCGCAGAGCGCTGATGTCCTGCCCGTCGAAAGTCACTGTGCCGCTGTCCGGTTCGGCCAGCCGCGCGAGAATGCGTGCGGTGGTGGACTTGCCGGAACCGGATTCGCCTACCACCGCCAGGGTTTCGCCCCGTCCGACCTCGAGGGACACATCGTCGACGGCCGTGATGGTCACGCCGCGTGCGATGTGGAAGGTTTTGCGGAGGCCGGTCGCCGACAGCAAGGCGACTCGATCGGAGGCCCGGGATTCCGGGCGCGGGCGCACCTCGGTGTCCAGGCTCGGGGCGGCGGCGACCAGGCGGCGGGTGTACTCGTGCTGTGGATTGGTGAGAACCTCGGTGGCCGTGCCGGTTTCGACGATCCGGCCGCGCTGCATGACCGCGATGCGGTCGGCTCGCTCGGCGGCGACCGCGAGGTCATGGGTAATGAGCAGGACCGCGGTGCCCGACTCCCGGGTGCGGGTGGCCAGGTGATCGAGAATGCGGCGCTGGACCGTGACGTCCAGCGCGCTGGTCGGCTCATCCGCGATGACCAGCTCGGGAGCGCAGGCGAGGGCGATGCCGATCAGCACACGCTGGCGCTGGCCGCCGGAAAGGTCCTGCGGATACTGCCGGGCCCGCAGTTCGGGCCGGTCCAGTCCGGCTTCCTCGAGAATGCGGACGGCTTCCACACGCGCCGTGCGTTTATCGGCGCGGCCGTGGATGCGCAGGACTTCCGCCACCTGATCGCCGATGCGCAGCACCGGATTCAGTGAGGTTCCGGGGTCCTGCGGGACCAGGCCGATGCGTGCGCCCCGAATCCGTTGCAGCACTTTGCGGGAGGCGCGGTCGATCCGGTCCCCGGCGAAGGTGATCTCACCGCCGGTGACCACGCCACCATTGAGCAGTCCGATCACGGCATGCGCGAGTGTGGACTTCCCGGACCCGGATTCACCGACCAACGCAACGGTCTCGCCGCGCCGGACCTCGAGTGCCGCGTCCACGACCGCATCGGTCGTGCCGGTGCTGCCCCGGTATTCGACCCGGAGGCCTTGAATGCTCAGCAGTGCATCGCTCATCGGGCATTGTCCTTGTGCAGGGCCCGGGCAATGCGCTGTGTGGACAGCACCAGGGCGATGATCACCAGACCGGGCATGGTGGTGAACCACCAGGACGTGGC
Organism: Nocardia sp. NPDC051030; assembly: GCF_040683015.1. Classification (NCBI taxonomy): domain Bacteria; kingdom Bacillati; phylum Actinomycetota; class Actinomycetes; order Mycobacteriales; family Nocardiaceae; genus Nocardia; species Nocardia sp. NPDC051030. The sequence goes on along the minus strand of NZ_JBFBCD010000009.1, from coordinate 11,569 downwards.
GAGGAAGTTGCGACCCTCGGAGATGAGGGTGCCCCACTCCGGGGTGGGCGGCACCGCGCCGAAACCGAGGAAGCTGAGCGAGGAGACGGCCAGCACGGAAACCCCGAAATCGACCACGACCAGCGCGGCAACCGGGCCGTAGGCATTGCGCAGCACGTGCCGGAAGAGCACGGTGTGCCAGCGCACACCGGAGGCGAAGGCGGCCTCTACATAGGGGGCTTGGCGCACCCGCAACACCTCGCCGCGCATGACGCGGGCGAAGCGCGCGACCAGTGACAGGCCCACGGCGATGGCCACATTGCGGGTTCCGACACCCAGCACGGTGATGGTGGCGAGGGAGAGCAGCAGCTCCGGAATCGACAGCAGCACATCGATGATCCGGCTGATGGCCGCATCCACCAGGCCGCCCGCCATGCCCGCGACCAGGCCGATGAGCGCACCGAACACCAAGCCGAGCAGCACCGCGGACACCGTGGCGGTCAGGGACAGACCCGCACCGTGCACCACGCGGGTGTACAGGTCGCGGCCGAGATTGTCGGTGCCGAACCAGTGTTCGCCACTCGGGCCGCGCAGCTTCTGTGCGGGTACGCCGGACAGTGGATCGCCACTCGCGAAGACCGAAGGTGCGATGGCCCAGCCCAGCACGAGCAGCAGCACCACGCCCGCCGCCACCAGTCCGATATTGGCGCGCAACCAGGTACCGGCGCGCCGCACCGAAATCGACGGCAGTGCGGAGGATTCCCGCAACACCAGGGCTTCAGACATCGAACGGATCCTCCGTCGAGGGCCAATAGGCCAGGCCCGGATCGACCAGTGCGTGCGACAGCATGAGCACCCGCCGCTGCGAGCGGAACTCACCGCCACGGCCGCGCAGCCACTCCCGCACGTGCCTGCCGATTGTCACCGCGTGTGTCTCCAGCTCAGGCATGAGCGCGCTCCTTGGTCGGGCGAATGTGGGCGACGCGGGGATCCAGCAGCGGATGGACCAGGTCGACGAAGAGGTTCACGGTCACGAACACCACGGCGGCGAAGGTGACGACACCCTGCACCACCGGAATGTCTTGGCGCAGCACCGCTTCCTGCGTGAGCCGGCCGATACCGTCGCGGGCGAACACGGTTTCCACCACCACCGAACCGGCCAGCACCGTGCCGACCCAGAGCCCGGCCACGGTGAGCGCCGCACCCGAGGCGGGGCGCAGCACGTGCCGCAGCTGCACCCACCAGCGGGACGCGCCCTTGGCGAAGGCCACCTCCACGAACGGCTGCCGCCAGGTGCCGATGAGGCTGGAATAGAGGACCTGCGCGATGACCGCACCGACCGGGATGGCCAGGGTGATCGCGGGCAGGATGGTGCCGCCGAATCCGGTGCCACCGAAGGCCGGAACCAGGCGCAACTGGAACGAGAACACTTGCAGCAGCAGTAGTCCCACCCAGAAGGTCGGCATGGCCGCGCCCACCGAGGGCAGCGCGGAGAGCAGGCCGCGCAGCCACGGGCGTTCGGTGTAGGCCGCGGCCACCGCCAAGGCCGTGCCGCCGACAATTGCCAGCAGCATGGCCAGGGAGGCGAGGGCCAGGGTCGAGGGCAGGGCGTCGCCGAGCGCGCCCGTGACGGATCGGCCGGTACCGATGGAATGCCCGAGATCGCCGCGCACGGCATGCGTGAGCGCGGTCCAGTACTGCTGCCAGATCGGTTGATCCAGGCCGTATCTGGCCCGCAGTTCCGCCACGGCGGCGGGATCCACCGGCGTGCCGGGGGCGGCGTCGGCGGCAATGGCCACCGGGTCGGAAGGCAGCAGGTAGAGCACGATGAAGGACAGCGTGAAGGCCGCCCACAGCACGCCCACCGCTTGCAGGATCCGTCCGATCACGTACCGGCGCATGGCATTACCGCCGGAGCCAGGTGTCGTGGAATTGCAGGCGCGCGGAGGCCTCGAACTTCACGTCGGAGGTGGACTTGGCGATGCCGATGGCCTGGGAGAGTTCCACGGTCGGAATCCACAGGCCCTCGTCGAGCACCGCGCCCTGCGCCTCGCCGATGATGCGGGCGCGTTCGGCGCTATCGGTGGTGGACAGCTCCGCGGTCAGCAGCGCATCCAGCTTCTCGTTCGGGCCGCGGCCATTGAGATTGCGCTGATCCACACCGAAGGTGGTGCGCAGGATATCGCCGTCGGCGCGGGTGCTGTTGTAGTAGTTGAACTCGAAGTCCTTGGCGTTCTGCCGGGTCGTCCAATCCGGCACCGAGACCGGATCCAGCTTCAGCTCGATACCGACGGCGCGCAGCTGCTGCTGAGTCAGTTCGAGAATCGCCTGATTACCAGCGAATACCGACGCGTACATGACAGAGGCCGACAGGCGCTGCCCGTCCTTGACCCGGATGCCGTCGGCGCCGGGCGTCCAACCGGCCTTGTCGAGGATCTGCTTCGCGGCGTTCTGATCGAATTTGACCCGCGACGACAGATCCACGAATCCGGGCGTGCGGGAGGCCAGCGGGCTGGTCGCGGTCTTGAACTGCGGACCCAGCACGGTGTCCACCAGTTCCTGGCGATTGATGGCGGGCAGGAAGGCCGCCCGCACCGCCGGATCGCGCAGCGGGCCGCGATTCACATTGGGCTGCAAGCCGAATGGAATGCCCGGGTTCGAGGTGAACTGCACGCGACCGCCGGAGCCCTCGATCTGCGCGACATCCTGCGGCAGGGCGTCACTGATCGCATCGAGCTGGCCGGAGCCCAGGCTGCCGGTGCGCACGCCCGACTCCGGGACCACCGTGAACGCGATCTTGTCCAGGTAGGCATCGCCCTGCTTGGCGAAAACCGCTGAGCCCCAGTTGTATCCGGTGCGCTTGGCCAGCGTCACCGAGGCATTCTGCTTCCAGTCGGCGTAGGTGAACGGGCCGCTGCCGATATTCGTGCCGAGGCAGCGGTCGTCGGCGGATTTCGTGACGGTGGAATCGGCTTGGATGCCGAGCTGCGACGTCGAAGTCGCTTGCAGGAACTGGGCATTGGGCACCCCGAAGTCCACTCGCACCGTGCGCGGATCGACCACCGTGCTGCCGGTGTATCCGGCCAGATAGCTCACCGCGAGGGGAGCCTTCGCACCGCCCAGAGCGAGGGTGGCGTCGAAGTTCTTGCGCACCGAGTCTGCGGTGAGCGGGGTGCCGTCACTGAAGGTGATGCCGTCCTTCAAGTGGAAGGTGAACGACTTCGCGTCCGCGCTGACGAACCAGCTGTCGGCCAGCCACGGCTTGATCACCCCGGTCTCCGGGTCCTGATCGACCAGTGAGTCCACCACCTGGCGGGTCACATAGATGGTCTGATTCGTGCTCGACTGCGCCGGATCGGAGCAGGTCGGGGCGGTCGACAGGCCGTAGCGCAGGGTGCCGCCGGGCTGCGGCGGACCGGCATTCTCGGCACCGCCCGAGTCACTGCCGCAAGCGGCGAGCGTGAACGTGGCGGCGAGCGCGCCCACCAGGGCGACGGGTCGCTTCGCGGCGGCAAGGACGGGACTTCTCACTGGGGATCTCCGGAGGGGTAGCGAGCTGCACCGAGCGGACGGCTCGGAATGCGGCGGCGCAGCTCGGGAGCCACCTCCGCCTGGAACAGTTCGAGGCTTTCGCGGTGCTGTTTATCGGTGCGCCCGTCACCGTCCGCGCTGAAATGGACCACCTCGTGGCCGAGCCGCTCGTGGTAGCGGTGCAGCTTGTCGAGGACCTGCTGTGGACTGCCGATCAGCGCGGAGGAGCGCTCGACGAAATCCTCGACGGTGTCGAAGACGATGGGCACATTGAACTTTCGGGCGGTCGCCTGGCGAGCCTCGAAAATGGGGCGGTAGGCATCCACCGCCTCCTGGGAATCGCGGGTGACCAGGAATCCGGCGGTACCCGCACCGACCAGCGCCTCCGCCGGATCGTGCCCGTAGGCCTCCCAGCGTTCGCGATAGTGGGCGACCAGCTCCGCGTACGGTTCCACCGGATTGGTGACATTCGCGGAGAACAGCGGATCCCCGTGCTGCGCCGCGTAATCCGCGGATTCGTGACTGGTGGCGCTGCCGTGCCAGATGCGCAGGCGCGGTTGCAGCGGGCGCGGCAAGGCCTTGGCCTCGGTCAGTGAGGGCCGGAAGCGGCCGCTCCAGGTGACGCTATCGCTCTCCCACAACTGCCGGAAAAGTTCGTAGCCTTCACGATTGCGGTCCCACTGATCGTCGGTGGTGACGTGGAACAGTTGCGCCTGCGCCGCGCCATTGCCCTTGCCGATAATGATTTCGAGGCGGCCATCGGACAGATTGTCGAGGGTCGAGTAATCCTCGAAGGCGCGGACCGGGTCCAGCAGGCTCAGCGTGGTGACACCGGTGAACAACGCGATGCGGTCGGTCACGGCGGCGATATGGCTGAGCACCACGGGCGGGGCGGCCGAGATGAACGGGTCCTCGTGCCGCTCCCCCACCGCGAAACCGTCATAGCCGAGTTCCTCGGCCAGGCGGGCACTGTCGATGACCCGCCGCAGTCGCTGTCGCGGGGATTCGGTGACGCCGGTGACCGGGTCGGGGGTGTGCGTGATGAGGGTGAGTTGCAGGAACTTCATGCGCTCAGCCCTTCTTCTTCGGCAGGCCGGGCGGGTTGATCTGCGACTGCTTGACGGCTTCGCTGCTCAGGCCCCAGCGGTCCAGGACCTTCTGGTAGGTGCCGTGGTCGATGGCGTACTGGACGGCCTGCTGCAAGGCCCCGACCAGGCCGTTGTCCTTGCGGGTGAGAACACCGATCTCGGCCTGGAGCACATCGCCCGCGCCGGAGAGGGTGGTCAGCACCTTGGACTGGCCCACCGACGCGACGTGATACTGCGCCGACGGGTTGGGGCCCAGGTAGCCGTCGATACGGCCGGAGGACAACGCCAGGTAGTAGTCGCTGGCCTGCTGGTAGTAGGTGAGATCCGCCTTGGGCAGTCCCTCGGCGATATTGTCCTCGTTCCACTTCACCAGCAATTGCTCCTGGTTGGTGCCCGCCGTGACGCCGATCCGCTTGCCCGCCACCGACTTACGGTCCTGGAAGGTCCAATCGGCGTTCTTCGGAACCTCGAGGGCGATATTGTCCAGCCGGTAGGTCGCGAAGTCGAACTTCTCCTTGCGCTCCTCGGTGACCGTCACATTGGAGATGAAGACGTCGACCTCACCCGAATCGATCTTCACGAAGTTCTGTGCCCAGTCGGCGTTCCGCCGCTCGACCTTCAGACCCAGGATGTCGCCGATCAGGTTGCCGAAGTCCACCTCGGAGCCGACAACGGTGCGGTCGTCGGTGGCGTAGAAACCCAGCGGCGGCGTCGCGCCGACGGTGCCGGTGACGATCAGCGTGCCGCGCTCGCGAATGGCGGACGGCACCTGTGCCGCAATGGCATCCACCTTCTCGGCGTGCACGCGGCCGGTCTGCTCCGGGGACAGGTCGTAGGTCAGGCCGTTCACGGTCTTCAAGGTGTCGGCACCGCCGTCGCCCTTGCCGCAGCCACTCGCGAACAGACTCAGGACCGCCAATGCGGTCAGGGCCGCGATCCGTCTGCGACGGCTTGCCTTGGACATGAGATGTGGTTCCTTACCTCGAAATAGGCGCGCGTCAAAGGACGTGCGCGAGAAAAGCTTTGGTGCGCGGATGCGCGGGAGCGTCCAGCACTTGATGCGGCGGGCCCTGTTCGACGATGCGGCCCGCGTCCATGAGCACGATGGTGTCGGCGATCTCGCGGGCGAAGCCGACCTCGTGGGTGACGATGACCAGGGTCGCGCCGCCGCGGGCCAGCTCCCGGATCACATCCAGGACCTCACCGACCAGCTCCGGGTCGAGCGCCGACGTGGGCTCGTCGAACAACACCACCTCGGGCCGCAGAGCAAGGGCTCGGGCGATCGCCACCCGCTGCTGCTGACCGCCGGACAATCGGCGCGGATGCTCATCCGCCTTGTCCGCCAAGCCGACTCGGGTGAGCAACTCGAAGGCCTCCGCATGCGCCTCGGCCTTGTGGCGGCCCTGCGCAGCGATCGGAGCGAGCGCCACATTCTCGCGGACCGTCAGATGCGGGAAGAGATTGAAGTTCTGGAAGACGAATCCGATGCGCGAACGCTGCCGCAGGATTTCCCGCTCCGGCAGCTCGTGCAGGCGATTGCCCTTGCGCCGGTAGCCGACCAGCTCGCCGCCCACGCGGACGATTCCGGCGTCCACCTTCTCCAGATGGTTGATGGTGCGCAGCAGCGTGGACTTGCCGGAACCGGAGGGGCCGAGAATGACGGTGACCTCACCGGGACGCACCGCCAGGTCGACCCCGCTCAGCACCTCGTGGGTGCCGAAAGACTTTCGGATACCGCGCAATTCGACCGCGAATTCGCTCATCGTGCCGCCGCCTTCGATCGGATATCGGCAAAGCTGCCACGGACTCGCTGCCACGGCGTCGGCGGCAGGTTCCGCACGCTGCCCTTCGCGAAGTGACGTTCGATGTAGTACTGAATGATCGTCAGCACGGTCGTGAGCAGGATGTACCAGGCCGTGGCCACCATGAGCAGCGGCACCACCCGGCCATTGCGGCCGAAGATCACCTGTACCTGGTAGAACAGCTCCGCGATGGCCATGGTCGAGACGATCGAGGTGCCCTTGAACAGGCTGATCACCTCATTCGCGGCATTCGGCAGAATGCCGCGCATGGCCTGCGGCGCGATGATCGTGAAGAACTGCTTGCGCCACGGCAGGCCGAGCGCCTTGGCGGCCTCCCACTGGCCCTGATCCACCGAGATGATGCCCGCGCGAATGATTTCCGCCGAATACGCGGCCTGATGCAGCGCCAAACCGATGACGGCCGCGGTGAATCCACTGAGCACGCCATTGGTTTCGAACCGCACCAGCTCCGGTCCGAACGGAATGCCCAGCGCCAGAGTCTTGTACAGGTAGGCCAGGTTGAACCAGAACAGCAGCTGCACGATCAGCGGAATGGATCGGAAGGCCCAGATGTAGACCCACGAAATCACTTGCAGCACAGGATTACTGGACAGTCGGCCGATGGCCAGCCAGATGCCGATGAAGAAGCCCAGCAGGGTACCCCACAGCGTCAACTCCAAGGTCACCTTCAAGGCCGCCAGCACCGACGAGGCGGTGATGTACTGCGCGAAAGTGGACCAGTCCCAGCCGGGATTGGTGACCAGGCCGTGCACGAACTGCGCGACCAGCACCAACGCGATGCCGCTCGTCACCCACCGCCACGGATGGCGGGTGCGGGCGACGGGCAGCGCACCGTCGTCGTCTACTTCGGTTATGGAGCCGGCCGCCGCCGACTGCTCGGGGCCCGCTGCGAGGATGCTCATGGATTCGTCCTCCATCGGTCCTGGCGGTAGCACCCGCACCTAAGGTCAGGGGGTTGCTGCGACGTCTGCGAGCCAGGTCTCTCGGTCGCTCTGGATGGTGAAGAAGACGATACGAAGCGGCGGGGCGAGTGTCGCCCCTCACGATCAGCGTGAATTCAATTGCCGCCCCGGGGAATACCGCGCGAGATCAACTTGCTACCTCGCGCGCCTCGGGGGGGTTGTCGAGAGCGCGGAAAGAGCTGCGGTGGAATACCAGCGGTTCCGTGCCGGGATGCGTGCTCAGCCGGTGCACGCGCAGCAGCACCACCGCATGATCACCCGCCGGAACCTGCTCGTAGACCGAGGCTTCCAGCCAGGTCGTCGCACCGGCCACGAAGGCCGCATTGCCATTGCCGGTGTGCAGGCCGACATTGCGGAAGCGATCGCCGGAACGCGAACTCAAAGTGCGTGCAGCCTCCTGCTGATCGCTGCCGAGCAGGCTCAAACCGAGGCGGCTGGCCTGCTCCAGGCGCGGCCAAGTCTCCGACGAGTACTGCACACAGATGGACACCAGCGGCGGATCCAGCGACACCGGCACGAAGGTGCTCACCACCAAACCGTGCGGCACGCCGCCGATCCGGGCACACACCGCCACCACTCCGGACGGAAAGTGCCCGAACGTCTTCCGCAGATCCGTGCCGTCGACGGGCGTCAACGCCGCCGTCTCGCCGTGGATCACCGTGAGCTCACCCATAACCGGACCTTCCGCTCCCCCGGCACCCGCGCCGGGCATCCCATCCAGGACAGCAGGCCGGTGCGGGGCGGGACAGGGTTCGGCTCAGCGCGATCCCAACGCCCCCAGCCGAAATAGACGAACCCGCCCGGTCCCAAGGACCGAGCGGGTTCATCTGTCCCCGCGAGTTTCGCGGAATTACTTGGCCGACGTCTGGAGGGTCGGCTGGTTGATGGTGGTGAAGTAGTTGTACGCCGCGGCGATCGCGACGGGGGCGGTGATGAACAGCTGACCCGCAAGGGTGCCCAGGAAGGCGACGGCAGCCGCGCCACCGAGGCAGCCGAGAATCGGGCCCGCACCGAACAGGGCGGCCAGTGGAGCCGAAGCGACACCCGCGACACCGAAGCCGATGACGCAACCGACGGCCGCGCCGCCGATGCCGCCGACCAGGGTCGCGATGGTGGCGCCCATGGAGATGGTGTCCGTCATGCGCTTCCAGGCGGCCTGCTCACGGTCGTAATCCGACTTCCACGGAGCGGAGTTCTCGAACGGGAGGTTGATCTCCTGAGCGACCGGCTTGTAGACGGCCTTCTCCATATTGAACTCGGGAGTCAGGGTCGCGACGTGATCCTTGATCTCGGCCGCGATCGGGAACTGGAAGTCATCGACATTGAACTTCAGCTCGGTACCGGCGACGACGGTGCCATCGGCGGCCTTGATCTTGAAGATGCCATTGTCGACAACCATCGAACCGGCATCTGTGCGGATGATGGTGTTGGTCTCGGTGGCGGTGGCGGAGTAGTTGATCACGCCGTTGTCGTCGGCGATGGGGGCCGCGCCCGCGGTGCCCGCGGCGATACCGACGGCAGCGATCATCATCGCGGCACTGGCGGCCATTTTCTTAGACAGCATGGAGTTCGATTCCTCATCAGGTGATTCCGCAGGGTGGAACCTGAGGATCGAATCCTGGTCAAACGAACAGAACATAGATCGAGGGTGCCGCACCGATGAACTCTGGCGCGGCACCCTCGATTTCGTGCCGAATGGAATTACTTGGCCGCCACGAAAGGCTGATTGACGGTGGTGAAGTACTGCACGGCAGCCAGAATGGCGACCGGCGCGGTGACGAACAGCTGGCCCGCCAGGGTGCCCAGGAAACCGAAGGCAGCCGCGCCACCGATGCAACCGACGATCGGGCCCGCACCGAACAGAGCCGCCAGCGGAGCCGTCGCGACACCCGCGACACCGAAACCGATGAGGCAACCGAGGCCTGCGCCGCCGATGCCACCGACCAGGGTGCCGATGGTCGCACCCGCGGAAATGGTGCTGGTCAAGCGGTTCCAGGCGGCCAGCTCACGGTCGTACTCGGACTTCCAGGGGGCCACGTTCTCGTAGGGCAGGGCGACTTCCTGAGCGACCGGCTTGTAGACCGCGTGCTCCGCGTCGAACTGCGGGGTCAAAGTCGCGGTGTGATCCTTGATCTCGGCCGCGATCGGGAACTCGAATTCATCGACGCGGAACTTCAATTCGGTTCCGGCGACGGTGGTGCCATTGGCAGCCTTGACCTTGAAAACGCCGCCCTCGACCACGAGCGAACCCGCATCGGTGCGGATGACCGTATTGGTCTCGGTGGTGGTGGCTGTGTAGTTGATCGGGCTGTTATCGGCGGCGGCCGGAGCCGCGCCTGCGGTGCCCGTCGCCGCGCCCAGCGCCGTGATCACGAGCGCCGCAACGCCTGCGAATTTCCTCATCTTCATTAGGTACTGCTTCCCGCTGGGGTACGAACTGAACGCGGCAAGCATTAAGCAAACTCACAGGATATTGGAGGTTAAAAACCAGCTTGATTCGATCCAGACAAGCCGGGCACCCTACTTCGTCTTAGCGGCCGCCTTCGCCTGCTTCTTGAATTCCCTTACCTGCGTGAGGGATTCCGCGTCCGTCACATCCGCCACCGACCGCCGCGAGCCATCCTCGCCGTAAGCGCCCGCGGCTTCCCGCCAGCCCTTCGCTTGCAAACCTTCCTGTTTACCCAAGAGCGCCAAGAAGATTCGCGCCTTCTGATCCCCGAATCCCGGCAGCGCCTTCAACCGCTTCAGCACTTCCTTGCCGTCCGGATCACCCACCGTCCATAACCCCGAGGTCTCGCCGTCGTAGTTCTCGACGATGTACCGCGCCAGCTCTTGCACCCGCCGCCCCATGGACCGCCCATAACGATGGATGGCGGGCGGCGTCGCGGCCAGTTCCTCGAATTCCTCCGGATCCGCGGCCGCTATCTTGCGGATATCGAATCCGCCCATCCGATCGGCGATCTTCTGCGGCCCGCGGAAGGCATGCTCCATCGGAAACTGCTGATCCAGGGTCATACCCACCAAAAGGGCGAAATCATCCGTGGAAAGCAGGGCGTCGGCGTCGGGCTCCTGCGCAATACACAGTTTGCGGCTCACCATGCACCGATCATCCCATTCGCGCGGGAGGGCCGTGACGCGGGTCACGCGGCGGGCTCGAAAAGGTTAGGCTCGGGCCATGCCCGACACCATGGCTAATTCTTCAGTGGGAACCGTGCCACAACCCGGCACCGGGTCCGGACTGCAACCGGACCGTTTCGATCGTGACGGCCAGGATCAACTGGTCGACGTCAATGACCTGCACGCCGCATTACCCGGAATTCGCAGGCTCCGGAATTGGGCGCACGAGGCCCTCGCGGTACAGCCCGGCGAAAGCGCCGTGGAAATCGGCTCCGGCACCGGCTCCGAGGTCATCGCCTTCGCGGATCTGGTCGGCCCGACCGGTAGCGCGATCGGCGTCGAACCCGACCCGAACCTGCTCGCGGCCGCCGAACGGCGCGCCCGGAAGGCCGGATCCACCGCCAAATTCCAGCCCGGCGACGCCTACGGGCTGCCGTTCGGCAATGACACCTTCGACGTCGCACTGTGCGAACGCGTCTTCCAGCATCTGACCGGACCGGCCCGCGCGGCCGGGGAGATCGCCCGCGTGCTCAAGCCGGGCGGGCGCGTGGTCGTCATGGACAGCGACTGGGGCACGGCCATCGTGCATCCCGGCGACCGGCACGTGGTGCACGAGGTCATCGAGACCATGATCGCCGGAACCACCAACCCGTTCGCGGGACGGCGACTGGCCGGACAGCTCACCGCGGCCGGACTGGTCGTCGACGACATCGGCTCGCACGCGCTCATCCAGGACGGCGGCATCGGCGCGGGCGCGCTGGTCGCCCGGATCGCGGATATGGCGGTCGCGCGCGGCTCCATCACCGAGCGGCAGCGGGATCAGCTGATCGCGGATCTGGAGGCCGGTGCGGCCACCGGTGACAGCCACCTGTCGGTGACCATCTTCGCGGTGGCGGCGCACAAGCCCCTCTAAAGGGGTGTGGGGCCCACACCGCCCAATACACCAGAGGCGGGGGGCGGGGGGGTGGGGGGGGGGGCTGTTTTGGGCGGTTTTGTGAAAGCCCGGAGTGGTGAAGTAGTGGGGCCCGTCGAAACCTGGTACGCGGACCTCACTATCGATTATCAACTT
>NZ_JBFBCD010000008.1:350164-514085 GCF_040683015.1 Nocardia sp. NPDC051030 | reverse complement strand
GGAATCACCTTCTCGGCGCGCATCTCCACACCGGCGGTCGCGCAGGCGGCACGCAGGGCGTTCACCAGGCGGCGATTGTCGACGGCGGGTTCGGCGACTATGTGCGAACGGCCTTGGAGGACTTCGGAGTTTCGTCACGGTACGTGGGGACTTCGCCGGATCTGCTGACGCCGGTGGTGTTTTGCGAACTCAAGCCGCCCGCCGATCCGCCGCTGCTGTTCTACCGGCTGCCCATCGCACCAGACCTCACTCTCACCGAGGATGAGATCCCTTGGGATGTGGTGGATTCCGTGCCACTGCTGTGGGTGACCGGGACCGGGGTCAGCGCCGAGCCCGGCCGCACCACGCAGCGGGCCATTCTGGAGCGCCGGGCGCGACGTGGTCACACCGTGCTGGATCTCGATTACCGGCCCATGTTCTGGCCGGATGTGGAGACCGCTCGGGCCGAGATCGGCTGGATGGTCGATCACGTGAATGTGGTGGTGGGCAATCGAACCGAGGTGCAGGTGGCGGTGGGCACCGCCGATCCGGATGAGGCCGCCGACCGGCTGCTGGCCCGTGGCGTGCGCCTCGCGGTGATCAAACGCGGTGCCGAGGGCGTGCTCATCGCCACCGAATCCGAGCGCTGGACGGTGCCGCCCTGCCCCGTCGAGGTGGTGTGCGGGCTGGGCGCGGGCGACGGCTTCGGCGGAGCCCTCGTGCACGGCCTGCTCTCCAACTGGGATCCGCACCGCCTTGCCACCTACGCCAATGCCGCCGGCGCACTGGTGGCCTCGCGCCTGGCCTGCGCCGACGCCATGCCGACCAATGCCGAAATCGAGGAGATGCTGTGCACCTGACCGACGACCGCTGGTACGACCTGCTCCGGGTCCGCGCCACCGAGCCCGAGGCCATCCGTGCCGCCTACGCCGACCGCCGTCGCCGCCCGAACCTGCTCTCCGACAAGGGCACCCTGTTCCTGGTGGCCGCCGACCACCCGGCGCGCGGCGCACTCGGCGTCGGCGCGGACCGCACCGCGATGGCGGACCGCCGAACCCTCCTGGAACGCCTGCTCATCGCCCTGGCCAACCCGGCCGTCGACGGCGTCCTCGGCTCCCCGGACATAGTCGAGGAACTCCTCCTACTGGGCGCGGTGCACGACAAGATCGTCATCGGCTCCATGAACCGCGGCGGCCTGGCCGGTGCGGACTGGGAAATCGACGACCGTTTCACCGGCTACGACGCCGAATCCCTCGTCAAGTACCGTCTCGACGGCGGCAAAATGCTTCTGCGCCTGGTGGATTCCGACCCCGGCACCATCCCCACCCTCGAAGCCTGCGCCCGCGCGGTCTCCGAACTGGCCGAACACGGCCTGATGGCCATGGTCGAACCCCTGCCCTACGCCCGCGACGGTTCGGGTGCCCTCACCATGCACAAGGACACCGCCGCCCTCCAACGTGCTGTGACCGTAGCCTCCGGCCTGGGCGTCACCTCCGCCTACACCTGGCTGAAAATCCCAGCCCCGGACGATATCTCGGTACTGGACGCCACCACGCTGCCGGTTCTCCTCCTCGGCGGCGCACCCTCAGGCGACCCCCAAGCCGACCTGGCCTCCTGGGGCGCGGCCCTCCGCCACGACGTAGCCCGCGGCCTCGTAGTAGGCCGCACCCTGCTCTACCCACCGGACGGGGATGTGGCAGGTGCCGTCGACGCCGCGGCGAGAGTGCTGGAGGCGGCGAGATGAGTGCGACGCTCCATACGATCGACCGCCTCGGGCGCTTCGACTCCGCCGTGCCTGCCGGAAATGCTGTCGGCGCGGTGTGTATCCCGCCCGGCGAGTGCGGGAAGGCCCGCGCCACATCGCATTCGACCAAGATCAGGGAGCAGTGATGGCGGGATTGAGGACGAATTTCCACCACCAGAGCTCCCTCACCGTTGGACGCGGCGCAAGGAGGCAGCCGGGAGCGCGAGTATCCGCCGCGAGAGCTCTGTGCGGTGGGAAAGGTGCTGGGGGAGAAGATATTCCACAGCTTGCGGACGGCGGCCGCGGCCGCCTCGTCGGTGTGCTCGCGTTGCTCGTTGACGCGGTGACTGCCGGGAGCGTGCGGGCGTCGGCGGGGGAGGCTGCGGTATGAAGCGGCTGCATCGACCTGCGGGAACACTGCGGGATGCGAGCGATCCCGTCCTGCTGACCCCCGAGGATGCGGGCTGGTCGTACACCGGGCTGCGGGTGCTTCGCATTGCGGCGGGTGAGACTCGGACGGTGCTCACCGGGGAGTTCGAGGCGTTCGTGTTGCCGCTGGCAGGGTCGTGCACCGTGCGGGTGGACGGGATGGTGTTCGAACTCGAGGGGCGTGCTTCGGTTTTCGCTCGGGTGACGGACTTCGCGTATGTGCCTCGGGATGCCGAGGTGGAGTTGTTCAGCGATGCGGGTGTCGAGGTTGCGCTGCCTATGGCGCGGTGCGCCAGGCGGCTGGAGCCGAAATATGGTCCGGCGGAGCTGGTGCCGGTGGAGGTGCGCGGGGCGGGACGGGCTACGCGGCAGGTCACCAACTTCGGGTCGCCCGGGGTGTGGGAACACGCGGACAAGTTGAATGCTTGCGAGCTGATCACTCCAGACGGGAATTGGTCTTCGTATCCGCCGCATAAGCATGACGAGGCGAGTGAATGCGAAGTCGTCAATGAAGAGATCTACTACTTCCGGATTGCGGGGCGGGATGGAATCACCACCAGCCCTGAAGGTTTCGGGATGCATCGCACTTATACCGTCGATGGCGAGCTCGATGAGAACGTCGCGGTGCGGGATGGGGACGTATTCCTTGTGCCGCATGGGTATCACGGGCCGTGCATCGCCGCCCCGGGATATTCCATGTATTACCTGAACGTGCTGGCGGGGCCCGCGCCGGAGCGGTCCATGGCCTTTTGCGACGATCCCGCGCATGCGTGGGTGCGGGCGCAGTGGGCGGAGGAGGAGCTCGATCCGCGGTGCCCGGTGACGAATCATGAAGGGCGGATCGGATGAGGCTTACGACTGCGCAAGCGCTGGTGGCATGGTTGGTCGCGCAGCGGTCGGCCACCCTGGATGGGGTCGAAGTGCCGTTGTTCCCAGCGGTTTTCGCCATTTTCGGGCATGGGAATGTGCTGGGGCTGGGGACCGCGCTGGAGGAGCGGCGGGATGAGATTCCGGTGTGGCGTGGCCATACCGAGGAGGGGATGGCTCTGGCCGCGGTGGGTCTGGCCAAGGCGGCGAATCGGCGGCAGGTGGGGATTGCGACCTCATCGATCGGTCCCGGCGCATTGAATATGGTGACGGCTGCCGGTGTGGCGCATGCCAATCGGCTGCCTTTGCTGTTGCTGCCTGGTGACACCTTTGTGAGTCGCGCGCCGGATCCGGTGTTGCAGCAGGTCGAGAACTATGGCGATCCCACCAGCACCGTGAACGACGCCTTCCGGCCGGTGAGCCGGTATTTCGACCGGATCACTCGGCCCGAGCAGTTGATCGCCACCCTGCCGCAGGTCGCGCGGGTGCTGACCGATCCGGCCGATGCCGGACCTGTGACGCTGGCGCTGCCACAGGATGTGCAGGCCGAGGTGTATGACTTCCCGGATGCGCTGTTCGACACCATCGTTCACCACGTGCCGCGTCCGCGCCCCGACCGGCGCAGTGTTGCTGCGGCGGCAGAGGTGTTGCGGTCCGCGAAGCGCCCATTGCTCGTACTCGGCGGGGGAGTGCGCTACTCCGGTGCGGGTGAGCGTGCGCTGGAATTTGCTCAGCGGCACGGGATTCCGATCACCGAGACGACCGCCGGGCGCACGCTGGTACCGCACGATCATTCGCTGTATGCCGGTCCGCTCGGAGTCACCGGCGCGGCCTCGGCCAATGCCCTCGCGGCGGCTGCCGATGTGGTGCTGGCCGTGGGTACACGCCTGCAAGACTTCACCACCGCATCCTGGACGGTCTTCTCACCGAACGTGCGCCTGGTCCACATCAATGCCGCTCGCTTCGACGCCGTGAAGCACGGAGCTCTCGCCGTGGTCGGTGACGCGGATGCCACGCTCGTGGATCTCGCACCGGATCTGAAGGGCTGGCGTGTCGATGCCGATTGGACCGCGCAGGCGCTGACGGTGCGCGCGGACTGGGATGCCCACATCGACAAACTGCGCACGCCTACGAGTGGGCCACCCAGCTACGCCCAACTCGTCGGCATTGTGAATGACCTCAGCGGCCCGACCGATTACGTCATGACGGCATCCGGTGGCCTGCCCGGCGAACTGGTCGGCGGCTGGCGGGCCGCGGGCGGGAATCCGACCATGGATGTCGAGTACGGGTTCTCTTGCATGGGATACGAGCTCGCCGGAGCCTGGGGCGCGGCCATGGCGCATACCGAGGGTCTGGTCACGACCATGCTGGGCGACGGCTCGTATCTGATGCTCAACTCCGAGCTGTTCTCCGCTGCCTTCGCGGGACACCCGATGGTTGCCGTGGTCTGTGACAACGACGGCTACGCGGTCATCGCACGCCTGCAAGAGGGTCAGGGCGGGGCACCGTTCAACAACTTCTATGCCAACTGCCGCACCCAGCACGCCACCCCGCCGCGCGTGGATTTCGCCGCGCACGCCAAGGCGCTCGGTTGCGTGGTGTTCACTGCGAGCGAACTGACGGAGTTCGCCGATGCCTACGCCCGGGCGCGCACGGCCGCGATTGTGGAACGGCGGCCCGCGGTGATCGTGGTCCGCACGCAACCGTCGTCCTGGACCGAGGCGGGAGCCTGGTGGGAAGTGGGTGTGCCGCAACATCTCTCGGGGCGCGAGGGCTATGACGAGTCGAAACCGCGGCAGTTGCGTGTGGCCCGGCGGGGCTAGCCGCCACGCCGGGACGGGACACGATCTCGAACCGGGCATACCTCCGGATGGGTGACCCGGGCGAAGAATTTGTGGCAGACTCAGCGCAAACGCGCGAGCCGGTCGATGGGCGGCCGACTATGCAGTTCGAATGACTCTGTCAGTTCGGAATACGCGCACACGGTGATTGATGCGGGAGTTTGAAGGTCGCAATGGATCTCAGCGCCATCGAGCGTGAGGTGGCCGCGGATCGCGGGGCCGCGCGGGACCGTTCGGCCGAAAGCGAGCTGCGGCTCGCCACCACGCTGTGCACATTCGCCCGGGCCCTCATGGCCACCAAAACCGACGGCTCCCAGCGGGATCGCTCGGCCTCGGCGCTGGAACCCGCGCAGGAAGCCGTGCTGTTGCGGCTGCGCTGGCTCACCGCCGGGCATGTGACGGCGGCCTTCGCCACCGAGGTGCAGGAGGCGCTGCGGTTGTTCGAGCAGGCCGCCCGCACCATCGGTCACCGTGAGCTCGCCACCTCCACCATTCGCAATGCCTGCCAGGCGTATCGGCATGTGTCGCACGCCTATCCGCAGGCGGCGGGCGTCTGTGCGGACGCGCTGTCCAAATGCAGCGTGTGGCTGTGCCGCCTCGACCCGAACGCGGCCGTCGGCGCAGGTGAGGACGCCGTGCGCATTCGCGCGGGATTGTTCGCCGCCGATCCGGAACAGGCCAATCGGTATCTCGCCACGCTCAATACCCTGTTGCGCACGCTCATGGTCGGGCGGCAGCGCAAGCAGGCCATCGCCATGTACCGGGAACGGTATGCGGCGGTCACCTCACCGGCCATGACGCAGCAGCTGCGCGAGTTGAAGGTCGAGGACATCGGATTCACCAGCAAGACGGTGACCGCGCTCGGCAAGCTGGAGTGCGCGACGCTGGAACGCGCCGGGTATCTGACCCAGCAGGCGATCCTGTACCAGACCTCGGGTGATCTGGCGACCATCGAGGAGATCAACTGGCAGCTCGCGCTGGTCGGCCTCAAGCCCCTGGCAGCGGGTGCCATCCCCGATCCGCCGTCCAAGCCGATGGAGATCAGCACCTCCTTCGGCGCGCTCGGCGTCCGGTGTTCCTCCCGTAATGCCGTCACCCTGGTCCGCGCGGCCATTCTCGCCGCCTATGTATCCGATGGTGCGACGCCCGTACCCAGCTCGGCCTACCTCGGCGTGGATGAAAAGCACTGGAGCACACCCGAGCCCGATGCCAATACGGCCGAGCGTCTCGGTGAGGATGTCGTCCTCATCGAAAAGGTGTCCGAACACTGGGTTTCCGTCAAGAGCTTGAACTGGGAGGTCGCCCCCGTCGGCCGACACCCCTTGGCGCTGCGCCTGTCCCAGGAATGGCCGACCGTCAGCGTCACCACTTCCGAGCAGATGTCCTATGAACTCTGTTGGTATGAGGGCGGTTCCGCCACCCAGTACGCCGCCCTCGGCTTGCCCGCCAAACAGACTCCGCTCGAAAAGCCGCTGGCACCGCTGGATTTCAAGGCGCTCGCCGAGTTCGGCGCGGACTATGCCTCGGAAACCCAGGTCCGCGCCGCCTTCGGCAATGCCACCATGTTCACCAAGCTGACGAGCCTGCCGGGCAGTGGGATACGCCAGGCGGCCGAAGCCGGTCCGCTGGCCTCCCACGGCTCCAACATCCTCTACTTCCGCGATGCGGAATAGCGCTTACCAGGGCAAAGGGCCCGAGGCGGCGAAGTAACCACCGGTGGGTCCGTCCGGATTCACCTGCGCCATGCGCACAATGATCTCCGCGCCCTGCTCGACGGTCTGGTGCCCGGCACCCTGATTGAGATCGGTCCCGGTGAACCCCGGCTCGACCGAGTTGATCCGAATATTCGGAAACGCCTTCGCATACTGCACGGTCAACACATTGACCGCCGTTTTCGAGGCGGGGTACGCCACTCCCAGATAGTCGTACCGCCGGGTGCCCGGGGTCGTGACCAGAGTCAATGAAGCCAGCGCACTACTGACATTCACGATGACCGGAGCCGCGGAGCGTTGCAAAAGCGGCAGGAACGCGTGCGTGACGCGCACCGTGCCGAACACATTGGTCTCGAACGTTTCTCGCATCACGTCGGCCGTCACCTCGGCGGCACCGATCGTCACCTTTCCATCGCTCATCTCGGCTTGGACGCCCGCATTGTTGATGAGCACATCCAGCCCACCATCGGCATCGATGGTCTTGGCGGCGGCCGCGACGGACGCATCATCGGTGACGTCGAGCTGAACCATCCGAGCCCCCAACTGCTCAGCTGCCCGACGCCCGCGTTCGCCATCCCGACTCCCGATATAAACGGTGTGCCCCACCGCAATGAGCTGCCGAGCAGCCTCGAAGCCGATGCCCTTGTTCGCTCCTGTGATCAGTATCGTTGTCATGACTGAACGCTAAAATTTAGAGCGTGCTCGAAGTCAAGCAACAAGCGCGATCCCGTTTCGCCGCGCCCATTCCCCCGAGCGGCCTCACCATCGCCGAAGCCGCCACCCGCACCGGAGTAAGCGTCCACACGCTCCGCTACTACGAACGTGCCGGGCTGGTCGTTTCCACCGTCGAACGCAACTCCAGCGGCCGCCGCCGCTACCACCGCGATGACCTCTACTGGATCCTCTTCTGCACCAAGCTCCGAGCCACCGGCATGCCCATCAAAACCATGCGCCGCTACGCCGAACTCATTGTCGAAGGCCCCGGCAATGAGAAGGAACGCCTCGCCCTCCTGGAATCCCACCAAGCCGACGTCACCGCCAAACTTGCCGAGCTCCAGGAAAACCTGACCCAAATCGACCGCAAGGTCAACACCTATCGAGAGCGGCTAGCCGCAGGCGACGCGGATCAGCTCTGGACCCCACCCGCCTGATCGCCGGAGTTCGCGGGCAAGCCCATCCCCATCAAGCGTTGTCACGCCGTCTTACCCCTTGATCGGGCTTCGCGGTAACAGTGATCTGACTCACTCATGACCGCTACTCTTTTTTCACCCGGCTGCTCGTGCTGCACATGAAGGGTCTTCCGGTCACACGTAATGCCTGGGTCAGAAAGGCATTTCGATCATGAGTTCGACATCTACCGCTCCGGCTGCGCCGGCGTTTCCGCCACCTACCCTGGTGACGGGGTTGTGGCAGCGCAAGCTTCCGCATTATCCGGAGACGCCCGCGCGCTCCTGGTACCTATTTCTCGTGGTGGTCACCTCGGTCGCCCTGTACTACCAGCTGTTTGTCGCGGGTGCGGTGGGCAATGAGCTCATTGCCTACTACCACTTGACCTTCCGGTATTTCGTGGGCATCTTCATTATCGGGGCGGCCTTCGGTGCGGCGGCTTCGGTGGTGGCGGGGCTGCTGGATCGGTGGGGGCGGGCCAATATCGTCGCCTATGGGACGGTGATCTGTTCGGCGCTCACGCTGCTGGCGGTGCCTGCTTGCACGACGAAGGAAGCTTATGTCGTTGTGTACTGCGTGATCGGCATTGTGGAGGGTGCGGTGTTGGTCGCTACTCCCGCTCTCGTGCGCGACTTCTCGCCGCAGTTGGGGCGGGCCTCGGCCATGGGGTTCTGGACGCTGGGGCCGGTGCTCGGCGCGCTGGTGACCACGGAGATCTCCACGCATACGCTCGACGCGCATCCGGACTGGCAGTTCCACTATCGGCTGTGTGGCGCAATCTGTTTGGCCATCTCGATGCTCGGCGTGATCGGGTTGCGGGAGCTCTCCCCGGCGCTGCGTGATCAGATCATGGTGTCGCTGCGGGACAAGGCGCTGGTCGAGGCGCGGGCGCGCGGGCTGGATGTCAGCACGCTCGAACGCGATCAGTGGAAGCAGATGATGAAGCCCAATATCGTGGGCTCCGCGCTCGGGATCTCGATCTTCCTCGCGTTCTTCTACACCATCGTCTCGTTCCTGCCGGTGTACATGGCGACCAACTTCGGATTCACTGCGGCACAATCGAATGCGCTGGGCAACTGGTACTGGATCGCCAATGCGTGTGCGCTGGTGCTGACCGGGATCGTGTCGGACTATCTGAAGGTGCGTAAGCCGTTCATGGTGTTCGGGACGATCATCAGCATTATCGGGTTGCTGGTCTTCCTCGGGTACACCGATAAACCGGGGACCGACTACTACACCTTCGCCATCGTGCTGAGCTTCACCGCGGTCGGCGGTGGTATCGCGTACTCGACTTGGATGGCCAGCTTCACCGAGACGGTGGAGAACCGGAATCCGGCGGCTACGGCGGTCGGGCTGGCGGTGTGGGGTGGCACGCTACGCACCGTCGTCACGGTGGTGCTGTTCGGGTTGCTGATCGTGGTGACCGCGGCGGGCACGCTGGTGAATTACGGTCCACGGCTGCAAGAGATTTCGGCCAAGTATCACACCGAGATCGCCACCATTCAGAAGGTCGGTGCCGAGACCATGGCGGCGCTCGGGGCCAATCCCAATGACACCGGGGCGCAGGTCACGGCGCTGCAAAAACTGACCGGGGCATCGGCCGCCGATATTCAGACCACCATCGCCCTGAACGCCAAGTATCCGGACGAATTGGCCACGCTCCAGGCGATTGACACGCCGGTGCTGATCAAGGTGATGACCAACCCGAACGATCAGGCGTCCCTGGGTCAGGCCGTGGGCCAGATCGCGCAGAAGTTCGGGATCACGCCCGATGCGGCTACCGCTCGATTGGCCGCCGCCAGCAAGGTGCCGACCAATGAGCTGACCGTGGCGTCGGCGACCGGACCGCAGCTGACCGCCGCGAGCGCCCAGCTCAAGGCGGTATCCAATATTCCGATCGGCGATCGTGAATACCTGGCCGCGCACGGCACCGAGGTGCAGCAGGCGCAGGCGGATTCGCCCAAGCAGTGGAAGACCTGGTGGTGGATCTGCCTCGCCGCGCAGGTCGCGTTCCTGCCGTTCATCTTCCTGATGTCCGGACATTGGAGCCCGAAGAAGGCCGCGGAGGAGGCGGCCGAACACGACGAGGCGGTGGATCGCGAGCTCGCGGAGCTGCAAAGTTGATCATCCAGTACAGTTATTGAAGTGCAATCGACGAACCCGCCCGCGACGGCGGCGCCCACCGCGAACGCCGTGGCCGCGACCTTCGATCTGCTCGGCGATCGATTGACGCTGACGATCCTGCGGCACGCGTTCGTCGGGCATGCTCGGCGATTCACCCAATGGCTCGACCACACCGGGGCGCCGCCCGCCGTGCTCACCGCACGGCTGGCGGCGCTCGTCGATGCGGGGGTGCTGGAACGGACACCGCTGCCGGGGACGCCGGATCGGTTCGAATACCGCCTCACCAGGCTCGGATTGGGGACCTGGGAGATTCTCACCTGCGTGTGGTCGTGGCAGCGGGAATGGACGCCCGAATGGGCCTTGCTGCCGGAATTCGTGCACGGGGAGTGCGGGCATCGCGGTCCGCCGGTACTCATGTGCCGGGGCTGCGGGCGGACCGTGGCCGCGCATGACACCGATGTGGAGCTGGATCGGGACGCGTTGTGGCACATCACCTCCGGGCGCAGGCGGTCCGGTCGGGCGACGGGTCCGGTTCAAGGTGATGCGCGCTTCGACGAGATCATGGAGGCCATCGGCGATCGATGGAGCGCCTCGGTGGCCGGGCTGGCCTTGGCGGGAGTGCGGCGATTCTCGGAATTCCGTGCGGCGCTGCATATGTCGCCCACCACGCTGACCGAGCGACTGACCCGGCTGGTCGACGCCGGGATCTTCCATCGACCCGAGAGCGGTTCACGCGAATACCGGTTGACGCCGCGCGGGCGAGCCCTGTTCGGGGTCTTCGCCTTTCTGCTGGCCTGGGCCGATCACGCGCACCCGGAAAGCCCGGAACCCGGTCTGCGCATTCGGCATCGGGACTGCGGTGCGGTCCTGAACCCGGCGCTTCGCTGCCGTGGCTGCGATGCCGAACTCGGCCGCCGGGACGTGCGGTTCGAGTCGTTCGCGCGGGAGCCGCTCGACTGACCCGCCTTGACAGCCTCCACTGAGACGCGTATCACTTCATTAACTGTAGTGAAATTCGCCGGGCGAGCAAAGCCCGGCCGCTGGAGGCTCGTAATGCCGCTCAATGAAGAACTCATCGCACCGGCCGCGGCGGCGCTGACCAATCCGTACCTCGAAGGCCCGTACGCCGCGACCGCCGCCGAGATCACCGCCACCGATCTGACCGTGCTGCACGGCGAACTGCCCGTCGACCTCGACGGCGTGTACGTGCGCAATGGACCCAATCCGCAATTCGCGCCGCTCGGCCGCTACCACTGGTTCGACGGCGACGGCATGCTGCACGCCGTCCACTTCGAGAACGGACGCGCCACCTACCGCAATAGGTTCGTGCGCACCGCCGAATTCGAGGCCGAACAGGCCGCCGGAACCGCCTTGTGGCGCGGCGTGATCGAGCCCTGGGACGGGAATCCGGCCGGGGATCGGCGCGAGCGCAACTCCGCCAATACCGATGTCCTCTACCACCACGGGAACCTGCTCGCCCTGTGGTACCGCGCGGGCAAGCCGTACGCGATCGACCCGATCAGCCTGGAGACCCGCGGCGTCGACACCTTCAACGGCACACTGCCGGGCGAGGTTTCGGCCCACGCCAAGGTGGATGAGCGCACCGAGGAATTCCTCTTCTTCGACTACGGCATCAATGCCCCGTACCTGCGCTACGGCGTCGCCGACCCGACCGGGACCGTCACCCACTTCACAGGCCTGGAACTGCCCGGTCCGCGGCTTCCGCACGATATGGCGATCACCGAGAACCATTCGGTCCTCATGGATCTCCCGCTGTACAACGATCCGCGCGCGGCCGCGGCCGGGCGCTTCAAGATCCATTTTGACCGCAGTCTCCCCAGCCGCTTCGCCGTCCTGCCGCGTTATGGCGATGGCGCACAAGCGAAATGGTTCGAGGGGGAGCCCGGCTACATCTACCACACGGTGAACTCGTGGGAAGAGGGCGAGGAAATCGTCATGGTCGTGTGCCGGGTCTCCGAGCCGAGCCCCGTTTCCGATCGCGCACACCCCTTGGCGCAGCTGCTCGCCTATCTGCGCCCCGAGGCGAAACTGCACAAGTACCGCTTCAACCTGCGCACCGGCTCCACCACCGAAGAGGTGATGGACGACGTGAACACCGAATTCCCGGCCATCGACCTGGGCCGCACCGGCCACCAGGGCCGCTACTCGTACCACATGCGCCTGTCCGTGGACCGGACCATGATCTTCGACGCCATCGTCAAATACGACATCCGCACCGGCGCAAAGGAAACCGCCCCCTTCGGCGACGGCATGTACGGCAGCGAACTCACGGTCGTCCCCCGCCCCGGTGGCACCTCGGAAGACGATGCCTGGCTCACCCTCTTCGTCCACAACTGCCGCACCGACCTGGCCGAAGTCTGGATCTACGACGCCGCCAACCTCATCGACGGCCCCACCTGCCGCCTGGGCCTCCCCGTCCGTGTCCCCCTCGGCTTCCACGCCACCTGGGTAAGCGGCGACCGCATGCGCTCCGCCGCCCAGCCCCTCTCCTGAATCAGGTTGCGCCCGTGCCCCATCCCCACCTCAGCGTGAGCCTCCCGTACTGGCAGGACTACGACGCCCCCTCGTCGCCGAGGCCGATTGCCACATATTCCCTCGGCGTGTCTCGTTGAGGAACTGTTGTGTCGCAGCGAGACTCGATATCTTCGAACGCATGATCGATTCCGCTGATGGTGGCACCGCCAGCCACGGGCCGGGACGAGGATTGCCGCGCGTGCACTCGATGGTCTCGATCCTGGCCACTGGGGACACCGCGAATCCGTCGGTGCCGCACCGGGGGCCCACATCGGCGGCGAACCAGGCCCGCGCGGGGATCGGCCCCGTCGCCGAGCCGGGGCCGGGGCGATGAAGGTCAGCTGCGCCTACAAGTACGCCCTGGATCCGAACGCTACGGCCGAGACCGCCCTGTACGAGCATTGTTGTGCGGCCCGGTTCGTGTTCAATCACATGCTCGGGGTGGTGAAAAATGTGATGGATCAGCGTGGTGCCGAGGTGTCCTACGGCATCGACCCCACCGAGCTGACCCCGACCGTGAACTGGTCCGCCTACGGTCTGCGCAAAATCTGGAACGAGCGCAAGCATGTCGCCGCGGTCAACCGTGCGACCGGGCGTGTGTGGTGGGCCGATTATTCGAAGGAGGCGTACTCGTCCGCGTGTGCGGACGTGGCCGCGGGATTGAAGAACTGGCGGGAGTCCAAGTCCGGGAAACGCAAGGGGCCGAAGGTGGGGTTCCCGCGCTTCAAATCCAAGAGGTCCGGGCACCTGCCCTCGGTCCGGTTCACCACCGGCGCGATCGGTGTGGACGGGCGCACCCATGTGGTGTTGCCGGTGATCGGGCGGGTTAAAACCCACGAATCCACCCGCAAACTCGCACGTCGGATCGAGGCCGGGACCGCCCGCATCCTGGCCGCCACGATCAAAAGACAACGCGGCCGCTGGTTCGTGGTGTTCACCTGCGAGGTCGAACGCACCGAGCGCGTGGTGAGCAAACCTCGGTCGGCGGTTGGGGTGGATCTGGGGGTGAAGACCCTCGCGGTCACCTCCGACGGGGTCGAGCATCCGAACCCGAAACACCTGTCGGGCGAGTTGTCTCGGCTCCGGGGCCAATCGCGGCGGGTCTCCCGCCGACAAGGCCCGGATCGTCGCACCGGGTTCGCAGGCTCGAACCGGTGGCATCGAGCCAACGCCGCCCGTAACCGCACCCACCACCAGATCGCGGACGCGCGCGGGGACGGGCTCCACAAACTCACCACCGCCCTGGCCCGAACCTATGGGGCAATCGGGGTAGAGGACCTGAATGTGGCGGGAATGCTGCGCAATACGCGCTTGGCGCGGGCGATCGCCGACTGCGGGTTCGGTGAACTGCTGCGCCAACTCGAATACAAAACCCGTTGGCGCGCGACGGTGTTCGCGGTGGCCGATCGCTGGTATCCGTCGAGTAAAACCTGTTCGAGGTGCGCGAGAGTGAAAGCCAAACTCTCGCTCGCCGAGCGAATGTTCGTGTGTGAATGGTGTGGGCTGGTCCTGGATCGAGACCTCAATGCCGCCCGCAACCTCGCCCATCAGATAGGCATCCTCTTCCCGGAGTGGCTGGGTGAGGTCAAACGTGGACGCGGAGGTGAGGTAAGACCCATCCGTGGGCAATCACCGGTGAACCGTCTACCCGACGGCCATGAACCCTCGTGGCACAGGGAGCTTCGGGCGGTAACACCCGAATGCACTGAGAATCACTGATACTCAATGCAACGGTGGAATCCATGTCGCGGTGCCCACATCGAAGAGGCGCTGCCGCAATCGTTTCCGAGTCGATGATTCCGATGTGCAAGGGTGGGACGTTATTTCTGGCCGCCGCCGATGAGGGCGCTCGGCCGGATGCCACCGAGGACGCCTTCGCGGACCTTCCCGCGCTGTTCGGGGCGGACCCGTCCTGGGAGCGAGTGGCGCGGCGGCTGCCCGGTGCCCCGCATCCGGCGCAAGGGTTGCACACCATTGCCACCGCCCCTCAGCTCGCCGATGGGGCCTCGGCGGTGCTGCTGGGCAACCGTGCGGCACGAAGCACATTGGGTAGATCGCCGCTGGCGAAGATCGTGGGCACCGCGCAGGCGGCGGTCCGCTCCCCGCTGCTGACGGCTTCCCTCACCGCGGCACGCCTGGCCCTGCGCCGGGCGGGCATCACGGCCGCCGACCTGGACATTATCGAGGTGAATGAATCCTTCGCCGTCACACCGCTGCTGCTCACGCGCGAGCTGGGGCTGGACCCGGCGCGGGTGAATCCTTCGGGCGGTGCGGTCGCGGTCGGCCATCCGCTCGGTGCGACCGGCGGAATCCTGATCGCCCAAGCCCTGGACGCGCTGCGCCGCACCGATGGCGAACACGCGTTGATCACCATTCCGGCCGCGCTCGGCCTGGGCTCCGCCCTGGTGTTGCGCCGCACGTCTTGAAACCAGAACTACGACCCACAGGGGTTCCGATGGACGAATCATCCACTTCCGCTTCGACTTCCGCCCATGCGGTGCCCACCTGCCACCCGGAAGCGACTGTGCGCGACTACCTCGATCGCGGTTGGTGGGAGCCGGAAACCATTCCGGACATCTTCCGCGCACGCGTGGCCGAAGCTCCCGATGCGGCCGCCCTCACCGATCCGGCCAATCTGACCGACCTGACCGGCGCGCTACCCCGCACACTCAGCTGGCGGGAACTCGACGAGCACGTCACCGATATCGCCGCCGTCATGCTCGCCCATGGCATCCACCAGGGCTCGACCGTCGCCGTGCTGCTACCGAATTCGATTGCGCTCACCGCCACCTACCTCGCGCTGTGGCGGCTCGGCGCGGTGGCCACGCCCATGCCCGCGTCGTTCCGGCGGCATGAACTGTCCGGGATCGTGGCGGCCACCGCTGCCGATGCCATCATCACCGTCGGCGTGTTGTCGGATCGCAAGCCGGTGCGCGAAGCCCTCGAGGTCGCGAATGGGGCTCGGATCGTATTCGCCTTCGGCCCGGGTGTACCGCCGGACGCGGTGGCAGTGGGCTCTCCCGTCGACGCTGGAGCCCGTAATCAGGTGCGTGACTATGAGTCCGCGCTCCAGGTCACCGTCAATGACCGCGTCACCATCTGCTGGACCAGCGGCACCGAGGCTGCGCCCAAGGGTGTCCCGCGCTGCCATGGCGACTGGCTGGCGACGGCGCGCGGCGTGCAGGACGGGCTCGGCATCACGCCGGATTCGGTGCTGCTCAACCCCTTTCCCATGGTGAACATGGCAGGATTCGCGGGTTCATTCCTGCCCTGGCTGCTGGCGGGTGGGCATCTGGTCCAGCATCACCCGCTGGACCTGCCGGTGTTCTTCGGCCAGATCGCCCATCATCGCGTGACGTACGCCGCCATGCCGCCTGCCCTACTGACCATGCTGTTGCAGAACGAAACCCTGCGTGCACAAGCCGATCTCACCTCCCTGCGCATCGTCGGCTCCGGTGGCGGGCCGCTGCCGCCGCCGGTGGTGCGGCGCTGGCAGGAGGAGCTCGGCATCGCGGTGCTCAACTTCTTCGGATCAAATGAGGGTGTGAGCCTGCTCGGCGCACCGGCGGATATCCCCGATCCGACGGTGCGGGCTCAGTATCTGCCGCACTACGGTGCGGCCGGGGTGCGCTGGTCCACCAGCCTGGCCGAGCGCACCGCGGTGAAGCTGGTCGACGTCATAACCGGGGAGACGGTGACCGAACTCGGTGGCCGCGGCGAACTTCGCACCCGCGGACCCGCTGTCTTCGGTGGATATCTCCCCGGAACGGCCACCGCTGATCCCTTCGACGAGGAGGGATACCTATGCAGCGGAGACGTTTTCGAACTGTGTGGTGAGGGCGGCCGCTACCTGCGATTCGTGGATCGGCTGAAGGAGATCATTATTCGCGGCGGCATGAACATCGCACCCGCCGAGATCGAGGGCCTGCTCGCCGATCATCCGGCCGTCTCCGACGTGGCCATAGTCGGCTACCCGGACCCGGTGCTGGGCGAAAAGTGCTGTGCCTTCGTAGTTCCCAAGCCGAATGCCAGCGTCACCCTGGGCGATCTGGTCGCACATCTGCGGGCGCGAGAGGTCGCCTCGTTCAAACTTCCGGAGCGCCTGGAGATCACTCATACGCTGCCCCGCAACCCGGTCGGGAAGTTATTGCGCCGCGAGCTGCGCGCCCGCCTCTGATTCACCAACGATTGTCAGGAGTCCCAGTGTCCGTCCACATTCTCGGCGGCAGCCAAACCGATTTCGCGATCAACTGGAATCGCGCCGGTCTCGAATTCGATGCCCTCGTCCGCACCGCCATCGAGGAGGCGCTCGAGGCCACCCGCATCGATGCCGCCGATATCGGAGTCATCCACGTAGGCAATGCCTTCGGTCAGCTCTTCACCGGTCAGGGTCACCTCGGCGGTATGCCCGCCACCGTGTTCCCCGAGCTGTGGGGTACCCCCGCCACCCGTCACGAGGCGGCCTGCGCCTCGGGCAGCATGGCCGTTCTCGCCGCCATGTCCGACCTCGAATCCGGGCGCTACGACTGCGCGCTGGTGCTCGGCGCGGAGCTGGAGAAGACCGTCCCGGGCGGTCAGGCCGCCAGCTACATGGGCGCGGCCGCCTGGACCGGCCACGAAGCCCAGGATACGGACCTGGTGTGGCCCACCATGTTCGCCGCCCTCGCCGACGAATACGACCGCCGTTACGGCCTGGACGCGGCACACCTGCGCGCGATCAGCGAACTGAATATCACGAATGCGCGGCTGAATCCGTATGCCCAGACCCGCAAGTGGACGTACACCCCTGACAGCTTCACCGACGACGACACCGCCAATCCACCCGTCGTGGGCCGCCTCCGCCGCCAGGATTGCAGCCAGATGACCGACGGGGCTGCCGCCCTGCTGTTGGTCTCGGACCGATACATTGAGGGCCGCAAGGATATTCGCTCCGCGACTATCACCGGTTGGGGCCACCGCACGGTCGGCCTACCCCTCGACCGGAAACTCCAGGCCTCCGCCACCGACCCCTATGTCTTCCCCCACGTCCGTGGCACCGTTCTGGACGCCCTCTCCCGTGCGGGCCTCACCGACATCCACGACGTACACGGGATCGAAGTCCACGACTGCTTCTCCATGTCCGAGTACATGGCGATCGACCACCTCGGCCTCACCGCCCCCGGCGAAAGCTGGAAAGCCATCGAATCCGGCGAAATATCCCGCACCGGAACACTTCCCATCAACCCCGGCGGCGGCCTCATCGGCATCGGTCACCCGGTGGGCGCAACCGGCGTCCGCATGCTTCTCGACGCCTACAAACAGGTGACCGGCCAGGCGGGCGACTACCAAGTCCCGAACGCCACCCGCTACGCCACCCTCAATATCGGCGGAAGCACCACTACCACAGCCAGTTTCATAGTCGAGTCAGTGCGCTGATCGCCGGATCAAATCCCCCGCGTGAAGAGGTTGTGCCGCTCGGCATCCATCCGGTCCGGGAGGGCGTGGTCCAGCACTGCCACCAGGCGGCCCAGCACCGGGCCGAGACGGCGCGGCCGATCGATGATCGCATCGCAGATGGCCTGCCCGGCCTGCTCCGGAGTGAGCGCGACCGCATCGCGATAGATCGGGTTCGGGTCGACCATGGCGGTGCGCACCAGCGGCATGTACACCGACGTGAATCGCACATTCTCCGTGAGGGTTTCGATCTGCCAGTTGGCGGTGACCGAGTCGAGCGCGGCCTTCGATGCCACATACGCGCTATAGCCCGGTCCACCGGACAGCACGGACAGCGACAGCACGGTGACGACCTGCCCGCTGCGGCGTTCCCGCATGCCAGGAAGAAGGGCGAGCATGAGCCGGGTCGGTGCGAAGTAGTTCAACACCATGGTGCGCTCGTAGTCGTGGAAGCGCTCATAGGTTTCCTCGAGCCGCCGCCGAATGGACCGGCCCGCATTATTGACCAGAATGTCCACGCCGCCATGGTCGGCCAGTACCTGCGCCGCCATGGCGTCGAGGGCCTCGTAATCACTGAGGTCGCAGGGATACACCGCGGCCTTACCGCCCTGCGCCTCGATCTCCGCGGCAACCTCGCGCAGCTCCGTCTCCCGCCTGGCGACGAGCGCGACCGTAGCGCCCGCCGCCCCGATCTGGACCGCCGCCGCCCGCCCGATCCCGGAAGACGCCCCGGTGATCAGCACGGTCCGCCCCGCCACCCGGTCCTCGAGGGTGTGCCGCCGCCGCAGCCGGGACAGGCTCACCTGAGTGTCGAGGTTGTGCTTGATGAGGTGCGTCAACTCGCCGATTCGGTACATGGTTACGAATCTAGGTGCGGTTCGAACGTGCGGCGCGTGCGGCGTCTCAGTGAGTGATGCGGTGCCCCAAGATGATTCGAGGGGCAACCGTTCAACGATCGAGGAGGGATCGGAGGGCTCGGACGACCTCGGTGAGCGCTCCCTCGCCGACCGCATCCACGACCGATTGCTCCCCGCCGCCGCTGAACTGGCAGGCGCGGGCACCGGCCTGGTCACGCTCGAGCCGGTCGCACACTATCTTCGCCTGTTAGCGGAACGAAAATAGTCCCTCGGAGTGATCCGGCGTTGGCACCGCAGGGTGACGCCCCCGAGCATCCCACGTCCATAACGTCATCCCGGTGAAGCGAACAGCTCGTCTCGGACTGCTAATGACCCTCACCGCTGTGGCCGCATCATTCGTGACGGCCTGCCAGACGTCGTCCGCGTCGGCGGTGCAGTGGTCCACCTGCCAGGGCACCGGCCTCGATCCGCGCCAGGAGTGCGCGACGATCTCGGTCCCACTCGACTACGAAAAGCTTGACGGAGAACAGATTTCCATCGCGATCTCCCGGCTTCGCAGCCAACACCCGGAATCCCGGCACGGGGTGCTCCTGCTGGTGCCCGGTGGCCCGGGTGGTTCCGGCCTGGATCTGCCTTCCACCGACGGCGCCGAACTGCCCTCCGTGGTCCGGGATACCTACGACCTGATCGGATTCGACCCACGCGGACTCGGCGCGAGCACCCCCGCCAATTGCCGTATCGCGAAGGACGATCTGGTTCTGGAGCGACTGCGAGGCTGGCCGGACGCCGCCGGTAGCATTTCCTCGAATATCCCACGCCAGCAACGCATCGCCGACAACTGCGTCAAGAACGGCGGCGATCTGGTGCGCTCCATCAGCACCCGCACCGAGGCCCGGGACATCGACCGGATTCGAGAAGCACTGGGTGAGCAGAAAATCTCCGCATGGGGCGAGTCCTACGGCACCTACGTACTCTCGGTGTACTCAACCCTGTTCGCGGACCGCACCGACCGAATCCTGGTCGACAGCAATGACGACCCCAATCCGGACTACGTCCAACGTAACTGGATGGCGATCTACAGCGTCGGAGCCGAAGACCGCTTCCCAGACTTCGCCCGCTGGGCCTCCACACCCGATAATCCTGACCGTGTCGCGGACACTCCGGAGGCAGTCCGCAGCGAATTCCTCACTCTCGCCGCACGCCTCGATCGCGACCCCCTGTCCTGGCCAGGCGCTGACCTCTCGTCCCTGAGCGGCAATGGATTACGCCAACTTATGCTCGACAGCCTCTACAGCGACAAGAGCTTCCCCTACCTAGCCCAGGTAATCAATGCCGCCGACCGATCCACGACTCTCCCCGCCGCTAGGCCCGGCCCGCCCGAGGCAATCGCTCAGCCATTGACCGCAGTCCTCGTCGCAACCCTCTGCAATGACGTCGCCTGGCCGACATCAATCCCCGACTACGCCGCCGCGGTGACCGAGAACCGAGCCCACTACCCCCTCACTGCCGGAATGCCAAAAACCGTGCCCCCCTGCGCCTTCTGGCCCTACCAGCCAGTCCCACGCACAGTCGTAGATTCCCACGGCCCGTCGAACATCCTGCTCATCCAAAACCTGCGCGACCCAGCCACGCCCTACAGCGGAGCACTGAAATTGCGCGAAGCCTTCGGTACCCGCGCCCGCATGGTCTCCGTCGACGCCGGCGGTCACGGCGCATACCCATCACCCAGCACATGCGCGAATGCCGCAGTCGAAACGTTCCTCCTGGACGGCACCCGCCCCGCCGAGGACATCACGTGCCGATAGCCCCCGCAAGGGCTTCGAGCACAGGCGAGCAGCCGGCGTCGATGGCCATAGTGGCCAAGGCGTCGGCTCGTGTGTGCCCGCGATTCACAATCACCACCGCGCGCCCGGTTTTGGCTGCGCGCCGGGCAAATCGGAGTCCGGACATAACAGTGAGAGAAGACCCGGCCACCAGAAGAACCTCTGCGGCCTCGACGGTTTCGAAGGCGGCCGTCACCCGATCCTTGGGGACGGTTTCGCCAAAGTACACAATGTCCGGCTTGAGCATGCCGCCGCAGTCCGCGCAATCGACCATGCGGAAGCTCTCGGTATCGGTGATGACCGCGTCGGCATCGGGCGCGACCTCGATACCGGTGACGATCGCGTCGTCCGCGAAGCCCGGATTGGCGGCCTCCAGACGCTCGGCGAGAGTCATACGCGAGATCACGGCATCACAGTTCAGGCAGCGCACCCGGGCATAGACGCCGTGCAGGTCGATCACTGAGCGCTGTCCGGCTTTGGTGTGCAGGAGGTCGACATTCTGGGTGATCACGCCCGTCACCACTCCGGTTCGTTCCAGCTGCGCGAGCGCTCGATGCCCAGGATTGGGCCGCGCCGCATCCATGCGCCGCCAGCCGATGTGGTTGCGCGCCCAATACCGCTGCCGGAACACGGGATCGCCGACGAACTGCTGATAGGTCATCGGATTGCGCGGCGGAGCCTCCGGGCTTCGGTAGTCCGGAATGCCGCTGTCGGTGGAGATGCCCGCACCCGTGAGCACCGCGACGCGACGCCCGGAAATCAGCTCGAGCAGGCGATTCAGCTCCGGCTCCGGGAGCGGGGGTGGAGTGGAAGCGGGCATGGGCACCAGGGTACGAGGCGGGGGCGGCTGTGCGCCCGCTCACACCGTGTCACAGTCGGCGGGCGGGCTTCGTCCTCCTTACAACAGCGTCGGAACAGGCACCGAGCGCTGAACGACAAAGGAGATTGTCATGACGAAGACGGTTCTGGTCACCGGCGGCACGGGCACCCTGGGCAAGCTGGTCACGCCGCTGCTGCTCGAGGCGGGCGTGCACGTGCGGGTGCTGAGCCGGACGGCACGCGAAGGGGCCGACGGCATCGAATACGTGGCCGGGGACTTGCAAACCGGTGAGGGCGTCACGGCGGCGGTCGCCGGGGCCGACACGATTCTGCACCTGGCCGGAGGCCAGAAGGGCGACGGCGAAAAGGCCCAAACCCTGGTCACGGCAGCTAAAGCCGCAGGCGCCCCGCACCTGATCTACATCTCGGTCGTCGGCGCGGAGCGAGTGCCGGTCGAAAGCGCCCTGGACCGCATGGTCATGGGCTACATGGCTTCCAAGCGCGACGCCGAGCTCGTAGTCGAGCAGTCGGGCCTGCCATGGACCACCCTGCGCGCCAGCCAGTTCCACGAACTCCTGTTCACCATGGTGTCGGCCATGGCCAAGCTGCCCATCGCCCCCGCCTTCAACTTCCGCTTCCAGCCGATCGCGGCCGTCGAGGTAGCGCGGCGTCTGGTGGAGCTCACCCTGAGCGAGCCCGCCGGACTGGTCCCGGACATCGCCGGTCCGTCGGTCTACACAATGAAGGAACTTGTCCGCAGCTACCTGACTGCGGTAGGCAAGAAGCGCCCCATCATCACGCTGAAGGCCCCGGGCAAGGCGGCGCGCGCCTACGCGGCGGGTGCCAACCTGGCCCTGGATCGCGCCGTCGGAAAGCAGACCTGGGAGGAATTCCTGTCCACCAAGCTCGCCACCCCGACGCACGCCTGAATCACGCTGTCAGCGTGAACCGTTGGTCACGCCTGGTCGAACCGCGCGCCTTGCGGCATGACAGGATGTCGCGTTCGGAAGGCACAGCAGCGATCGCGTCCGGCCTGAACATGCACTTAGACCCATGAAAAGTCAGAAAACTGACCGGCAACAGAGGTTAGTGCATGAATAGGCCGGTAATCCGGACCTCGGCAGTTCCGGACCTTCCGTGGGGACGCCAACGGCCCGAGATAGCCTCGGGCCGTTGATCTTCGGAACTGTCGGTTCTGGCCGTCGTGCAGGGGGCCTACAGCATCATCGATTACGAATCCAGCTGCGGTTGTCAGCCCACAGTTGGTGCCCAGCCTGCCGGTGGGTGGTCTGCTCACCGAGCTTTCAACAACTGTCGTGCTACCTCCAGGTGGTTTGGCACCAGGGGGCGGTTGTCCTGGATCTCCCAGAGGGAGTTCTGCAATACCCGTCCCAGGGTCCATGCCTTTGCCCGCTCCCGGTCGAGTTCGAGGACGTCGGTCATCGCGTCGAAGCGCCAGAGCACGTCAGCGGGGTCGAAACAGTTGTCGATGGCAGGAAAGAGTTCGAAACCGGGATCCCCGGCAAGCGGCTTCGGGTCGATGGCCAGCCAGGGTTCACGTTCCGAGGCGAGCACGTTTTCGTAATGTAGGTCCCAATGCAGCAGCCGCTCACCGGGTTCGCCCATGACCTCGCGCACCGCACCCCCACACTGGTCCAGGAGTGAACGCTCCACCGGGTCAACGATTACCGCGAGTGCTTCCGGGAGATCCGCCACCATCCGCGCCGCGATATCACCGAGGCGCCGCATGCCCTCAGGTGCCGGCACAGCGGTGAGCCGGGCAAGCAGTTCGGCGATTATGAGCACTGCCTGCCGCGTTTCCGCGGTCCCCCGATCGCACATTGTCGATAACATTCGGCCCGAGTCGAGACGCTCGAGCAGCAGCGTCCCCGTCTGATCGTCGTAGTCGAGAAGGCGCGCAGCGCCGTTGCCGCCCCATATCCGCATCGCATCGGGCTCTCCTGCAGTCTCCTCGTCCAAGTGCTGGAACTTGACCACAGCAGACCCGCCATCGGACTGCACTACCGGCAGGACGAGCGCGGCCATGCCGTGCATCGGGGGACCATCGACCCGCAGCTGCCACCGCTGGAGGAACTCCTCCACGCGTGCGGGCAGCGCTGCGATGAAAGCGCGGCCCGCCTCACCCGCATACGTGAACTGCGACTCGATCAGTCCGGCGGGTATGCGAATGTCGATCACGCCAGCACACGCTAGTCATACGAAGAAATCCAGGCACGAACATTTTTGGTCGCCATTGTCCGCACGCAATGGATGCGGACGTCAACGGCCCGAGATAGCCTCGTGCCGTTGATCTTCGGCCCACTACCGATTCCAACTTTCCCTACGAACCCGCGTCGCGGGCTGATAGGTATGTCAGCGGGGGCCGTTGGTATTGAGGAAGAGCACGGGGCCGGTGCCGAAGCGGCCCTGGGCGTTCATATCGAGGAGGGCGGCCATGGCCTTGGCGGTGTAGACCGGTTCCAGGGTGAGGTGTTCCAGGTTGGATGAAAGAGTTTGGGCGGTGGTGGCTTCTGGGGTTGGGTGGCCGTATCCCGGGCCGAGGTAGTCGGTGACCATTTCGAGATTGCCGGTGGGGGAGAGGGTTTCGGGCAGTCGGGCACCACGATCGCGTAGCAAACGGGCGGTGCGCCCGGCTAGACGGGACAGGGTGGGTTCGTCCAGTCGTAGAGTTTCGTTCACGACGACGCCGACCACCCGCGTGGGCAATCCGGCCAGCCGCAAGCCGAGTGACAACCCCGCCACGGTTCCACCGGATCCGACGGCCGTGACGATATGCGTGGGCTCGGGTAGGTCGCCCGCCCGCACCTGGGCGGCCAATTCCAGTGCGGCCTCGACATATCCGAGGGCCCCGACCGGTGAGGACCCGCCCGCGGGCAGGAAATATGGTGGCCGCCGACCGGAGAAGTTTCGGGCCAGGATGAATGGCGCACGCAGGATCGTGCGGGCCTTGGTTCGCGTGAAGTGCAATTCCGCACCCGAGTCCCGTAAGCGCTTCAACTGCTGGCTCACATGCTCGTCTACCGGCTGATCTATCAGTGCCAGAACGGTTTTCAAGCCCTGTTCGCGTCCGTACAGTGCGGTCGCCAGCCCCCAATTGGTGCCCAGCCCGCCCACTGTCACGATGGTCGTGCGCCCCTGCCGCAGCGCATCGGGCAGCAGCCATTCGAGTTTGCGGACCTTGTTCCCGCCCCACCCGCCGTCGCCGAACGCCCCGTCATCCTTCAGCCAGATGTCCACGCCTGCGGTATCCAGTGCGGTCATAGGTCGCACCGGTGTCGGGCTCGTTCCCAGTGCGAGATGCGGGAGGGTGCCCGCGAGTTCGGGATGGAGCTCATGCAGATGCGGTGTCACCTCACCCAACATATATCGACTGTCCAGTCCCGTGACGAGCGTAGGAGACCGCAGAGGGGGCATTCTGGAACATGACCTCGAATTCGGATCCGCCGGGCCGTCCCCGGCGAAGGGTGTATGCGCTGGTGGTAATAGCCGCGGCGATAGTGCTGGCCATAGCCGCCACCGTGTACTTCGGAGTAAGAGAAGACAACAGCACGGACAGCACGAGCACGGCCCCCGCCCCGACCGCGACCGAGCCGAGTGGCCGACCCACCGCACTGCCGACCACAACCCCCACCGGCCCGATAACCTCTACGAGCGCCACCCCGGCACCCGGCCAGTTCGCCTACCAGCCGCTCTGGCCCTTCGCCGACGCCGCCGATGCCGCAACCTGGCAACAGTCCTATCGCGATGGCGGACACCAGCCCTGGCATCTGGATCCCGCCACGGTCGCGCTGAACTTCACCCAGACCTACCTCGGCTACAGCGATATCGACCGCGTGCTGCTCACCAACACCAAGGCCGAACAGTCTTGGGTGACAGTCGGTTTCAACCTGCCGAACGGCGTCGCCAGCCCGGCCGCCGTCCTACATTTGGTCCGCATAAGCACCGGTGACGATGCCCCCTGGGAGGTGGTCGGCACCGAGGACCGCACGCTCACCTTCACCGCACCCCGCTACGGCACGCTGGTCACCTCCCCGCTCCCCGTCGGCGGTCACGTCACCGGCGTCGACGAGAGCTTGCGCGTCCGCGTCCACCAGCTCGGCCATGACCAACCGGTCGGCGAGATTCCGGGCATTCCCGCAGGGGGCGAGCAGTCCCCGTGGTCGGGCAGCGTCCCCTTCGCCGCCTCCTGCCCGGGCACCCTCACCGTCGCCGTTTCCACCGGCGGCCACACCGCGGAAGTGGAGCGTTTCGCCATCACAGGAGTCCACTGCTGAGAGCGAGTGTGCGAATTCCTCTCGAGGACCACCCGGAGGCTGCGACAGTTGTACTGAAACGCGAACTACCGCAGGGAGATTCCATGCCTGGTGTAACCGATCGAGTCATCATCGTCACCGGAGCGGGCGGTGGCCTGGGCCGCGAATACGCGCGGCTGCTGGCCGCGGAGGGCGCATTGGTCGTGGTCAATGACCTTGGTGGGGCCCGTGACGGCACCGGCAGTGGCACCGCCATGGCCGATACCGTGGTCGCCGAGATTCGCGCGGCGGGCGGCACGGCGGTGGCGAATTACGACAGTGTCGCCACCGAGGAAGGCGCGCAGTCGCTCGTGGCCACGGCCGTGAACGAATTCGGCACGGTGCACGGCGTCGTCAACAATGCCGGAATCCTGCGCGATACGAGCTTCGCGAAAATGACCCCCGACGTCTGGGAGATAGTGCTGCGCGTGCACCTGTTCGGCGCGTACCACGTCACCCACGCCGCCTGGCCCCACTTCCGCGAACAAGGCTTCGGCCGAGTGGTCATGGCCACCTCTACGTCCGGCCTGTTCGGCAATTTCGGCCAGGCCAATTACGGTGCGGCCAAACTCGGACTGGTCGGCCTGATGAACACCCTGGCCATCGAGGGCCGCAAATACGACATCAAGGTCAATGCCGTGGCCCCGATGGCCGCCACCCGCATGACCAGCGATATCGCCCCCGCCGAAATGCTGGAACACCTGCCGCCCGAGCATGTCGCCCCGATCGTCGGCCACCTCATGAGCGAGGAATGCACCGACTCCGGTTCGATACTGATCGTCGGCGGCGGATCCGTGCAGCGTGTGCAGCTCTTCGCGAATAAGCCGGTGCAATTTCCGGAGGTCCCCAGCATCGACGAGGTGCGGGACAATTGGAGTCGTATCACCGATATGTCCGACGCCCAGCCCGGGGTGAACCCCGCGGGCTGAGCCCCTCTCGAGGAGCTCGCCATGAGCGAGAACAATTGGGACGCACTGGTTGTCGGCGCCGGGGTGGGCGGTCTCTGCGCCGCCGCCCGGCTCTCGCACCACGGCTACCGAACCCTGGTGGTAGAACGCCTGGATCGGGTCGGCGGCCGCGCCTCCACCGAAGAACTCGACGGATTCACAATCAATAAGGGGGCCGTGGTCGTCGAACTGGGCGGCATCACCGAGCAGACCTTCGAAGAGGTGGGCGCGAAATTCGAAGTGCGCCCGGCGGATCCGCCGATTCTGTACCGGATCAATGGCCGGGACGTGGATGTCGCCAGCGGCGGCTGGGGACTATTGATTTCCCAGCTCACCCGGCACGGGGCCTCGCTGGTAAAGGGCATAGGGGCCGCCCGCGAGGAAAGCGGGCTGCCCGATCGGGAACTATCCACCGCCGACTGGGTGCGTAGGTACACGAAGAACGATGCGGTGCAGGGGATCTTCCGCAATATGTGCGGATCCATCTTCGCGGTCGGCTCGGAGGAACTGCCCGCGCGCGTGTTCCTGACCTACTTCACGCGCAAGTCGGCGTTCAAGCGATTCGGCTTCTGTCCGGAAGGCACCATCGGCATCTGGAAGGCACTGGCGGAGGTCGTGGAACGCACCGGGGGAGCGGTGTGGCTGAACAGCGAAGTGGAGCGGCTGCTCGTCGAGGATGGCCGCATCACCGGCGCGCGCATCAAGCGAGGCGATGAAACAGTAGACGTCACTTGCGCTTTCGCGGTCAGCGATGTCGGACCGTCGGCGACGCTGGACCTGATCGGCCCGGAGCACTTTCCCTCGGACTACGTCGGCACCGTACTCCAGGGCGATCTGCCCTGCGGCATGATCTCGGTCAATTTCGCGAGCGAGAAGCCCTTGATCAAGGCCCCCGGACTGCTCAGCTTCGCCCGCACCCGCCGCCTCTGCTACATCGCCAACTTCACGGCCACCTGTCCCGAGATGGCACCCGAAGGCTGGCATCTCTACGTCGGCTCCGGCGTACCCAAACCCTCGGTCGGCGATTTCGACGCCGATGCCGAAACCGCCCTGGTCCTGCAGGATCTGCGCGAGGAGATCGCCGGTTTCGAACAGGCCCGCATCCTGTCCATCGAGGTGACGCGCGACGACTGGCCACCGCAACGCGCCGTCTCCGGCTACGACCTGCCGCACGGCACGCCGATCCCGAACCTGTGGAATGTCGGCGACGCCGTCAAGGAATACGCCAATGGCGGCATCACCGCCTGCGCCGAAACCGCCAAGATCGTGGTCGAGGAGATCGTCCACAGTGCGGCGGGTCGCCGTTCCTGAGGCAGTGATCAGTCGAGCTGCTCGGCCATCCCGGGCAGCCGGTCCACCATGGCCACCACGAAATCCTCGACAATGCTGATCAGGACCGGCCGCTCCACCTTCAGCCCGCCATTGATCCACACCAGGATCAACTCCGCGGCTCCGCCGGTGATCAACTGCGCCAATGCGTTCAGCGCCGTGTCCTCGCCCTCGGGCAGCTCGAGAATCACGCGAGTCTGATCGATGATCACCTGCGCGACCTCGCGCATGCCCTCGAACCGCCGCCGCATCAGCGCCTCGCTGCCATAGGCCTGTGCGAAGGCGATATTGGCGCGCCGCGGATCGTCGGTGACCGCGATGATCAATGCCGCCACGCCCGCGCGGATCTTCTCCTCGGGAGTGCCCTGCGTGTCGGTCATTGCGGTGCGCGCGGAGTCCAAGGCCTCACCCTGCACCTCGTCCAGCAGCGCGGCGGCCAAGGCGTCCAGATCCGGGAACGCCTCGTAGAAGAACCGCGGCCCCACTTTCGCCAGCTCGCATACCCCGCGCACGGTGAGCGCGGAGAGTCCCTGGGTGCCAACAATGTCCAGCGCGGCATCCAGGAGCCTGCGCCGACGCTGTTCGCGTCGCTCGCCGGTCGTGGTGCCGCGATAGGTCCCATTGATAGCCCGCGTCACTCTGCAAGCTTCGCACAGAAATCGGGAAACAAACGTATACGGAAACATTGGTTTCCTATATCGTGGAGGCAGGCGTTCCGATCGGAGACCAATGATGAATCTCCTTGTGCCCAGCGATTTCCGGTTGGCCAGTGCTCTCCGGGACTCGCATCTGCGCGAGTTACTCAGCCACCGGATCCAGGTCCGGGCCGCGCGAGCGCTGGAGCGGTACCCGTCCGCGCCACGCCCGCTGGCACTACCGCCGCCCGGCAGCGGACTCAAACCCATCATGGGAGATTTCGGGCCGCCCGTCGTCGGCCACATGATGAGCAGCTTCGCGGATCCACTTCCCTTCGCGCGCAAGCGAATGCAGATGTACGGCCCGGTGCAATGGATGGGCGGGTTCGGCCGCCAAGTGGTGGGCCTCGGCAGCCCGGCGGCCATGGAGGAATTCCTGCTGGACCGCAAGAAGGTGCTCTCCGCGCAACGCGGCTGGGAATTCGTGATCGGCCCGTTCTTCCGCGGCGGAATCCTGCTGCGCGACTTCGAGGAGCACGCCTACCACCGCCGCATCCTCCAGCAGGCCTTCACCCGCTCGCGGCTCATCGGCTATCTGGATCTCACCACGCCGCGCATAGTCCGCAGCATCGACGCCTGGCAACCGGGCACCGAATTCCGCCTCTACGACCGCGTCAAGGAACTACTCCTGGAACAGGCCACCGAGGTATTCGCCGGAGCCGAACTCGGCCCGGAGGGCACCCGCCTGGCCCATGCCTTCGAGGATGCGGTGCGCGGCGGGCAAGCCGTACTCCGCACCAATCTGCCGGGCGGCGTATGGCATCGGGGCATCCGAGGCCGCCGAATCCTGGAGGAGTACTTCCGCCGCGAGCTGCCCAAGAAGCGCGCCGGAACCGGTGACGACCTGTTCAGCGTGCTCTGCCACGCCGAGACCGAGGACGGCGAATCCTTCACCGACGCCGACATCGTGCACCACATGATCTTCGTGATGATGGCCGCGCACGACACCAGCACCATCACCATCTCGATGCTGGCCTACGAACTCGCCCGCAATCCGCACTGGCAGGAGCGGCTGCGCGCGGAATCGCTGGCTCTGGGTAAACCGGCCCTCGACTACGCCGATCTGGACCGTCTGCCGAGCCTGGACCTGGCCTTCAGGGAGGCCCTGCGGATGTACGCACCCGTCGCCGGTCAGATCCGCGAAACCATCGCGGACACAGATATTCTCGGCTATTACATCCCGGCCGGGACTCTCGTCGTGATGGGGTCGCACGGCATGATGCGCACCGAGGACTACTGGCATGATCCGGATGTCTTCGACCCGGAACGCTTCGATCCCGCACGCGCGGAGGACAAGTCGCACCGTTTCGCCTGGCCCGCGTTCGGCGGCGGCGCGCACAAGTGCATCGGCCGGTACTTCGGCGGCATGACGGTGAAGGCGGTCCTGCACCGCATGCTGCTGAACTATCGCTGGTCCGTGCCGGAGGACTACGAGGTCCCGCTGGTCCTGGGTACCGGCCCCAAACCCGCCGACGGACTACCCGTCCGCTTGGAGCGCCTGTGAGTTCTTCGAGCAACGTCACCTGACATCGCGCGGCACCCCGAGTTCCACATCGAGATAATGCAATTCGGGGTCCCGCCGCCGTCCATTCCGGAATGCGCGGAACACCAGATCCTGCGGATGCCGCACCGCGAACACATCCCGGAAGGTGGCCACCGTCCGCTGCGGCGCACCCCGCAACTGGGGGTTGTACCCCGCCTGTGCCACCGGCCCCTCCCAGATGAGCGCGGCCCCGCCCGGCACGCTGTGCGGCGCGAAGCTCCAGCCGAGATCCCGCATGCGCCTGTCGAATTCGCCCGACCCGAGCCCCGCCACATCCCATCCGCTGGCCTCATTGAACAGCCGCCTGCCATGCAGGAACTGCACGAAGCACGGATCCGGACCCGGATGGGGCGTACTGATATTGATCACGCCGTCCCAGGGCAGCGTGGTCAGCGCCCAGGCCAGCCGCGCCTCGAAATCGTCCCAGTCATCGCACAATGCGGGCGCGCCGCGCTCGGTCGGGCGATCACCGGCCAGCCCGTACGTGCCCTTCTCCGGCGCGTCCAGACTCCACGCGGTGAAGCGCAGTCGATCGCAGTCCATGGCCAGTCCGTGCCGCAGCACCGCCACCACCGAGTCGGCGATCGCGCGCCGCTGATCGATGCCGGTCCGGCGCGGCCATCCTGAACTCCACTCCCGTGCCAACTGCGGCTGTTCCCGCACCCGCTGCACGGCCCGATATTGCGGATCCGGTGCTGCCGCATCGGATTCCAGGACCAGGGGCACCGGATCCCATATCCCGTCCGGCTGCGCCCGAATCACCGTCAGGAGCCGATCGGCATCGGCGGTATCCTCCGGCACCGCGAGCACCACCTCGACATCGCTGCCCTGCTGCGCGAAATGCACATGCCGCCCGATGCCCTCGTCGCGTACCTGGATGAACCGCGGATTCCACTCGAGCCCCGTCCGCTCGGCCTCCTCGTCTTCGAGGAAGAACGGCATCCATTTCAGAAGTACATCCCAACCCTCTGCACCCACGTTGCCTCCCTCCAGGCATCTAGCCAAACTACCGGTCGGTTACAACCGATGCCGGGCAATGGCTATCGGACGGCATGCTCGCCGTGGTAGAACCTGTTCTAGTTTTCTTGCTGAAGGACCGTGAATGAACTGGTACACCGGTAACACCGTTTACGACACCGTCTTGACGATCGCCTTCGCTTTCGCGGCGTTCGTACTGGTCGGCGGGCTGTTCGGGCAGAGCCCGTACGGCCGATTCGCCACCGCCAAGCTCGGGCTCAATCTGAATCCGAAGCTCGGCTGGTGGCTGATGGAGATTCCAGCCACCGTGGTGTTCGCGGTCGCGTACCTCAGCGGTCCGCAGCGGTTCGAGCCGACTTCGCTGGTGCTGGCGGCCATCTGGATTCTGCACTACGGCAATCGGGGATGGTTCTTCCCCCTGTCGATTCGCCAAGTGCCTGGGAAACAAACCAGTTTCAATGTTTCCGTGCTGGGGATGGGCATGCTGGTCACGACGCTGCACGGGTATCTGAACGGTGCGCTGTTCAGTCACGACTACCTGGGGCAGTATGGCACCGACTGGCTCACCGATCCGAGATTCCTGATCGGACTGGTGATCTACCTCTGCGGTTTCGGGTTGCTGGTCAGCTCCGAGCGGATTGTTCGCAATCTTCGCGATAAGAACAACCCGGGCGCAACGGAATACAAGATTCCCTTCGGCCTCGGCTTCAAGTTCGTCACCAGCCCGACCTACCTGGGTGAGCTGCTCGCCTGGGCCGGATTCGCGATTCTCACCTGGGCGCTGCCCGGCGTGGTCATCTTCCTGATCACCTTCGGCAATCTGGTGCCGCGCGCCTTTGCCACCCATACGTGGTACCGGGAGAAGTTCGCCGACTA
The DNA here is from genome assembly GCF_040683015.1 of Nocardia sp. NPDC051030. Taxonomy (NCBI): domain Bacteria; kingdom Bacillati; phylum Actinomycetota; class Actinomycetes; order Mycobacteriales; family Nocardiaceae; genus Nocardia; species Nocardia sp. NPDC051030. The sequence continues at coordinate 482,074 of NZ_JBFBCD010000008.1, read as the reverse complement.
CCCGGTGGAGCGGAAAGCCCTGGTGCCCTTCGTGATCTAGCGCCGTGCCCTTCGTGATCTAGCGCCCCTGCCGGGCGGCCTTATCGCGATACATCGCGGTGTCCACCGCGTGCATGAGCTCGTCGATGGCGGTCGAATCGGTATCCACCAGCGCGGTGCCGATACTCGCTCCGACCGTCACCGACAGCCCCGCCACATCGAACGGATCCGCCAGGGCGCTCAGCAGCTTGTCCGCCACCGCCCGCAATTCCGCCAGGCCCGAACAGTTTTCGACCAGCACGATGAACTCGTCACCGCCGAGCCGCGCCACCACGGCATTCGGCGGCAGCGCCTTGCGCAGCCGATCGGCCACATCGCAGAGCACCCGATCGCCCGCGGTGTGGCCGCGCCGGTCATTGATCTCCTTGAACCCGTCCAGATCCAGATAGCAGACGCCCACCTGACCGGTGGACGCGGTGAGCCGATCGAAGAACAGCAGCCGGTTCGGCAGCCCGGTGAGCGAATCGTGGTGGGCGTCATGCCAGAGCTGATCGGCCAGCTGCTTGCGCTCGGTGACATCCACCGTGACTCCGATGAGAAACCGCGGATTGCCCTCGAGGTCGCGGACCACCGTCATGGACAGGTCGATAATGGTGATCCGGCCATCCGGCATGGTGTGGGTGGTCTCCATGCGGAACCGGTCGATCGCACCGGTGAGCAGGTTCTGGAACATGGAGAAGGCGTCACCGATATTGGCCGGGCCGAGAATATCGGCCACCGACCGACCCGGCATGGCGTCGGCGGGCACCCCGAGCACCTCGGCCATCGCATTGTTCACGTCCACCACCTGCCCGGTGGTGATGTCGACGGTGCCGATGCCCACCGACGCGCCCTCGAAAATGGCCTGGAACCTGGCCTCCGACAACTGCCGTCGGGCCTCGGCCTCGCGGACCGCGGTGAGTGCGGCGGTGAGGGTGGTTTCCTGCTCGGCCAGTGCGGCAATGCGCAGGCCCGCGGTGAATTCGGCGGCGAAGACGGCCGCCAGTTCGATCGCGCGATCCCGGACATGTTCGTATTCCGGACTATTCGGGTCCGGGCAGACTGTCTTGACGAGGTCCTTGCACAACACCAGCACCGAGCGGTGCACGGCGAGCGGATCGCGATAATTCGCGGCGACGAGGGCGGCGGCGGCATCGCGCGCCACCCAGAGCTCGCCATTGCCGCGCACCGCCGCGATCAGGCGCTCGCCGAAACCGTCGAGCAGGTCCTCCACTTGGGCGCGGGTGAGCGTCGGCGCTACCGCGCCCTCCAGCATGGCGGCCCATCGGACCGCCAGCTCGTCTGCCACCACCTCACCCCCTGCCCGGTTCGCGTGTCAGGCCTTGCGGCCGACGCCCGCGAGTCCTAGCGAACGGCCGGGTACCTCGTGCTGGTCGCGATCGGACTCCGGTCGCCACAGCGGCAATTCCACCACACCGGGTTCGACCAGCTCCCAGCCGTCGAAGAAGGCGGTAATGGATTCGCGATCGCGGAATTGGATGCCGACCTTGGAGACATTGGCGGAATTCGCGCCGAGCTTGGCGGCGTCGTGCGGGCGAGTGGCCGAGGTGAGATGGGAGATGGCCACATAGCTACCCGGCGGCACGGCCGCGTGCAATTGCGCCACGGCGGACGCGGGCTCGTCGGCATCGGCGAGCAGGTGCAGCACCGCGATGAGCAGCACGCCCACCGGCTGCTCGAAATCGATGAGACCGGTGGCGCGCACCTGCTCGAGCAGATCGGCCGGTTTGCGCAGGTCCGCCTCGATGGCGTGCGCCTTGTCATTTCCGGTCAGAATGGCCCGCGCGTGCGCGACCGCCACCGGGTCGATATCCACGTAGAGCACCCGGGCGTCCGGGGCGATCTCCTGCACGATCTCGTGGACATTTCCGGCGGTTGGAATGCCGGAGCCGATATCCAGGAACTGCCGCACGCCCGACTCCGCCAGGAACCGTACCGCGCGGCGCAGGAAGGCCCGATTGCTCAAGGCCAACCGGGGCAGATCCGGTACCAGCAGCTTGCCCGTCTCGGCGGCCTGGCGGTCGATCTCGAAGTTATGTGAACCGCCCAGCAGGGCGTCGTACATGCGAGCCGGGCTCGCCTGTGTCATGTCCACGCCGTCTGGAGCCCATACCGGTCTGTCCATTCGAAACCCTCCTGCGAAACGATCAGTCCCCGCCGCTGCGAATGTTAGCCGCCGTTCGCGGGAAGCCTTGCAGTGCCGCCGATCTCGCTGTGAGGTGGGTCGAAATCAGCGCGCGGGGGACGCCTCACAGGTGCTGTGCGTGAGCGGCGGGACGCAGACCCCGGTGACATCGGCCAGTAGCAGTCGCGCGCCCAGGACCAGCGAACACAGTGCGATCGCACCGAACAGCAGTACCCAGAGTATCCCCGGAATGCGGGTCAAACGGGCCAACTGGTCGGCATCGGAATTGGGTTCGTGCGCACGATTGCGCTGCAATTCGAGGACCGGCCGGACCGCCGCCAGCAGAAGGAACCAGGCCGCCGCATAGGCCAGCGCCGCCTGCACGGTGTCGGTGCCGAACCACGACGCCCCGAACACCACGCCGCCGGTCACCAGAATCGACAGCAGCCCGTACCAATTGCGCACCTTCAACAGCAGCACGAGCAATAGCGCGATGGTCAGCCACAACATGAGCGTGATCCGATGCGCCCCCAGCAGCGCCGCATAACCCAGCCCCAGCAGCGCGGGCGCGGGATACCCGGCTGCACTGGTCAAAATCATCCCGAACCCATACGGCTTCCCACTCGACACGGTGAGACCCGAAGTATCCGAATGCAATCTGATGCTGTTCAGCCGCCGCCCCGTCAGCAACGCCGTGAACGCATGCCCACCCTCATGCGCCAGGGTCACCACATTCCGCAGCACCCGCCACGTAGGCCGGAAAACCACCACTAGCAGCGCGACCACACCCGTCCCGATCACCAACTGCCAGGGCGGCGGACTCTGCGTAGTGGTCAGCCGATCCATGATCGTGCTGCCGCGCTCAACGAACTCTGCGGTGTTCACCGCCGAACCATAGCGATTCCAGCCGAGCTCGACCACAGCTCCGTCCGCCCGCGCCTCAGGATGTAGCGGGCTCCTCGGGGACGTCATAGATGCCCGTGGCGAGATCGAGGACATCAGCGGTGCGGGCGGCTGCTTCATCGATGGCAATCCGGGGCAGCGCGGGAAGGGTATCCCGGTAGTACGTTCCAGGACCGTAGAACTGTCGATTCGATCGGGCACCACCCTCACCTTATGCTCGGTGAACCGGTTTCCGGCGATCCGCGGCGGGTAGGGCCGTGTTAGGTCTTGTTCGATTCGATCGGGCCACAACAGGTTTCGCATTGCCGAGCGCGGAGCCGCAGCGGCGGGAGGTTCGTGATGACTGCTGTGGATGAGGCCGGACGGATCACCGTGGTGAATCCGGCTACCGAGGAGGTTGTTTCGACGCTGCCGTGCGGCGGCGCGGCCGAGATCGATCGTGCGGTCGCGGCGGCGGGGGCGGCGTTCGAGTCCTGGGCCACGACGGAACCGGCCGAGCGGTGTGCGGTACTGGATCGGTTCGCGGCGCTGTATGCCGCGGAGCTCGAACAGACCGCGCAGGTGATCACGATGGAAATGGGCGCGCCGATACAGGTGTCGCGGGCGGTGCATGCCGGGGTTTCCGGGCAGGTGATCGCCGATACCGTACGGATAGCAAGGGAATTCGAGTATGAGAGCCGGGCCGGGGATTCATTGCTCCGGCGCGAACCGTACGGGGTGGTCGGGGCGATCACGCCGTGGAACAACCCGCTGTACATGATGTTCTTGAAGGCGATGCCCGCGCTCGCGGCCGGGTGCACGGTGGTGCACAAACCGTCGGAGCTCAGTCCGCTCAGTGCGCAGCGGATGGCTGGGCTGCTCGAACGGGCCGGCTTGCCCGACGGGGTGTACAACCTGGTGGTCGGCGCGGCGGAGGCGGGTGCGGCATTGAGTGCGCATCCCGGGGTGGATGTGTTGTCGTTCACCGGTTCCACCGGCGCCGGTAGGAAGGTCGCCGCGGCTGCCGCCGACACGGTGACGCCGGCGACGCTGGAGTTGGGCGGCAAATCGGCCGCGGTGATTCTCGAGGACGCCGACCTGGACCAGGCTGTATCCGAAGGGCTGCGAAGCGCCTTCAACAATGCCGGGCAGATGTGCGGGGCGTGGACTCGGATGGTGGTGCCGCGCCGGTTGATGGGCGAAATCACCGAACGCGCTGTCGCTGGGGTCGGGGAATTCGTGGTGGGTGATCCGCTCGACGAGAAAACGACCATGGGGCCGTTGGTCTCCGCGGCCCAGCGGGCTCGAGTGCTCGGATTCATTCGAGCCGGGATCGAGGAAGGCGCCACGCCGGCGATCGGCGGACTCGGCGCACCACCGGGACTGGAGCGCGGATTCTATGTGCGCCCAACGGTATTCACGAACGTCGACAATTCGATGACCATCGCGCAGCAGGAGATCTTCGGGCCGGTACTGTCGATCATCGCCCACGATGGCGACGAGGATGCGGTGCGCATCGCCAATGATTCCGATTACGGGCTACGGGGTGCGGTCTTCTCCGCCGATCCCGATCGGGCGCTTGCGGTGGCACGCCGAATGCGCACGGGTCAGGTCGATATCAACGGCTACAAGCTGACGATCGATATTCCCTTCGGCGGGTACAAACAATCCGGGTACGGCCGCTGCCAGGGCGTGATGGGTTTCGAGGAGTACTTGCAGATCAAATCGATTCAGCTATAAGGACAAACCGCCCACCGTGGCGATCTGGTCCTGCCACACGCTTGACCGGTACCCAGCCAAACCCCTCTTCTCTTAAGCGGAGCAAAGGATCTCGTCGGTACGCTCGTGGGCATGGGTGGGGACTTGTTGGCGCTGATCGTCACCATTGGTCTGTTGGTGTTGTTCGGGTGGGCGGGTATTCGGGCGAAGCATCGCGGGCTTGGGGGGTCGTTTGTCGGGCCGTTGCAGGAGATGTTCGATCCCGGTGCGGCGCGGGCGCAGGTCGTTATCGAGGAGAGGGCGGAGCTGCCGGATCCTTCGGACTCCGGCGATCCGGACAACGACGGGGATGTGCCGAATACTGTGGTGTACAAGGGTATTCGGATCCACATCAACCCTGATAAGGCCCGGCGACGCGCGGGGTGACGGGACCACCAGGCGAGGTGATTGCCCACGGGGAGGGATGATGGTCGGCGAACCTGTCACGACGCTGCATGACTATCAGTTGGCGATGCTTCATCCGATGAACAAGAGCGCTCCGGCCCAGGCCGCGAAGCTACTCGATTCTGTTGGTGCCACCTCAGCTGATACGGCGGCCGCGGAGAAGAGGTGGTTCTACGGAGAAGCCGTGAATGCCTTCAAGTCGATCGATGAGTATGTAACGGCTTGGGGTGCACCGACTTCGGAACGGAGCGAACCGCTCGGCAGTCGAGAGATCCGCTATGCGCGATGGGATCTCACGTTCTGGCCCGGACTGCAGATCGAGTTCATGGAACTGCATCGCGGATACAACCTCTTCCGGCAATTGCGTCGCAATCCCGAGATGCCGCGGCCGCAGATCGACTCCGTCGCCGATCTGACGCCCTGGTCATGCACATGTGCGGAGCTCCAAGAATCCAGCCTCGGCCCCGTTGACTTCGTAGACGGATTCGGTGCGGTCGGAGACGTGTTTGTTTTCACCGCAGTCCACCCCGGCACCGGCCGTCAGCAGCAGTACTTCGCCTACATCGATTGGGGCCTGTTGCAGGGAGTCGAACCGGCACCGGTGCAACCCCCAGATGACGTGCTCGTCGGAGGTGTTCCTGTACAGCCGATTACAAGATCAGGGAGCTCTCACGTCGGAATTTTGTCCGATTCCCCTGACTGAGAGCTCCCTGATCTTGTCGCGACATGCGGCTAGTTAGAGAATTTGGTGTCAGGGTCGAGTCCCGGTGCCCCGATCAGCGGGAGCGCAACGTGAGGGGTGGTCAGTGCAGGGTGTTGATGAAGGCTGCTAGTTCGTAGCCGCTGTAGTCGGGGCGGCCGTCGTTTTGGACGGCTGCGGCGCCGATGGTGTCGATGTGGGTGTAGCCGGGGAGTTGGACTACTTTGGCGGTGGCGGGGGCGGGGAAGAAGACGCCGCTGCCGGTGATGATGGGGCTGTCGCCTGCGTAGGCTACGAAGTTTGGTTTGGTGCGGTTGAGGGCGTGGTATTTGAGGTCGGCTAGGTCGCCGGTGCGGGCGCCGCCGAAGCCTGCGCCGGTGTCGACCACCACGCGTAGGGGGAAGTAGGTTTCCCAGTAGGCATAGGGGGCGCCGGAGGCCAATTGTCTTGCGACATCGCGGATATCGGCTACTTCGTGGCCGGGGGCGGTGTAGCCGACGCCCTGTACGTCGTTGTAGTTTCGCCAGCGGTAGAGGACAGTGCGGTCGGTTGGCGCTACGCGCGTTTGGTTGCCCGCGGTGATGCGGAGGAATCCGCCGAGCAGCGGGAGTTGGGTGAGTTCACCGGGATTGGGGAAGCTCTTGACCTGTACCGGCCCACCGTCCAGCACGCCTACGCCCTGCTGGAACAGCGTGAAGTTGGTGGAGTTGTTGTCGATGAGAACACCGAGCAGGGCTGTATTGGTGAAGTGATAGTCCCGCATGGTGCCGCTGCCGTCGCCGCCATTAGTGGCGAAGGCACTCCAGGTCGGCGCGAACGCGTAGTTGAGTGTCGCGTCCATTTCGAGATCGTGCGGAAGATGGGACAGGAGTTGGCTTTCCCCGTCCGGATCGAGATGAGCGGCCAGCCCTGCGAGCCGCAGCAACAGGAAGGCTCTGGTTCCCAGCACCGGGAGTGAACCGAAGGTGCGGGGGAGTACGCCTGCCCGGAATCCGGCCTCCACGAGCGCATTCGTAGGACTCACAATGGCATTGGTGATGTCGTGCAGCAGGGGCGTGTTCTGGATGGCCACGGGATCGGAGCTGACCATCGAGTCCTGGGCGGCGAAGGCCGCGCACTGATCCGTGCCCGAGCCGTCGACGCCGAAGTCCCAGTCGGAGAAGAACCCGGTGACGAGACCGCCGAGAGAAATTCCGGTGCAGACGAATTTGCGCTGCCGGTCGGCCCGATCGGGCAGGGCCGCGCGCATCACCTCGAACTGGTCGTGCACGATGCGCTCGAGACCCATGTAGTCGAGCACCGCCAGATCACCGTTGGATTTGAAGCCGGGGAAGCGCTGGCCGTCGATGGCCAGGCCATTGAAGTAGTAGTCGACCGCATCGAGGTAGTTGCCCGTGCTCAGCGCGTAATCGAATCCGGTGGTCTCGTCCAGACATGCGGAACGCCTTGCCAGCGCCCAGAATTCGATCTTCTGGCCGAGCGAGCGCGCCGAACGCACGGTATTGGTAGCTACGCTGTCCGAATTCATGGCGCCACCACCGAGCCCCTGCTGCTGGACGACGATGTGATCGGCATCCGTGGACTCCGCCGGACCGTCGGCGGACCGATAGCGCAGATAGCCCACCCGATCACACGCGGCCGGATGCGGAGGCGCGTCCGCGGGCAACGGCAGCAGGTAGCTGACCTCGGAGACGGCAATGCCGTCGCGGTCCGACAGGACCTGTTCCTGCCGGTCGGTCGCGGCGCCCGGCGGGTCGGCGTGCGCGAATCCCACACTGCCGCAACCCACAAGGCTCAAACTCAGCACCATCGCCAGCCGCCCATGCCGCGCGCGCAGCCCGGCGAATCCGGCGCGCCGCTGCCCCGACCATCCATAGCTCATGCACGGATAGTTACACGCGTCTGAGACGGTAACATCCGGCAAATGCACAGATTTCGGGTGCGCGCCTTGTGCTGACGAATAGACCGCGCTCGACCACAGCCCGGCGGGTCGGGCCGAGAGGCCGTATGCGCGTCGATAGCTGCCGGGCGTGTCAGGCCGATAGGCGGGACGCGTGCTGATAGCTGCCCGGCGTGTCAGGCTGAGAGGCGAGACGCGCGCCGATAGCTGCCCGGCGCGACGCCGTACTCGCGTTTGAACGCCTTCGCGAAGGCGAATTCCGAACGGTACCCGGATCGTTCGGCCACGACCGCCAGCGTGGCATCGGTCTCCCGCAGCAGCCTACCCGCCGCGGTCATGCGCCAACCGGTGAGATAGCCGAGCGGTGGCTCGCCCAGCACGGCGGTGAATCGCTTGGCGAAGGCGGCGCGTGAGAGACCCGAGGCACGGCTGAGTTCCTCGACGGTCCACGGATGGCCCGGGTCGGCGTGAATGGCGCGCAGTGCGGGCGCGATGGCCGGGTCGGTGACCGCGGCGGACCAGCCTTTCGCGTGATCGGCGGTCATGTCCTGATACCAGGCTCGCATGATCAAGAGCAGCAGTAGATCGATCAGCGCCGCGACAATGCTGTCACTGCCGGGGCCCGGATCGTCCATCTCGCTGGTCAATTGGCCGATGGCGGTACGGAGTGCGGGTTGCTGGCTCGCGGCGGGGAGATGGATCACCTCGGGCATACCCGCGAGCAATGGATGCTGCCGGGTGAGATCGAGTTTGTAAGCGCCACAAGCGAGTACGGCGCGCTCACCGGGCCCGTCCTTGTATAAGCCGCAGCCGACGACAGGTTGATTCGCCGGAGCCTCGACTCGCCGATCGACCGACTTGCCGTCGATCACCAACTCGCGCAGGTACGAGCTGGTGTCGATTCGGTTCTGGGAGAACACATCCGGTGTCAGGTCCGGGTCGCTGCACAGCGTGTGCCCGCTGCCCTGCCGCAGGAAGATGACGTCGCCGGTGTCGAGGCCCAAGGAAGCGCCGCCATCGAGCGGGACGAGTTGGCAACTGCCGTGCAGCACCACATGGAAACTGGCTCCGGACACGGCCGGAAACCGCATGCTCCATGGCGCTCGGGCATCAGTGTGGGTGAATACCGGCGTACCGGTGCGCAGCGCGGTGAGGGCATCACTGAATACATCCATCTGCAACCTCGCCACACACCGAAGACGTTCGGACAGAACAGGAAGCGTATCAGCCATACAATCACCGTCCCGGCTTCCCTAACGTCGTCCACGTGATGCAAATGACCAGGAAATTCGCAGTGCGGGGAGTGGCTGCCGCGTCGGTGCTGACCGTTCTCGCCACCGGTTGCGCTACGACGGACAAGCCGACCGCGGCACCCACCATCGGTCAGTTCGCCTCGCCGAATCCGGGCTCGGTCAACACCTTTTGGCTCGACACCGCTGATGGCCTGGTGGTGGTAGACGCCCAGCGCTCGCAGACCGATGCCCGCAGCGCCCTGTCGGCGATCCAGGCCACCGGTCGCCCCGTCGCGGCGATGGTGATCACCCACTCGCATCCGGATCATGTCGGCGGAATCGGTGTGCTGCACGAGGCATTTCCGGCCGCCCCGATCTACTCGTCCAAGACGACAGCGCAGGACATCCAGACCGATCCGCTGGGCTTCTACGACCTCACCCGCCGCCTGCCGAACTCCGACTACGCACCGCGAATGACCGTCCCCGACCACATTTTCGAGCCGGGCGCGACCGTCGCAGTCGGCGCGACCGAGCTTCAGACCGCCGAATTCGAACCCGGCGAGTCCGAGACGGCCACGGTCTACTACGAGCCGCGCAGCGCCACCCTGTTCGCCGGTGACCTGGTCGCCGACAAAGCCACTCCCGCACTGCTGGAAGGACATTCGTGCGGCTGGCTGATCAATCTCGACAAGCTGACCGCGCGATTTCCCGCGATCCGCACGATCTATCCCGGCCATGGTGCGCCCGCGGGGCCGGAGCTCATCGACCAGCAGCGCACCTACATCAAGCTGGTCCGCCGCCTGGTCGGCACCGCGATCGCGCCGACTTCACCCGGTGCCGCCGAGGTGACCGACGACGAACAACGCTCGATCCTGGCCGAACTCGACCGCACCTACCCGGGCTACCCCTCGGTCGCCTCCCTGCCCACGATGGCCGAGCTCAATGTCCAGACCGTGGCGAAGGAGATGCGGGCCGAGGACTCCGGCGCACTGTCCCCCTCATGCCGGGCCTGATCGCAAGCCGCCAACTGTGTCGCCCGCCTGCCCCGTCTGATCATCGGCCGCCAACTGTTTCGGCGGAGTGGGCCTGTTGTTTGTTTCTGGCCGGTAGGTTCGTGGGTATGCCGGTACCTTCCGCCACAGTTGGCCGAGGCGGTCGCTCCGGCGATCCCGAACACGCAGATTTCCCATCCGAGTTGATGATCGAGGGCGACCCGAAGTCCGGGACGGCCACGGGCGTCAAACGGGGCAGCGAGTACGCGATCCTGATGCGCCAGGTCCGTGAGGCGGGACTGCTCGACCGGCGGCTGCGCTACTACGGCTTGCGGATCGCCGCCACCTTCGGCGCGCTGGCCGCCGGATGGATCGCCTTCGTGCTCATCGGCGATTCCTGGTGGCAGTTGGGCACCGCGGCATTCCTCGCCGCGGTCTTCGCGCAGTTCGCCTTCCTCGGGCACGATGCGGGACATCAGCAGGTCTTCGGCAGCCGTAAGGCCAATAACGTGCTCGGCCTGATCAGCGGGGATCTCGCCATCGGGCTGAGCATCGGCTGGTGGGTCGGCAATCACAATCGGCACCATGCCAATCCGAATACCGAGGGCTCGGATCCCGACATCATGGGAATCCTGGCGCATTCCAGCGCGCGAGCCCGCGCCGGGCGAGGCTTCCGCGGATTCATCTTCCGGCACCAGGCCTGGCTGTTCTTCCCGATGCTCACTCTGGAGGCGGGCAGCCTGCACGGTGCGAGCGTCAAAGCCGTGGCTCGGCGGGCAACTCCGCAGTGGGCGCGCGAGGCGGTGCTACTGAGTGCGCATGTGGTGCTGTACCTTTCCGCGGTATTCCTCGTGCTGCCTCCCGGGAAAGCACTCATCTTCATCGCGGTGCAGCAGGGTCTGTTCGGTCTCTACATGGGCTGCACCTTCGCGCCCAACCACAAGGGCATGGAAATTATCGAGACTCCAGGCGCGGTGGACTTCCTGCGCCGTCAGGTCCTCACCTCCCGCAATGTTCGCGGCGGCTGGTTTACCGACGTCGCATTGGGCGGCCTGAATTACCAGATCGAACACCACTTGTTCCCGTCCATGCCGCGCGCGAACCTCCGCCACGCCAGGCCCCTGGTCATGGCATTCTGTGCCGAACACGAGATTCCGTACTGCGAGACCAGTCTCCTGGAGTCCTACGCGCAGGCGTTGCGTCACCTTCACGCCGTCGGGCGCGAGTAGACCTTCACTCCCGCGGCGACGAGCACGGCCGCAATCGCGACGAATACGATCTGCGGCCGATCCAGGGTGTTGTCCCCGGCCAGCAGATACCACGCGATATTGATGAGCCAATGCCCGATCGCCGCGGTCAGGACGCGCTGGCGGAAGCTCCCATCGCCGACGTATCCGAGCACGAACGAGAACGCCATGGCCGAGACGAAAAAGCATGCCCCGGTCACCGGTCCCGCCGCGAATGCCTGCACATGCCACAGTGCCCACGTCGCCCCGGTCACCGAAATCGCTGCGACCCTGGTCATTCGAGATTCGAGCAGCGGCTGCATCAACCCACGCCAGCCGATCTCTTCACCGGCCGCGCCGATGAGCTGAAGCCCTAGGAACACCGAAAAGGGCACGCTACCCACCGCTGCGGCGCCCACGGTCGCAGTCCCCGAAACGACCGCCGCCGCCGTGATCAAACCCCAGAACGCCACGCAAGCCGCGACCATCGTCAGGACATTCGCGCCTACCCGCCGAGTCGAAACCGCAGACGGCAGCGCCTGCGCGACAGTGCTCCTGAACATCAGCCAGGTCGCCACTGCGCCGAGCGCCGGGCCGAACTGCACCAGCGATAACGCCGCCGGGTCGAGGCCCGTATGCGGTTGCACCGCAAGCAACACCGCCGAAGCGACAAGCGTGGAGAGAACGAAAACGCCGAGGGCAGCCCAAGCCCTCGACTGCACCGCGGAGGCGGTACCGGGTCGCGTAGTGGTCTTCATTCGCCCTACTCTGACGGCCGATATCCGCCAACGAATCACCCTGGAGTGCTGATCCCCTGTAGTACAGAGGTATTACCGGTGGCCCGATCCAGCCACTCGGACAGCAGCGCGCGCTCGGTCTCGGTGAGCAGCTCGAGTTTCGGCACCACGGTCCGGAATGCGATGGCGGCCGCGGTCGTCCCGTCCTCGGCGAGCGCGGGCGCATCGGTCAGGATCGATTGCGTCACAGCGTCATACATCGCCTCCGCGAGATCGAGGTCTCGCCGCTCGGGTGGCATGGCGAGCAGGGTGAGCACGGCACCGGTCCCGGCAGCGTGAATAAGCTCGACCGCACGGTTTTCGGTGACCCGGAGCCTTCCGATCTCGGCAATCCGATGCACGCGACCGCGCAATACCTCCAAACCGGCTGCCCCGGCGGGTGAACGAGCACTGCGGCCGGGATCGACGAGCAGGCCGAACAGCGCGGCATTGGCCAGGCCGAAACCGATATGTGTGTTCCAGCCCGCTCGCAGGTCCGCGATCGGGTCCTCGTCATTCGCGACCAGTGCCTTCTCGGAGACATAGGTCGCGAAGGCATGTTCGGCGACGGCTTCGAGCAGCCCCTCCTTGTCTCCGAAGAGGCGGTAGATGGTCGGGGCCTGCACCCCTGCCGCCAGTGCGACGGACCGGGTGGTGACCGCGGCCGCGCCCTGCTCACGTAGGAGCGTCGCCGCGACCTCCACGAGATTCGCCCGTACCTCGTCTCGGCTGATGCTGCCTGCCCTGGTGTCGACCATGTTTCCAAGGATAACGCATGCTTGATATCGCTGGAGTATCAATGATAACGTGAGAACGATTCCATTGATAACAGTGCGGAGTGAACAATGATTATCGTCAGCGGCGCGACCGGACAACTCGGCTCGCAGACCGTCCAGCGGCTACTCGAACGAGTCCCGGCCGACCAAATCGGCATCAGCGTGCGTGACCCCGGCCGTGCCGCCGACCTCGCCGCGCGCGGCGTTCGCGTACGCCGCGGCGACTTCACCGAACCGGATTCCCTGGCCGCCGCCTTCGAGGACGCCACCCAGATACTCATCGTCTCGTCCAATACGAGCGGCGACACGGCCGTCGAACAGCACACCGCGGCAATCGAAGCCGCGCACGCCGCCGGAGCCAAGCGCATCCTGTACACCAGTCACCAAGGCGCAAGCGAAGATTCAACCTTCGCACCCATGCCCGACCACGCCGCCACCGAACGACGGCTCACCGAGGGGTCGGTCCCGTTCACGGCATTGCGGAACGGCTTCTACGCGAGCACCGTCCCGCTCTTGCTCGGCCGGGCACTCGAGACCGGCGAACTCATCGCACCGGCGGACGGCCCCGTGTCATGGACCGCCCACGCCGATCTGGCCGAGGCGACAGCGCGAATCCTCGCCGATGAGAACCGATTCGACGGCCCGACCCCACCGCTCACCGGCCCGGAAGCCCTGGACCTGCAAGACATCGCCCACATCCTCACCGATCTCACCGGCCGCACCATCCGCCGCGTACTCGCCGCCGACGACGAATGGACCGCCAACCTGATCGCGCTCGGCATGCCCGCCGGACAGGCCAACCTCCTGCTCGGCATGTTCCACGCCTCCCGCCGCGGCGAATTCACCACCACCGGCCCGGCGCTCGAGGACCTGCTCGGCCATCCCGCCACACCCTTGCGCACAATCCTGGAAGCGGCGTTGTAGCAGAGGCTTCCTGTTCGATCTACTGGAACGCCTTGGCAATTCAGGTCCGGCGCATCCGGAAGGCGTGGACTGCCTGCGGAATGCCGAGCGCAACAAGCCGCCACCCGGTGACCAGCGTCAGCACCGTGAGCGAATCGAAGTGCGAGACGACAAGGACCACGCCGCCCGCGCCTGTTCTTCGAAGGCGTTTGGGCCGAGGTTATTTGGACTCGATTCGCCCCAGCGGGTCGGATTCGGCCGCCAACGCGTCCTGTGCGGCGGGCCACGAGGAATCGTCGCCGTGGAGTTGGGTGCGGAGGTAGGCCCAGGTGAGTTGCTGGACCGCGGCGACTCGCTTGAGGTTCTCATCCGTGGTCTCGGCGACGTCATAACCGGAGATCCCGCCGAGTCCATGCTCGGCGTCGAAAAGCGTGAGCAGGGATTTGGGGCCGGGGGAGAGGAAGTATGGATCGGTGTGCCATTCCGCGCCCCGGACCGTCAGATGCGTCGAGGTGTCCTTGTCCCCGGCGACCACGAGTGCGGGCGTGGTCATGTGGGAGAAGTCCGGGGTCGACATGAACGAATAGTTCTCGGCCACAAACTCGGTCACGGCGTCGCCACCCCGGCCGGGTGCGGCGAGTAGGACACCCGCCTTGATCCGAGCCTCGGCCAGGTCAACCTCGGTTCCGTCGCGCGGATCGGTGAGCCGCGCGCCCAGCAGCAGACTCGCGGTGTGCCCGCCCATCGAGTGCCCGGCCACTGCGACCTTGTCGCGGGCGAGGCGTCCGAGGAGCTGTGGGACGGCGGCCTCGATCGCATCGAGCTGGTCGAGAATGCGAGTCATATCCTCGGCTCGCGACCGCCACGCCGGAATCCCCTGGGGGTCAACGGGATTGCGTATCAGCGTCATCGAGTCGAGGTGAGTGGGTTGAATGACGGCGAACCCATGCGCCGCCCAGAAATTGACGAGCGGCGCGTACCCGTTCAGCGAGGACAGATGGTTCGAATGGCCCAGTCCGTGCGAGAGCAGGATGATCGGCAGCTCGTCCCCGGTGACGGGCGCGGACACCCGAACCCGCAGATCCACGCCGCGCCCGGGAGCCTTGACAGTCACCGGGGCGACCGAGAGAACGGGGGCGGATGCGGCAGCGGCAGCCGCCGCAAAAGTCGATTCACTCATGATGTGGAGTTCGCCTTCCAAGGAGATACGCTCAAAGCGGAACATTGTTCCACAACGATATGGAACATTGTTCCGCTTTGTCAACGTCCATCCGAAAGGAGAGTTCGTGCCCACGACAGGCCCGTCCGGCGAGGTGCCCGCTCGCAGCAAGCGAACCGACGCGGTCCGCAACCAACAAACCCTGCTCGCCGCGGCCGCCGAGGTTTTCGCCACTTCCGGCGTAGACGCCCCGATCCGCGAGATCGCAACAAAGGCAGGCGTCGGCCTGGGAACGATCTACCGCCACTTCCCAACCCGCGCAGACCTGGTCGTCGCCGTCTACCGCCACCAGGTCGAGACCTGCGCCGAAGCAGGCCCCACCCTCCTGGCCGCCGCCGACTCCCCCCTAGCCGCACTCCGCCAATGGGTAGACCTCTTCATCGACTTCCTGGTAACCAAGCACGGCCTGGCCAACACCCTCCAATCCGACACCAGCGGCTTCGACGCCCTCCACACCTACTTCATCGACCGCCTGATCCCCGTCTGCGCCCAGTTACTCGACGCCGCAACCGAATCCGGCGAAATCACCCCCGGCACCCACCCCTACGAACTCATGCGCGGCATCGGCAACCTCTGCATCGGCAGCGACACCGACCCCCGCTACGACCCTCGCCGCCTAGTCGACCTACTCCTGCGGGGCCTCGCCCGGCCGAACTCCGGAGCCTGAATCTGGAGCGACTGCAGTCAGCTTGAGGCCGAACAACATTCGATGCGGTGCTCACACCGGTCGGACTAAGATCAATTGGATGAACGTCACAGTTTTCGGTGCTGGTGGAATGGGGCTGTACTTCGCGGCTGTGCTGGCCCGCGCCGGGCATCGGGTCACGGTGGTCGGTCGAGCCGATACCGTCGCGGCGGCGGGCGAACCGCTGGTGTTCGGGCATGGGGCGGAGGAGATTTCGGTGCCCGGCGTGCGTGCCGTGGCGGCGGTGCCCGCGGATGCCGAACCGGCGGATCTGATCATCGTGGCGGTCAAGGCATGGCAGGTGGCCGAGGCGGCGGTGGCGCTGCGCCCGCTGGTCGGGCCGGATACGACTGTGCTGCCGGTGCAGAACGGAGTCGAGGCGGGTACGGATTTGGCCACGGTGCTGGGCGCGGACCGGATTCTGGGCTGCACGTGTGTGGTCATCGCCCAGCGGGTCGGGCCGTGGTCGGTGCGCTGTCTCGGCGCGCACGCCACCGTGGAAATCGGTGCGCTGGCACCGGAATCCGGGCCGAGTCGGTTCGACGCCGTTGCCGCGGCGCTGTCGGCCGCCGGGATCGGCGTCACCCGCTCCGGAGACATCGAGGCCACGCTCTGGCGCAAACTCATGCTGATCTCCTCCTACGGCGGCGTCGGTGCGCTGGCGCGCCAGCCGGTGGGCATCACCCGCGCCGAACCCGCGACCGCAGACCTCGTGCGCGCCGCCATGATGGAAGTACTGGAGGTCGCGCGGGCCCGCGGCATCGCACTCGACGACCAGGACGTCGATCGAATGATGAAGGTGTACTTCGGATTCAGCCCCGACACCACGTCGTCGATGCAACGCGACCTCGCCGCCGGACGCCCCTCCGAACTGGAGTACCAGAACGGCGCGGTACTCCGCTTCGGCCGTGCGTCGGGGGTCCCCACGCCCATCCACCAGACCGTCTACGCCTCGCAGCTACCCGGTGAACTGCTCGCCCGAGGCCAGCGAGCCTGACCAGCTGACGCTCCGCCGCAGGGCATGACAAACCATGCCCAGGTGAGACGCCGACGCGAGGACTTCATGAGCTACCCAATTGCGTCTGCGATGCCTCTGTCCGGGTTGCGAGCGAGTTCAGGTATCGGCCCCACCGTTCATTGAGTACAGGTCATGGCCGCAAAATAGTCATGAATCGACGGAGTGATCCGCAGCACTATTACAGTGCGGCCCAAGAGTTTGGACCCGTGAACCACCGGGATCGGACTCTAGCCGCTCCAACGCCGAGTGCCCCGATGGCGCATCGTATTGCATTGCCAGCCGGTCTCAAGGGCATCTTCGTCGCGATCGGCAGCATCCTGGCCGCGTTCATCTGCGCGGGCATCGCCGCCGCCAAGGGCCGGAACCCGCTCGGCTGGGGTGTACTGGGCCTGCTCTTCAGCATCCTCACCCTGATCGTGGTCATCGTCATACCGCACAAGGACAGCTGAGCCGGAGTCGAATATTTAACCCGCACAGTCATATTTGGCGTTGCCGGCGTAGTGCCGACGGTCCGCGGGTGGCGGCCCGACGGAGTTGCAGGATCCGCCCGCCACCGACCAGCGCCATCACCAGGACGCCCGCGATCACCGACAGCAGGATCGTGACGCCCAGAGGTACGGAGAAGCGCCAGAAGAACAGAGTGAGCTCCGCCTGGCCGAGATTCTGCAAGATGAACACCAGCACCACGACGCCCACCACCGCCGCCGTGCTCAGCGCGACCCAGGCGTTGCCGGTGCGCGTTGCCGGTAGTCGTATGCGTGCGTTCGCCGCAGGACCGCCCGGCGGCTGATCGACCTGGGGCGGCGCGGTCCGGGCGGGCGGCGCGACGGCCGGGGGCGATACTCCGGCTTGCGGTTCGGGAGACGCCGAGCCGCCCGGCGGTGCGGGATCACGAGGTTCCGGGGCAGAAGGTGGGAAATGGTCACTGGTCATACCCCGGGCATTCCCCGTGGCAGCGGCTCTACGCCCACGCTGCCGATGCCCGCAGCCGTCCCCAGGGGAGCCCCGGCTCGCTAGTCGAGGGCTAGACGTTTCCGTCTACAAACGCCGCAACGTCATCGAACGTGCCTTCAACCGGCCAAGTCTCGTCTGCTGTGAGTGGGCGCGGGTTTTCGCCCTCTATATCCGCGTGCGGGATTCATCCGATGGACAGCGGTTTACTGGAAGGAGTCCATCGGGAGGAGCGAGACATGACCGCACCGGAGATCTCCACCGAAGACATCTCCTACCGCAAGTACGTGCCTGTGCTGGACAGCTATATGGCGTATGTGGATGCCGGAACCGGTGATCCGATCGTCTTCCTGCACGGCAATCCGACGCCGTCGTATCTGTGGCGCAATATCATTCCGTATCTGCTGCCGTTCGGGCGTTGCCTGGCACCGGACTACGTCGGCATGGGCAATTCGGGTGCGTCGCCGGACGGCAACTACCGGTTCTTCGATCACCAGCGGTATCTCGACGCGTGGTTCGAGGCACTCGGCATCGACCGCGAAGTCATCTTGGTCGTGCACGACTGGGGTTCGGCGCTCGGATTCGCGTGGGCACGAAGGCATCCCGAGCGGGTCAAGGCGATTGTGTACATGGAGTCGATCGTGCGCCCGTTCCACTCCTGGGACGAATGGCCCGCGGCGACTCGGGCATTCTTCCAGCGACAGCGCGGCCCCGAGGGCGAGGACCTGATCCTGCGCCAGAATTTGTTCATCGAATACCTGCTGCCCCTGCGTAATATCGCCCCCGAGGTCATGGAGGTCTACCGGCGGCACTACCGCAATCCCGGTCCGGCCCGGCTGCCGATGCTGGCCTGGACGCGGGATCTGCCGATCGCCGACGAGCCCGCCGATGTAGTCGCCGTCGTCGAGGACTACGCGGAATGGCTATCCGCCAGCGATATTCCCAAGCTGTTCATCGACGCCGAACCCGCCGGATTTCTCATCGGCGCCCAGCGCGAGTTCTGTCGCGCCTGGCCAAATCAGGAAACCCTCACCGTGCCCGGCTCCCATTTCCTGCCCGAGGACGCCCCCGATCTGATCGGCGAGGCGGCCGCCCGCTTCGTCGCCAAGGTGCGTGCCGGTCAGATCGCCCGCGAGCCCGCCGCCGCGCGCTCGGCCCGGCCGAGCCGGTAGGCACCGGCCGCGCACCGGTGTTCGCGCTACTCCAGCCGCGGAAAATGAACCATGCGTTATGGGATCTGGAATTGATTCGGCCACAGCCGGTGCAGCGAGCTTGGTCACGAACTGGCGCGAAGAAACACGACGACAGCCCGTCAACACCCGCAATGGGATCAGCGCGGGTACTCACCCGTCCGCGATGCTCCGTAAGCTGTCGCGCAAATGTTGCGCTTCAAGGTGTTGGGAACGTTCGACGTCACACGGGGAGATGATGCACTGGAGATTCGTCCCCGGCATCGGGAGGTGCTGGCACGTCTGCTGATCGCACGTGGACGGGCGGTTCCGGTGGATGTTCTCGTCGGGGAGATGTGGCCGGATACGCCACCGGCCAAGGCGTTGGGGACGTTGCAGACCTTCGTCGCCGACCTACGGCGGGTACTCGAGCCCGAACGAGCCCCGCGCACACCGGCGCGCATTCTGGTGAGCAGTCCACCGGGCTACGCCCTGCGCATCGACAACGACGCGGTGGACGCCTGGCGTTTCGAACAGCTCGTGCGGGGTGCCGACGATAATGCCGACGCCCCGCACGAGTCCTTGGCGCGGTTGGACTCCGCGCTCGCGCTGTGGGGGCGCGGGCGGCCGTACCTGAGCCTGAACGACATCGCCTGGGTGGGCGGGGAGATCACCCGGCTGACCGAATTGTGGTCCCGCGCGGTCGAACGGCGCGCCGAGCTGGCGCTGCGGCTGGGTCGCGCGGCCGAGGTTGTCGCGGATCTGCGCGAGTACACCGCCGACTACCCGTTGCGGGAGGAAGGGTGGCGGTTGCTCGCCACCGGCCTGTACCGCTCGGCGCGGCAGGCCGAGGCATTGGATGCGCTGCGGCAGGCCCGCCGAACTCTGGCCGATGAGCTTGGCATCGACCCCGGGCCCGGACTGCGGCAACTCGAAGCCGACATCCTCGCGCAGGCGGCATATTTGGCTCCCGACAGGGTCACTCGGCCGGAATCGGACCGCCGGTCCGCCACCACGACGCATATTCTCGATCGGGTGTCGCGGCCGAACCCCGAGTCGGTGTCGTTGGTGGGGCGCGATGAGGAGCTCGCGGTGCTGCTGGCGGCGGCGGAAGATGCTGCGGCGGGACGGCTTCGGGTCGCACTGATCACCGCTGAACCGGGCGGCGGGAAGACAGCGCTGGCCGTCGAGCTGACTCAGCGGCTCTCCGCCGACGGCTGGCTGCCGGTCTGGGGTCGCTGCCCCGAGGACGAGGGCATCCCACCGGGCTGGCCATGGACCGAGATCCTGCACGGCCTGATCGAGGCCGGTTTCCCGCCCGCATCCGAGGCGGCGCGCGCCCTGGCTCCCCTGCTCGACGGCGTGAGTGTCGACGGCGACGCCGCGATCGCACGGTTCCGCATGCACCGCGCGCTCGCCGACGAGATCGCCGCGGTGGCCGCGCACCAACCCCTATTGATCATGCTGGACGATCTGCATCGCGCCGATGCGGAATCCTTGACAATGTTCGCTCGAATCGCACAGGAGCGCAGCGATATACGGGTCCTGCTGGTCGGTGCGTACCGGCCGCACGAGGAGGCGCCCGCCCTCACGGAAACGATCGCACGAATCGCACCGCGGGCCCCGGTTCGACTGGCGCTGACCGGCCTCGGCCTCGACGCGATCGCCCAAATCGTGACCGCCAGTGTGGAAGTCGGCGAATCGACGCTGCACGCGATCGCCGAACGCACCTCCGGCAACCCGTTCTTCGTCCAGGAAACCGCCCGCCTGCTCGCCTCCGACGGGACCCGATCGCTATCGAAGGTGCCCACCGGCGTCCGCGATGTCATCTTGCGGCGGGTGGCTCTGCTCCCGCTCGACGCCCAGGTGTTGCTGCACCGGGCGACCGTCCTCGGCCGCGAGGTCGATGTCGAGGTGCTCACCGCCATGGCCGAGGGGGTCTGCGAGGACGCCGTCATCGACGCACTGGAGAACGCGGTGTTACTCGGACTGCTCGAAGAGACGAGCGACGGCGACCTCCGCTTCTCGCATCTGCTGATCCGAGACACCCTGTACACCACCATCTTCGGACTCCGCCGCAGCCGATGGCACGCACAGGCCGCACAGGCCATCGAGGCCGTCCGACCCGACAATGTCACCGCGCTCGCACATCATTACCTGTCCGCCGGTGCCCAATGGTCGGACGCCGCGGCCCGATATGCCCGCGCCGCAGCGGAATTGGCCCAGACCAGATTCGCGCACTCCGATGCCGCCCGCTGGTGGCGCGCCGCCCTCGAGGCCACCGACCGTGCACCCGGGTCCGACCCGCGGAACCGGCTCGAACTGGTGATGGGGCTGGCGCGCGCCCTCGCGCTGTCCGGCGCGGCCATGGCGGCCCGCGAGCATCGCATACAGGCGCTGGAATCGGCTGTGGCACTGCATGATCCAGCACTCGCCGCCGAGGTGATCGCCGCCTTCGAGGTCCCGGTGTTCTGGAGCGACCGCGGCAACTACGGCATCGTCGCGGATCCGATGGTGCAACTGATGCGGCAGGTCCTCGAGGAGCTTCCCCTCGGTGACAGCAGCGCCCGCTGCACGGTGCTGATCAACCTGTCCTTGGAGCTGACCAGCAGCGGCGACGGTCAGGCGGCCGGTGTGGCCGCCGCCGCCGAGCAGATGGCCCGCCGGCTGGACCACCCGGGATACCTCGTGCGGGCGCTCAACGCTCGCTTCCACAGCGAATACCATCGCGCCGGTCTCTCGGCCGAGCGCACCGCGATCGGCGCCGAACTGCTGGCCGTGGCGCAGCGGCACGATCTGGGAATCGCGGCGCAGGCACTGGGCTACTACTTCCTCATGTGCGGCCACGCCGGCGTCGGGGCCTTCGATATCGCAGCCGGGCATGCGAAAGCGTTGCGCGAGTTGTCCATTCGATTCGACCTGCCACAGGGCGTGCGGATGGCCGATCTCTTCCATGCACTGTGGCTACAGAAGCAGGGCCGATTCGCCGAGTCGGAGTGCGCCTACGCCGCCGTCGCCGACGACTTCGCCGAAGCCGGGTTCTGGGGCGTCGAACGGTCCCTGCGGAATTACTCGCGGTTCTCCCGGCTCTGGACGCAGAACCTCTGGCCGCAGCACATGGTCGCGGATCTGGTCGAGGAGTTGCGCGAATTCAACGAACAGACGGGTAACTTCGGAATGAAGGGGTGGGTACACGCGCTGGCGCTCATCGAGTCGGGCCGCATCGAGGAAGCCCGAGTGGTCGCCGAGCGCGCCGAACTGATTCGCCGTGATTACCTGTTCGAGGCGCAGATGGGTCTGGTCGGCACGGTCGGCATGGCGTTGGACCGTACCGACTGGGTCGAACTCGCCTATCGCGAACTACTTCCCGCCGCAGGCGAAGACGTCGGAGCGGGCGCGGGGTGGATGAGCCTGGGTCCGGTCTCGAGCTTCCTGGACAAGTTCGCCGCTCATCTGAACGAACCGGCCGCCGTACTGATCGAGCACTGATCGCCCCACCAAACGCGGGGATGACGGCGCGGCTGGTCCTTCGGTGGGTGCGGGGTTCCCTGAACTTCCCGGGCCGTCCTGGGGATTCCTGGGTTTCCGGTGCCGAAGTGGGAGTGAAAACTGGAGTCCGGTTCGCTATTCCGCATCGCTCGTGCGAACGGCCGCATCACGGATTCTCACGCCGAGCGTTTCACCATTCCGGCCCGGAATTCCTGGGGGCGGCAACCGTGCCAGTGCCGGAAGGCGCGGATGAATGGCGAGGAGGCGGAGTATCCGAGGTGGGTGGCGATCTGGCCGGTGGTCAGGTCGGTGTGTGTGAGCAGTTCGACCGCCACGGTTCGGCGGGACTCCTCGATGAGGGTGCGAAAGGAAGTGCCTTCCGCTTCCAGGCGGCGGGTCAGTGTGCGTCGACTGATGAACAATCGTTCGGCCATGGCGCTCAGAGACGGTAGGGCCGTAGGATTTTCGGACAGGAACTTCCGCACCAGATCCGTGGTTCCGAGGGGCGACTTGTATGTGGTGAGCAGGGCGCGGCAGGTGGTTTCCGCCGTGTGGCGAGCCCATGCGTTGGCCTGCGGCAATGGCTGGTCGAGCCAGGTGCGGTCGAAGGACACCGAGGTGCTGGTCGCGTCGAAGATCGGTTCGATTCCGAACATTCGCCGATGCCGGGCGGTCGAGATCGGTGCGGAATGTTGAAACTCGATCCGGTGCAGTGGGATTTGCGTCCCCAGTAGTTCGTCGGCGAGTAGTCGGATGCTCGTCAGCGTTCGTTCAGCAAGGAATGGGCGCACATCCGGTGGCGTCCCGGAGTCGTGGATGACGAGCCGTGCCTCGCCCCAATTCGTTTCCAATTCGATCCGGCAGAACGCGAATGTCAGGTCGAGGCAATCCATCGCCAAATCTATTGCTGAGCGCACTGTGGGGCTGGAAAGGAGAGCTACACCCAGCGGGCCGTACACGACGAGAGGAAGACGGCTGCCCGCGGCGATGCCCAGTCCCGGTTCGGAGTCGCAGCGTTCGAGCATATTCCGCACGACTCGCAGTTCCTCGTGAGCGGGGATCCGCATGGCGGGGTCGAGTAGCTGTTCAGGCAGTACGCCGGTGCTCGCCAGACAGTCCAATGCCGGAATGCCTCGCTCATCGGCCATGCAGGTCAGCGCGTGCACGCCTGACGCATTGCGTGGGGAATTCCAATCGAAAGTGCTCATAACGGATTCCGGAACTCTCCTTCGCGCTCACCTGGCCGGGCTCCAGGCTAGGGATCGGATGTGGCGAGGCACGGTGGCTGCCGAAAATTTGTGCTCTGCGCACAGTATTCGTCGGGCCGTCTCGGGTTCGCCGCACAAGGCGCGGACCGGTTGCGGAACCCGGAGGCCGGTTAGTCCTGATCTGTCGGCGGCACCAGTGCCGCGCGACGATGCCAGCGGCATACCCCCAGAGCAAAGCGCAGGTCGAAGGTGTCGCCGGTGAGGTTCACCCCGTGCTTACCGGTGACTCGCTGAATCCGGTATTGCACGGTATTGCGGTGCACCAGCAGCTTCGCCGCTGTCCGCGCGTAGCTGCCGCCCTCGGCGAGGAACACTTCGAGTGTGTCGCGCAGGAGTTCGGTCTTGTCGTCGTCGTGTGCCAGCGAACCGAGGACTCTGCGAATCAGCGATGCCAATTCCTCCGGCTCGTCGACGAGTAGCGCGAAGGGCGCGATGGATTCGAAGGAGACGACTTTCGGTGCGGCGTCGCCTGCCGCCAGCGCCAGGGTCTTGGCGCGGGCCGCCGCGCGGGCCGAAAGCCGGAAGCCGGTCAAACCCGAATGCGCAGACCCGAGCGTCATGCGTACAGGGAGCAGTGATTCCGCCAATTCTGTTGTGAGGCGGTCGATTGCGCAGGGCCGGTCGACATTCACCGGTAGCCACAGGCGCAGATCCCGGTCGCCCGTCGGCAGCATGAGGGCGGGGCCGATCGCACCGGCCGCCTCGGCGAGTAGCTGGGTGGCCTGTTCCAGCGCCCGGGCCGTTTCCACGAACGAGGTTGCTGGCGCGGTCCATACCTCGGCGGCCAAGTGGAGACGGTTCAGCTGATACCCGAGTGCGTCCTCGGCCGCGGCGACGTCGGGGTCCTCGTCCTCGATCAGTCGCTGGACCCATTCGCGCCGCGCGGCATGCCGGCGATTGAGCCAGCGGTCGCGTTCGGTTTCGTACGTCTCGCCGACCTGTGCCGTGATGCGGTCGACGTAGACCGCGGCGAAATCCATGATCAGGGCGATCGGTTCGGCCTTGTCGGGCGTATCCGACTCCAGCACGACCGCCACGGGGGCGGCGATCATCCGGGCTTGGCCGATCGCGTATGCGCGCAGCAACGCCGACAGCGGGCGTCCTTCGCGGGCGAGACGGCGGGCATAGGCGATGGTGGCGGGCGGCGGTACGACGGTCGCGGGATCGATACTGTTGGCCATCGCATTCAGGACGGCGACGACGTTCTCGGTAGTGCTGGCCGCGAGCAGGTCACGTAGCTCGATATCGCCGGCGCTGCTCATGGTTTGTTCGGTCTCGTTGATCAAGGCCGTGGTGATCGATTCCCGATGGGGCTGGAGGGCGCGAGCAACCCATGCCAGGGATGCGTACTTCACGCGGTCTCCGATCGACTGAGTTCGGCGCTTCATCCATGTGCTCGCCTGACGGGGTATGACCGTTGTAGTCACGGTGTCGACAGAATCTGCCATGTGAGTCTGCCTGAGGGCAACCAGCCCGTAATCAGTGCTAACTTACTCGCGAGTCAGTCCAGTGGTCAGGTTGAGACGATGAGGTCTTGAAGGTGAGTGTGTTCATGGGTTTGTCAGGGTGGGGTCGACCGGTAACCGCGTTGCTTGCGCCCCTCGTCGTATCGGCCACGGTGAGCACGACTTTCGCTGCGGTGACGGCGGAAGCCGCCCCGGCGGGGCGCAGCGAATCGGTGGTGGATCGTATCGGCGATGTCGTGGTCTCGGAGGTCGAATGGGATGCTCCGCTCCCTGCCTCGGACGCTGCGCATCCGGCGGCCTGTGACCGCATCGGCTTCCTGCGTTATCGCCTGGCGAACGGTCCGGCCGATTCATCGCGTGCCGATGCGATCCTGTCGTGGCAGCCCGGCATCACGATGGATGCCGCCTCGCAGCAGACCTTGGCGGTCAATTCCCTGCACCAACTCGCCGACCAGGGCAAGTCCGCCGAGGTGTGGTCGATGTCGCGGCGCAACAACTGCCTCGAGGACCGCACCGGCGCGGTCGCCGCACTTGCCAACAATGACCCGCAGATCGCGGTCGACTACTACTTCAAGGGCGGCAGCGTCGACGGCCAGACCTACCATCCGCCGACGCGTGCGGAGCAGGCGTGGCTGAGCGACTTCGGCTCCGAGCAGGTCACCGAGGACTGGTATTTCATCAACAGCCACGAGCTGCCCGACCCGGCGATGCGCAAGCGGAAGCTGTTCATCGGCGGGCATTCCTTCGGCGGCCTGCTGGCCAATACCTATGCGCGCTGGGTCTTCCCGGACGGACCGGGCTGGGACCAGATCGCCGGTGACACCGTCTTCGACACCTTCGCCGACGCCGAACCACTCCACCGCTGGATCGACGCGGTACCCGGAGTGCGCCAGCTGAAGGACGTATTCCAGAACCTGTCGTATTCGTCGGCGGTCGCGCTGATCAAGTCCGGTCTGCTCCCGGCCGATATCGGCAACGTCCTGCCGACCGGGCCGCTGGGTGATCTGCTCGCCGACGGCGGCCGGGCCATAGACCTGGACAAGACGACCCAGGCGTTCGCCGACTACCAGACGCTGATGAACGTCGCCGCGATCGGAGCGCGCCTGCGGCCGGACGCCGAAAGCACCTTGCCCGCGGCGATTCCGCACAATCCGGGATTGAACCTCGTGCTCAGCGCGCTGTTCACCCAGAATCCATTGCAGCTGCCCGGCTCGTTCGTATCGCAACAGACCGGACTCGACCTGCCCACCGCGGTCGCCGGGACCGACTTCCGCGACTGGCGGTTGACGAACATGGCGACCCTGGGCTCGCTGTACTCGACGTCTTCGCAGCCCACGTTCTTCTCCACCCAGATGGGTACCTTCGACGGCCCGACCGTTCCGAAGTACTTCACGGTGCCGCCGCAGATCTCGGCGATCCCGTTCCTGGGCAACACTCTCGGTGCCGCGCTCAGTTTCGGGCCCACGGTCATGCCCGCCGACCCGACCGGCCGCCTCAACGGCTGGACCGACACCAATATCGAGGCCAAGGCCGATGCGGTGGACGTGGCCCGCAATGTCGGCTCCGGAAAGCTCGACTACACCACGCGCTACGAGAGCCTGCGGCTGATGGTCGATGAATTCGTCTATATCTTCCTCGGCTACCACGGCGACGGCTTTCCCGAACTGCTGCCCGAGGACTCCATCGACCGCGTGCCGCATGTGGCCATCACCGGCCGCCTCGCCGGATCCACCTACGACATCGGCTGGAGCGACCCCACCCATGAAGTGAAGGTGCCAGACCGCACCCACATGGACACCCTGGAAGGCTCGGCCGAACAGAACGACGGCCAACCCGAACGAGTCAGCATCACCGTCGCCGACTTCGTCACCCGCACCCTCGGCTGACACGGGGAACACGCATGCGCACAACATATCTGGCGGTAGCGGCGGTTTCGGCCGTCGCCGCGGGAGCGTTCGCCCCCGCCGCCATCGCGACGCCTGTCGATTCGGGATCGGGAACGACATCCGTGCCGATCTTCAGTGACTCGGTGCAGTATCCGGTGGGCGGTCTCGGCCCGACCATCGTGTCGCAAACCATGGCGACCGGCGATTTCGACCGGGATGGCAATCTTGATCTCGCCGCCACCGGAGTCGTCGACGGAGTCGCGATCCTCAATGGCGATGGGCACGGACAGCTGACGCGAACCGCCTTCTACCACACCGAGATCGGCACGAACTCGGTCGTGGCCGCCGACCTGCGCGGCCTGGGCCGGCTGGATCTGGTGGTGACGAACTTCTTCAGTGTCAGCGTGCTGTTCAACGACGGCCACGGCCGTTTCACCGTCGATCGCACCTATGCCACCGACCCGAATCCGACTGTGACACAACGGACCGGGGGCGTTCCAGTGGGTGCGGCGGTCGCCGATTTCGACGGCGACGGTCACCCGGATCTGGCGATCAACAGTCTTGTGCCGGTGCCCGGCGGGGTGGGCATCATGCGCAACGACGGCGCGGGCCATTTCACCGGCCCGGCCTGGTACGGGGTCGGGCTGGCGAAAACGGTGGTCCAGACCGGCGACATCGACAACGACGGCCGACCGGATCTGATCACCTCCGACGCCGCTGCCTCCGGCTTCTGGGTGCAGCTCAACGACGGCCATGGCGGGTTCGAGGCACCTCGCTGGAATTTCATCCCCTTGCTGGCCGAGGACATGAAGGTCGCCGACGTCGATGGCGACGGCAATCTCGACGTGGTCACCGCCAATGCGGCGGCCTTCAGCTTCTCGGTCCAATACGGCGACGGCGCGGGCAATTTCGGACCGCCACAGCTGACGGCCGGATCGTTCACGCCGTGCGCGCTGGCGATCGACGACTTCGACGGCGACGGGATCACCGATATCGCGGTGATGCAGTTCGTGCCCTCGCTGGCGGTGATCTACCGGGGCAACGGGCATCGCGGCTTCGAGTACACGGAGAACCACACCATCGGACTGGGCGGGCAAGGGGCGATCACCGCGCAGCTGGACCGGACCCGGCAGCCTTCGATTCTGTCGATGAGCGCACTGTCGCAGGACGTGTCGGTCCTGCACAACAACACACCCACCGCCCGATAGTCGGGACAAATGATTCAGATGCCCTGGCGGCTGTTCGGTGCCGCCACCGCGCTCATACTCACCGCAGGACTGCTCTCCGGCCCGGTCGCCTCCGCCGAGGACGCTCAGGCCGCGTCCGGCGAGCGCACCGAAACCGTAGTGGATCTCGCCGACGGAATCGTGGTCTCCGAGGTCAAGCTGCGTTCGCTACTACACACTGCGGCACCGCATCCGGAAGCCTGCGATTGGATCAGCTACCTGCGCTATCGGTTCTCCGATAGCCCGGAGGACCCGCAACGCGGGAACGGGGTGCTGCTTGCGCAGCCGTTCGTCTCGCGTGGCGCGGTGTCGCTCGACGGCATCGCACGCAGCACGCTGTCCGGGGCCAAGGTGCGCGGCAGGTCGGTCGAATGGTGGTCGCTACCCATGCGTTCGGCGTGTGCGATGGACTCGACGGGGCTTGCCTCCGGGGATGCCTCGACGGCCTTGGACTACTATTTCCACGGCAAGCCGATCGATGGTCATACCTTCGCGGGCTTCGGGCAGGACCGCTACCTCTCCGACCTAGGCATCGAACAGATCGTGCGAGACCAGTACGAGGTGCTGACCCGGGAGCTGCCCTCGCCCGAATTCCGTCGCACCAAAGCGTTCTGCGGCGGCCACGGCACCGGCGCATTGCAGACCATGATCTTCGCCGACTGGGACTTCGACGGGCGACCCGGTGGCGAGAATTGCGCAGGGTTGTTCGCGCTCGACGGCCCGCTCGACCCCGATCCCTTGATGATCGAGACAAACCCGATCCTGAAATGGGCCTCGGGATTGATGGGTCAGGGCTACACGGCAGCGGTGGCAGCGATCGAGAACGGGACGCTGCCAAGCCCTCTGGCAGGACTGCCGGTGCTGGGCCCGGAAGCGGCGATGCTGCTGCCGATCACGGCTTTGGAAGCGGTGGCCGAGGGGGACGAGGAGACAACCCTGCACCAGCAGTTCCCGCGGACCGGGCCGGTCGAGTGGACCAACAGAATCAATTTCGGTCAGTCTTCGGCGGATATCGCTTTGGGTACCAACGTGATTCAGGACTATCGCTTCAGTGGGCTCGGCCTGCTCGGCACCATGATCGGCGGCACTTCCCTCAACCTCCCGATTTTCGCGACCACAACAGGAACATTGTCCGGCGGTCCCGTGATCGACAGGCACTTCCCGCTTCCCGGGCAGCTTCGGAATCTCCCCGCAGTCGGCGACCTGTTCGCCGCGTTCACCGGTGGGGCGGATCGGGTCGCGCCCACGGATCGGACGGCCCTGTACGGCTGGCGCAATGACGAAGATAAGCAACCGATTTCGGTGATCGCCGCACGAATGGCGACGATGCTCGGATCGCAATCCTGGGTCGATTCCACCGTGCCGACCCGCTGGGCGGCCGACATCACCGCGATCCTGTCGGGCGTCCACGACGGAAGTCTCGCCGGATTCCGCCACCCCGAGCAGACCCGTACCCTCCCGCACTACGTCACGGTCGGTGGCAACAGCTTCCACCTGCCACTGGCGAACGCCGGTCTCGCCTGGCCTTCGGACACGGTTCGCGTGCCCGGCTACACCCAAGCGGACGCGGTCGCCGGTGGGCCCAATGACGCGGTGGTGCAAGGCTTGACCACCTTCGTCACCGGATAACCAGTTTTCGATCCGCTTGACTGGCGGCATTCGCAGCAGCGGCAGGCGAGCAGCCGATTCGTTTCATGTCAATAATTGCATTCACGCAGGTAGATCCCGCCCTGCTTGACAGCGTCGTGTTCAGGTCGAGCCAGCGCAACCGACGACCTCACCGCCGAACCGCTGGACATGGAGGAATTCGGCGGCGGCGGTGTTGATACGGAGTCTTCGCCGGGATCGGTGGTGAGTTGAAGCAGTCGGGCAGCGGATGCCGAAATCACGTGTGCGCCTTGGACTTCGACCTGGTAGCCGCTGGGATAGCTGCTTTGGGGCAGATACACTTCCGTGCGATCCGCCGGAGTGAACGATTCACCGGAATCGGCGCGGCGGGCAGTGTATCGAAGAGTGAACGTTGCGGTCGCGCTGTCGTAGTGCCACTGCCTCGGGGTGCCGGCGATCGCCTGCGGATACGGCCGGACGACTGCGAGGTTGATCAGGCTGGGACCGGTCACCGCTACCGGTCATCGAAGACGTGCTCAACTTGATCGAGCAGGGCCAGTGGTACAGCCAGGATCGCCCGTTCTGGGAAGCGTTCCGAACGCTGGCTCACAAGGGTGATCGATCGGCGATGCTGGCGTTCCTCGACACTGAGCGCCGTCGTAGCTTGCGCGAATACTACGACCTCACCGACGACCAGATCGCCGACATCCCCGCCGAGGGCTGAGGCCACACCGAAAGGCACAAACACCATGGACTACTGGGTCTTTCGCTCCCGCCCGGTCGGACACCGCGACCACACCGGCGGGTTCGTCTTCGATCACGAGCCCCACGACGCGCTCATCGGCGCGGACGGGTTGTATCTGGTCAGCCCCGAGTTCGCCGACCAGCTCGACGATCTCGGCTACACCATTCCCCGAATGGAACAGCTGACCACGCCCACCCGAACCGACCGCCCGGAGCGTCTGTTCGTGCACCGCCGCTTCTGGGTGGCGTGGTGCCCTCGAAGGTTGGGCAGCAGAAGATGTTTCGAGTCGGCGAGGCGGTCAAGTGGTTGCCGGAGGTGGCTGTGATCCCAGTCGGGTCCGCCGTGGATCACCAGCAACGGCGGTTGGTGGCATTGCCCGGTAGGGCTGAGCGCGAGGTAGGGATATCGATGGAAGAATTCGACTGTATAGAGATCTACCGGGAGTACCTGCGATCCAGAGGGCTACATCCGACCCGCGGTCGACCGTCAGATGCGCCCGCGCGGGTCCGGATGCGTTTGGTCGTCGAATTGATCGAGGACCTGGAAACCATCGACCGCAAGACCAAAGCGGCGGACAAAGAACTACGGCAGTTGGTCGCCGAACGCGGCTCCACGCTGATGGACCTGCACGGAATCGGTCCTTCTTCCGCGGCGAGGCTTTTGGCCGATACCGGCGATATCCGCCGGTTCCGGGACCGGGACCGGTTCGCGTCGTGGAACGGCACCGCACCCTTGGATGCGTCGTCGGGTGATCAACAGCGGCACCGGCTTTCCCACGCCGGGAACCGCAAGATCAACCGAGTGTTGCACATCATGGCCATCGTTCAACTGCGCAACCGTACTCCGGGGCGGCTCTATTACGAGGGCCGCAGAGCGGGCGGGAAGACCTCGATGGAAGCCGTCCGCGCGCTCAAGCGCCGCTTGTCGAACGTGGTCTATGCCCGGATGCTCGCCGATCAGCAGCGGCGTGATTTGGCAGGCCCGGGAGGGCAATCGGGAACGACTCTTGACTCCAGCGCGACCGGCTCCAACCCGCACACCGATCCTTCGGACAAGCCACATCCCGGACCCAACAAACAGGCTAACCCCACACCTGCAACGACGTCTTGACATAGAGGGGTGCCGTGAGCGGACGAGCGATCAGAACCCTGCCGACGGAACGCGCGTAGTCGGGGGCGAATGGTCGAATCAGATATCCGCGCGAGCACGTGCGCGGGTACCGAGCGAACACAATACGAACGCGGCAATTAGTGCGACGGTTAATCCGCCGTCCCATGCGACGGTCGTGCCCGCGTCCGCGACCCCGCCTCTGTCGAGGAAGTAGATCGCGGTCACCGTCAGGGCGAGCTTGTTCGCGATCATCAGCGCCCAAATCGCGCCGTTGCGGTCGGGTTGGCGCGCCAGCACCGCAAACAACCCGGCGCACAGGAACAGGCCGTACATACGCCACGCCTGAACCACCAGTGTTTCGTTTCCGGCGTGGTGCAGATCGGCGATGCTGGAGAGGGCGGCGGCCAATGCCGAGAGAGCGGCCAGCCAGGCCAATGCCTGTCCTGCCGGGCGGAGCATACGGTGCATCCCGTCACGATAGCGACCCCGGTCTCGCTATGCCCGAGATCGCATTTCGGGCGGTGAGACATTCGGCAAGCCCGTCCGGCGGTGCCGCCGAGCCGGGGGCATGAAGGGGGTACGGCAGAACTCGGCTGCAATGCGCGTTTCTCGGTGCGGACGTTCGTCCAGCCTCAGATCAGTACGGCCGGTTGATCTTCGGCGGTGCCGCCGAGGCAGCTCCGAACAGCCTTGTAAGCGGCAGATCAGGGCGTTCACTTTGTGGTTACTGGGGCTGGACGTAATCGTCGATTCTTTGCGTAATCAACTCGCTTGTCGCCCGTCGAAGGTCGTCCGCAACCCTGTAATACATGTCGTCGACCTGACGAAGGGAGACTGGTTCGGCGTGCTCATCGAGCGCGGCCTGTTCGGTTGCGAAATACCCGTCGAAGACCCCTCGTGGCCCGGTCAATACGGGCCGCTCGCCGCCCCAGGCTGGGAGCTGTGACGTGGAGTGGACATGGTGCGCGGCCGATAAACAGGCTGAGGCGAGTTCTGGTTGGCCCAAGAAGCGCAGCGTGCCAGGAACGTAGAACAGTTCGGAGGGGCGGTTGTACAGGAATTGTTCGTAGCCGCCGTTGTGAATCTCGTTCTCGAACACGCTCATCAGTACGACGATTCCCACAGGGGGAGGAACCCGATCGAGCGGGATGCCTAGACGTCCGCTGCGCCAGTCGGCGGGGTAGGACGAGTTGCTCCAAAAGGTCAGCGAAGCGACCTCGTTGATGTCTCTTGCAGTGGCTAGGTCCAGAAGCTTTTGTCTGTCAGACGCTGGTAGTCGGTGCTCCATCTCCTCACGATAGCCATCAGGTAGCTGTGGCCGTGATGATGACTAATCCTCCCGACGGCTGAAACCGGATTCGCCGCTGCCGGTCGGCCTGCTGCAGCAACGCCTCGACGAGGACCGGCCGACCTCGGCGCACGTGGATCTGGCCTGCACCGATATCGAGGCCACCGCCGTCTGGCACGAGAAACTGGGTGCACGACGCCTCGAGCGCGGGCGTCATTGGCTGGTCATGGCGGATCCGGCCGGTCAGCCATACTGCCTGACCGGCCGGCAACCGGCCTGACTTCAGTTCATTCAGAGACTCAGTAGTTCACTGCCACTTGGTTCGCGGCCGTTCCCGCGCGGCCGGAGCCGAGTTGGCCAGCGCCTCGAGGTCTTCGAGGAACTTCTCGATGCTCTCGGATCTGGCCTGCGGGGTGCTGACGTGCTCGCGCAGTTGACAAATACGAGTTCAAGACTGTTCGGGCCTAGGAAATGAACGGAATAAAACAGCATCCCTACAGAAGAACCCGCCTTTGCCGAGATCTGAACAACCCGCAACAATTGCGGGCCAGGAGGTCGCCATCCCGCCTTATCGGGCATGCTTTCGACTGAATACCAAATCCCAGTGGTCAGGTGACGTTTGCGGATTTTCCAGTGTTCCATCTGTGGTGGACTCGTCGGCATTGAATACCCGTTCATTGGATGGGTCGTCCACCGATCGCCAAGAGCCGATTAACAGGTTTCCGTCCGGTAGCAGCGCGACAGTGGTAATCGCCAGCCGCGTGGCAGCTGTCCAGCTACGTAACGGATGGCTGTGTATCACTTGACGGAGTGACCGCCGTTGAGTTTGAAGTGGCAGACCTGTCGCCAGTAGCGCTGCTACGTAGCGCAGGAACTGATCGTCAGGCCACAGCAGATGACAACCGCTGCACCCACGACGATCGATCCCGCCAGCCGACCTGATTTGGTCCTGTCAGAAGTCACAGCTTTACTCCGAGAAACTCGATGAGATACTCACCGAGGCGGGGGTGCACTCACCGTCTGTAATCGATCTGCTTGATACCGGTACGTCCCATCCTGGGGGAACGCCTCCCAGATTGAATAATATGTCGAAAATTGCAATTGCCCCTCCGAGAAGTAGGAATGTCGCAACGAGTGCTAATATAAATGCCTTAGTTCGCCGCGATATCAGTAAGGCGGAAATTGAAACCAGAAGGACTGAAGCGAAAGGGACTATCCAGCTGACCCAATACCCTCCGGTCAGCCTCCTGAAACGATCCTCAAGAGTGCCTAGTTCCAGCACCTCTGGCGGTGGCACGTGTGTCCATTTTTGGATTTTACCAGCGAGGTAGGCATACGAGATGGCCAGGATGAAACCCGCGAGCACTCCGCCGATAGCATGCGAAGTTCGGCGGTTTCGCAATTTTCTTTGATTCCTCTCCGGATGATTCACCGCTATCTCCCTACATTAGTTCGCCGCCTGACATCACGGAACTGGTGCCCCACGTTATGAAGGGTTTGGCAATTCCCCATTGTTCGGCTTCAAAGAGGTTGTTAATGGCAGTCTGCTGCAAACCTGGATACTCCGACGAGTTCGAGCCATATACAGTCTGGTCGTAGATATGAACCTCCTGCCACCATTGCACTCGGTGTTGCCCAGATGGCCCCGGCTCAGCAATTGCAACGGTAGTAGTCGATATGCTGTAGTGGCCGAGCGATAGTACTGAATCCTGACTTGAGCCACCAACAACCTGCCAGGGGCTCGTCATTGTCACCTTGGCTGGCTTGCCGGTCTTCTCGGTCTCAATCACCGCTGCCGCCATTGTATTAAGGCGGTCCATTTCAATTACCTTAGAGGGCGGATCGGTGTTTGGATATTGCGTGGAATCTTCCTTTATAAAGCGGTCGACGGTGGCAGTATCAAGTTCGTACGACTTGCCGGTGCCGCCGAGGTAATGGTCCACGAGTTTTGCGGCGGTAGGCGCATGATACCTATCCTTTAGCTCATGGACGGTCAGCTTTCCCAGGGCTCTAACCTGATCGCGCACCTTTCCGTCCGGATCCCAATACCAATCTTTAACATTATAGTTTTCCAAAGTTAGCGAGTTATCCGGGGTGCTGCCCCAATTCGTTGCCGCGATATACTGGATTATCCGTATCGATAGTCCAGTGCGTGTAGTTATCGGGGGCGCTGGGTCCCGGAGGATCCTCTATTTGCCCGCGAACCTGTTGCACTCCCGGAAGCTGTGAAGATCGAGTGAGGCTGGCGCCAAGTTTCGAACCGACGGCACCCACCAAATTAGGTCCGAACTGACTGGCCTCCAAGGGGGTGGGGATTGTCGGTGCGGTGGAGGGCTGGCCCGGCACCTTGGGCCGGAACCGGAATGCAGGTGCCAGCCGTCGTCGGTGTCCACGACCCGGTTCTTGTCCGGGACCGTGTCGGCAGCGGCGGTGTGCGTATTCGAGGCCAGTAGTCCCATTGCGGCCGCCGTGGCGAGCGAGGCGGCGATTCCCGTGTGTCGTGTTGTGAACATGTCCCCACCTGCCCTTCCTGGATTGATCGGGTGCAGCATCGGTGGGGCAACTTCAGCTGGAACACCACTGTCAACGGAAGGGGTGTGCCTGTCACACCGGATTGGCAACCCTTGTCACACCAGGGTTGCCACAGGTCACAGCCATGAGAATCGGTCGGAATCCGCTGTGTGGACTGCGTCACTGTGACAAGGATGGCAGCGTGTAAACCCGAGGTGTGCCACCGCGGGCAGGGGGCGTGAGGCGTTGCTCCAGCGCTTCTGTAACTACGCGGCGAACACCCGGAGTTGAGTTTGCGGACGATCGGGATCCGGGCTCAGGTCAGCCGCACCACCGTCTCGCGGGCATTCTCGACGCAGGCCCGGCTGCCGTCGTGGCCCTCGATCGCAGCGATCACTCACGTCCTGGGCGGGGTCAGCGGCGAGGTCGAGCCGCTGTGGCAGTGGGCCTCGACCGGAACACCACCCACACCCGCGCAGCTCACCGACCAGGCACCGCCGCGCGCGGACCCGATGCGCCCTGCCTATTTCGAGGAGGGTGTCCTGCACTCTGCCTTGCTTGGCCAATGCGCGAGCCTTGGTTGTGTGCAGCATCGCTCGTTCTGTCGCGGTCAGCCGGTCGGATCGTTCGAAGGCCATCCTGACCGATTTGAGCCCGTTGTCGAGATCGCCCGTCCAGATCGACTGCCGGGCCATGGATGAGAGCACTTTTGCCCGGAGGTTCCAGTCCCGGCACTCCTCGGCGCATCCTAACGCCAGGTCGAACATGGCACGTGCGTCCTCATGGTCATAGCGATCGAAAGCCATGAATCCGGCTGTGTGGCTCAGGAATCCGACCGCTGAGCGGAGTTCCGCCTTGTCCCTCGGTGTAGCGTTCGCATCGAGAAGCCGTACCGCATATCGCAGCTGTGCAAGCACGGCTTCGCGGACGAGCCCGCGGCCGTTGCCGGCGTCCCATGAGCTGATCTGCCTGGCGGCGGTGCGGATCTCTTCGATGTCTTCTTGTCCGACGGTCGCTGGTACCGGGGTCGACCTCAGATCCGCAATCAACTCCAGCAGCGTTCCCGGGGCGAGCGTGACCGCTGCGGCGGCTCGCAGGAATCCATGCCGGTTCACATCGTCGAGGGCATCGACGTTTCGCTTCGGCAGCTTGAACCACAGAAGTTCGCCCGGGACCTCGAGGGTCTCGGCCCAGTGAATCAGCTTGCTCAGCTGCTCGGGTGCGGTGCCGACCTCGAGCCTGCTCAATTGGCTTTGGCTGAGTCCCAGCCAGCTTGCCACCAATTCCTGCGCCAGCAGATTCCCGTGGTAGGGGTGGGTTCGGTAGGCATAGATCACTCGGCCCATATGCCAGGTGGCGAGGGCATCGTGCATCTGGTCGGTCAACCAGAAGTTGTGCGGCAGGTCCGGCGGCTCCAAGATGTTGGGCTCGCATGCGGCACAGAAGGATTCGTCGTTATACGCGCTCAGCCTGGTGCCGCATTTGGCGCAGTCCGGGGCACGTCGCTGGAATGGGTTCAGTATGGCAACTTCCGGGATACCGCCGCGACACACGTGACGGGCAAGACGGGAGAACCGCTGCGCGCCAGTGCCCAACTGGGTCATGCGGAGGCGTCCACAGTCGCTACGGCGCACTACATCGATCCAGAGGGCTACATCCGACCCGCGGTCGACAATGTGGTGGCCATGGAGTCCCTGCGCCCCTCAAAACGTGAGCAAAACGTGAATCTGGAGGCGGCTTGATGCAGACACAACGCTGTGACCTTGACGTTTTCCAGGTTCGAGGTGTATCAGGGTGGGTAATGCTACCGATGTAAGAGGTACGGCGGCGCCATGGAGAGAGGTGGGCCTGGTGTCGAAGAGCGCGAAACTGCCGGGGCGCCTGTGGCAGGTGCGACCGTGGAACCCCAGTCCGCTGATGCGTGTCTCGGATCGGGTCGAGGTGGTGTTGCGGGGGCTTGCGGTGGTGGTGGCGGTGGGGGCGGTGCCGATGGCGGGTGCTATTGGGACCGTGAGTTATACGGGGGCCGTGGATCGGATTGCCAGTGCGGATGCCGGGAAGGCTCAGGTGAGTGCGACGCTTACCTCGGATGCTCAGCGGCTGCTGGATTCGGATCGGCTGCGTAATCCGCCGGATCGGTATGAGGCTCCCGTGCAATGGCTTTTCGATGGGCATACCGAGAACGCCAAGGTCGATGTGACGGGGCCGCAGGCCGCGGGGGCTACCGTGCAGATCTGGATCAGCAAGGATGGTAAGCCCACTACCGCGCCGACTCGGGCGGGTGCGGCGGCTGCGGAGGGGATCGGCACCGGGATTGCGGTGCTGGTCGAGACCTGGTGCGCGACTGCGGCGACGGTATGGATCACCGGAACCGCGTTGGACGCGCGGCGCCACGCACGCTGGGAACGCGAGTGGCGGACAATGAATCGGCCGATAGATACCGACACGCTGTAGCGGTGAGATCTCCAGGGGGAGATCAGTATTCGCCGTTCACCAGATTCTGTGGCTGCTCACCGGACAGATAGCGCGCGATCTCCTCGGCCGCGATGGCCCAGCCGCGCTCCTGACTGCCCCGGCTGCTGCCACCCACATGCGGGGTCAGCAGCAGACCCGGCGCATCCCACAGGGGATGCCCTGCTGGCAGCGGTTCCGGATCGGTGACATCGAGAATCGCGCGCAGACGGCCGCTTTGGAGTTCGGCGAGTAGGTCATCGGTGCGCACGACCGGTCCGCGGGCGGCATTCACCAGAACAGCGCCATCGGCCATCCGGGCCAGGAACGCCGCATCCACCATGCCGGTGGTGCGGCTGGTCACCGGCACCACGAGCACGACGACATCGAAATGCCCCAGCAGATCGGGAAGTTCGTCCACCCCGTGCACGCCCGCGCGGGCATGGGTGCCGACGAGAGTCACGGTGGTGTCGAACGGGGCGAGCTTGCGTTGCAGCTCGGCGGCCAGATCCCCCGCGCCGACAATCAGAATCCGCTTGCCGTGCAGCGAATCCGTCTGATGCTGGGTCCAGCGGTGTTCGCGCTGCGCCACCGCGAATTCGGTGAATTCCCGATACATCGAGAGCAATCCGGTCAGCACCCATTCGGCGGTGCTGGCCCCATGCGCCCCGCGCGCGATGGACAGCGCCACGCCCTCGGGCAGTTTCCCCACCCAGTTCTCGGCTCCGGCGGTGAGCAGTTGGACCAGGCGCAGTTTCGGCAGCGACCAGGCCATACGCACGGCATCGGGGCCGACGAGGAAACCGGGCACTAAGACCTCGGCCTCATCGGCCCCGATCGGCAGTGGGTCTCCCGGTTTGAAACGCACCGCCCGTGTTCCTGCCAGCTTGGAGATCGCCGACAGGCCGTAGCTGTCCGGAACCAGCACAGTCACCGTCATGGATGCGACGGTAGCGGATGTCCGGACCGTCAGTAATACCAGCGCCTGCCGCCGACCGGCCGACCGACCGAGCCCAGCACCCAGAGCACCAGCCCGATGATCAACACCAGGATGCCGATGCTGCTGAGGATGGAAATGCCGAGCAGCCAACCGATGACGAGCAGGACGAGACCTAGAACAATCATGACTTTTCCTATTTGGAGAGTGTCTTGGCCTCGGGGGCCGTGGTCGGCCGGTTCAGGAACCGGTTGAACGACCAAGTGGGTTTCGTGGTCTCGGACGTCGGTGGTTTCGACATCGGCACCGTGTGCTTGCCCGTGGACTTCGGTTCCGGAGCCGGTGCCGGAGCAGGCTTGGCGAGTTCCTTTCGCGCCGCAGCTATTTCGCGCCGCGACTGCCGCAGCTCGCGCCGGGCGACTACCCCGCGCCGCGAGGTCGTCCAGATACCGGCCAGCAGCATGATGAGCCCGCAGGTGCCGATGATGCCGACCAGCATGCCGTAAGCGAACAGCAGCCCGGACGACCCGCCGTAGGTGTGGTCGAACACCGTGAATCCATTCGTGAGCTGATTGCTGTCGCCGGTATTGGCCTGGATGCCGGCCACCCCCACGGTCACGGCACCGAGGAGGGCGATGAGCCCGATGATGGTTAACATATCGCCGCAATTCCCCCTGTTCGCGCGGCCAAACCCGCTGGACGGCGGGTTGTCCGGTGGCTCGCCGGTGTGTTTGGGGCCCAGCGCGCCGGATGGGTAACGACTCCATCGCCCTCGGCGGGTCGCTCACTCGGACTGGCAATCGCGCGGCAAACTCCGGAGCATGTCCCTATTGCCCGATTGTCGGTGCGGGTAGCGGCCCGCCGTGGCAGTCTCCGACCGCCGTGCACCGGCCCCCATGCTGGCAACCGGGGGCACGCCGCCGGATGGGCCGGAGTGGGCGGTGGAGATGAAGTGGGATGGGGTTCGCATCATTGCGATGTGCGACGGTGGGGAATGCAAGCTTTACAGCCGTGCCGGGAATGAGGTCGGCGGGTCCTATCCGGAGCTGGTCTCGGCGCTGAAAGCGCTCTCCGGCAACGGGTTTCTGATTCTGGACGGCGAGATCGTGGCCCAGGACGCCGGGGGTGCTCCGTCCTTCGGGCGACTCCAGCGGCGCATGCATGTGGCGCGGCCGAAGGCGCAGTTGATCGCCGAGGTGCCCGTGCAGCTCTTCGCCTTCGATCTGCTGGCCCTGGGCGATCGGGACCTGATGAAGGAGCCCTATCTGAAACGCCGCGAGTGGCTCTCCGAACTCGAGTTCTCGCTACCACTGTCCGCACCGCCGCATTGGGTCGGGGCGGATGCCAAAGAGTTGCTGAAGGTGGCGCAGGAGCATCGAATCGAGGGAATCGTCTCCAAGCGCACGGACTCGGTGTACCTCCCCGGTCGCCGCTCCCCGGCCTGGATAAAAACACCGCTGCGCCAGAACACCGAAGTCGTGGTCGCGGGCTGGACCCCGGGTGCGGGCGGGTTCGGAACCACCTTCGGCTCGCTGGTGCTCGGCGCATACGACGAATCCGGCCGGTTCGTCTTCATCGGCAATGTGGGCACCGGCTTCACCCAGGCGGCCCGCCGCATTATTCGCGCCACCCTCGACGAGATCGAGATCCCGATAAGCCGATTCGACCCGCCGCCGCCCGAAGCCGCCGCCGCGGGTTGGCATTGGGTCGAGCCGATCCTGGTCGGCGATGTGGAGTACCGCGAGTTCTCAGGGGAGCGGCTACGCATGCCTGCTTGGAAGGGGCTCCGCACCGATAAACCGCCCGCCGTGGTGGAAGTGCCACCGGTGCGCTAGGCCTTCCCATTGAAATGTTCGGAGGGCAGAACCGCCGAACCCGGCGCGTATACGCTGACGGTGATCGATTCCCATGCGGCAGCGTCGAATTCGACGGGATCGCCCGGCTCCCCACCCGATGATCGCCAGAACAGGTTGCTGCCGTGGGCGTTTGCGCCGACGCCTCCCATGCGTTCGCAGTGCCCAGCGACGCCGCCGCCGGTGGTGCGGCATTGATCAATGACAGCCGCCGTCGACCCGAAATCGCCAGACCGGGCGTCCGTGGTTCTCCTCCCCGACGCCCTTATGGTCGAGTGACCATAAGGGCGCATCGTCGATGCGTCGGCGAATTCTGTGGGTTTGCCCTCCGGGTCGAGGGCTCTGGCACGTTTCAGGTAAGTGAACCCTGCATTGCGACAAGACAATTGGCGTATTTCGGAAGGATCGACCACAATCGAGATTATGGGCGGCGAAGGGGCACGAAAGCTGCGTGGGCTCTCGGCTGCCGATTCCCTGAAACGGTTGGCGAGCTCGCAATACGGTCGAATCGTGTACTCGCGCCGCGGAACTCCCATAATCCGTCCGGTGAATCACATCGTCGAGGAAGGCGCTGTCGTCGTGCGTGCGCAATTGGGCGCAAGTCTGCTGCGAGGTGACGGGGAGCTCGTCGCCTTCGAGGCGGACAGCTTCGACGAGAGCACCCGGCGCGGGTGGAGCGTCATCGTCACCGGGGTCGCGCACATCGTGCGGGATCCCGATCAGGTGCGACATTACGAGGCGCTGCTCGACCCGTGGATCACCTTCCCGAGGGACCATCTGATCAGGATCGAAACCGAGGTCGTCACCGGCCTGGAACTGGTCGAGGACTGTGTGGACGGCCCGTCCGCCGCCGCGCCACCGGCGGTCGAGGACCGGCGCTGACTGTGACGGCCGCTACCTTCCGGTAACCTGACACGCCGTTGGACCGAGCCCGGCAATCCGTCGGTGAGCTCGGTGTGGCCCCTGTGTCCCATGCGCACGACGATGCGGACATGGCGCGGCCGCACGCACGTGGAAGGAACTGAATGACAGCCTCTGAACGGCAGCTATCGGACAGCGCGTCGGGCACGCAGAACGACGAGGGCTACTCCCGGGGTCTCTCGCCGCGCACCATCCAGATGATCGCCATCGGTGGCGCCATCGGCACCGGCCTGTTCTACGGCGCGGGTGGCGCCATCGAGCAGGCGGGCCCCGCGCTCATCCTCTGCTACCTGGCCGCCGGACTGGCCATCTTCGTCATCATGCGGGCGCTGGGCGAACTGCTCACCTACCGTCCGGTCACCGGCAGTTTCGCCGAGTACGCCAATGAATTCCTGGGCCGCTTCGCGGGTTATGCCACCGGCTGGACGTATTGGGCCGTGTGGGTCAGCACCTGCATGGCCGAGATCACCGTGGCGGGCAAGTACGTCCAATACTGGTTCGACATCCCGCAGTGGGTCA
Organism: Nocardia sp. NPDC051030; assembly: GCF_040683015.1. Taxonomy (NCBI): domain Bacteria; kingdom Bacillati; phylum Actinomycetota; class Actinomycetes; order Mycobacteriales; family Nocardiaceae; genus Nocardia; species Nocardia sp. NPDC051030. The sequence continues at coordinate 440,040 of NZ_JBFBCD010000008.1, read as the reverse complement.
CCGCGCTCGCGGTGCTCGGCATCATGTTCATCGCGAACCTGGTGTCGGTGAAGCTCTTCGGCGAGGGCGAGTTCTGGTTCTCCGCCATCAAGGTGACCGCGATTATCGCCATGATCGTCATCGGCCTGGGCGTGCTGGTCTTCCACTTCGGCCATGCCACCAACCCGACCATCACCAACCTGTGGAACGACGGCGGAACCTTCCCGAACGGCTTCGGACAGGCGCTGCTGGCCCTGCAGATCGTGGTGTTCGCCTATGTCGGTGTGGAATTGGTCGGCGTCACCGCCGGTGAGGCCCGCGACCCGAAGAAGACCCTGCGCAAGGCCATCAATACCCTGCCGTTCCGGATCGGCCTGTTCTACATCGGCGCGCTCGTCGTCATCATGTCGGTGTCCAGCTGGCGCAACTTCCATGCCGGTCGCAGCCCGTTCGTGGAGGTCTTCGAGCAGATCGGTATTCCGGGCGCGGCCGCCATCATCAACTTCGTGCTGCTGACCGCGGCGCTCTCGTCCTGCAACTCGGGCATCTACTCCACCGGCCGCATGCTGCGCAGTCTGGCGCAGCGCAGCGAGGCTCCGGCCAAGCTGGGCGCGCTGAGCAAGCAGTCGGTGCCGGCCACCGGTATCGCGGTCTCGGCGGCGGTCATGGTGATCGGCGTGGGCGTGAACTACTTCTCCCCGGAGAAGGCGTTCGGGTATGTCACCTCGGTGTCCACCATCGGCATCATCTTCGTGTGGGGCATGATCCTGGTCTGCCACTTGATGTATCGAGCGCGCGTGAAGCAGGGTCTGCTGCCCGCCAGTGACTATCGCCTGCCCGGCGCGCCGTTCACCTCGGTGCTCGCGCTGGCGTTCCTGGCGCTGGTCGTGGTGTTGCTGTTCTTCACCGAATCCGGCCGCACCGCGATCGTGGTCGGCGTGGTGTGGGGTGTGCTGGTCTGCGCGGGCTATCCCTTGCTGGCACGCAAACACGCGAACAGCACAGTGCGGAACTGACTTTCGGTTTCGTAATCCGGCCACACCTGCCGACCGGTAGGGCTATTTTCGCTGGTGTAGGTTCTCCGGATTCGGGAGCGCGCATGAGTGATCAGCGACGGTACGTGGTGATCGGAGGCGGGCTCGCGGGTCTGGCCTCCGCGGTGTGGTTGGCCGAAGCCGGAAAGCAAGTCACGCTGCTGGAGCGGCGCGGACGACTGGGCGGGCGCACGCACGCCCTGGAGGTCGCGCCGCTGCGGGATGTGCCCGACAATGGCCAGCACGTCATCGCCAGCGGATACGACCATCTGTTCCGCTATCTCACCAGCGTGGGCACCCGGCAGTATGTGAAATTCCCGCATCAGGGCGTGCTGCGCTGGCCGGGTGGGCGCACGGCCATGATGGGCACCAAGGGTTTACCCGCCGTCCGTGCGCTCCTCGGCGCACATCCCGATGCCAGCGCGGGAGACCGCGCCCGCGCCGCTCTCGCGACCATGCGCATGGGCTGGCAATGCCTCAATCAACCGACCGATCTCGCCGAACTCACCACCGAGCAATGGTTCCAGCGGCTCGGCATGCCGGACACCGCACGCGAAGCCCTCTGGGACTGGCTGGCACTGGGCATAGCCGCCGAACCGGTGCGGCAGGAATCGGCGAAAATCTTCGCCGATGTGATGGCGACCGGAATCCGCTTGGGCGTCAAGCATCGCCGCCCGGTCAGCATCGGCTATCCGACCACCGATCTGGACACCCTGTTCGTGTCCGGCGCGCACCGGGTCTTCGAGCGGCACGGCGTCGCCGTCCACTACCGTGCGGTCGCACGGCGCATTGTGATCGAGGACGGCGTGGTCACCGGCGTGGCCATGGCTGATGGCGGCGTGGTGCCCGCCGACGCGGTGGTGTGCGCGGTGCCCAATTCGTCCATCGCCGGACTGCTCGACGATCTGCCCGAACATGACGAGATCTACGCGGCCGCCGATAAATTGGGGTACACGCCGATCGTCAGCACGAATCTGTACCTGGATCGCCCGCTGGGCACGAAGGGTGCGATGGAGGCGCTCATCGGCGGTGCGGGGGTCATCGACGAGGTGTTCGACCGCCAGCGCATGCACGGTCGAGGCACGCTCAATGGCTGGCTGTATTGCCTGACCACCAGCGGCGCGTACGACCAGATCCACAAGCCCGGCCATGAGGTCGTCGACGAGCAGATGGATCTGCTGCGCAGGTATTACCCGGAGGCCGCCGAGGCGAAAGTGGTGCACGCCCAGGTGGTTCCGATGCCACGCGCCACGTTCTCCCAAGTTGTAGGCACCGATGGTCTGCGGCCGGGTCAGCGCACGTCGGTGCCCACGCTGGTGATTGCCGGGGATTGGACCCGGACCGACTGGTCGGCCACCATGGAGAGCGCGGCCCAGAGCGCCGCCAAGGCGGTGGATCTCCTGCTGAAACTGCCGGTGCTCGCAAAAGTCTGACCGGTCAGTCTGATTACTCGTATTCGGCTCGCAGTGGCTCGCGAAAGTAGTTGAGCACCAGGCGGGTGATATCGGCCAGGAAGCGGTCGCGGGGGATGGGCGGACTGTCCAGCACATACCGGATGGTCAGATGCTCGACCGCGCGCACCAACATCCAGGCGGCGGCATCGAAGTCGACATCCGAGGGGACCGATCGGCGGCGCATGGTCAGCGCGGTGCGGGCCAGCTCACCGATCTGCTGCTCGAATGCGAGCACGGTCGCGCCCGAGGTCAGCCGCGGTGTCTGCTCGACCACGGCGCGCAACAGTTCGCGATGGGTGCCGAGGGCATCCAGTAGATCGGAAATGGTTTCGGGTACAGCGACTTCCGGACTCCGGGCGAAATTGGCCAGCACGCGGTCCCGCACGCGATCGGTGACCGCGGTGTTGTACCGCTCGATCACCGCGGTCACCACGGCGTCCTTGTTCGGAAAGTACTGGTACAGCGAGCCGGGGCTGATCCCTGCCGCCTCGGCTATGCGATTGGTGGACGCGCCGTCATAGCCGTAGCGGATCAGCACCTCCTGCCCGGCATCGACAATCCGCGCGACCATGGCGCGCGAGCGGTCCTGCTGCGGCGTCTTGCGGGGTGTAGCAGCGGTTTTACGAGGCGCGGCAGCGGATTTCGCGGCCTGGCGTTTCGGTGTCATGGCGATTCTGCGGCTCTTCGAAATGCGAATTGAATGCGAGCATTTATTCGTGTCAGCGTGGAGCCATGGTGTCACAGAGCGCAATGGCGCGCGAGCCACACACCGATCCGGTGCCGCTGGGCCCGGACTCGCTGACGTGGAAGATCTTCGGTTCCCTCTATTTCAACCTGAGCGGCCTGTTCGTCGGCATGGTGCAGAACATGCACCCCGGACTCGGCGCGGGCGTCGAATTCCACTCCGAGATCCAGGATGAGCTCTACGCGCGAGTCGTTCGCTCGCTCTACCCGATCACGGGCGTCGTCTTCGACGGACCGAAGGCCCGGGACACCGCGAGGGATATCGTCGGCTACCACCGCACCATCAAAGGCGTAGACGCCCAGGGCCGCCGCTATCACGCCCTCGACCCCGGGACCTTCTACTGGGCGCACGCGGTGTTCTTCGTGGAAACCCTGCGCTCGGCCGAACTGTTCATGGGCGGACTGACTTCCGAACAACGCGAACAACTCTGGCGAGAGCACTACCAGTGGTACGAGATGTACGGCATGAGCATGCGAGTGGTGCCGCAGAGCTGGCCGGAGTTCCGCACGTACTGGCGCGAAATGTGCCGCGACACCCTCGAACCGACGAAAGCGGCGTGGGATGTCTACCACCTCGCAGGAAACGCTCCGGTGCCGCCGTTCCCGGTGCTGCGGCACATTCCGGAACCATTGTGGGAGCATCTGTTCCGCCCGGCGGGCTCGCGCCTGTTCCAGTTCGTGACGGTCGGCATGTGCGATCCGGCGATCCGCCGCACCATGGGCTTCACCTGGACCGCACGCGACCAGTGGGTCTTCGATCTACTGTGCCGGACGCTGTCGGCCATGAACCGGGTGACACCGGCGGAGCTCAAGTACGTCTTCCCGCGCATTCGCGCCGCCCGCCGCCGTGCCACCGGCAAACGCCCCGGCTGGATGCCGCCGCCGGAGGCTCCCGAATTGCTGTGGCCCGCACCGGAACAGCGCGGCGACCCCAAGCACTACTGCCCCGTCCACACCGATTCCGGCGCGGATCGCCTCACCAAATTCCGTCAGCTGACAGGGTTTTGAACAATGCAACCGCTGAACGAACTGCAGACCCGGCACCCTTACGACTATTGCTACCGGCCCGGCATGGAGTTGCGTCCGCCGCCGCCTCGCGCGGTGCCGTCCGAGCTGTGGCTGGGACCGCGAAAAGCCATGCTGGGGCCGTGGATCGACGTGCGACCGGAGCCGATGGACACCCCTCTCACCCGGCTGATGGCCGATCACCTGTGGCAGGGCGACGAGCCCATGGACGACCTGGTCGCGGCATTCCGGAATATGGGTTCCGCGGGCGGGCGTCGCATGCTGAATCAGGCGCTCGCCCACGGCATCGACAGTGTGGACGAGCCGCTGCCGGAGCTGGTGAATCTCTTCGCGCGCCTGGACAATCCGCCGCAGTGGTACGACCCCGACCTGTGGGAGTACGGGCGGCGTCTATGGATCAATGTGTCCTTAGCCGGGAAGATGGCCATGGGCGTACAGGACTTCATGGGCACGTTCGTCGGGGCCGAGGTGGCCTCGGCGGTCGGGCAGACCGGGCGATTCGTGAGGGATCCCTATCGGCGCGGGCTCGAATCCTCGGTCTGGTTCCGCAGTGTCACCGCACCGCGCGCACTCGAACGCAGCTCGCCGATCTTCCACGACACCATCCGGGTAAGGCTCATGCACGCCCAGGTCCGCGCCATGCTCCGCCGTAAATGGGGCGACGACCATTTCGCCCACCACGGCAACCCGATCTCCAATGCGACCACCATGGGTGCGGCCGTCACCTTCGGACTGAACCCCATCTGCTTCGACCACGTCCACGGACGCCGTTCCACCACAAGGCAACTCGATGCGGTCATGCACTACTGGTCCTATATCGCCTACGTATTCGGTGTCGCCGACGAGCTCATTCCGCGCTCGGCCGCCGAGGGCATGGAGATGGCGGACTATATGGTCGCCACCGCGGGCATCGCTCCCGACTGGACGGCGAATATGGCGGGCGCGGCAACCAGGCGCTTCACGGACTCCACCCTGACCGGTCGCCTCCAAATCGCCGCCACCGCACCGCTGCTCGGCGCGATCGCCTTCTACAGCAGCGAACCATTGATGCGCAGCCTGGTATCGGATACCCCGCTGCGGTCGGTGCCCATCCAGCCGTGGCCGAGCGTCATCAATGCCGTCGCGACAACCTCGGTCCGCCTGCGCGCCGTCGACAACTTCCTGCCCGGAGCCCGCCGCCGAATGATCAACCGCGCCCGGCACATCGACCCCATGTGGGACCGCAATACCCGCGTAGCCCGCTATCTGGCGGCCCGGGTCGGCATTCGCGGCACCCCGTTCGACCAGCACGACACCACCGCCGACACCGCCCGCTGCCCGATGTGACCGCTTCGCGGGTCAAGCTCCGCCCGCGAAGCTCAACCACACCACCATGAGCGTGAACAGGAACCAGCCCGCGCCCTGCCAGATCGTCCACACTCGCCCGGACTTCCAATAGCGGAAGGCAAGCACGAACGCCCCCAGCCCACCGAGCAGCAGAATCCCGCCCGGAACCAGCCCGACCACCAACTTGGCCGCCGTATCGCACATCATCGTGTCATTCAGGCACTGCTGCCGAGAGGCGGTCCACACCATCACCAGGGCCGCCGCAATAGCCGTCAGCACCAGCACGCCGACGACATACTTCACTGCCAATCGGAAGGTCGGCGGATCATTCCACCGCTTCTCCACGTCATCGACCACGGCTCACCTCCTCGTCAACGCGCTTCGGCCGCCAGCCCGATCCCGAGCCCGACCAGCACCGCCGCCAGCGTCCGTTCGACCCGCTGCCGAATCCCGGTCCGCCGCAGCCAGTCTCCAGCCTGATCGGCCGCCAGCACGATCCCGACACACCAGGCCGTATCGATAACGAGCTGAATAGCCACAAGAATGATGACGGTGGGCAGCACCGGCCCCTCGCTCGGCAGAAACTGCGGCAAAATCGTCAACCCGAACACGGCCGCCTTCGGATTAGCCGCAATGGAAACCAGCGAAGCCCGAAAAGCCGCCCCCGGCGTCCGCCCACTCGGCAATACCGAAGTCAGCGCCTCCCCGAACGCATCCTTCTCATCTCCTTGGCCGCCGCGTCGCGCACTACGCCAGGCCTGAACCCCCAACCAAATGAGCACCACCGCCCCAAGAACGTGCACCGCCACATTGAGCACCCGATTCGCAACCAGCAAGGCCGACAACCCGGCCCCGCCCGCCAGCGTCCACCCGAACACACCTATCTCATTCCCGGCGACCGCCGCGAGCCCCGCCGCCCGGCCGTCACGCAATGAGCGTTGCAAGAACAAAGCAGTGGCCGGTCCGGGAATTGCGGCAAGAACCAAGCAGGCGAGCGCGAACGCGGGAAGAACCTGAACCCAATGTGGCATCTATCGATGCTTGCATGAGATCGGGGGATCGACCAGCGATATTGATGGTGGCCCGTTTTCCCGCCACCACAGCCCCCTCACCTCCCAGCCCGGCCCGACACGCGTTGACACGCCGAAGCGCAGCGAGCCCAAGTAGGCCTCTACGGCTGGGGTGCGGAGCTAGGCGCTCGCGGCCGTGTCGAGGAAGTCGCCCCCGCCTACGTAGATGGTGTGGCCCGGGGGTGCAGACACTGTGGTGGCATCGGCGACCGCGGTGGCGAATTCTTCGACGGTGGGGAGGGTTCCGTGGTCGCGGCGGGCAGTCACCGCATCGGGGTCGCGGCGTTCCAGGAGCCGCACGATGATGGTGCCGTCGATCATGTCGCCGGAGACGACCGCGAATCCGATTCCGAGACTCTCGAATTCGGGAATCATCGCGCGAAGAGCATCTTCACCGGCACGCTTGCTCTGGGCAATGGCTTCGTAGCCGGTCGGTACTGCGCGGCTGGGGGAGAAGTGCGCCTGGTGGCTGGTGACGAAAACGATCCGTCCACCCGCAGGCATGTGGGGGAGTGTCAGGCGAACCAGTCGGGCCTGGGCGTCGCGGTTGAGGAGCATGGCGTAATCCGGTGCCGCGTCGCGCTCCAGCCCGCCGGAGGCATTGAGTACCACCACATCCAGCCGCCCGAAGTCGGCGACCACGGAGTCGATGAGCGCACGGGCGCTGTCCGGATCGGAGATATCCGCGGCGGCGATGGAGGCACTCCCACCGGCGGCGGCGATCTCGGCGGCGAGGGTCTCGGCCCGTTTGCGCTTCTCCCGGTAATTGATGACGACATGATCGCCGCGCGCCGCCAGGACCCGGGCCGTCTCCGCGCCGATGCCCCGGGATGCGCCGGTGACCAGCACAATTCGCCCCCGACGCTCGGTGCCCAGGTTGTTCGCCGTGGCTTCCATGTAGCTTCCTCCAGCCCGCTGCAATGCTTCTAATTCAGAACCAATATGGTGGTTCGAAATGAGAAGCGCAAGTCAGTCCCCGCCGCCGAACAGTCGCGCCGATGCGTCGGACGCGCCGCTGCTGGCCGCCATGGACCTGCTGGGACAGCGGTGGATTCTGCGCGTGATCTGGGAACTCGAACCCGGCCCGCTGGGCTTCCTGGAACTGCGGCGGCGCATGGGCAACTGCTCCTCGAGCATGCTGTCCACCCGCTTGCAGCGACTGGTGGAGGCCGGGGTGCTGGAGAAGAAGCCGGACAAGTCCTACGAAGTCACCATTGCCGGAAGGGAATTGGGCCTCGCGCTGGAGCCGGTATGGAAGTGGGCGGAGCGCTGGTCCGGATCGCTCGAGCGATCCGCGGCGGTCGAGGACGACGGGTAGGAAGCCCGTGAAGGTGGTCGCCCCGACGCTCGACGACGGGCCTGCTTCCACCATCGTCTATAAAGAAACCTTCGGGACCAGTGCTTTCGCGTGTGTGGGGCGAGAACTGCCGAGATTTGTGCGGTTGATCCAACAACCACATACACTGTCTGGGACGTGAACAAGGTTTGGAGAGGGTGACCACGATGGGAGACCGGACGGTTGTCGCCGACGTAGCCGACGAATTGGCGCGCCGCGTGGCATCCGGGCAGTACGCGCCCGGTGGATTGATGCCGTCCGTTCGTCAGGTGGCCGAGGAGTTCGACCTGAATCGGGCGACGGCGCAACTGATTCTGGGACGACTGGAGTCCTACGGCTTCGTGGACGCCTTCCGCGGCAAGGGATTCGTCATTCGCGATGTGCGCGCCGAGGGTGGCGTGGACGTGTACCGGCGGTTGTTCCGGCTGTCCATGCCGGAACCCGAGGTGGCCGTCGAGATGTTCGGCAATATTGTCGAGGAGGAGCGTGGCATCGCCCTGGAGGCCTTGCTCGCCTACACCGGCAGTGAGCGCTTACTCGATCCGGCCGAACTGAAGGCCGACATCGACGAGCTGGAAACCCTTGCCCGCGGCGCGGATCCGGATCCGCATCGGATGCTGAGCATCGAACTGGGTCTGCTGCGGCGCCTGCTCACCACGCTGGGGCATTCGGTGCAGCGCGCGGTGTTGAACTCCATCGGTGAGATGGTGCTCGAGGTGCCCGAGGCGGTGCAGGCGTTCTTCGCGGTCTCGCCGGATCTGCATGTGCTGGTGTGGCGCGCGCTGGTCGCGGTGTGGGAATCCGACGCCGGGCCGAGTGAGGCGCAGCTGGCGCTGTTCGAGGATCTGTTCGGCATGTACCACCAGAAGGTGGTGGCGCGCTTCGAGGAATCGATGGGCGTGCAGATCGATGCCGATGTGCTTCCGCACGCCGCAACGGCATAATTCGGACTCACGCCGTAACGGCATAATTCGGACTTAAATACCCAACGGGTCGGTTTCGTCTCAGACAAATCTGTCAAGGGCTACTGATCTTTTGACAACTATTGTCCGATCACCGCATTCATGATGGTGCCCGCGCTGGTCGCGACGATTCCGCCGATCAGCGCGCCGGCCACCTGCTTGGGTGCTTGCAGCGGGCCGCCGCTCCACTTCTCCCAGGCGAAGCGGCCGCCCGCGTAGATGATGGCCAGGACGCCCGAAAGCAGCACGAACCAGGTGAAATAGCGGACCAGGCGCAGGAGTTTGTCCGCCACGGGCGGGGTCTCCGGGGTCGGGTTGAAGACTTGGGCCAGTAGATCTTGGGCCAGCAGGTCGTGGGCAGCTATAAGAAGCATCTCGGCGCTCTTCCACGTGACGGCTCTACTATCCCTATCCGGGGTACCGCCATACCCGCTGCCGCGCAAGGGGAACGACGAGATCAGTCGACGTCGTTGTCCGCGGACAGATACGCTACGGCGGCTAGATACTGCCGGCAGGCGAAGTGCTGATCGTGCGCACGCAATATTGTCCTTGCTCGGCGATAGGTGAGGCCGCGTGGTTCTACGGCGCAATCACCGGAAATATCGGTGCTGGGAGCGAGCATCTGTGTCATGGGATGCCTCTGGCCGATGGAGTAGTGCACCGAGTTTAGGGTCGTGCGTCGTGCAGATGCAAGTACATTTGCACGGTCGAACCCCGTGTCCGGTGGTGTTTGTCCCTTTGGTCGGATACTGGGTCGCCAATGGTCACGTGACGCTTCTGAAAACGTTCCCCACGGCACTGGACAGTTGACCTGGGAATAGCTGTCGTTCGCTGACGTCGGCTTACTGGTACCAATTGGTCGGTATTGTCCGGCTTTCTTCGCAACTTCGCACGCACCCTACCTGCACCAAGATCAAAGCTGTTGTGTTGCAAAGGATATGCAGGATTGCGGGGATCCAAAGCGGGCTATTCACGTGCTATCGTTCACTTGCGGTTGCAACTGTAAGTACATCTGATCGAGCATTTGCAAGTACTGGACCACCGTCTGCGGGCGGTACTGGCAAGGAGTCTGACATGAGTGACACATCGGCAACCCGTATAGATCGCTCGGAACTGTCTTGGCGCAAGAGCACTTTCAGCAATCCCAGTGGAAACTGCGTGGAACTCGCGCCACTGGCCGACGGTCAAGTGGCCGTCCGTAACTCCCGTGACCCCGAAGGATCGCTGATCGTCTACACCCGCCCGGAGATCGATGCGTTCCTTCGCGGCGCAAAGAGTGGAGAGTTCGACGACCTCGCGCGCTGAGCGGTAGCATTGGCAATCGGCGCGGTGGTTAGCGACGAGCCGTTGTGAGTCCACTGCCGGCAAACCCGAGCATCGGAGTGGACCACTAATGATCGCAGAACCTGTTGCCCACGGTCTGGCGGATTCCGCTGTCGCCGAGCGTGGCCCGACTGCGCTGCGGATCGCGGTCGGCTCTCAGCTACGTAAGCTGAGGGAAGAGAACGGCATTACCCGAGAAGCCGCGGGTGATCACATTCGCGGCTCCCACGCCAAGATCAGTCGCCTGGAACTCGGGCGCACCGGATTCAAGGAACGCGATATCCGGGATCTGTTGACGCTCTACGGCGTTGACGATCCCGGCGAGCGCGAACAGTTCCTGGAATTGATGCGCAAGGCCAACCAGCCGGGCTGGTGGCATCGCTACAGCGATCTACTGCCGCCGTGGTTCGAGACCTACCTGGGCCTCGAGCATGCGGCGAAAGCCATACGTACCTATGAGGGACAGCTGGTTCCCGGCCTGCTACAGACCGCCGATTACGCGCGTTCCGTCGTCGCCCTCGGGCATGACGAGAACAGCGAACGACGAGTGTCGCTGCGCCGTCGCCGTCAAGAACTACTGACGCGCGACGGCGCCCCGAGCTTCTGGGCGGTGCTGGACGAGGCGGTATTGCGCCGGCCGGTGGGCGGGGCGTCCGTCATGCGCGATCAGATCAATCATCTGATCGCGATCTCCGAGCGTCCCAATGTCACCATTCAGATGCTCCCGTACGCGGCGGGCGGGCATGCGGCAGCGGGGAGTTCGTTCACCATGCTGCGCTTCGCCGAGCCGGAACTGCCGGACATCGTGTATCTGGAACAGCTGACGAGTGCGCTGTACCTGGATCGGCGGCAGGATCTCGAGCTCTACCGTCAGGTGATGGATCAGCTCAGTGTGCAGGCCGAGCCGCCGGAACGGTCGCGCCAGAAGCTGACGGAAATCGCTGCCGCGCTGTGAGGCACGCGCTGTAAGGCATGAGTAAAGGGGCCCCTGGCGGGGCCCCTGTTGGCCCTTGCGGGCTCTTCCGCTACTTCCTTGGTTCCGCTCCGCGGCCTGATGCGGCTACTGCCTGATGAAGCTAGACGCGATGCGCCAGAACGCATCCGGCTGCATCATGTGCAGATCCCAGTCGTTCACCATGGCGTGTGCGGTTGTGACGATTCGTTCGATATCGAAATCGTATCGAGTCGCCGCGCCCGTTGATTCGACCTGGTGTATGACGAAAGCGGTTGCCGTCTCACGTGAATAGGATTGCGCCGGCTGACTTCTGTCGGCGAACCCGAGGCGGCTGAGGTTGATTGGCTGGTTCATTCGAACGCCCCTGACGCCAGGCCGACGGCTAACCCCAGGCAGGAATCGCCAATGATTCACCGCTCGGCTCTCTGGTTGTCCCCTGTGGTGCCTTGCACTGCGAGTCTATGACCGTGCCACTCACAGATGCAAGTGCATCTGCAACCTCGAATTCGCAGGCACAGTAGGGTTTTGAGGATGCTATGGGTTTGCGAAACCGGGCGCCGAGCGTCCCGAAGTATGGTCTCGGACCGGTGTTTGGCCTATTTCCGAACGAAAATTCCATCCAAGGCCGAGAACTGCCTAAATTCCAGGAATTAGCGGAAGGTTCAGGCGGGCTTTGTCGCAGCTTCGCTGATCTGTGATTCCGGCCGTGTCAGTCGAGTTCCGGATCGCTCCGGACCCGCTCGTGGCCCTGTTTGGCGTACCGATGCTCGGCCACCATAAGGTCGATTCCGAACCCCAGGCACAGTGCGCTGGTGAGTGCGCCGAGGACGGCCCATTCCCCCCAGCCGTACCCGACCATGATCAAAGTCAATGCGACCGAGACGATTCCGACGGCTGAGAGATTCAAGCCAGGCCAATAGGGTGCCTCGGCGGGCATGATCGCGGTCCTTTCTGCAGTGCCTTGCAGACGTGATAACAGCGGAATACCCGTCGGGCCACGCGCCAATCACGAGCTCTCTGAGCGGGACCCCGCGGTGAAACCTGTTCCATCGGTGTGTTAGCTCTTGGAACAGTGGGTTCGATCGGTCGGACCGGACGGGAGCGATGACTGTGGTGGACGTGCCGGGGTATTTCGACGCGGTGGACGGTGGGTTCGATCCCACCCGTTTCGCGGCCAGCCAGTGGTCCGCGGCGCAGGTGGTCGGCCCCGCGCTGACCGGTCTGATGGCCCGGGAGCTGGAGCGTGAGCATGCCACCGACGGATTCGTACCGGTGCGATTGACCGTGGACCTGTTCAGCCCGGCCCGTTTCGAGCACACCGTCACGCCCATGGTGCGGGTGCGTGACGGCAGGCGGATCCGGGTCGCGGACGTCTCGGTGGTCCAGGGCGGCAAAACCGTCGCGCGGGCCTCAGTGGTGCTGCTGCAGCCCTCGGAACAGCCGCCGGGGGAGTTGTGGCAGCGCGAGCGCGAGCCGCAGCCGCCGTCGCTGGAACTCGCGCCGCCCTCGGTGTCGCCCAATGTGCCGCTGTTCGGCAGTGCCGCTGACCAATCCGAATGGTCGGTACGTCCCACCGAACATGAGAACACCGGCCGCAAGCGCACCTGGCAGAACCCGATTCGAGCGGTGACGGGGGAGGAGCTCACACCCTTCGTGCGGGCCGCCATCGTCGGCGAGGCGACGAGCATGATGACCAACTGGGGCGACAAGGGCATCGGCTTCATCAATACCGATATGACGCTGGCGCTCTCACGCATGCCGGAGGGCTACGAGATCGGCGTGGAGGCCGACAGCCACTTCAGCGAGCGCGGTATGGCGGTGGGTGTGGCGACCATGTTCGACCGCCGCGGTTCCTTCGGCAGCGCCATGGTGACCTCGGTGTCCAATGCCGGTCGGCAGATCAGCAACGCGCAGCTCGATATCGCGGTGAGCTCGCGTTTCTGAATCGCTCCGAAGATCAACCGTGACAACGGTTTTCCAGGCAGGTCTGTGACAGGACCGGACAATCGTGCCACAATGTGATCAGGTTGAGACGACAGCCGACATTCCCTCCATGGGAGGTCAGGTCCATGTCAGCTATTGCCGTACTCCAGCGTGGGTTCGAACCCGAACACGACGGCCGCCACCCTCCACAGAGTCCCGATCAGGACCGGCGTTGCGTCATCGTGCGCGTCGAGGGTGAATTGGATGCTGCGGTACTACCCGAATTCAGTACCGCGCTCGAACGCGCCGTGGGCTCCGGGAGCCCGATCGTGCTGGTCGATTTCCGGCACACCAGGTTCCTGAGTATCGGTTGCGCGGGCGCGCTCGCCGCGGGTGTTGCCGCCGCCACCATCGACGGTGTCGATCTCCGCGTGGCCGGTTGCCGCCGTGCCGTGGAAAGGGTGCTCGAGGTGACGGGTGTCCGTTCGTTACTGGACTACTATCCGTCGCTTCACGCCGCCCTCGGGGCATAGCAATCCGCCTCCGGGAAAACCTCGAACAGCAGATAATGCTGAGGTGACATCGGGTGGTGAGCTCTCCACGAGCGACGCGCATGCGCTGGAGCAGGTGATCGGCACAGGCCGCCCGCAGAGCGTCGGCAGCTTTCGATTCTGGTTCGCCGACCGGCGGTGGGAATGGTCCGAAGAGGTGGCCGCCATGCACGGCTATCCCCCCGGCACCGCCGAACCCACCACGGACTTGCTACTAACGCATAAGCATCCCGAGGATCGCGAGCAGGTCGCCACCTCTCTTGCCCGATCGGTGGAGAACGGGGAACCGTTCTGCAGCCGGCACCGCATCCTCGACACCGAGGGTGCGGTGCACCACGTCATCGTCGTCGGAGACCTCATGGTCGACGAGAACAATACGGTGGTCGGCACATCCGGCTACTACCTCGATCTCACCGGTGCGCTCGCCGAGAACCGGCAGGAGACGCTCGACGACACCCTGCCCGAGCTGTATCGGGCGCGGGCGGTGATCGAGCAGGCCAAGGGCGCGCTCATGCTCGTCTACGGCCTCGATGCCGAACAGGCCTTCCGGGTGCTGACCTGGCGTTCGCAGGAGACCAATACCAAGCTGCGCACGCTCGCCGAGCGGCTGGTGCAGGAGGTCACCGCGCTGGGTGGGGTCGAGGTGGGGCTGCGCACCCGGTTCGATCACCTGCTGCTGACCGCGCACGAAAGGCCCGATCCGGAATAAGTTGCCGCGCTGATGTTTCGGCGTCGTTTGCCCGGGTAAGGCATCGAATGATGCGACGTACGAATGGATCGGGTGACGGCTGGGCGCGGGGCACTCCAGCGCGGTGGCTGGGCCGTCATGGACGGGCGGAGAGTAGCCATGGACAGGCGGAGATACGGATGAGTGAGTGGATTTCCCAGCCGGCGACCCAGACCAGCGCGGTGGGAATCCGCGTCCCGGCCGAACTCGAGCAGCTCACCATGCTGCGCGCGCTGGCCGAAACTGTGGGGCTGATCGCCGATTTCGCGCTGGATGAGGTGACGGACCTACGGGTGGCGCTGGATGAGGTGGCGACCGCGCTGATCATGGCGGCGGTGGCCGGTAGCCGAATCGATTGTGAATTCGATTTCGACGATCGCCGCATGTTGGTGCGCGTGACGGCGCTGGCGGCGGACTCCGACGCCCTCGACGAGCACGGCTTCGGCTGGCATGTATTGCAGACGCTGACCGAAAACCTTGTCGCGCAACAGCATGCGTATGACGCGTCCACGGGGGGATATCCGACGGTGGTCGAGTTCAGTCGGCTGCGAGGCGAAGTCGATGACCGATGAGGCACGGCGGCCGCAGGCGCGTTCGCGCAGCCGCGGCGATAGCTATGACAATATCGAACCGGCGTTCAAGGAACTCGCCGAACTGGATCCGGAGGATCCGCGGTGGGAAGGGACGCGCGAACGCCTGATCGGCCGCTGCATGCCGCTGGCCGACCACATTGCCCGGCGCTTCGCGGGGCGCGGTGAATCCTTCGACGATCTGCTCCAGGTGGCGCGGGTCGGCCTCGTACAGGCGGTGGATCGCTTCGATGTCTCGCGCGGGTCCTCGTTCCTGTCCTTCGCGGTGCCCACCGTCATGGGCGAGGTGCGCCGCCACTTCCGGGACAACACCTGGGCGGTGCGAGTCCCGCGCCGCACCAAGGAGATTCAGCTCGGCATCGGCGGCGCCGTCGAGGCGCTGGCGCAGCGGCTGGGGCGCATGCCCAAGGCCCGGGAGATCGCGGCCGAGCTCCAGGTCGACCTGGTCGAGGTCACCCAGGCGCTGATCGCGGGCAATGCCTATCAACTCGCCTCGCTGGATGCCCTGGTCGGCGATGACAGTGAGAACACGCCGCTCTCGCTCATGGAGGTGCTGGGCGGGGTCGAGCCGAGTTATGAGCGCGTGGACGAGTTCCTGGCGGTGCGGCCCCTGATCGCCGAATTGCCCGAGCGGGAGCAGCGGGTACTGATCATGCGCTTCTTCGAATCGCGGACGCAGGCGCAGATCGCCGAGGAACTCGGCGTGTCGCAAATGCATATTTCGCGGATACTCACCCGCACGCTGACCTGGCTGCGTGAGGAAGCGATGCGGGACTGACCGGGTCTCGATGTGATTTCGGGGCCACCGGGTTGCCGTGCCGAGGCATGGTCTCCGGTTACGCTCGGTTGTGCTTCGCTGCCTGCGAATATTCGCCATCGCCTTGATGATCGGATGCTTCATGGCGCAGGCGGGGCTTTCGGGGGCGCAGCCGGAACTGGAACCGCAGCCGGTCTCGGGGCAGCTTCCGGATTCCTTTCAGCAGTGGGTCGATGAGCTGATTCCGCCGCCCGCGCTGGCGCCCGCGGTGTCGACGCCATTGACCGATATCGGTGGGCTTCCGGACGAGCTGGCGGCCTTGCGGTCCGCGGTCATGCCCGCCGCCATCGGGGACGGCTTCATCGACGACTGGCCTGAACGGCTCGAGGACTACCGGGACGGGCAGATCGTCGAGTTCCGGGATGTCACTTCGGCGGCGTGGCTGGTGCTGCTCACTCCGGTGAATCGGGTATTGCAGCTCAAGTACCGCACCACGGATTCGCATGGCGCGGCGTCCTATGGGATCGCCTCGCTGGTGCTGCCGAACGGGGCGTGGACCGGGCCCGGGGATCGGCCGGTGCTGGTCAATAACCTGCCCATCAATGGGCTTGGGCGGGACTGCAATCCGAGTTACAACCTCTCGCACGGGTTCAACAGCAAGACGAATCTCGCGGACTATCTACCGCCGACCACGCAGCTGGCGCTGCTGCGCGGGTACGCGGTGCTGATCACCGATCATGAGGGCCCGCGCATGGCCTACGCCGACCCCTATGTGGCCGGGCATGCCGTGCTCGACGCCATTCGGGCCGTGCGCTATGGATTCCCGGAACAGTTCGGGGACAGTCGCTTTGCGATGGTCGGCTACTCGGGCGGGGCGATCGCCACCCATGGCGCGGTCAAGCTCATGCCGGAGTACGCGCCGGAGCTCGAGGATGTGGTGGTCGGGGCGGCCATGGGCGGGGTACCGGCCGACTTCGAGATTCTCTCGCGGAGCATGAACGGGAATCTGGCCTCGGGGGTGTTCCTGGCCGCGGTCTTCGCCATCGGGCGGGAGCGGCCCGAAATCCTGGCCCGGATGAACCATCTCGCGCAGTGGGTGGCGGTGTCGTTCATGAAGGACCAGTGCAGCAGCACCTTCGGGTTGCCGGGACTGCTCATGCTGTCCATCGACGCGGTATCGAATATGCCGAATCCGCTGCACAGTCAGCTGGCGCAGGACATCTTCGGTGTCACGAAGATGGCGGGGAAGAAATCGCCTGTGCCGCTGTACATCTACAACGGTGAGCAGGAGTGGTGGGTGCCCGCGGAGGGGGCGAAGAACCTGTATCAGGAGCAGTGCTCGCTGGGCGCCACGGCGGTGTATCGCAGTGTGATCGGGGAGCATGTGATCGCGGCGTTCACGGGATATCCGGAATCGCTTGTGTGGCTTGACCAGCGACTGCAAGGCGAGCCCGCGCCCAACGAATGTTGAACGCGGGCAACACCTCTCAAGTGCTGCTTAGATCGGGAACAGGTTGTGCTTGCGCGGATTGTGCTTACGGACGGCGTTCTTGTCGCGAAGCAGGCGCAGCGCCTTGCGGATCTCCAGGCGCGTGGCCGACGGCTCGATGACCCCGTCGATGTAGCCGCGCTCGGCCGCCACCCACGGGTTGTCGATGAGCGCGTTGTAGAAGTCCACCATCTGCTTGCGCACGGTCTCGCGCTGCTCGGGCGGAGTGGCGGCGAGGGTCTTCTTACCGGTGACGGTGACCATGCCCTCCGCGCCGATGACCGCGATGCGGGCGGTCGGCCAGGCGAAGTTGATATCGACGCCGAGCTGCTTACAGCCCATGACCGCGTAGCCGCCGCCGTAGGCCTTGCGGGTCACGATGGTGACGATCGGGACCGTGGCCTCGATGAGCGCGCGGAACATGCGGCCGCCGCGCTTGATGACGCCCAGGCGCTCCTCCTCGACGCCCGGCAACACGCCCGGGGTGTCGACGACGTAGACGAGCGGAATATTGAAGGCATCGCAGAGTCGGATGAAGTACGCGCCCTTGTCCGAGCATGCCGCGTCCAGCGCACCGCCCAGCACCATCGGCTGATTCGCGATGACGCCGACGGGCATGCCGTCCACGCGGGCGAATCCGGTGATGAGGTTCTGTGCGGCCGCCTCGCCGATCTCGAGGAAGGCGCCATCGTCGAAGATGCGCAGCAGCACGTCGTGCATGTCGTAGCCCTGCCGATCGGAATCCGGAATGATCCGGTCCAATTCGCGATCGGAGTCGGTGATCTCGGGCTCGATGCCCGGGTTCACGACCGGCGGCTGTTCGAGGCAGCTGCTCGGCAGGTAGCTCAGGTAGTCGCGCGCCCACTGCAGGGCGTCGGCCTCGGTCTTGGCCACATGGTGCAGCAGGCCATTGCGGGCCTGCACGGCCGCGCCGCCCAGCTCCTCGGCGCTGATCTCCTCACCGGTGATGCCCTTGATGACCTCGGGCCCGGTGACGAACATGTACGAGTCGTCGGTCGCGACCAGCACGTCCATATTGACCGGCCCGTACACCGAACCCGCGGCGCACTTACCGAACATGACCGCGACCATCGGCACGTAGCCCGACAGGTCCTCCTGCAACCGGCACATGGTGGCGTACCAGGCCAGCGCGGTCACGCCCTCCTGGATGCGCGCGCCACCGGAGTCATTGATGACCACGACCGGGCAGGCATTGTTGTAGGCGAATTCCATGGCGAGCCGCACCCGGCGGCCGAAGATCTCACCGACCGAGCCGCCCTGCACCCCGGAATCATGGGAGATCACTACGACCGGGCGGCCGTCGACGGTGCCGCGACCGGTGACCACGCCGTCTCCGTAGAGGGCATTGGGATTACCGGGCGAGCGCATGAGCGCGCCCATCTCCACGAAGCTTCCCGGGTCCAGCAGCATGGTGACCCGTTCTCGGGCGCTGGCCACGCCTTTGGCAAGTCGCTTCTGGATACCCTTCTCACCCGTCGGTTCTTCGGCGACCTCGAGGAGCTTGCGCAATTCCGCGAGCTTCTCCGCTGTACCCGTCATTCTTCGGTGTTGCCTTTCCGCCTTCATCAGATCGGGCCGGATCGCAGCCCGCCAACACGCTACCTTGGCTTACCGATGTCGAACCAGTGAACGCCTCGGTAACCTGTGCAACCTGCCAATGTGAACCTCACGGTCGGGTCGGGGATACACTGCGGCCCGTGAGCTCACCGATGACTGTGCGGGCGGGAACGCCCGAGGTGATCCGACCCAATCTGGACACGTTCGGATTCGCGGAGTGGAAGCGAACCGCGATCGTGGGCCTGGTACTGGGTGGATCGGTCACCAGAAGCGTACTGCGCGGCGGACTGCGCAAATCCAAGCGCAAGCGCGCGGCCGCCGAAGGCGTGGTGAACGGGTTCGAGACGCTCGGGCCCATGTTCGTCAAGCTCGGCCAGCTCATCGCCTCCTCGCCGGGGGCGTTCCCGCGCGAGCTCGCGGACGCGTGCCTGCGTTGCCTCGACGATATGTCGCCATTCCCGTCCGCCGATGCGCGGGCGATCATCGAGGCCGATCTCGGCAAGCCGATCTCCGAGCTGTTCCTGGAGTTCGATGACGTACCGCTCTCGGCGGCTTCCATCGCGCAGGTGCACGCGTGCGTGCTCGCCGATGGCCGCGCCGCCGTGGTGAAGGTGCAGCGGCCCGAGATCGGCCGTCGCATGATCGTGGATCTGCGCGCCGCCATGCGGCTGGCGCGGACCATGGAGAAGCGGTTCGAGAACGCCCGCGTCGCCAATACTCAGGGCGTGGTGCGCGATCTGTACGAGGCCACCGTCGCGGAATTGAACTTCCTCATCGAGGCCGACAATCAGAACCAGGCCCGGGAAAACCTGATGGCCTTCGGCGACAACACCAATGTCGCTGTGCCCGAGGTGTATTGGGAGCACTGCGGCCCGCGCGTGCTGTGCATGGAGCGCATGCGCGGCATGCCGCTGGACCGCTTCGACGATATCCGCGAGGTGCATCCCGAGCCGGAGATGCTCATCCGCCGCCTGGTGAAGGCGTGGATGGAAAGCGTTGCGGTGCACGGCCTTTTCCACGGTGACGTGCACGCGGGCAACCTCTGGCTGCTCGATGACGGCCGCGTGGCCATGCTCGATTTCGGCATTGTCGGCCGCATGGAAGCCGAATGGCGCGAGTTCGTCCGTGCCCTCTTCTACGCCAGCTCCATCGACAATGACTTCCGCCCGGTGGCCCGCGCCCTCCGCAAACTCGACTTGGTCTCCGACGACAGCGGCGACGACGCCACCATCGGCCGCCAACTCGCCGTGGCCCTCGGCCCGGTCCTGTCCGGCAGCCTCGACAAACTCGACCTGGGCGTGGTCTCCGCCCGCCTCCTCGAATTCGGCAAGCGCCGAGGCGCTTCCGGCCCCCAGCAACTCATCCTCATGGGCAAACAACTCGGCTACTTCGAGCGCTACGCCGTAGCCCTGGCCCCCGGCTGGAAACTCGGCCGAGACCTCTACCTCTTCCGCAATGTCTTCCCCGCCGAGGTAGCCGCCAAGCTCGCCGAAACCGGCGCGGAACTCCCCGTCGACTGAGGTCAGAACAGGATTGCGCAAGGGTTAGATCGGGGCGGTGGACCACCAGGTGTCGTGGAGGTTCTGGCCGGAGGTGCCGCCGTAGGCGTAGAGCTCGCAGTTTTGTCGGGCAGGGGCGGTGAAGGTGGTGCCCAGTGCGCCGAGGGTGCGGCCGTTCGCACCCGTGATATCGCCCCAGGAGAGGTGTCCGCCTCCGGTGGGGCGTTCCCACTGTTCCTCGCCGGTGACGGCGGCGTCCTTCTCGATGGGCTTGCCGTCGACGGCGCGGCCGTCGGTGTAGCACTTCAAAACCAGCAGCTCGAGGGGGTTCCTGCTTCCATTGCAGTTCAGGACTTTCTTGGCGGAGACCGAGGCGTTCACATCGACCGGTCGACGTTCCTCGTCCATGGGGATGCATCGGATTCCCTGATAGCCGGATGCGTCCGGGTTCGCGGGCAGGAGGTTGGGGAATGCTTGCACGATATCGGCGTAGTTTCCCCAGGACTTCGCGACGGCGGCGGTGGTGGTGGGCGACGATCCGGTGGGTGCGGCGGGATGGTCGGTGGGGCGCAGATTCCAGCCGATGAGACCTGCGGCGGCGATCAGAATGACTGCGAGGAGTAGGCCGATCGCGGGCATCCGTCGTTTCCGGTGGTGAGTTTCGATGCGGACCGTGTCAGCGGGTACGAGGGACGCGGAGAGGCCGAGGGCCGCCGTGGCCGCGATGGCCAGTTCGCCGCATGATTCGTAGCGATGGCCGGGATTCTTGGCCATGGCCTTGGCCACCACGTCGTCGATGGCGTGTGGGAGTGCGGGATTCGCGGCCGTGGGGCGGGGCGGCGGATCGTGCAGATGCGCCGACATGACCGCGCCGGGGTTCGGCCGGGGGAATGGCTGCGAACCGGTCAGCAGTTCGTAGAGGGTGCACCCGAGGGCGTAGATGTCGGCGCGGCGGTCCACCGGGCCCAGTTCCAGCTGCTCGGGGGCGACATAGGCGAGGGTGGCCAGCACCGCGCCCGCTTCGGTCAGCATGGTCGATCCGGTGGCCGCCTTGGCGATCCCGAAGTCCGACACCAGGACTCGGTCGGGTCGGCCGGGGCGCGAGTCGATCAGAATGTTCGCGGGTTTCACGTCGCGATGGAGTAGTCCGGCCCGGTGGACCGCGTCGAGACCCTGGGCCGCCTCCCGCACGATGTGTGCCACCCGTTCGGGCGGGAGCCAGCCCTGTCGGAGCAGTTCGGCCGCGTCGGTGCCGTCGACGAACTGCATGCTGATCCAGAGCCGTTCCTGCGCGATGCCGCGATCGTGCACGGTGACGAGGTTCGGATGGTCCAGCCGGGCGGCGAGGTCCGCCTCGCGAATGAATCGTGCGCGGAACTCCTCGCTCGTACTGCATTCGGCGGACAGCACTTTCAGCGCGTCCCGGCGCGGCAGCCGTGGATGGTGCACCACATACACGGTTCCCATGCCGCCGCTGCCCAGCACGCGTTCGATCAGGTATCCGGCGAAGATCTCGCCGGGTTGCGGTTCGCCGCTAGATCGGCGCATTGCGCCACCAGCGCTCGTACACATCTGTTCCGGTGCTGCCCTCTACACCGTTGACTATCACTTCGCAGAAGTTCCGGCCCCCGTCATCGAACTCGATTTGCAGCTCACCCCGCTGCTTTCCTTCCCACACGAGATTCCCCCACACCACTCGACCGCGTCCCGAGGCGCGTTCCCAGCGTTCGTCGCCGAGGACGGTCTCCCCCTCGGCCCACGACATGATGGACAAGGGGCTGCGGTTGCTATTGCAGTGCGCGTAGAAGAATTTCACCGGATCACCGTTGCCGAGGCAGTTGATCTGAACCTTGACGGGTGGTTGGGCATTCACATCGACCGGCTTCAGATCCTCGTCCTCCGCGCGGCACAGTGCGCTCTGGTAGCCGCCCGAGATCGGTGTGGCCGGTAATAAACCGGGGAAGGCGCTGACGATGAACTGGTAGTTGCCCCACGTGAGCGCGCCGCCGCTGACGGTGGTGGTGGCGCTCGGCAGGGGAGAGGCCACGTCGCCCGAATTCCGTTTCAGGACAACCACACCCGTAGCGACCAGCGCGACCGCCGCGGCGAGGGCGGCGAGTCCGACAGCTCGTCCGCGCCGCCGGTTCTTCGTCCGCCGCATCCTCGGCGTGTGGAGAACGCTGACGCGGGTGGTGTCGGGTGTTCCGGCCAATCCGGCCGCCGCGGCGATGGCGAAGGCGACGGCGGAGTCGTAGCGGTCGCCGGGTTGTTTGGCCATCGCGCGCGCGATCACGGAGTCGATCGTCTGCGGCAGTGCGGGATTCACCTCGCTGGCGCGCGGCGGCGGATCCTGGACGTGGGCCATCATGACCGCCGCGGTATTGGCGCGCGGGAAGGGTTTGCGGCCGGTGAGCAACTCGAAGAAGGTGCAACCCAAGGCGTAGATATCGGCGCGGTGATCGATGAGCCCCGCGGTGATCTGCTCGGGTGCGACATAGGCGAGAGTCGCCAGCACCGCGCCCGTCTGTGTCAGAGCCGTGGATTGACCTGCGGCCTTGGCGATTCCGAAATCGGTGACCAGCACCCGATCCGGTCGATCCGGCTGGGATTGCATCAGGATATTGGCCGGTTTCACATCGCGGTGCAGCAATCCGAGGCGATGTGCCTCGTCCAGTCCCTGCGCGACCTCGCGCAGGATGTGCAGGGCCTGAGCGGGCGGCACCCCGTCGGGATGACGGCGAATGAGCTCGGCGGCGTCGATGCCGTCCACGAATTGCATGGAGATCCACAGACTTCCATGATCGATGCCCCTGTCGTGCACGGCGACCAGGTTCGGATGATCGAGCCGCGCCGCCGCCTCGGCCTCCCGCAGGAATCGCGCGCGGTATTCCGTTTCCAGGCCCAGCGCCTCGGGCAGCACCTTCAGCGCGTCGGTGCGCGGCAGACGCGGATGCCGGGCCAGATACACGGTTCCCATGCCGCCCGCACCGAGCAGCCGTTCGATCCGGTATCCGGCGAAAATCGTTCCGGGAGTGATTCTGTCGGTCATGTCAGCTGCCACCGCCGACCAGCAGGCCATACTGCGCGGACGCCTTTTCCAGCACGTTCGTTGCATCCCGCGAGAAGACGGCCGCGAGGTAGCGGCCGTACCGGATCACACAGAGGTACTTGGACAGTCCCAGCTTGTCCGTCTGAGCCGTCGAGAGCGTGCAGTGCATGTCCTGCGCGGCGATTCCGTCGGGAAGGGGCATGGTCGTCAGCCCGTTCTCCTTGTCCTTGCCGGTCTGTCGCTCGAAGGCGGCCCGTGCCGCCGCGGCGGTCGGGAATCGGAACAGGGAGTTGAGATTGTTGATCGCCCGCGCCTCCGCCGGTACTCGGCCCGTTACACGACCACCGAAGAGCTGCGAGGCCCTCGGACCGAGGACGACGCCGGACGCGTAGAGGCTCGAATCCCAGCCCGCGATGACCTCGTTCGCGAAGGTGATGACCTCCGGGTACGGCCAGCGGCCCGGTGCGGTCGGCACCATGCGGGAGAGCATCTTGTCGGGGTCGAGCGGCAGCGTGGCCAATGTGTCCGCGGGTGTCGGCTGATAGTCGCGCAGTCGTCGCTCCTGCTTGTCGAAGCCATTGTGCGCCAGCGCCGTCAGCGCGGGGAGATCGATGGCGGTGTGCGCGGCCAGGAGGCTGATCACCGATGTCCCGGATGCCATGGTCGCCGCCAGCGTCGGCACATTCGGCCGCCAATGAGCGTGTGCCGCAGGGTAATCGGGAATCGTGACGGCGACATTCTCGGTGCTGACGGCGGCATCGGTGGCATCGATCTCCGAGGCCGCGGCCTGCGCGGACGCGGTGTCGGGAAAGCGGAACACCATGAGGGTGAGCGCCCGGAACGTGCCGGTCGTGGGGTGCCGGACCATGGTGCGATCGGCCCCGCCGACCGCCGCCCCGGTGATCATCCCGCGGCGTTCCAGTACGGCTCGGACCGGTTCCGCCAGCAGGGTGGCCGCTTTCACGGGTGTCGGCATGAGGAACAGGCCGCCGAGTTCGAGCTGTGCGGTGAGGGCGGAGTCGGCCTCGATCGGATCGATCATGGCTTCGGACAGCCGGACCGCCTCCAGCACCCGGCCGTACGCGTCGGTACCCGGCGGCGCGTCGAGCGGTTCGGCGGTGTAGATCCCGGTGCGCAGCGCGGCCGGATTCAGGTGCTGCGGCATCGGATCACCCGGCACGGTACAGGCGGTGGCCAGCGTCGCGGTGGCGATCAGAAGCGCTACGGCCGTGCGCTTTCCGAGCAATCGGAGGTTCATGCGAAGGGTCTTTCGGCTGGTGTTCACAGTGGTGCCTGCGGCCACCAGCGGTCATGGATCGCGGCCCCGGTCGTGGCTCCGGTCACCGTGAGGCGGCAGAAGTTCCTGCTCGCGTCGGCGAACATGACCTCGAGTATGCCCATCTTCTTACCCGCGAGGATGGGCAGGAAATTATCGGCCGGATAGGTCGTGGTGCCCCAGAACAGATGTCCGGATCCGGTCGGGCGACTCCACGCCTCGTCGCCCTCCAGTTTTTCGAACAATGCGTTGTCCGGCACGATCGCGGTGCGGTTCGCATTGCATTTCGTCTCGACCGTGTACACGGGATCGCGATCTCCGAGGCAGAACAGGACGCCCACCGCGGGCTTGTCGTCGAATGTCAGCGTGTTATCGCCATGCTCGGGGATCGGAGAGCAATTGGTGATCTGTTGATATCCGACGGCGTTCGGTGCGGGCGGGTAGAGCGCCGGAAAGAGTTGCACGATGTAGGCGTACTCACCCCAACTGGCCGGATCGACGCCGGTGGTATTGGGCCGATGCGGATCGGCCGAGGGAGTGTCGTCGCCGGAGTTGAAGGCGGCCAAGGATATCCCCGACGCCACCGCGATGAGCACCGCGGTGAGTGCGGTGGCGACCAGCGCGCGGCGCTTGGGTCGTGGCCGATGGACCGCGCCGAGGAAGGCCCCCTGTGCCGCGGCGGCGAGCACGCCGCAGCTCTGGAAACGGTCGGCGGGGTTCTTGGCCAGGGCGGTGGCGATCACCGCGTCGAATTCGATGGGGAGCGCGGGGTTCAGGGCCGATGGCCGTGGCGGCGGGGAATTCAGATGCGCGAACATGATCGCCGCCGGGCTGTCGAGCGGGAACGGCACGCTGCCGGTGAGCATCTGGTACAGCGTGCAGCCGAGGGCATACACATCGGTGCGATGGTCGACCGGTTCGCCATTGAGCTGTTCCGGCGCCGCGTACGCCAGGGTCGCGGTGAGGCCGCCCGCGCCGTCGAGGGTGGCCGAATCATCTGCGGGACGGGCGATTCCGAAGTCCGTGACCAGGACTCGCTCGAGGCCGTCGGTAGGCGTGGCAATGAGGATATTGGCGGGCTTCACGTCCCGGTGCAGTAGTCCGGCGCGATGCACCTCGTCCAGCCCGTGTGCCGCTTCGGAAATGATCCGCACGGCGCGGGCGGGGTCGAGCGGGCCGTGTCGCAGGAGTTCCGCGCCGTCGATGCCTTCCACATATTGCATGGCGATCCACAGTCGGCCGTCCTGCTCGCCGCGGTCGCGCACCGCCACCAGGTTCGGATGTTGCAGCTGCGCGGCGATTTCGGCTTCCCGCAGGAACCGCGCGCGGAAGCCCGGATCGTCCTGGTGGCTGTCCGACAGGACCTTCAGCGCATCCTTGCGCGGTAAGCGCGGATGCTGCGCCAGGTAGACGGCACCCATTCCACCGCTGCCGAGCTTGCGTTCGATGCGGTATCCGCCGTAGCTGCGGTCGTCCGCGGCGTTCAACCGAAACCCCCAAATCCGAAACCTCGGCGCAGTGTACGACACAAACCAGGCGGTATCTCTGGATCCGGATTGTCGGTGGGTAGTCGCGGTGGTTACGAGAACGACTGTGCCGGATGCTGTCTCGGATGCGCCGTGCCGAGCGGACCGCGGAGTCCGGTTCGAGACACGCGGATCGGTTCGGCGGTGGGGGTGCCGCGGCGGCGGGCGGTTTGCTGACTCAGTCGACGGGCGAACGCTATTCGCGGCTCGAACCGGCCGTGAGGGCAGGCGCGAAGGTGCCGACGAGGACACGGTTGATTTGCTCGACGGCGCGCTCGATGGGGCCGATGGGCTGGAAGAGATGGCTCAGGGCCAGGCGGACCAGGGTTTCGATCATCGAGCCGAGTTCGGTGTCGGAGACTCCGTCGAATCCGTATTGGGCGCGGCCTGCCGCGGTGAGGGCGGCGATCGCTCGGCCGAGGACTGGTTCGGTTTCGGTCATGATGCTGGGGAGCAGGGCGGTGTCGTCGGCGGAGCGGCCGGAGAGGACGGCCTTGAGGAGTGTGTTGTCCGCGCCGGTGCGGAGGGTGTATTCGACCGCCGCGGTCATTCCTGCCAGGGCATCGTCCGGATGCGCGGCCAGGCTTTCGGCGATGCCCATGAGGAACATGTCGACCTCATTGCGGATGACCACGTCGGCGAGATCCTGGCGTGCGCCGATCTCCTTGTAGAGGACGGGTCGGCTGACGCCCACCTCCTTGGCGACGCGAGACATGTTCACCGCGCCCCAACCCTCGGTGACGACGATTCGGCGTGCGGTGTCCAGGACGCGCTCCCGCAGGAGCTGCCGCATTTCGGTCTGGAAGTTCGGCGCTTCAGCCACGAGCCGATGTTATACGACCTCGGGATCTGTCCGGCTGTTGACAATAAAGAGTGATGTGTATGTAATGAATACACATCATGCGAAAGTGTAAACGGCACTGTTCAGGGGCCGGTTCTGCAAGGAGATCGACAATGACGACGTCTCGGATCCAGGGGTCGAAGCACTCCGCGCCACCGCGGTGGCGTGACCGCAAGCGCTACCTGTGGCTGTTCGGCCTGGTGGCCCCGACCGCCCTGTTCCTCGCCACCGGACTGGTGTGGGCGTTCGATCGGCTCGGGTGGCAGGCCGTGGCGCCGGTGTGGTGGTGGATCGGCCCGCTGCTGGTCTACGTGCTGCTGCCGATGCTGGATCGCTTCTTCGGGCCGGACGGGCAGAACCCGCCGGACGAGGTCATGGAGATGCTGGAGAACGACCGGTATTACCGGTACTGCACCTACGCCTACATTCCGTTCCAGCTGCTGGGCCTGATCTTCGCCTGCTATCTGTGGACGGCTTCGAATCTGTCCTGGCTGGGCATGGACGGCGGGCTCGGCCTGGTGTCGAAGATCGGGCTGGCGCTGAGCATCGGTGTGGTCGGCGGGGTGGGCATCAATACCGCGCATGAGCTCGGGCACAAGAAGGATTCACTG
This sequence comes from Nocardia sp. NPDC051030, assembly GCF_040683015.1. Classification (NCBI taxonomy): domain Bacteria; kingdom Bacillati; phylum Actinomycetota; class Actinomycetes; order Mycobacteriales; family Nocardiaceae; genus Nocardia; species Nocardia sp. NPDC051030. Next base: position 412,414 of record NZ_JBFBCD010000008.1, on the reverse strand, counting down.
GAGCGCTGGCTCTCGAAAATCACTCTGGCGCAGACGTTTTACGGGCACTTCTATATCGAGCACAATCGCGGGCATCACGTGCGGGTGGCGACGCCGGAGGATCCGGCCAGCGCCCGGTTCGCGGAATCGTTCTGGAGTTTCCTGCCGCGCAGTGTGTGGGGGAGCCTGCGCTCATCGTGGGAGTTGGAGAAGCAGCGGCTGGAGCGACTCGGCAAGCGGCCGTGGACGATTCACAATGACGTGCTCAATGCCTGGCTGATGTCGGTGGTGCTGTGGGGTGTGCTGGCCGTCGTGTTCGGCCCGATTGTGCTGCCGTTCTTGATCCTTCAGGGCGTGTATGGATTCTGCCTGCTGGAGACGGTGAACTATCTCGAGCATTACGGCCTGCTCCGGCGCAAGACGGCGGCGGGACGGTACGAGCGCTGCACGCCGCAGCACAGCTGGAATTCCGATCACATCGTGACCAATATTTTCCTCTACCACTTGCAGCGCCACAGCGATCATCACGCGAATCCCACACGGCGCTACCAGATTCTGCGCAGCATGGACGGCGCGCCCAACCTGCCCAGCGGGTACGCCAGCATGATCGGCCTGGCCTACTTCCCGCCGCTGTGGCGTCGGGTCATGGATCACCGGGTGCTCGAGCACTACAGCGGCGATATCACGCGGGTGAACATCCAGCCGCGTCGGCGCGAGCGGGTGCTGGCGCAGTACGGAGCCCGGTGATGTCCGCATACCGCTGTCCCGTCTGCGATTACGTGTACGACGAAGCCACCGGCGCACCGCGTGAGGGCTTCCCGGCGGGCACCCCGTGGTCCGCGATCCCGGATGACTGGTGCTGCCCCGACTGCGGGGTCCGGGAAAAGATCGACTTCGAATTCACCTCCGCCACAACAGGACACACCAATGACTGACTACAAACTCTTCCGCTGCGTGCAGTGTGGCTTCGAGTACGACGAGGCGCTGGGCTGGCCCGAGGACGGCATCGAGCCGGGCACCCGCTGGGACGACATTCCAGACGACTGGTCCTGCCCGGATTGCGGTGCGGCCAAGGCCGATTTCGAGATGGTCGAGGTCAGTCGCGCGTGAGCGGGCGCATTGTCATCGTGGGCGCGGGCGTGGCCGGAGCGACGGCAGCTAAAACGCTTCGCGGGGAAGGCTATTCCGGCGAGATCGTGCTGCTCGGCGCGGAGCCCGGTCTGCCCTACCGGCGGCCGATGGTGTCCAAGGAGCTACTTGCCGGAACGGTGGAGGAACGTCGCACGTTGATCGCCGACGCGGACTCCTGGAAGTCACTCGATATCGACCTGCGGCCCGGGGCTGCGGTGCTGCGCGTCGATGCCGATCGGAGTTGCGTCGAGCTGGTGAATGGCAGCGAAATCGGTTACGACAGACTGCTTCTCGCGACCGGAGCCCGACCGCGCCGATTGCCGGGCATGGGCGGCGCGCACACCCTGCGCGGCCGGGCGGATGTCGAGCCGCTGCGCTCGGCTCTCACCTCGGGTGGGTCCCTGCTGATAGTGGGCGGCGGTCTGATCGGCTGCGAGGTCGCCGCCACCGCGCGCGGGCTCGGCGCGAAGGTGACCGTTCTGCACGCCGGGCCCGCACCGCTCGATCGCGTCGTCCCGTCACTGCTAGGCGAGTACTACCGAAATCTGCATGCGGACAATGGGGTCGAGTTCCATACCGGAGTATTGCTGGACCGGTTCGAGCACGGCGAAGGCGGCGTGACCGCGATTGCGTCCGACGATCGCCGTTGGCACGCCGCCACCGCCTTGGTCGCCATCGGGGCTGTCCCGGACACTGCGCTCGCCGCGACCGCCGGACTGCTCATCAATGACGGCATTGTGGTGGACGAGCAGTACCGCACTTCGATTCCGGGGATCTTCGCGGCCGGGGATGTCGCCACCCGTTTCGATCCGGAACGCGGGGTCCATGTGCGGGAAGAACACTGGAACAGCGCGCAAGCGCAAGGTGTTGCCGCAGCGAAGTCCATGCTCGGTATTTCGCCGGGACGTGCCGAGGTCGCGTGGGGCTGGTCCATGCAGTACGGGCTGAATCTACAGTTCGCGGGCCGCATTCGGGAGGAGGATGAACTCGTGGTGCGTGGTTCGCTCGACACGGCCCGGATTACGGTCCTCGCTTTGCGGGGTGGGCGGCTGACGGGTGCGGCGAGTATAGGGCGACCTGCGGATATTCGCGCGGCACGGGATCTCGTCGCCCGGGGCGCGCGGCTGGATCCGGTTGCCTGCGCGGAGGAATCGACGGCGCTTGCCGCGGCCGAACTCGATGATTCGGTCTCCGTATCGAATTGAGCTAACAATTCGCAAAATGTGAAAAGCCATTGCTCGGATCCGCTCCGGGCAATGGCTTTTCTGTTTGCCGATGCATAGCTGAAACAGATTGGCGAATCGTGCTAATCGCGCGGGGCGCGTATTGTGCACCCGACCCCTCTGCCGGTCAAGAGTCAAACCAAACCAGTGAAGACTGACACGTCAGTCCGGAATCTGTATTAGTGTCCCAGTCGGTCGGGATCGACTCCGGCCATCAGTGGGGTCAGTGGGGTGGTAGGCATTGGTCGACAAGGTCATTCGGGGGCCGGAGCCGTTGATACGGCAGGCCGTCGAATTCGTTCTCTCGGGGTTGCGGACGTTCGGACGCACGCTGCAACTGGCGGTAGCGGCCTTCCGCTATCTGGTCACCGATATCGTCAAGCTGCGGCATCCGTGGCGTGACACGCTACAGCAGGGGTGGTTCATCGTCAGCGTGACGGCGATTCCCGCTGTGCTGGTATCGGTTCCGTTCGGCGTGATTGTCGCGGTGCAGGTCGGCAGCCTGACCCAGCAGGTCGGTGCCAGCTCGGTCTCGGGCGCGGCCGGCGGGCTCGGCGTGATCCGGCAGGGCGCGCCCATGGTGACCGCGCTGCTGCTCGGCGGCGCGGCCGGATCGGCCATCGCCTCGGATCTGGGCGCGCGCACCATTCGCGACGAGGTGGATGCCTTGCGCGTCATGGGCATCGACCCGATCAGGAGACTCGTGGCCCCACGCCTGGCGGCCATGATCACGCTCACGCCGCTGCTGTGCATGCTGATCATTTTCATGGGGGTGTTCACCGGGTACGTGATCGCCGTCGGATTCCAGGGCGTGACGCCGGGCAGTTACCTGTCCGCCTTCGCGGCCTTCGCCAAGATGAGCGATCTGGCGGTGGCCATCGTCAAGGCCGTCATCTTCGGCATCATCGTGCTCATCGTGTCCTGTCAGCGCGGGCTCGAGGCCGGTGGCGGGCCCAAGGGCGTCGCCAATGCCGTGAACGCGGCGGTGGTGATCGGCGTGATCGCGGCCTTCGGCGTGAATCTCGTGATCACCCAGCTGGTTTCGATGTTCCTACCGACGCAGGTGGGCTGATGACGCAGGTTCCCTCCCGCTATCAACCGCTCGGCACCGTCGGCAAGATCGCCGGACGGACCGCCGAAGCGCCCATGACGGTGTTCGAATCCCTCGGGCACCAAGCGACTTTCGTCTACGAGGTGCTGGCCGCCATCCCGCATACGCTGCGGGTCTACCGGCGTCAGACCATGCTCATCCTCTCCGATATCACCTGGGGCTCAGGGGCGATCATCGTGGGCGGCGGCACCGTGGCGGTGCTGGCCTTCCTCGGCATCGCGGTCGGCGGCTCCATCGGCGTGGAGGGTTTCACCGCGCTGAACATGGTCGGCATGGGCCCGCTCACCGGGTTCGTCTCGGCCTACGCCAATACCCGGGAGATGGCTCCCATGGTGGCGGCCATCGGCTTCGCCGCCCAGGCCGGATGCCGCATGACCGCCGAGATCGGTGCCATGCGCATCTCGGAGGAGATCGACGCGCTCGAGGCCATCGGCATTCGGCCCATGCCATTCGTGGTGACCACCCGCGTCATCGCCGGAATCATCACCATCGTGCCGCTGCACCTGCTCACGCTCATCCTGTCGTACCTCTCGTGCGCGACCGTGGTGAATGTGCTGCACGGGCAGTCCTCCGGCACCTACTACCACTATTTCGACGCCTTCCTGCAACCCAGCGATGTGCTGGCCTCACTGCTGAAAGCGACGATCTTCGTGGTCGCCATCATTCTCATCCACGGCTACCAGGGCTTCTACGCCTCCGGCGGCCCGGAGGGCGTGGGCCGGGCCTCCGGTCGCGCCATTCGCGCCAGCCTGGTGCTGGTGGTCATCCTGGACATGATCCTGACGATCGTGATCTGGGGCCTGGACGTCGGCATTCGGATCTCGGGGTAGATCATGAGCGTTTTTCAGGATCATTCCGGGCGTGCGGCGGGCAAGTGGGCGCTGCGGGCGCGCGGGCTGGTGATCGCGGTCGTCATCGTGACGGTGGCGGTATTCGTGAGTTCGTATGCGCGTGGGTCTTTCGGCGATAAGTTCAAGGTCACCGTGGATGCCGCGACACTGGGCGAGGGGCTGGCCCCGGGCGCGGAGGTGAAGTTCCGCGGGTACGCCATCGGCACCGTGCGCACGGTCGAGACCGTGGGCTACGGACATCAGCGCATCGAGTTGGAGATCGACCGGCGGCAGGCGGCCGGGCTCACCGACGGGGTGACGGCACGATTCACCTCGTCCAATGTATTCGGTTCCAGCGCCATCGAATTGGTGTCCGGCGGGGGCGGTGCCGCATTGCCGGAACACTCGGTCTTGAAGATCGGGGAGGGCGCCACCAATGCCACCGTCGCGGGCGTCTTCCGCCGCGCGGCCCGGCTCACTCAGGTGCTGGACTCGGCGACCGTGCACCGACTCATCGATCTGATGCTCGACAATGCCTCCAGCCTGGGCCCGGTATTGAAGTCGTTCTTCGAGACCGCGCGCACGCTGGCCGACGGGCAGCAGGCTCCGCTGAGTCACTACCTCGCCATCGGCGCGGATATGACCGGCGCGTTCGCCGACCTCACACCCTCGGCCGGGCACGCCATTCTGGCGGTGCTCGAGCAGAGTGCCTACTTCGGTGACGCCGATAATCGCGCCCGCACCAACAAGGCCACCGATGGTGTGGATCAAGCGGTGCTGGTGGGGATTTCGGATCTATTGGCCAAGCACAACCCGGACCTGGAGCCGGTGTTGAGCGGCGTGCTGGATTTGGCGGTGCCGGTCATGGTGTCGGTGGGCTCGGTCGCATCGGCTCACAACCGGATTCCGAATCTGCTACGCGCGATGGATGAAGCCTTCCCGGTGGTGGACGGGCGCGTGCAGCTGCAACTCGAGCTGATCGTGAAAACCATGCCGTACCTGGCCGATTCACTGGGCGGAGGGGCGCGATGAACGACGTACTCAAGTCCTCGATCAAGCTCACCGTCTTCCTGCTCATCGTGGCGGCCTGCTCGACCTTCATCATTACCGCGCTGCGCACGCCGATTCCGGGTGACAAGGTCACCTATGACGCCGTGTTCACCGATGTGTCCGGCCTGTTCGCCGGTGACTCGGTGCGCATGTCCGGTGTCGCCGTCGGCAAGGTGGAAACGGTTGCGCTGGACGGGAACTCGGCGCGGGTGCACCTCACGGTGGACGCGTCGCGCCCGATCTACGACAACACCAAGGCCGCCGTGCGGTATCAGAATCTCATCGGCCAGCGGTATGTGGAACTGCTGACCGAGGGGAAGGACGGCGCGAAACTGAAGGCGGGATCGACGATCCCGTTGGAGCGCACCATCCCCAGCTTCGACGTGTCCAAGCTGTTCAATGGCTTCAAACCGATGTTCGACACCCTGGACCCCGAGCAGCTCAACCAGTTCGGCACCAACCTGCTGCGGGTCATCCAGGGGGACGGTTCCGGCATCGGCCCGGTGCTGGCGGACCTGGACACGCTCACCAAGCATGCCCGCAGCAGTGAGGCGGTGATCGTGCTGCTGATCCGCAATCTCGGGCTGGTGTCCGACGAGATCGGCGGAAAGTCCAAGGCGGTGGGCGATCTGGTGCAGCAACTGGCCAATATTCTGGGCCAGTTCACCGCCAAGACGCAGATCATGCTCAGCTCCATCGATACCGCGAAAGCCACACTCACCCCGCTGGTTCCGCTGCTGGAGCAGACCCGCGACGCGTATGACGTGGGCTATGGTCCGATCGACGGGCTGCTGCGCCGGTTGGTGCCGCAGACCGAGCAGCTCACCCAGATCCTGGCCATTACCCCGCAGCTCATTACCGGGCTCAATCAGGCGGTGCCGGGTCAGGGCTACACGCCGCGCATTACCTGCTCGAACGGGGAGGCGGCCTTGCCCGCCGTGGCGGGCGTCATCCTGTCCAACCAGAACCTGGTGGTGTGCAATTGAAGGCGCTGATCAAGTATTTCGGTGAACTGATCCGCGACGTGCTCACGGGCCGTGGCGATCAGCAGAAGCAATTGCGCTGGGGCATAGCGGGAGTCGCGTTCTGCGCCGTGCTGTTGCTGGCGGCGGGGGCGCTGTATGTGATCCCGTTCGGGCAGCACACCTACATTGCCGACTTCAAGATCTCGGGCGGGGCGCGGCCGGGCGACGAGGTCCGGGTGGCGGGCATCAATGTCGGCAAGATTCGCTCGGTCGATCTGGTCGGCGATCACGTCGAGGTCAGCTTCACGGTGAAAAGTGATGTGCGGGTGACGGATCGGTCCGCCGTCGAGGTCAAGATGCTGACCCCGATCGGCGGACATTACATGGCGCTCGCCCCGGCCGGTGACAAGGATCTGGGCGCCAAGCACATTCCGCCGGAGCGCACCACCACGCCGTTCGAGCTCAGCGATATTCTCGACAAGGGCACGCCGATCTTCGGCAAGGTGGACGCGAACACCATGCGTTCCACCATCGGCGAGCTGAATACCGCCTTGCAGGGTCAGCCGGACGCATTGCGCGGGGTGATCACCAATGCCAATGAGCTGACCGGACTGCTGGCCGATCGCACCGGGCAGCTGAATACGGCATTGCAGGTATCGGACGAATACGTCGCCGCCATTGCCGAGGACAAGGCCCTGCTTGCGGATTTCGTGCAGAAGCTCGGCATCGTCGCCGATCAGCTCGGCAATCGCAAGGACGATGTGGTCGGCGTCTTCAACCTGGTCAAGCGGCTGCTGGTGGTCCTGCACCGCCCGATCATGGCGTACGGGGACTCGATCGAACCGTCCGTGACCCAGTTCGAGCAGCTGTTCTCCAAGCTGTTCGAGGACCCGAACCGTCTCGACACCGTGGTTCAGGGGCTGCGCGACGTGATCAACAAACTCAATGGCCTGCTGGGGATTCAGGTGCAGGTCAGTCAACCGGCCGATGGAGTGTCACTGTGCATTCCCTATCAAGGCAAGGCGTGCTGAATGAGGTGGGGTAGAACAGCACTCGCCGCCGGGGTCGCCGTAGTGGTGGTGGCCGCCGGTGTGACCGGAGTGACGTGGGCGAATTCGGTGCGCGACTCGAAGCAGAGCCTCTGCGCCGAATTCACCGATACCGTAGGGCTTTACGAGGGCAATAGCGTGACCATGCTCGGTGTCGATATCGGCACCGTGTCGAAGGTCGAGGCGCTCGGTGACCGTATGCGGGTCACCATGAAAATCGGCGAGAAGGTGAAACTGCCCGCCGATATCCAGGCGGTCACCATGTCGAGTTCCATTGTGACCGACCGGCATGTGGAGCTGACCAAGCCCTACACCGGCGGCTCGCGCTTCGATACCGCGAAATGCATTGCGCTGGACCACACCAAGACGCCGATCGGGATCAGCGAGGCGCTCGATTCCATGGGCAAGCTGGCGGGGGATCTCACTGGCGGGACGACCGGCAAGCCGGACACGCTGCTCGATGACACCCTCACCGCGGCGAACAATGCCATCAGCGGCACCGGGCCGGAGTGGAATCAGCTCCTGCAGCGGCTGTCCGCGGTGGTCGGGGATCCATCGCAGAAGGATGCGGTGTTCCGGCGGCTGGTGGACAATCTCGACACGCTGACCACCATGTTCGTGACCAACTGGCCGGATATGGCCACGGTGCTGGACAATCTGCGGGCCGGATTGCAGCTGATCGGTGACTTCTCCACGGAGTTCGCCGGAGCGGTGGATCTGGCGGTGGAGTTCCTGCCCGTGGTCGCCCGCAATGTCGGCAAATACGACAAGCAGGTGTACGCGCTGCTGGATCAGATGCTGCCGGTGGTGCACAACCTGATTCGGGCCGACGGCGATATCGCGTCGCTACTGTCCCAGTTGCCGAAGCTGGCATCCACATTGCCGCAGGTGGGTGGGCGATGAAACGTGCACTCGTGAAACTGGTCCCGGCCCTGGCCGCGGCCACGCTGGTACTGAGCGGCTGTGGCGTGAAGGCCACCGATATCCCGATTCCGGGCACCTATCCCAGCGGTGACACTTACACCGTCCGAATCGAATTCGGCTCCGTGCTGAATCTGCCGGACCGCGCGAAGGTGATCGCCGACGGCGTCGAGATCGGCATGCTCGACCACATCGACCTGATCGGCACCACCGCCATAGCCACGGTGAAACTGCACAGCGACGCCAAGCTGTCCAAGTCCACGACCGCGGAATTGCGGCAGAGCACCATCCTCGGCGATATCCATATCGCCCTGGAAGCGCCGAAGAACGCCGACACCTCGTTCCTGCGGAACGGGGATGTCATCCCGGTGTCGCAGACCGTGCCCGCCACCAATGTGGAGGACATTCTGCGGGCCCTGTCGAATATCGTGACCGGCGGCCGGTGGGCCGATCTGGCTCAGGTGGTCAAGGATGTGAACGCGGCCTTCCCGGCCGATCCGGCCGAACTCGATCGGATCAATGCGGCCGGGCGGGCGGCGCTCAGCGATATGGCCTCGCACTCCGATGATCTGGACCGGATTCTGGCCTCGGCGCAGCAGATCACGGGCAAGCTGGAATCCGGTCGCGGTGCGGTGACCCAGATCCTCACCTTCGGGCCGGATCGCGCGGCGGGCCTGTCCGATGTGCTGTTCGGGGTGGTGAAGCTGATCATCAGCGCCGGGCCGCTGGCCAAGAATGTCGGCGATCTGGTGCTGCCGCACATCGGTGATCTGCGATCGATCGTGTCAGTGCTCGCGCCGACCGCGGTGACGGTGGGTTACTCCGACATCACCCTCGGCATGAATATGAATGCCTTCTACACCCTGTTGCGGGAGAAACTGATTCCGTTCCTCAACGCACCGGATGTGAATGTCCGCAAGGTATCTGCCGATGTGCAGGCCGATCAGCTGATCACCACACTGCGCTCCATCGGGATGGTGCCATGAAACTCTCACTCTCCGGGCCGGTGTCGCTGATCCTGCTCATGGTGCTCACGCTGATCTGCGGCAGCTATATGGCCGTCGGCGTGCTCAATCTGGATCCGCGGCGCGAAACCAATACGGTCACAGTGCTTCTGGATACCTCCGGCGGACTCATGAAAACCTCCGAGGTGACCCTGCGCGGGCTGCCGATCGGCAAGGTTCGCGATATCGGGGCCACCGTGCGCGGGCTGGCTGTGAAGGTCGAATACGACTCCAAGTACCGGATTCCCGTGGACAGCGCGGTGCAGATCGCGAATCTGTCGGCGGCGGGGGAGCAGTTCATCGACTTCCGGCCCTCGACCACGGCCGGGCCGTTCCTGCATAACGGCAGCATTGTGCCGACCCGGCAGGTGCGCACCGCCACCACCGTCGGCGATGCGCTGGCCAAGCTGGATGCGCTGACGGCGCAATTGGATCCGGCGAAACTCCAGAGTCTGGCGACCACCGTGGCCGCCGGATTCGACGGGCGCGACACCGATGTGGCCAACCTGACCAAGGCACTGGTCAGCACCGCGAATCTCTTGCACGACAAGCGCGATGCCATCGCGCGGCTGTACGGCAATGTGCAGACCCTCGGTGATCGGTTCAATGGCCGCGCGCCGACGATCAGCGCCGCGGCAGGCGATATCGACAAGGCGCTGCCGGAGCTGCTGCACATTATCGCCGCATTCCAGAACTACTCGACTGTCGGCGAGAACATCTTCGACGATCCCATCGGCCCGCTGGTCACCAAGATCGACGAATACCTGTCCCTGATCGGCCCCGACCTCGGCCATATCGCCACCGTTCTGAAGCCCGCGACCAGCGCGATCAAACCGCTGCGGGTGGACGCCGGATCGATCGTCGATCTGCTGGCCACCGTATTCCCCGGCGATGGCGCGGCCCACGTCGGCGTCGGCTTCCCGAAATAGAGAGAAGGCAATCGTGAGTGAATCAGTTGGCGACAACGAGCAGACGGCGGAACCGGTTGTCGAGCTGGAGAAGTCGGTGCAGCCCGAGGACACCGCACCGGTCGAGCAGGCTCCGGCGGAAGTCAAAGAAGTGACCGAGCCGGTGCAGGACACCCCGGTAGCATCGGAAGCCGTGCCGTCCAAGGGAATCCGCGTCGACCTGTACCGGGTCGCGCTCGCGGCCGCTGCGGTGCTGGCGGTGCTTTCGCTGGTGCTCGGCTATTTCTGGCACAGTGCCTCGAGTGATCTCGACGCACTGAAAACCAGTAATTCCGACCGGGATCGGGCCGCCGAGGTGGCGCGCGACTACACCATGCGCTCGCTCTCCTATGACTACAAGAACCTGCCCGCCTTCTTCGACGGCGTGCAGCGCGGCACCTCCGACGCGCTGCGTGACCGGTACACGTCGGTGCACGACACGCTCGCCAAGATCATGACGCAGGCCCAGGTCATCGCCACCGGCGACGTGGTGGGCACCGCGGTCGAGGCCAAGGGCAACGACCAGTACGTCGTCACCGTGTTCGCCACCCAGCGGACCCAGAACATTCAGCAGACCGAACCGGCCACCGTGCCCAATCTGCTGCTGGTGACGGTCGCCAAGAGTGGTGGCGACTGGGTGGTGGTGGACTACGGGCCGAAGGATTCCGCGGTCAAGGATCCCGCCGCGACGGCAGGGGCCGCGAAATAGCTTCCCGCACCGGCCGGCCGCCGCAGCAAGAGCTTCCGCTGCGGCGGCGCAGGCAGATAATCGAAGCCGCCTATGAGGTGTTCACCGCGAATGGCTATGAGACGGCCACCATTTCGGAGGTGGCTGCCCGGGCCGGAATGGGGCAGGGCACGGTCTACCGGTACTTCGGCAGCAAGCGTGAAATCGTGGACCACGTCATCGATTTCGGTGTCGAGAAGGTCATGGTCACCATGCGGTTCCCCGAGCTCTTCGGCACTGCGCGGAGTGTCGATGAATTCGTGGACGTGATCCGGGCGGCGGTGGGTCGGCTCTACCAGTTGATCGAGCGCGAGCCGCAGGTATTGCGACTATTGCTGGTGGAGGCCGGTGCCATCGATTCCGAACTGGCGCAACGGCTTCTGGGTTTGGAAGCCATGACAGCCTCCATGCTCGCGGTCGAGCTGACCCGTGGCGTGGAGGCGGGCTGGATTCGCCGGGATATCGACGCCGAGGTGTTGTCCCACACCATCCTCACCCTGATCGGCCCCGGACTCATGCGAGAGTTGCTCGGCGGCGGGAATCCCGCAGTGCGCCAACGCAGTACCGCCGTGGTGGTGGGCCTGCTCGAACGAGTACTGCGCACCAGGCAGGTCTCATGAGCCGCGCCGACCGCCTCGAGCAGCGGCGTGCCACCCTGGTCAGCGCCGCCTACAGCCTGGTCATGACCCGCGGGTTCCGGACCATCGGCGTGGACGATATCGCCCGCGCGGCCGGGGTCAGTCACGGCACCTTCTACAACTACTTCGACAATAAGCGCGACATTCTCGACGCCGTGATCGACCACTGCTTCGATCACATCCGCATCGTGCTTCTGGGCCCGGATGCCGACGACAGCCCCGACTCCCTGCAAGCCTTCTGTGCCCGCTACGCCCGGGTCATCGACCGCTGTTACACGCTGGTCGCCGAGGAACCCGGCGTGGTCAACTTCCTTCTCCTGGAAGCCTCTTCGATCGACGACCGGGTCATCGAACGTTGCCTGCACAATGCCCGCAGCTATGCCGGTGAGGCCGTGAAGCAGGTCGACCAGGGCATGTCCCGAGGCTTCCTGGACCCCACCATCGATACCGATATAGCGGGCGAAGTCCTGCTCTCGGTGCTGGTCTCGGCCCTGTTCTCCGCCACCCGCGCCGGAGCCGACGGCCTCACCCAGGATCGTGTGCGCACCCAGCTGACCGGCTTCCTGGCCTCCGCCCTCGGCGCGCAAGCCTGAGGCTCACGGCAGCCGGAAGCCCGCCCCGACGCCGCCGTGCTGGTTGATATCGGTCATCACGATATCGATGTCGGTGGCGAGGTCGGGCTCGTGAATGAGATCGGCCGGATTGCTGCACGACTTCAACTCCAAGTCGACGCTCCCAATCGTCGCCGGCGCACCCGCCACGATCATGCCCACGAGCTGGTCACCCAACAGCACCGGCGCGCCCGAATCCCCATAATCCGCGCACACATGACTACTGAACCCCTCAGGAATGTTCTCCCACACCACCCCGCACGTATACCCGGTGGTCCGCCCGTTCTTACACACCGTATCGAACACCCGAGGCCGCCCCCCGATCCCATTCACCACACTCCGCGTAATCTGCCGCACCGGAACAACTTTCGCCCCCTCGAACTCGATCACCGCCCAATCCCAATAATCGTCCACCTCCGCAATCCGCCCCACCTTCCCAATCCCCAAAGCCCCCTCCGCCCAAACAGAATCCCCCACATACCCGCAATGCCCAGCAGTAATCCCCACCATCCGCCCCGCCCCATCAAACCCCGCCGCCGTCAACGAACAAGCCGCATACAAATCAGGATCATCAGTACTGATCAACACCCCCGACCCCGGCCCGAGCACAGCAGCCGCATCGGCCCCCGCAACCCCGGGAACCCCCGTGAATGCCGCGAACATCGCAAAAACAACCCCCACCCCACCCCGAACCAACCCTCTGCCCAGCGACGCCATGCCGAACCCTCCTGCCGAAATAGCAGTACAAGTGGCCACCCGTCCAAAGCACGACAAGCAAAACACACCACCCCCCACCCATGTCCGAAACGCCCGAAATAACCCCCCAACCTGCACATATCAGACTCGGCCCTATGCCGATTCCGTAGGGCCTATACCTACCTGTCATCGCGGTGGAGCGATACCGGGCCTGGGGAAAATTCTTCCAATACCAGAGGTGACCGATCGGTCGATAGTGGTGTTCATATCGGGCGCGGTCGGCGAGCCGAACGCAACTCGAACTCACCCGATCGACGAGAGGACACATGTCGTGACCGCCACCCTCAGCCCTGCGAACAAGCAGTCAGCGGCGAGGAGCCTGCTGCTGGCATGCGGTGTCCTCGCTCCGCTGCTCAATATGGTTGTCCTCCTCACCCTCGGGGCCATCCGCCCCGGCTACAACGCCTGGGTAGTCCCCGACAGCAACCTCGAGCTGGGGCCTGGCGGGTGGATGCAGAGCGCCAATTACATTGTCACCGGCGCACTTCTACTCGCTTTCGCCCTCGGCATGAGGCTGAGGCTCCGGACGGGCCGCGGGTCCACCTGGGGCCCAATCCTGCTCGCCATCTACGGCTTCACGTTCCTAGCCATCGGGCCCATCCTGCCTGACCCGTCGCTGGGTTACCCGGCAGGAGCGTCGACCGATCCGACAATTCACGGCGCCATCCACATTCTCCTGGGTCTGGTTCAGTTCACGTCGCTGATCATGGCGTGCTTCGTGCTGGCACGGCACGAAGAAACGCCCGAAAAGCATGGCTGGTACCGGTATTCAGCTGCCACCGGCCTGCTGGTCGCGTCCTCTTACATCGCGTTCGTGCTCACCGCGAAATTGTCGGATGGTGGCCCTGCCGGGCTTATCGAACGGATCGGGATCGGTGCCAGCGGCATTTGGATTGTCCTGCTGGCGATCCGCCTGATGAGCGGCTTTCCGCGCGGTTAGAACACGTTCAGGGGGACATGAGGCTGGTGTAAACGGACAAAACCCCGGCTCATGTCCCCCTCGGCGAAAGGGCCACGCGGGCACGCCGATACCGGCCTCGGCTGGGAGTCTTTTCGTCTTTTGTTCTTGGTTGTTGGTCCCGGAACGGGACCACAACCTTCCAGCCAGGCTGGAACGAGAGGTGACGGCACCCAGCTGGGGAGCCAAAGTCGGGTACGGCAGGCGACGCAACCACGCGATATCCGTACTGCCGTGCGCTTTGGACACGAGCTTCCCGAGCCGTGTTTCTGACCGGGGCGGTAATTGAAAGCGATGGCCGAAGGCCGAGCCGTCAAAGGGGAGACACTGGGGATATGGCGATGATGAGTGCTTGGCAGGTGGAGAAGCCGGGGCCTGTCGATGGTGGGCCGGTGGTGTTGGAACAGATTCCTGTGCCGGATCCCGGGCCGGGAGAGTTGCTGGTGCGGGTGCTGGCTTGTGGGGTGTGTCGGACGGATCTGCATGTGGCGGAAGGGGATTTGGCGGTGCACCGGGAAGGGGTAGTGCCGGGGCATGAAGTGGTGGGGGAGGTGGTGGTGCTCGGTGAGGGTGCTGCGGGGGAGTTCGGGGTGGGGGATCGGGTGGGGATTGCTTGGTTGCGGCATACCTGTGGGGTGTGCCGGTTTTGTGTGTGGGGAGATGAGAATTTGTGTCCGGAATCGCGGTATACGGGGTGGGATGCGGACGGGGGCTATGCCGAATTTGCGACGGTGCCCGCCGCGTATGCGTTACCGCTGCCCGATGGGTATGAGGATGCCGAGCTCGCGCCACTGTTGTGTGCGGGGATCATCGGATATCGGGCGTTGAAGCGGGCCGATTTACCTTCGGGTGGGCGGCTGGGGATCTATGGATTCGGGGGGAGTGCGCATTTGGCGGCGCAGGTGGCTTTGGCTCGAGGGGCCGAAGTGCATGTGATGACGCGGGATCCGCAGGCTCGGGCATTGGCCACCGCGCTGGGGGCGGCTTCGGTGCAAGGGGCGGCGGAACCTCCTCCGGTGCAATTGGATTCGGCGATTCTGTTCGCGCCGGTCGGGGATCTGGTGCTGCCTGCGCTGGCGGCTCTGGATCGCGGCGGGGTGCTGTCCATCGCGGGGATTCATCTGACCGATATTCCGGTTCTGAATTACCAGCGGCACCTGTTCCAGGAAAGGGGGATTCGGTCGGTTACCGCCAATACTCGGGGCGATGCCCGCGAATTTCTGGCATTCGCGGATGCCCATCGGATGGAGGTGACCGTGCACCGTTATCCGCTCGAGGGTGCGGATCGGGCGTTGCGCGATCTGGCGCATGGGCGATTCGCCGGGGCGGCAGTGCTGGTTCCGGCTACTTCGCGAGGGTGAATTGCATGACGTCAAGGTGGCCCTGGCGGAAGTAGTGGGCGCAGCCGGTGAGGTATTTGAGGTAGCGGTCGTAGACCTCTTGCGAGGTCAGGCGGATGGCCTTGTCGTGGTGGGCTTGGAGTGCCTCGGCCCAGAGGTCGAGGGTGCGGGCGTAGTGGGGTTGCAGGGATTGGATGCGCTCGGTGTGGAAGCCCGCCGTTTCGGCGGTGCGGGTGACGGTGCCGGGCTGGGGGAGCTGGCCGCCCGGGAAGATCTCGCGCTTCATGAAGATGTGGAAGAGGGCATCGTCGCGGGTCACCGGGATATTCATGGCACGCAGTTCGGCGAGGGTGCGGCCGATAATGGTGTGCAGCAGCATCGACCCGTCGTCCGGGAGCATGGCGTGGCAGCGCTCGAAGAACTCCGGATAGCGTTCCTTGCGGAAGTGCTCGAACGCGCCGATGCTCACGATGCGGTCGGCCTTGCCGTCGTATTCCTCCCAGCCCTGTAGCCGCACTTCGGCATCGGCGAGACCCTGGGATTCCAACTGCGCATTGACGTGGTCGTACTGGTTGCGGCTCAGCGTGAGACCGACCACGCGCGCGCCGTACTCACGCGCCGCGCGGATCATCGTTGCGCCCCAACCGCATCCGATATCGAGCAGCGTCATGCCGGGCCGCAAATCCAGCTTGCCGAGAGCCAGGTCGATCTTGGCCTCCTGCGCCTGGGCGAGGGTCATACCGTCGCGGGCGAAGTAGGCGCAGCTGTAGGTCATGGAGGAGTCGAGGAACAGCGCGTAGAACTCGTCGGACAGGTCGTAGTGCGACTGGACCTGTGTGTAGAAGGGGGCTAGGCGGGCCATGGCGTGCACTCCTGATGTCGGCGGACACCAGGTAATACGAGTGGGAACCCCTCCCCGGTTCTAGATCCGTGACACGCCGTAGACACGCCGCGCCTGGCATTCCGAGTTTCCGATTCGAGCCCGTCATGCGCACCCCTGCTGCTTTCCTGAAGAGAGTTCAGCATCGTTGCAGCAAACGTCATTTGGAGGTTGGGGAACGGTGGTGCACCGCACTGGACACGAAGAGGAAGTCCGCACCGGTCGGCCGTGGATGTGGACGGCCCTCGCGGGAGTGGTGGTGGTGGGAGCGGTGATGTGGATGATGCGGCCGACACCGGCCTCCTGCCACGCCGCCGTGCCCACCACCCGCGTTGTCACCCTGCCCGCACCCACCACCCCGGGTTCGGTTACCGCGCAGCAGATTCCGGTCCCCGTACCGACCGCCCCGGCCACACCGGAGCAAGGCGAGGCCCGTTTCTACGCCTTCACCCCCGGCGTCGCCTGCTCGCTGCCGGATCTGCCCCTGGACGGCTACTACGTGGGCGTGCCGACCGGTGAGTACGACGGCTCGGTGCCCTGCGGCAGCTACGTCGATATCGACGGCCCGATCGGCAGCGTGCGCGCCCAGATCGTGGACCGCTGCCCCGGCTGCGGCCCACACCAATATGACTTGAGCCGAGCCGCTTTCGAGGCCATCGCCAATTCCACCGACGGCGTGGCGCCGATTCGCTTCAGCCGGGTCCGCGACCCGAATCCCGCGCCGGAACTGTTCTACCGCGTGCAGCAGGGCTCCTCCTCGGATTGGATCGGGCTGCTGTTCTCCGGGAGCGGCAATCCGATTCGTCAGGTCGACTTGCGCTCGGATGCCGGTGGCGACTGGCTCTCGCTGCGCCGTGGATACGACAACTATTGGACGATTTCCGGTGCGGGAGCGGGCCCGTTCACGGCGCGCATCACCGATATCTACGGCCATGAGGCGCAGATCCCCGGGCTCACCATCGAGTCGGGTCAGTTGCGCTACACCGGAATTCGGCTCTACGACTTCCCGGAGACCACGCCCCCTGCCCCGGTTCAGACCACGCCGCCGATGGTGGTCGTGACCACCGTGGTCGCCGCCCCGCAAACCTGTAAATCCTGACCCGTCTCGACGCAACATTCCCCGGTCGTTATGGCATCATCGAGTGAAACGTGTTCCAATTCCGCCTGTTGTGGTGGCGCGCCGGGAGGCATTCGATGACGAACCCCAGCTTGGATCTGCCAGTGGATTCCCAATCCCGTGAAAGCCGCCGAAGTCGTCGGCTGTCACGACGGATTTCTCGATTGACCGAGGTCCCGCAGGGTCAGATGATGGAGCTGCCCGGCCGGGGCCGCACCTATGTGGTGGATCTGAAGGGTCCCGCAGCGGACTCGCCGACCATCCTGCTGCTGCACGGCGCGGCCACCACGGCCATGCTGAACTGGTTCCCCTCCTTGAAGGAGCTGAACGAGCGCTATCGGGTCGTGCTCTTCGACCAGCGCTGGCACGGTCACGGAATCCGTTCCGAGCGCTTCGATCTCGATGACCTCGCCGATGATGTGATCGCGGTGGCCGATGTGCTCGGCATCGAGCGCCCGATTCTGGCGGGCTATTCCATGGGCGGCGTGGTCGCGCAGCTGACCGCGCACCGGCATCCGGAGCGGGTCGGCGGACTGGTGCTGGCGGCGACCACCTACAAGTTCCAGGAGACGCGGCGGGAGCGGGCCTTCCATCGCGGCTGGGCGGTGCTCGCGGCCTCCATGTCCGAAATGTCGTTCCGCCGGGCCGAATTGCGCCGGGACAAGCTGCCCGCGGTGCCGGAGGCATCCTGGCCGGTGGGCCGGATGGATCGCTGGGCCATGACGGAATTCCGCAGCACCAGCGGCTGGGCGCTGACTCAGGCGATTGCGGTGCTGGGCCGGTTCGATGCCACCGAATGGCTCTCGACCTTGAAGGTGCCGACGGCCGTGGTGATCACCACGCGGGATCGGGCCTTGCCCGTCTATCGGCAGTTGGAAATGGCGAAATTGATTCCGGGGGCGGAGATCTTCCTCGCCCGGGCCGGTCATGCGGCCTGCGCACTCGAGGCGGACGTCTTTGTCCCGGTGTTCCTCGAGGCCTGTCAAGCGGTCGTGAATCGGCGATAACGCCGGGCGGTCATGACTTTTCGGGTGTCGGAGGTTCGTTCGGCTAGCACCGTTCGCGGGCGGCCTTGAGCAGCTCGGTGATCACCTCCGGCACGGCGTCGGCGATTTCCTCCACATCGGGGACCAGTTCCTCGCAGGCGATGAAGCCGAAGTCGAGGTGGCCATTATTGGAGATGACGGTGACGGTCAGGCCCGCGCCGTGGAACACCGGCCCGAAGGGATACATCGAGGCGACCCGCACGCCCAGGAAGTACATGGGGAAATTGGGGCCGGGCACATTCGAGATCACCAGATTGTGCACGACGGGATGGTGTTCGGCCAGCTTCAGCGAGGAATACGCGCGGGCGGCGAGCTGGAAGGTGTTCGGCGGCGCGTACTTCGCCCAATCCTGGAGGAAGTCGGCCCCGATGAGATTGTGCTCTTCCTTCGCACCGCGATTGTCCTCGGCAATGGCCTGCACGCGCGCGACCGGATCCTCGATATCGGTGTAGAGCCGCGCGAAAATCGTGGACACCTTATTGGTGCCCTCCTCATGCCGGGAGGTGTCGTGGGTGGACACGGGAACCGAGGCGATGAGCGAGGATTCGGGAAGATCCTCATGCAGTTCGAGATAGCTGCGCAGCGCGCCGCCCACAATGGCCAGCACCACGTCATTGACCTTCACGCCGAACGCCGCCTTTATCTCCTTGATATCGGCGAGCTCGCTCTGTACGAAGGAGACCGAGCGATGCGGGGTGATAGCTCGATTGAATGGCGTGCGCGGCGCGGTGAACGGTAGTGGCATCCCACGACTTCCGTTGCCGCGCCTGCGCTGCACCAATCCGCCGAGGATTCCCACGGTCTGCGGGACCATGCCGAAGATGCCGAGCTTGCCGGGGAACTTCAGTGCGGCCTCGGCGGCCAGCAGGAGATCATTGGGTTCCGGTTCGGGGGCGGCGATTTCGGTGGGCGGGCTGTAGGTGACGCCGGGTTCGAGATCGCACAGGTGCATCATCATATTGGTGCCCGTGATGCCGTCCACGATGGCGTGATGGTATTTGGAGATGACGGCGACCTTGCCGTGCGGCAGGCCTTCCACCACCCACATCTCCCACAGCGGTCGCTGCCGGTCGAGGGGTTGTCCGGCGATCTCCGCGGTGATCTCGGCGAGCTCGCGGCGGCCGCCCGGTTCGGGGAGCTGAACCCGGCGCACATGGTTGTCGAGATCGAAGGCCGAATCCCGCACCCACACCGGATGATCGAGGTTGAACGGGACATTGTGGAGCCGCCGCGTCATGGCGGGGATGAGGTGCAGCCGCCGCCCGAGCTCGGCCTTGAAGCTGTCGAAGTCGAATTCCACACCATCGGCGGCGGGGTCGACTATCAGCAGTGCGCAGACGTGCAGCAGTTGAGTGTCGGTTTCGAGATAGAGAAAGCTCGCATCGAGCCCTGTAAGTCGTTCCATACCAACACACTATGAGAACGGGTTCTATATTGCGCGCCGTTCGCGGTAGTGGGCGAAGCCCGTTCGTGGCCGGTTCGTTGCCTCAAAGTAGCTTGTAGATAACAAGTTTGATGGCGATACGGTTGCGCACCGATTGGGTATCTCCTTGTGTAACACGTTGCCGCGTTGTATGGCCGTTCGTACCTTGGGTCACATAGCCAGGCGAAGTGTCACTTGTCATTGACAAGAGTCGCCTGGCTTCTCACAACGGCGTGAGAGGGTGAGGACAATGGGCGACCGGAAGGTTCTGCTTGCTGGCAAATGGCGTATAGCTTGGGTTTTCGCCGCCATGCTTGTTGTGGCGTGCGTCTTCGTTCCGATACCACGAGCCCATGCGGACGGATGTGCCGCAGTGGATGTGGTGGTGGCGCGGGGCACCGGTGAACCCGGCTGGCTCGGAAGCGTGGTCGGTGACCCGCTGTACGGGATGCTGCAAGACCGATTGCCCGTATCGACAAGTGCGTACTCCGTCGATTACCCCGCCGACTACACCTTCAATGTGGGTTCCGGCACCTCGGATCTGGTGTCGCACTTGACCGCTCAGGTCGCGGCCTGCCCGAATCAGGAGTTCATCCTGGTGGGCTACTCACAAGGCGCGGCGGTCGTGCACGCGGCGCTGGGTACCGGCGCGGTGACCTGGTATCCGGGGCGGGTTCAGCTGCCGGACTATCTCGGCGATCATGTCGCGTCGATCCTGCTGTTCGGTGATCCGATGCGGGCGATCGGCTGGACCGTGCCCGGCGGCTGGCTCGGCAAGACCGGAAACTGGTGCACGGGAGGCGATCCGGTGTGCGGCGCGGGCGTGAATTCGGCCTCGCATGTCACCTATGGCGGCAGCTTCGTGGCGGCGGCGAACTTCGCGGCCGATCGAATCTAGGGACGGTCGGGCCCTACGAGGCTCGGCTGTTTCGAAAACTCGGCCCCGGCGGGAATTCCCGCCGGGGCCGAGTTTCATTGTCTGTCAGGGACTACCAGTGCAGGCCCGGGATCTTATTGGTGAACCGGGCCGCCGGGGAGGGGAGTCCCATGAGCGGCTGCACGATCGGGGCGAGAGCCAGCAGCGGGCTGCGGGATTCCTTCTTTTCCGTGGGCTCCGCATTCCCGGTGGGCTCCGCGGCCTTGGTATTGCGGGCGGCCTTGGATTCACCGAACATGTGGAAGCCCTGCGACAGGATCGCCTTCTTGAACGACGGCATGACCATGTCCACGAACTGCGCGAAAGTGCCGATGGGCGTATCGATGCGGCTGGGCCGGTGCTCGAGCGCCCGCACCACGATGCGTGCCGCCTGCTCGGGGGTGTGCACCGGGATGGACTTGTACAGGTCGGTCGGCGCGATCATCGGGGTGCGCACCAGTGGCATGCGCACCGAGGTGAAAGTGATTCCGGCATCGGCGTTCTCGACCGCGGCGATCTCGCTGAAGTTGTCCAGCGCGGACTTGCTCGCCACATAGGCGGCGAAGCGCGGGACCTTGGTCTGCACCGCGATGGAGGAGATATTCACGAAGTGGCCGAAGCGGCGCTCCCGCATGGACGGTAGCAGGGCCAGAATCAGCCGGACCGCGCCGAAGTAGTTGACCGCCATGGTCCGTTCGAAGTCGTGCATGCGGTCGGTGGAGTTGAGCACCGAACGGCGGATCGAACGGCCCGCATTATTGACCACATAGTCGACGTGGTCGTGGTCGGCGAGCACCTGCTTGACGAGCAGCTCCACCGACTTCTCATCGGTGATGTCGCAGGTGTAGGCCTGTGCGGCACCGCTTTCCGTGCGGACCTGCTCGGCGGCGGCTTCGATGTCTTCGGGGGTGCGAGCGATCATGAGGACCGTCGCGCCACGGGCGGCGACCGCGTGCGCGGTGGCCAGGCCGATGCCGGACGACGCACCGGTCACCAGAACGATGCGGCCGCGCAGGGTCTCGCCGTCCTGGCGGCGTGCGCGATCCGGGTCGAGGTACTCGTGCCAGTAGCCCCAGAGGGTTTCGGCGTAGGTCTCGAAGGCCGGGACCTCGATGCCGGTGCCGCGCAGCTGCGCCCGGGTGGACTCGGAGACGAACTCCGACTCGAACGCGGTGTGCGGTGCGACCTCGGCGGGAATTCCGAAGCGCTCCAACACGAAATCGCGCAGCGACGGAACACCGGGCAGGGTGCCGAGGGCGTGCAGGGCGGTGTGCGAGCCCGGCAGCGTGCCGATGCCGGGAGGCGCTCCGGCGGCGCGGGCCAGGGCCGCGTAGATCTGCGCGAAGGGCTGCGGTTCCGGGTTGGTGAGGTGGAAGGTCTTGCCGATCATGCCGGGCCGGGTGACCAGCTCGACCATGGCGGCGGCCACGTAATCCACCGGAACGATATTGGTGGCGCCCAGGTCCGGGATCGGGACCGGCAGTTCCGCGGGCAGCGCGGCGAGTCCGGCGATGGCCGGGAAGAAGTAGTACGGGCCGTCGATCTTGTCCATCTCGCCGGTGCGGGAATCGCCGACGATGATGGCCGGGCGGTAGACCCGCCAGCCCAGGCCGGGGGTCTCGCGGACCAGTTTCTCGGCCTCGAACTTGGTGCGGTGGTACGGCGAGTTCAGCTGCTGGCCGAGGTCGAAGTCGTCCTCGAAGAACTTGCCCTTGTGATCACCGGCCACCGCGACCGAGGAGACGTGGTGCATGACCGCGCCGATCTCGAGGGCCAGGTCGATGACCGCGCGGGTGCCCTGCACATTGGCGGCGTAGGTGGCGTCCTCGTCGGCGGTCATGTCGTAGACCGCGCCGAGGTGAATGATGTGGTCGGCGCGCGGTGCGTCGTCGACCAGGCCGAGACCGGGTGCGGTGAGGTCACCCACCAGCGGGAAGACGCGATCCTCCGCGCCCCATTCGATGGACATTTCATACAGTTTGGCTACTGATGCCTCGCGCACCAGTGCGTGGACCACGGCCTCGCGGTCCTGCTCGAGCAACCCCTTGACGACGCGGCGACCGAGGAAACCGGTGCCGCCCGTGACGATGTAGGAAACCATCGTCCCCTCCTTAACGAACTTGTTGATGCGCAACGCTGTTCGTCCGACATGCGTCGGTGGATGTGGACGATCGAGAATGGCCCCTTAGCAGAATGTCGGGCCGACGTAGGAACACCATCGTGCCTAACTGATGGGTAACTTTACGGCCCGTCAGTTGGTGGTTCAACTTTGTTGACGGTTTCCTGCATGTGTGAATGGTCACCTCGGAGCTATTTCAGTTGGTAAGTGTTACAACGGTTTTCGTGTAACTCATAGGTGCAGTTGGCAATTCGCGGGCAACTGGTCAAATGACCTGTGCAGTGGGTCACCGATCTGTCAACCCCGGTAACTTCCGGGTGGAATTGTCCGAACTGCCCGAATCGCCCGGCTGAGCGGTAAAAGCGCTGGTGAACGCCTTTTCGCTGAATCTGAGGTTATGGTGTTCCAGTCTTGTCGGCCCTGGATACGCGGAGGGAGTCGTTGACTCAGCAGCTCGACCTACCGATGACCGGTGTGCGCACCCGCGCCGAATTCGAGGCATTGCCCGCCGTTCCCCGCGGCTGGGCGTGGGAACTACGATCCGGCCGATTGGAGCTCACCCTCATGCCCGTCACGTTCTGGTACTCCCGGATCGTGTTCAACGTCCTCGAGTTCTGGAGCGGCCTCGGCTACGAGATAGCCGGCGACCAATACGTCGCCGACACCGGCTTCGCCCGCGGTGACACCGGCCAGCACAACTTCGTCGCCGACGGAATCGTCTTCCGCCCCGACCAAACCCCCGCCAAACACAGCACCACCCACGACCCCACCACCATCCTCTGCGTGGTCGAGGCCGTCTGGCAGCCCACCCAAGTCCGCGAGGCAATCGACAAACTCCGCGTCTACGCCATGCTCGGCATCCCCCACTACTGGATCATCCGAGGCGACCACGACTCCGAAGACCTCGACGGCTTCATCACCATGTACGAACTGACCGGCGAGGACTACAAACTCGCGGGGAGCCGCCTGGTCTCCGAACTCCCCGGGTCGAGCGGTTCCTGACCATTGCCGCCCCCACTCCGAGAGGATGGACCACGAGCGCGCAACGTACTTGGAGCACAAATGAAGTCGCTACGACCGATTCTCGGCAGTCTTCTGTTCACCATCGTGGTTCCGGGAACGGTGGCGGGCCTGCTGCCACTCTGGATCAGCGGCTGGCGAATCGAGCACGAGTTGATCCCCACGCAGACTCTTCGAGTAATAGGCGTCGTCCTGATCCTTGCGGGGCTCCCGATTCTGCTGGGCGCGATCTACCGATTCGCGGTGGAAGGGCTGGGAACTCCCGCACCTATTGCCCCCACCCGGCATCTCGTGGTCGGCGGGCCGAATCGGTACGTTCGCAATCCCATGTATCTGGCCGTTGTCTCCATGGCTCTGGGGCAAGCGCTGCTCTTTAGTCAGTTCGCCTTGCTCTGGTACGCGGTACTGATCGCGGTCGGTCAGGCTTTGTTCGTTCGGTTCTATGAGGAACCGACTCTGCATCGCCAATTCGGCGCGGACTATGACGAATACCGGCAGGCCGTGCCCGCTTGGATTCCGCGGCGGACACCCTGGAAGCCCGCTCTCAAGGATTGAGTGAGTAGGCGTCGGTGGCGTTGGTTCGGTAGAAGAATTCGGCTTCCTGGTCGGTGGCGTCGGCGGTTACCAGGTGGTCGATGGTGGCGAGTAGGTCTTCGTAGGTGCCTGCGCGGGTGTCCACCGGCATGTTGGAGCCGAACATGAGGCGACGCCAACCCCAGAGGTGGACGGTGGATTCGAGCCAGTATTGGAGGGTGGGGTAGGTGAGGTCGGGGGAGATGAGGCCGAGGCCGGAGAGTTTGCAGAGCCACGGGGTTTCCTTGGCGGCCAAGGAGACGGCGTTGTGCCACGCGGTGCGGTGGTCGGGGGTGGTGCCTTGGGGGAGGCCGAGGTGTTCGAGGACTACTCGGAGGTCGGGGTAACCGGCCAGGAAGTCGATCCAGTCGAGCATGGTGGCGGGGGTGGCCACCAGGTCGAAGACGGCGTCGCGGTCTTGGAGCCAGCTCGCTATCGCATCGGCCGCGGGGGTGTTGGGGAGCAGGCCTCGGAAGACGCGGATGCCGCGGAAGTGGGGGCTGCGGGATTGGGATTCCAAGTGGTCCAGGAGATCTGGCTTGGGGAGGAGGGGGTCGACGCTGCCGATCAGAGCGACAGGACGGTTCGCTTCGGCGGCGAGGGTGTCGATCCAGCGGGTCTCGGGCAGGTAGGTGTGGGGGGCGGTGGTGGCGGAGACATGGACCAGGCCGACCACTTCGGTGTCGCCCGCGGCGCGGTCGTAGTCGGGGAGTAGGAAATTGTCGGCCAGGGCGGGTCTGGCTGCTGCCGCGGCGAATTCGACCAGCTGCGGATACCACGGGTGGTCGGTGGTGTTCCAGAGGTGGAGGTGGGCGTCGACGATCGGGATTTTGGGCATGGTGGCGCCTCCTTAATGCATGGTGATGCCGCCGCTGACGCTGATCAGCTGGCCGGTGAGGTAGCTGGCTTCCGGGCTCGCCAGCCACGCGATGAGGGCGGCGACTTCCTCCGGGGTGCCCAGACGCTTCATGGGGATGGCTCTTTCCAGGGCCGCGAGATTGCCGGGGTGCTCGGCCATGGCGCGGGCGACCATGCGGCCCTCGATCGGACCGGGGCACACCACGTTCACGGTGACGCCGTGCCGGGCCACCTCGCGGGCCAGCGATTTGGCGAAGCCGAACAGGCCCGATTTGGAGGCGGCATAGGCGGCCTCGCCCGCCGCACCCGCGCGAGCGCCATCGGAGGAGACGAAAACCAGTCGCGCCGACTGGGTTTCCTGGAGGGAGGGGAGCAGGTGGCGGGTGAGGAGCATGGGGCCGCGCAGGTTCACCTGGTGCATGAGGTCCCAGTGTTCGACGCTGCTGTCCAGGAACGGCTCGACAATGGCCGCGCCCGCGCACTGCACCAGCGCCGAAATGCTGCCGCGCACGGTGAGCGCGGCTTCCTCGATGCTGTCCGGATCGGTCAGATCCAGGTGCAGGGCACTGGCTTTCGGCCCGAGTTCATCCGCATAGGCCTTGGCCGCCGTCACATCGATATCGGCGAGCACCACCTCGCGCCCGGCCTCCACCAGACGACGCGCCACCGCTCGGCCGATATCCCCGGCCCCGCCGGTCACCAGTGCGCCGGTAGCGCCACCCGCCGCACCCTCGCCCTGGCCCACTGCCTCACCCTGTTCCGGTATCCATGCTGTGCTGTTTCACTGAGTTGCTTCGGATTCCATGAATAGTCGTTCAGCGCCAATTTCGCGACATAAAGTCCGCAATCCGGCAGCGGATTGGCACGGGAGAGCAGTTGTACTCCGTATTCAGCCGTCGCCTCGGTCGTCGAGGCGGCGCGGACAGGAGTGCGGGCGCAGCGCGGGAGCCACGGGTCTTCCCGCGAGGAGACCGTCGACGGTGCCATTGCCGAGCGCCTTGGCATAGACGATCGCGGCATTGCGACAGGCGTCGATGGTGAGGTCGATATCGGCGTCGGTGTGGGCGGCGGAGGTCACGAAGGATTGCCCGAGCACGCCGCGTTCGAGCAGTTCCTGAAGGAACAGGGTGCGATAGGACTGGGAGGGAACGCCTTCCGGATCCTTGGTGAGGAAGATCAGGCAGGAGGGACGGCCCACCACCTGGAGATGATCGGCAATGCCCAGCCCGGCGGCAATGGCATTCACGCCCGCGGCCAGGCGCCGTCCGGCGTGCTCCATGCGAGCCACCGGATCCGTGTCGCGATACGCCCGCACGACGGCACGAAACGCCGCGAGCGAAGCGGTTTCCGGCCCGTTCGTGGTGGACAGCAGAAACACCCGATCGGCATCGGTGCGCAGCCCGCCCAACTCCATGTACTCCCGCTTCCCGGCCAGCGCGGAAAGCGGAAAGCCATTGCCCATGGCCTTGCCCCAGCAGGAGAGATCCGGCACCACCCCGTACACCGCCTGCGCCCCGCCCGCCGACCAGCGGAAGCCGGTAATGATCTCGTCGAAGATCAGCAATGCCCCATGCCGATCACACAGCGCCCGAACGCCTTCCAGGAACCCGGGCGCGGGTTCGGCGAGCGCCGTGGCCTGCTCCAGAATCACGCACGCGACCTCATGCGCCGCCAGCACCGCCGCCAGCGACGGCAGATCATTGAACCGGAATCGCACGGTGGGCGGCGGGGGGATGCCCGCATTCATGGTGGTGGTCCCGATGAACCAATCGTCCACCGAGAAGAACGGCTGATCGCACACCGCCACCGTCTCCCGCCCCGTGACCGCCCGCGCCAGCCGCACCGCGGCCGTGGTGGCATCGGACCCGTTCTTGGCGAACTTCACCATATCCGCGCCGGGCACGAGTTCCAGGAAGTCCTGTGCGGCAAGCAGTTCCAGCTCGGAGGGGCGCGAGAAGCTGATCCCGTCGGCAATGGCCGAACTCACGGCGTCGAGCACGGGCCGATAGCCGTGGCCGAGGGTGACCGCCCGCAAACCCATCCCGTATTCGACGTACTCGTTCCCATCGCAGTCCCATACGCGAGCACCCTTGCCGCGCACCAGAATCGGAGCCATATCCTCGGGATACTGATTCGCGCCACGGGCGTAGGTATGCGCCCCGCCGGGCACCAGCTCGTGCAGCCGGGCCTGAATCTCATTGCTGCGCTGGAATCCACGCACGAGGCACGCCTCCCGGTCGCCGGAGCAGTCGCGAGCACGCACCCGCCCGGCATCGGCCGGATCGGCGCGCAACTCCTGGTCGCCGATGAGAGTAGCGAGCGCCCCGTCCGTTCGAAGCCCACCCTCGAGCGAGTAGGTGCCATCCTCCTTCGCCCGATGGTGAGTTAGGGTGGGCGGCACGTGTAACCGGAGGTAGACCAGGTGGGGCGGACACTCGCGCAGGGGCAGACATTCGCGGGCTATCTGGTCGAACGTCTGCTCGGGGTCGGCGGGATGGGCGAGGTGTATCTCGCCCGCGACCGGAATTTGCCGCGGCAGGTCGCATTGAAGCTGCTGGCCTCGGGGAAGGCCGATGATCCGGAGGTGCGGGCGCGGTTCCTGCGCGAGGCGGATACGGCCGCGCGGTTGTCGCATCCGAATATCGTCGCCGTGTACGCGCGGGGGAATGACGAACATCGGCTGTGGATGGCCATGCAGTACATCGAGGGCACGGATGTGGCCGAGGTGCTGCGCGACGGGCCGATGCGGGTGGATCACGCGGTGCGGATTCTGGGCGAGACGGCCAAGGCGCTCGATCACGCGCATCGGGCGGGCGTGCTGCACCGGGATGTGAAACCGGCCAATATTCTGCTGGCCTGGGGACCGGATCAACGGGTGTATCTGGCGGACTTCGGGATTGCCAAGGCGCTGGATCAGACCAGCGGGCTGACCCGCACCGGCGAGATGTACGCGAGCTTCCAGTACGCCGCGCCCGAACAGTTCGAATTGCGGACGGACACCGACCATCGGGTGGATGTGTACGCGCTGGGCTGCACGCTGTTCCACATGCTCACCGGTGCGCTGCCGTATCCGGGCGGAACCACGGCGCAACTGATCAACGGGCATCTGAACGGGCGGATTCCGCGGCCCAGTGAGCTGAATCCGAATGTGCCGCGCGGCTTCGACCAGGTCATCGAGCGCGCGCTGGCCAAGGATCGGGACCGGCGGTTCACCAGCTGCGGTGAGCTCGCGGCGGCCGCGGAGTACGCGCTCACCGCCCCGGAGCCGACGGGCGGATACCCTCCCGCGTCGACCCATCCGGTCGAAGCCCAACCGACGATGCTCGGCTACTCCCGCTCGCACTTCGGCGGTGCTCCGACCCGGACGAGTCCGGGCACGACCGAGCTCGGCGTTGCGCCCACTCAGCCGGGACTGTCGCCGACTCGACCGGATTTCGACCCCGCACGCTTCGAATCGACGCAATTGGCCTCGGCCCCGAGCGGACCGGTGCACGCCCATGCGCCTCGTCGCTTCCGTAAGCGTCTGATCGTGGCCGCCATTGCCGTCCTGCTGGTAGCGGGCGGTGTGGGCGTCGGATTCGGCAGTGGCGCGCTGCAATTCAGCATCGGCACCGGATCCTCGGCCACACCCGGCGCACAGGGCAATCCCGGCGACGACGCCACCCGAGCCGCCGCCACCAAGGCCGCCTGCGATTACGGCATTCTCATGACCACCTACGACTACAACGACGGCACCGGCTGGCAGGTGAAGGTCATCGACGGTGCGACCGGCACCTGGAAGACGCAGGCCCAGCAGCTGCTCGGAGCCATCCGCGTGCTCCTGGAGGCCGATTCCGAGCACTCCCGCGGCACCGATGCGAAATGCACTGTGACCTCCGGGAATTCCACGCATTACGAACTCGCCTCGGATATCACGGTGGTCAATTCCACCAAGGGCAAGGCCGACACCACCGAACATCAGAACATCACGCTCTCCATGGATCTCGTGGACGGCCGCTGGCTATGCAGCAAATGGGTCAGCCCCCTGTTTCCGAGCTGAGACTCCACCGTTGCGAACCGCCCCCGCGGACGCGGCGTATCTCTACGTGACCGGCGCCCCCTCCGCCGGTCACCTACCTGGAGGACCGATGCGGCGCTGCGCCCTGTCTGCTGGAATTCTGCTCGCCGCCGCCGTATTGGCTGGAACCGCAATGACCTCCGCCGAGCACCGAGCCTCGGACGACCGCCTACAGACCGGACTCGATGACACCGTGAAGGCCGCGGAGGTCCCGGGCGCACAGCTGGTGCTCACCGTGGGCGATCGGACCACCCGAATCAATAGCGGCGTAGGCGATATCGGCACCCGCGCGGCCTTCCCCGACCATGCGCAGGTCCGAATCGCCAGCAATACCAAGTCTTTCGTGGCCGCGGTGATGCTGCAACTGGTCGGCGAAGGCCGGATCGACCTGGATTCCCCCGTGGAGCGCTACCTGCCCGGCGTGGTGCACGGTCCCGGCGGCGACGGAAATGTGATCACCGTCCGAAATCTATTGCAGCACACCAGCGGAATCCCGGACTACTTCTCGGATCTGCACCTGGACTCGGTGGACGCCTTGCAGCGATCACAGCCGATCGAGGCGCTCATCCGGATGGGCTTGGACAAACCCGCCTCCTTCGCGCCGGGCGCCAAGTCCTCGTACTCCAATACGAACTACCTGCTCGCCGGTCAACTCGTGCAGCAGGTCACGGGCAATCCGATCGGCGCCGAGGTGACCAACCGGATTCTGGTTCCACTCGGGCTGCACGACACCTACTGGCCGTCCTATCCGGCCGAGTCCGTCCTGCGCGGCGCGCATGCCCGCGCCTACGACCAATTCAGCAGTGGCCTGGTGGATATCACCGATATCGACCCCGGCTGGGGCCTGCCCGACGGCGCGATGGTCTCCACCGGCGACGACCTGAACAGCTACTTCATGGCCTTGCTGTCCGGTCACGTCCTGGCCCCCGCCCAGCTGGCGGAGATGCAGCATACGGTCCCCAGCGGCGATGCCCGCCGCAAGGACGACTTCGGCCTGGGCCTGTTCCACTGGACCACCTCCTGCGGGCTGCAGGCCTGGGGCCACGACGGCACCATGAACGGCACCTTCGTCTACGGCGGCGCGACCGCGGACCGCTCGGTCACCGTGAGCATGAATAAGATTCCGAATCTCTTCGGTGCCCGCTCCCGCAATATCGACCTGACTCGAGTGGTGGACTCCGCGCTGTGTAGCTCGTAGCGTGGAGGCGGTTCAGCGACCGGGCGATCCGCCCACCCGGCTGCGACTACCAGTTCAGGGGGAATATTGACCATCCTGTCGGTGTGCATTCCGGTCTCGGATTCCGGCCGCACGCTGGGGCCGAGCCTGCACTCGATTCTGTTGCAGGACACCGATATCGAGGTGGTGGTGCTGGATAATGCCAGCTCCGACAACACCGGCGCGATCGCGGACTCCTTCGATGATCCCCGAGTTCGCCTGGTGCGCAATGAGGAGGCGTTACCGGTCGGGGAGAACTGGAACAAGGCGGTATCGCTATCGCACGGCCGGTTCGTGAAAGTGCTGCGCTCGGGCGACATCCTGCTGGCCGGTGCCTTGGACAAACAGCTGGAAGTGATGGGGGACAATGGAATTGCCCTGTGCGCCTCGCAATTCGAGATACTCGATGAGCGCGGCGTGGTCGAGGGCACCGGGCTGGGATTGCCGGGCCTGATCGGTTCGCGGGATGTCCGCACGGTCATGCGGACCCTCGTCCGTCGGGGTCCGGCCGTCTTCGGACCCACCGGTGCGGCCATGTTCCGCCGGGCGGATTTTGATCGGGTCGGCGGTTTCCGCGGGAATCTGGCGCTCCCCATGGATGTCGATCTGTTCGCCCGGGTGTGCGCCTTCGGCCGATTCTTCGGAATGCCGGAAGTCCTGGCGGCCTGGCGTGATTCGACCTACCGGCTGCGCGCCGAGATCACCACTGTCGCGCAGCTGACCGAGCTGCTGCGATTCCAGCACCGCCTCGGTGCGGAGTATCCGGAGCTGATCGGGCGCGGTGCGATATTCAGCGGTGATCTCCGGCTGGCGCGCGCCGCCGCCGAACGAGTGCGCGGTCGCGCCGCCGCGACGGCCATGCGCCGTCCGCAGCTGCGCCCCTGACAGCCGTGTGGCCCCGGCACTCGGTCCGGGGCCACACGATTTCGAAGTCTCAGATTGTCCAGAGCGGGCCGTAGGTGGTCACCGAGTCGCCATGACCGGTGATGACGCGGACCCACGGGCGAATGGTGACCTGGCCCAGTACGCCGGTGACAGTGGCGTGCAGCCCCGACATCTGGATGTACCCCTCGGAGCCGTAGACATCACCGCCCGCGGCCTCGACGTCCTTGATGCCCGGTCCGAAACCGGCGGCGAGCTCGATGCCGATCGTCGGAATCAGGTTATTGATGACCAGTTTCGGTGCATCGCCGACCTCCGCGCCGAGGCTCGGCGACGACCATGAGAACCGGAGCTTCCCGTCCAGCGTGGCGGGATAGCCGACCTGATAGCCGAGGGTGATGCGCCCGGACCAGGCGTCGGAATTCGGGCCGGTCACATGGAAGGCGGCCTTGCCGTCGTGGAACCATTCCCGGGTCAGCGGGTTGCCGTCCAGCGGTGACACGAAGTTGATGTGGGTATCGGATTGGATCGCCTCGACAGTTCGATCCTGCCGGTCGAGGATGGAGCTGGTGCTGTCGATATCGGCGGCCGAGGTGCTGGTGCCCATGGCCAGCCCGACGACGGCCAGCGCGACGGCGGCCGTGGTGCGCGAGGTGACGCGCTGCTTCGAACCCTTCAACATTTCCCCAAATCCCCTCATCAGGTGTGACGACGCGTAAGGCATACGCGCACAAAGAATTTCCCCACTATCGTGCGTTTTCCGGCCTGTCGGTTACGGTGGCTCGGGTATGTCCACCACCCACCTCCCGTCGAGTTCGGGCCACAGCGACCGCACCTCGGACAGCAGGTCGGGCAGCGTCAGGAACACGCGATCCGGAAGCGCGGCAATGAGCTCGGCCGGAGCGATGATCGGAATGTTGGTGCCGGGCATGCGGCGGCCCTGTTTGGCGGGTGAGGCGTCGGCCACCGCGGTCAGCAGTCCGCGATGCACCCCGGCCAGGTACAGGAGCGCAACGGTGCGCGATGCCGCACCATAAGCGTAAACCCTTCTGGCTGAATGTGTTTCGCTCTCCAGCCAGCTTCGAAGGGCGCGAGCCTGTCGATCGGCGGCCCGTTGCAGGCCCCGGACCACCTCGGGGTCGGTCATT
Organism: Nocardia sp. NPDC051030; assembly: GCF_040683015.1. Lineage (NCBI taxonomy): Bacteria > Bacillati > Actinomycetota > Actinomycetes > Mycobacteriales > Nocardiaceae > Nocardia > Nocardia sp. NPDC051030. Next base: position 379,919 of record NZ_JBFBCD010000008.1, on the reverse strand, counting down.
TCGGACTCGGCGGCCAGGATGGCGGCCACGGCGGCATCGGGTTCGATTGGCGACGAATCGGTTTCGGTGGGGGTATGCACCGCGGCGACGAGTACGGTCCCGCCGTACAGATCGAACTCCCAGGCCGTGGCGACGGTCATGCCCGCATCGGCCAGCAGTCGCTGGACCACGGCCAAGGTGTAATAGGCGAAATGCCCGTGCCGCAAGGCATTCCACTGACCCTGCGTGACAATCGCGTGCAGCGAATGAAACTGCAAGAGCAGCACACCGCTGGGCGCGGTGGCCGCCGCTCGCCGTGCGAAGGCCGCGCGCTGATCGGGCTCGTGCATGATCCCGAAGCAGTCGATCACCACATCCGCGGTCGCCTCGGTCTCGGTGCAGTCGCGAGTCTCCGTCTCGGTGTAGTCGCGAGTCTCCGTCTCGGTGCGGCCGCGCTCGGCCAGCAAGGGTAGCCAGCTGCCGCCGTGCGGACTGCCGAATTCACGTGCGGTGCCGCCGCGCAACCAGCCCGCGGCCTCGACCCGGGTCAGCGCGTCGGCGGCCTGATCGCGCAGCGCCCGCGGCTCCACCCCGCGCGGCTCGGCGGTCACCGTATCGTCCTCGGCGAGCTGGGCCAGCCCGCACGCCGGGCATAGGTCCATGGCGAGCGGATGTGTCGCCTCGGCCTCGCCGCCGACCTCGTCCAGTTTCGGAAAATGGTCTGCCGCAGGCATTTTGCCCAGATCGAGGACCCGGATCAGGGATCCGGCGCCACATCCGCGACATCCTCGCGTCGTCTCGATACTCATGGCACGATGGCCCGGTGCGCATCGAACCGACCGAGCTCGCCGACGTACTGGTCTTGACGCCGCAGCCGCATCGAGACGGCCGCGGCCTGTTCACCCGCACCTTCGACGCCCAGGAGTTCGACGCGTATCTCGGCGTGCCCGGGCTGTCCGCCACCTTCGTGCAGGATTCGCAGTCGCGGTCCTACCGGGGCGTGGTGCGCGGCCTGCACGGCCGGTCGGGGCGCGGTGAGGCCAAACTGGTGCGCTGCGCGCACGGGGCGGTGCACGACGTGCTGGTGGACATTCGCTCGGACTCGCCGAGCTTCGGGCACCAGCAGGCATTCCTGCTGGACGACACGGACTTCCGCCACCTGTACGTGCCACCCGGCTTCCTGCACGGCTTCCAGGCGCTGAGCCCGGTGGCCGATGTCTGCTACCGCATCGACCGGCCGCACGAGCCGGGCGAGGACCTCGGCGTGGCCTACGACGATGCCGATCTGGCCATCGCCTGGCCGCAACCGGTCACCGTGGTGTCCGATCGCGATGCGGGAGCCGGATCCTGGCGGCAGCTGCTCACCGCCTTCGGACTCGACTCCGAAGGACTGACCCACCTCAGGCCCCGATCCTGACCCGGCGCAGCGCATCGTCCAGTTCGCCCGCGGCCTTGAGCGCCTGCAGGCGTGCCAGCCTGGTGTAGCGCTGGAAGAAGTCGTCGTGCGTGAGTCCGCGCTCGATGTACTCCCGGTACAGTTCGGCGGCCCCCTCGGGAATGCTCCATTGCGCCTCGAAGCCCAATTCGGCTCGGGCATAGGAGAAGTCCACGCGATAGGAGCGCGGGTCCGCGCCGCTTTCGCCGGTGATCACCAGCTTCGCATCGGGCACCACGTCGACCACCGACTGCGCGATCTCGGCAACGGTGAGATTGTTCTTCTCCGTGCCGACGTTGTAGGCCCGGCAGTAGATCGCCTCGACGGGTGCGCTCAAGCAGGTGGCGAAGGCCTGCGCGATGTCCAGTGCGTGCACCAGCGGCCGCCACGGGGTGCCGTCCGAGAGCACCTTCACCTCGCCGGTGAGCGTGGCGTACCCGACCAGATTATTGAGCACGATATCGGCGCGCAGTCGCGGTGAGAACCCGAAAGCCGTGGCATTGCGCAGGAATACGGGCGCGAAACCGGAATCGGCGATGGCCGCTACGTCGTCCTCCACCCGCACCTTGGATTCGGCGTACGGGGTGAGCGGGCGCAGGGGCGCGTCCTCGGTTACCAGGTCGTCCCCGGCGGCCCCGTACACCGAGCAGGTCGATGCGTACAGAAAACGCTGTACCCCAGCCTGTTTCGCGAGCCGGGCCAGCCGGACCGACGCGTGATGGTTGATGTCATAGGTGATCTGCGGGGCGAGCGCGCCCAGCGGATCATTCGACAGCGCCGCCAGATGCACGACCGCGTCGAAGCCCGCCAATTGCGCGGCGGTCACATCGCGCAGATCCATGGTGATGGTCGGCGGTGCGGGGGGAGCCGCGCCGAGCACGCAGTCGGCGAAATAGCCGCTGTCCAGTCCGGTCACCTCGTGCCCGGCCGCCTGCAAGACCGGCACCATGACCGTTCCCAGATACCCCTGATGCCCTGTGACGAGCACGCGCATGGTCATGCACCTCCGAAAGTAATGGTGGCCTTGTCGAGCAGGAATGCCTCGGCGTGCGGTGCGCGGCACTGCACGCCGCGCAGCCGGGACAGGGCGAGGAAGGACTGTTCGTCGAACCAGTCCCGATTGCGTTGGGACGGATAATGTTTCATCAGCAGCTCGGCCTTGAACTCGGCATATCCGACGGGCAGCGGATGGAATACGGTCGGTTGCGGAGTGTCGGTCTCCCACTTGAGGATCTCGTACCTCAGCACGAGGTGATCACGAAATTCGGTGAGGACCAACTCGGCCAGCATCCGGTGATCCTGATGCGCGTCACCGCGCTGCGGGGCGAACACCAGATCGGCATTGCTGCCCCGGCGCAGCGCCCCCATCGCATCCTTGACCCGCTCCCAGTGCGCGGGCGCGTACCCGTCCGGCACATCCAGGATGCGCAGATCCAGATCCGCTCCGGGACAGAAGGATTCCAGGGCGGATTGCTCCTCGTAGGCGCGGTCCGTGCCCGCTCCGGACAGCACCAGGGCCCGGATGCGCAGTCCGGGAACCGCATTCGCCAGCGTCAGCAGGGTGCCACCGAGTCCGATGGCCAGATCGTCGCAATGCGCGGCCAGCAGAGCGATCTCACGGACGCTTCCCGTGTCGAGTCGGATCATGCGCCGGAGTTCTCCCACACCATCCAGGGACGGTCGCCGGTCTGGTAGCCGATATCGAGTTCGGCACGCTCCTTGAAGGTGTCGGCCGGCTTCCAGAAACCGTGATACTGATAGCCGAACAGGCGGCCCTGCGCGGCCAGTGCGCCGCAGCCGTCCTCCACCAGGTCGCCGCCCGGCGGTATGTGCTCGAAGACCTCCGGGGTGAGCACGAAATAGCCGCCGTTCTCCCAGATCGGCAGTTGGGAGACCGGAGTGATGTTCTTGACCTCCCCGGCGGAACTGACATCCACACAGTGGAAGGAGGATTGCGGCGGCACGATCATCATGGCGGCCGCGGCCCCGGAGTCCTGGAAGTCGCCGATCATGTCGTTCAGCGGGGCGTCGGTGAGCACATCGGCGTAGTTGGCCAGGAAGTAGGGCTCGCCCTGAACATGCCCGCGCACTCGGCGCAGTCGTTCACCGATGGGCGATTCCACGCCGGTGTCGACGAAGGTGATGGTCCAGTCGCTGATATCGGATTGCAGCAGTTCGACCTTGCCGCCCCGAATCACGAAGTCATTGGACACCGACTCCTGATAGGTGAGGAAGAAGTTCTTGATGTGGGCCGCGCCGTAGCCCAGGCACAGCACGAAGTCCTTATGTCCGAAGTGCGCGTAGTACCGCATGACATGCCAGATCAGCGGGCGCGGGCCCACCATCTGCATGGGCTTGGGGAGACCGTCCTCCGAGCCATTGCGCATGCGCATGCCATAACCGCCGCAGAATAGTACGACCTTCACTTCGCTTGCCTTCCTGCATGTTCCGGTGCGGCGGCATCATTGGGCGTCGCGGAGTTCTCGGCCTTCAGATCGGCCTGGTGGAGCTGGGGGAGGGGGTAGACCAGTTCGCCGCCCCACTCGGCGATATGCCGCAGCTGGGCGGTGATCTCGGTTTCGAGGTTCCAGGGCAGGACCACCACCACATCCGGACGGTCCGCGTCGATGCGTTCCGGTTCATGTATCGGGATGCGGGTGCCCGGCGTGAATCGCCCGTGTTTGTACGGGTTTCGGTCCACGGTGTACTCGAGCAGGTCGGTGCGGATGCCGCAGTAGTTGAGGAGGGTATTGCCTTTACCGGGTGCGCCGTAGCCGACCACGCGCTTACCGGATGCCTTGGCGTCCAAGAGGAATCGCAAGAGTTCCTGGCGCACGAGTTCGGTGCGCGGGCGTAGCTCGAGGTAGCCGTCGACCTCATGCAGACCGGCCTCGGCCTCGAGGCGCAGGACCTCCGCCACCCGCTCGCCCAGTTCGGCGACGGCATCGGGCCGCGCCCAGATGCGTAGCGAACCGCCGTGTGTGCCAAGCAGTTCCACGTCCACGATGGTGAGACCCGCTCCGGCCAGGGCCCGCTGTGCGGATAGCACCGTGTAGTACTGGAAGTGCTCGTGATAGATGGTGTCGAACTGGCCCAGCGTCACCAGCGGGAGCGCGTGATGCACCTCGATGGAGAGCCAGCCGTCGTCGGCGAGCAGTCCGCGCAGCGAGCGCGTGAAACCGCGTAGGTCGGGGATGTGGGCGTAGACATTATTGGCCACCACCAGATTCGCCGGTCCGTGCTCGGCCCGCACCCGGCTCGCCAACTCCTCGTCGAGGAAGGCCGTGACCGTCGGTACGCCCTTCTCCCGGGCCGCCGCACCGACATTCACCGATGGTTCGATGCCGAGGCAGGGGATGCCCGCGCTGACGGCGTGCTGTAGCAAGTAGCCGTCATTGCTCGCCACTTCAACTATGAAACATTCATCGTTCAGCTTTAGTCGTTCGATTGCCTGCTCCACGAAGAGCTTCGCATGTCGAACCCAGCTGTCCGAATATGAGGAGAAATAGGCGTATTCGGTGAAAGTTTCCTCCGGAGTGATCAATGCCGGAATCTGCAGCAGTAGGCAGTCCTGGCATAACCGCAGGTGCAGCGGGTAGGTGGGCTCGGGCAGATCCAGCTCCGCGGCGGTGAGGAACTTCTCGCAAGGGGGTGTCGCACCCAGGTCGAGAACGCTGATCAGACGATCGGACTCACAAAGACGGCATTGCACGCGAAATCCCCACCTTCCACCGCGACCACGGCCCGGCTTCGAGAAACGTCGACTGCACTGTGGTCGGCACGATTCGGCCTTACGTTACAACAGGTTTGAGCTGGGCCGCCGTGCTCCGGAGATGAGCGGGTGGCGCACGGGAAGTGAATTTCTGCGACTCACAGAAGGGGGCGTTCGTTCGGCTAACTCTCGAGACTTGCAAACCAAGGGTTACATGCCTCGGGGTATCCCTGTCCAGTAGTGATGGACCTGCGATTATTCGAATAGGGGAAATGAGGGGAAACGGATAAGAAACCGGTTGCGACGGAACCCGCTATTTTTTGGAAACATTGGCGGCCCGCAATTTTCAGGTTCCGGTGTGCCGGTCCGGGTGTAACATTCGGCATCTGGTCCCCGAAAGACTCGGTGGTTCCAGTGGTTTGCCGCGATCCGGAGACCCTTGGAGTCGGGTCTACTCGTTTCGTGGAACTGGTCAGTGGGGATCGGAACCGAGTTCTTCCCGTGGGGGAGGTGCGTTCGTTTCATGAACTTCGAATATCTGATGTCGGCGCTGCTTTTGGGCGCGATCATTCTGATTGCCCAGCAGTGGCTGTGGCGTGAGTACGGTCGGCTACCGTCGATCCGCCGGGGCGTCTTCGATTTCTGTTTCGCGCTGGCGGCGCTGGTCGCCGTCGCGCCCGCGCTGGTCGGCATCGCGGTGGCGGTCAAGGCCACCAGTCGCGGTCCGGTGCTGCATCTTTCCGAGCGGGTCGGGCGTGATGGCCGGGCATTCCGGTTGATCACGTTCCGCAGTGTGTACGTGGAGCGCGGGTTCGTCGATGGGGTGTACCTATCCGGGTTCGAGAGCGCCGAGCGGGTGACTCCGGTGGGCCGGGTGATCCGCAGATACGGTCTCGACGAGCTACCCCGGGTCGTCAATGCGCTGCGCGGGGACATCCGCATGGCGGGTCCGCGAGGGCGGGTGCCGAGGGAGGTCTGACCTGCGGGGAAGCGGTTACTGACGCATCAAGTGAACATTATTTACTAATACCCGTTCACAAACCCTGGTGTGTTGTGGTTCACTTCTGCGGAACGTGTTCCAAAGGAGGTACCCGTGTCCGCGCCGTCCATCCCCACCGGGTTCGATTTCACCGATCCCGACCTGCTCGCCAAGCGTCTGCCCGTCGAGGAATTCGCTGAACTCCGCCGCTCGTCCGCCATCGCCTGGGTTCCTCAGGCCGGCAGCGGCTTCAAGGACGACGGCTACTGGGCCGTCACCAAAATGGATGACATCAAGGAGATCTCGAAGACTCCGGAGGTGTATTCCTCCGAGGAGAACACCGCTGTCATCCGCTTCTACGACGACATCATGCGGGAAGAGATCGAGGTGCAGCGCTTCCTGCTGCTGAACCAGGATCCGCCGCGGCACACCAAGCTGCGCCGCATCGTGTCCAAGGGCTTCACCCCGCGCGCCGTCGAATCGCTGCGCAATGCGCTGCGTGACCGCGCCGAGCGAATCGTGCACGAGGCCAAGAAGACCGGCTCGGGCGACTTCGTCTCCCAGGTCGCCTGCGAGCTGCCGCTCCAGGCCATCGCCGAGCTCATCGGTATCCCCCAGGAAGATCGCGGCAAGATCTTCGACTGGACCAACCAGATGATCTCCTACGACGATCCCGACTTCGACGGTGACCACAAGGTCGCCACCGCCGAGGTCATGGGTTACTCGTGGAACCTGGCCGAAGAGAAGCGCAAGTGCCCCGTCGACCTCGACGGTCACGCCGACATCATGACCACGCTGCTCAATGCCGACGTCGACGGTGAAGCCATGGCCTCGGACGAGTTCGCCTGGTTCGTGATCCTGCTGGCCGTCGCGGGCAATGAGACCACCCGTAATGCCATCACCCACGGCATGAAGGCGTTCGTCGACAACCCGGAGCAGTGGGAAATCTACCGCGAGCAGCGTCCGCGCACCGCTCCGGACGAGATCGTCCGCTGGGCCACCCCGGTCATCGCGTTCCAGCGCACCGTCCTGCAGGACACCGTGCTCAGCGGCCAGGAACTCAAGAAGGGCCAGCGGGTCGGAATGTTCTACTCCGCCGCCAACTTCGACGAGGAAGTGTTCGAGGATCCCTTCTCGTTCAACGTCCTCCGCAACCCGAACCCGCATGTAGGCTTTGGCGGAACCGGCACCCACTTCTGCGTGGGCGCCAACCTGGCCCGCTTGGAAATCGACCTCATGTTCAACGCCATCGCCGACGTGATGCCGAACCTGAGCCAGGTCTCCGACCCCGTGCGGCTGCGCTCCGGCTGGCTGAACGGCATCAAGAGCTGGCAGGTCAAGTACGAATGAGTGACACGCGCCGACGCGGCCGGATACCCGCGGTAAGCGACGCGGATATCCGGCGCGTCGCGCGTGCACTGCTGGTGGAGCAGGGGCCCGACGCAATCACCTTGCGCGCCATCGCACGGGAGCTCGGCATCACCGCTCCCGCCCTCTACCGCTATTACGAATCCCGCGAATCCCTGGTCTCAGCGGTCCGCAGCGACGTCTGCGTGGATCTGGCCGTCGACATGGCCCGCGGCCTCGAGGGCCTCCCCGACGACGCCGCCCTGTGCTTCTTCGCGGTCTGCCGTGGCTTCCGCCACTGGGCCCTCACCCATTCCCGCGAGTTCACCCTGGTCTTCGCCTCGCCGATCAGCGCCGGAATCGGCAGCGCCATGCGCCAATTCGGCGAACCGGTCGGCCGCTTGTTCCTGGAAGCCGCAGGCCGCCTCCTCAGCGAATACGAGATCACCACCCCCGCAACCGAACTCATCCCTCCCGAACTCCGCGAGGACCTGATCCTCTTCCAAACCGAGCTCCTCCGAGTCCTCTCCGACTCCGGGCAGAAGTTCCCCGCGGAGAAGCTGGACCTCGGCGTCAGCTACGTGATGATCCAGTTCTGGGCCCGGTTGTACGGCCACGTAACCCTCGAGGTCTTCGGCAACTACCCCATCCACATCTCCCACCCCGACGCACTCTTCGACGCCACCCTCACCGACATCGGCCGAACCATCGGCCTGGTCAGCGGCTGACCGCCACCACCCTGCGCGAGTAGTCCGAACACTGGACAATGGTTCAGTGTCATCCCCTTTCGCTCCGAATGCTGGTTCACCATGATCAAATGCCGGGTGGCAAACACGCGGTGAGCGGAGGGAATTCGGAAGAATTGGTTGGTCACGCGGAATGGCGGCTTTGGGGAGATTAGGGTGAAAGGGTGACGGAGTCTGCGGATCGAAGGGCCGGGCTGTGAGTTCACTGGTGAAGCGGAGATTCGAGTTGACGCTGTATGGGCGGCTCGATGGGGACCAGTTGGATGGGCTGCGGCGCGATCTAGGGCTTGTCGGGGTGGGGGGAATAGGGGATCCGGTCGGGACCGAATTGGGGCGGCGGATCGAACGGGATCCGCGGCACGGGGCGGTGACGGTGGCGGTGCTGACGCTTTCGCGCATCGGGGTGCATGAATGGTTGATCGCCATCGACGCGATGCCGCGCTCGGATATCTCCGAATGGGAGCGGCTCGCCGAAATCGGCGCTGCTGCGGCGGGACTCGTGGTCGCCGAGCGGTTTGCCGACGAGCCGCGCCACCGGCTGGAGGAAGCCCTGCTCGGACCGGACGAGGGGCAGGGGCCCGGCCCGGAACCCATGGAACGCCCCGCTGCCGCGCGTCGGCCTCGGCCAGTGCCCGGTGAGTGGAAAGTGTTGGACGACAACGAGATCGTGGATCTGGCCGAGCGGCTGCAACGGTTCACGTGGTCGTGGCGCGTCGACGACATGCTGAAACTGGGGGAGGAGTTCGGCTGGGCGGTCGGGTCCCGGGGGAGTGGACGGCTGACGCTCGATACCGGGTTGGGCACTGCCGACAGTTATCTGCACTTCCACGGGATCGATGTGGACTGCATCGATATCGCTGTCACTTCTCGGGTGGTGGCGGACGATGCCGGGAACGAACGATTGCGCGATACGTTCACCCGGGTGGCGGCTCTTTTGTCCGCCTCTCTGGGCAAACCGGTCGATTCGAACCCCTTCGACGCGGTCGAGATCCAGTGGCCCGCAGCGGAAAGCACGCTGGCACTGTCGTACCTTCCGCCTACGGTCCGTCTGGTGCTGACCAGCGACTATGTCGCGGATCGGCCCGATTAGCGATCAGACACTGATTCGCTCTTTCGAATGTTCTTCGTGTAGAACGGGCTCGGCCAGGCCGATCTTCTGCTGCACCCGCTTCAACCAGGCCGGAGCCCACCAACAGCGGTCACCCAGCAGCTTCATCACGGCCGGTACCAGCAGCATTCGCAGGAGCGTCGCATCGATGAACAACGCCGCGATCATGCCGTAGGCGACGTACTGCATCATCACCAGATCCGAGAACGCGAACGCGCCGGTGACCACCAGCAGAATCAATGCGGCGGCGGTGATGATGCCGCCGGTGCGCGCGGTGCCGGTGCGGATGGCCTCCTCGGTGGTCGCGCCGCGAGCACGCGCTTCGACCATGCGGGACACCAGGAATACCTCGTAGTCGGTGGAGAGGCCGTAGACGATCGCGATGATCAGGACCAGGATCGGGGCTTGAATCGGCTGCGGCGTGAAGTGCAGCACGGAGGCGCCGTGGCCGTCGACGAAAATCCAGGTGAGAATGCCGAGCGTGGAACCCAGGCCGAGGGCACTCATGAGCACGGCCTTGATGGGAAGAATGAGGGAGCCGAAGGTCAGGAACATGAGGACCATGGTCAAGAACACGACCAGGATGATCATCATGGGGACCCGGCTGAGCAGGGCGTCGATCGAATCCTTCTGGATGGCGGGAACGCCGCCGACCAGGACGGTCACATCATCGGGGACGTTCATCGACCGGAGATAGTCGATGGTCGGATCGGCGTGACCGGAATCGGTGAGGAAGGCCTTGGTGCGGTACACATCTCGCTCGGCGAGGGACCGCGTGGGAACTTCGAACTTGGCGGCGGTGAGGCCGGGAGCCAGCTTGGCTTGTTCGATCACCGGGCCGATGGCGGTGCTGTCGCCGGAGACGATGACCAGCTCGATCGGATCGGATCTGCGTCCGGGGAAATACGTATCGATCTGTTCCTGCGCTACTCGGGTGGGATAGCCCGGGGGAAGGTACTTCTCGCTGAATCCACCGAACGCCAGATCGCGCATGGGCAGGATCAGCAATATCAAGCCGAGCACCAGCGGAACCGCGATCTCGCGGGGATGCCGCATCACCCACGCCGTGGAACGACCCCAGAATCCGTTCTCGACTCCGGCGACGGTCTGCGTGCGGCGGAATCGCTTGAGGCCCAGCGCATCCACCCACGGGCCGAGAATCGCCAGGGCGGCGGGCAGGATGGTGACGGCCGTCAGCGCGGCCAGGGAGACCGTCGCGATCGCGCCGAATGCCATGGACTTCAGGAAGCCCTGCGGGAACAACAGCATGCCGCCGAGACTGGCCACGATCATGGTGGCCGAGAACAGCACCGTCCGACCAGCGGTCATGACCGAGCGGCGAACCGCCGTCCGAGTGTCGTAGCCTGCGGCCTGCTCCTCGCGGAAGCGGCTCACGATGAACAAGCCGTAGTCGATGGCCAGGCCCAGCCCGATCATCGAAACCACCGAGGAGACAAAGGAATTCACCTCGGTGAAGTTGGTCAGAATCCGCACGATGCCCATCGAGCCGATGATCGTGAGCAGCCCGACGATCAGCGGCAGCGCCGCGGCCACCACTCCGCCGAAAATGAAGAACAGCAGCACCGCCACGGCCGGAATGGCCAGCAGCTCCATGCGGTGGGTATCGGCGGCGATGGTGTCGGTGAGCGCGCCGGAGAGGCCCTGCAACCCACCGACCTGAACCTCCACGCCCGGGATTGCGAACGCGTCCTTCACCTTTCGGTAATTGGCGGCAATCGATGTGTCGTCATCACCGCGAAGTGCGACCGCCGCGATGGCGTGCTGCCGATCGTCCGTCGCCAGCGCCGGCCCATTGATCTTGCCGGTCTCGGTCTTCCAGTACGCGCCATTGATACCCGCGATCTGATCCGGATACCGCTTCGGCAAGCCGTTGAGATTGTCGACGATGGTCTGTCCGAACTCCGGATCATCGACCGTCTTCCCGGCGGGAGCCGTATACAGCACCACGACATCCACATCGTGATTCCGCCCGAACGCCTCATCCGCCAGCCGCCCGGCCATGGCCGACTCGGAGGTCGGATCATCGAGCCCGCCCGCATTCAAATGATCCTCAACCCCCAGGCTGTAGGCCCCCAAAGCCAACAACCCAGCCACGACAACCCCGATGACCCCAAACCGCCAGCGGCACACGAGATCACCCCACCGCGCAAATAGATCCATATGTCACGGTAGCAAGCAAGATCTTGTGAAAATCCTATGAGTCGGAATGATCACAGGTCAGATGCGGTTTCCCAACCACGAACGGCCCTAGACCAATTCGACCTCATCGAACCCCACCGTCAGCCGGTGCCGCCGCTCCCGCAGCACTCCGCCCTCACGGTGCACGAGCCCCTCTCCGAAGTCGATGCGCAACTTCGCGGCACGAATGTCCACTTCCCGCACGACTCCACAGATACCGCTGAACGGACCCTCGGGGAAGTAGACGACGTCACCCGGTCCGAACTCTGTCAATCCCACGCCGCCACGATAATCCAAGGTCACTTTCGATACCCGATGCCGGGGATGCGCTGACGGTACTCCGAGCACAGGTACGTCTCGGGCACTTCTTCAGTGATCGGCACGCCATGGACTTCCTTGGACTTGACGGTCAGATACTGCTCCTTCGCATCGCGATGGCAATTCATTCCGAGTTTTGTGCCGTAGTGCGGCGAGTAGTCGGAGTACAGGCAGGTGAAGCAGCAAATCAGGGAAATGCCCGGCGGCAGTAGGGGAGCCAGTCGCGGCAGGCCGCTTTCGAAGTTGTCGCAGTCCGTTTCGTAGGTCGCGTCGCCGATCGTCAGGCAGAGGTGCATGTCGTCGAACTCGGGATCCTCTTTCACTTCGAGGGTGAATCGAATCTTCTCGACGCGACGAACGCCGTTCTCCTCGACCGTGCACGGTACTTCGCCGCCCACTGTGCATTCGGTGAGATCATCGAGACTGTCCAGCGGCAAGACCTCGCGAGCCCGGGGGTCTTCAGGGTCGGGGGACAAGCTGTCGATGTCGTCGCCGCTTACCGGAATCCCGCGCACCACCGTGCGGATCTCGAAGCCATCGCCCGGTCGCCTCTCGTTAGGCTCGATCCGCCACACGATCGGCTCATGACCCCGTTCATCCGCGTAGCTGCCTGGAAACGACCACGGCCCCATCAGTTCCACCACGAAATACATTCTGCCGTCGTTATCTTCAGGTGTTAGTCTGCCTGCTCGCCCATACCGATCGGTTTGGGTGAAGGTGCTCTCGGGGGTAGTTGTGTTCAATTGGTATGTCGGGCTGCTTGCTGTCAGTGGGGTGGTCATGGTGGGTATGGCTGTGATGAAGGACGGGCAGAGCAGCATCTCGCGCAGCCTCAACGGGATCTTCGGGGCCGTCTACCTCGGATATGCCGGATACCTTGCGTTCCTCTTCGACGGCGGCACCTACCTCATCTTCTACCAGGCATTCATCCTGCCGGTCTTGATGGTGGTCAGCTACTTCCGCAACCGGACTCCGCGGGCGAAACTCACTGACACGCAAAAGGCTTGGCGGGAGTATCAGCGGTCGGTGGATAAGTAGTAGGAAGCGACTGGGCGGACGAGTGAGAGACGGGCTGATCTGAATATCTGCAGTTCAGATGGTGTTTTCGCTTCTCTTGCTTGATCATTCGCGGTAGAATTAGCACATGAGTTCGAGCAGTGAAGCATTCACCACAGTGGGGGCCAGTGACCTGGCCGCCGCGGTGAACGCCCTGCTCGAAACCTCCCTCACCGCCGTGCCCGAATCCGGGATCACCGCACTGCTGCGCGAGATCGAAACCAGCACCCGCCGATTGGCGGCCGTCGGGCATCGCCTGATCGTCGAAGCCTGCGAACGCTCGATCCCGCAACGGGTCGGCGCGGGCTCGCCGGTGCGGTACCTGGAGGAAACCTTGCGGCTTTCGCATGCCGATGCGGTGGCGCGGGTAAAGGCCGCCAAGGCGCTGGGCACCTGGCACGACGTCGGTGGTCAGGCATTGGAGGCGATGCTGGCGCACACGGCGAAAGCCCAAGCCGCTGGCGAGATTTCCGCCGATCACGCGCGCGCGATCGCGAAGATCACCGACCGGATCCCGCGCGGGGTGTCGCGCGAGGATCGGGAGGCGGCCGAGCAGATCCTGGTCGAGTTGGCGCGTTCGGCGACACCCGATGACGTGTCGAAGGTCGGGGAGCGGGTCATCGCGCACCTGGACCCGGACGGGACGCTCACCGACGACACCGATCGCGCGCGGATGCGCGGGCTGGTGCTCGGTCGCCAGCGCGCCGATGGCATGTCCCCGATCAAGGGTGAAATCACCCCGATGTTGCGGGCCTTGCTGGATCCGGTGCTCGCGAAGCTGGCGCGCCCGGGCATGTGCAACCCGGATGATCCGCACAGCCCGTGGACCGCTGATGATTCGGTGCCGCGCGAGCAGGTCGAAGAGGCCGCCGCCCGCGACAGCCGGTCGGTGGCGCAACGTAATCATGATGCACTGCAAGCGTTCCTGCGCCCGGAAATGGGCCCGGCCGAACTCGGTTCCCATCGCGGGCTGCCGGTATCCACGGTCATCACCATGAGTGTGGCCGAGTTGGAGCAGACCGCCGGTGTGGTCACCACCGCATCCGGGGGCACGGTGTCGATCCCACAAGCCTTGAAGCTGGCCGAGAAGGCGATGCCGTTCCTGGCACTGTTCGACCACAACAGCATGCCGCTGCACCTGGGGCGCGGGCAGCGACTGGCCAACCCGGCGCAGCGCCTGGCCTTGATCGCCGCCGAGCGCGGGTGCACCCGCCCGGGCTGCAACGCCCCCGCCACGCTCACGGCCGTGCACCACATCAGCGAGTGGGCCGACGGCGGGCACACCGACATCGACAATCTCACCCTCGCGTGCGATCACTGCCATGCCTTGGTCAATGACGGGCCGGGTGGCTGGAAGACGGTGAAGCTGGGTGAGGACTCGGACTTCCCGGGTCGGACGGGGTGGATCGCCCCGGCGCATATCGATCCGACCGGTACGCCCCGAGTGAATCATCGGCACCACGCCAAAGAGTTGCTCGCCCAAGCACAATCACGGATCCGTGCGCGTAATGAACGCGCGGCGCTGTGCCACCGCCAATGGCTGGGGCAACGCACCACCGCCTGAGGAACGTCACCGCCCGTGACGCCGACACCTCCTGTCGGCGGCACGGGCGGTGGTGTGTGCTGGGTCGGCTCGGCCTGCGGCCATCGCTGTCATTTACCGCACCGGTCAAAACCAGCGTCTCGGCCGCTCGTGTCCCCAGCGCACGGCAGTACGGATATCGCGTGGTCGCCTCGCCTGCCGTACCCGGCTTTGGCTCCCCAGCCCGGAGCCGTCACCTCTCGTCCCAGCCTGGCTGGAAGGTTGTGGTCCCGTTCCGGGACCCAAACCCCAAAGAACAAGAGATACAAGAACAAAAGACACGAGCGCCTGGACGAGCAGAGAAGAAAAGACTCGAGAACAAGACTCGAGACACTCCAGCCGGTGCCGGGGGTCACGGGCCAAGGCCTAGTAGCGGCGTGTTGCGGCGTGTCCGGGTGGCCTGTTCATCGAGGGGGACATGAGCCGGGGTTTTGTCCGGTTGGACCAGCCTCATGTCCCACTGAACGTGTTCTAGCCCGAGATGCGTAGCGGTGGCGGCCGTTTGGGCCTCCACGGCTGCTCGTTGGTCTTTGTTCTTGTCTTGTGTCTCTTGTCTTGTTTCTTCTTGTCCAGGCGTCTTTGTCTTTTGTTCTTCGTCTCTGTCTTTATCTCTTGCTCTACAAGGCCTATTGCGAGCTCATGCGGGGTCGGCGAATGCTGCCGAAGCGCTTCACGATTCGGGGGCGGCGGAGGTCGCGGGCGATCCATTCGCCGAGGGTGACTCCGGCGGCGAGGGCGCAGCCTACGGCGAAGGCGCTGAAGAGTTGGTTGATGCCTATCAGCTGTTCGTCATTCAGGAGGGCGTAGAGGCCTCGGTAGACGCGGAGGCCGGGGAGTAGGGGGGTGATGCCTGCTACTGCGACTACCAGGGGTGGTGTCAGGGCTCGGCGGGCTAGGAGGCCACCGGCTAGGCCCACGACGGTGGCTGCTGCGCCGGAGGAGACGATTGGTCCGAAGCCTGCTTGTTGGACCAGCAGATAGAAGATTGTGGCTGCGGCGCCGCTGAATGCTGCGGCTGCCAGGGCGCGTTTTTCGGCGTAGCAGGCCAGGGCGAAGGCTAGGGAGGTTAGGGCACCGGCTAGGAGCTTCATTGGCCAGTTGGTCAGGTCTCGGCCGGGGGCCATGTCTACCGACGGGACTGTGAGGTTCAGGAGTTCGGCGGCTCGGAGGGTGAGGGTGATGCCTGCGATTATGCCGCCGGTCATCATTACTACTTCGAGCATGCGGGCTGCTGCGGTGATGGGGGCGCCGGTGATGGCGTCTTCTACTGCGCCTACCAGTTGGAGACCGGCCAGGAGGACGGCGATGCCTGCGGCGATGATGAGGGCAGGGTCCAGGTGTAGGTGGCTGAAGTAGGAGGAGACCAGGACTGCGGGGAGGGCGGCGATCATGCCGCCGACCATGTGCTGGAAGAAGAAGGGGAGGCCGCGGCGGTTGAGGCGGCGGTTGGTGCGGTCGATGAGGGTGGTGGTGGCGAAGCTCAGGGCGGCTATGAGGAGGCCGCCGTTGAGTAGGAGGGCTACTGCGGCGGCCATCAATGCCCAGCCGAAGGTTGCTATCCAGCGGTTGTAGGGGTGTGGGGCGGAGGTGATTTCGTCCAGGGCGGCCAGGGCCTCTTCCGGCGGGACCAGCTCGCGGCGGATGCGGCGGGTGAGGCGGTCGGCGGCGGCTAGGCGGGTGAAGTCGAGGGAGCGCTGGCGGACCACTCGCATGGTGGAGGCGGGAGGGAGGGTGGGGCCGCGGTCGGCGGAGATGCGGATCGAGTTGTAGGTGACATCGATATCGCATTGGGAGAGGCCGTAGGTGGAGGCGATGAACTCGACTTGGTCGGTGGTGTCCGTAACCGCCGTGCCGGAGGCCAGGACCACCTCGCCGACACGCTCGGCGAGATCCAGAACCTGGGTGACCGTGGCGTCGTCGGTGAGGTCGATCGGCTGCAATGGCGCGGGCGCTTCGACGACCGCGTCGGCGGTGGCGCGGCGCTCGCCGAGTACCCGTTCCACCCCGCTGGCCAGCAAGAATCGCCACCTCGGGGGGCCACTCGGCGGGCTCCCGCCGATCTCGGTTGCCACGTCGTTGCTCACACTAGAAACGTACACGGGTGCCTGAGATCACGTGGTTGAGCAGGTCCCTGGCAGTAGTGTTTTCGAGTATGGCGACCGGCGACGAACGGATAGCGGACCAGCTACGCGCAGCCCTCGACGGACCCTGGCGGGACGTACGTGACCAGGCGCGGAAACAACTCGACGAACGCCTCTGCGGCGATCCCTACCTCGACTACAAGGACGCGCGCACTCGAGTACTGACGCAAATGCGCCTCGTGTCCGGATTCGGCTGGGCCGAGCGCGGCTTCCGGGTCGCGAACGGCGGCACCGGCGATCCGGGTGCGGCCGTCACGGCATTGGAGATGCTCGCCTACACGGATCTGTCGCTGTGGGTGAAATGCGGTGTGCAGTGGGGGCTTTTCGGCGGGGCCGTGGAAAACCTTGGGACGGAACGGCATCGGGAGTATGTGCAGCGGCTGCTTCCATTGGATCTGTTGGGCTGCTTTGCGATGACCGAAACCGGACACGGCAGTGATGTGGCCAATTTGGAGACCACCGCCACCTATGACCCGGACACCCAGGAGTTCGTGGTGCACAGCCCGACTCCCTCGGCGCGTAAGGATTACATCGGTGGCGCGGCCGAACATGCCCGTATAGCAGCGGTTTTCGCACAGTTGATCACCGGCGGGGAAAGTCAGGGAGTGCATTGCTTCCTCGTGCCCATTCGCGACGAGGACGGGAATGATCTGCATGGCGTGACGACCTCCGACTGCGGGCTCAAAGGCGGGCTGCCGGGGGTCGACAATGGGCGAATCCTGTTCGACCAGGTGCGAATTCCGCGCGAGAACCTCTTGAACCGCTATGCGGATGTGGCGGCCGACGGGACGTACAGCTCCGAGATCGCGAACCCGAGTCGACGGTTCTTCACGACGCTCGGCACGCTGGTGCGCGGGCGGGTCAGTGTGGGTGGGGCGGCGGCCGCGGGAGCGCGGGTCGCGCTGAGCATCGCTATTCGATATGCCGAGCAGCGGCGGCAGTTCGCCGATCCGGATACCGGTGTGGAGACCGTGCTCATGGACTACCGCAGCCATCAGCGGCGGCTGCTGCCACGAGTCGCTCGCTCCTATGCGCTGGCATTCGCGCAGAACGATCTGGTGCAGCGCATGCACCTGGTGCAGACGGGGCAGGAGACCGATCCGCAGGCGCAGCGGGCGCTGGAGAAGCGGGCCGCGGGGTTCAAGGTCGCGCAGACCCGCCATGCCACCGACACGATTCAGGAATGTCGCGAAGCATGCGGCGGCGCAGGCTATCTCACCGAGAATCGGCTCGTGACGCTCAAGGCCGACACCGACGTGTTCACCACGTTCGAGGGCGACAATCTGGTGCTCACCCAGCTCGTCGCGAAGGAACTGCTCACCGCGTACTCCGATGAGGTGCGGGACCTGGATGCCATGGGCTGGGTGCGGTTCGCCGCCACCGCGGCTCGGGACGTGGTGCGGGAACGGTCCGGTGTGCGGCAGATGATTCAGCGGCTGCGGGATCGCTCCGATGAGGGCGTGGATGAGGCCGACCTGTCCCGGCGTTCGGTGCAGCTTCAGCTGTTCGCGGATCGCGAGGATTACCTCGTGCGGACCGCGGGGCATCGGCTTCGCGCCCGCGCCAAGGAGACCGGTCCGTTCGAAGCGTTCAATAATGCGCAGGACCACATCCTCGCGGCAGGCAATGCCCATATCGAGCGACTGGTCCTGGAAGCCTTCATCGACGGTATCGCCGAAATCGAGGATCCTGACGTCCGGGCACTGGCCGACACCGTCTGCGACCTGTTCGTCTACTCGACCATCGAGGAGAACCAAGCCTGGTTCATCATGCACCGCTTCATGTCCGTGGAACGGTCCAAGCAGGTGCGCCGCAGCGTCAATGAACTCGTGGATCGGCTGCGGCCGCATGCGCTGACGCTCGTGCAGGGGATGGGGGTGCCGGAGCAGATGCTGCGCGCCGCCATGCTGGACAGCACGGCATTGAACCCTCTTGCCGCTGTGCCTCGTTGAGAGGTTCGACACAGTGGTCGCCGTGATTCCGGGACTCCCGTCAGGATGATCTCGAAATCGCGACGAGGCGAAGGGGAGTTCCCGATGTCGACGATGTATGAGTGGCCGACGGCTGCCGGGGGTGCACGATGATCGGCAGATTGTCCGCGCTCGCCATTCGCACGCCGAGGCTCGTGCTCGTCGTCATAGGTATTGCCTTCCTGCTGTTCGGGGCGCTCGGGTCGCAGGCCGCGGCCCGGCTCACCAATGGCGGGTTCGTATCGAATGACTCCGAATCCGCGCGTGCGGCAGACATTCTCGAGCGCGACTACGGGATGTCGGGAATGCAGCTGGTGCTCACCGTCGAGTCCGACGGGGGTGCGACGAGTGCTGTGTCGCAGGCGCGGGGCAAGGAGATCGCCGACCGGCTCAAGGGCGACTCGCGGGTCTCGCGGGCCGTCTCGCCGTGGACCGAACCGCAGCTGAGCCGGACGCTGATCAGCCGGGACGGGAAGATCGGGCTGATCGTTGCCACCGTGCGCGGGACCGAGAACGTTGCGCCCGGGACGGCGAAGGATCTCGCCGATCAGTATGTCGGGAGCCTCGACGGGGTGACCGTCCACGCGGGCGGGCAGGCCATGGTGTGGGCGGAAACCGGGAAGCAGACGCAGAAGGATTTGGGAATCGCGGAAGCCATCGCGCTGCCGCTGACATTCCTGCTGTTGGTGTGGTTCTTGAGAAGTCTGGTGGCGGCGGCGATTCCGTTCGTGACCGGAGTGGTGGCCATCGCGGGCAGTAGTGCGGTGCTGTATCTGCTCACCTTCGCGGTGGATCTGTCGGTCTTCGCGCTGAATATCGTCACGGCCATCGGGTTGGCGCTGGCCATCGACTACTCGCTGCTGATCATCGGCCGCTATCGGGAGGAGATCGCCGCCGGGCGGGATCGGACCGAGGCGCTGACGCTGGCCATGAAGCGTGGCGGGCGGGCCGTGGCGTTCTCGGGGGTCACGGTGGGGATCGCGCTGATCGGGATGTCGTTCTTCCCCTTGACGTTCCTGCGGTCGCTCGCGTTCGCGGGGCTGGCGGTGGTGGCACTGTCGATCCTCTTGGCGCTCACGCTGGTTCCCGCACTGCTGGTGGTGCTGGGCGATCGGATCAATAAGAAGCCGCTGCGCGAAGCTAGGCCGGTCGAGCAGAGTCTTCTCTATCGGGTGGCGCGGACGGTGCAGCGGCGTCCGGCGCTGTGCGCATTGCCCGTGCTGGCGCTGCTCGTGGTGCTCGGCTCGCCGGTCTTGGGGCTGAAGCTGGGGCTGCCCGATGACCGGGCGTTGCCCGCCGCACTCGAATCGCGGCAGGTGGGTGATCTGCTGCGGGATCGGTTCGACGACAATGCGACCGGCACGGTGCACATCGTTGTGAATGGGCGAGGCACCGACGTGGGCGCGTATTCGACTGCGCTGTCGAATGTTCCGGATGTCGAGCGCGTGACCGTCGATCCGGGCGCCACCGCCCCGGACAGTGTGCACCTCGTCGTCAGCACCAAGTTGGACCCGTATTCGGAGGCGGGGCAGCGGCAACTGCAGGCTCTGCGCGCCGTCGACGCGCCCTCGGACACCTTGTTCGGCGGGCTGGCACAGCAGACCGCCGATTCGGAATCGGGTATCAAGGAGGGCTTTCCCAAGGCGCTGATCTGGATCGCAGCGATCACCTTCATCCTGCTGCTCCTGCTCACCGGCAGTGTCGTGCTGCCGCTGAAAGCCTTGGCGCTCAATGTGTTGTCGCTCTCGGCGACCTTCGGCGCCATGGTGTGGATCTTCCAGGACGGACATCTCGGCGGGCTGGGGACCTTCGCCACCGGATACACGATCGCCACGCTGCCGGTGCTGCTGTTCTGTGTGGCCTTCGGGCTGTCGATGGACTATGAGGTGTTCCTGCTCGCCCGGTTCGCCGAGGAGTGGGAGAACTCGGAGAAGACGCGGGCCGACAATGACACCGCGGTGGCTTTGGGCATCGCGCGGTCGGGGCCGATCGTGACGGCGGCGGCGCTGCTGATGGCGGTCGTGTTCGCGGGTATCGCCGCGAGTGGCGTGACCACCAACCGGATGCTCGGGCTCGGGTTGGCGGTGGCCGTGCTGATGGATGCGACGCTGGTGCGCATGGTGCTGGTGCCCGCGTTCATGCGGGTCATGGGCACCGCGAACTGGTGGGCTCCGGCCCGGTCGCGGCCGCTGCTGGAGAAGGTCGCGCTGCGGGAGTGAATGGCCGGGCTAGGGTGCTGAAGTGACTCGATCGACCGCACCCGCCCCGCCCGCGCTGGAGAGCTGGGCCCGACGGACAGCCCTGCCCGCGCTGATCTTGGCGGCCACGGTGGTGACCGTGGCTGTGCCGCAGTTCTTTCCGGCCGATGGCGGGCCCACCGGGTTGGATCGGTCGCTGGGGGAGCACATCCACTCGTCGGTGGGCGGACATACCTGGGTGTATCGGGTGCTGGTGTTTCCCAGTAATTGGTATGTCGTGGTGCCGTTGCTGCTGGTGGCCGCAGGGTGGTTCGCGTATCAGAGGCAGTGGTGGCAGGCCGGGTTCATGATTGTCGCGCCGGAGCTGGCGATCAGCGTGAATTCGCTGGTGTTGAAACCGCTTTGGGATCGGGAGCTGCATCATTATCTGGCTTATCCGAGCGGGCATACGGTGCATCTCGTTGCCGTGGTGACAGCCTTTGTGCTGCTCAGTGAATCAGCTCGGGTTCGGGTGACCGTGGTGGTCGTGACAGTCGTGCTACTGCCGATGATCCTGGTCGGGATGGTGGGCCTGGGCTACCACCATCCCACCGACGTGATCGGCGGCGCGGCGGCGGCGATCGCCATCGTGACGACCGCCTACCTACCGTTTCGCCATTTCACGGCTACGCGTACGCGACCGCTCCCGCGATAATGAACCAGAGCAGCCACAGGAACGCCACGATCATGCCGATCGTCAGCATGATGCGCATGAAGGTGCGGCCCAGATCGAGTTCGCCGGTCCGGCGCGGGTAGAGCTTGCCGGGACTGAACCAGGGCGCGGGCACCGTGAACCGCGGGCCCGCCGCGGCCGCTTCGGCCTCCAATCGCGCCTGCTCTTCGGCATAGGCCTCGGCCTGCGCCTGCTGCGGGCCGCCGTGCCACAGGGTGATATCCACCGGGCCCAGGAAACCCTCATTGATCAGGTCGCCGGGCGCGGGTAGATACGGCAGGATGCCCAGTCCGCGGAACGCCCACGCCACGTCATTGGCCGACCATTGCGGGCGTCCCCGGGACAGCAGGCTGGTGAAGTAGTCGCGCAGCCGGCGCGGATCGTCGCCGAGCAGCACCTGGAAGCTGGGGTCGCTCCACAGCTGCTGCACCTGGAGCTTCGACCCCGGCGGCGGCATGACCAGCACGACCCCGTGCACCACGCGCTGGCCGAGACCGCGTTCGGCCAGCCAGTTCTGTAGCGCGAAGGTGTGGTCGCGGGACTTGTCCAGGGGGGTGCGCTTATCGCCGCCCTCGAAGCTGATCAGCCGGTCACCGATCCGCCACGGGCCGTTGACCGGCACCTCCAGCTCGCCGTCCGTCCGTTCCACCAGGGCCTCGGCCTCGATGACCACACAGCTGGTGGGCGTCCACACCACGGCGTCGAACGGGTAGAGCCGATCACCGTGGAAGAGGCTGCAATTGACGGTGGCGACGCCATTGGGGTCGCCCGTGCCCTTCCAGGTGCGCAGCCAATCGATGAGGACCTTCTCGGCGTGCGTGCCGGCGGTGTTCTGCACTCTGACGAGCATCGGCGCTGCACCTTTCTCGTCGATTCATCTCATTGAGACCGACGGGGCTCGATACGGGCAATGGTACGGAGAGACCGCAGCGGCCGGACAGATTTACCGCCCGGCCGTGTGTCGGTGGTGGTCAGGCGGTCTCGGCGGCCAGGCGGCCGTCCTTGACCGCGGCCAGCAGTTCGGCGTGATCGGCTTCGGTGCGATCGGCGTAGCGGACGGCGAAACGGGCCACGGCCTCGTCGAAAGGCTCGGCGTTGTCCAGGTACCCGGCTACCAGGCGGGGGTCCAGGGAGCGGGTGTGCGCCCGGGCCAGCAGCGCGCCCGCCAGTCGGCCGTAGTCGTCCAGGTGATCGGAGTCGAGGGCCGATACGTCGATGTCGCCCTTGAGGTTTCGGAACTGCCGCACGATGAACGGCAGCTCCGCGCCATTGATCCGCAGCGTCGTCCAGCCCAGCAGGATATCGGTCTCGGCCTGAACCGACCTGGCTCCCTGCACGATTCGCTCACCCTCGTGGCGTGGGATCTGAGCGGGCAGGTACGGCGTCAACGCGGACGGCACCGCCTGCTTGATCTGGAGCACCAGCACCTCGTCCCCATTGCCGTGCAGCAGCGCCAGATACGAGTGCAGGCCGACGCTGCCGGTGCCGACGATCCGGAAGGCGATATCGGACACCGTGAATCGGGTGATCAGGCGACGCCGGGACTCCCGCAGCGTGCCCACGTATTCGGTGAGGCCGTCGATCACCGCCTCGGTCACCGAATCGTTCACCAGGGTCAGCACGGGCGGGTCCGGAATGAATTTGCGGCTGCCGATACCGGTCTGGTGATCCTCGAGATGTTCAGTCCACTTGCGTGCGACCTTGGCGCTGTTGTTCTTGCGGGCCTTCTTGGCGGCCTTCTTGAAGTCATCGAGCAAGGCGTCGGCATTGACCTGCTCGATCACCGATTCGTCGGGGAGCGCGGTCCAGGAGGTGAGGAACGGCTGCTCGGCCAGGCCCGTCACGGTCAGCCGGTAGGAGCGGGCGGCATCGCGGGCCGCGGCCAGGCATTCGTCCTCCGAGGCCCCGCCCTCACGCCCGGCCAGCACCAGACTGGCCGCCAAACGCTCCAGATCCCACTCCCACGGTCCGGGGACGGTTTCGTCGAAATCATTGATATCCATGACGATTTCGCCGCGCGGCGAGCCGTAGAGGCCGAAATTGGCGGCATGCGCGTCACCACAGAGCTGCGCGGTGAGGCCACTGTCCGGTCCGGCCGCGAGATCGGCCGCCATCAGGCCCGCCGAGCCCCGGAAGAAGGAGTAGGGCGAGGCGGTCATGCGGCCGATACGCAGCGGGATCAGATGGGGGAGTCGGCCGCGATTGCTGGCCGCGATGAAGTCGAGCACTTCCGGCCGGTCCGCGGCGGCCGCCACCCGATCCCGCGACTCGACGGGAGTGCGCTCCCGCAGCGCCCGGCCGCGGGCCCACACCTCTTCCGTCGAGACACGAGAACGGAAGTCGAACACATTGGCACACACGACGATCCAACTTACCGTCGAGCGGGTCTATCTGCTCACTCGTGTTTTCGGCTGAAGGAGTCCGCCGGGAAGATCGGCAAACGCAGGGCTCCCGGGGCGAAGTCGGGGACCGTCGCCTGTTTCGGGCTGACCGGGTTGATCCGGCGGTATCGCGCACCCAACTCGGGGCGCGGGTCGACGTCATGTCGGTTGGGCCAGAACGCCATTGCCCGTTCAGCCTGCGCGGTAATGGTCAGCGAAGGGTTCACGCCCAGGTTGGCGGTGACCGCGGAGCCGTCCGCGACATGCAGCCCCGGATACCCGAACACCCGCTGATACGGGTCCACCACACCGGTTTCCGGCGTCTCTCCGATCACGCAGCCGCCGATGTAGTGCGCGGTCGCCGGGATATTGAACACATCCATGACGAGGCCGTGCACATCGCCATTGACCTTCTCCCCGAAGCGCCGCCCCACATCATGCGCGAGCGGGATCCAGGTCGGATTCGGTTCCCCGCTACCCGCTTTCGTCTTGAGCTGCCCCCACCGCCGATACGAGGTCAGCGAATTGTCCAGGGACTGCATGACCAGCAGGATCACCGACTTCTCCGACGCCCGATGCGCATTCAGGCTGCGCGCGAACACCATCGGATGCAGCACCATGGCCAGCAGGAAGCGCAGGAACCGGAATGCGCCGCCGTCCACGATCGGGGCGGACAGCGGGAACAGCGCGTTCTGGCCCTTGCCGTAGTGGCACACCTCGATGTGGGTGTCCGGCTCCGGGTGAATCGAGGACGTGATGGCGATGCCCTCGGCGAAATCCGTGCGCTCCCGGCTCACCACATTGAGGATGGCCTCGGAGTTGGATCGGGTCAGCTCACCCAGTCGCGGCGACAGATTCGGGAGGATTTTCTCGTCGCGCATCTTGTGCAGCAACTTCTGAGTTCCCAGCGCCGCCGCGGCGAATACCACCTGTTCGGCGGTGAAGGTCTTGCGCCCCTTGCGAACCCAGCGGTCCGAGCGCTCGGTCTCGAGGGCATAGCCGCCGCCGGTCATGGGCCGCACACTGGTGACGGTGGTCAGGTCGAAGACCTTCGTACCGGCCTGTTCGGCCAGGTAGAGGTAGTTCGTGGGGGTGGTGTTCTTGGCATTGTGGGGGCAGCCGGTGAAGCAGCGCGCACAGTGGATGCAGCCGCTGCGGCGCGGGCCCACACCGCCGAAGTAGGGGTCGTCGACCTCCACGCCGGGTGCCTTCTCGTTGAAGAACACGCCCACATTCGTCGGGTGGAAGGTGTCGGCGACATCGAGATCCTCGGCGATGGAACGGATCACGTCATCGGCCGGGGTCATGCGCGGATTCTGGGCGACGCCGAGCATGCGGGTGGCCTGGTCGTAGTAGGGCGCGAGCTCGGAGCGCCAATCGGTGATGTGCGCCCACTGCTTATCGGTGTAGAAGGCGGGCAGCGGCTCGTAGAGGGTGTTCCCGTAGATGAGCGACCCACCGCCCACCCCGGACGCGGAGAACACCGCGCATGTGCCAAGCAGGCTGATCCGCTGCGTACCGGTCAGCCCCAGTCGCGGAGCCCAGATCGATTTGCGCACATTCCAATTGGTGTTCGGGATGTCCTCGGGATTCCAGCGGCGGCCGGATTCCAGCACGGCCACCCGGTAGCCCTTCTCGGTCAGGCGCAGTGCGCTCACGCTTCCCCCGAAGCCGGAGCCGATAACGACGACGTCATAGTCGAAGTCGGGCATGGTCTTGCCTCCCACATGAGAAAGAGTCCTGGTCATTCTCTCACCAGCCGCTTATGGCGGAGACCATATCCTGAGCGAGAGAATTCGGCGTCCCGCCGCCTACCGGACGGCGTGCCCGGATGGTGACGCCGGAGTGATTGAGGTAAGACCAGGTTGTGACAACCGAGCGGAACGCCGAGCCGGTCTACAGCGACCGTATCCTCACCGTGCCCAATGTGCTGAGCTTGATACGGCTGATCGGCGTCCCAGTTTTCCTGTGGCTGCTGCTGGTCGAGAAGGCCGACGGCTGGGCCTTCGCCCTGCTGATCCTCAGCGGCTTCACCGATTTCCTGGACGGCAAGCTGGCCCGGCTGCTGGATCAGTCCTCCAAACTGGGCGCGATCCTGGACCCCCTGGTGGACCGGCTGTATCTGCTGGCGACCCTGGGCGGCTTCCTGATTCGCGGGATCCTGCCCTGGTGGGTGGTGGTCATTCTGGTCGCTCGAGACGGCATCCTGTTCCTGACTCTGGGCATTTACAGGCGCCGTCACCTCGACCCTCCCGACGTCATCTACCTGGGTAAAGCCGCCACCTTCGCGCTCATGTCCGCACTGCCCTGGATTCTGGCCGGGCAGATGGATTGGGCCGCCGCAGGTTTCGGGCGGGCCTTCGGCTGGGCATTCATGGTCTGGGGCACGGCGGTATATGTCTGGACCGGCATTCTCTACCTGGGCAAAGCCATCGCCGTGGCCCGAGCGATACCGGCCGTGCCGCACCATGATCAGTAGCCGATAGGGTGTGCGGCAGACGGATCGACGACGATCCCGAGAGGACGCCCGTGTGAAAGGAACCCGCCTGTGAGCGACCTACCCGAGGACTTGCGCTACACCGAAGAGCATGAATGGATCCGCACCGTGGGTCCGAACCGCGTGCGCGTCGGCATCACCGATTACGCGCAGTCACAGCTCGGTGACGTGGTGTTCGTGCAGCTGCCCGAGGTAGACAAGGATTCGGCGACCGGCGACAGCATCGCAGAGGTCGAGTCCACCAAGAGCGTGTCGGACATCTACACGCCGCTGGCCGGGAAAGTTGTTGCGGTGAACGAAGTTCTGACCGGTGCGCCGGAGACCATCAACACCGATCCTTACGGTGACGGATGGATCTTCGAGCTCGAGATCGCCGATGGCGTAACCCTCGAGGCAGCGCTCGGTGACCTGCTCGATGCCGCAGGTTATCAAGGAGTTATCGGAGGCTGAAGGAGCCTTCACAGTTCTACCTGCACGGGTACGCCCTGGCAGGGTACGGTCAATGCCAACAGATGTGCCGGCAGCCGGTGCTCGTCAAATCGGGACTGCCCGAAGCGGGGAACGGCCGGTGGCCGCGCCGCTGACGGCAACACTGCTTGCATGGATTATTCGGTTCGAGGAGGAGAGCAAGGGTGAGCGAGAACAAGGACCCGGGTTACCAGGAGACGGCAGCCGAGACCACTTCGGTGTTCCGCGCCGATTTCCTGAACGAGGTCGACACGTCGCGCCCTGAGCAGACCGGCGAGGCGCCGGTGCAAGGAGTCGAGGGCCTGCCTCTGGGGGCGGCTCTGCTGGTCGTCAAGCGTGGCCCGAACGCCGGTTCGCGATTCCTGCTGGACCAGCCGACCACCTCCGCGGGACGTCACCCCGACAGTGACATCTTCTTGGATGATGTCACCGTCAGCCGTCGCCACGCGGAGTTCCGCCAGGATGACGACAGCTTCCAGGTCGTCGACGTGGGCAGCCTCAATGGCACGTACGTGAATCGGGAACCGGTGGACTCCTCGGAGCTCCAGAACGGTGACGAAGTACAGATCGGCAAGTTCCGTCTCGTGTTCCTGACCGGTCCGCGCCCCGCTTCGAGCGAGGCGACGGGCACGCTATAAGGCCCACGGGAATGACAGGCGCAGCGCAGTGGACGCGCGGAGGTATGTCGATCGGCTCCGTGCTGGATTTGCTGCGTCCGGATTTTCCGGATATCACCATCTCGAAGATTCGGTTTCTCGAATCGGAGGGACTGATCAGCCCCGAACGCACGCCGTCGGGATACCGCAGGTTCCACGTCGCCGATGTGGAACGCCTGCGGTTCGTGCTGACGGCTCAGCGGGATCAATACCTGCCGCTGAAGGTGATCAAGGAACAGCTCGAAGCGATCGACAGTGGAGCGGCGACGCTCGGTGTGCGGGAAGCCCGCCATCGAGCGGTCGCCGGTTCCGCAGGGGAAACAGCTATAGGGGATGCCATGGCGCCCAATGGGGGGAGTCGCCCGCGGCGGCTCGGCGTCGTGCCCGGTGAGGTGTCGCCCGAGGAGCTCCGGTTCGATCACGAGATCCGGATTCCCAGGGCAGACCTGCTGACTCAGGCCGGCATCGACGAAAAGTTTCTGGCAGAACTGATTCGCGCCAATCTGATCACCCCAGGCGCCGCCGGGTATTTCGACGCCGACGCGGTGACGCTGGCTCGCACCGCCAAGGCATTGAGCGAATTCGGTTTGGAGGCAAGGCATCTGCGTGCCTTCAAACTGGCCGCGGACCGGGAGGCCGCGATGGTCGCGCAGATCGCCGCACCGATCGCGAAGAGCCGGGATGCGGACGCCCGCGCCCGCGCCGAGGAGACCGTGCGCGAGTTGGCGGCACTGTCGCTGACCCTGCACACGTGCCTGGTGAAGACCTCCGTGCGCGCTTCGCTCGGGGGCTGAAATCTTCGCCTAGACTCGGTGATACGGCCGACCCGAGGGCAGGTTGGGCGGCTGGCTTGAGTATTGGGAGGCAGTGCGATGAGCGAAATGCGTGTGATCGGCATCCGTGTCGAACAACCACAGAACCAGCCCGTGCTGTTGCTCCGCGAGGCATCCGGAGACAGATATCTGCCGATCTGGATCGGACAGTCCGAGGCGACCGCGATCGTGCTGGAACAAGAAGGCGTGACGCCGATCCGGCCCCTCACCCACGATCTGATCAAGATCTTGATCAAGGATCTCGGGCACACCTTGAAAGAGGTCCGCATCGTGGATCTGCAAGAGGGCACCTTCTACGCCGATCTGGTTTTCGAGAACGACCTACGCGTCTCGGCGCGTCCCTCCGATTCCGTCGCCATCGCCCTGCGGGTGGGCTGCCCGATCTACGCCGAGGAGCCGGTACTCGAAGAGGCCGGACTCGTCATGCCGGACGAGCGCGAGGATGAGGTCGAGAAGTTCAAGGAGTTTCTCGAATCGGTATCTCCCGATGATTTCAAGGCCACGGACAGCTGACCAGCTGTTGACCTTGGGACGTAATAGAACCGTGTCTCGACCTGAGGTTTAGGTATAGAAACACGCGCTCCGCCAAGCTTGGATGGTGCCGATACTCCCGAGACAATCATGGGAGTAGCCTCGACAGTTAGGCCACGCTCCAGGTCGATGAGACGGTGCCCTGATAGGCAAGCAGTAAGGGAGTAGTCAGTGGGAGATCAACCGCAACCTCAGGATGTGGTGCAGCCAGGGCTGTTCCCAGATGACACGGTGCCGGACGAACTGGTCGGCTACCGGGTGCCCAGCGCCTGCCAGGTCGCCGGGATCACCTATCGTCAGCTCGATTACTGGGCCCGCACCGGGCTGGTCGTGCCGTCCATCCGCAGCGCCACCGGATCCGGCAGCCAGCGGCTGTACTCGTTCAAGGACATCCTGGTCCTCAAGATCGTCAAGCGGCTGCTCGACGCCGGTATCTCGTTGCAGAACATCCGCATAGCCGTGGATCATCTGCGCAGCCGCGGCGTCGAGGATCTGGCCGGGATCACGCTCTTCTCCGATGGAGCCACCGTGTACGAGTGCTCCTCGCCCGAGGAGGTCGTTGATTTACTGCAGGGCGGGCAGGGCGTCTTCGGCATTGCCGTCGGTGGCGCGATGCGCGAGCTCACCGGGGCGATCGCCGCCTTCCCGGCCGAGCGCGCCGAGACCGGCAGCGCATCGGATCGGCCCGAGGATGAGCTGGCGTTCCGGCGCAAGGCTCGAATGAGCAAGACCGGCTAGACGGTTTCGGCTGAGTCCATTGTGGGCTGAGTCCATTGTGGGCTGAGTTCATTGCGGAACGCGCGCTGCCAACCGGCAGGCCGCGGTTATTTTTTGCATGGGGGGTGTTAATGCAAAGAGTAAAAACCGCCCCCGCCACAATCAAGTAAAAATTTGGCGCGTATAAATT